>LQPU01000071.1 GCA_002101905.1 Mycobacterium shimoidei | reverse complement strand
AGGTGTTCCATCCGGCAGCGAACCGGTCGTCGAGCGCAGCGCCGTCAGCATGAATCACATACGGGCCCTTGATGTCCGCGCGCGCCAAAGTCCAAATGATCTGCGCGGCAAGCAGTTGCCGACTGTGTGGGTCGGCGATGGTGAGCCGCTCCAAATCGATACGCGCCCCGTTGTAGCCGCGGCCTATTCCGCTCTTGCCGCCGTCGGCGCGGGTGACCGGCCCGTGCAGCCGTAATGGCGGGCCGAGCATATTGTGGACGGATTTTGCTATCTCCGGACGCGGACCGGCGATCAGCTTGGACACCAACTCGGTGGCCAGCTGGTCGGGATCGGACACCGCGACATAACGGGGATCCGGTACGACCGTCCTTCCGGTCGGATCCGCGAAGTACAGCGTGTGGCGTTTGTAGGTGGACTGAAACTGCTGCCAGTCCAAGAACACTCCGTTGGGCAGCCGGTCGATACGCCAGCCGCCGGAGGTTTTGACCAACTCGATTGGGCCCGGATCGGGCAGCTTTCCCTCCGCGGTTTCGAACACCCCCATATCCGAAAGCGAACCGAGGATGTCGGCCTGCATCGACACCGAGACCCGGTCGGTGCTACGGGTTTCCACGAACACCACATGGTCGATCAACAGTGCGCTACCGGCATCGTCCCACGCGTTGGACGCCTTTTGGGTGAGGAATTGGCGCGCAGCCAAGTGTCGGTTCGCCGGATCGGCGGTAGCCTTGAGGAATTCGCGCAGCAGTAGGTCGGGATCCATTCCCGGGGTCGGCTTGGGCAGGTTCGACGGGGCCGGTCGCTCGACGGTGCCGATGGCTTGTGGCGCCGACGTGCTCGGCACCCCCGCGCAGCCTGCCAGCAAAGTAGCCACGCCGACCAGCAGGGCGGCAAGCCGCCGCATCACGCACCCCTCTCGGCGTGCTCGCGCTGCCGAGGCGGACGCTCTTGGTCCTCACGCTCAATCGGTTTCATCGGCAACGGGCTTGTGGTGACCTTGTGGCCGCGCACCAGTGGGAGCGTCAGCCGGAAACACGCACCCTTGCCGGGCTCGCCCCAGGCCTCCAACCGACCCTGGTGCAGACGGGCGTCTTCGACGCTGATGGCCAAACCCAGCCCGGTCCCGCCCGAACGGCGCACCCGCGACGGGTCCGAGCGCCAGAACCGGCTGAACACCAGCTTCTCCTCGCCCGGGCGCAATCCGACCCCGTAGTCGCGGACCGTGACCGCGACGGTGTCCTCGTCGGCTGCCATCCGGATCCGCACGGGCTTGTGCTCGGCGTGATCGATGGCGTTGGCGATGAGGTTGCGCAGGATGCGTTCGACGCGGCGGGCGTCGACCTCGGCGATCACCTCCTCGGGTGGCAGGTCGACGATCAGTTTGACCCCCGCATCCTCGGCCAAATGGCCAACACTGCCCAACGCGCTGTTGACGGTGGACCGCAAATCGACCGCCTCGACCGATAGCTCGGCCACCCCGGCGTCGTGGCGGGAGATCTCCAGCAGATCGTTGAGCAAGCTTTCGAACCGGTCCAGTTCGTTGACCATCAACTCGGTGGAGCGCTGCAGCGCCGGATCCAGGTCGGCGCTGTGGTCGTAGATCAGGTCGGCGGCCATCCGCACCGTAGTCAGCGGCGTGCGGAGCTCATGGCTGACGTCGGAGGTGAACCGGCGCTGCAGGTTGCCGAACTCCTCGAGCTGGGTGATCTGACGGGACAGGCTTTCGGCCATGTCGTTGAACGACACCGCCAATCGCGCCATGTCGTCTTCACCGCGCACCGGCATCCGCTCGGACAGGTGACCCTCGGCGAATCGTTCCGCCGTTCGCGCCGCCGTGCGCACCGGGCCCACCACCTGCCGCGACACCAACAATGCGATACCGGCCAGCAGCACCAACAACACCAGCCCGCCGGTGGCCATCGTGCCGCGCACCAGCGAGATCGTGCTCTGCTCGTTGCCGAGCGGGAAGATCAGGTACAGCTCCAAGTTGGTCACCCGCGACGAAGTCGGACTGCCGATCACCAGCGCCGGTCCCGCGAAGCCGTCGGTGTTGACGGTCGCGTACTGATAGGCCACCTGCCCGGCCTTGACGAATTCGCGCAGCGCGCCCGGCACTTGGTCGACCGGCCCGGCCGAGGCCGCGGGTCGTGGGCCATAACCCGGCACTACCAGCACCGCATCAAAGGCATCGGCCAGGCCGGCGCCGGGGGTGGGATCGGTTTTCGACGTCAGCGTGTTGCGGGCGAGCTGCAGGCTGCTTTCCAGCGAGCGCGCCTCCTCGCCGCTGACGATCCCGCTGACGGTTGTGCGGGCTCGGTCGATCTGCTCGGTGGCCGCACGCACTTTGACATCAAGCACGCGGTTGGTGACCTGGCTGGTCAGCACGAAGCCAAGCACCATGATCACCGCGAGAGACATTCCGAGGGTCAGCGCCACCACCCTCAGTTGCAGCGACCGGCGCCAGGCCACGCCCACGGCCCGACTCAACGCACTCATACCGAGCAGTGGTGGGGACCGCCGGCGAATGCGTCGCCGCGAGCCCCAAATCACAGACGATCACCCCATATCACGGGGGTCCGGCCTTGTATCCCACTCCTCGAACGGTCAGCACAACTGTCGGGTTCTCCGGGTCTTTCTCGACCTTGGCGCGCAAACGTTGGACGTGCACGTTCACCAAGCGGGTGTCCGCCGGGTGACGGTAACCCCACACCTGTTCGAGCAGCACATCACGAGTAAACACCTGGCGTGGTTTGCGTGCCAGCGCGACCAGCAGGTCGAATTCCAGCGGCGTCAGCGAAATCTGTTCGCCGTTGCGCGTCACCTTGTGAGCCGGGACGTCGATGTCGACGTCGGCGATGGACAACATCTCGGCGGGCTCGTCTTCGTTGCGCCGCAGCCGTGCGCGAACCCGCGCGACCAGCTCCTTGGGCTTGAACGGCTTCATGATGTAGTCATCGGCGCCGGACTCCAGGCCGAGCACCACGTCGACGGTGTCGGTCTTGGCGGTCAGCATGACGATGGGTACGCCGGAGTCGGCGCGCAGCACTCGGCACACGTCGATGCCATTCATGCCGGGCAGCATCAGGTCGAGCAGCACCAGATCGGGGCGCAACTCGCGCACTGCGGTGAGCGCCTGCGTGCCGTCACCGATGACCGCGGTATCGAAACCTTCCCCGCGCAGCACGATGGTGAGCATCTCGGCGAGCGAAGCGTCGTCGTCGACGACGAGAATCCTTTGCCTCATGGTGTCCATGGTGTCACCTGTTCACGACAAAACTCAGCTACTGCACCCGCGTTTCGTTCAGATCAGCGGGCAATCAGCCGGTCGGCGAGGTCAGCGGGGCTGACGTCCGCGTCGACCACCAGCCACGGGCCGCCCCAGCCGGCGGCCGCCAAACCGGCGTACACCGCTCCGGTTCGCCGCTGGAGATCATCGTCGCGCTCATAGGTGTCGCGGGCCCGACCCGCCTCCTGGCGGGCCCGCTGACGGGCCCGCCGGCTAGCCAGTTCAGCTGAAACCTTCAGCAGCACTTGCCAATCCGGCACAGGTAGCCCTAACCGCCGGTATTCCATCTCATACACCCAGGCCACTACCTCCCCGTCCGCGTCCTGGTGCAGACGGGCCGCGCTGTAGGCGGCGTTGGAGGCCACGTAGCGATCCAGGATCACCACATCGTGGTCGCGGCACAGTGCCTCAATGTGCTCGACGGCACCGGCACGGTCCAGCGCGAACAGGATCGCCATCGCATACACCGACGACGCGAGGTCACCGTGCTGGCCGTGCAACGCCTCATGCGCGACATCGGCGGGCACCGACTGCCCATAGCGCGGGAACGCGCACGTCGCCACCGATTTGCCGGTCGCCTCGAAGGCATCGCGCAGGCCGGCTGACAATGTCCGTTTGCCGGCGCCGTCGACACCTTCAACCGCGATCAGCACGGCGCGCCTTCCGACGATGGGGCCGGAATGGCCGAAGAAGCAGGGAGGCCATCGAGGCCGAGCCTATCGCCGAACCGCGGCCTGCCTGGTATTTAGCTTGCTAGCCGCCCCATTTGGCGGCTTCGGCTTGGTCGCGGGCCAGCATCGCGGTGGTGTTGGTCTCATGGGTGCCCGCCATG
>LQPU01000070.1 GCA_002101905.1 Mycobacterium shimoidei | reverse complement strand
GGGGTTGGCCGTGGTCGAGATGTGGGGGTGGGATCCATTCGGTGTCGCCGTGGGTGTTTTTGCGGGTGGTCCAGCCTTGTTCGGTGAGTCGGTGATCGGGGCCGCAGGCCAGGGTCAGGTTGTTGACGTCGGTGCTGCGGCATGTGGCATAGGGGGTGCAGTGGTGGGCTTCGGTGAGATAGCCGGGTACCGGGCAGCCGGGGCGGGTGCAGCCGCGGTCTTTGGCGTACAACACGATTCGCTGCCCGGGTGAGGCCAGCCGTTTGGTGTGAAACAGCCCGATGGCTTTGCCGTGCTCGAAGATCACCAGGTAGTGATGGGCGTGGGCGGCCAGCCGGATCACCTCGCTCATCGGCAACAGCGTGCCCCCGCCGGTCAGCGCCTTGCCGGCGCCGGCCTCCAGCTCGGCCAACGTGGTAGTGACGATGATGGTTGCGGGCAACCCGTTGTGCTGGCCCAGCTTCCCCGACGCCAGCAACGCGCGCCCGGCGGCCAGCAGCGCGTCGTGCTGGCGCTGGGCCGTGCTGCGGGTGTCGGCCGCCACGGCTGTTTGCGGTGGGGCCGCGTCCACGCACGGGGTCTGGTCGTCGGGGTTGCACATGCCCGGGGCGGCCAGCTTGGCGAACACCGCCTCCACGGTGGCGCGCGCCTGCGGGGTCAGATACCCGCTGATCTTCGACATCCCCTCGCCGTCTTGGCGGCCCAGCACCAGGCCGCGCCGCCGCGCCCGATCGGTGTCGGTGAAATCCCCGTCCGGGTTCAAACAATCGGTGAGCCGATCGGCCAACAGCGCCAGCTCATCGGGGCGAAACTCCTCGCCGTGCGCGGCCAGCTGGGCCTCGGCGTGCCCGGCGGTATCAATGTCGACCGCCTCGGGCAGCCGGTGATAAAACCGGCGGATCACCGCCACATGCCCGCCCCCGATCGTCCCGGCGCGCTGCGCAGCCGCACTCGCCGCCAACACCGGCTCCAGCGGTTCACCGGTCATGGCGCGCCGCGGCCCCAGATCGGCGGCCTCCCCGATGCGCCGGTTGGCCTC
>LQPU01000069.1 GCA_002101905.1 Mycobacterium shimoidei | reverse complement strand
GTGCAGGGGGCGCCGGGGACGGCTGGCTGTTCGGCATCGGCGGCGTCGGCGGCAACGGCGGTGACGGCACCACCGGTGGTGCCGGCGGCGATGGTGGTGACGGCACCGGGCTGTTCGGTTCCGGCGGCGACGGCGGTGCGGCCGGCGATAGCAGCACTTCGGTTGGCGAGCACGCACTTCCGGCACTGGGCGGTGCCGGCGGTAACGGCGGAATGTTGGGCACCCACGGCGCGGTCGGCCAATTCGGCACGCTGAACGGCGTCCCGCCGAGCGATGGCCCCGGCATCAGCACCAGCGGCAGCTGGTTTGTCGACAGCGACGGCCGGGTCGTCATCCTGCACGGCTTCAACGAGGTGTACAAGGTGGCGCCGTTCGAGCCGTCCGCCGGCGGGTTCAGCGACGACGACGCGGCGTTCCTGGCCGCCAACGGCTTCAACGCGGTGCGGGTTGGTGTCATCTGGGCGGGAGTGGAGCCCGAGCCCGGGGTTATCGACTACGACTACCTGGCCTCGATCGAGAACACCGTGCAGACCCTGGCCAATCACGGCATCGTCAGCATCCTCGACTTCCACCAGGACTCCTACAGCAGCGTGTTCGCCGGCGAAGGTGCGCCGGAGTGGGCCACGGAAACCGGCGGGCTACCCAACCCGATCTTCGGTTTCCCGATCGACTACGCCCTGAACCCCGCCGAGAACCACGCTTGGGATGCGTTGTGGTCCAACGCCGACGCCTCCGATGGGGTCGGGCTGCAGAACCATTACGCGCAGATGGCAGAAGCGGTGGCGGGCTACTTCAAAGACAACCCCGCTGTGGCCGGCTACGAGATCATGAACGAACCGTGGCCGGGCTCGCAGGCGCTGTCCACCGTGTTCGGCAGCGCGTTCTTCGACGCCCAGCAGCTGACCCCCTTCTATGACCAGGTGTCATCGGCGATCCGCGCTGTCGACTCGAACACGCCGGTGCTCTACGAACCCAACACCCTGTTCAACGAGGGCATCCCCACCCATTTGGGCACGGTGGACGCGTCGAATGCCGTCTTCGCGTTCCACGACTACTGCACTCCGCCCCTGAACACCGCGGAGCTCTGTCCGATGTGGAACGACTTGATCATGGACAACGTCGCCGCGTACGTGCAGCCGCGCGGGATCCCGGGAATGATCACCGAATTCGGCTCCGGTGACGGCCCCATCGCCATCGCCAGCGCGATGCGCGCCGCCGACGAGAACCACTACGGCTGGCTGCAGTGGGCCTACAACGGCGTACCCAACATCACTGGTACATCGCCCGGCAACGCGCTGGTGATAGATCCCAGCAAGCCGCCGACTGGCGACAACCTCGACATGGTCAGGCTGGACGTCTCTTCCGCGCCGTACCCGCAGGCGATCGCCGGCACCCCGGATAACTGGTCGTTCGACCCCGACTCGCAGACCTTCACGCTGAGCTATTCGACCGACATGGTCGGCGGTGACGGCAGCTTCGGCGCCGGCGCGCAGACCGAGATCTCGGTGCCGCCGATCCAGTATCCGGACGGCTACCAGGTGGCCGTCACCGGCGGGCACGTGGTCTCCGGCCCCGACGCACCGGTGCTGGTGATCGCCTCAAACGCAGGCGCAAGCAGCGTCACCGTCACCGTGACGCCCGCGTCGGGTTAACCACAGTCCGGGCGGGTGGCGACGCAAAATCATTGCGCCGGAAGCCTATTCGACGGTCGGTACGCCTGCATAGGACGGCTGGTCGCGTTCACCGACCGCCGGCCCGGACGGCCCCGATATGCATCAGTACCAGTGCCCAATTAGTTCGGGAAAGGGAATAGGCGCGCTACCCAACACCCGGCGATGGGTTGACGTTTTTACCGATTTCGCGCGCGTGCAGCATCCAGCCGCATTAAACTTTCCATATTGATTGTTACGACGATGTCCATAATTAGTATCAAGACGGGAGGTGCAGGTGTGACGCGTCGCATTATGTTCTTGACCACAATGGCGATAATCGGTGCTTTGTCGGGCCAGGGCCTACCTCCTGCGCCCAGCGCACTCGCAGACCCGCCGTACAAGAACTGCTCCGAAGCCCACGCAGACGGTCGTTACAACATCCCGCAGGATGACCCTGCGTATTCGTCGAAGCTGGACCGTGACAAAGACGGCATCGCCTGCGAGCCCAATCCGTACTCTTAGAACGGCGCGGAGCATGGCCATAGATGCTGGTGACGCTACTGAAGAGAAAGCTGCTCATCGCGGCAGCCGTGCTGCTCGCTAGTGGAACTGTGGTCGCACCATCGGCTCACGCGTGGCCCGACGAGTCGATGTTGGATCTCTACTTCCTCAAGCTTCTGGGCGAACGAGGCATGATCAACATGGGCAACGAGGACGCCCTTACCACCTCGACCGGCAAGATCGTCTGCACATTGGTGGACGGCGGATTCTCGCAGCAGTACATCGAGAACCAAATCATGACTTTCATGGATTATGGGCCGGCTGATACGGACATACGCACTAGCGTTTTCGAAGCTCTCGCCATCCGGACCTACTGTCCGCCAACGATCAATGATGCCTCCTGGCGCGACGAGCCTTGGGCAAACCTTTGAACACGGCCGTATTCGGCCCCAACTAATAGCTATCGACCAATTATTTAGGAGTGGTCAGAATGAGCGCACTGAAGGCACTTGACGCAATTGGGGCGATCGCCGCCGCCTCACGTGTTCTAACGGCAACCCCAGCGCAGGCCGACCCACCGGCCGCGGCGTTCAACACCGCCCGGTACATGCCTGATCCGTACAACGGCGACCCGCTGATTGCGACGCGGGAAGTTCGGGGCGGCTACGGCCTGTCGAGGCAGTTCTCATCAACCTGTGGGTGTTACCCGGCTACGTCTGGGAGCGGTTTCTGATGAAACCGCTCATTCTTCTAGTTGGAATTGCGCTCACAGTCATAGGGATTGGGGTCGGCTCACACCAGCTCCACGCTTTTGAGAACCCCGTTACAGTGTCATGCGGCAGCGGGTTCGCTTCCGATATCGGCGCCTCGATTGACGCGGACAATAACAGCAGCGTCCTCTACGGGCGACGCACCCATCTGGCCGAGATGTGCCAAGACAAGACATCTACATGGAGGCTGGCGGGCTGGGCGTTGGTCGGTCTTGGGACTGCCGCATTCATCGGCGGGCTACTAGTCAGGACGACTCAGGCTAGCTAGGAAGCTACTGTGGGGAGTGGTCGGTCGACGTCAACGCAGCGAGAGTCCGCGTCGACTCGGTTCGCAGCGCCACAGACACTCAGCTACGCGGAGTCGCCCATATCATGTGCTGCTCCACGACGGGCGAGCCGAGCGGCGCTGCGCCAAAACACCCTTGATGCCCGACCTCGTTTGCGTCAATCACCAGACGACACAAATCACGTTGTGAGCAAGAAAGACACCAAGAAAATGTGGCGGTGGCGGAGGTGTGTGGTTTCAGGACATGCGAATAGCGTGTCGCAAGACATCGGAATAAGGTGAGCGCCCGACTGTCGGCGGGTG
>LQPU01000068.1 GCA_002101905.1 Mycobacterium shimoidei | reverse complement strand
ATGTGGCGCTCCACGGGTTTTCGTGGGCGCTTTTCCGCTGTTCAGGGGCGTATTTCGTTGCGGTAGACCGTGCTTGGCGTGTCGTGGGGTGAAATGAGCGACGCGCACGTGGCGTGGCTCTAGGTTTCGGGGTTACCACACCAACCTCAACCTGGAGGACGACCGCGTGCGCGTCTCTACTGCATTTAACCGGCTGCTGCAGATCCCCGGTGCGTCGGTGGTCGACGTGTCGATCGGTGATCGCGACGTCGAAGTGACCGTGCGCCCGCGCGCGCGGTTGCTGCGCTGCCCATGTGGGAGGCGGGTGAATGCGGTCTATGACCGCCGCCGACGCCGGTGGCGTCACTTAGACCTGGGCCGATGCAAGCTATGGCTGGTCTATGAGATCCGCCGGCTGGACTGCCCGGACTGCGGGATACGCACCGAGGAGCTTCCCTGGGCACGCCCGGGCGCACGGCATACCCGCGATTTCGAAGACATGGTGCTGTGGCTAGCCCAACGCACCGACCGCACTTCGGTGGCCACCCTGATGCGCTGTGGCTGGGAAACCGTCACCGCGATCATCGACCGCGGGGTGGCCGAGCTGCTCGACATGCGCCGGCTCGAGGCGCTGTATCGGATCGGCGTCGATGAGGTCTGCTATCGCCACCCGCACCGCTATCTGACCGTCGTCGGTGATCATGACACCGGCACCGTCATCGACATCCAACCCGGACGAAGCGAGGAATCACTGGCGAATTTCTATCAATCCCAACCGGATTCGATCGTCTCGGGTATCGAGGTAGTCAGCATGGATGTCTCCAAGGCCTACACCGGCGCCACCCGCACCCATGCTCCCCAAGCGGTGATCTGTTATGACCCGTTCCACATCATGCAATGGGTCAACCGCGCCCTGGACCGGGTCTATGCCGAGGCCGCCACCGGACCCGGCCGGGCCTCCATGAGCACCCCAGACTGGAAGGCGACCCGCTGGGCGCTACGCACCGGGGAAAACAAGCTCAGCGATCACAAACGCGCCCTGGTCAACCAGATCACGCGCACCAACCGACACATCGGCAGAGCCTGGACACTCAAAGAGCAGCTGCGCGACATCTACCGCCTCGATCATCCACCCGGCGGCGCCCGCCAGTATCTGCGCCGCTGGATCACCGCGGCCAAACGCAGCCGCATCAACGCCTTCGTTCACCTGGCCAAGCGGCTGGAGGTCTACTTCGACGAAATCATCACCGCCATCGAATTAGGCATCTCCAACGCCCTCATCGAAGGCATCAACGCCAAGATCCGACTCATCAACGCCCGCGGCTACGGACACCACTCCGCCCAAACACTGACCTCGATGATCTACCTCTGCCTCGGCGGACTGCAGGTCAAGCTACCCACAACAACCTGAGGAGCCGCAC
>LQPU01000067.1 GCA_002101905.1 Mycobacterium shimoidei | reverse complement strand
GGACATCAAGGGCCCGTATGTGATTCATGCTGACGGCGCTGCGCTCGACGACCGGTTCGCTGCCGGATGGAACACCTCCGACGTTGCCGCGACCGATCCCGGCGTGGACCAAGGCGCCGCGGCGGGTGTGCACGCACTGATAGGTGGTGGGCTGGTCGCCCTGGACGGGCAACGCTCGAATCCGGTCCCCGGCGCCTTCGGGCGGCCGACGAATCAGACGGCGGCGGCGCTGTCGCGCACTGGGCACCGCGTGGCGTCGGTGGTGACGCTGCGACCGGGTGCTCCCGATGCTGCGGCCTCGTTGTGGATCGGCGATCTCGGCGGTGAGGCGATGCAAGCTGCTGACGGACATAGTCTTTCGCGGCCCACCTGGTCGCTGGACGATGCGGTGTGGGTCGTGGCCGACGGCAACATCGTGCTGCGCACGATTCAGGAGACAGCCTCGGGGCAACCGGCCCGTATGCCAGTGGACTCCGCCGCGGTGTCAAGCCACTTTCCGGGAGTGATCCGCGAATTGCAGTTGTCGCGGGATGGAACCCGCGCAGCGATGGTTATCGAGGGGCAAGTGATCATCGCCAGCGTCGAGCAGACCCAGGCCGGTCAATTCGCGCTGACCTATCCGCGACGGCTGGGCTTCGGGCTCGGCTCCTCAGTCGTTTCGCTGTCGTGGCGCACCGGCGATGACCTGACGGTCAGCCGCACCGACGCCCAGCACCCGGTGTCGTACGTGAACATCGACGGGGTGAATTCCGATGCGCCAAGCGGCAATCTGCAGCTTCCGGTCTCGACGATCGCCGCCAACCCGTCGACGGTCTACGTCGCCGATCCCCGCGGGGTGTTGCAGCTATCGGGGTCTGGTGCCGAAGGCCCGCAAGGCTGGCTCCCCGTGCAGCCGTTCATGGTGGCCGGCGCTGTGCCCGTCCTGCCGGGGTGAGTTGCGGCGTTGCCCGCAGGCGCTGTCGCAACGGCTCATGCATGCTGGGTGCTCTTCACCGGGCAGCCAGGTATCAGATATTAAACCTATTGACATTTCGCGAATCGCTGCACGCAGTTTGCCGATCCAGCCACCCAAATTAGTGTCATTTGGGGCTTCGCCGTTGAGGTAGCGTTTATGGTCGTCCCTTTGTAGGAGGTGCGCGATGGCAGATCTACAGGTGACCCCGGAGGCGTTGACGCATGCCTCCGGTGAATTCGATGCAGTCGCGCAAGAGTTACGGGCGGGTCTGGGGTCCATCGACGACGAGGTCGGAAGTTTGCTGGGCGGCGCCTGGCGGGGGGAGGCGTCATCGGCGTTTGAGGCGGTCTGGCGCGAATGGCATGAGGGTGCGTCGAAAGTGTTGCAGGGGTTGACTGTGATGTC
>LQPU01000066.1 GCA_002101905.1 Mycobacterium shimoidei | reverse complement strand
GTGGTGACGGCGGCAACGGCTTCGGCACCGGCAACGGCGGCACCGGCGCCAACGGCGGCACCGGCGGTAACGGCGGCACCGGCGGCAACGGCGGCGCAGCCACCGGCACCGGCACCAGCGGCGACGGCGGCAACACGATCTTCAACTTCAGCGGCGGCTACGGCGGCGCCGGCGGCTACGGCGGCGACAGCGGCAGCCTCGGCGGCAACGGCGGCAACGGCGGCGTCGGCGGCGTCGGCGGCAACGGCGGCAGCGCCGGCACCGGCGGCTACAGCCCCAACGGCACCGGCGGCCACGGCGGCCACAGCACCCTCGGCGGCCCAGGCGGCACCGGCGGCGCCGGCGGCAACGCGCTCGGGCCCACCGGTAACGGCGGTGACGGCGGTGACGGCGGCACCGGCGGCAACAGCGCCGCCGGCGGCGACGGCGGAAACGGCGGCCCAGCCACCGCCACCGACAGCGGCGGCGACGGCGGCGACGGCGGCAACGGCTCCGAAGGGGCCGTTGGCGGCGACGGCGGCCGCGGCGGCGACGCGGCCGGGGCCGGCAACGGTGGCAACGGGGGCAACGGCGGCACCAGCGGCACCAGCGGCGGCGGCGGCAACGGTGGCAACGGCGGAGCCGCCAGCGCTACCCAAAACGGCGGCGACGGCGGCAACGGCGGAACCGACGCCGTCAGGTTCATTTTCGCCGGCAGTGGCGGCGATGGCGGTGACGCGGCCGGATCCGGCCACGGCGGCAACGGCGGCAACGGCGCCGACGCCCCCAGCGCCGGTACCGGCGGTAACGGCGGCAACGGCGGGGCAGCCAGCAACGTCGTCGGCGGCGGCAACGGCGGCGCCGGCGGCAACGGCGGGCTCGGCGGGTTTAGTGGCTTCTCGTCGACTGTCGGTGGTGCTGGCGGCGACGGCGGCAACGCAGGACCCGGCGGCACCGGCGGCAACGGCGGCAACGCCGGAACCTCGGCCACCGGCGGCAACGGCGGCAACGGCGGCGCCGGCGGGGCCGCGGGCGCACCCGGTGGCGGCCTGGCCGGCGCACCCGGATCCGGCGGCGACGGCTCGACGGGTACTGACGGCGTCGACGGCGGCGCCGGCGGCGACGCCACACCCGCCGGCACCGGCGGAACCGGCGGCAACGGCAGTAACGGCACCGTCGGCGGCAACGGCGG
>LQPU01000065.1 GCA_002101905.1 Mycobacterium shimoidei | reverse complement strand
TTCATCTTCAGAAGACCTCGACCCCTACCCCGGTAACGACGCGCCGGCCAGCTCTACACCCTCAACTGCGAAGAGCCTCTTTATGGCGTTGGCCAATCATATTGGGCATGATAAGCGCGGCAATACGCTATATCTTCGAGATAAGGATGGTAACGAAATCGTCGAAGAAGTCGAATTACCTGTACGCGAGTATATCGATGGCGTGCCGGTGTTAAAAAATCAAAAGACGATGCGTAAGGTGATCGACGATAATACAGGGACCGTAGCAGCCGAGTTCCGTAAATCGGTAACTCAAGTGTCGTAAAGAGCGGCGCTGGCCGCTTCCTTGCGCAGCCTCAGGCTGCCGAATGGGGAACCGTCCGTGCGTCATCTCTATTTAAGGCAGAACGTCGGCTAGAAGCCTCAAGCTATTTATCCGACGGATACGGCAAGCGCATTGCTATTGAGTCGAGGGGATCAGGATGGAGGCCGCTCGGCGATATGGCGAAAGTCTGGCAACCGAGCCGGCTCAAAGGGATCGTTGTAGACCCGAGCGTCGGAACGCCTTTCTTGTCTGCCGGGCAGGTGTTCGAAGCGCAGCCCGTATCACGCAAGTATTTGGCAATCGAAAAGACTCCTGACGCTGCCTCTCGGTTCGTCTCGCGCGGCGTAATCCTGCTGTCATGTTCTGGCAGCGTTGGACGCACGACTATCGCGTACCGGCTCCACGAGGGCCATCTCATCACACACGACTTGTTGCGCATAGAACCCGGCAGCCAGAATACCCGCGGGTGGATATACGCTTTTATGCGTACACCTACATTTCGCTCGATGGCGACATCTGAACACTACGGTCACATGATAAAACATCTTGAGCCTGAACATGTTCAGCGACTGCCCTGCGTAGAGGTTGATCGGAAGACACTGGAGGAGTTCGATCTTGACTTCGAAGTTGTTTTAACGTCGCGTGATAAAGCGGCCGAACTGACCGACGCTGCTCATCGCGCGTACGCTACTGCGCTTGGTTCGGATTCAAGTCCGGTTGAGATGGAACCGACATTTACGACATCCTCGTATAACTTATTGAAAGGCCGTCGTCGGCTGGACGCATATAATCACAACACTGCTGTGCGAGAAGTGATTTCCCGCATGCGCCGGTCAGCGCTAAGAATTGAGACTTTACATGACGTGACAGCCCGCGTATGGTGGCCGAATCGTTTCAGGCGCGCTTTTGGCGCTAACGGAACGCCGTATGTAAGCGCTGGAGAGCTATTCGACGTTAACGCGGCAATTACTAAGCGCGTCTATGCAGGGCAAGTTGCGGACGCTCAAAACTACTTTGTCGAGCCAAACTGGATATTGATGGCTCGATCGGGGCAGATTTACGGGCTGAATGGGCGAGTCATATTGACGTCCGACCGGCATACTCGGTTTTTTGTATCAGAAGACATTATTCGCATGGTACCCGACAGAAATAAAATCCGGCCTGGCTATCTTGAGGCGGTGCTATCGCATCCAACATTAGGTCGCCCAATTATCGTGAGTTATGCTTATGGCACATCGATCCCGCATCTAGAGCCGGGTGATATTTGGGACCTACCCATTCCGAGGCTCGAGCCTAAACGTGAGTCACAGATAGCCGCGATGATGGAGGAAGCTGCATCGTTGCGAGCGCATGCCGACGATGTCGAAGACGCGATGGAAGATCGAGCGGAGCAGATAATTACCGAGTATTTGCACGCATAGAAATGGCGTCTTGGCGCTGAGCGCCACGCTGGTAGGCCCTTGATCTAAGTGAAGAAAATTCTCACATCGCAGGTCAGGGCTGGTTTTCCCGTGGACCTGACTTGGCTCACTTTTTGTGATCTTGATGATCTCTAGTGGTTTGACCTGCTGGTTTGTCGGTGGTGTGGCCGATATTTGCGCACTAAATCTGGGCTCGTAGGCTGCGCCGGTGGCCTATGTGCGCTCGGTGAAGACCGCATCGGGGGCCACGGCGGTGCAGATCGTGTGGTCATCGCGTCGTGGGGCGCGACAGATCGAGCACATCGGTTCGGCCCACGACGACACCGAGGTGACCGCGCTGAAGGCCGCCGCAGCCGAGCGGTTGGTTGCCGGGCAGACGGTGCTCGATCTCGGTGTCGAGGCCCCGGCCGGATCGGAGCCGTTGCCGATCACCTCCTCGCGGATGACGGATCTGTGGGACGGGTTGTATACGGCCTATCGGGTGTTGGGATTCGAGTCGGCAACCAAGAGCGACAAGGTGTTTCGTGATCTTGTACTGGCACGGATCATCGAGCCGGCCAGCAAGCTCGACACGGCCCGTGTCCTGGGTGAGGTGGGGGTCAAGGCGGCCTCGTATGCCACCATCAAGCGCCGACTGCGCGCCTATGCCAAACCGGCGTGGCGCCAAGCACTGGCCAAGGCTTCGGCGGCGTACGCCGGGCTGGGGCCGGCCTCGCTGGTGTTGTTCGACGTCTCGACGCTGTACTTCGAGACCGACACCGCTGACGGGTTCCGTGAGCCAGGGTTTTCCAAAGAACGGCGCCTGGAGCCGCAGATCACCCTCGGGTTGCTCACCGACGCAACGGGATTCCCGTTGACCGTGTCGGCGTTCGAGGGCAACAAGGCCGAGACCGCGACCATGCTGCCGGTGATCAACGCCTTCAAGGCCGCACACCAGCTCACCGATGTCACGGTGGTCGCTGATGCCGGGATGATTTCGGAAGCCAACCAGGTCGCCCTGCAGGCCGCCGGGTTGTCGTTCATCCTCGGTACCCGCATCCCGTATCTGCCTGACGTCGTGCGCCAATGGCGCGACACCCATCCCGGTGAGGTGATCGAAGATGGGTTGGTGCTGACCCAGCCGTGGCCGGCAAGCAGCAGCGAGAAAGCCCGCGGTATCCCCGATCGGGTGATCTTCTACCAGTTCCGCGCCGACCGGGCGCGTCGCACGCTGCGCGGTATCGATGAGCAGGTCGCCAAGGCCGAGCGCGCGGTGGCCGGGCATGCCCCGGTCAAACGCAACCGCTACATCGCGCTCACCGGCGCCACCAAGTCGGTGAACCGCGAGTTGGAGACCAAGACCCGCGCCCTGGCCGGGTGGAAGGGCTACACCACCAACCTGACCGGCCAATCCGCGGACTTCGTGATCGGCGCCTACCACCAGTTGTGGCACATCGAGAAGAGCTTCCGGATGTCCAAGCACGACTTGCAGGCCAGACCGATCTACCATCACCTGCGCGAATCCATCGACGCGCACCTAAGCATCGTGGTCGTCGCCCTGGCCGTCAGCCACTGGATCGAAACCCAAACCGGCTGGAGCATCAAGAAATTCGTGCGCACCACACGCCGCTACCGCACCGTCACAATCAAGGCCGGCAACAAGACCATCACCGCCGCCGACCCACTGCCCGACGACCTACGCGACGCGCTGACCAGCATCCAGGGTGTGCACTAAATTGAGCCAAGTCGGGGGTCAGGGCTGGTTTTCCCGTGGATGGTGCGTGCGGCAGTGACGCGGGGAGCCGCTTCGCCGTCAGCCACTCGCGGCGCGCCGTCGTGGGGTAGTTCCTGGCGATTTCGTTGGTCTGGCCGTAGCGGATCGGCATGGCGGGCGGCGGACGGCGGGCGCAGTGGAGCGACCGGCGCGGACGGCAGCGCAGCGGACGGAAGCAGAGGGAGCGCAGCGGAGCCCGGCGGTAGCGGACCGCGGGATTCGGTGGTCAGCTCGGCGGGGCGGTGAGCTGCGTCAGCTGCGTTGCGATGTGCGGGGCGGCGGCAAGTGTGCTGGTGGCGGTTGCGGTGTGCGGGTGTCCGGCGAGGTCGGTGACGCTGGCGCCAGCTTCACGGGCTAGCAGCACACCGGCGGCGGTGTCCCAGGGTTTGTTGGTGTCGAGGATCGCGGCATCGGTGAGGCCAGCGGCGACGAAAGCGAGGTCGATGCTGGCGGCACCGAACATGCGGATTCGCTCGACGGCGGGAATGAGGGCCTGCGTGATGGCTAGTCGTCGCCGGTTCTTGGTTTCGGCTTCGGGTCCGGTGGCGTAGTCGCTGATGCTGACGATGGCATGGCGCAGATCGGGGGTGTCGCGTACGTGAATGGGCTGGTTGTTGTTGAAGGCGCCGCGGCCCTGGGTGGCGTGGTAGGTCCAGTCGAGGGCCGGAATGTGGGTGACGGCAACGATGGGGACGCCAAAGTGTGTGAGCGCCAAGGAGATTGCGTGTAGCGGAATACCGTGGACGTAGTTGCTGGTGCCATCGATGGGGTCAAGCACCCAAACAAGTTCGGCGTCGGGGAACTCCGCGGCTGCGATCGGCGTCAAGTCATGGTGTTTGGGGTCTGCGTCGGTGTGTTCTTCACCGAGAAACCCCGTGTCGGGGGTTGCCTTCGACAAATGACCTAACACGGCCTGCTGTACTCGGGTGTCGCTGTCGGTGACGAGGTTGCGGTCGGTTTTGTCGGTGATGTGGCCCGGTCCGTGCGCGCCGGAAAGCGTTCGGGCACCGATGCTCACCGCGACCATCGCGACCGCGTGGTAGTGATCGAGTTCGTTTTCGTCGAGCATGCGAGTAACCAATCTGTTAAACCTCTTTCCCGCTGGCCCAGGTGTCGTCAAAAACTGCGGTGAACTCGCTGAACAAGTCTGGTGGCGCGGTGGTGGGTCGAAGGACCAGCGCCGGTGACTCGGTGCCGCGCGACGCCGGTAGATAGAGCTGCACGACGGCCAGCGATTCGTCGATGATCATGATATTGAACCGAACCGGCGCGTTGTAGGTGCGCAGCTGTAGCCGGTTTGTCTGTTCGGCGGGCAAGTGGCGCCGGGTGCGTTTGAGGGTGTCGATGTTGGTTTCGGTCAGTTGCGACAGCGCGCCGTGCGCGTGTCCCTCTTCGGCTTCCCGGTCGCTGGCATAGCGGCTATAAGGCTCAAGGAACAGACATTGCAGTTCGGTGCCAGCGCCGAGGGCGGCGCGAAGTTGCCGGTCGGATATCGATTGCACGATCAGGTTCAGCGACAGGCCCATCACGCGTAGGCGGGCGGCCTCGGCCAATATTTCGGCGGGCGGGTATCCGCGGATCAGCTCGGCTCGTGACACAAAAACATCGGTGATGCCGTGATCGGCGACCGACAACGCCGGTTCGGGCTCGTCCTGGGCGATTGGCTGGTCGCTCAACGCGCCGGTCGGCCCTAGATCGGGCCAGATCGCCCACGGCTCAATTTTGAGCACGGCCGCAACAGCGTAGGCATTTCCCCGACTGATCGAGGCGCCGGCGCGCCACCGGTGGACCGACTTTATCGACACCTTCGCCTCCCAGGCCAGCTTGGCGATGGTGATCGGCTTGGCGGCCATTGCATCGACCAGCCGGGCACCGGAGGCAGGGTCGCGGACACATCACCACCAAATCGCGGCGCTACTCGGTCACCATGACCGCGCTGCGCGCCGCCCGCCACCACTGGCGCACCCGCCGCTCCGATCAACCCAACAGCCCTGAGCACCAAGGTAATCTGCACCACATACACGACTTCTCAAGCAGCGCAAGCGAATTACGCGACTGGTGCATCGAAGGCGCCGGGCACCGCGATGACGGCGAACGACTCCTGGTGCACACCGCCGCACGGCAAGCCCGCCTGCAACGCTACCTGGCCCGCCAGGAAGCCCGCGACCAGTGCAGGGCCGGCCCATGACCGACACCCGCACAAACCAGACCGTTGCGTCAAGCACAGGCGTTGACGCCCAAGCCATTACCGACCGCCAGCGGCTAACGCGCACGCCCTGCCCAGCATCGCGTGAGCAGTTCACCGCGTGGTTGACCGCATCGTGCAAGCGCCAAAACCTGCCTATCACCATCACCGACCCCACCACACTCGCGACCGTCGCGACCCTGCTGCGCTAAGAACTCCCGCCCCCTGCCCGAAAAACCCACCGAAGCTGAGCCGGGCCTCCATATCGATGACCAGACATGTTCTGGGGCAATGGTTTCCCGGGCGGTAACAGCCGATGCTGGTGTCTGGGCTGGCGAGCTGTCAAGGCCCAGGCCGTATGCGGTCGAACCCATGGTTCGAGCCTTGACAGCACGCCAGCGCAGACACACACTCGACGCTCGCCGGGAAACACCTGCGAGACCGCGAACACGCCCCCGCTGGCTTAGGCTTAGGGTTTGGTGGTGGACATCCAGATTCCCGACACCGCTCGCATCCTGGGATTGTCCCCTCACCCCGAGGGCGGCTGGTACCGGCGCACATACACCAGCACAACGCTGTTCAAAGTCCCCGGCCGAGGACATCAACGTCCGATCGGCTCAGCCATCTTGTTCTATCTCGCGCCGGGCGAGCAATCCCGCTGGCACGCGGTGATCCCCGACGAGCTTTGGCTATGGCACTCAAGTTCCCCGCTGGAGCTGTTCATCAACCAGTCCGGGCCAATCGAGAACACCAGCCCGGTCGTGTTGGGGCCAGACATCCAGTCCGACCAGCATCCGCAGCTCCTCGTCCCGGGAGGCTCCTGGCAAGCGGCTCGCCCGCAGGATGGCGGGGAAACTCTGGTCAGCTGCGCACTTTTCCCCGGCTTTGACTTCGACGACCTCACACTCGCGCCCGCCGAAGATCGGGATATCCGGATACCCAAAAGCTAGATACGCCAATGGGGTTGAACGCGGTTGATGTCCAAACTGCGCGAGCCCGGCGTACCGGGGGCAATCACGGCGTGGTCGAGCACGGCCTTGACGATGGCCTGTTGGCGATCCAACCCAAGGTCGGGCCACTGGCCGCGTAGCGCACCGCCGGTGCCGGCCAGCTCGTAGAGCGCGGTGGTGTCGGTCGCCTGTGCGATGTCGCGGCGCGCCTGGCCGATGCGCGCGGTGATCGGGTCACGCGCGGCGATCCACTCCCGCGCGCTGATCGCCCCGTCTGCATAGAGCGCGGCCAGCTCGTCCAGCCGGGCCTGATCCTTGTCAACCTGCGCGGCCAGCGCCGCCACGTCCCGATCGGTGCTGGCTTTGCCGGCCAGCACCTTGGCGAGATGCGGGGAATCCAGCCGGGCCAGCACCGCGTCAGTCAACAGTTGTTCCACCGGTTCGGCGACCACCGTCAACCGGCCGCAGCCACCATGATCGGGGCCGCTCAAGCACACATAACGGCGCACCCGATTCTGCGGATTGTTATGGCGGGCATGGGAAAACAACCGATTACCGCAGCGTCCACAGCGCAGCAGGCCCGACAGCAGATAGGTGCGCGCCGCCCGGGTTTTGGTCACCGAGCAGGCCGCCATGCGCGCCAGCACCCGGTCCCGCTCGGCCGGGGTGATGATCGCCGGCCAGGCCGCCTCACCGATCACCTCGCCGCGATGCTCACGCAACCCCGCGATCCGACCTGACCGCAAAATTTGGCGCACCGCCGTGGTCTGCCACGTCTTGGCCACCGCCGGGGCCACCCCGGACTCGTTGAGCCACACTGTCAGCGACGTGATGGATTGGCCGGCCAGGTAGCGGTCCACCAGCTCGCGCACCACCGCGGCCTCCGACTCACGAATGGTGATCTTGTCGTCCTCATACCCGAACGGGCGCGCCGACCCGTGCGGCAACCCCTGCTCGGCGTTTTGCAACATTTTGCGCCGGATGCGCGCCGATTTGCGCCCGGACTCCTTGGCGGCGAACGCGGCGAAAATGCGCGCCATAAACAACCCGTCATCGTTACCCAGGTCGATATCGGCGGTCACCGTCGCCACCTGCGACACCCCGATCCGCTCACAGAGCGCGACGAACTCCTCCAACTCCACCGGCCGGCGATGCAACCGGTCCAGGTTGTAGACGATCACCGCATCGCGCGCCCCGGCTTCCAGATCGGCCAGCATCCGCGCATACTCGCGGCGCGGCTTACCCGAGAACGCCGACACATCGTTATCCACATACTCCGCACCTACCGGCCAGCCCCGATCAGCGGCCAGCTTGCGGCAATCCTCCAACTGCCGTTGCACCCCAAGGGATTTCCCATCAGCATCCACAGAGATACGCGCGTAGATCGCCGCCGAGCGCACCACCTGCCGAGCCGGCGTTTTGGTCCGAGACATGAGGGTATCTTAGCAACACGTCAGCTTTGACGGATGGGTGGGGCCACCTTCCGCATATGGGATGGTGTGGTCGACGTCGCAGTACACCGCTGGGCAGTCACACCCGGGCGCCCGGCACGTCAGGTCCCGGCACCGCACGAACTCGGCCAGTTTGGCCGACGGGATGTAGCGCGGCTCGGCGGCTGACGGAATCACCAGCGGTTGCAGTTTGGCGGTCTTCGCCAATTGCGCGACCACCTCGGCCGGGATCAGCTTGTCCGCACCGGCCATGTAGCCCGGCGAGGTTCCAGTGCCGTCGACGCTGGCCTGCTCGGCGATGATCTGGATCACGAGATTGGGGTTCCGCGGGCGACCTCGTTGCTGGCAGCACTCGGAATCGCCACAGGTGCACGCCAGCCGCTCGGCGCCGCAGACCAGGGCGTCCAAGGCGTCGGCGCGTCGCTGCGCCTTGGTCCGCGGATCAGCATCACACACCGTCGCTGCCAGCTCATCTAACCGGCGATCCAATGCCCAGCCGGTGCTGGCGAATACATTCCCGTACACCTCCGCGATGCCCGGGATCGATTCCGACACATTCAGATAGCGGTCTTTGACCTCTTTGTTGGTTCGACGGATCGCATCGGGGTCGATTTGGGCGACGATGGCGTCGACTCGCCTGGCCAGGTTGCCGCGAGTCAGCGACGGCCAGCGCGGCGCGCGCAGCGCCAATTGCGCATCGATCGTGGCCAGGGCCGTGTCGTCGGTGACGAGCGCGGTGCGATAGGCGATCACTCGAAACATCGGGTAATTGATGTCGCCGGCGGCCAGGCACCCGCCCAGCTTCGGCAGCCGCTCGCACATCACCTGGGCATCGGTCATGTAGCTCGACGCCAGCGCGCGGCTGACCCGCAGCGCCGCGGCCAACTCGGCGGCCACCGCGTCCCACAAGTCGACGGCCCAGTCCTCATGACCTTCGTATTGGCGATCCCGCAGTTGCATCAGATCGGCGATCGCATTGAGCCGCCGCGCGATAGCCTGCGTTTCACTGCGCGCCGCGGCCGATACCTGCTCGAGCAGACCGATCGACTCTTCGGTGGTCGACAACTCGGTGGACTCGAACATATGTGGCGCTCCACGGGTTTTCGTGGGCGCTTTTCCGCTGTTCAGGGGCGTATTTCGTTGCGGTAGACCGTGCTTGG
>LQPU01000064.1 GCA_002101905.1 Mycobacterium shimoidei | reverse complement strand
TTCATCTTCAGAAGACCTCGACCCCTACCCCGGTAACGACGCGCCGGCCAGCTCTACACCCTCAACTGCGAAGAGCCCGTTAAGGCAACCGAGGCAACCGGTTAAGACAAAAAGTCGCAATGAGCCCGCGCTGAAACGCGAGATGGGCAGAAACTCACCACTGGTCGCGGGGGACGTCGAAGTCCACGCACAGCGCCTGCCACACCTCACGCGGCTCGACGCCGTCTTCGATCGCTTGGGCGGCGGTACGCCCGAAACCGGTCAGCACGTGATCGGCCAGCACCGACGCACCATAGGTAGCGCCAAATCGCAGGGTTACACGTTCGTGGAAATCTGTTAAGCGCACAGATACAAGTTATACAGCGTGGCTCAGCGCCTGGCGGCACACCTGCACCGGATCGACGACTTCGGCGATGCTCGCCGCGGCCCGTCGCGCCGCATCGCGATAGCTCGGCGCAGATAACACCTCACCGACCGCTGCCACCAGCGCTTGGGCGGTCAGCGGCCGAACCAGCAGCCCACTGCCCTGCCGCGTCACCCGGTTGGCGATCTCCCACTGATCCCCGCCGCCTGGAACCACCACCAGCGGCACGCCGGCCAGCAACGTCTTGGCCACCATCCCGTGCCCACCACCGCAGACCACCAGGTCGGCATCTGCCAGCAACGCGTCTTGGCGTCCCAGCCCGACCACCGCCCAGGGCGGCACCGTCAGATCTGGGCCGTTGAGCCGCGACACCACCACCCGCGAGCCAACCGGCAAACCGTCGCCGGGCACCAGACATTCCAACGCGAGTTGCGCCATCCCGCGAGCGCCGGTCAGCGCCGTCGACGGCGCCACGATGACCACCGGCCCGGAGCCCGGCGGAATGGCCAGCACCTGTTCGGTCGGCTCGAAGTGCAGCGGACCCACCACGATCGCTTCGGCCGGCCAATCCGGTCGCGGCACCTCCAGCGCGGGCAGCGTGGCGATCAGGCGCCGCAACGGCCCGGGGTCGCGGGCGGGCAGGCCGATCTCGACACGGACCGCCGCTCGTTGCCGTAGGCCTGCACGCCACGACCGCGCCGTCAACGCCCGCATCACCGAGTCGCGAAACCGACCGCGCAAGCCCGTCCCCGGTGCCAGTCCACTGCCCAGCGGCGGCAACCCCTTCGAGGGCAAATACAGCGGATGCGGACTGAGCTCGACCCACGGTGTGCCCATCAGCTCCGCCGACATTCCGCCGCAGGCGGTGATGACGTCGGACACCACCAGATCCGGTGCCAAATCTCGCATTTGGGGAAGATTGAGCAGCGCCATCCGCGCGGCACGCTGATGAATCTTGGCGCCGGCGTCGCGGTCGTCGTCGTCGGCGGTGGGATCGAGGCCCAACAGTTCGACGGCTTCCACACCCGCAGCGCGGGCGGTTTCCAGCCACTCAGTTCCGGTGAGCAGCGTCGGTGCGTCGCCCGCGTCAATAAAACGCTGGCACAGCGCGATCGCGGGGAACGAGTGCCCCGGATCCGGCCCGGCGACCACTGCGACGCGCACTGCCCTACCTTGTCACAAACCTCTAAGCTGGCGACCATGACTGAGCAGACCGCCCAAAACACCCGTACCGTTGAGGTTTTTCTGAACGCGCTGCAGGACCAGGACTTCGACACGGTCGAGGCTGCACTGGCCGATGACCTGGTGTACCAGAACGTCGGTCTGCCGACTATCTACGGCCGGAACCGGGCGATGAAGCTGTTTCGGCGGATGGAGGGCCGCGCCGGATTCGAGGTGAAGATCCACCGCATCGCCGGCGACGGCGCCGCAGTTCTCACCGAGCGCACCGACGCGCTGATCTTCGGACCGCTACGGCTGCAGTTCTGGATCTGCGGCGTATTCGAAGTGCACGACGGGCGAATCACGCTGTGGCGCGACTATTTCGACTTCTACGACATCTTGAAGGCGACGGTGCGCGGCCTGGCCGCGTTGGTGTTGCCCTCGCTCAAAGCGCGGTTCTAAAGCCTGGCAGCCCGCGGAGTTCCTCGAACGCCTGCGCCCAACCGACCAGGCGATCCGTCGCGGCGGTCAGTTCGTCGCGATAGCGCTGGTTGGGCAGCGGCGTCCCGTTGGCTGACGACACCAATTGCGCTGCAGCGGTGACCATTTCGTTGTACTGACGCACGCCAGTACCCAACTGCGCGGTGAACGCGTTGATAGTGGGCACCAGATAAGACCGCGACTGCGGGGTGGCTGCCACCGCCCGCTCCATCGACACCACCTGCGCCGCGGTTGCCGCCATCGCGGCGGCGGTCTGGTTGGCCGCGGCGGTCAGGTCGCGGATCTCGGCGGCGGGCAGCATCTCGCCCCGCTCCATGACCCCCAACAGCGAGAAGAAGCCACGCTCGGACGCGCCCAGCGCGAACATCGCTGATCGCGCGGCCGAACCCGGTGGCGGCAGCCGACGCGTGCTGGCGGGCCGTTGCGGCGGCAACGGTTCTGCGCGCAACCAGCGATAGCGAAGCAGCAGCAGCGTCGCCGGAATCGCCAGGGCAACGGCGACCGCGCCGGTGATCTGCAGCAGCAACGCGAACCAGCCCCATGCCGCCAGCACCGCGGTCACCAGCCCCCAGAACACACATCCGGCGGCACAGATCAAGCCCCACCGCAGGGCGCGACGACGACGGCGCAGCAGCCGCGCCCGCGGATCGGTGACAACGCTGATCTTGTGCGCGACAAAGTCGCTGAGCTCTCCGGCGATCTCCCAACCGCGCTGGAAAACGCCGTGACTCGACTTCACCGCCATCGCCTTCCCCGTCTACTGCTGCCCGATGGGCTTTTGGGCGGCTTCGGCGGGCTTCGCCGGCGCGGCCGGGGTGGCGGTGTTGGCGCCAGTTGTCCCGCCGGCGGGCAACGACTCGCCACGCATCGACGCTCGGATTTGTTCCAGCCGCGAGTGCCCGGCCATCTGCACACTGGCCTGCTCGACCTCGAGCATGCGGCCCTGAACCGAATTCTGCGCGAGTTCGGCGGCGCCCAGCGCGTTGGCGTAGCGGCGTTCGATCTTCTCGCGCACCTCGTCGAGGCTTGGGGTGTTGCCCGGCGCGGCAAGCTCGCTCATCGACCGCAGCGACGCGCTGACCTGCTCCTGCATCTTGGCCTGCTCCAGCTGGCTGAGCAGCTTGGTGCGCTCGGCGATCTTCTGCTGCAGCACCATCGCGTTCTGCTCGACGGCCTTTTTGGCCTGCGCCGCTGCTTGCAGCGCCTGGTCGTGCAATCCCTTGAGGTCTTCGACACTCTGCTCGGCGGTAACCAACTGCGCGGCGAACGCCTCGGCGGCGTTGTTGTATTCCGCGGCCTTCGCCGTGTCCCCTGCCGCGGTGGCCTGGTCGGCCAGCGTGACCGCTTGACGCACGTTGACCTGGAGTTTTTCGATGTCGGCCAGCTGCCGATTGAGTCGCATTTCGAGTTGACGCTGGTTGCCGATCACTTGTGCGGCCTGCTGGGTCAGCGCTTGGTGGGTGCGCTGGGCTTCCTCGATGGCCTGCTGGATCTGGACCTTGGGGTCGGCGCGCTCATCGATCTTCGCACTGAACAGCGCCATCAGGTACTTCCACCCTTTGACGAACGGATTGGCCATGAGTTGACTCCGCCTTCGTTGTCGATCGACTCCTGCCGCTCAATTTATCGGTTCGGCGCGCATCGCCGCACCTTCTGTTGAACGTACGTCAGCCAAAAGTACGCATATGTCAGGCAAGAGCCAACGACACCGCCGGCGGAATGACCACTTTGGTGTCCGGATCGATGTTGGTGGCACTCGGTTCAGCGGGCTCCTGGCCGGCCAACTGCTCACCGGCGTCGACGAGCACTTCCGACAGCGGGACCTCCAGCGCATCGCAGATCGCGCTCAGCAGCTCGCTGGACGCCTCTTTGCGGCCACGCTCGACCTCGGAGAGGTAGCCCAGGCTGACGCGCGCTGTGTCGGACACTTCACGTAGTGTGCGGCCTTGCGAAGTCCGAACCCGGCGCAGCACGTCGCCGATGACCTCACGCAACAATGACGACATGGTGCTCCCCTCGGGTCTGTGTAGCTATCGATGCTGATCAACAGCAATCATTCGGAACAACGCAGCCGGCACGCTGAATCGTTCCCGGCGATTTAGTAGCCGGTTAGGACGCCGTCGGGCGCCGACGAACATCCTTGGCGGCAGACGCGACGTAGTCCACCCCAGTGATGACCGTCAGCACGATCGCAACCGCCATGACGGCCGACGCCGTCAGATGCCAGGACCCGTTCAGCGGCAGCACGAACAATCCAATCGCCACCGCCTGCACGAGCGTCTTGAGCTTGCCGCCACGGCTGGCCGGAATGACGCCACGGCGCAACACAGCGAACCGCAGCACGGTGATCCCCACTTCCCGGACCAGGATCAATACGGTGATCCACCACGGCAGGTCGCCGAGCATCGACAGCCCGATCAGCGCCGCCCCGATGAGGGTTTTGTCCGCAATCGGATCGGCCAGAGCGCCGAACTCGGTCACCATGCCGTAGTTGCGAGCAAGCGCGCCGTCGAACCGGTCGGTGATCACGGCCACCGCGAAGATCACGAAAGCCGCAATGCGGCTCGGGGTTTGGTGTCCATCGCCGGCAAACAGCGTCAGCAGAAAGATCGGCACCAACACCAACCGCAGCAGGGTCAGCATGTTGGCGATGTTGGTCACCCTGGCACGGCTGACCAATGGACCGCTTTGAGGCTGACCTGACACGGCATCAGAATATCGGTTGGCCCTCTGCTCACCGAATAGCGGCGACCCGAGCTGAAACCGATACTCTGCACCCGTGAACGCAGCGGTCCGGCGCGCGCGAACCTCGGATGTGCCGGCGATCAAGCGCCTGGTGGACACCTACGCCGGCAAGATCCTGCTGGAAAAGAACCTGGTGACGTTGTACGAGGCGGTGCAGGAATTCTGGGTCGCCGAGTACGACGGCGAGGTCGTCGGCTGCGGGGCGCTGCACGTGCTGTGGTCGGATCTCGGCGAGGTGCGCACGGTGGCCGTCGACCCCAGCATGACCGGCCGCGGCATCGGCCATGCGATCGTGGACCGGCTCATCGAGGTGGCGCGCGAGTTGCAGCTCCAGCGGCTGTTCGTGCTGACCTTCGAAACCGAGTTCTTCAGCCGGCATGGGTTCACCGAGATCGAGGGCACCCCGGTGACGGCCGAGGTGTTCGAGGAGATGTGCCGTTCGTACGACATCGGTGTCGCCGAGTTCTTGGACCTGAGCTACGTCAAGCCGAACATCCTGGGCAATTCGCGGATGCTGCTGGTGCTCTAACGTGCTCTGGCTCGCGAGTGTGCAGCTGGCTGCACACTCGGTGCCGAACGTGAAGCTGGCCGCACACTCGGCGCTACGCGCGCGACGCGGCGCTCTTCGGGGCTATTCGGCGCTATTCGGCGGGCTCGTCGTCGCCGTCCCCGCCGCCGCGGATCGACGCCAACGTCGCGGCCAGCTCGTCGGGCTTGACCAGCACGTCGCGGGCCTTGGACCCCTCCGACGGCCCGACAATGCCCCGGGTCTCCATGAGGTCCATCAGCCGTCCGGCTTTGGCGAACCCGACTCGCAGCTTGCGCTGCAGCATCGAGGTGGACCCGAATTGGCTCGAGACCACCAACTCGACGGCTTGCAGAAAAACGTCCATGTCGTCGCCGATGTCGGGGTCAACGTCTTTGCGCTCCAACGTGGACTTAGCGGTGGTGACGCCCTCGGTGTACTCCGGCTCGGCCTGCTCCTTGCAGGCTGCGACGACCGCCTGAATCTCCTCGTCGGTGATGAACGCGCCCTGTAGCCGTAGCGGCTTGCTCGCCCCCATCGGCAGGTACAGGCCGTCGCCCATGCCGATCAGTTTCTCGGCGCCTGCCTGGTCCAGGATCACCCGGCTGTCGGTGAGCGACGACGTCGCGAAAGCCAACCGGGACGGCACGTTCGTCTTGATCAGTCCGGTGACCACATCGACCGACGGCCGCTGGGTGGCCAACACCAGGTGAATGCCGGCCGCACGGGCCTTCTGGGTGATCCGCACGATGGCGTCCTCGACGTCGCGAGGAGCGGTCATCATCAGGTCGGCCAGTTCGTCGACGATCGCCACCACATATGGGTATGGCCGGTATTCGCGTTGACTGCCCAGCGGCGTGGTGATCTCACCGGAGCGCACCTTGGCGTTGAAGTCGTCGATGTGCCGCACCCGCGACGCCTGCATGTCCTGGTAGCGCTGCTCCATCTCCTCGACCAGCCAGGCCAGCGCCGCGGCGGCTTTCTTCGGCTGGGTGATGATCGGGGTGATCAGATGCGGAATGCCTTCGTACGGCGTCAGTTCCACCATCTTCGGGTCGATCAGGATCATCCTGACCTCCTCGGGGGTGGCGCGCGCCAACAGCGACACCAGCATCGAGTTGACGAAGCTGGACTTGCCGGATCCGGTGGAGCCCGCTACCAGCAGGTGCGGCATCTTGGCCAGGTTGGCCGAAATGAAATCGCCCTCAATGTCTTTGCCCAATGCGATCACCAGCGGATGGTGGTCGCGGCGGGTCACCGGGGCGGTGAGCACGTCGGCCAGCCGCACCACCTCCCGGTCGGTGTTGGGCACCTCGATGCCGACAGCGGACTTGCCGGGGATCGGCGCCAGCATCCGGACACTCTCGGTGGCCACCGCGTAGGCGATATTGCGTTGCAGCGCAGTGATTTTCTCGACCTTGACCCCTGGCCCCAGCTCGACCTCGTAGCGCGTCACCGTGGGCCCCCGGGTGCAGCCGGTGACGGCCGCGTCGACCTTGAACTGCTCGAGCACCGAGGTGATGGCGTCGACCATGTAGTCATTGGCTGCGCTGCGCTTCTTGGGTGGATCGCCCGCAACCAGCAAGCTCAACGGCGGCAGCGTGTACGGTCCTTCCACCACCCGGTCCACCACCAACGGCTCTCGCTTAGCCTTCCGGCGGCCGCGCGAAACGGTCGGCTCGGGCACCGTGGGCGTGTCGTCGGGCGCGACAGGATCCTTACCGGAAGGCCACGGCTGGGACTCGTCGCCATAGCTGGCGTCGTCGTAGTAACCGTCGGAAAAGTCTTCGGCGACACTATCTTCGGCCTCGTCATACTCGGGCTCGTCGAAGTACCCACGGTCGAACATCCGGGTGGCGAACATGGCGCGCACCGTCTCGGGCACCTCGCGAATCGTGGTGCCGGTCAACAGCAGCAGACCAAACAGCGACCCGATGAACAGCAGTGGCGCGGCAATCCACACGCTCAACCCCTCGGAGAGCGGCCCTGCAATAGCGAACCCGACAAAGCCCGCCGCGTGCTGCCGCCCGACCGGGTTGTCCGGAGACCCGGCCCACAGATGCCACAGCCCCAGCACCGGTACGGCCACCATCGCCGCGCCCAGCACCAGCCGTGGCCGCGCATCGGGGTTCGGCTCGGTGCGCATCAACACCACGGCCACCGCGGCGGTGACCACCGGCAGGATTACGACGCCCGAACCGATGAACGTGCGCAGCACCGAGTCGACCCAGGCGCCAACCGGGCGGGCGGCGTCGAACCAGCAGCTGGCGGCAATCACCACCGCCACGCCCAGCAGCGTCAGCGCAATCCCGTCGCGGCGATGGCCCGGGTCGATTTCGCGGGCCCGCCCGACCGAACGCGCGGTGGTCCCGGCGCCTTTGGCGAGCATCAGCCACGTCGCGCGCATGGCCCGCCCGCAGGTCAGCCCCGCCGAGGCAACCAGGGAGGAGTTACGCCGCCGAGCGGGCCTGCGGCGCGGCGACGCCGGGCGCGCGGGCCGGCCGCTCCCCCGGGAAGTGGCTCTTGACCTGCTTGTTCGGGCGCCAGATCGCGCAACGGTCTTACTAGCCATGGGCTCCAGCCTAGTCGCAAGCGCCCCATATTCACCATCAGCCACACGGGTCACAGAAGGGTGTCAATTTGGTCATCGTCTCGGGCAATCGGGCCATTCCGGCGCCGCACGGGTGAAAGCACTGCTCACCACGCGGCCCGTCGGGCGCACCTGAGTAGGGTGATGGCCGTCCGGTACGTCATACGGCGGCGACCCGCTGCGCCCGCCCCGCGCTTGCGATCGCCGCGACTCAGTGAGGAGTTCGTCGCATGCCCGTCGTCGTCGTTGCCACCATGACCGTCAAACCCGAATCGGTCGACACCGTCCGCGACATCCTGACCCGCGCGGTCCAAGAAGTGCACAACGAAGCGGGCTGTCAGCTCTACGCGCTGCACGAATCCGGGGAGACCTTCGTGTTCATCGAGCAGTGGGCCGACGCCGACGCGCTCAAGGCGCACAGCTCCGCGCCCGCGGTGACCACCATGTTCAAAGACGCCGGCGAGCATCTGGTCGGGGCGCCCGACATCAAGATGCTGACTCCCGTCGTGGCCGGCGATCCGGACAAGGGCCAGCTTCGCCGCTGATGGCGGGCCCGCTAGCCGGAAAAGTCGCGCTGATCACCGGCGCCGCCCGCGGTCAGGGCCGCGCCCACGCGGTACGGCTGGCCTCCGACGGCGCCGACATCATCGCCGTCGACCTGTGCGCGCAGATCGCCAGCGTGCCCTACCCAATGGCCACCCCCGACGATCTGGCCGCCACGGTAAAGCTCGTCGAAGACGCCGGCGCGCGCATCGTGGCCAGCCAAGGCGACGTGCGCGATCGCGACTCGCTGAACGCCGCCTTGCAGGCCGGTCTCGACGAGCTGGGTCGGCTGGACATCGTCGTGGCCAACGCCGGGATCGCACCGATGCAGGCCGGCGCCGACGGGTGGCGCGACGTGATCGACGTCAACCTCACCGGTGCGCACCACACCGTCGAGGTCGCGATACCGACGATGATTTCGCAGGGCGACGGGGGGTCGATCGTGCTGATCAGTTCGGCCGCGGGGCTGGCCGGTATCGGCAGCCCCGATGCCGGCTCCATCGGGTATGCCGCTGCCAAACACGGGCTGGTCGGATTGATGCGGGTCTACGCCAATCACCTTGCCCCGTACAGTATCCGGGTCAACTCGGTGCATCCCGCCGGCGTCGACACGCCGATGATCAACAACGAGTTCACCCGACAGTGGTTGGCGGACTTACTCGCCCAATCCGATTCCCCACCCGACATGGGCAATGCGCTACCGGTCCAGGTGTTGCAACCCGACGACATCGCCAACGCGGTGGCGTGGCTGGTGTCCGACCAGGCGCGCTACATCACCGGCATCACCTTGCCGGTCGATGCGGGCTTTCTGAACAAGCGCTGATAACGGTGGCAAATCCGGCTGCGCAGACGGCTTTTGGACCCATGATCTTGGCGGCCATCGAGCACCATCAGCCGCCCGGGCGACGGCTGGTGGACGACGACCTGGCCGGTCGATTTCTGCCAATGCCGGCGCGGTGGCTGGTTGCCGCCACACGGCCGGCGCCGCTGCGGTCGCTGTTCGTTCGTGCGTCGGAGTCGATGGGCCCGGGGTTGTGGGTCAATATGGCCTGCCGCAAACGCTACATCGCCGACAAGCTCAACGAAGCGCTCGGCGACATCGATGCAGTGGTGATCCTCGGCGCCGGATTGGACACTCGTGCTTATCATCTCGCGCAGCACACCCATATCCCGATCTTCGAAGTGGACCAAACCATCAATATCGCCCGCAAGGCGGCGATCGTGCGCCGCGTCCTGGGCGCACAGCCGCGGTCAGTCCGGTTGGTGCCGATGGATTTCGAACGCGACGACTTGCTCACCACGCTGGCCGAGCACGGCTACCAAGCTAACTACCGCACCTTTTTCATCTGGGAAGGTGTGACCCAATACCTGACCGAGGACGCCGTCCGAGCAACCCTGGAAGGGTTGCGGCCGGTGCCCACAGGCAGCCGCTTGGTATTCACATATGTCCGTCGTGATTTCATCGATGGCACCAACCTGTATGGCACCCGCACGTTGTATCGCAAGGTACGGCAGCGTCGGCAACTCTGGCACTTCGGTATCCAGACTCAGGACGTCGCAGCCTTCCTCGACGAATTCGATTGGCGCCTGGTGGAGCAGGCCGGGCCCGATTATTTTGTCCACAACTATGTCAAGCCGGCCGGCCGCAATCTGCCGGCATCACAGCTGGAATGGTCTGCGTACGCCGAAAAGGCGTAGGGCTCCGCGCTGACGTTGAGATTGCGTCCAGGGTCGTGATCGAGCGAAAATCACAGCCCTGGGCGCAATCTCAACGCCCAAGACCTAGATCTCCAGTACGGTTGGCACGATCATAGGCTGCCGGCGATAAGTTTCACCCACCCACTTGCCGACCGTGCGGCGCACCGCCTGGGCAATGCGAACCGGATCAGTTACGTTCTCGGCGGCAAGCAATTCCAGCTCGGCCTCGACTTTACACACGGCCGGTTCCAGCGCCTTGGGATCTTCGGAGAAGCCGCGCGAGTGCAGATGCGGTGGGGCGGCGGGCTTTCCGGTCCCGCGTCGTACCACCACGGTTACCGCGACGAAACCCGACGACAGAATGAGCCGCTCGCCAAGCGTGGTATCGCCGACGTCGCCGACGATCAAACCGTCGACGAACATCTTGCCGACGGGCACCGCACCGGCGATGGTGGCCCTACCGCCCACCAAGTCGACGCTGACGCCGTTCTCCGCCAGCAAGATCGACTCCTCGGGCACCCCGGTGCGGGCGGCCAGCTGGGCGTTGGCGCGCAGCATCCGCCAGGTGCCGTGCACCGGCATGACGTTGCGCGGCCGCACCCCGTTGTACAAGAACAGCAGTTCACCAGCGTAGGCATGGCCTGAAACATGCACGCGCACTTGCTGATTAGTGACCACGCGGGCACCGATCCTGGACAGCGAATCGATGACGCCGAAGACGGCTTCCTCGTTGCCCGGAATCAGCGATGACGAGAGGATGATCAGGTCGTCTGACGTCAGCGTGATGCTGCGATGCTCGCCGCGCGACATACGCGACAGCGCCGACATCGGCTCGCCCTGAGTGCCGGTCGTGATCAGCACCACCCGTTCTGGTGGCATCATCTCTGCCGCACCGATGTCGAGCAGGTCGGAGTCGTCTACCCGTAAGAAACCGAGCTCGCGCGCAATTCCCATGTTGCGCACCATGGATCGGCCGACGAACGACACCCGTCGGCCCAACGCCACAGCGGCGTCGACGATTTGCTGCACGCGATCGACGTTGGAGGCGAAGCATGCCACGAGCACCCGCCCCTCGGCACCACGGATCAACCGGTGCAGAGTCGGGCCGACCTCGCTTTCGCTCGGCCCAACGCCGGGGATCTCGGCATTGGTCGAGTCGCACAGGAACAGGTCCACACCGTCGTCACCGAGCCGGGACATCCCGGGCAGGTCGGTGGGACGGCCGTCGAGCGGGAGTTGGTCGAGTTTGATGTCGCCGGTGTGTAAGACGGTTCCCGCGCCGGTGCGCACCGCGATCGCCAGGGCGTCGGGGATGGAGTGGTTGACGGCGAAGTACTCGCACTCGAATACCCCGTGGGTGCTGCGCTGCCCCTCGGCGACCTCGAGCAACACCGGCTTGAGCTGATGCTCGCGGCATTTGGCGGCGACCAGCGCCAACGTGAATTTCGATCCGACGATCGGGATGTCGGGGCGCATCTTGAGCAAAAACGGGATGGCGCCGATGTGGTCCTCGTGTGCATGGGTCAGCACCAGGGCCTCGATGTCGTCGAGCCGGTGCTCGATATGCCGCAGGTCCGGCAGGATCAAGTCGACGGCGGGTTCGTCGTGGGTGGGGAACATCACGCCGCAGTCGATAATCAGCAACCGGCCCAGGTGCTCGAAGACGGTCATGTTGCGGCCGATTTCGCTGATACCGCCCAACGCGGTGACCCGCAACCCGCCCGGGGTCAATGGTTTTGGCGGGGCGAGTTCTTCGTTCACCTGTAGCTCACCGCAGCACCGAGGCCGCACGCATGTCGGCGGCCAATGCTTCGACCTGCTCGGGAGTCGCGGGCATCTGTGGCAGCCGCGGGTCTCCCACGTCGATGCCCTGCAGGCGCAGACCGGTTTTAGACATCGTCACGCCACCGAGACGGCCCATCGCGTTGCACAACGGAGCCACCGCGACGTTGATCTTGCGCGCGGTAACGACATCTCCAGAATTGAAGGCAGACAATAGCTCTCGCAGCTGGCCTGCTGCCAAATGAGAGATCACGCTGATGAAGCCGACCGCGCCCATCGCCAGCCAGGGCAGGTTGAGCGTGTCGTCGCCGGAGTAGTAGGCCAGACCGGTGTCGGCCATCACCTGACCGCCGCTGTGCAGGTCACCCTTGGCATCTTTGACCCCAACGATGTTCGGGTGCGACGCCAGCGCAACCAGGGTGGCGGGTTCGATCGGGACCACCGAGCGTCCGGGGATGTCGTAGAGCAGCACCGGCAGGTCGGTAGCGTCGGCGACCGCGGTGAAGTGCGCAATCAGCCCACTCTGCGGCGGCCTGGAGTAGTACGGGGTGACCACCAGCAGGCCGTGCGCGCCCTCGGCTGCGCATGCCTTGGCCAGCTGGACGCTGTGCGCGGTGTCGTAGCTGCCGGCGCCGGCGATGATCCGGGCACGGTCGCCCACCGCGTTCAGCACGGCGCGCAGCAAGGCCAGCTTCTCGGCGTCGGTCGTGGTCGGCGACTCGCCGGTGGTGCCCGACACCACCAAACCGTCGCATCCGGCGTCGACGAGATGGTTCGCCAGGCGAGCGGCGCAGGCAAGGTCCACAGAGCCATCCGGGCCGAACGGCGTCACCATGGCGGTCAGCAGCGTGCCGAGGCGTGCTTGGACGTCGAATCCGCCGGTGCTCACAGCTGACCAGATTACCTGCCGGCCTCAAGACTCCGTGGCGAGCGGACTGGTCGCGACCTCGGTGCCGTCGGCCAGCGTGGAGATCTGGAAATCACCGAAGACCGCGGGGGCGACGTCGACGAGCTGGCGCAGGCATGCGATCGCCAGCCGCCGAATCTCCAGGTCGGCGTGCTCGCTGCCGCGCATGGCGATGAAGTGCCGCCACGATCGGTAGTTGCCGGTGACCACGATGCGGGTTTCGGTGGCGTTGGGCAGCACGGCGCGGGCGGCCTGACGGGCCTGCTTTCGCCGTAACACCGCATTGGGCTGATCAGCGAACTTGGCTTCCAGCCTGCTCAGCAGGTCGATATAGGTAGCGCGGCTGGCGTCGGCGGCCTCGGACAGGATTTGCTGCAATTCCGGGTCGTCCTGCATTCCCGGAGGCACCACGACCTGCGAATTCTTCTCCGGCACGTAACGCTGCGACAGCTGCGAGTAGGAAAAATGCCGGTGCCGGATCATCTCGTGCGTGCACGATCGGGAGATACCGGTGATGTAGAACGACACGTTGGCGTGTTCGAGCACCGACAAATGCCCGACGTCGATGATGTGCCGCAGATAAGACGCGTTCGTGGCGGTGCGGGGGTTGGGCTTACTCCAGCTCTGGTAGCAGGCCCGGCCGGCGAACTCCAGCAACGCCTGGCCGCCGTCGGCGTCGGTGCTCCATGGCACGTCCGGCGGCGCCAGGAACTCGGTCTTGGCGATCAGTCGCACGCGCAACGGCGCGGTCTCGGCCACGGCGCTCACCTTAGCCCGTTGGCTCACCGCCACCGCGCCCATACATAGGGCACCAGCGCCCGCAAGAACTCGAGGTCGGGGCCCGGCTGCGCGGCGGCGAATGCCTGCTCGAAATACTCCTCGGCGACCAGCAGAATCCCTTCGGCGTACTCGCTGGTGAACCTGATGCTGCCGTAAGAGTCCATCAGCCGGCGGATCGTGTGCACCAGTTCGGCCGAGCGCTCCGATCGCTTCAGCCGCAGGTAATGACGCACCAGCGCGTGGTCGGAGCCCTGCGCGACGCTGAGCAGGTGCATGAGCGGCAGTGTGCGTTTGCCCTCATACAGGTCGCCCAGAATTTCCTTGCCATACATGCGCTCGTCACCGAGGAGGTTGAGCAGATCGTCGCGGATCTGAAATGCCGCGCCGAAATGAAACCCGAAGCGTACCAACGGGCCTAGCTCCACCGTGCCCCGTGATCCGACCAGCGCGCCGACCCGCAGCGGGTGGATGGTGGTGTACCAGCATGTCTTGTGCATGATGAGGTTGAGGTAGTCCTCGGGGCCCAGATCCACCACTTCGTCGAGTTGCCAACCGACTTCGGTCGCCTGACCCTCGAGCGTGCGCATCGCCATGGTGTCGAACTCGCTCCATACCAGGTCGGCCAGATCGCGGTCGAGGCAGCGGGTTGCTGCACGCAGAACCTGCCCGGCCACGATCGCCAAACCGTCGCCGGCGTTGAGCGCGGCGGCGACGCCGTACCTGGACGCCAAGGTGGGCCGGCCGCGGCGCATCTCGCTGCCGTCGGCGACATCGTCGTGCACCAGAAAAGCGTTGTGCATCAGCTCGATTGCCACGGCGATGCCGAGCAGGTCGTCCCGATTCGCCCCGAAGGCGCGGCCCGCCGACAAGCACAGCGCCGGCCGCAGCGCCTTACCCGGCCGCGACGGGTATTCGCGCATCGGCGCGTAAAGCCATTGGCTCGGTTCACCATCGGGCAGCGCGTCCAGCATCGAACGACGCACTGTTTTCCCGATTTGTCGCAGCCGGTCCTCGACGGTGGAAATAAGTTCCGACCGGTCGGCCGTACTAGTCATGAGTCCCGCGGCAGCACGCTCACCACGACCGGCAACCAGATATCGGGATAACCATCGGCAAGCAACGTGCCGCGGTAGTGGGCGGCGGCGATGCCGTCGGGCACGTCCACCTGCACGGTGACGCCCCGGCTGCAGCGCGCCACCATCGGCACGGTGTCGGGCTCGAAGCGCACCATGTCCGAACCGATCATCGCGCCGTCGTGGGCCAGCAAGTCGCTGCACCGCAACCGCACCTTGCCCAGGTCTTCGGGGCCGGCGTTGTGCAGCCAGACTTCGGTCGACACCGCGCCGGGCTCGGCGGCCACCAGACAAACAGCTCCGTTCGAGGTGCCGTGTTGGACATCGAAGGTCGCAACTTCGCCGGGTGGTCGCGTCGCCCCGCGCAGCGACTCGACCGCCTGGGCGACCATCCGTTGCCATAGCTGCAACAGTTTGTCCACATCCGGCGGCGGCGCAGAGTCCGGTTTGTTATCGGCCTCTCCGGCAACGGATTTGGTGTCGGCCATTCGGACGAACCGATTGACGACCTCAGTCGCGGCCCGAAATCCACGGGCCTGAATCTCCCCCAGGGCCCGGATGTTCAGTGCCGGATCGAACACCGATGCCCACGGCACACCGGCGATGCTGCCGTTGTCGCCCCGCCGTTCGGTCACATCGGCCCCCTTGCGGTTCCCGCAGTTCGCCCTACATTTTGCCTGCTCATCGCCTATGCTAATGCCACAAGTGGTGGGAGGTCGGGCGTTGCTGAATCTGCTACAAACCCAATTGTCGTTTTTCGGCGCCATCGATGAGGCTGTCCGATACGCCAAACAGGGCAACGGCGAGAACCCGGACGCCGTGCTGCGCACCGTGGAAACCCTGCTGCCGGGCACCACCGGTTTCGGCCAGGCCGGCTGGTACCGCGAACTCGAAGACTTCGCCAAACGGCCATCGGTGCGCGTTTTCCGTTCGCCCGTAAGGTTTCCCACCGTTAGCGAGTCGCTCGGCTATCTGCAGGCATCGACGGCCGAAGAGCGGATGGGCCGCTCTATTGAATGGCCGGGCCGCGATACCGGCCTGGCGCCGGCGCAGTTGCCAGAGCGTGTTGCCGACGCCTACGACCCGGCTCATGATCCGGTGCTGGCCCGATCCGCCTACGCGGCGATGGTGCTGGCGAAGATCGACAACCTTGGTGGCACTCCCCCCGAGATCAGAGAGATCGAGAATCTGTCCGCGCAGATCATGACCGCGTCGGTCAACTTCTGGCGCGAAACCCCCGACCGATTCGACGCCGACAGCCCGTTGTCGGATCAGACCGTCCAGATTCTGCTCGACCAAGCCGAGCGCGTCGACTCGCGGCGAAGCTGGCATACCCTGGCTGCGCAATTAGTCGATCCGAAATTCGCCGACCAATCGCTGCCGTGTTTCGCCACCCTCGAAGACGACAACGGCCAGTACTGCAGCACCCTCTACACCGACGCGACCGATGACGACCTGAGCGTCAACGACATCGAAAGAATCATTGACCCGAGAAACTGGAGCCTTTGCTGCAAGTTCTTCTGCTCGGTCGTCGCGCAGCAGCCGCCGTACGCCAAACGCGGATGGTCCCGGATTTTGGAGAAAATCGGTCCCGAATGCGACGAGTGGTGCCTCAAGACGGCCCTGCTGTTCTATTACGGGCGTGATGACAATGGTGGCATCTTCGTCAACTACGACCTCGACCCGAACCGCCAAGACGACTCGGGCATCGTCGAAGTCGACAACGGCTACATCTGGATCACGCCACGCCAGGGCAGCGATCCCTCCGAGAAGGGTGTACGGATCCGCAGCAGCAAGCAGGAGCGCGTGCAGGGCCTGAGCCCGACGGCAACGGCTGCGCTCGGCTCCCTGTTGGGTTGGGGCGATGCCGCTCACGAGCTGCTCGCCGGTACGGCCCGCAAGTTGCTGGCGGGAAAAATCCCAGGTACCAACCTCAAGCCGTTCCAGACCACGCCGCCGGCCGGCTTTGAGGCACAGATGGACTCAGGCGTTGCATCGCCGCCACCGGCCGGCGCGCATGCCACGCTGCCACCGAATTTCGGCGATACCGTCGACGATGTCCGCACCTTGGTCAACGATTTGATCAATCGCACCCGCGACGTCACTGCCGACGCCGTCAGCCGTTGGCTGGATGGCATGACGCGCGATGACGTCAAGGCGATCACCAGCACCGTCGGCACGCAGCTGCAAGAGTTCGCGCTGAAGGTCTACCAGACCGCGGAAAACAACGTGAAACCCCAAGTCATTCCGAATGATAAGGACGGCGCCAATGGATGACCCGATGGCGATCGCCACCCGTTACGCGACAATCACCCGCAAGATGGTCAACGACGCGGCGCAGGTCGCGATCGATGCCTTCGACAAGATCAACGACACCAAGGGCAGCGGGTCCACCTACACCGCAACGGACGCGATCGAATCGATCACCCAACTCGCCCGTATCGCCCTGCGCGGTGCCGCAGGACTCGCACGCATTCCGTTGCAGATCCAGCCGAACAACGGCCCAATGCTGGTCGCCGACGAGGTCGCCGCGGTCATCGAACGTGCTTTGACCGATGCGACAGCGGTAGCCGGCGACGCGGCCGAAAAGCTCAACGCCGGCACATTCAAAGACGAGTGGGTGGACTCGGCGGCCGCCTTGACCGGCATGGGGGTCCTTCGGGTTGCCGAGATCGCCGAAGCGATCGGTGCCGGACCGGGTGTGCTGGGTGATCCACGAATGTTCTTCGGCCCATACACGATCAACGGAGCCGACCCCGCCGACGAATTGGTGCTCAAGATTGGCAAGCTGGCCCGCCCGAGTGTCGACGAGGACATCGCCGGACTTGTCCGCTTCATACCTGCGGGCGGCGTGTTGAAGGCGGGCGGCAACCGCAAGTTCTGGTTGGCGATCAACTCCGCGGGAATTCCCAGCGGCATCTTCCAAGGGGAAGTGGCTGTTCTCAAGAATGGTGTCCCCCAGCCGGGCCTATCCCTGCCGGTCACTCTCAACCTGTGAACAGACCCGACCAGCCGCCTGGCGTTGACGAACTGCTCGATCGGGCGCTGCAAGCGCTCGCCGAGGGACATCGGGCAACCGCCAACCGGCTGGCTGAGCAGGTTCTGGCCGTCGACCACCACAACGCCGACGCCGAAGACCTGCTCGCCGCGCCCGCCGATTCGGGCGAGATCCGCAGGATAACAATCCTTTTCGCTGATCTCGTCGACTCGACGGTGTTGTCGACGCAGATCGAGCCGGAAACGTATCGCACGGTTGTCGGCCGCTACCGCGATGAGGTGCAACGCACCGTCGAACGTTATGGCGGCCATATCGGTACCAGCAAGGGCGACGGGCTGCTGGCATTCTTCGGCCACCCCGAACCCCACGAGGACGACGTGCGGCGCGCCGTGCAGGCCGGGTTGGACATTACCCGTGAGGTGGGCAGGCTCAGTGAACAAGTCCGGCGCCGTTTCGGTTTCGACATCGCGGTGCGGGTCGGGGTGCACCGCGGAATCGCGTACTTGGACACCGCGCAAGATGACGTCTACGGTTTCGCCGCCAATCTCGCCGCTCGGGTGTGCAGCCTCGCCGAGCCGGGCACCCTCGCGGTCTCGGAGTCTGTCGAGCAACTCGTCCGGACCCGATTCGAACTCAAGGCGCAGCTTCCCAAGGCCGTCAAGGGAGTCGATCAACCGGTTCGCTATTTCCTCGTTGTCGCCGAACGCGACCTCACCCCCACTCCGGCAGGCCCGATGGTCGGCCGGGAACGTGAGCTCGCATACCTGCGACAGGCGTGGGCGCAGGTGAGTGTCGGACAGTTGGACACCCCCGGTGTCGTGTTCGTCGGTGAGGCGGGAATCGGCAAAAGCCGGCTGGCCTGGTCGGCCGTGGCGATGGCGGAAAGCTCGCACGGCGTCGTCCTGCAACTGATCGGGTCGCCGTTTTACACCGACGTCGGCCTTCGTCCAGTCCGACGGCTGTTGGAACGCCGCTGTGGCATCGGCCGCACATCCCAGCCCGCGGAACGACTTCAGCTTTTGCGCCACGAAATCGAGGAACTCGCACTGGACCCGGGCGCCATGGTCCCGCTGTTGGCTCCGGTGCTCGGCATCGGACCCGAAACCGGATACCAGCAGATACCCGCAGAGGGCCGCAAGCTGTATCAACAGATCACCGGCGCAGTCCACGAGTACCTGATGGCGTGCAGCCGAGACACGCCGTCGCTCATCCTCGTCGAGGACATGCACTGGTTCGACGAGGACACGGTCGACGTGGTCCGCTCGCTGCTGAGCGCCGACCTCGGCGGGCACGTCATGGTCGTCATGACCAACCGCGTCCCGATGTCGTTGCCCGATACCGCACGAGCGCAGGGGTTTGAACTCGAGCCGCTCAGCGACGACGAAGCCAACCAACTGATCACGGCCTTGCACCCGGAGGTGCGAGCCGATGAACAACATGCGATACGTCGACGCTGCGTCGGAATTCCGCTCTATATCGAAGAAGTGGTCGCGAAAATCAAGGAGCAGCCCTCTGATGCGGCCAGTTCGACCGGCGTGCCCGACACGCTGTATGAGGCGTTGTTCGCGCGGCTTCGGTCCAGTCCGAGCGCGGTGCGGGTGGTCGAGGCGGCCGCTCTCATGGGCGGCCGCATCGAGCGGGGGCTGGTGCTGTCGGTCCTCGATTTGGCCGAGGATGACGTCGACGCGGTGCTCGCCGAATTGGTGAGCGGACGGGTGCTCGATTCGCTTGGCCGCGACAGCTTCCGCTTCCGCCATGAGCTGCTGCGGGAAGTGGCCGAGGAACTCGCGCCCCCCACGCTTCGCCGCAGCTTGCACAGCCGTATCGCGGACGCCTTGGCGTCCGCGCAAGGCAATCCGGACTGGCCGTTGATCGCGCGCCACTACGAGCGCGCCGAGCGCTACCTCGAGGCGGCCTCGGCCTACGGTGCGGCGTCGGCCAACGCCCGGCAGCGCGGTGCCCTCGGCGAGGCGCTGACATATCTGACGTATGCCGTGTCGCAGGTCGACCGCTGTGTGCCCGGACCAGAACGCGACCGCCTCGAGGTCGCGCTTCGGCTCGGACGCGCGTTTTTGACACAGGCTGCCGAAGGCTTGTCAAGCCCCAAGGTCGCCGCCGACTTCGAACGCTGCCTCGCCCTGTGCGGCAGCGACTTAGCCGACGACGACCTGTTTTCGACGGTGATGTCGCTCTACCCGTACTACACGATGCGAGCCGACCTCGACCGCGCCGAACGATTGGTCCGATCGGTGCGCGCGCAACTCACCGGTCCGCGCGAGTGCTTCCTGCCCATCAACGAATTCGGGCTCGGCATGCTGGCGTGGTATCGCGGCGAGTTCGGCTACGCCCGCGAAAAGCTCGAGCTGGCCGCAAACACGTTGACCGAGGAATGCACCCGCGACCTCGAAGCGATGCTGTTCATGCCCAACGACGCCACCGCCGGCCTGTATACGCATGTGGCGCTGTCCCGCTACATCGACGGCGATCTCGCCGGCGTGGCCACCGAGCTGGATCGGGCCGAACGACGGTGCGCGCAAACACCGTTTCCCAAAGGCGCTTTCAGCCTGGGGTACGTGTGGCAGATGGAGATTTTGATTCGGGTGGAATCCGGACAGCTGCAGCGCGCCGCACAGATCGCCGCCGAACTGATCACCCTGGGCGAGCAGCATGGTTTCGATGCCTGGACGCTCACCGGAACCGCGCAGCAGGCTACAGTGGCCGCCCTGACGGCCTTGGCGGACAACGCCGATCCGGCGGTGTTGCAGCCGCATATAGCCGCGCTGACCGCTTTCGTCGAGACATGTCGGTCCATGAACGCGATCTCGCTCATCACCTTTTACGACGCCATCCTGGCTCGGCTGTTGACCGCCGCCGGCGAAGTGCCGAAAGCCCGCGAACGGCTCGAGACGGCACTGGAATTGGCCGAGCACACCAAGATGCACTTCTATGACGCGGAGCTGTTGCGGCTGCGAGCACACACCACAGACGACGTCGAGGCAAAGCGCGCCCAGCTTAAGGCGGCCCGGGAGCTGGCTCGGCACCAGGATGCGCCGATTTTTGCGTTGCGCGCCGCCGCCGACCATTTCAGGCTCGACGGTGCATCGGCCGCACCAACCCTGTCGGACGCACTGAACCGGTTTCCCGACGACAGCACGTGGCCAGAAGTCGCTCTCGCACGGGCAATGCTGGGGTGAGACGGCCCGGGGGTAAGGTCGCTATCCTGGGTGGCGGCATGGCGGCGTTGAGTGCGGCCTGGCGGCTCAGTGAGCCCGGCTGGAGAGATCGCTTCGAGTCCATAACGGTGTACCAACGCGGCTGGCGGCTCGGCGGCAAAGCCGCGTCCAGCCGCGGCGCATGCGGACGCATCGAAGAACACGGGCTACACATCTGGCTGGGCTCGTACGAGAACGCGTTCGCGCTGCTGCGCGAGTGCTATGCCGAATTAGACCGGGCTACAACCGATCCCACCGCGCCGATACGGACGTGGGAGGAGGCGATCGGACCGGCTGACAACCCCGCACTGGCCGACTGGTGGGACGGCGAACCGATGACGTGGCGTGGGACGCACCCGCGCGACGAGGCGCTGCCCGGCGACCCGAACAACACGGGTCGCGAACTTACGGCGGTCATGTTCGTCGAGCGCGCCCTACGGTTGGTGCTCGCCTTCACCGACTCGCTGCGCGACGCGGCACCTGGGCGCCTGATGCTCAGCACGTCGCCTCAACCGCCGTCGTCTGCGCCGTCACCGCCGTTTGACGCGACGGTTCGGGCGACGCTGGCGGCGCTGCTGGCCGTAGTGGATCCGCGCTTGCGCGAGGCGCCCGCCGCTGAGGTCCTCGACCACGCGCTCGACGCGATCCGTGATGCGATCGACTCCGACAGTCGAGCGGATCGCGGGCGCAGTTGGGTGTTGATTTCCCTTGTTGTCGCCGCGGTGCGCGGCATCGTCGCCGACAAGCTGATCACCGATGCCGGCGGCTTCGCGGCCATCAACGACGAGGACTTCTGCGACTGGATCGTTCGGCACGGCGCGCACCGTGACGTTCTCGATTCGGCAATGGTGCGCGGTGTGTACGACTTGGTGTTCGGGTACCGCGACGGCGACCCGCAGCGGCCGGCGGTCGCCGCCGGGGGGATGACATTTCTTCTGGGCCAAGCCCTCTTCGGGTACCGGGGCGCGTTCTTCTGGAAGATGACGGCAGGGATGGGCGACGTCGTGATCGCGCCCCTGTATCAGGTATTGCGAAACCGCGGTGTGCAATTCGAGTTCTTCCATCGCCTCGACGCGCTGCACTTGGATGCTTCGCGTCAATCGGTCGGCGCGATAACCATGGCCCGCCAGGTCCGCCTCGCCGACGGTCGTCGGCACTACGAGCCGCTCGTCAGGGTTCGCAGGCTGCCGGTGTTCCCGAAATACCCGCTGGCCGAACAGCTCCAAACAGCCGCTGGAGTAGACGGGCTGGAATCGCATTTCGGTGCACGTACCGATGCCGAGGTCCGGACATTGCGGCGCGGCGTCGATTTCGATCACGTGGTGCTAGCCGTGTCGGTCGGGATGGTCCCGATCGTGGCCCAAGAGCTCATCGAGGACCGCCCGGAATGGCGTGGCATGACGGCACATGTGCGCACCGTGGCAACCCAGGCGTTCCAGATCTGGTTGAGGCCGGACGAGGCGTCGCTCGGCTGGCCCACGCCCGGAGCGACGGTCAGTGCCTATGTGCCGCCGTTCGACACGTGGGCCTCGATGCCCCAGACGCTGTGGGCCGAGGACTGGCCGCACGCCCAGCGGCCCGGCGCCGTCGCATATTTCTGTGGCAGCCTCGACGCGCCCTGGCCCACAACCGATGACCATCAGGACTACGTAGATCGATACACCAAGCAGGTGCAGGCCGCTGCTGTGCGGTTCCTCGATCACCATGTCGGGCTTTACTTCCCGAACGCCGTGACCGAAGCGGGCTTCGCGTGGCATCTGCTCAGCGGCGTGAACGGTGAACGCGCGCGCGAGGCGCTGGCGACACAGCACTTGAGCGTGAACATCGACCCGTCGGATCGCTACGTGCAATCGGTGCCCGGAAGCGACCGATACCGGCTGCGGCCGGACGAAAGCGGATATGACAACTTGGTTCTGGCCGGCGATTGGACTGACTGCGGCATGAACGCCGGCTGCATCGAAGCCGCGGTGATGTCGGGTCTGGAAGCGGCGAACGCACTGCTGGGGCGCAGCCGCTACCACCGCATCCGCGGTTTCTACCTGCCCTGAGCTGACTTACCTGAGCGCGGCTCGCAGTGCCGCGACCAGATCGCCGCGGTCACCAACCGTCACCTCACCCAGCCCCAGCCAGGACGCCATCGTCGTCAACTCGCCGGCCAGTGCTTGGGCGACCCTCGACGCCGACTGACCCGGTTCGGCGAACGCGCCCACCACGTGCAGCGCATCGCGACGACGGTGGGCCTTCAGGTCGACCCGCCCGACCAGGCGGCCGTCAAGCAGAAACGGCCACACGTAGTAGCCGTACTGCCGCTTGGCCGCGGGGGTGTAGATCTCGATGCGGTAGTGAAAATCGAACAACCGCTGCACCCGTGGCCGAAAGAAGATCAACGGGTCGAACGGGCACAACAGCGCCGTGCCGCGGTCGCGCCGCGGAATCGTCTGTCCCGCATATAGATACGCCGGGGCGGACCAGCCGCCGACGTCGACGCATTCCAGCTCGCCGTCGGCGACAAGCTTGGCCAGCGCCGGCTTGACCTGGGCCGGGGCCAGCCGGAAGTAGTCGCGGATGTCGGCCTCGGTGCCCACACCCAGTGCGGTTGCTGCGCGGAATGTGAGCTCGCGAACCGCCTCCTCGTCGTCGACCTGACGGGCCAGCACCTCGGCGGGCAGCACATTCTCGGTCAGGTCGTAGTGCCGGGCGAACCCGACCCGGGTGGCCGTGGTCAGCACCCCGGACGCGAACAACGCCTCGGCGACCCACTTGGTGTCGCTGCGATTCCACCAGGCGCCCTTGCTGCGGCGGGGCTCGGCGGCTAACTGCGCCTCGATCTGGCCGGCGGTACAGGGCCCGAGCCGCGCGACGACAGCGACCACCTCGTCGACCAGCCGCGGGTTGGCCCGCACGACATGCGAACCCCACCGGCCGTGCCGGTATTGCCGCATTCGCCAGCGCAGCAGCGGCCAGTCGTCGACGGCCATCAACGCAGCCTCGTGCGCCCAGTACTCGACGAGCAGGCGCGGCGAACGCGCGCTGTGGTTCCACGCCGCGCGGTCCAGCACGTCGCGGTCGTAGGGCCCGAGCCGACTGAACACCGGCGCGTAGTGCGCGCGTACCACCGCCGACACCGAATCGAGTTGCAGCACCTGAATGCGGGAGATGAGCCGTCGCAGATGGGCGCGGCTGATCGCGCCGGCGGGCCGCGGTTGGTCAAGCCCTTGCGCCGAAATGGCGATCCGACGAGCCTGCGCCACCGTCAGGCGGCGCGCCTCAGGCAGGGTTCACCCCGCGCTGAATTTCTGCTCGAACGGCACCACGACGCCGGACTCTTCTTGGATTCGTTCCCGGTGCGCGGACTCGAGATCGGCGGGAACCGCTTCGAGTGCCCGGAACACGCCCATCAGTTGCTCGAGGATCTTGATGCGCCGCTCGCTCGCCTCCTCCATCACGAGGCGGGCCTGCTCACGGCATTGCTCGGCCTCCTGCTTGGCGTCGGCCAGCAGCTGGTCGGCCTCCTGCTGGGCGTCGGCCAGCAGCTGGTCGCGCTCCTGCTGGGCGTCCTGCCACGCCTCCTCGATGGCCTGCTGAGTTTCCGCACGCATCCTGGCCACCTCGGCGTCGAGCTCTTTGCGGATTTCGGCGCACTCGGCATCCAGGGCGCTTCGCTGGGCGGCCATCTCCTCCCACTGTTCGGCATGCTTGCGGCGCGCAGCCTCGGCCTCGGACTCGATCGCCGCGACCAGCGCCTGGGCCTCGGCTTTAGCCTCGGCCTTCATCTGGGCAGCCTCGTCGACCGCATGGCGCAGCATCTTGGCCATCCGCTGCTGCATCGCGTGTGGCGAGGGTGAGGTTTCACTGAGGACCGCGACCTCTCTTCGCAGCGCGGCTACGTCATCGGTGGATTGGTTCAGCCGGGCTTGCAGGCTCTCGATCTCTTCCAGCAGCAACTGCTGTTTGGTGGTCAACTCCTCGAGACAGGCGTCAACCGCGAACGGATCGTAGCCCATGAAGACGCGGCGGAATCTCTGTGCGGATTCACTGTTCATTCACTGAGGCTCCCCTCCTGAAACGCGTGGCAGAAGCGGGTGACAACGGTGTCGAGAAACGTTCCTTCGAGTATGTCACGGTTTGACCGTTTCCCCTCAGCGATGATAGCTGTGCAGCCGGTAACGCAGCCCCGAGCTGCTGGTTCGCCACTCCCCCAACTTGCCGACCCAGGTCTCGTCGAGCTTCGGGGCGAGCACGTCGCCGTCGTCGCGCGGCAGGTCGATCTCGACCTCGGTGACCTCGCACCGGGTGGCCCATGGCATGGCGAGCGCATAGATCTGCTCGCCGCCGATCACCCACGTCTCCGCTTCGGTCAAGGCCTGCTCGATGCTGGTGACCACTTCCGCGCCATCGGCGGTGTAGTCGGCTTGCCGGGTCACCACGACATTTCTGCGGCCGGGCAGTGGTCGAAACCGCTCCGGCAGCGATTCCCAGGTCAACCGGCCCATCACCACGGTGTGGCCCATGGTGAGCCGTTTGAACCGGGCCTGGTCTTCCGGCAGCCGCCACGGGATACCGCCGGCGCGGCCGATGACCCCCGAGGTCGATTGAGCCCAGATCAGACTCGCTTGGGTCATACGGCGACGGGCGCCTTGATCGCCGGATGGGGGTAGTAGTTCTTGATGACGATGTCGTCGTAGGTGTAGTCGAAGATCGAACTGCGCGGCGCCAGAACAAGTTCAGGATATGGCCGCGGCTCGCGGCGCAATTGCTCGGCCACCTGCTCGACGTGGTTGTCGTAAATGTGGCAGTCGCCGCCGGTCCAGACGAATTCACCGACGCCCAGGCCCGCCTGGGCGGCCATCATGTGGGTCAACAGCGCGTAGCTGGCGATGTTGAACGGCACCCCGAGGAACATGTCCGCGCTGCGCTGGTAAAGCTGGCAACTCAGCCGACCGTCGGCCACATAGAACTGGAACAGCGCATGACACGGCGCCAGTGCCATCCGCGGGATGTCGCCGACGTTCCAGGCAGACACGACGATGCGCCGGGAGTCCGGATCGGTGCGCAGCAGCTGCAGCGCGGCGCTGATCTGGTCGACATGCTCGCCGGAGGTGGTCGGCCAGGACCGCCACTGGACACCGTAAACGGGGCCGAGATCACCGCTCGGAGAAGCCCACTCGTCCCAAATCGTGACCCCGTGCTCGCGCAGCCAGCCGATGTTGGAGTCGCCGCGCAAAAACCACAGCAGCTCGTAAACCACCGATTTCACGTGCACCTTTTTGGTGGTGATCAACGGGAAGCCGGCCGACAGGTCGTAGCGCATCTGGTGGCCGAACAGGCTGCGGGTGCCGGTGCCGGTGCGATCGGCTTTGGGTGTGCCCCGCTCGAGCACCAGCCGCAGCAGATCCTCGTACGGGGTCGCGATCGGCACGCCCCTGAGCTTAGCCGCGATCCCGGCGAGTAAAACGGTAGCCATGCCGAACATCACTGACACCGTCACCACCCAAGACGGAACCTGCAAGGTGCACCTGTACACGCCCGACGGAGACGGCCCGTGGCCGGGTGTGGTCATGTATCCCGACGCCGGCGGAGTACGGGATACCTTCTACGAGATGGCGGCCAAACTGGCCGGCTTCGGTTATGCGGTGCTGTTGCCCGACGTGTACTACCGGTCCGGCGACTGGGCGCCGTTCGACATGTCCACCGCGTTCAGCGATCCGCAAGAGCGTCAACGGCTCTTCTCGATGATCGGCACCATCACCCCGATGAAGATGGCAATCGACGCGGAAGCGTTCTTCGACTACTTGGCCGGCCGGACGGAAGTCAGCGGGGAGAAGTTCGGCACCACCGGGTACTGCATGGGTGGGCGCATCTCGATGGTGGTGGCCGGTCGGGTGCCGGACCGGGTCGCGGCGGCCGCCTCGTTCCACGGTGGTGGGCTGGTCACCGACAGCCCGGACAGCCCACACCTACTGGCCGATCAGATCCAGGCGGCGATTTACGTTGCCGGCGCCGAGAACGACGCCTCGTTCACGGCAGAGCACGCCGAGCAGTTTGACAAGGCACTGACGGCGGCCGGCGTCGAGCACACCATCGAGACCTATCCCGCCGAGCATGGTTTCGCGGTCCCGGACAATCCGCCGTACGACGCCGACGCCGCCGAACGGCATTGGACCGCGATGCGGGACTTCTTCGGCGCGAAGCTGGCCAACTAAATGCACGTCGACGCGATGGCGACCCCGATCCCGCTCGGCCAGATCGGCGACCTCGCCCGACGCACCCAATCGGCCGGGTTCTCCGGTCTACTGTTCACCGAGACCGGGCGCACCGCGTATCTCAACGCGGCGGTGGCCTCGCAGGCCGCACCGGGGCTCGAGCTGTCCACCGGTGTCGCAGTGGCCTTTCCGCGGAGTCCGTTCGTCACCGCGGCCGCAGCCTGGGAGCTCGCCGAGGCCACCGGCGGCAGGTTCCGTCTCGGGCTGGGCACGCAGGTCCGCACCCACATCGTGCGGCGCTACGGGGTGGCCTTCGAGCCTCCCGGGCCGCGACTGCGCGATTACGTGCGTGCCGTCAAGGCGTGCTTCTCGGCGTTTCGCACCAACACACTCGACTACCACGGCGAGTTCTACAACCTCGACTTCATCACACCGCAGTGGAGCGCCGGGCCCATCGACGCGCCCGACCCCAAGGTGGACATCGCGGCGGTCAACCCGTGGATGCTGCGCATGGCGGGCGAGGTGGCCGACGGGGTGCATATCCATCCGATCGCCGAGCCCGGTTATATCAACCGGCATGCGCTGCCCGGTGTCGCCGAGGGCGCGGCGAAAGCGGGGCGCAACCCAGCGGACATCGCGGTGATCGTGCCGGCGATGACGATCGTCGGCGACAGCGACGACGAGCGTGACCGCGAGCGGGAGCGGGTGCGAGCCAGTCTGGCGTTCTACGGAAGCACCCCCAACTACGCCTTCATCTGGGACGAGGCCGGGTTCGAGGGCACGACCGCCAGGATCCGGGAGAAGCAGAAGGCCGGCGACTTCGCCGGCATGGCGGCCCAGGTCACCGACGAGCATGTTGCGGTCTTCGCCACCGAGTCGACGTGGGACGGCTTGGCCGACGCGTTGACGGCCAAATACGGCGACATCGCAACGCGGCTCGTGCTGTACAACGCCTTGACCGATCCCGAGCGCATCGAGCGGTATGGCGAAGTCGCCCGCCGCGTCAGCCGCCAATCAACCGCTGCATGAAGGCGGGATAGCGCTCCCCCTGCACGTCGATGCCGGCGGCGTTGTCGATCTCGCGCAAGTCGTCGGCGGTCAACTCGACGTCTGCCGCGGCGATGTTCTCCTCGAGGCGACTAAGCCGACGGGTGCCGGGTATGGGGACGATCCACGGCTGCTGCGCGAGCAACCAGGCCAGCGCGACCTGACCGGGTGTCGCGTTTCTGCGCGCCGCGATCGGTTCCAGTACCTCGACGACGGCACGGTTGGCCGCACGGGCATCGGCGGCAAAACGCGGGATCGCGTTGCGGATGTCGGTGCGGTCGAACTGTGTTTGTGCGCTGATGGTTCCGGTGAGGAAGCCCTTGCCCAGCGGGCTGTACGGCACAAAGCCGATACCGAGGTCGCTGCAGGTGGACAGCACCCCTGTTTCTGGGGTCTCGGGGGCGCGCCACCAGATCGAATACTCGCTCTGCACGGCGGTGACGGGCTGGACGGCGTGGGCGCGGCGGATGGTTTCCGCGGACGCTTCCGACATGCCGAAATGCTTGACCTTGCCGGCATCGATCAGCTCCTGCACCGTTCCGGCGACATCCTCGATCGGTACCTGCGGGTCAACCCGGTGCTGATAGAGCAGGTCGATTGCCGGCACACGCAATCGTCGCGACGACGTGTCGGTCACCCGCCTGATGTTGTCGGGCCGACTGTTGAGACCCGCGATGTTGCCGGTGTCGTCGAAGGCGAAGCCGAATTTCGTCGCGATGACCACCTGCCCGGCGAACGGCGCCAGGGCTTCTCCGACCAATTCCTCGTTGTCGCCGTATGCCTCTGCGGTATCGAAGAAACTGACACCACGCTCGACGGCGGCGCGGATCAGCGCGATCATCTCGTCCTTGGGCCCCGAAGGGCCGAAGCCGCGGCTGATACCCATGCAGCCCAGCCCGAGCGCCGAAACCTCCAGGTTGCTGCCGAGTGTGCGGTTTTTGATGTTCGCGCTCCTTTCAGATCCCGGCATCGTCGGCCACCTCGCACGCCCTGCGGACCAGGGCGTCGATGCGATCGGGGGTCGGGGTGCCCGAGGTGGCTCTGTTGCGCGGCTCGTCCATGGCACGGCGCATAACGCCCTCGGCGATGACGGCAACCTTCCACAAACCCAGCGCGTGCCAGTACTTCAGTGTCGTTGCGTCACGCCCGCTTTCAGCCAGGTACACCCGCGCCATCTCGCCGCGGTCCGGAAACCCGTCGAGCGCGGCGGCGGCGAACGCGCCGGTGGGATCCTCCTCCCCCGATTCCGGCCAATACGCCAGCAGGCTGCCCATGTCGGCCAAAGGTTCGCCCAAGGTGGACAGCTCCCAATCCAGCACGGCGATCACTTCGCCTGTCTCGTGCGAGGTGATGACATTGCGCAGGTGAAAGTCGCCGTGCACCAAGGTCAGTTCCTGTTGCTCGGGTGCGGCGGCGGTCAGCCGTTTGGTCAAGTCGTCAAGGGCGGGCAAATCGCGGGTCTTGGAGAGCTCCCACTGGCCTGCCCAGCGTTTGAGCTGGCGCTGCGCGTACGGCTTGTGGCTGGCCAGGTCGTCGAGGCCGACCGCGGTGATGTCGACGGCGTGGATCTTGGCCAGCGTCTTGGGCATTGACAGTCCGATTTCCCTGCGCCGCTGCGGCGTCAGCGATTCGGCTTTCGCCATCCGGTCGAGCACCAGGCCGTCGACGAACTCCATCAACAACAGCGGCACGTCATCCGCGTCTCGGGTGAGCCCGTACACCCGCGGCGTGGGTACCGCGGTGTCCTGCAGCGCGGACAGGATGCGGGCCTCACGGGCGACGTCGTGCGCCGACGCCAGCAGAGTTCCCAGCGGCGGGCGCCGCAGCACCCAGCTGCGGTGCTCGGCGTCGCTCACCCGGTAGGTCAGGTTCGACTGCCCGAGCCCGACCCTCTCGAAGCTCAGCGGCGGGCTGAACGCAATCCCCAGTTGCGGCAACCAGTTTGCGATCGCCGCCGGGTCGATCCCCAACACCTCAGCCACGGAGCGCCGACGCGTCGCCAAGCAGCGTGCCGCCGTCGATCACCATGATCTCGCCGGTGATCCAGCTCGCCTCGTCTGACACCAGGAAAGCGACCGCGCCCGCGACGTCGACCGGTTCGCCAACGCGTCCCAGCGGGACGGACGCCGACAGGGCCTCCTCCTGGTCCTTCCACAGCAGCTCGGCGAGGCGGGTGCGGACCACGCCGGGGCAGACCGCATTGACCCGGATCCGCGGCGAGAGCTCCAGCGCCAGTTGCTTGGTCACGTGGATCAGCGCGGCCTTGGTCGTGTTGTACATGCCCATGTTCGGCGCATGATGCAGACCGCCGATCGAGGCGGTGTTCACCACCGCGCCTCGGTGCTCGCCCATCCACGCCTTGACGACGAGCGACGTCCACAACAGTGGCGCCCACAGGTTGACGTCGAAGATTTTGGCGAAGCGGCCGTGGTCCTGGTCGATCAGCGGGCCATAGGCGGGATTGGTTCCGGCGTTGTTGACCAGGATGTCGATGCTGCCGAAGCGCTCGAGTGTGAGCTCGACACAGCCACGCGCGGCGTCCTCGTCGACCGCGTGGGCCGCAACCCCTAGGGCATTGCCCTCGACCTGCGCGGCCGCCTGGTCGGCGCTTTCCTGCTTGCGGGAAGTGAGCACAACGTTCGCGCCGGCAGCGGCCAGCCGCTGCGCGACGGCCAGACCGATCCCGCGGGATGCCCCGGTGATGATCGCGGTCCGTCCGCTGAGGTCAGTCATCGCGGTTCTCCCAGTAGGCCGCGCTGATAGCGGCGCATGCCGTGCAGCCAGCGGTCGTAATCGGTTCCCTTGTGTCGGTACATCTCCAGAACTTCCGGGTGCGGAAGGATCAAGAAGCGCTCTTCGTCGATGGCCGCCAGCACGGCGTCGGCGACCACGGCCGGCTCCAGCACGTCTCCGCCTGCGGTGACAGCACGCGTCGCAAGGTCGCCCAGCGGCCCACCAAACTGTTCCCCGGCGTACAGCAGCTTGGTGTTCACCCCCATCGGACACAGGCAGCTGACCCGAACTCCCTGATCGCCGTAAGTGATGTTCAGCCATTCGGCGAACCCGACCGCCGCATGTTTGGTGACCGAGTACGCCGCCGAGCCGAGAAGAGTGAGCAGCCCGGCCGCCGATGCGGTGCTGACGAAATAACCCGCACCGCGCTCGACCCAGCCGGGCACCAGCAGTTGGGCGGCACGGATGTGCGCTCGCAGATTCACGTCGATGGACCGGTCCCAGTCGGCCTCGCTGACATCCAGGCCCGGAGGCCCAGTGATGCCGGCATTCGCGAAATACAGGTCGACCGGCCCGAATTCAGTTTCGGCCAGCTCGATCAGCCCTCGGATCTGTGTCCTGTCGGAGGCATCCGCACCCACACTGACCGCGGCATGCGGCTGGGTGTTGTTGATTTCGTCGGTGACTGCCTGTGCTGCGTCGGCGTCCAGGTCGGCGACGACGACCCGGGCTCCGTGTTGGGTCAGCTTCACCGCCAGCGCGCCGCCGATACCGCCCCCACCGCCGGTCACGATGGCGACCTTCTGGTCCACCTTCACAAGCCAGATCCTTTCATCAGCTGCACAGCAATCCGGTAATCCAGGCGCGTGAATCCGCAGGGTCGATGACGTCGTCCAGCTCGAAGGTGGTGGCCGACGTGAGCGCCTTGCCGTGCTGGTATGCGGCTTCAACGAGCTTGTCGAACAGCTTCTCCCGCTCGACCGGATCCGGGACCGCGGCCAGCTCCTTGCTGTAGCCGAGCCGCACCGCCCCTTCTAGACCCATCCCACCGATTTCGCCGGTCGGCCAGGCGACGGTGAATTCCGGTGCGTGGAAGGATCCCCCGGCCATGGCCATCGCGCCAAGCCCGTAACCCTTGCGTACGATGATCATCCCGAACGGCACGGTCAACCGTGCGCCGTGGATGAATAGCCGGCTGAATCGCCGGACTGCGGCCTCGGTTTCCGTTTCGGGCCCGACCATGAACCCGGGCGTGTCACAAAGCGAGACCATAGGCAGGCCGGCCGATTCACACAGGATCAAGAAGTCGGCGATCTTGTCGGCCGCCTCCGCGTCGATGGCGCCGCCGAGATGATGGCTGCTGTTGGCCAGCAACCCAAAAGGCGCGCCTTCGACGCGCACCAATGCGGTAACCACCCCGACCCCGTAGTCCGGCCGCAATTCCAGCACGGAACCCACATCGACAATCGATTCGATAGCACGGTGCACGTCATATGCCCGTAACCGGTTCTCCGGCACCACATGCCGGGCCAGTCGCGGATCCGGCGCCTCCCAGTCGTCGACGCTGCCCTGGAAGTAAGAAAGGTATTGCTTGGCCAACGCCACCGCGTGCGCCTCGTCGCGGGCAACCAGCCCGACCACTCCGTTGCGACGCTGCACGTCGATCGGCCCGATGTCTTCCGGCCGGTAAACGCCCAGACCACCGCCCTCGATCATCGCCGGGCCACCCATGCCGATGTTGGCGTCCGGCGTCGCGATGATCACGTCGCAGGTTCCGGCAAGCGCCGCGTTTCCGGCGAAGCAGCGGCCGGACACGATCGACACCAACGGCACCCGACCGCTCAGCGCGCCGAGCGTACGAAATGTCGGCACGTCCAAGCCGGCGTGCCCGGCGACATCGGTGTCACCGGGCCGACCGCCACCGCCTTCGGCGAAAAGCACCACCGGAATTCGCTTGCGCGCGGCAAGGTCGAAGACGCGGTCTGTCTTCGCGTGGTTGCGCATGCCCTGTGTGCCGGCCAGCACCGTGTAGTCGTAGGACAGCACCACTGCCTCGGACCCGTTGATGGTCGCCAGCCCGGCGATTAGACCGTCGGCCGGCGTGTTGGCAATCAGATCCTCCTCGGAGCGCCGGCTGCGCTGCGCGGCCACCGCCAGCGCGCCGTATTCGACGAAGCTTCCGGGATCCACCAGGTCGGCGATGTTTTCCCGGGCGGTGCGACGATTCTGCTTGTGCCGCTTGGCCACCGCGGTCGGACGGCCCTCGTCCAGAGCCAGCAGGTGCCGGCGGCGAACTTCGTCGAGGTCGGCGCGCGACCGGTCCAGATCGAGTTCGGCAGCCGTCTGGCCCGACGCGGCGGTCCCGGTGCGGACGAAGACCACCAACGGCTCGCCGGTTCCGACGACCTGTCCGGGCGTTACCAGACTGCGCACTGTGCGCAACGCATCCGGCGCGGTCAACACGTGCTGCATTTTCATCGCCTCGAGGACAACCACCTGGCCGCCTGCGGCAAGTTCGACACCGTCGGGGGCCACCTCGATCACGGTGCCGGCCAGTTGCGCACGCAGGACTTCTTCACCCGGATACAGCTCCAGCGGCGCGATCCGGCTCTCCTGCGGTGTGAACATCGCGGCGGTGGCCAGCTCCGGAAGCCGGCCGTCAAGCCACCTGGTGGTCACCACGCTTTCCTGGACTTTGCTGTCCGACAGCAATTCTCGCAAGAAGGGGATGTTGGTGCGGATGCCTTCGACGCTGAACTCGGCCAGCGCGGTCTGCGCCTTACGCACCGCGGCGGGAAACGACGGCCCCCGCACATGCGTAATCACCTTGGCCAGCAGCGAGTCGTATCGCGGGCTGGGCGTCAGCCCAGGGCGCCCGAAGGTGTCGACTCGCACACCCGGGCCGGCCGGCGGCGAGAAGGCGGTCAAGGTGCCGGTTGCCGGCAACACCGACCCGTCGGGTGCGAAAGTCTCTGTGTTGACCCGGGTCTGGATGGCAATACCGCGAGTCGCAGCCGGCGCACCGGCGACCCCCGAGTCGTCGGCGACGATTCCGGCCGGCAATCTGAGCTCGCGGAACGATGCTCCTTGTGCGATGCGTAGTTGCAGTGCAACCAAGTCGACGCCGGTGACCTCCTCGGTCACCGTATGTTCCACCTGGATCCGCGGGTTGACCTCGAGGAATACGAATTGCTCACCCGTAACCAGGAATTCGACCGTAGCGAGCCCGAAGTAGCCTGTCTGTGCGCACAACACCGCCGCCGCGCGGTGCAAGTCCCGTCGCATCGCAGTGGAAATGCGTTGTGCGGGCGCGATTTCGACCAGCTTCTGGTAACGCCGCTGAATGCTGCAATCGCGGTCGCCCAGCGCGAGCGCACGCGTCGCCTGACCAGCCGGCGCGGCCACGATCTGCACTTCGATGTGTCGTGCTTCGTCGAGTAACTCCTCGGCGAGGACAGCGGGGTCACCGAACCCCAATTGCGCCTCGCCGGCACACTGCCGGTACGCGTCGTCGATCTGGTCGGCGTCTTCGACGATTCGCATTCCACGTCCGCCGCCACCGGCCAGTGCCTTGATCACGATCCCGTGCGGCGCTGTGTCGAAGAATTCCCGGATGTCCTCGACGCTGCTCGCCCCGTCGGTGGCAGCGAGCACCGGGATCCCCGCCGCGGCGGCCGCACGACGCGCCGCGGATTTATCGCCGAACAGCGTCAACAGGTCGGCGCTCGGCCCGACGAACGTGTGCCCGGCATCGGTGCAAGCGCGGGCGAAGTCCGGATTTTCGGACAGAAATCCGTAACCCGGATGAACGAGATCCGCTCCAGACTGCTTGGCCGCCGCCAGCATCGCGGCCTGGTCCAGGTACGCCACCGGACCGGTACCGGAAAGACCGATCGCTTCGTCAGCCGCATGGACATGCGGACTGTCGGCATCATCCTCCGCATAGACCGCGACGGTGGGGATTCCCAATTCGGTTGCGGTTCGGATAACCCGGAGTGCGATCTCGCCGCGGTTGGCGACTAGCAGAGTCATCGCAACGCCGGGCCCCACTGCACCTGCTGGCGGAGCTGTCCCTTGAGCAGCTTGCCGCCGGCGTTGCGGGGCAGTGCTTCGTTGACGACGGTGACGTATTGCGGGATCTTGAAGTCGGCCAGTTGCCCGCGGCAGTAGTCCAGGACCGTCGGCACATCTATTTGCTCGCCGAACAGCACGGCTCCTACCTTCTCACCCATCACCTCGTCGGGAACCGCCAACACGCAGGCGTCGGCAACACCGGGAGCCGACAGCAGCACCGCTTCGACCTCCACGCTGGAGATGTTTTCGCCACCGCGATTGATGATGTCCTTGAGCCGATCGACGATGTGCACCCGGCCCGCGTCGTCGACACGCACCACGTCGCCGGTGTGTAACCAGCCGTCGACGATGGTGCCGGCGGTCGCCTCCGGCCGGTTCCAGTAGCCGGCGGTTACGTTGGCTCCACGGGTGACCAACTCACCGACGCCGTCGTCGTCGGGGTACGGAACGATGCCGAGATCGACCGATGGCACCGCGTACCCGACAGAGTCGGCGTGCTCGACGGCGTCGCCGTCGGGCAATACCGTCATCAGCGAGGCGGTTTCGGTCATTCCGTACCCGTTGAACACCGCGGCCTGAGGAAACGCGTCTTTGACCGCCTTGACGAGCGACGGCGCAATTGGGGCGCCGCCATACCCGACCCATTGCACCGCGGATAGGTCGGCATTTTTGAAGTCGTTGTGCCGCAACAGCAATGAATAGATTGCGGGGACGGTCACCATGGATGAGATCCGTTCGTCGGAAAGCGCCGCAATTAGTTGGCCGAGGTCGAGTGCGGGCATGATCACCGCCGCGCCGCCGACGTAGGAGGCTGCCAGCAGCTGTGAATTACAGCCGGTCACGTGAAACAGCGGCACCGAGATGAGGGTCCGGAACTGCTCTCCGCTGTCGCGATCCAGACCAACACAGCGCAGCATGTTTTCGGTGTTGGTGAGAAACGCCTCGTGGGTGGTGGGAACGCCCTTGGGGAGTCCGGTGGTGCCGGAGGTGTAGAACAACGCGGCGACGTCGCTGGCTGCGAGTCCCTGTGCGACATACGGTTCGCCGTCCGGCAGCGGTGTGCCAACCAGGTCAAATTTTGCGCCGGCGTCGGAGCGGATGAACTCGACTTCCGGTTCGGCCGATCGGGTGTTCACCGGGACCGCGATGCCGCCGGCCATGACGGTGCCCCAGAATGCCAGCGCCCAGTCAACGCCGGCCGGGTATCTGATCGCGACGCGCTCACCCGGTTGCAGACCACTTGCCCGCAGTCCGCCGGCCACCCGCGCGGCCGCATCCCAGAGCTGTCGGTAGGTCAGGCGTTTGCCGCCGAGTTCGATGACGGCTTCGCTGTCGGGCCTTTTGTCCGCATGCTCAGCCAGCATGTCCAGCAGCGTGGCCGGCAACCGGTCGTAATGCGGTACGCCGTTGCGGTCCCGAGACACGCCGGTCTGCGGAAACGGGTTGTGGTCCCTTGGAATTTCGATAACCGGAGTCACCGCTCCTCCTCATCGCTTCCCTCTGCGCGTCGCCCGGCGCGGGGCATTGCTTATTCCATCAGCGTCGCAGCCAGCGTCCCACCCAGCTCGTAGGCGCGCTCACGCACCCCGGCGTCAATCCCGCCGACCACCTCGAGCACGTCGGCGGCCTTCGCCAACGACAGACCCGTGGCCACTTTGTCGACCGCGTTCGCGGCGCCCACCGTGTCGTTGTTGCCGTGCACCCATAAACCGTATGGCCGGCCCGCCACATGATCCAGGCTCGGGTAGTAGACCGTGTCGAAGAAGTGCTTGAGCGCCCCCGACATATACCCGAGATTGGCTGGCGTCCCGAACAGATAGCCGTCCGCTTCGAGCATGTCCGGGACCGTGCCTGCCAGCGCCGGTCGCACGATGACGTCGACGTTGTCGATGTCGGGGTCGTTAGCCCCGGCGAGTACGGCCTCCAGCAGCTCGCGGGTAGCCGGTGACGGGGTGTGGTGAACCACCAACAGTGTCTTGGTCATTCGCGTGCCTGAAGTTCGACAGCTTTCTTCATCGCGTCCCGCGCGCGGCCGCGGTCCCCGGCATAGTCGTAGGCGCGGGCCAGCCGGTACCAGCGGCGCCAGTTGTGCGGATCACGGTCGAGTTCGTCGCGGACGGTGTCGAACAGCGCGTCAGCAGCTTGTCGCTCGATGCGGCCGGAAGGCCGGCGCGGCAGCGCGCTGACGTCAAGTTCCAGCCCGTCCTCGGCGATCAACCGGGCCAACTTCTGATGTGCAAAGCCGGCGCGCAGGGTGGCGATCATCGCCCACAACCCGATCACCGGCAGGACCAGCAGCGCCACCCCGAGGCCGATAATCGCGCCTTGGCCGGAGCCGATCATCAGCACCGCGGTCCGGGCGAGCAGCCCCAGATAGACCAGCAGCGCCACGCACATGAATGCGATCAGCAGCTGGATACGTACCGTGTGGGTCATTGCAAGTTGAGCAGCGATTCAATACCTACGGTGAGGCCCGGGCGTTCGGTGACGCGGCGGACCGCCAACAGCACGCCCGGCACGAACGAAGTGCGGTCGATGCTGTCGTGCCGGATCGTCAATGTTTCGCCGGCGGTGCCGAACAGCACTTCCTGATGGGCCACCAACCCGGCGAGGCGCACCGAATGCACGGGCACCCCGCCGACATCAGCCCCCCGGGCACCGGGCAGGCTGGTGCTGGTGGCATCGGGGTTGGCGGGCAGGTCTTTTCGCGCCTCGGCGATCAGTTCGGCGGTTCGCGTCGCGGTGCCCGACGGCGCATCGGCCTTGTGCGGGTGATGCAGCTCGATGACTTCCACCGAGTCGTAAAACGGCGCCGCCTGCTTGGCGAAATGCATGGACAGCACGGCACCGATGGCGAAGTTCGGCGCGATGAGCACGGCCGTCCCCGGTTTGGCGGCCAACCAGGACCGCACTTGTGCAAGCCGCCCCTCGGTGAATCCGGTGGTCCCGACGACCGCGTGAATTCCGTTGTTGATCAGGAACTTCAGATTGTCCATCACGACGTCAGGGTGAGTGAAATCGATGACGACTTCGGTCCGGTTGTCGGTGAGCAGGCTCAGCGGATCATCGACGTCGACTTCGGCGGACAAGGTCAGATCGTCGGCGGCCTGCACCGCTTGCACCATCGTCGCGCCGACTTTGCCTTTCGCCCCCAACACGCCTACCCGCATGGCCATCACCCTAGTCGGGCCCGCCCTGACCGCGAGCGGGCGTGTTTGTACGGCGACACGCCGCTGAAGCCGGCAGTTTGCGCCCGCTCGCCATCGAACAGCCATCGAACATGAGTGTGCGGCTCCTCAGGTTGTTGTGGGTAGCTTGACCTGCAGTCCGCCGAGGCAGAGGTAGATCATCGAGGTCAGTGTT
>LQPU01000063.1 GCA_002101905.1 Mycobacterium shimoidei | reverse complement strand
CACGCCGACGCGCCCTAGCCCTACCCGACTGACGATTCCCCTTGCTAGAGCGCTGACGAGCCATTTCCATTTCCTCCCGTAGCCAGAGTCGATCTCAGGTGGCGTTAAGCTAATCATTAAGTCGCACTGAAACAACACAAACGGCAAAAAGATCTTGAAGAATTTTCTGACGGCATCTAAATGCGGTGTTGCCAGTGCGTAACCGGTCTTCTTCTCCACGATGAGTGTGTGCTGGTGTCTCTTAATAAGACTGGCTATGTTTCCCTTACAAGATCACTATTTAGTGTAATTTTCTCGCTGGCTTATTTATTTAACCGTAGTAGACGTTGTCGGCTACTATCGGTGCTGGTCAGAGCCTTGCCGCGCTCCCGGCCCCGCCTCCCGCAACGCCGCGCCAGCCGGCTGGCACCGGCAACACTTGCTGAGTCTGCGGGCCCGTCGCCGATGCGCTCACGGCCACCACAACAGACCGCCGGTCGTCCTTGCGATCGGCGTGTCGCAACCACCAAGAGCCGACACGACAACCCCCCACCCGCCACCTTTACATCCGAAGCACATACCTCAGCAGACACTCAGCTACTGAGACCCGACCACCGGAGAATCGACGTCAGGTTGGCGGGCACCGCTGAGGACGCCCTCGTAGTCGGCAGGTGGCATGTAGACCAGGTTTCGTGCAGCCGTTCCCGCTTGTCCCGGGCCGCGCATTCGGGCCATCGAAAGCTCGCCGCCGTCCATGCAGCGACAGGATTTAGCGCGGTAAATCAGCTTGATCTCTGGGCGGCGTTGATCGATTTAGCAAGGTGGACAACGGGATTGGTCAGTCCGGGGCGGCCCAGCTACGTGCAAAGAGTGCGAAATCCAATGATCGCTGCGCGAAGTGATCGCGGTGCCTGCAGGACGCTCTGGTCGTTCCGGACCGGTCATGACAACGGTGCGCCGACTCGGCTGACAAAGCACAACGTCCAGTCCTCCTATGAGGATCGGAGCAACACCTGGGGCGCCAACCGGATAAAGGATGAGGCCCGCGGTGGCGGGCCTCTCCGTTGGGTGCCTCCTAGTCGGTTTAGGGCGCGCCGGTGCCGCCGATGCCCTGGGTGCCGCCGGTGCCGCCGTCGCCGCCGAGGTTGCCGTTTGGCGGTTGGCCGGGGGTGCCGGGGGTGGGTCCGCCCGCGACGCCGAGCCCGGGTGCGGTGGTGCCGGGGACTCCGGCGCCGTTGGCTCCGCC
>LQPU01000062.1 GCA_002101905.1 Mycobacterium shimoidei | reverse complement strand
TCATCTTCAGAAGACCTCGACCCCTACCCCGGTAACGACGCGCCGGCCAGCTCTACACCCTCAACTGCGAAGAGCCGCATTACCTTTTCTGGAGGGACAACGGCGGACAGAGCGTTGATGACCGGCTCCACCTCGGCGAGAAGGGCTCGATCACAATTTGACCAATCGTTCATCGCTTCTTCTTATCTCTCGCGCTATTTCGATCTGCCGGGGTTCGTTGGATGCAAGTAAGTCGGCGTAAACCAAGATAAGCGGCGCCGTATCAATGTCGTTGGAGGGACGGAGGTTGCGCCAGAACATCTCGCGAACGGTGATGCTGCCGTCTGGGTCGCTGTGCCACCGATTAATCAGCATCAGCTCTCTTAGCGGTCCTCGCTCTCCGCGGCTATCGAGATACAAAACCAGGGTTTCTGGATTCCTGATAAGACCCAAGCGGGACAAAGCTTGTTCCCCGCTTATCGCGACGTCGACTCCCCCTGGCGCAACCCAGTGCTGGATATCACCGTGGGCAACAACAAGAACGTTGGTTCTACCAAGGCCGGATGGATAAGCAGACGCCCACAGGTCAAGCAGTTCGCCTCTCCGGATGAGACGGCGGTGCCTGCCCAGTTTCTCCACAAAACCAACCGTCTCCAAAGTATCTATCGTTTCCTTTGCCATACCGAGGGACACTCCTGATCGTTCTGCGATCTCTCGGAACGGAGCATCGGTGAGCGCGGGCTCACACAACAGCACGAACACAACCCGAGCCCGCTTCGGGGTAAATAAATTCGTAGGGCCCGATTTGTGAGGTTGACTCAGGGAGGTCGATGCTGAGCCTCGCCGACCACGGACATCGATAAGTAGCGCGTGGTCGCGCAGGTAGGCATTCCCTGCCTCGTCGACGTACCAGATGCCTCGGGTTCGCATGATGTCCGCGCTCGACCCATGAACTCGAGGGCCGACGACCAGCAGAGGAACGTCGGTAGGGACCTCATAAGCCGCTCGTAACGCGGCCGTCGCGGACATCTCTGGTAGGTACAGAGCGGCAACGTTGACGTAACGGTCGTCGAGCCGGAGTTCCATCGGTTGTGGCTCTGACCAGGTCAATTGTGATAGATCACCTCGCAATCGGATTCCGTAGCTGTCGAGATGATGCTGCACCGCTTCGGCAATCCAAGCAGGTATGACGTCCATACGTTCATTCTATATGAACGTTCAATATAATTGAACACACGACTACACTGAACAAATCCCCCAACCTGCAGTTAGAGATCAATAAATCAGAACGGGATGTCAGGTACTTAACAGGGAAGCCACGCCACCAGCGCCACGGGGTCCGGCTCGCCAGCGAGCAACTCGATCAGCGCGTCTCGCTCATGCGACGCAACGCGTTCCACCCCGCCGAAGAACTGCATCGCGTCCCCGACAGGGAGTACCCGCGCGCAGATCAGCTGCCCGGCCTTGAGTGGGCTGCCGACCGTGCGCTCCAAGACGTCATGCGTGTCGCCGGTGCGAAGGTCGCGGACGGTTACACCCTTGCCGGGTTGGACGTGCTCGATCTCGAACACCGACCGCTGCACCGTCAGCCACTTCTCGGCCAGCTGCCGTTCGTCGTCGGGTAGCAGCGACCCGCGTACCTCGAGGAACTCCGCAAACGCACCGCCCTCGAACAAAACCGCGTCCAGCACCAGCGGGTCAAGATCATCGTCGTCATCGTCGTCGCGGTGGCGTTCGTAGCTTACCTCGGCCAGCAGGTCGCCCCAGTCGGCTTGCAGCGCGTGCTGAATCGCCTTGGCATACAACCAATCCGCCCGCTCGGCCAACGGCAGCCGCTCACTGCCGAGATGGCACTTCTTGTACTTGCGGCCAGATCCACACCAGCACAGCTCATTTCGGCCGACATCGCTGCGCGGGGCGGCGCGGTGCCGCTCCAGCAGCTCCACCAGCGGATGATCCGGATCGGCGCCGGCGCGGTGCAGCAACGCCAACCCGCGCTCGGCATCGCCGCGATCAGAGGCGATGCGGGCCAGGCCGAGCAAGGGCAGCGGGTAGTCCGGATCCATTTCTTCGGCCGCCAGCAGCTCGCGTTCGGCCGCGTCGATTTCACCGATCCGCTCCAACGCCACCGCACGTAGCCAGCGGCACGCCACCTTCGCCGAGGGCGGCACCTTCGGCTCCAGCACCTCGGCGAACAAGCACAGCGCGGCAGCCCCCTTGTCGTCTTTGTCGATCGTCTCGCCAACCAGCAGCTCGGCCAGCAACGGGTCGGCGAGCGCCGCGCCGAACTCGGCGAATAGATCGGGGGCACCGTCCGGTTTCGGCGTGTCCTCGTCGGCGAGCGCATCCTCCGTTAGCTCGGCCGCGTCGGCGACGTCGAGCAGCAGTGAAATCTGCTCGTAGAGTTTGATCAGCGTGTACAGCGCGGCCGCATCGTCGGCGTCAAGGTCATGAAGCTCGGCCAGTATCGCGGAGCCTTGCTCGAAATGCCAACCGCTGAAATCGAATCCGCCAGGTGCAAGCCAGTCGCCGTGGTGCGCCAGGCCTTCGTCGGCGACAAGCTCGCACAGCGGCGGCAGCGGCTCGCTGAACGCGCTCGGGTCCTCGACGCACGTCGTCCACACCGCCGCGTCGATAAGCACCGGCTCGTCGGTGACCGTCGCGGCCAGCCTGGCGCCCGCGGAGGCCTGCGGGCGCGCGGCGGCCCGCTCGACCACCAGCCCCTGGTCGGTCTGCCGCACCCCGATCAGGTCGCCCTCGGCCACGCCCAGCGCCCTAAGCGTGCCCGGGGCCAACAGCAGCGCACCCGACGGTGCGATCACCTCGGCCGGGATGCCCCGCTGCTCGAGGCGTTCGTCGTCGTAGCCGGGCAGCACCACCTCGGCTTCCGATCCGTCGGCGAACCGCCCGTATTGTTCGTACTCGCACAGCGCAGTGATGGGGTCAAGGTCCGGGGTGACGGCGAGGATGTCGTGGGCCAGCTCGGTGGCATCGAGGCGATGGGTGAAGACCTTTCCGGTTAGCAGCGTCGGCAGCCATACCCACCGGTCATCGACCAACAACCCTGCCGGACAATCGATTTCGCCGAGGAGATCCTCGACTGCGGCGTCCGGGTCGGCCACGCCGGCATCGCGCAGCTGCCGTCGAAGGTCGTCCTCGCTTAATGGGCCATGCTCAGCCAGAATTTGGGCAAGAGGCTCCACGGCGACCACCCTATGCCTCGGTCAGCCGTATGCGAAGTCTTCCGCCCGGCGCGTTGGTCAGGCCGCCGAATCACTGTGCGAATTGCCCGCCTCGGAGCGACTTTTCAGCGGCTAGTCCCGGCTAACCCCAGTAACTGAAGTTGCACGTGGGCCGCGGTTCGCTCTTGAAGGACGCGAGCTTGCCGTCCATGATGATCGTGCAGGTGAGCGTGGCGTCACCACCGTCGGCGGTGACCTCCGACTCCACTTCGTTGTACACGGGGTACTGCTTTTCCCACGGCAGCGTCACATTTGTCTCGGTCTGTTCGGGGCCACCGTTGATCCGGTAACGGATCGTCACCGGGTCGCCGCCGCCGTCGACTTTCATCACCGCCGTACCGACGGGCTCGCCGGTGGGGGCCGCTGACGTCGGGGAGGCCGACGCCGACGTCGTGGAGGCCGACGCCGACGTCGTGGTCTGCGAGGTCGAGGTCGCCGAACTGCTCGTGGTAGCGGCCGAAGGCTGAGCGCTCTTGGTGCATCCGGTGGCCGCAACACCAAGCGTTACAACGCCGACAATGACCCCGATGGCATAACGATACGAATGCATGCCGAAAGCTTACGATGGTCTGCAACCGCTTCCATGCAACATTTTTTGAGTCCAAACAAGCGGGTGCTGGGTGTTGATCTCGCAGTATGTCGGTTGGTCGGAGGCCGCATGCATGACCTGCGAAAATCTGCACTGCTGATTCTGAACGCGATGCTGAAAAGTGCCTCGTAGGCGAGCATTTCGCATAGTGCTTCCGTTGTGTGACTGGTGAGATGAAAGTGGCTAAGGTAAATTCCCGTGATTTTATCGCCTTCCCGCTTGGTGCATTCGTTCTCGATGGCGCGAACCTGGCGCGAGTTCACATGTTGCATTTGAGGTTTCATCGTGGAGCCCTCCTCTAACGCGCTGGCGCGATTGACCCGGATCAGCTCTATCCGCCGAGACCAACTATGGGGTGACAAAGATGTGAAGACCTTCTTTGAGCCAAGCGACGTAGCACCAGCCAGGTGAAGAAAATTGGTGCATTGGGGATGGTTCATATGCCGGTATATTTCCGATTTGCCAGAGGCCGAATGACGATTTGGGGGGCTGATGACGCCACGTGACTTGCGGGTCAACCCGGCGGTCGTCACAACCGAGGGTCAGGAGTTGGCGACGGAGGCTTGCGAGATCCCGCCGATTCCGGAGGCAGATACCGCCGTTGGTGCAGACCCCCTTTCGACGGCATTTGCCGCGCACATGGCTGCGACGATTGACCCGCTGGTGATGTCACGCCCGAAAACCCAGCAGCAGGCGATCAGTTACGCGCAGGCGTTACTGGCCGCGGCTCAGATGTATAACGCCGCCGATGAGCGGATCGGCAACAACCTGCGTGAGCAGATGGCGAGCCTCCCCAATGCAGGCAGGACGGCGCCCGCCAGCGCAGGGCTGCCCGGCAGAGACGACGGCGGTACCGGATGAGCGCGATCATGGCAGATGGCCCGGCGATGCACTGTGGGGATTGAGCGGCCCGGCGGCCCATTCGGGGAGGAGATGACCGCCCCGCCAGCATGGCCTGGGCTTGACGAGAGCGCCCTATCGGACAAGGCGGATGCGTGGGAGACCGACCGCAAGACCGTCGAAGCGATCCTGTCGGCGTTCCAGGGCTCGCGGGTGCGGCTATTCGAGGGGGCAGCTGCGGCCTGGTCTGGTGATGCTGCGGAGGCGGCCCACGCTAAACACCAAACCATCACTGCCGACCTACAGGCGGAGGAACGCGGAGCCGGCGTCGCGGCGAAGCTGCATCGCGATGCCGCAAGCATCGTTCAAAGCACGAAGCAGCAGATCATCGACAACGTGGAAAAGGCACAGCGGCTGATCGAAAAGGTCAACAGCGACCCGCAAGCCACCGGCGTGCAGAAGCGCTACTTCATCCAGAATCTGGTCAAGGCAACGCATGCGGAAAATGTGCAATTGGTCGAAGCCGGCGCCACCAAGCTAGGTAGGCCGCCAGCCACCCCGCTCAATGTGCGGCCAGCCGATTTTACTGGCGGTGGCGTCCCGCAGGCGCCGCGGAAGTCACCACCGAAACTGCCCAACGATCCCAAGCAGTTTGACGACGCGTGGGAAAAGCTCAGCCAGGAAGAAAAAGACCTGGCATATCAGCATGACCACTCAATCGGCAACCGCGCCGGGATGCCATTCGTTGACCGCGATCACTACAACCGGATACACCTCGACGAGCTGCAAAAAGCCAACCAGGCGGAGCTTGACCGCCTGCGTGCCGAACATCCGGATTGGGCTGATGGCAAGAGGCCCGGCCTGGCGTCCAATGAGTACTGGGGCTGGAAGAAGCATTGGGACGCCGCCAATCACACGCACGATGGTTATGTGCAGATTCAAAATTCACTCAAGTCGCCCGATGGTCTCCCGCGATTCCTCGGCATCATCGACGAGAATGGCCATGCGGCGATCTCCATCAACAACCCCGATACCGCTAAACGCAACGCCACCTTCGTCCCGGGCACCGGCCTAGACCTCACGCGGTTCGATGCCAGCGCTGCGAAATCCGAGCAGATGTATTGGGCCACGCGCAATGCTGATCGCACACTTCTGGCCGGTGACGTTTCGATTATCACGTGGATGGGCTATGACCGGCCGATGAATCTCTTTGAGGCCGCGCATACTAATTATGCGCACAACGGAGCGGCCGCTCTGGACGATTTCCAAGCAGGCTTGCGAGCTTCGCACAACGATGCTCTTGCCGGCGGCCAGTCGCTCAACACCGTCATTGGACACAGCTACGGCTCCACCGAAGTTGGAGCCGCAGCGATTGACGGCCACCACCTCGACGCGAACAACGTGGTAGCTGTGGGTAGCCCCGGACTGCTCGCCCCACATGCCAGCGACCTCAACCTCGATCCGGGAGCCCATGTGTTTGCAGCCCGAGCACAAAACGACATCATCGGCGCGGTCACCGGTATGACCCTTGGCCCCGATCCTATGAGCGCTGGTTTCGGAGGCATACCGTTCGAGGCAGCTCCCGGCCCGGGCTGGCCATTGGGCCTGCCATCGGTAGCTGCCCATAGCAGTTACTGGACCGATGACAACCCTGCACTTATGAACATGGGTCGCATCATCGCAGGTAGAGTCGATGTAACTCCTCCTTCATTCACGCCCTGAACACCATGACGAAAATTGGATTTCAACCAGCGATAGCGATCGTCGTCGCGCTATGTGTGGCGTGTTCACCGAACAAGCCAACCGGGCCACTCGGGCCGACGTCTCCGTCTGGCGCCACACCAATCCCAGGAGGACCTATGGAACCCACTCCAGCCGCACCGTCACCAAAAATTCCTAGCAGCCAGCAAGAAGCGCAGGACACGGTGCTCCACTACTTGCAGAAAACGGTTGATGGGTTGCCACCCGGCACTGTTCTCGACAGCACCGACTTCCGCGGTGGTGGCAATGTTCCATGCGACGACGATTACATGGGACCGGGTAAACCACCTAGCGAGTATGAATACTGGACACATGTTAACGGCCCACCGGGCACCGCCCCAGATGAGCTGATCGTCCGTGCTGGAGATCTGTGGCGGAGTTGGGGATTCAACGTAATCGAGCGGAGTGGGTTTGAGAAGCCGAATCGCTTCGGTTATGCCCCCGACGGATACAAATTGCACATCGACGCGGCGTACCCGCCTGGTTATCCGCCCACGCTTATCGTTTCGTCACCATGCTTCTCCGGCGATCTAGTACGCGAGGACATACCTGCGCCAAAGGTGATTAAGCAGAAGTCGCCGGGTGCCTGAGGCGGTTCGGGCAATGGATTAGTCTGTTGTCATCGCAATCGCTTAGTTGACCTTCACCGCGTCTCGACAGCCGAATCAGGGTTGGCCTGATCCCGATTGGTTGAACCATGGCTTGTGAGAGTTTTGCGGTCCACGTCGTGGGCGGGAAGGCTCAGCAAGGACGTGATGACGAGGAAGAGGCACAGTTCTGAGCAGATTGTGTGCAAGCTCTGGTGGCGGCTGATCGGCTGTTGGTCGAGGGCAAGGACACCGCGGCGGTGTGCTGCGAGCTGGGAGTGTCCGAAGCAACCTATCACCGGTGGCGTAACCAGTTGGGCGGCTTGAAGGCCGGGGATGTTAAGCGGCTCAAGACCTTGAGCGTGAAAACGCCACGTTGAAGCGGTTGTTGGCAGATGCGGAGTAGAGAAAGTCGCGCTCACGGAGATCGCGAAGGGAAACTTCTAGGCCCGCAACGCCGGCGGGCAGCCGTTCGTCACCTTCAGCGCGTGCTGGGGGTCAGCGAACGGTTCGCTTGCCGCGTGACCGGGCAACACCACGCCACCCAACACCGCGAGCCTGTGGCGGCCATGTCGGACGATCCTGATGCGGCGTTGCGGGCCTGGCTTCGCCAGTACGCCAGTGATCATCCGCGGCGGGGGTTTCGACCCGCGTATCACGACGCCCGCGCGGAAGGCTGGGCAGTCAACCACAAGAAGGTGCAACGGCTTTGGCGTGAGGAAGGCCTTCGAGTGCCGCAGCGCCGACGGCGCAAACGCCACGGCAGCTCCACCGCACCATTGACCGTAATCGCCGATGCGCCCACCCGGGTATGGGCGGTGCACTTTCAGTTCGACGTCACCACCGATGGCCGACCGACCATATCGTCTCCATCGTCGACGAACACACCCGCAAATGCCTCCGCGGAATGGTCGAGCGCAGCATCACCAGCGAGCACCTGATCACCGAGCTCGACCGCCCAGCGGCCGAACGAGGCTGCTACCCGACGGTGCTGCGGTGTAACAACGGCCCCGAATCGGCCTGCAGCGCAATAGCTGACTAGGCCGCCGGACAGGTCGGCCTGCACTTCAACCCGCCCGGCGAGCCGTGGCGCAATGGCTACACCGAATCGTTCAACTCCTGCATCCGCGACGAATGCCTAAACATCAACAGCTTCTGGTCACCGGCCAAGGCGCCAGTGGTCATTAACGACTGAAAACACGACTACAACCACCACGCCGGCACTCGGCCCTGGGCTACCAGCCCCCAGCCCACTACCCCGCCACCTATACCCACCAATGAACGACCCTCATTCGCCGTAGACCAGTCCACGGAATCCGGTCAGCCCGGCCTGGTGTCCAATGAGTACTGGGGCTGGAAGAAGCATTGGGACGCCGCCAATCACACGCACGATGGTTATGTGCAGATTGAAAATTCACTCAAGTCGCCCGATGGTCTCCCGCGATTCCTCGGCATCATCGACGAGAATGGCCATGCGGCGATCTCCATCAACAACCCCGATACCGCTAAACGCAACGCCACCTTCGTCCCGGGCACCGGCCTAGACCTCACGCGGTTCGATGCCAGCGCTCTGAAGTCGGAAAGGATGCTGCAAGCTACCTTCAGTGCAGATAAAAGCTTAGGACCGAACGATGTTTCCGTTACGACGTGGATGGGCTATGACCGGCCAATGAATGTGTTTGACGCCGCGCATCCCAGTTACGCGCGCAACGGGGCGGCCGCGCTGGAGGATTTCCAAGCAGGGCTGCGAGCCTCTCACGACGACGCGCTTGCCGGCGGCCAGTCGCTCAACACGGTCATCGGGCACAGCTACGGCTCCACTGAAGTCGGGGCAGCGGCGCTCGACGGCCACCACCTGGATGCCAACAATGTCGTCGCCGTAGGCAGTCCCGGGGTTCTGGCCGGTCACGCCAGTGATCTCAGCCTCGAAGCCGGCGCCCACGTATTTGCGAGCCGGGCAGAAAACGACATCATCGGGCGGTTGCGGGAGTTCTGGGTCCCGATCCAATGAGCTCGCGTTTCGGAGGCATACCTTTTGAGGCTGCGCCCGGACCCACCTGGCCTTTCGGACTACATCGCTGGCAGCTCATAGCAGTTACTGGGATCCCCTTAACCCAGCACTGGGCAATATGGGCAAGATCATCGCCGGACGTACCGATGTGACACCGCCGGCATTCACCCCCTGATCAAAATGAAGAGGTCAGCTATTCGTAATGGTCGCGTTCTGTTCGTTGTGGTCCTTGCCGCGGGATTGCTCGCCGCATGCACGTCTGAGTCATCACCTACGCCGAGTGAACGGCTTGGGCCTCCGATCCCATCCGGTGCAACAATGATCCCAGGAGGTCCGATGGAAGCGACGCCATCTGTTCCCTCGCCGAAAGTTCCTGCAAGTCAGCAGGAAGCCGAGAGCACGGTGCTTCGCTACCTGCAGCAAACAATTGATTTGCTGCCGGCCGGCACCAGCGTGGATGGAAGTCGGTACAGCGTCGGTACCGGGATTTCGTATTGCGAAGATGAGCCGAAAGATCAGAACTCGCCGATCAGATTCGCGTATTGGGGAGACTTGAATCTACCGCCAGGTGTCGACGCTCATGCGATCATCGATCAGATTGGTGACATGTGGAAAGGCTGGGGTTGGCAGGTACTAGAACGAGAAGGGTTCGAGAAGCCCAACAGGTTCGGATATGCGCCAGATGGGTACGTTTTGCAAGTGAAGGCCGCTTATCCGCCCACATACCCGCCAACAATTATTGGGTCATCACCGTGCTTCCCGGGCAAGCTGCGGCAAGATAATACAACGCTTCCTAAGGAAATTCGCCAAACCTCGCACGCGAGATGACGCAGATCCTTCCAAGTTGCACCGACTTCCGCGGTGGTGGCAATGTTCCATGCGACGACGACCACATGGGACCGGGTAAACCACCTAGCGAGTATGAGTACTGGACGCCCACGCTTATCGTTTCGTCACCATGCTTCTCCGGCGATCTAGTACGCGAGGACATACCTGCGCCGAAGGTGATGCCGAAGGTGATTAAGCAGAAGTCGCCGGGTGCCTGAGGCGGTCCGGGCAATGGATTAGTCTGATCTGATCGCAATCGCTTAGTTGACCTTCAACGCGTCTCGACGGCCGAATCGCTCCCTGAATGCGCACACCACTTCCGAAATCCGCGGCGCGCGGCGAACGCACCGACGATCGCGGTCACGCACCACACCACGATCGCCGCGGACGCCAACGCCGGCGATCTATTCCCGATCGATGCCCCCAGCGCGGTGTAGACAAACGCTCGCGGCACCGAACCGATGAACGCCCCAACAGCCATCTGCCACAACGGAACTCCGAACGCCCCGAACGCATATGACGCCAGCGCATCGGAGATCCCGGGAACGAAACGCTGACCGACCACCGCCCACAACCCACCGCGGTCGATCAGCCCGTCGAGGCGCTCGGTCCGTTCGGCTCCGATCAGAGCACGCGCGCTGTCCCGACCGGCCCGGCGGCCGAGCAGGCTCGCCACGACCGCGGTGCCCACCGTCGCACCCAGCGTCACGAACACGCCCAGCACCGGGCCGAACAGCAGCCCGCTGGTGGCGGCCAGGATCGGGCCCGGCACAAAGATCGCACCCAGCACGGTGGACACCACGACGTACATCAGCGGCGCCGCAGGCCCTGCCGCCGTGACCACCCGCCGCACCTCGTCGACGTGGACAACCTGGCGGACGGCTACCAGATAGAACAGCGCGGCCAAGAAGGCGACGAACACGGCCAGCCGCACGACGTGGCGTCGTCGAGAAGGTGCGGAAACGTCGTCAACCATCCTGACCACCATGGTCCGGACCGCTACCCTGACACAAGTAATCAACGGCCACCGCTCTCATCCATCCCGACCCGGCCTGCGGGGGACGACGCCAGTGCGAAAAGCCATTGCGGTCATCGCGGTCGGAGCCGCCTTGCTTGCACTGTTTGGCTGCGCCACGCAGCCACCGCCAAGTCGCAGCCCGAAGACCAAGACCACGCCGGCTCCCACCCCCGCCTTCGCGACGGTGTCCAGGCTGGTCGACGACGCGATTGCGGAGCAGCTGCTGCCCGGCGCGGTGGTCATCATCGGGCACGACGGCAAGGTCGCCTTCCATCAGGCGTACGGCACACGAACACTTGACGGCGAACCGGGGCTCGACGGCAAACCCGCACCCGCGGAGCCGATGACCGAGGACACGATCTTCGACATGGCGTCGCTGACCAAGCCGTTCGCGACCGCGACTGCCATCATGCAGCTCTACGAACAGGGCAAGGTTGAGTTCGACGACCCCATACAGAAGTATCTGCCCGACTTCAACACGTCCAACGATCCGCAGCGTGCACAGGTGACGGTTCGCATGCTGCTGACCAACACCTCAGGCGAAGGGATAGACGTAAACCTCGGCGACCCATGGGGATTGAGCGCACCCGACAAAGCCGAAGGCATCCATCGTGTGCTCACCATGCCGCTGCAATCTGCTCCCGGTGAGGTCTTTCGCTACTCCGACATCAACTACATTCTGCTGGGCGCGCTGCTGGAGAAGCTCACCGGTATGCCGGAAGACGTGTACGTCGAGCGCAATGTCTTTGCGCCGCTTGGCATGACAGAGACCCGCTATCTCCCACCGGACAAGGCATGTGGCCCGCACACGATGAGAGGGGCCGCGATCGCATGGGCACCCGGGACGAAACCGTTCTGCCCCCCGGGTACCTGGAGCACGGGTCTTTTGTCGCGCATCGCGCCGACGGCAGTGGACGAGGAGAACAGAGCCGACCCGGCCAACAATCCCGATTACGGCTACCTGCTTCGGGGCAGTGTGCACGACCCGACGGCACGGCGCATGGGTGGCGTGGCCGGGCACGCCGGACTGTTCTCGACGGCCCGCGATACCAGCATCTACGCCCAGGCCCTGTTGGATCGGCTTGCCGGGCGCCCGAGCAAGTTCCCGCTCAAGCAAGCGACCCTGGAACTGATGACGGCACCCCAGCAGCCAGGACATACGGACCACCAAGTCGACGCCGCCAACGATGCCGCACGGAAAGCCCGTACTCCGGACTATCCGGCGATCGCGGGCCAAAACCTGTTCGGGTTCGGCTGGGACATCGACACGGCGTACTCCAAGCCTCGCGGTGTCGTGTTTCCGATCGGGAGCTTCGGCGCCACGGGGTTTACCGGAACCTCGCTGTGGATGGACCCGGGCTCAGATACCTACGTGATTCTGCTCGCGAACTCGATCCTCATCAGAGGCAGTCCACCGATCACGAATCTGCGAGGCGACGTGGCCACCGCGGCCGCACACGCCTTGCGCCTATACGGCCGCTGAATACCCAGGCTATTCCGGCTGATTGAGCTCGATCAAGTTGCCGAACGGGTCATGCAGCATCGCCTGGTGCCCCGCGCCCGGGATCAACGGAACCCGGTGCACGTCGACGCCGCGCTCCTGCAGGTCGGCGACGGCCGCATCGATGTCGTCGACCCGGATCGCGAAGTGGTTCGCGCCGGGCGGCGGGCTGTCGGACTGCATCAGATGCACCTGCTGACCGCCGGCGTCGAGCCAGAACCCCGGACCGAGATCGGGACGCGGCAGCGGCGTCATGCCCAGCACATCGCGATAAAAGGCGAGGCCTTTCTGCGCATCGGTGACGCAGATGGCCACATGGTGTACACCGGCTGGTTTCATCACCTAATTGTGCACGTAGTGTCGTGAGCGTGGCGAGATCCGACAACGACACCTGGGAGATCACTGAAAGTGTGGGCGCGACGGCGCTGGGCGTGGCGGCGGCGCGGGCGGTGGAAACCGAAAGCGACGACCCGCTGATCCGCGATCCGTTCGCGCGGCTTTTCCTCGACGTAGCCGGCGAGGGCGTTTGGAGCTGGTACGACCATCCTGACCTGCCCGCCGAGGTGCTCGAAGCCGAGCCCGAACTACCGGCGCGCATGCAGGGGATGGTCAGCTATATGGCTTCGCGCACCGCGTTTTTCGACACGTTCTTCCTCGACGCCACCAACAGCGGTATTCGTCAGGCGGTGATTTTGGCGGCGGGCCTGGACGCGCGGGCGTGGCGGTTGCCCTGGCCCGACGGCACCACGGTCTACGAGCTCGACCAACCCAGGGTATTGGAGTTCAAGTCGTCGACGTTGCGCGAGCACGAGCCCACCTGCAACCGGGTCGCTGTCGCCGTGGACTTGCGCCATGACTGGCCGACCGCGTTGCAGCAGGCCGGTTTTGACGCGTCGGCGCCCAGCGCCTGGTCGGCCGAGGGGCTGCTGCCGTATCTGCCGGCCGCGGCGCAGAACTTGCTGTTCGAGCGTGTTCATGCACTCGCCGCCGCCGGCAGCCGGATCGCCGTCGAGGCGCTCGGGCCCCGCTTCCTCGACCCCGAGTTCCACGCCCGGCGGCGGGAGCGGATGGATCGCATCCAGGCGTTGATGGCCAAGGCGGATCCCACGCGCCAGATCCCGCGAACCGACGAGCTGTGGTACTTCGAGGAACGCGAAGACGTCGCGGATTGGCTGCGCCGTCACGGCTGGGACGTGAGCGTGACACCGGCGGCAGAGCTGATGGCCGGCTACGGCCGCAGGCCCCCGGCCGAGGTCGAAGACGGTGTCCCGCAGAACCTCTTCGTCGCCGGGCAAAAGGCCTAACGCAGCCGCACCATCCGCGTCGTCGAACTCTCGTCGAGCTCCACGAGATCTGAACGCGATCGCAGAAAGTCGCTGAAAGACTTGAATCCCAGCGACTTTTCGCTGAACGACGGGTCCATCCGCTTCATCTGCGCCTTGACCGCGGAGTTGTGCAGCCACTCGACGTCTTCTTTTTCCGTGCCGATGCGCAGTGCGCGGATCAGCAGGTTGGTGGCCGCGGCCTGCGGATCGGGCGGCGGCGGCGCCTTCTTGGTGCGGCGTTTCGGTGCCTCGGGTTGTTCGGGCTGGGGAACCGGGACCCCGGGCAGCGCGTCGTAGGTGACGAACTCATCGCAGGCGGCGGCCAGCGCGCTGCTGGACGCACCGGCCACCCCGACGCCCACCACGTAGCGGCCGAGCCGCTTGCAGCGCTGCGCCAACGGGATGTAGTCGGAGTCGCCGGCCACGATGACCACGTGGGTGAGGTCGGGCAGGCGGAACATGTCCTCGACCGCGTCGACGGCCAGCCGGATGTCGGCGGCGTTCTTGCCGTAGGCCGCGGCCGGGAACAGCTGCACCAGATCGACCGCGCGGGCCACCAGCTGCTCGCGGTAGCCCTTGTTGACCTCGGCCGACCAGTCCGCGTACGCGCGGGTGAGCACCAGGGTGCCGAACGACGACGCGAAGTCGATGATGGCGCCGACGTCGACGGTGGCCCGCCCCAGCCGGTCCTTGTCCAGGCCCTTGGCTCTGTCCTTCTGGAACGAATTGCGGCCATGCACCTGGTCGTAGCGGGAGATCACGATGTTGTCGAAGTCGAGGTAGACCGCGACACGACCGGCGCCAGGATCTGTCATAGGCCCAGTGTTGACTATTTTCCGCGACCGGGAGCGGCCGTTGGCCGTGCCGGTTACGGCTATAGCATCTTGTGCAAGGCCACAGGAGGTAAGGATGAGTGATCACGAAGTCAAGATGATCGTCTTGTCGACCGACGACCTGGACGAGTCGATCAAGTTCTACACCGAGACTCTGGGGATGTCGCTGAAGTTCCGCGACGGCGCCCACTTCGCCGCACTCGACGGCGGGCCGGTCACGCTCGCCTTGGCGACCTCCGTCGACCATCCGATGCCCGGGCAGGTCGTCGTCGGGATCAAGACCGCTGACGTCGACGGCGCGGCCAAGGCCATCGAGGCCAGCGGCGGCGGGATCGTCAAAGGCCCGTACGACGACGCACACGAACGCCGCGCGGTGGTCTACGACAACAAGGGCAACGGCCTGGTGTTTTATAAGCCGCTGGGGCGGTGACCGAGGTCGGCCTGCGGGCCACCGAGGCGCTGGATCTGGTCATCGAGGCGGTGCAGCAGATCCCTTTGGAGAGTTGGGATTTGCCGTCGAATCTCGAGGGCTGGAGTATTCGCGATCTGGTCGGTCACGTCACCGGCAGCGCGACCAAGGTGGTGACGCTGGTCGAGGGCGGGGAGATTTCGCAGCAGCCGTCAAAGCCGGATGACTGGAAATGCGAGGACCCCGCTGCGCGGCTTCGTGAGCTGGCGGGTCGGCTGCGGGACGTCCTGCCCGGCGCGGATCTGGACGCGATGCGGCCCTCGCCGCAGGGTGAGACCCCGTTGCACCGGGTGCTGAGCTACCCCGTTGCCGATCTGGCCCTGCACAGCTGGGACATCTACCACTCGCAGGGCCGGCCGCTCGAATTGCCCGACGCCCTGCTGACGTTCTGCCGTGGACTGGTGGAGTCGGTGCCCGACGACATGCTGCGCCGGCCGGGCGGGTTCGGGCCGGCCCAGCCGGCACCCGACGATGCGACGCCGACCACCCGGCTGATGGCCTTCCTCGGGCGCTCGGTCTAAGCGACTACCGCTTCAGCACGCGCTTGAGAACCGGTAGGACCAGCGGAGTCGGCATGAAACGAGTGGATCCCAGCGTCGCTCGCACCTGCGGTCCGCCCGGGACCACCGTCGCGCGACCGCGGTCGGCGGCCTTCAAGGCGTCCTCCACCACGCGCTCGGCGGAAACCTGGGTGAAGCTCGGCAGCTTGCTGACCAGAAGTTCGGCGTCGTTGGTCGCCTGAAATTCCGTCGGCACCGGGCCGGGACAGACCGCGGTGACCGTCACGCCGGAGTCGGCGACCTCGGCGTGCACCGCCTCGGACAACCACAGCACATACGCTTTGGCGGCCGCATAGTTGGCGTTGTACGGCGCGGGCTGAAATCCGGACACCGACGACACGTTGATGATGGCGCCTTGGCCGCGCTCGACCATGCCGGGCAGGTAGCGCAACATCAGGTCGGCCACCGCCTCGACGTCGACGCGCAGCATCTGAAGTTCCTTCTCGCGGCCCAAGGCGCCGAATTTGTCGTAGATGCCCAGACCCGCGTTGTTCACCAGGATGTCGACCTGGGCACCCAGCTCGTCGATGCGGGCGGCCAACCGGTCCCGGTCTTCGGGGACCGCGAGGTCGGTACCGACCGCGACGGCATGGTCGGCGCCGCCCAATACCGTGCACAACTGTCGCAGCCGGTCTTCCCGGCGGGCAGTGACGACGACGCGATAGCCGCGCGCCACGAGTTGGCGCGCGAATTGTTCGCCGATGCCCGAGGACGCGCCGGTGACCAGGGCGATCGATCCGGCCGATGGCGGTGGGAGTGTCATGAACGGAGCCTAGGTACGCCAAGGGCCTGCCGCAATGGGCAGCCGCGCCGTAGAGTGCCGTCACGATGACCGAACACCCTGAGCCACGGCGCGGCAAGCGCATTGTCATCTGCTTCGACGGCACCGCCAACCAGATCGGCGCCGGGAATCTGACCAACGTCGCCAAGCTGTTCGACATGCTCGAGAAGAACGACCCGACCAGTCAGCTGACCTACTACGACCCTGGTGTGGGCACATTGTCTGCGGCGGGTACGGTGTCGCTGCTGTTCCAGCAGGCGTTCGGTGTGGGCCTGAAAGACAATGTCGCAGAGGCGTATCGGTATCTGATGCAACGTTGGCGCCCCGGCGACGCGGTTTACATTTTTGGTTTCAGCCGCGGCGCGTACACCGCCCGCGCGTTGGCCGGGATGTTGCTTCGGCCGGGTTTGATGCGGCCCGGTTCGGAGAACCTGCTGCCGTATGCAGTCGAAAAGTACGCCATCAACCGGGATTTCACTCGCGACGAGTACGACAAGTGGAGCGAGTTCGCCCACGCGTTCTGCTGGCGCACCGACAACGAGCCGCTGTTTGAGACCGTGCACGAGAACAACCCGCAACAGGTGTGGCACTACGCGGTGCCGGTGAGCTACCTCGGGCTGTGGGACACCGTGAAGGCTGCCGGTTTCCTGCGCTTTGGTACCTTGCGCTGGCCCTACACGCGTTCGGTGCCCAACGTGGCGCGTATCCGCCACGCCGTGTCGATCGATGAACGCCGCCGCCCCTACCGCGAATACCTCGTCGAACGGCATCCGAAGGGGCTCGAGGAGCGCTGGTTCGCCGGCGTGCACGCCGACGTCGGCGGCACCTTCCCCGATCACCGGCTCGCCACGATCGCGTTGAAGTGGATTGTCGACGGAATAGTCGGCGAGTTGGACATCGACGCGGCGGCTTACCGGGAACAGTGCACAGTCACTGAGGATTTCGCGACCGCACCGATTCACGACAACGGCAAGCTGTGGTATCTGCTGGGGTGCCGGCGCCGGCCGATGCCGGCCGATGCGCTGGTGCATCCGAGCGTGCTGGTGCGCCGCCGCAGCGACCCGCGCTATCTTCCTGACTTGAGCGCCGAGCAGCAACGGCGCAGCGCCGAGCCTGCGGATTGGACCACTCCAGCGTTGTAGAGGAGCGATTTGGCATGGCACTTGATTCGTTGTCACTCCTGGACGAGTACAAAGCGGCGCCGTTTCCGCCCGGCTATCCCGACCACACCCGCACGTTCTACAGCCCGGTCGACCGGGTGCACGACGCGCTCAAGGCGCTGCTGACCTCGGCCACCAAGAGCCTGATCGTCTCGATGTACGGCTACGACGACCCCGAGCTGAATTCGGTCCTGCAGTCCAAGCTGAAGAGCGAAAAGGTTTATGTGCAAATGAGTCTCGACTCCGCACAGGTCGGCGGAGCCAGCGAGGAATCTTTATTGGCGCCGTGGCTGCACGACCAGACCGGCAATAGCATCGCGATCGGACACAGTGAGAATTCGGCGCTCATGCACCCGAGGATGGTGCTCGTCGACGGCCTCGACGTCGTCACCGGCACGGTCAGTTGGTCCACCGACGGAGAATCCGGCCAGGACAACCAGCTCACTGTGATTCGCGACCCGCTCGTGTGCGCGGAAGCTCGTTCACGCATCGACATCATTCACGACAACATGCTCAAGCAGATGGCGGCCAAAGCGGCCCTCTAACCTCCGCGACTGTGCGGCCAGCCGCACGTTCGGCGTCGAGTGTGCGGCTGGCCGCACGCTCGACGCATAGGGGGAGGGGGCAGCCCTGCGACTCACTCGCGCAGGCGCTGCGCCAGTCCGCTGGCCCGCAGCGCCCGCCGCTCGATGGCAGTGCGCACCGACGCCTCTGACCCGACCACGCGCACCTTGCGCTTGGCGCGCGTCACCGCCGTGTAGAACAGTTCCCGCGTCAACAGCCGCGAATCCTCCGACGGCAGCAGCACGGTGACTTCCTCGGCCTGGCTGCCCTGGGATTTGTGGATCGTCATCGCGTGCATGGTCTCGACGTCGGAGAGCCGGCTCGGTGAAAAGTCCAGCGGCCCAGTGGAACCGGCGATAACAGCGCGTAGACCGTCGGGACCGTCGACCACCACGCCGGTGTCACCGTTGTACACCTTGAGCCCGTAGTTGTTGGCCGTCACCAGCAGCGGGCGCCCGGCATACCACTCCGACCACGGCGGCACACCGCTTTCCTCGGCAAGCCACCGTTGTACCTGCTGGTTCCAATAGTGCACACCGACGGGTCCTCGGCGGTGCGCGCACAGCAGCCGGTGCGCGTCCAGCGCGGCCAACGCTTTGTCGACGCTACCCAACGACGCTTCACGTCGCAGTTGACGCGCATGAGGCGTGAGGATCGACCGCAACCGCTCGGTCGGGTCGTCGTCTTCGATGAATTCGATGTGCTCGTCGCCGGAGCGCAGCACGCTCAACGCCTCTTGCGCGTCGCCTCGCCGGATGGCATCGGCCAGTGCGCCGATCGATTTCCCGAACCGGTGCGACGTGCGCAACGCCGCCACCCGTACGTCGTGGCGCGCGGAGAGCCCGTCCACCAAGTCGGCGAGCACGGCGCCGGCTTCCACCGACGCCAACTGGTCGGCGTCACCGACCAGGATCAGCCGGGTGTCGGGCCGCACCGCCTCCAACAACCGGGCCATCATGGTCAGCGACACCATTGACGTCTCGTCGACCACGATCACGTCGTGCGGCAACCGATTTCCGCGATCGTGCCTGAACCTCGACGACGTGTCGGGGCGGCTGCCCAGCAGCCGGTGCAGCGTCATCGCCCGCAGCTCACCCAGCCGCGTTCGATCGGCCGCACCCAACCGGGCCACCTCGTGCGCCACCGCCTCCTGCAGCCGCGCCGCCGCCTTGCCGGTGGGCGCCGCCAGCGCGATGCGCGGCCGTCCTGTTCCGGCCAGCTCGGCCTGCTCGGCCACCAACGCGAGCAACCGCGCGACCGTCGTCGTCTTGCCGGTGCCCGGACCGCCGGTCAGCACCGTGACCGCCTGCGACAGCGCGATTTCGGCTGCCTCGCGCTGTTCCTCGAATCCGGCCGGGAAAAGCCGCTCCAAGGGCGGCACCTTGACGGCCGACTTGGACCCGAGCAAGGCAATCAGGTCGTCGCGCACCTGTTTTTCCTCGAGCCAGTATCGGTCGAGGTAAAGCAGCCGATCGTCGTACAGGCGCAGCACCGGCGGATCATGCAGCAGCTTGCTGGCCCGCACCGCCGCCCGCAGGTCGGCGTCGGTGATCGCCGAAGTATCGGAGAGGTCCACGCACACCGATCCGGCGCGCAGTGCACGCACCGCCAGCGCCAACGCCAGGGCCACCCGCTCGTCGGGCTCGTTACCTAATGCGCAAATCCGCTGCGCCACATGTACGTCTGCGAACTCCAGCACGCCCGCCTCATTGAAAGAATGAAGCAAACCGTAGGCGTGGATGGCGACCGTCATGCTGCCCGCCGGCCCTCGTCGAGCAGATCCGACAACGCCACCACCAGATCGGCCGGCGGTTGCCAACTGAACACCCCGCCCGCGGGTGTGTCGGCACCGCACATGCCGCGCAGGAACAGATACAGCACGCCACCGAGATGCACACTGGGGTCGTAGCCGGGTTGGCGCCACCGCAGAAAACGATGCAGCACAACCACATACAGCAGCGCCTGCAGTGGGTAGTCCGAGTGCAGCATGGCCTCGGTCAACCGTGGCTCGGTGTAGTCGGCCGCAAACTCGCCCAGATAGTTGGTCTTGTAATCCACCACGAGGTAGCGCTGGTCCGGTAGGCGCAGCACCGCGTCGATGGACCCCGACAGGTATCCGCGCAGCGACTGGTCGCCCAACCCCGACGACGTCAGCCGCTCGGCGTAGGGGGCCACCGGATCGTCGGCGGGCAGGTGCGCCCGGAGCAACTCACCCACGTCGCGCAGCGAGGCGTCCGGCACTGGGTCACGCAGATCACCGCCCGCCAGTGGGATCTCGAAGTCCAACTCTCGCAGCCGATCCCGCATGCCGATCTGTCGCAACGTCAACCCCCCGGCCAGCGGCCCCAACGACGTGTCGTGCATCGGCACCAGCGCCGCGGCCAGCTCTTCGGCCGGCATGTCCACCGGCCACCACACCTGGTGGCGCCGCACGTGCTGCTCGAGCTCGGCGGCCAAGTCGGTCGCCGAGGGATCGGCCGTCTCCAGTACCGCGTGCACCAGCGAGCCGAACGTCGCACCCGACGGCAAGTCCGCCATCGGCGATCGGATGTCCGGCCGCGAAGCACCTTCGGTCACCGGGATATCGCCGGACTCGTCGTCGAGTTCGGTGACCTCCGGCTCGCTGCTCACGCCGGTGGTTTCGGTGCTCGCAATCAGACCGGAGTAGGACGTGCGTCGCCACGCGGTGTCGATGGAGCGGTGAAAGTGCCGGCTCGCCAAGTTGGTCGGCGCCGGGCCGGGCGGTACCGTCGGCGCGGTGGCCACCACCGAGTTCTCGATGACCGGCCCGCCGGCCGCCTCCCATTCCCGCAGCCGGGCCATGGCGTCGTCGTCGGTGATCTTCGCGGGCTCGCAGCGGTCGGGCACGACCGGCTCGCCGGGTCGGCGGCCGCGTAGCAGCCGCGACAGGCCGCCGTTGGGCTCGTCGTAGGCCGGCGACCACCACGCCACCACCTGCGACTGCGCCCGCGTCATGGCGACGTAGGTCAGCCGGCTGTCGTCGCTGGCGTCTTCCCGGCGGCCCAACCGCTCGACTTCCGGAAAGTCTGGGCTGTCCTTGCCGCCGATGTGCAGGCAACGCACCCCGTCGTCGTGGAACAACACGATGTCGCGGTTTTGGGCGTTCCGGTTGAACGCGAACGGCAGATACACGATCGGAAACTGCAGCCCCTTGGCCACATACACCGTCATCACCTGCACGGCGGCCGCGTCGCTGTCGAGTCGCCGGTTGCGCTCGGGTGCGCCGTTGCGTTCCTCGCGCTGGGTGCGCAGCCAGTCGCGCAGCCCTGGCAAGCCCAGCCGGTCGCGGTGGGCGACGTCTTGCAGCAACTGCGCCACGTGCGCCAGGTCGGTCATGTGGCGCTCGCCGTCTTGCCAGGACAGCACCCGATTGCCCATGCCCGCCAGCAGCGCGGCCTGATAGACGGCGGCGACGCCGCGGTCCCGGGCATGTCCGGCCCACTCCCGCAGCGTTTCTGCGATGCGATCGGTCAGCGCATCGCCGCCGACGGCCAGTGATTCCGCGGTTTCGCCGAAGAACATCGTCGCCGCGGCGGCGCGGACCATCCCGGGACGGTGTGGTTGGTGGAAAGCCTCCAACAGACAGAGCCAATCCTGCGCGGCCTCGGAGTTGAACACGTCGGAGTTACCGGTGTAGACCGCCGGAATGCCGGCGTCGCACAGCGCTTTGAAGCACGCGCTGGCGTCCTTGTGCGTTTCCACGATCACCGCGATGTGGCGGGCTTGCACGGGTTCGCCGTCGAACGTCGCGCCGCTGGCCAGCAGCGCGCGGATGTCGGCGGCGAGGTCGGCGCTGATGTGCTCGCGCAGCTCGGCGATGGGAAGGTTCGCTAAACCGCTGCGGCCCAACGTCGCTCGCTGCACCACCCGCAACCGAAACGGGTCGTTGTGCGGCGCTCCCGACAGACGGTGACCCTGGTGGTGCGCCTGCACGTCGTCGACCACGATCGACGGGTCGCCGAGCTGGGCGCCGCGCAGCACCACCTGCAGCCGCTCGACGAGCGCGGAGTCGCTGCGCCAGTTGGTGGCCAGCGTCTTCTGCTCACCCGCCGTCTTGGCCGCCTCCAGATACGTCACGATGTCGCCGCCGCGAAACGCATAAATGGCCTGCTTGGGGTCACCGATGAGCACCACCGTGGAGCGTCCGCTGAACGCCCGGTCGATCACCTGCCACTGCACCCGGTCGGTGTCCTGAAACTCGTCGACCATGACGATCGGCCAGCGTTGATGCATCCGCGCCCGCGCGGGGGAGTCGTCGGTGGCCAGCGCGGCGGCCAAGCGGATCAGCAGATCGTCATAGCCGAGGACACGCCGTCGCCGTTTGCGAATCTCCAGCTCGGCCAAAACGTCTCGCGCGAAACCCACACAGACAGCGGCCCGCGAACCCGGTTCCGGGTCCAGGGGGCGCAACTCGGTCGACGGGTTCTTGGCCACCTCGCGCGCCAACCGCAACGCGTCGGCGTAGGCCAGCACCGGGTCGTCGCGTTGCTGCCCGAAGTGAGCCAGGTACAGATCGTCGACGATCTCGGCCACCAGGTCGTCCAGACTTTCCAGCAGGGTGACGCTGGCCGCGGTGTCGCCGGCCACCCCGAGCGAGCGCAACACCAGCTGGCAGAACTGGTGGGTGGTGGCGATCGTCGCAGCATCGAAGCCGGCCAACGCATCGCGAAGGTTTTGCTCACGCTGGGTGCGTTGCTCGTCGTTGCCGTCGAGCAGATATGCCAAAAGATCGTTGCCAGCGATGCCGTTCTCGAAAGCGGTTACCGCGTCGACCATTTGGCAACGCACCCGCTCGCGGAGCTCCTGGCTGGCCGCCCGCCCGAACGTGATGAGCAGCATCTGGTCCAGCGTCGCCACGCCCTCGGCGACATAACGAGTCACCAGCCCGGCCAGCGCGAATGTCTTGCCGGTTCCCGCGCTGGCTTGCAAAACCGTGGTGGTGCGTTCGGCCGGCAGCGGGTCGAGTAGATCGAAACGCTCCATCACTCCGGATCCCTCGCGGCGCGCAGCAACGGCAGCCACAGCCGCGCGGCGTAAGCGCCGAGCCGATTGTCCTCGCCGTCGTACTCTTCGCCCGGCCGCAGCGGTTGCATCAAGTCGGACAGCCGCGCGTCTTTGCCCCACGCCCGAACGTGCGCGGGCTCCTCAGCCTCATATTTCCACCGGAACTGCGCCTCGCGTTCTGGGTCATCACCGCAGTGGCGGGCCGCCGCCCAAGCGTAGGAGGTCTTGACGGGCAACGGAATAGGCTCGCGGCGTCCGGCGTCGTAGATTGCCACCAGCTCACGCAGCAGCTCGACCGCGTCGTCGCACGGCGGCCCCAGCCCCTCCACCCGAGGCCGGGTGCCCTTCTTGGGACGGCCGATGCAGACCGCCGACCAGTCACCGCGTGGTTGGTGAGCGCTCAACGCCAGCAACGGAATCCACGACTCGAGCAGATGTCTGCCGTCCAGTTTGGAATACGTCACCGACACCAGCCGCTCGCCGTAGACCGGGGACACCGTGCCGGTGAGCCGCCGCCCGCAACCGAGATCGACGTCGACGTCGTATGCCCGCGGGTCGCCCTGACGGTAGTGCTGCGCCGCGCTCGCCAACAGGTCGGCCTGATCGCGAATCTCCTTGGCTTTGCGCCACCCCAGCTGACCGGGCGCCAGCGTGCCGCGCCGCCACTCCGCCTGCCGGGCAGCCTCGGGACTCATCCCGCGCAGGATGTCGCCGAGCATCCGGTCGCCGACCGTCCACTCCTCGAGGCTGTCGATATCGACGGGCATGGCGTCCTGCACACCGTCGACGTCGCGGGGCAACGTGAATTCCAGTGCCCGGAAAAAGCCCTTCACCGGGTCTTTGAAGAAGCCGACCAGATCGGCGAGGATGACGTCCTCGGCGGGCGGCGGCGGCAACGGTGCGGAGATCAACCGGGGCCGTTCGCGGCGCTCGCCGGCACTGACCTGCGCGGCCTGCAACACGGTCTGATCGAAGCTGAACGGAACGTTCGGAACCAGCCTTCCGGGCTCGACATTGCTGACGTCGAACGGCTGCAACGGATGCGTGACGACGATGTGCTCACGGATCTTCTCTGGTGTGGTCCGGTCGAGCACGTCCAGCAGTTCCGCCAGCGGCACTGCCGGCGGGCGCGGCTGCCCCGAGTACTCGTTGGCCCCGGTGTAGGTGATCACAAGTCTTTCGGTGGCCGCGCCGATGGCGTCGAGCAGCAATTGCCGATCCTCCGAACGGATGTCACGCTCACCGGTCATCGGGTCGCGGGCCAGCGCGTCGTCGCCGTCGACCACCCCGATGCGGGGAAACACCCCGTCGTCGATGCCGACCAGGCAGACCACCCGGTGCGGCACCGAACGCATCGGCACCATGGTGCACACGGTCAGCGTGCCGGTGCGGAAGTTGGCGCGGGTGGGACGCCCGGCGAGGTGCTGGCCGAGCAGCGCGGTGATATCGGGCAGTCGCAAGACGGTGTCGGCGCGAGAACCCGCCCGCCGCAAAACTTCAGCGAACTCGCGCTGCATCTGGCTGGTTTGCCAGGTATCCGAATCGTCGATGCGCGTCAACAGCCCGATGCCGTCGGTCAGGGCGGCCAGCCACTGCGCCAACGGCCTTGCACCACTGAGTGATTCGACCACATGCTCCAGCCGTGCGACGAACTCGGCGAACTGGCCTGCCAATTCGACGCGGTTGCTGCTGACGTCGTCGAGGGGCAGGGTGTTTTCAATCCAGGCACGCGAGTCGTCGGACATCGCGACACCGGCCAATATCCGGTCGATACCGAAACGCCAAGTGTTGTGGACGAAGTCGACATGATAGGGCCGGCGATGCTCTTGGTCGAATCCCCACCGAATGTTCGCCTGCCGCACCCAGCGGGTGATGGCCTCCAGGTCGTCATCGGTGAAGCCGAACCGGGCCCGCACCGGCGCGGCCTGGGCGATGTTGAGCACCTCGCTGGCGGTGACCCGGCTGCCTGCCAACGCCAGCAACTGCGCGGCCACCCCGAGCAGTGGATTGGTCTGGATCAGCGAGCGGTCGGCGAGGCGCACGCGCAGCCGGTGTGCGGGATGCGCACCGTGGATGACGTCACCGAGGCCGAAGTCGGCGACGATCAACGGCGCATAGGTCTCGATGTCGGGGCACATCACCAGGATGTCGCGCGGCTCCAGGGTGGGATCGTCCTCCAGCAGGCCGAGCAGCACCTCGCGCAGCACGTCGACCTGACGGGCCGGGCCGTGGCAGGCGTGTACCTGCACCGACCGGTCGTTCTTGGTGAACTTGCGGCCTTGTGGCCGAACGTCATTGGCGGCGATGTCGGATTGCAGCCAGCCGAGCAGGGTGTCCGGGCGGTCGTCGCAGGGAAGGTATTCGTCGGTCTGCAGATCCGCCGGCAGGCTGCGTTGCAGCTCGCGCAGGTCTCGCCCGAGTGTGGCCAGCAGCGGATGGTGTACATCGCGGTGGCTTTTGTCCTCGCGGCGGGGGATCGCGCCGTGGGCGCCTTTGAGCGTCTGCCACAGACGATCGCTGGGATGCGGCAGCCAGAGATGCAGATCGTGGTGGGTGGACAACGCCTCCAGCAGTTCGATGTCGGTGCAGGCCAGCCGGGTGTGCCCGAACAGCGACAGCCTTTCCGGCAGCTCCGTCGGGCCTTCGTGCAGCCGGGACAGCGTCTTCTGGTGCCGGATGTGCGGGGGATCGGCGTCGATGCGCTCGACCAGCGCTCGCCACAATTCGGGCTGCCAGGCCAGGTCGTCGTCGATGCCCGATCTGTTGCCATCCAGCCAGTCGACGAGCAGGTGCGGACGCTGCCGGGCGTAGGAGGCGAACAACCCGGCCAGCCGGCGGGCCACCGAGTAGCGCCGGCCGCGGCGCAAATCGGCCTCCTCACCGGTGTGGAAGTGGCCCAAATGGGTTGCCAGCGTGCGACACCACGGCTCGTCCAGTGAGCAGTCGATGACCTCCAACAGCGGCCACGTCATGGCCTCCGGCGACCACGGGTCGTCGTCGACCGTGCCGGTGATCTCGGCGATCAATGAGCCCGGGCTGCGAAACGACACCCCGGCACACACCCCGTCGCCGCCGCGGGCCGCGCCGAGGATGTGCGAGAGCCGCTGACTGAGCCAGCGCTCGACCCCGCGGGCCGGGACCAGCACGAGTTCTTCGGCGAACGGGTCGGACAGCGGGTTGGCCAGGAGTGCGCCCAGCCCATCGGCCAGCAGGTCGGTACGTTCGGCACGGTGGAGATGAAGCGCCATTGCGCTGCCACCATAGACGGCCCCACCGACAGTGGTGGCCGGTTTGGTGTCTGGACGCGTGACGGTGCTATGCAAAGCTGGATGAGTGCCTCACGTGTCCGCGGCAACCTCCCGAGCAACGGTCGTGTGGAACATCGTCGGCTACCTGCTCTACGTGGTTTTGCTGGTGGTCGGCTCCATTGAGGCGATGTTCGCCGGTTTCTTCGGCATGGCCACCGACGCCTGTTATGACGCCGCGTGCGACGCCAGCTATCACGTTTGGCCGGCCATGCTCACGATGTGGATCGGTGTGGGCGTGGTCCTACTGCTGACATCTGTCGCCATGCTCGTCTCGACAGTTCGCGGCAAAATCGTGATCGGCTGGCCATTCATCGGCGCGCTGGGCCTCGCGGCGGTGTACCTCATCGCGCTGAAAGTCTTGCACTAGGCGCGCTGCCGGAGAGGAGATCGAATGGAAGCTTGGGATGCGATCCGTGCCCGGCGCAACGTGCGCCAGTACACACCGGACCCGGTGTCCGACGACGATCTGAACCGCATCGCCGAGGCCGGCTGGCGGGCGCCGTCGGCGAAAAACCGCCAGCCGTGGGACTTCGTCGTCGTCACCGACCGCGAACAACTGCAGGAACTGTCCACGGTGTGGCAGGGCGCCGGTCATATCGCCTCGGCCGCAGCTGCCATCGCACTGGTGATACCGGTCCCGCCGAACGAGCGCCGCAAGGTCACCGACCAGTACGACGTCGGGCAGGCGACGATGGCGATGATGATCGCGGCGACCGACCTGGGACTCGGCACGGGCCACTCGTCGGTGGGCGACCAGGACAAGGCGCGCGCCATCCTGGGCGTTCCCGACGGCTACCTGGTGGCTTACCTGCTGGGGATCGGCCATCCCGCCGACCGCCCGCTCAAGCCGATCCGCAAACCGAATCGACGGCCGTTCGACGAGGTCGTCCACCACGGACGCTGGTGAATTCCCCGCTAGAAGAGGAGATGTGACCATGGCCCACGCAGCGGTCCCGGTGCACAAACCCAAGGGCGATTACGGGATCGACGGGTCGTTCAAGACCGTGTCGGCGCGGGGACAGGCGGTGGGCCTGGGCGCGCTGGCGGGCGCGCTGCTGGCATGGTCGGGGATCAGCTGGCGCCGTGGTCGACGCCGCACGGCAGCGCTGGCCGGCGCAGGCGGCCTCGGAATCATTGCCAACACAGCGGTTTACATCTATGCGACGAAAGCCGGCAAATTCGTCGTATGGAGCCGCATCCTCGACGAGCTGCGGCTGCGGGGCGACGAGACGGTGCTCGACATGGGCTGTGGCCGCGGCGCGGTGCTGCTGGCCGTGGCCAAGCGGCTGCCCCATGGGCGTGCAATCGGTATCGACTTGTGGCGCCCCGACCAGACCGACAACTCGCCGTCGGCCACGCTGAAAAACGCCGACCTGGAAAACGTGACCGACCGCATCGAAGTGCGCACCGCCGACATGACTGCGCTCCCGTTCGACGACAACAGCTTCGACGTGGTCGTGAGTAACCTTGCCATCCACAACATTCCGACTCACGCCGGGCGCCGGCAGGCGCTGCTGGAGGCGGTCCGGGTGTTGCGTCCCGGTGGTCGTTTGGCTATCGCGGATTTGTGGGAGACCCGCCAACACGCCGATCACTTGCGCGAGTTGGGCTGGCGTGATGTGCGGCGCCGCAACCTCGGTTGGCGCATGTGGTTCGGCGGCCCGTGGGTTTCCACCCGATTGGTGACCGCAACGAAGCCGGAGTGAACATGACCCGAAACGAGATCACCGAACAGATCATCGCCGCACGACTGGCCAAGGGCCTGAGCTGGCAGCAGCTGGCCGACGCCATCGGCCGGCCGGTGGTGTGGACCACCTCGGCGCTGCTGGGCCAACAGCCGATCCCCGCCGAATTGGGCAAGGTGCTCGTCGAGATGCTGGGCCTCGACGAGTCCGTCGTGGCGGTGCTGGCCGCCCCGCCGATGCGGGGCGGGTTACCGACCGCGGTGCCCACCGATCCGACCATCTACCGCTTCTACGAAGCCCTGCAGGTCTACGGCCCGGCGCTCAAAGAGCTCATTCACGAGCAGTTCGGCGACGGCATCATGAGCGCCATCAACTTCAGCGTCGACCTGCAAAAGAAGTCGCACCCGTCCGGGGACCGTGTCGTGGTGACGTTCGACGGGAAATTCCTTCCCTACGAATGGGTTTCGGGCGAAGGTTGACGATATGACCAGCTCGGAGAACCCGCTGAAGGCGGATCTTGTGCTGTCCGGCGGCGGCGTGAAAGGCATCGGACTGGTCGGTGCGATTGTCGCGCTGATGGAAGCCGGGTATTCGATTCAGCGGGTATCCGGCACGTCGGCCGGCTCGGTCGTCGGCGCGATCCTCGCGGCCGGCACCCGGGGCAACTCTCAGCTCACCCCCGAGCAGGTCAAGGAAATGGCGATGACGGTGCCCTACCGCAAGTTCCTCGACCGGACCGTTCCCATCCCGATACTCGGGTCCGCATGGAGTCTGCTCAGCGAAGAAGGCATCTACAAAGGGGATTTCGCGCACGACTGGATCCGCAGCCAGCTGAAAAACCTCGGCGTCAGCACGTTCGGCGACCTTGCCGTCGACGACGACACCCTGCTGCCCGAGCGGCGCTACAAGCTGGTGGTCACGGTGGCCGACGTGACCACCGGGCAGATGGTGCGCCTGCCCTGGGACTACCGCAGGCTTTATGGCCTCGACCCCGACGAGCAGCAGGTCGCCGACGCGGTGCGGGCCTCGATGTCGATTCCGTTCTTCTTCCGCGTCGCCAAGTTGAAAAGCGCCAGCGGCACCACCTCCACGCTCGTCGACGGCGGGCTGCTATCGAACTTCCCAGTCGACTCATTCGCCCGCCCCGACGGCAAACCGCCACGCTGGCCGACATTCGGCATCACCGTGCTGCCGAATCTGCCGGAGGGCAACGACAAAATCATTCCGGGCCTGGCGCCACTGCATTGGATCGGCGGTACCACCCTGCTCGAAGATCTGATCACCACGATGATCGTCGGCCATGACCAGGCCTACCTGAACCAACCCTGGGTCAGTGCGCGGGCGATCCGCGTCGACTCGACCGACGTCGGCTTTCTCGACTTCAAGATCTCCCGGCGGCAAATGGACGCGCTCTACGACCGCGGCCACGAAGCGGCGGTGACGTTCCTGTCCTATTGGGACTGGGAGGATTATTTCGAGCACTACTGGCGGCCGAGAAGCTAGCTGGCCAGCACCTGCGGCGAAAGTTCCTTGAGCATCGCGTTGGCCCAACGCATTTGGCGTAGCGTTTCCGGGTGACACCGCGACGTCAGTTCGAGCAACTCGGTGTCTTTGGCGGCCTGAGCGGCCTGTCCGAGCAGCTCCCAATCGACCGACGCGCCGGCGGCCATCCGGTGGATGCGCCGCAGGTCAGCCAGCAGCAGTAGCCCCGGCTCGGGACGCCGTCGCAGCAGGCCGCTCACCCATGACTGCAGGAATCCGGTCAACGCGCCGGTTCGCGGTCGCGCCGATAGCCGCAGACCATAATGGCGGCCGTGCTTGGCCAGCTCGGTCAGATGACCCCGCGACCAGCCGGCCAAGTCGTGGGCGATGTGGTAGATGTCCTGGTCGCTGCGATGGCGTGCCGCGATCACGTTGAGTTCATGGGCCAGGTGGCGTTCGGCGCGGTGCAACTCGCGAATGGCCAACTTGAGTTTCATGACTGACCCGCCATCACCTCGGTCACGGTGGCATCCGCACCGCCGACGGTCGCCGGCACCTGACCGTTCACCGGCGCCGACGCCGTCGTGGTCGGCGCCGCGGCAGGTCCGTTGGTGGTGGCGCCCCGGCGCCGCAACTGTGCCGCAGCCGTCTTGAAGATCGGCTGCTTGGACACCGGATCCCAGTCGGTGAGCGTCAGCTCGTTGCCGGCCCGGTGATGGTCGTGCCCGTCGGTGTCCCAATACCCGTAGTGGAACGGCACGAACAACACCCCGTCGCGAATGCCGCTGACCCGCGCGGCGCAGATGATGCAACCCCGCGGGGTGCTCACCTCGACCAGATCGCCCTCCCGGATGCCGAGACGGCGGGCATCGCCCTCGGACACCTCCACCCACACCTGGGGTGCGGCACGCTGAAGTTGCGGCGCGCGAGCGGTTTTCGTACGGGTGTGGAAGTGATACAGGGTGCGGCCGGTGATCAAGGCGAACGGATATCCCGACGACGGGCGCTCGTGCGGCGGAAGGTATTGCGCGGCCTTGATGATCGCCTTACCGGACGGATTCATCGCCCGGTATTCGGTCGGCTCGAGTGGCGCGCCGGTGATCAGATCCTTGCCGTAGGCCTCGCAGTAATCCGGATCGGCCCAGAACTTCCCGCCGGCGTACAACCGTTCGGTGCCGTCGGGACGATCGGCATTGCAAGGCCACTGAATGCCGCTGCCGCCGCGCAGCTTGTCGTAACTCAGCCCGGTGTAATCACACGGCCGCCCGGCGCTGCACTGTTTCCACGCCTCGAACGCCGACTCGGCATCCGTCCACGGCGGGAACGGCTGGCCGTCCTTGTCGCGGAAGTCCATCCGTCGCGCGTAGTCTAAGAAGATCTCCAAATCCGAGCGCGCCGATCCCGGTGGCTCGACGGCCTTCTCGGACAGATGCACGGTGCGGTCGGCGTTGGTGAAGGCGCCGGTCTTCTCACCCCACGCCGCGGCCGGCAACACCACGTCGGCCAGCTTCGCGGTCTCCGTCATGAAGATGTCTTCCACCACCACGAAGAGCCGCTTCTGCGCCAAGATGTCGCGGATGCGCGACAGCTCCGGCAACGACACCGCGGGGTTGGTCGCGGTGATCCACAACATCTGCACCGTGCCCTCTTCGGCATAGCGGAAGATCTGCATCGCGTGGGTGGGCGGCGCGTAGTGCGGAATCTGTTGCGGCTCAAGGTTCCACAACTTCGCGAGCTGTTCTATGTGGGCGTCGTTGGCCCAGTTGCGGAATCCGGCCAAGTCCCCGTCGGCTCCGCATTCGCGGGTGTTCTCCGCGGTGGGCTGCCCGTTCATCTGCAGCACCCCGCAGCCCGGCTTGCCGAGCATGCCGCGAATCAGGTGAATGTTGTTGACCTGCACCGCCGCCGCAGTGGCCTGGTGCGATTGGTAGAAGCCCTGCAATACGGTCGACAGCAGGCGCTTTGCCGTGCCGATAATCCTTGCTGCCGCACGGATGTCGTCGACGTTGACATCGCAGATCTGGGCCGCGCGCTCCGGCGGGTAGTCGGCAACCTGCTTCTCCAACTCTTGGAACCCGACGGTGTGCGCCTCGACATACTCATGGTCGACCCAGTCGTTGGCGATGATCTCGTGCAGCAGAGCGTTCATCATCGCCACGTTGGTGCCCGGCAGCGGTGCCAGATGCACGGTGGCGTGCAGGGCCACCGGGGTCAGCCGCGGGTCGACGCACACGATGGCCGGCGGGTTGTCGCCGGCGAGCCGGTCCAGCATCCGCGCCCACAACACCGTCTGGGTCTCGGCGACGTTGTGGCCGAACAGCGCGATCACGTCGGAGTGGTCGACGTCGGTGTACGAGCCGGGCTGCCCGTCGCACCCGAACGATTCCTTCAGCGCCTCAGCGGCAGTCGCGGTGCACAGCCGGGTGTTGCCGTCGACGTGGTTGGTGCCGATCGCTCCGTGCGCAATGGCGCCTTGGCTGTAGTACTCCTCGAGGAACAGCTGCCCGGAGGTGTAGAAGCCGATCGAGCTGGGGCCGCGGGTGTCGAGCAGCTCGCGGCTGCGCTCGACGATCCGGTTCATCGCGGTGTCCCAGTCGCAGGGGCGCAGCCGACCCGCTTCGCGCACGTACGGTGTGGTCAGCCGATCCGGGGATGCGTTGGCCTGCCAGCCGAACAAGTCCTTGGGGTCGAGTCGACCGTGGTTGACCCGGTCGACTGCGCGGCCGCGGACCCCGACGATGCGTCCGTCCTTGACGGCGATGTCCAACCCGTCGCCGTTGGAGTGCAGCACCGCCGCCGACTGCACCCACCGGTCCACCGACTCGGGCGTGATGCCCTCGGCCAGAAAATGATCGACGCGCTCCGGCCATGGCTGTCCGGGTTCGTACGGCGTTCGCATGCCCCAGGGTTGGGCGATTGGGTCGACGGCCACCATGCCCCCGGCGTACCCGGGTCGGGGTATTCCAAACTCGGGGCGATTGCCGCCGTACTAGACCCCGAATTCCGCCGCCAGACCGTCGATTCCTGCGCGGATGCGGCTTAACGCTGCCTCACGCGTCCGCAGCTTCGTAGCTGCGTGCGCCTTTTGGTTCAGATTTGCGAATTCGTGGGCGGCTTCCAAAGCGCGGTCGATCACCATCTCGGGCAGCACGATTTCATCGATAAAGCCTGCGGCGACGGCGGTTTCGCCGAAGAACGTCTTCGCCAGCCCGGCCGCCTGCTGATACGCCGACGGTGTCAGGCGCAGCTCCATGATCGCCAGCGCCGCATACGGAATCGTCATCCCGATGGCGACCTCGTTGGCCTGGATGTTGTAGGCCGGGGCGGCCACCCGATGGTCTCCGCTGGACAACAGGAACGCGCCCATCGCGATCGCGTGCCCGGTGCACGCCATCACCACCGGCTTGGGGTAGGACAGCAGCCGATGGCTGAGCTCGAAGCCGCCCTTGAGCATGTCGAGCGCCGGCTGCGCCTCGCCGGAGGTCAGGATCTTCAGGTCGAATCCGCCGCTGAACACCCGGTCGTTGCCGGTGATCACCACGGCACTGACGTCGTCGCGGTCGGCGTTGTCGAGCGCCTCGTGCAGCGCCTGCTGCATCGACGGGCCCAGCGCGTTGACCTTGCCGTCGTCCATCGTGATGACGGCGATGGGTTCCTCGTGGCGATAGCTGACCGGCCCGCTCATGGGGTCGATTGAATCACGACAGGTGGTCAGACCCGATGCTTGCCGGCCGCGGCCTTGGGTTCGTCCAGCCGTGGATGGACATCGGTCGGGTCGTCCAGCTGATGACGGGCGCGCCACCGTTCCCGCGTTTCGTCGGCCGCGCGATTGATGCGTTCGATCTCGTCGCGAAAGACATCGATGCGGGGTTCGGTGCTGGCGTAGTGAAAGTAGGTCAGCACGCCGCGCAGCAGTTCCAGCTTCAGCTTTTCCCGGTTGGCGAGGTCGTGCATCGACATCAGCTCGACCCGCTGGACCGGCGGCAGCGCATCCCAGTCCAGCACCACCTTGGTCTCGAACGAGCGTCGCCGGGGCTGCCAGAACTTCCAGCGTGGCGGGTCGCCGGGCCGGTCGTAGTAGGTGACGGTGCCGCTGAACCGGGACTCGATGGCATCGCCGAGCTCGCTGCGCTCAAACGCCGAATCCCACACCGTGCGCCATTCCTGATTAGGCGCCAGAGTCGGCAACTCCTCGGGTAGCTGCAGCTCGACGACGTCCGCGTAGCCGTTGGAGGAATTCTCGTAGGCGGCGACGGTCGGCCGCTCCACAAACGAGAAGCGGATGTTGTAGGCGGCGGTCTTGCCGAAATTGCGGGCCACGAATTCGATGACGTGCCAGTCGGCGGCGTGCGGTTCCATCAACACGCCGACGTGCGGACGGATCTGGTCGATTGTCAGCCGGCGGTGGCGCCGGACCTGGCGATTTGCCCAGATCAGCGCGAGGACTCCGACCGCGAGCACCGCCCACAAGCCGACCGCCAACCAGGTGGTCGAGCTTGCCCCGGTCACCTCGTGCCAGCGGTCTTGGACCCAGTTCACCTGGTGGATCTTAGAGGTCCGGCTAGCCGCCCATCAGCATTCGCCACTGTTCGAGGTTGGCCGGCCGGTAGACATAGTTGGATCGCTTGACCTCGGACAGCGAAGCGCTGGGTTCGGCCGAATACCAGTGCCCGGGAAACACCGTGGGGTCACCGGGGAGCTGGGCCAGCTGCTGCAGGCTGCGGTACATCGCGTCGGAGTCGCCGCCGGGGAAGTCGGTGCGCCCGCAGCCTTCCAAAAACAGCGTGTCGCCGGCGACCAGGCGCCCGTCGAGCAAAAAGCACTGGCTGCCCGGCGTGTGACCGGGGGTGTGCAACAGTTCGATCGCGATATCGCCGACGTCGACCTTGTCGCCGTGCTCGTGCGCGGTGAGGTCGTTCATGCTGATCCCAGTTACTCGCGAAACCCATTGCGCCTCATGGGTATTGACGTGCACAGGCACGCTGGCGCGCTCCAGCAGTTCGGCCAGCCCTTTGAGTTCGAAGCCCATCATCGAGCCGCCGACGTGATCGGGGTGGTGGTGGGTGACCAGCACTCCGGACAGGTGCATGCCGTCGGCTTCGAGCGCGTCGAGCAGATCGCCGGCGGCATAGGCGGGGTCGACCACGACGGCGTCGCCGGTCTGGCGATCACCGATCAAATAGGCGAAGTTGCGCATCTGCATCGCGAACATGTCGCCGGCGGCGAAATCGCGGCCGGAGAGCAGCTGGCGAAAGTACAACCGATCCGTGTCAGGCACCCACCCAGATTACGGCGGGCGCGATGAGCGGGCGGGTTTGGTGGGCCTGCGGGCCAGGCTGTACCCTCTTTTAGGCCCGCGGCATGACCGACTGGGTCGCTTCGGGTGAGCGCCCCCTTAGCTCAGTCGGCAGAGCGTTTCCATGGTAAGGAAAAGGTCAACGGTTCGATTCCGTTAGGGGGCTCGGTGGACGCCGAGCAGGCTGGCGGCTAAGAAAAGGCAATGTGGCCCGAGGCGATGTAGCTCAGTCGGTTAGAGCGAACGACTCATAATCGTTAGGTCGCCGGTTCGAGTCCGGCCATCGCTACAACAACAACAAAGACGGGTGAAAGAGAACTGACGTGGCCTCCAGTACCGATATACGGCCGAAGATCACTTTGGCGTGTGAGGTGTGCAAGCACCGCAACTACATCACCAAGAAGAATCGGCGCAACGACCCGGATCGGTTGGAGCTGAAGAAGTTCTGCCCCAACTGCGGCAAGCATCAGGCGCACCGCGAAACCCGGTAGGTGCCAGAGCAGTGTCCCTAGCCGATCAGATCGTCGGGATGCGCTACCGCTATCCCGATTGCTACGTGGTCGAGCGCGAAAAGATCCGCGAGTACGCGACTGCGGTCAAAAACGACGACCCCGTGTTTTTCGAGGAGAAGGCCGCCGCCGAGCTGGGCTATGACGCGTTGGTGGCGCCACTGACGTTCATTTCGGTGTTCGGCTACAAGGCTGTGTCGGCGTTCTTTGCAGCTGCGGGTGTCGAGGTTAACGACGCCCAGATCGTTCAGGTGGATCAAAGGCTGGAATTTCTGCGGCCGATCAAGGTCGGCGACCGCTTGTACTGCGATATTTCCGTCGAGTCGGTTCGGCGCGCCCACGGCACCGACATCATCATGACCAGGCAGACAGCCACCAATGAAGCGGGCGAGGTGGTGCAGGAGACCTACACGACCCTGGCAGGTCGTGCGGGTGAAGGAGATGAGGGTTTTAGCGATGCCACTGCGTGAGTTCAATTCGGTGAAGGTGGGTGACCAGCTGCCCGAGAAGGTGTATTCGTTGACCCGGCAGGATCTGGTGAACTATGCCGGCGTGTCGGGTGACCTGAATCCCATTCACTGGGACGACGAGATCGCCAAGATGGTGGGCTTGGACACCGTGATCGCGCACGGCATGCTGACGATGGGTCTCGGCGGTGGCTTCGTGACGTCGTGGGTCGGCGACCCGGGAGCGGTGACCGAGTACAACGTGCGCTTCACCGCGGTGGTGCCGGTTCCCAACGACGGCAAGGGCGCCGAGGTCGTCTTCGGTGGCAAGGTCAAGTCGGTCGATCCCGAGAGCAAGACCGTGACCATTGCGATCACCGCCACTGCCGGCGGAAAGAAGATCTTCGGTCGGGCGGTCGCTTCGGCGAAGTTGGCGTAAACATGGCCATCAAGACAGATATCCGTGGGATGGTCTGGCGCTACCCGGACACCTACGAAGTGAGCAGAGAAAAGATCCGGGAATTCGCCAGGGCGATCAAGGCCGACCATCCGGCCTATTTCGACGAGAAGGCGGCCGCCGAACTCGGGTATCCCGCGCTCGTCGCGCCGCTGACCTTCCCGACGATCTTCGCCAAGCTGGTCCAGAGCGATTTCATGCGCAACGTCGATACCGGCTACGAGACGATGAACATCGTCCAGGTCGACCAGAAGTTCATCTACCACAAGCCGATCATCGCGGGCGACGTGCTGCACGCCGAGATGGAGGTCCAGTCGGTCCACGAACGGTTTGGTGCCGACATCGTCGTCACCCGGAACATCTGCACCAACGACGCCGGGGAGGTCGTGCTGGAGGCCTACACCACGATGATGGGTAACGAGGGCACCGACTCGGTTGCGCTCAAGTGGGACATGGAGTCAGGACAGGTCGTCCGAACCGCCTGATTAGTACCTGAGACTGCGCCGATGTAAACTCGGACCTCGGGGTTTTCCCATAATCAGCGCTTTCCGGTAGTTGAATACGGGTGCGCGCGTCGTGTGAGGCCCCGTGCGGGTTGGCCTACCAACCTGCGAAGGGGCGTAGCTCAAATGGCAGAGCAGCGGTCTCCAAAACCGCAGGTTGCAGGTTCAAGTCCTGTCGCCCCTGCTGCGTCGGGTGACGATGCGGGCGGTAATGGCCCGAGCAGGAACCGGACATAGTGGGATGGTGGACACTGGATGGTGACCCCCGTGGATCGAGTGAACTTAAGGAGCATGTGGTGAGCGACGAGCGCGACGGTGCCGACGCAGGCCTCGGCTCACTCGGCAACGAAACCGAGGAAGCCGGTGGACGCCACGCTCGGACGGCCGTGGCGACCCGACCGCAACGCCCCACCGGCAAGCGGTCCCGGCAGCGGGTAGCCGCCGCGGACGACGGTGAACCGGCGTCGGAGGCAGTCGAGGTCGCCGAGGACGAGGAGGGCGCCAAGCCCAAGAAGGCGAAGACCAAGAAAGCGGGCAAGGACGGAAAGCCCAAAGGCCCCAACCCGATCATCTTCGTCTACAACTACCTGAAACAGGTGGTCGGCGAGCTGCGCAAGGTGATCTGGCCGAACCGCAAACAGCAGGTCACTTACACCTCGGTGGTGCTGGCGTTCCTGGTGTTCATGGTGGCGCTGGTCGCTGCGGCCGATTTCGGCCTGGCCAAGCTAGTGATGCTCGTGTTCGGTAATGGCTGACGAGCTGAAGTTATAGAGAGGACTTATCCCGTGACTACCTTCGAGGGCGACAAGCCCGCGGGTGAAACGGTCGACCTGGCGGAAGCCGTAGAAGAAATTCAAGAGTCGAGCCCGGATGCGGCGGCTTCCGAAGAGTCGGCCCGTGAAGAGGCTGCTGAAGAGGCCACTGAAAAGGCCACTGAAGAGGCCGCTGAAGCGCAGCAAGAGCCGCAAGAGCCTGAAGAGGTCGACCCGGCCGCCGCGTTGAAGGCGGAGCTGCGCACCAAACCCGGCAAGTGGTATGTCATCCACTCCTACGCCGGATACGAGAACAAGGTCAAAGCCAACCTCGAGACCCGTGTGCAGAACCTCGATGTCGGCGACTACATCTTCCAGGTGGAGGTGCCCACCGAAGAGGTCACCGAGATCAAAAACGGCCAGCGCAAGCAGGTCAATCGCAAGGTGCTGCCGGGTTACATCCTGGTGCGCATGGATCTGACCGACGACTCGTGGTCGGCGGTGCGCAACACCCCGGGCGTCACCGGGTTCGTCGGCGCGACGTCACGCCCGTCGCCGCTGTCGCTGGACGACGTGGTGAAGTTCCTGCTGCCGCAGAAGACGGCGAAGAAGCCCGTCAAGGGCGCGGCCAGCACCGCGGCGGCCGCCACCGAGAGCGGGCTGGAGCGGGCTCCGATCGAGGTCGACTACGAGGTCGGCGAATCGGTCACCGTGATGGACGGGCCGTTCGCCACGCTTCCTGCCTCGATCAGCGAGGTCAACGCCGAACAACAGAAACTCAAGGTGCTGGTGTCCATCTTTGGCCGCGAAACACCTGTGGAGCTGACCTTTAACCAGGTCTCCAAGATCTAAGCGCCGAAACCGCTGGAAGGGAATTAGGGAAGAACATCATGGCCCCGAAGAAAAAGGTCGTTGGGCTGATCAAGCTGCAGATCGAAGCCGGGCAGGCCAACCCTGCGCCGCCGGTGGGTCCTGCGCTCGGCCAGCACGGCGTGAACATCATGGAGTTCTGCAAGGCGTACAACGCTGCGACGGAAAGCCAGCGCGGCAACGTCGTCCCAGTGGAGATCACCGTCTACGAGGACCGCAGCTTCACCTTCACGCTCAAGACCCCGCCTGCCGCCAAGCTGCTGCTCAAGGCCGCTGGAGTGAGCAAGGGCTCGTCCGAGCCGCACAAGACCAAGGTCGCCAAGGTGACGTGGGATCAGCTTCGCGAGATCGCCGAGACCAAGAAGGCCGACCTGAACGCCAACGACGTCGAGGCCGCTGCGAAAATCATCGCCGGCACCGCCCGATCGATGGGCATCACGGTCGAATAGGTCGACCGGTGGGAGGGCCAGCTTCGGCCCGCTTGTGAACCACAACCAGAGAATGGATAACCAATGAGCAAGAAGAGCAAGGCATATCGCGCCGCGGCCGAGAAGGTGGATCGCACCAATCTCTACACCCCCTTAGAAGCCGCCAAACTGGCTAAAGAAACGTCGTCGACCAAGCAGGACGCGACCGTCGAGGTAGCGATCCGGCTCGGCGTCGATCCGCGCAAGGCCGACCAGATGGTTCGCGGCACGGTCAACCTGCCGCACGGCACTGGCAAGACCGCGCGCGTGGCGGTCTTTGCGGTGGGGGAGAAGGCCGCCGAAGCCGAGGCAGCCGGCGCTGATGTGGTCGGCAGCGACGACCTGATCGAAAAGATCCAGGGCGGGTTCTTGGACTTCGACGCGGCGATCGCCACCCCGGACCAGATGGCCAAGGTCGGCCGGATCGCGCGGATCCTCGGGCCGCGTGGCCTGATGCCCAACCCCAAGACCGGGACCGTGACCCCGGACGTCGCGAAGGCGGTGGCCGACATCAAGGGCGGCAAGATCAACTTCCGGATCGACAAGCAGGCGAACCTGCACTTCGTCATCGGCAAGGCGTCGTTCGACGAGAAGCAGCTGGCGGAGAACTACGGCGCCGCGCTCGACGAGGTGTTGCGGCTCAAGCCGGCGGCGTCGAAGGGCCGCTACCTGAAGAAGATCACCATGTCGACGACCACCGGTCCGGGCATCCCGGTCGACCCGTCGATCACCCGCAACTTCGCCGCCTAGTAACGCACCGGGCTAGCCCCCGCATTCGGTGATACGCCGGCGCAAAAACGCCTGCGCCGGCTCGGAGCCGGTGACAGCCAGCGCTTGTCGGTAGCAGGCAAGCGCTTCGGCGCGCTGACCATCGCGGCGAAGCAGATCGGCGCGGATAGCGGGCACCAGTTGGGAGCGGGCCAACCGCGGGTCGTCGGCTACGGCGTCCAACGCGGCGAGCCCGGCGCTCCAACCGTCCCGAAAGCCAACGGCCAGAGCACGATTCGCTCGTACTACCGGTGAGTTCGTGATCGACACCAAGGTGTCGTAGGCCGTGCAGATGGCGTGCCAGTCTGTTCGCTCCCAGCTGGGCGCGGTGGCGTGCAGAGCGGCGATCGTCGCCTGCGGCAGATACGGCCCGGTCGAACCCGCCGCCAGGCGAAGCTGATGCAAACCCCGGGTGATGCGGGCGTGGTCCCATTGGCTGCGGTCCTGCTCGTCGAGCGGCACCAGCGCCCCGCTGTCGTCCACCCGAGTTGCCCGCCGCGAATCATGCAGCAGCACAAGGGCGGCCAGCGCGTGGGTTTCCAACTCGCCGGGCATCAGCTTGCACAGCTCGCCCGCCAGCCGCACTCCCTCGTCGCACAGCTCGTCGCGGATGGCCGACGGGCCGGCGGTGGACCAGTATCCCTCGGTGAACACTGAGTAGATGCAGCCGAGTACATGCGGGGCCCGCTCGGGCAACAACTCGGCCGGCGGCACCCGCAGTGGGATGTTGGCGTGCCGAATTTTGTTCTTGGCGCGGGTGATTCGCTGGCCGACGGCCGCCTCGGTCTGCAGCAACGCTCGGGCGATCTCGGCGACGGTGAGTCCGGACACCAGCCGCAGCGTCAGTGCCAGCTGCGAAGCCCGGTCGAGTGCCGGATGCGCGCACGTGAACATCATTCGCAGCTCGTCGTCGCGGACCGGATGGACATCCACCTGGTCGGTTCGCGCTCTGATCTGGTCAACCACTGCGGCCAATTCCTTTCCAGGGCGCACCGATTCGCGGCGCAGGCGGTCGCGGGCTCGATTGCGCGCCACCGTGAGGACCCATCCGCCCGGGTTGTCGGGTAGCCCGTCGCGCGGCCAAACCCGCAACGCCTCGGCGAAGGCTTCCTGGACGGCGTCTTCGGCGACGGTGAGATCACCCGACCAACGGGCCAGTGCGGCCACGGCCGGGCCCCACTCGCGCCGAAAGATGCCGTCCAGGTCAACCATGTGCTACAGGCCGGAGAGTCCCGCCAGCTGGCGCAGCTCCACCGTGCTGGCGGGGATCATCGAAGCCAGTTTGACCGCCTCGTCGCGATCGCTCGCCGACAGCACGTAGAACCCGGTAGCTATCTCGGCGCTCTCCGGGTATGGACCGTCGGTCAACAACACCTGGTCGTCGCGGACGCGCACGGTGGTCGCCGTCGCCGGCTCATGCAACGCCGCGCCGCCGGTGATGTGATCGCCTGTGGCAGTGGCGAATTCACCGTGTCGCGCCGCCTCGGTCTGCCACTCCGGCGTGCCGGGAGTGTGGACGTTTGGCGGCGGCTCCTGCAGCAGAGCCAGCCACTGGCCGCCGGTGTGTGACCAATCGGGGTCGAACGCGTGGTAGAGCGGCCGAACTTCGATCGCGCCGTGCTTGGCGGCGGGAATGTCGCGAGCGAAAGCCAGTGCGTCGTCGAGGTTCTCGGCTTCGAATACGTAGTATCCGCAGGCGATCTCGGCTGTCTCCGCGAAGGGGCCGTCGGTGACCACCGGTGCGTCGGGACCGCCACTGATGTGCACATTGGGTGTCGGTCGCAGCGCGTCACCGCTGCGGATGGCCGCGTGGACTTTGGCGTGGAAGTTTTCGTAGGCCGTCATTTCGGCGGCGCCTTCGTCGGGCGTGAGGTCCCGCTCTCGGCTGAACAGCAGGGCAAGGTACTGCATGGTCGTCACCTCCGGTAGTGAGCAGAACCCGTTGTTCCACTCTCTACCTGTCCGACGAACGAGGCCAGCCGAATCCGACAGGCCCGTGCAACTAATTCAGGCAGCCGCGGGCTTGAGGTAGGTGACCAGACTGCAGTCGAGCGCCTCGTCGGCGAAGTAGCGCTCGCAGCCGCGCAGGTATTTCATGTAGCGCTGGTATACCTCTTCGGAGGTGATCTCGACGGCCTTGTCGTGGTTGGCTTCCAGCGCGTCACCCCAGATACGCAACGTCTTGACGTAGTGCGGCTGCAGCGAAAGTGGTTCGGGGACAATGAAGCCGGCCTCCTGGCCACGCTCCACCATCATCGCGGTGGACGGCAGCCGGCCGCCGGGGAAGATCTCGGTGACGATGAACTTGATGAACCGCGCGGTTTCGAAGGTCAGCTTTTTGCCGCGGGCAGCCAGGTCGTACGGGTGAAAGCTCACGCTGCTCTGCACGGTCATCCGCCCGTCGTCGGGCATGATGGCAAAACAGTTCTTGAAGAACGCCGGGTAGTTCTCGTGTCCGAAGTGCTCGAATGCCTCGATCGACACGATCCGGTCGACCGGGTCGCTGAAGTCTTCCCAGCCGCGCAGCAGCACCTGATGTGACCGGTTGGTGTCGACCTCGTCCAGCAGTCGTTGGGCGCGGGCCTGCTGGTTCTTCGACAGGGTCAGGCCAATGACATTGACGTCGTACTTCTCGATGGCCCGCTTCATCGTGGTGCCCCACCCGCACCCGATGTCCAGCAATGTCATCCCCGGTTTGAGGTCGAGCTTGTCCAGGTTCAGGTCGATCTTGGCGATCTGCGCCTCTTCCAGGGTCATGTCGTCGCGCTCGAAGTAGGCGCAGCTGTAGGTCCGCGTCGGGTCCTGAAAAAGGCCGAAGAAGTCGTCGGACAGGTCATAGTGCGCCTGGATGTCTTCGGAGCGCGTCTTGGTAGGAGTGCTCGGCTTGTCAGGCATCTGCGTCTACTCACCCTTCCTGATCATGTGGTGCAGCTCGCGGGTGGCGCGCGCACCGATGTCCGTACAAGTCATCCACCGGCGGTAGAACCATACCCGTTTCACATCACCGTCTGACGGAAGATGGCTACTTTGCCAGGGTGAACTGGTTGACGTCGATGTAGCCCACCCGGAATCCCTTGGCGCAGCCGGTGAGGTAATGCATGTAGCGGTCATACATCTCGGTCGATTGCATCTTGATGGCTTTGTCTTTGTTTGCCTCCAACGCCGCCGCCCAGTGATCGAGGGTTTTGACGTAGTGCGGCTGCAGTGACTGTCGGCGGGTCAGCGTGAAACCGGCGTTCGACGAGCGGTCCTCCACCATCTCGATGGACGGCAGCCGGCCGCCGGGAAAGATCTCGGTCATCATGAATTTCAGGAAGCGGGCCAGCTCGAACGTCAACGGCATGCCGCGCTCAACCATTTGTTGCCCCGTCAGGCCGGTGATGGTGTGCAGCAACATGACCCCGTCGTCGGGAAGGGCGTCGTAGGCCATCGCGAAGAAGTCGTCGTAGCGGTCATGGCCGAAGTGCTCGAACGCGCCGATCGACACGATCCGGTCGACGGGATCGTCGAAGCTCTCCCAACCTTCCAGCAGGATCCGGCGGCTGCGGTCGGTGTCCAGGTCGTCGAACAGCTTGCGCACATGCTCAGCCTGGTTCTTCGACAGCGTCAGGCCCACGACGTTGACGTCGTAGGTTTCGATCGCACGGCGCATGGTGGCGCCCCACCCGCAGCCGACGTCGAGCAGCGTCATCCCGGGTTGCAGATCCAGCTTGCCCAGCGCCAGGTCGATCTTGGCGATCTGCGCCTGTTCCAGCGTCATCTCGTCGCGCTCAAAATAGGCGCAACTGTAGGTCTGCGTTGGGTCGAGGAATAGCCGGAAAAAGTCGTCAGACAGGTCGTAATGAGCCTGAACGTCCGCGAAATGCGGCGTCAATTTGTGCGCCATAGCTGCGCCTTCCCGATTTCGATGATGTCGGCGCTGCGGCGAGCCGTCTTTTTACCCCCAACCCCCGAGCCATGCTACGGGAATGCCGCTCGGCCAACGAGTCGACAAATCAGCCAGCCGCGAAGATGGCCGTCAGCTCACCGATGATCCGGTCCCACAGCTGCTCAGGCAGGTCGTGGCCCATGCCGTCGAAGGTCACCAGCCGCGCGCCACGGATGGACTGGGCCACCGCGCGCCCCCCGGCGGGCCGCACCAGCTTGTCGGCCAGACCGTGCAGGACGACGGTCGGCGCGCTGATCATCCGGTTGTAGTGTTTCAGGCTGCCGCTGCCCAGGATCGCGTTGAAATGCCGGGCGATGCCCCAGGGGTAGTAGCTGCGCTCGTAGGCCTCGATCGCGTCGTTGCGGACCCGGTGCTCGGGCGCCGGGTAGGCGGGGCTGCCGATGATCCGGGAGACGCGTACCGCGTTGTCCACGACGACCTCTCGGGGTGAGCTCGGCGGCGGTCCCTTGAGCAGCGCCATCAGGGCGCGCGGCGCCGGCGGAGGTAAGAGCCGCTGGTTGTTGCTGGAGAAGATCACCCCCAGCGAACGCGTCCGCTCGGCGAAGCGCGCCGCGAAAATCTGGGCGATCATCCCGCCCATCGAAGCCCCGACGATGTGGGCGCGCTCGATGCCCAGGTGGTCGAGTACCGCGGCGGCGTCGTCGGCCATGTCCTCCAGCGTGTAGGGCGCTCGGCTCGGCAGCCCCAGCCAGAACCGCAGCATCCGGGGGATCTGCGCGCCGGGGGAATGGGTGCGCTCGGTCTTGCTGGACAGCCCGACATCGCGGTTGTCGTAGCGGATGACGCGCAGACCCTCGGCGATGAGCTTCTCGCAGAACTCGGTTCGCCACATCAGCAGCTGGGTGCCCAGCCCCATGATCAGCAGCACCGGCGGGTCGTCCGGGTTGCCCATGTCCTCGTAGTAGATCTCCAGATCGCCCGAGCGGGCGGTACCGCGCCGAAGTTCCATTCGGCTAGACCTCGACATCGCTTTGGTGCTCGCGGCTGACCTCGACCATGAAGTTGGCGAAATATCCGGTCAGCTGCGGGTCGGACATCATCTGCCAGCGCGGCGCCAGCAGTTTCATGTACCGCTCGACGTAGAGGAACTGCTTGCCGATCAGCACCAGCTCACGGGGCAGCTTGACGTCGTAGGCGTCGGCCAGCGCGGAGAGCTGCCGACCGATGTCGGCATACGACATCTCGCCGAGCGTCTGCATGGTGAGTGGTGTGGAGAACTTCTCCAAGTCCTTGGCGGCCTGGGCCTCGGGCTTGACGGTGCCGACGGCGCCCATCAGCACGACGATCTTGCCGGCGGCGGCGTGGTCCTTTTTCACCAGCAGCGCGTAGACCAGCTCGCGCAGCAGCCAGCGGGTGCGCGGGTCGATGCGGCCCATGATCCCGAAGTCGAAGAACACGATGCGCCCCTGCTCGTCGACGTAGAGGTTGCCGGCGTGCAGGTCGCCGTGGAACAGCCCGTGCCGCAGCCCGCCCTCGAACAGGCTGAAAATGAGCGCCTTGACCAGCTCGGTGCCGTCGAACCCGGCCTTGCGAATCTCGGCGACGTTGTCGATGCGGATGCCGCGCACCCGCTCCATCGTCAGCACCCGTTCGGTGGTGTAGTTCCAGTACACGGTGGGCACCCGGATGTTTTTGCCCAGCGGAGAGGCATGAAGGTGGGCCACCCAGGCCTCCATCGACTGGGCCTCCAGGCGGAAGTCCAGCTCCTCGGCCAGGTTGCCGGAGAAGTCGGCGACGACGTCCTGGGCGGACAGCCGGCGACCCAGCTTGGCCAGTTCGACGGCCTGCGCGAAGCGCTTGAGGATCTGCAAGTCGGCGGCGACCCGGCGGCGGATTCCCGGCCGCTGGATCTTGACGACGACCTCTTCGCCGCTGTGCAGGGTGGCGTAGTGCACCTGCGCGATGGAGGCCGACGCGAACGGCTCCTCTTCGAAGCTGGCGAACAGGTCCTTGGGGTCGGCACCTAGCTCTTCGACGAAGAGCTTGTGCACCTCGCGCGGGTCCGCCGGCGGCACCCGGTCGAGCAGTCCGCGGAATTCCCGGGACAGCGATTCGCCGAACGCGCCCGGGCTGGATGCGATGATCTGGCCGAATTTCACATAGGTGGGGCCCAGGTCAACGAAGGTCTGCGGGAGTTGCTTGATCGCCTTCTCCTGCCAGCGACCGCGGCTGGGCAGCTGGGCGATGATGCGGGCCGCAGTACGGGTGAGCTGCCAACCCGTCACGCCGATGCGGGCCGCTTCGACCGGCAACGGCACCCGGTCCAGCTTCGCGAGCTCGCGATGATTGTTGGAACTCATCCTCGCAGTGTCTCAAATTGCGCAGGTCGTTACCGAATCACACAGCTCACGGGGGCCCTACCTTCACCGCGAGCGGGCGCAGTTGTACGCGATCTGCGGCGTGTCGGCGTACAACCACGCCCGCTCGCGGCGAAAAAAGGGGGGCAAAAAGGGGGCTAGCGGGTGAAGTTCTCGGTGAGTGCCTCGACGATCGGGCACCACACCGGCTCGGGCAGGTCATGGCCCATGCCGTCGACCACGACGAACCGTGCCCCGGGGATGGCCGCGGCCACCGCTTTGCCGTTGCGCGGCCGCAGCATGGGATCGGCCGAGCCGTGCAGCACCACGGTGGGCACGGTGATCGCCTTGGTGTATTCCAGCAGGCTGCCGGTGCCCAGCACCGCGTCGAACTGGCGCAGCATGCCCTGCGGATAATTGCCGCGCTGGGCGAGCTGCTCCACGCGTCGACGAAGTTCGCCTTCGGGCGGCAGGAAGTTGGGACCGTTGAACACCGCGACGTTGCGCACCTCGTAGGCCAGCTTCTCCTCATCGGACGCGTCCCGGCCGGGCGAGTCGAACGCCAGCCTGATCACCCGCCACGCCGGCGGCGCGGAGAACCGCTTGCCGGTGGTCGACATGAGGATGCCCAGCGAGGCCACCCGCTCGGGTTGGGTGGCGGCCAGGATCTGCGCGATCATGCCGCCCATCGAGGCGCCGACGACATGCGCCCGGTCGACCGCGAGGTGGTCGAGCAGCCCGACGACGTCGCGGGTCATATCCAGCAGGGTGTAGGGCACCGGGCTGGGCTTGCCGAACAGGTAGCGCCAGATTCGCCGATAGACCGTGCCGTCGGCGCGCAGCCCGTGCATCTTGGCCGACAGGCCGGTGTCGCGGTGGTCGAACCGGATGACCCGATAGCCGGCGTCGACCAGCTGCTCGCAAAACCCGTCCGGCCACATCGGCAGCTGCGCGCCCAGCCCCATGATCAGCAGTACCGGCGGGTCGCTCGGGTCGCCGAGGTCCTCGTAATAGATCTCGACGTCGCCGGCGACGCCGCTACGCGTCAGCATGCTTTCTCCAGGGCGTGACCCAGGGTTGTGGCTCCCAGTTCTCCAGGCCGGCGATCAACTCGTACATGGTGGCGCCGTCGATGCTTTCCCGGATGATGTCGGCGTGGCCGGCGTGGCGGGCCAGCTCGTTGATCACATGCAGGATCACCCATCGCACCGACCAGGCCTTGGTGTTCGTGGGGAACCACGGAATATCTTCTGGCACCGGCACTTCCGCATCCAGGTCGGCAGTTTCGACCAGGCGGAGCGATTCGGCGTTCTGCGTCTGGAACGCGTGCAGCAAGCTGGCCAACGTCTCCTCGGGCCGCATCACGTGCTGCTCGGCGAACTCCTTGGTGATCACCTCGAACGGCCGGGTGTCCTTGGGCGGCGCACCCGGGGCGGCGGCGACTCGCGCCATCCAGGTGCGCTGCAGACCGGTGGCGTGCTTGACCAGCCCGCCCACCGACAGCGCGCTGACCGAGGGCGTGGAGCGGGCCTGTTCGTCGGTCAGGCCGTAGCACACCGCGAAGTATGCGCTTTGGTGATAGGCGAGGTATTCGCGCAACGCGCTTCGTTCGTCGGCGACGGGCGGGGCCAGAGCGGGCATGGGTAGTCCTTATCACGACGTGATACCGAGCCGGTCGGTCAGCACCAAAAACGCCACCGCGAAGTCGTTGCCGGCGGTCTCGGCGCGCACCCGGTCCCAGTCGATCCGCTCGCGCACGGCGCGCACCGACGGCAGCAGCGCGGCGAAGTCGCAGTGGTGTTCGGTCATCGCGCACAGCTTCTGGATCACCACCACCGTCGGCTCCAGCACCGGCAGGCGGATCGCCAACACGTCACGTTCTTCGGCCGAGCTGATCAGTTCCGGGGTGACCGCCACGCCGTTGATCCGGTGCAGCACATCAACGACGGCGCCGCCCAGGCAGGCCTTGAACAGCCAGTCTTCGGGTGTGCGGTCGATGCTGAACCCGGCCTTGCCCAGCGTGTTTGCGGCGGCTTCGACGTCGGGCTCGGCGACGACGAAGTCCACGTCGTGCACCGGTTCCGGTCCGCCGTACACCCACAGCGCGTAGCTGCCGGCCAGCGCGAACTCCGGCCCATGCGCCTTGAGCGCCGAGGCCGCGCATCGCAGCGCCTCACGGAGCGCCTCATTGCTTGGGAACACCGCCAACTCTTTTCAACTGGGTATGTAGTTACCCATGCGGATGGCCACCTTCAACATCCTGCACGGCCGCAGCCTGCGTGACGGCGACGTCGACGTACACAGACTCGCCGATTGTGTGCGCCAGCTGGACGCCGACGTGCTGGCCCTGCAAGAGGTGGACTACGACCAGCCGCGCTCGGCGAGGGCCGACCTGACCGCCGTGGCGGCCGAGGCGATGGGCGCGGTCAGTCACCGGTTCGTCGCGGCGATCGCCGGTACGCCCGGCAGGACGTGGACGGCCGCCACCGGCGACGCGCAGCCGGGCACCGCCGCCTACGGCATCGCGCTGCTGTCCCGGTATCCAGCGACCAACTGGCAGGTGCTGCGGCTGCCGCGGGTCGGCATGAAGTTCCCGATGTATCCGCCCGGACCCCGCCAACTGCAGATCGTCAACGAGGAGCCGCGGGCGGCGGTGCTGGCGCGACTCGACACCGATCTTGGCCAGCTCACGGTGGCCAACACCCACCTGTCGTTCGTTCCCGGGTGGAATCGGGTGCAGCTGCGTAGGCTGATCCGCGCTCTGCGTGGGCTGCCCGGGCCGCACGTGCTGATGGGGGATCTCAATATGAGCCCGCCGACGCCGCAGCGCTGGACCGGGCTGCGCTCGCTGGCCACCGCGCGGACCTTTCCGGTCGACACTCCCGACCGTCAGCTCGACTACATCCTCACCGACGACGCCGGCTTGGCTGCCGAAGCGCACTCGGCGCCGCCGCTGTCGATTTCGGATCACCGGCCATTGATCGTCGACGTGTCCCGGCGGTGACCCCCGCAATCGCACGACCGGTCGTAAGGTGCGGGCATGCGGGTGATCGCTGCGGAGTCGACGGAGCTTTTCGTCGGACCGCCCGATGCGCCGCTGCAGCTGGCCCGTGTCACCGTCAGCGGATGCACCGATCCGACCGTGCTGCGCGTCGACGGTGAGGGCCTCGCCGGCGAAGCGACCGCGCAGGTCGGCCAGGAGGCCGTCGAGGTCCCGATCGCCGTAGACCACCCGGTGGTGGGCGAACGCCGGATCGGCCGGGTTCATGCCGAAGACGAGTCGTTGAGCTTCTCGTTCACCGTCGCCGAACCGGGCTGGACGATGTTCATGATCAGCCACTTCCACTACGACCCGGTGTGGTGGAACACCCAGGGCGCCTACACCAGCGTGTGGCGGCAGGACCCGCCGGACAAATGCCGGAACGGGTTTGAGCTCGTGCACGCCCATCTGGAGATGGCCCGCCGCGAACCGGAATACAAATTCGTGCTGGCCGAGGTCGACTACCTCAAGCCGTACTGGGACACCCACCCCGAGGACCGCGCCGACCTGCGGCGGTTCATCAGAGAGGGCCGCGTCGAGATCATGGGCGGCACCTACAACGAGCCCAACACCAACCTCACCAGCCCCGAGACAACGATTCGAAACCTGGTGCATGGCAGCGGTTTTCAGCGTCACGTGCTCGGCGCCGACCCGGCAACTGCCTGGCAGCTCGACGTGTTCGGCCACGATCCGCAGTTCCCCGGCATGGCCGCCGACGCCGGCCTGACCTCGAGCTCGTGGGCCCGCGGGCCGCACCACCAGTGGGGTCCGATGCACAGCCAGGCCGGGCTTGGCGGCATGCAGTTCTGCAGCGAGTTCGAGTGGATCGCGCCGTCGGGTCGTGGACTGCTGACCCACTACATGCCCGCGCATTACGGGGCCGGCTGGGGCATGGACGACGCCGCGTCGCTGGCCGAGGCCGAAAGGGAGACCTACCGGCTTTTCGAGCAACTGCGCAAAGTCGCGCTCACCCGCAATGTGTTGCTGCCGGTCGGCACCGACTACACGCCGCCGAACAAGTGGGTCACCGCGATTCACCGGGACTGGGGCGCTCGCTACACCTGGCCGCGATTCGTGTGCGCGCTGCCCCGGGAATTCTTCGCCGCGGTCCGCGCCGAGCTGGACGCGCACGGGTCGGTGCTGTCGCCGCAGACCCGGGACATGAACCCGATCTACACCGGCAAGGACGTGTCGTTCATCGACACCAAACAGGCGAACCGTGCCGCCGAGAACGCGGTCCTGGATGCGGAGAAGTTCGCCGTGTTCGCCGGGGCATTGGGCGGCGCCGATTATCCGCAGGCGGCGCTGGCCAAGGCGTGGGTGCAGCTGGCCTACGGCGCGCACCACGACGCGATCACCGGCTCCGAATCCGACCAGGTGTACCTGGATCTGCTGACCGGCTGGCGGGACGCGTGGGAACTCGGCCGCCAGGCCCGGGATAACTCGCTGGCGGTGCTGTCGAGCGCGGTCGACGGCGATGTCGTGGTATGGAACTCGTTGGGGCACAGCCGAACCGACGTCGTCACGGTCGGGCTCGACGACGGGATGCGGATCCTGGATGTCGATGGCACCGAGGTGCCGGGTGTGCACGACGGCGGGTTGTTCAGCTTCGTGGCCCACGAGGTGCCGTCGTTGGGCTGGCGAGCGTATCGAGTAGCGCCCGGTACGGCTTCGCGCTGGAAACCGATGTCCGGCAACGTGATTGCCAACGAGTATTACCGGTTGGTTGTCGACCCTGAGCGCGGCGGCGGGGTGGCGTCGCTGGTCTCATTGGGCCACCGGGAGCTGATCGCGGACGGGCGGCTGGGCAACGAGCTGGCGGTCTACGACGAGTACCCGGCTCACCCGACCGGCGGTGAGGGCCCGTGGCATCTGCTGCCCAACGGGCCGGTCGTCGGTTCCTCGGAAGCCGCGGCGACGGTGCAGGCCTACCGCAGCGCACTGGGCCAGCGGGTGGTCATCCGCGGCCGGATCGGCACGGTGCTGCGCTACACGCAGATTCTCACGCTGTGGCAAGGGATCTCGCGGGTCGACTGCCGCACCACAGTGGACGAGTTCACCGGCTCCGACCGCCTGCTGCGGCTTCGCTGGCCGTGCCCGGTGCCGGGCGCCATGCCGGTCAGCGAGGTAGGAGACGCCGTCGTCGGGCGCGGGTTCGCGCTGCTGCACAATCCCGGCACCGAACAGTCGGTGGACACCGCGCAGCACCCGTGGACGCTGGACAACCCCGCCTACGGCTGGTTCGGGTTGTCCTCGGCAGCGCGGGTCCGCGTCGGCGACGCGGTGCGTGCGGTGTCGGTGGCCGAGGTGGTTTCACCGGCGGAGCCGGAATCCGGCCCGTTGGCCCGCGAGTTGATGGTCGCCCTGGTTCGCGCCGGCGTCACCGCGACGTGCAGCAGCGCCGACAAGCCGCGGTACGGACATTTGAGCGTTGATTCCAACCTGCCGGACACCCGCATCGCGCTCGGCGGACCGGGCCAGAACGCGTTCACCAAAGCCGTGTTGGCAGCTGCCGATCCCGCCTACACCATCGAGCTGGACCGCCAGCTGGCCGACCAGGGCTGCGCTCGGGTGTGGGTGCCGGCCGCGGCGCCACTGGCACAGACCTGGCTGCCCGGCGCGGACCTGCGCGACCCGCGGGCCCTGCCGGTACTGGTGATCGCCGGCCGAGACGACGCCGATCTCGCGCCGGCGATCGCGTCGCTGGTGGGCGACCTCGCCGACGCCGAGATCGTCGTCACCCAGCAAACCTCGTCGGGAATCCAGAGTTTCGAGCCCTACACCGTCGCCCTGCTGAACCGCGGAGTGCCGAGCTTCGCCGTCGACACCGACGGCACCCTGCACACCGCGCTGATGCGGTCCTGCACCGGCTGGCCGTCCGGTGTGTGGATCGACGAGCCGCGGCGCACCGCACCCGACGGCTCCAACTTCCAGCTGCAGCACTGGACCCACACGTTCGACTATGCGCTGGTGTCCGGCGGCGGGGATTGGCGCCAGGCCGGAACCTGTTCGCGCAGCGCGGAATTCGATAACCCGTTGCACGCGGTGGTGTGTTCCCGGCGATCCGGCAGGCTGCCGGCCACCGGCTCGCTGCTCGAGGTTGAGCCGGCCGGCACGGTGCAGCTCGGCGCGTTGAAGGCGGCGGGCAACCCGCTGGCACGGGGCAGCGCGGCGCCCGTCGACCCGCGCGATATCGCCATCCGGCTGGTGGAAATGCACGGCGCCACAACCGACGTCGCGGTGCGGTCATCGCTTGGCGCAGTGTCGAAACTTCGCCCGGCCGACCTGCTGGAGGCGCCGTCGGGGCACCGCAAGTTCACTGCGTTGCACGGCTATCAGATCGCAACCGCGCTGGCCCGCCTCGACATGCCCGCGCTGATCGACGCCGCAGATACCGCGCTGGGACCGCAGACCGAAAACGCCCAGCCGTTGTATGCCCGCTACTGGCTGCACAACCGCGGCCCGGCTCCGCTGGGCGGGCTGCCAGCCGTCGCGCACCTGCATCCACAACGGATCACCGTGTTCGGCAACAAGATCACGCTGCGCTTGACCGCGGCCAGCGACTGCACCGACTCCGCGTTGGTTGGCACGGTGGACGTGGTATGTCCGCCCGGCTGGACGGCCAAGCCCGGGCGGCTGCCATTCACCCTCGAACCCGGCGCCTGCCTGGAGGCCGACGTGGTGATCACCACGCCGAAGCGCGCCGGCCCGGGGATCTATCCGGTGCGGGCCCAGTTGCGCATCACCGGCGACGACGTGCCGCCGTCGTGGCGGCAGGTGGTCGAAGATGTCTGTCTGGTGAATGTGGGCTCGACCGACGACAGCCGGCTGGTGTACTTCGCCGCCGAGCCGGTCGACGTCGAGGTGCGCGCCGGCGAGTCCACGCGGCTGACCGCTGCGGTGGGTACCGAGGCGTGCGCGGACCTGGCGCTGGAGGCGCACCTGATCAGCCCGTGGGGCACATGGGAGTGGATGGGCCCCGCCTCGCTGGGCGCAACGTTATCTGCCGGCGGCACAACCGAATTGAGTTTCGACATGGCCCCGCCGGCCTGGGTCGAGCCAGGGGAGTGGTGGGCGCTGGTGCGGGTCGGGTGTGCGGGCCGGCTGTTGTACTCGCCGGCAGTCAAGGTGACGGTCCGATGACTCCGGTGGCAGCCACCGTGGGCGGCCAGGCGGTCCCCGTCGCCGAAGTCGACGCCCGCGAAACCCGACTGCGGGCGGGCCCGCTGGCGGCCACGCTGCCGGCGCCCGGCACCAGTGAGGGCCGCCAGCTGCGGCGCTGGCTGACCCAGCTGATCGTGACCGAACGGGTGATCGCCGCCGAGGCCGCAGCGCTCGGCGTCACCGGGGCAGACGCGCCGGCCGAGAGCGAGGTGCTGCCCGATGCGACGGCCCGGCTCGAGATCGGAAGCATCGCCGCCGCCGCACTGGCCGACCCGAGCGCCCGTGCGGTATTCGCCTGCGTCACAGCCGGGCTCGACGTCAGCGACGACGAGATCGCCGACTATCACGCCCGCAACCCGATGCGCTTCGCGTGCCCGGCCAGCACCGGCGACGGGTGGCGCGCCCCGCCCACCGCCCCGCCGCTGCAGCAGGTTCGCCCGCTGATCGCCGAGCATCTGCGAGGTGCTCTGCGGCGCCGGGCCTTTCGGGCCTGGCTTGACGCGCGGTGGGCGGCGCTGGTGCGGTTGGCCCCCGGCTACGAGCATCCCGGCGACCCGCGCCAACCCGACAACACGCACCGGCACTGACCGCGCATGCTCACGCTGACTCTCGACATCGGTGGCACCAAGATCGCGGCCGGCCTGGTCGACGACACCGGCTCGCTCATGCATGCCTCGCAGATCCCCACCCCAAGCCAGCAGGTGTGGACCGCGGTTCACACCCTGATCACCGAGACGCTGCGGCTCGCCGGAGGCTCCGTCGACGCCGTCGGAATGGCGTCGGCCGGGCCCATCGACCTCGCCGCCGGCACCGTCAGCCCGATCAACATCGCCACCTGGCGCCGATTTCCGTTGCGGGACAAGGTCGCTGCCGTCGTCCCGGGCGTGCCGGTGCGGCTCGGAGGCGACGGGGTGTGCATGGCTCTCGGCGAGCACTGGCGCGGTGCCGGGCAGGGCGCCCGCTTCATGCTCGGCATGGTGGTGTCGACCGGGGTGGGCGGTGGGCTGGTGCTCGACGGCGTCCCCTATCACGGTCGCACCGGCAACGCCGGGCACGTCGGCCATGTCGTGGTCGACCCGGGCGGCGAGCCGTGCCGGTGCGGTGGACGCGGCTGCGTCGAAACCATCGCGTCCGGCCCGTCGCTGGTGCGGTGGGCGCAGGCCAACGGATGGACCGGGCCGGCCGACGCCGCCGCGCTGGCCGGCGCGGCCGCGGCCGGTGAGGAAGTGGCGGTGCGCGCGTTCGAGCGTGGCGCCACCGCGGTGGCCGCGACGATCGCTTCGGTGGCCGCCGTGTGCGATCTGGACCTCGCCGTCGTCGGCGGCGGAGTCGCCAAATCCGGTGCGACGCTGTTCACTCCGCTACGCGCGGCCGTGCAGCGTTACGCGGGTTTGGACTTCATCGGCGGCCTGCGTGTCGTCCCGGCGGCGCTCGGCGGCGACGCAGGCCTGATCGGCGCGGCCCGGCTTGTCCCGTCCGCGCGGTGACGTCGACGTTGCATGTGGATGCGCCCCCAGTCGCACAAGCTCGCCAGCACCGGGGCAAGCGTCAGCCCGTATTCGGAGATCGAGTAGTGCACGCACGGCGGCACCGTGCGGGCGTCGTGACGCTCGATGATCCCGTCGTCGACAAGCTCGTGCAGATGCCGGATCAGCATCCGCTCGGTGATGCCGGGGATGCTGCGCCGCAACTCGGCCGTCCGCATCGGCCCGTCGCACAGCCGCCACAGGATCGTGCCCTTCCAACGGCCGTCGATCACCGACAACGCGGCGTCAATCGGGCAGTCGCTCTCAACTTTTTTCGACACCGCCATCGCAGCTCCCGGGGCTGACACTTTACTGACTAATTTGTCAGTACCTTGATTTTTGTCAGCATAGCGTCCAGAGTCGCCGCCATGAAAGAACTCATCGAAATACCTGCCGTTTTGGTCACCGGATCCTTGGTCGGCGTCGAGTTCGGCGTCGCCGCGTTCAGCCACCCGCTGCTCGCCCGGCTGCCCGACGACGCCTTTCGTGCCGCCCGCAGTGAGAGCAGCCGGGTGCTGGGCAAGGCCATGCCGTTCTGGTACATCGCCTCGCTCGCGCTGCTGGTCGCGGCGGCGGTGATCGCGCGCAGCCCCCTCGTCGGGGCGGCCGTGGTCCTGATGGCTGCGGCCATACTGCTGACCGTGACGGTGCTGGTTCCGATCAACAACCGGGTGGCGGCGTGGTCGGCCGGCGGTGAGGTGTCCTACGAGCTGGCGGATCGCTGGGACCAGCTGCACTGGCTGCGGGTGGCGTCGCTCGCGGCGCTGTTCGTCCTGCTGACGGTCGGCTGTTTTGGCTGATAGCCCCCGGCCACGCTATGGTGATTGCCGATCCACCGAAGACCGTCGGTCACCGAGCAATCGGTCGAAGGTCCGGGAATTCCCGGCGGCCCACGCAGGAGGACGAGGCAACGCTGATACTGCACGCCCCGACCGCTTCCTGCGTCGGGGCGTTCGTCATTTCCGGGCTTGTGTAATACGTCAAGGAGGAATGCATGGCCCGGGCTGACAAGGCCGCTGCCGTTGCAGACATCGCAGAACAGTTCAAGGCGTCCAACGCGACCTTGATCACCGAATACCGCGGTCTGACGGTAGCCAACCTTGCCGAGCTGCGCCGGTCACTGGCCGGGTCGGCCACCTACACCGTCGCCAAGAACACACTGATCAAGCGCGCTGCCAGCGAGGCGGGCCTCGAAGGACTCGACGAGCTGTTCGTCGGGCCGACCGCGATCGCGTTCGTCAGCGGCGAGGCCGTCGACGCCGCCAAGGCCATCAAGACCTTCGCCAAGGAGCACAAGGCGCTGGTCATCAAGGGCGGCTACATGGACGGTCACCCGCTGACCGTCGCTGAGGTCGAGCGCATCGCCGATCTCGAATCCCGCGAGGTGCTGCTGGCCAAACTGGCCGGCGCCATGAAGGCCAACCTCGCCAAGGCTGCCGGCCTGTTCAACGCGCCGGCCTCGCAGGTGGCTCGCCTCGCAGCCGCTCTGCAAGAGAAGAAAGCCGCCGAAGCGCCGGCCGAAGCCGCCGAAGCCGCTGAAGCGCCGGCCGAAACCGCCGAAGCCGCCGAATAACTCACGGACCCACCCATCGCAAAAGATTAGGAAGGACACACCATGGCCAAGCTGTCTACTGACGAGCTGCTCGACGCATTCAAGGAGCTGACCCTGCTGGAGCTTTCGGACTTCGTGAAGAAGTTCGAGGAGACGTTCGAGGTCACCGCCGCCGCCCCGGTCGCGGTCGCGGCCGCTGCCCCCGGCGGCGCCGCTCCCGCTGCTGCCGCTGAGGCAGCCGAGGAGCAGTCCGAATTCGACGTCATCCTCGAGGCCGCCGGCGACAAGAAGATCGGCGTCATCAAGGTCGTGCGCGAGATCGTGTCCGGCCTGGGCCTCAAGGAGGCCAAGGACCTGGTCGACGGCGCGCCCAAGCCGCTGCTGGAGAAGGTCACCAAGGAAGCTGCCGACGAGGCCAAGACCAAGCTCGAGGCCGCCGGCGCCACCGTCACCGTCAAGTAGTCCAACTCGGCGAACACCCCCGGAGCGCTACGCCCCGGGGGTTTCGCCTAACGCCAGCCGCTGCGACTGCTGCACTCGCTCGCGTGAATCTCCCAGCGCGACAAGCAGATTCGTCGTCATCGCGGCGAGCACCGGGCGGACCGCGGCACTGTTGTCGCCGTAGTAGCCGGCCAGCTCCAGCATTACGAAGCCGTGAATCGCCGCCCAGAACTGCGCGGCCGTCGCCACCACGGCGCTGTCATCGGAAGCTGACCCCACGGTGATCCGGCCCGCCAGCATCGACCGGCGCACCGGCTGCACCACCCGCGCGAAGCTCGGATAGTGCTCGTTGATCTCGGCCACCGGCAGGCTGACCACGTTGTGTGCGGGCGCGTTGATGCCGTGTGCGCTGGTGCTGCCGAACATCAACCGGTACATGTGCGGACGCTCGATCGCGTAGCGCCGGTACGCGATGCCGGTCGCGATCAGGTCGGCAACCGGGTCATCGGTTTGCGGCAACGTGAGCGCGTCGGCGAACTGCCGCAGGCCCTCCTCGGCGACCGCGGCGATCAGCGCCTGCATCCCACCGAAATGGGTGTACACCGCCATCGTCGAAGTCCCGGCCGCGCGGGAGATCTTGCGGGTTTGCAACGCATCGGGTCCGTCGCCGTCGAGCAGTTTCACCGCCGCGTGCACCAGCTCGTCACGCACGTTGCGTGGGGTTTCAGAAGTCTCTGATGTCCCTGAAGTCCCTGAAGCTGAAGTCATCGTTGCCATCTTTTCATGGCCGGCGTAAGGTGTCCATAACATCGAAATATCAATGTTATAGGAGTTCAGATGACTTCACCTGCCGCCACCGAAACCCGCAACCCCTACCTGGAAGGCTTCTTGGCGCCGGTGTCCACCGAGGTCACTGCCACCGACCTGCCGGTGACCGGCCGCATTCCCGAACACCTCGACGGGCGCTATCTGCGCAACGGGCCCAACCCGGTCGCCGAAGTCGACCCGGCCAGCTACCACTGGTTCACCGGCGACGCCATGGTGCACGGGGTTGCGCTGCGCGATGGTCAGGCCTGCTGGTACCGCAACCGCTGGGTCCGCACCGCGGCGGTGGCTGCGGCCCTCGGCGAGCCGGTGCGGGCCGAGCTCAACCCGCGTGCCGGCATGCTGTCGGTCGGTCCCAACACCAACGTGTTGAGCCATGCCGGTCAAACGCTGGCGCTGGTCGAGGGCGGCGGCGCCAACTACCGGCTGACCGACGACCTCGAGACCATCGGAACCTGCGACTTCGACGGGACCCTTTCCGGTGGCTACACCGCCCATCCGCACCGCGATCCGGCAACCGGGGAATTGCACGCTGTTTCCTACTCCTTCGCGCGCGGACACCGCGTGCAGTACTCGGTGATCGACACCGCCGGACGGGCCCGGCGAACCGTCGACATCGCGGTGACCGGGGCGCCGATGATGCACGACTTCTCGCTGACCGAAAAGTACGTCGTGATCTATGACCTACCGGTGACGTTCGACCCGGTCCAGGTGTTGCCGACGAACGTGCCGCGCTGGCTGAGCCTGCCTGTCCGGCTGGTGCTCCAGTCGCTGCTGGGACGGGTGAAGATGCCGAGCCCGATGTCGCTGATGATCAACCGCAACACCACACCGGGCGACCGGATGCCCTACAAGTGGAATCCGCACTACCCGGCGCGCATCGGTGTGTTGCCCCGTGAGGGCACAAGCACCGACGTGAGGTGGTTCGACATCGAACCCTGCTACGTCTACCACCCGCTCAACGCCTACTCCGAAGATCGGGATGGCACCGAGGTCTTGGTGCTCGACGTGGTGCGCTACTCGCGAATGTTCGACCGCGACCTGCGTGGGCCCGGCGACAGCAGGCCCGCCCTGGACCGCTGGACCATCAACCTGGACACCGGGTCGGTGAGCACCGAACGCCGTGACGATCGGCCGCAGGAGTTTCCGCGAATCAACGAGGAGCTGCTGGGGGCTCGGCACCGGTTCGGCTATGCGGTCGGCACTGATGGCGGCTACCTGTCCGGCGGCGCAACCGAGTTCTCCACCGCGCTGTACAAGCACGACTACGCGACCGGATCCAGCACTACCGCCGCGCTCGATCCGGCCCTTTTGCTCGGCGAGATGTCGTTTATTCCCAATCCGGGTGCCCGCGCCGAGGACGACGGCATCCTGATCGGCTACGGGTATCACCGGGGTCGCGACGAAGGCCAGTTGGTGCTGCTCGACGCCGAAACTCTGGAGTCGGTGGCCACCGTTCACCTGCCGCAACGGGTGCCGATGGGTTTCCACGGCAACTGGTCGCCCCGAACCTAGCAGCTGACCAAGCACTAGCCCGCTGCCACAACTCGCCGTCGGCCACCCATAGCCGTGTTGCGGATCGCCAGCGTAGGCTAAAGTGACTGAAACCACAGGCCAAGCCAGCAACTCCGCGGGAGGATTTCGCATGGGTACCGGTATTCAGGTTGAGGGGCTCACCAAGTCCTTCGGTTCTCAGCGAATCTGGGAAGACGTCACGATGGACATTCCCCCCGGTGAGGTCAGCGTGTTGTTGGGTCCGTCGGGTACCGGCAAATCGGTGTTCTTGAAGTCGTTGATCGGTCTGCTGCGCCCGGAGCGCGGTTCGATCATTGTCGAGGGCACCGACATCACCCAGTGCTCGGCCAAGGAGCTCTACGAGATCCGCACTTTGTTCGGGGTGATGTTCCAGGACGGGGCGCTGTTCGGGTCGATGAACCTCTATGACAACACCGCGTTCCCGCTGCGCGAGCACACCAAGAAAAAGGAAAGCGAAATCCGTGACATCGTCATGGAGAAGCTGGAGATGGTCGGCCTGGGTGGGGATGAGAAGAAGTTCCCCGGTGAGATCTCCGGCGGTATGAAGAAGCGTGCCGGGCTGGCCCGCTCACTGGTGCTGGATCCGCAGATCATCTTGTGTGACGAGCCGGACTCGGGTCTTGACCCGGTGCGCACCGCGTATCTGAGCCAGCTGCTGATCGACATCAACGCTCAGATCGACGCCACGATCCTGATCGTCACGCACAACATCAACATCGCCCGCACGGTGCCGGACAACATGGGCATGCTGTTCCGCCGCAAGCTGGTGATGTTCGGCCCGCGTGAGGTGCTGCTGACTTCCGACGAGCCCGTCGTACGGCAATTCCTCAACGGGCGGCGTATCGGCCCGATCGGGATGAGCGAGGAAAAAGACGAGGCCACCATGGCCGAGGAGCAGGCCCACCTGGACGCCGGCCACCACGACGGTGGTGTCGATGAGATCGAGGGGGTCCCGCCGCAGATCACCGCCACCCCGGGTATGCCCGAGCGCAAGGCGGTCGCCCGCCGCCAGGCGCGGGTCCGCGAGAACCTGCACTTGCTGCCCAAGAACGCCCAGCAAGCGATCTTGGAATCGATGCAACAACAGGGCTACACCCCAGACGGTGGCCGCGGTGACAGCGGTCGCCACCGCGACTACGACGCACCCACCGAGACCATCCGCACTCAGTAGGCACGGGCCAGCGGTAACGGAAGGAGTTTGGCTGACAAGTTGGCGCGTCAACCCTTGACGGACGAGCCGGAAGGGGCCAGTCTGTTGGGCAGCGTGCGTGCATGGGATCAGCGACAAGGCGGCCAGCGCCCGGATCGTTGAGATTCCCGAGCACGGCAGTTGAGGAATGCGCAGTCCTGCGCTATTGTTGGACGTTGCGCTGGCTGCCTCCTGCCCATCTCACCCGCCACTTGACACCGTGGTCCTAGCCTGAGCCCGTTTCCGGCTCAGCGATCTAGTTGCGTGCGTGAGTCTGGACAGTTCGTCCGCCAGCCGAACCGACACAGTTATCGCGGCGAATAGGTCCGGTGGTGACCGGCTCCCCGCTAGCCGCACGAGGTGCTGGAAGGATGCGTCTTGGCAGTCTCCCGCCAGAGCAAAGCAAAGAGTAGTCCGCACAATCTTCAAGGTTCAATTCATTCCAACGGCTCCGTCCCGGGAGCGCCCAACCGAGTTTCTTTCGCCAAGCTGCGTGAACCGCTCGAGGTTCCGGGCCTGCTTGATGTGCAGACCGACTCGTTCGAGTGGCTGATCGGCTCACCGAAGTGGAAGGAAGCCGCCCGAGCCCGCGGTCTGACCGATCCGATCGGGGGCCTCGAGGAGGTACTCGAGGAGCTGTCCCCGATCGAGGACTTCTCCGGGTCGATGTCGCTGTCCTTCTCCGACCCGCGCTTCGACGAGGTCAAGGCCCCCGTCGACGAGTGCAAAGACAAGGACATGACCTACGCGGCGCCGTTGTTCGTCACCGCGGAGTTCATCAACAACAACACCGGCGAGATCAAGAGCCAGACGGTGTTCATGGGCGACTTCCCGATGATGACCGAGAAGGGCACGTTCATCATCAACGGGACCGAGCGTGTCGTGGTCAGCCAGCTGGTCCGCTCGCCGGGGGTGTACTTCGACGAGACCATCGACAAGTCGACCGACAAGACGCTGCACAGCGTCAAGGTGATCCCGAGCCGTGGTGCGTGGCTGGAGTTCGATGTCGACAAGCGTGACACCGTCGGCGTGCGCATTGACCGCAAGCGCCGCCAGCCGGTCACCGTCCTGCTCAAGGCGCTGGGCTGGACCAACGAGCGGATCACCGAGCGGTTCGGCTTCTCCGAGATCATGATGTCGACGCTGGAGAAGGACAACACCGCCGGCAGTGACGAGGCGCTGCTCGACATCTACCGCAAGCTGCGTCCGGGCGAGCCGCCGACCAAGGAGTCCGCGCAGACGCTGCTGGAGAACCTGTTCTTCAAGGAGAAGCGCTACGACCTGGCCCGGGTGGGCCGCTACAAGGTCAACAAGAAGCTGGGCCTGAACCCCAACCCGACGGCCGACACCAGCAAGACGACGCTGACCGAAGAGGACGTCGTCGCCACCATCGAATACCTGGTGCGTCTGCACGAGGGCCACACCACGATGACCGTCCCGGGCGGCGTCGAGGTGCCGGTGGAGACCGACGACATCGACCACTTCGGTAATCGCCGGCTGCGCACGGTCGGTGAGCTGATCCAGAACCAGATCCGGGTCGGCATGTCGCGGATGGAGCGGGTGGTGCGCGAGCGAATGACCACCCAGGACGTCGAGGCGATCACACCGCAGACGTTGATCAACATCCGCCCGGTGGTCGCCGCGATCAAGGAGTTCTTCGGCACCAGCCAGTTGTCGCAGTTCATGGACCAGAACAACCCGTTGTCGGGTCTGACCCATAAGCGGCGGCTGTCGGCGCTGGGCCCCGGTGGTCTGTCCCGTGAGCGGGCCGGACTGGAGGTGCGCGACGTGCACTCCAGCCACTACGGCCGGATGTGCCCGATCGAAACCCCGGAGGGCCCGAACATCGGCCTGATCGGTTCGCTCGCGGTGTACGCGCGGGTGAACCCGTTCGGCTTCATCGAGACGCCGTACCGCAAGGTGCGCGACGGGGTGGTGACCGACGACATCGAGTACCTGACCGCCGACGAGGAAGACCGCCACGTCGTCGCGCAGGCCAACTCGCCGATCGACGAGAAAGGCCGGTTCACCGAGGACCGGGTGCTGGTGCGCCGCAAGGGCGGCGAGGTCGAGTACGTCTCGTCGTCCGAGGTCGACTACATGGACGTCGCGCCGCGCCAGATGGTGTCGGTGGCCACCGCGATGATCCCGTTCCTGGAGCACGACGACGCCAACCGTGCCCTGATGGGCGCCAACATGCAGCGCCAGGCGGTTCCGCTGGTGCGCAGCGAGCGTCCGCTGGTGGGTACCGGCATGGAGCTGCGCGCCGCGATCGACGCCGGGGACGTCGTCGTCGCCGAGAAGTCCGGCGTCATCGAGGAGGTGTCGGCCGACTACATCACCGTGATGGCCGACGACGGCACGCGGCACACCTACCGGATGCGCAAGTTCGCCCGGTCCAACCACGGCACCTGCGCCAACCAGCGCCCGATCGTGGACGCCGGGGACCGGGTCGAGGCCGGCCAGGTCATTGCCGACGGCCCGTGCACCGACCAGGGCGAGATGGCGTTGGGCAAGAACCTGCTGGTGGCGATCATGCCGTGGGAAGGCCACAACTACGAGGACGCGATCATCCTGTCCAACCGCCTCGTCGAGGAGGACATCCTCACCTCGATCCACATCGAGGAGCACGAGATCGACGCCCGCGACACCAAGCTGGGCGCCGAGGAGATCACCCGGGACATCCCGAACGTCTCCGACGAGGTGCTGGCCGACCTCGACGAGCGCGGCATCGTCCGCATCGGTGCCGAGGTCCGCGACGGCGACATCCTGGTCGGCAAGGTCACCCCGAAGGGCGAGACCGAGCTGACCCCTGAGGAGCGGCTGCTGCGCGCGATCTTCGGCGAGAAGGCCCGTGAGGTCCGCGACACCTCGCTGAAGGTGCCGCACGGCGAGTCCGGCAAGGTGATCGGCATCCGGGTGTTCTCCCGCGAGGACGACGACGAGCTGCCCGCCGGCGTCAACGAGCTGGTCCGGGTCTACGTCGCGCAGAAGCGCAAGATCTCCGATGGTGACAAGCTGGCCGGCCGGCACGGCAACAAGGGCGTCATCGGCAAGATCCTGCCGGTCGAGGACATGCCGTTCCTGCCGGACGGCACGCCGGTCGACATCATCCTGAACACCCACGGGGTGCCGCGACGGATGAACATCGGCCAGATCCTGGAGACCCACCTGGGCTGGTGCGCGCACAGCGGCTGGAAGGTCGACACGTCCAAGGGCGTGCCGGACTGGGCCGCCCAGCTGCCCGAAGAGCTACTGGAGGCCGAGCCCAACAAGATCGTTTCGACCCCGGTGTTCGACGGCGCCCGCGAAGAGGAGCTGCAGGGCCTGCTGTCCTCGACGCTGCCCAACCGCGACGGCGACACCCTGGTCGACGGCGACGGCAAGGCGATCCTGTACGACGGACGCAGCGGTGAGCCGTTCCCGTACCCGGTGACCACCGGCTACATGTACATCATGAAGCTGCACCACCTGGTGGACGACAAGATCCACGCCCGCTCCACTGGGCCGTACTCGATGATCACCCAGCAGCCGCTGGGCGGTAAGGCGCAGTTCGGTGGCCAGCGGTTCGGCGAGATGGAGTGCTGGGCCATGCAGGCCTACGGCGCGGCGTACACGCTGCAGGAGCTGTTGACCATCAAGTCCGACGACACCGTCGGCCGGGTCAAGGTGTACGAGGCGATCGTCAAGGGCGAGAACATTCCCGAGCCGGGCATCCCCGAGTCGTTCAAGGTGCTGCTCAAGGAGCTGCAGTCGCTGTGCCTCAACGTCGAGGTGCTCTCCAGCGACGGCGCGGCCATCGAAATGCGCGACGGCGACGACGAGGACTTGGAGCGCGCGGCCGCCAACCTGGGAATCAACTTGTCCCGCAACGAATCCGCGTCTGTTGAGGACTTGGCTTAATTGTTTTCTAGTCCCGAAAGGGGAAAGGGAGTTACGTGCTAGACGTCAACTTCTTCGATGAACTCCGCATCGGCCTGGCCACCGCTGACGACATCCGGCAGTGGTCCTACGGCGAGGTCAAGAAGCCGGAGACCATCAACTACCGCACATTGAAGCCGGAGAAGGACGGCCTGTTCTGCGAGAAGATCTTCGGACCGACTCGCGACTGGGAGTGCTACTGCGGCAAGTACAAGCGAGTGCGCTTCAAGGGCATCATCTGTGAGCGCTGCGGCGTCGAGGTGACCCGTGCCAAGGTGCGCCGCGAGCGGATGGGCCACATCGAGCTGGCCGCGCCGGTCACGCACATCTGGTACTTCAAGGGCGTGCCGAGCCGGTTGGGCTACCTGCTCGATCTGGCCCCCAAGGACCTCGAGAAGATCATCTACTTCGCGGCCTACGTCATCACCAGCGTCGACGAGGAGCTGCGGCACAACGAGCTGTCCACGCTCGAGGCCGAGATGGCCGTGGAGCGCAAGGCGGTCGAGGACCAGCGCGACGCGGACCTGGAGGCGCGCGCCCAGAAGCTGGAGGCCGACCTGGCCGAGCTCGAGGCCGAGGGTGCCAAAGCCGATGCGCGGCGCAAGGTTCGCGACGGCGGCGAGCGGGAGATGCGTCAGATCCGCGACCGGGCTCAGCGCGAGCTGGACCGGTTGGAGGACATCTGGAACACCTTCACCAAGCTGGCTCCCAAGCAGCTGATCGTCGACGAGAACCTCTACCGCGAACTGGTCGACCGCTACGGTGAGTACTTCACCGGCGCGATGGGCGCCGAGGCGATCCAGAAGCTCATCGAGAACTTCGACATCGACGCCGAGGCTGACGCGCTGCGCGAGGTCATCCGAAGCGGCAAGGGGCAGAAGAAGCTTCGTGCCCTGAAGCGGCTCAAGGTGGTGGCAGCGTTCCAGCAGTCCGGGAACTCACCGATGGGCATGGTGCTCGACGCGGTGCCGGTGATCCCGCCGGAGCTGCGCCCGATGGTGCAGCTCGACGGTGGCCGGTTCGCCACGTCCGACCTCAACGACCTGTACCGCCGGGTGATCAACCGCAACAACCGACTCAAGAGGCTGATCGACCTCGGCGCGCCCGAGATCATCGTCAACAACGAGAAGCGGATGCTGCAGGAGTCGGTGGACGCGCTGTTCGACAACGGCCGCCGCGGCCGTCCGGTCACCGGGCCGGGCAACCGTCCGCTGAAGTCGCTCTCCGATCTGCTCAAGGGTAAGCAGGGCCGGTTCCGCCAGAACCTGCTCGGTAAGCGCGTCGACTACTCGGGCCGTTCGGTCATCGTCGTCGGTCCGCAGCTCAAGCTGCACCAGTGCGGTCTGCCCAAGCTGATGGCGCTGGAGTTGTTCAAGCCGTTCGTGATGAAGCGACTGGTCGACCTCAACCACGCGCAGAACATCAAGAGCGCCAAGCGGATGGTGGAGCGTCAGCGTCCGCAGGTGTGGGACGTGCTCGAAGAGGTCATCGCCGAGCACCCGGTGCTGTTGAACCGCGCACCGACCCTGCACCGGCTTGGTATCCAGGCCTTTGAGCCAATGCTGATCGAAGGCAAGGCGATTCAGCTGCACCCGTTGGTGTGTGAGGCGTTCAACGCCGACTTCGACGGCGACCAGATGGCCGTGCACCTGCCGCTGAGCGCGGAGGCGCAGGCTGAGGCCCGCATCCTGATGCTGTCCTCGAACAACATCCTGTCGCCGGCGTCGGGCCGGCCGTTGGCCATGCCGCGGCTGGACATGGTGACCGGGTTGTACTACCTGACCACCGAAGTGCCCGGCGACACCGGCGAATACCAGCCGGCCACCAAGGACTCGCCCGAGCGCGGCGTGTACAGCTCGCCGGCCGAGGCGATCATGGCGATGGACCGCGGCGCGCTTTCGGTGCGCGCCAAGATCAAGGTGCGGCTCTCGCAGCTGCGTCCGCCCGCCGAGATCGAAGCCGAGCTGTTCGGCCAAAACGGTTGGCAGCCAGGGGATTCCTGGATGGCCGAGACCACGTTGGGCCGGGTGATGTTCAACGAACTGCTGCCGGTGGGCTACCCGTTCGTGAACAAGCAGATGCACAAGAAGGTGCAGGCCTCGATCATCAACGACCTGGCCGAGCGCTACCCGATGATCGTCGTCGCGCAAACCGTCGACAAGCTCAAGGATGCCGGCTTCTACTGGGCCACCCGCTCCGGTGTCACGGTGTCGATGGCCGACGTGTTGGTGCCGCCGCGTAAGCAGGAGATCCTCGACTCGTACGAGGAGCGGGCCGACAAGGTCGAAAAGCAGTTCCAGCGTGGTGCTTTGAACCACGACGAGCGCAACGAGGCGTTGGTGGAGATCTGGAAGGAAGCCACCGACGAGGTGGGGCAGGCGCTTCGCGAGCACTACCCCGACGACAACCCGATCATCACGATCGTCGACTCGGGCGCTACGGGTAACTTCACCCAGACGCGGACGCTGGCCGGCATGAAGGGGCTGGTGACCAACCCCAAGGGTGAGTTCATCCCGCGGCCGATCAAGTCCTCGTTCCGTGAGGGCCTGACGGTGTTGGAGTACTTCATCAACACGCACGGCGCACGAAAGGGGTTGGCGGACACCGCGTTGCGTACCGCTGACTCGGGTTATCTGACCCGTCGTCTGGTGGACGTCTCGCAGGACGTCATCGTCCGCGAGGCGGACTGCGGCACCGAGCGCGGCATCACCGTCGAGTTGGCCGAGCGTCAGCCCGACGGCACGCTGATCCGCGACCCGTTCATCGAAACCTCCGCGTACGCGCGCACGTTGGGCGCCGACGCGGTCGACGAGAAGGGCAACGTCATCGTCGCCCGCGGTCACGACTTGGGTGACCCGGAGATCGAGGCGCTGCTCGCGGCGGGCATCACGTCTGTGAAGGTGCGCTCGGTGTTGACCTGCGCGACCGGCACCGGCGTGTGCGCCACCTGCTACGGCCGCTCGATGGCCACCGGCAAGCTGGTCGACATCGGTGAGGCGGTCGGCATCGTGGCCGCCCAGTCCATCGGTGAGCCCGGCACCCAGTTGACCATGCGCACCTTCCACCAGGGTGGTGTCGGTGAGGACATCACCGGTGGTCTGCCGCGGGTGCAGGAGCTGTTCGAGGCTCGGGTGCCGCGTGGTAAGGCGCCGATCGCCGACGTCACCGGCCGGGTGCGGTTGGAGGAAGGCGACCGCTTCTACAAGATCACCATCATCCCCGATGACGGTGGCGAGGAAGTGGTCTACGACAAGCTCTCCAAGCGCCAGCGGTTGCGGGTGTTCAAGCACGAGGACGGCACCGAGCGGCTGCTCGCCGACGGCGACCACGTCGAAGTCGGTCAGCAGCTGATGGAAGGCTCCGCCGACCCGCACGAGGTGCTGCGTGTGCAGGGTCCGCGCGAGGTGCAGATCCACCTGACCAAGGAGGTCCAGGAGGTCTACCGGGCGCAGGGCGTGTCGATCCACGACAAGCACATCGAGGTGATCGTCCGGCAGATGCTGCGCCGGGTGACGATCATCGACTCGGGCTCGACGGAGTTCCTGCCCGGCTCGCTGATCGACCGCGCGGAGTTCGAGGCCGAGAACCGTCGGGTGGTGGCCGAAGGCGGCGAGCCCGCCGCCGGCCGCCCGGTGCTGATGGGGATCACCAAGGCGTCGCTGGCCACCGACTCGTGGCTGAGCGCGGCGTCGTTCCAGGAGACCACGCGAGTGCTGACCGATGCGGCGATCAACTGCCGCAGCGACAAGCTCAACGGTCTGAAGGAGAACGTGATCATCGGCAAGCTGATCCCGGCCGGTACCGGGATCAGCCGTTACCGCAACATCCAGGTGCAGCCGACCGAAGAGGCGCGGGCCGCCGCGTACACGATCCCGTCCTACGAGGATCAGTACTACAGCCCCGATTTCGGCCAGGCCACCGGTGCCGCGGTCCCGCTGGACGACTACGGGTACAGCGACTACCGGTAATCCCTGCCGAGTGTGCGGCCAGCCGCACGTTCGGAATCGAGTGAGCGGCCAGCCGCACATTGGCGCGGCGGCCCGCGCACTAGACTGGCGCCGTGCTCATTGGTTCGCACGTACACCCGCAGGATCCGCTCGGCGCCGCCGAGGCCGAGGGCGCCGACCTGGTACAGATCTTCCTCGGGAACCCGCAGAGCTGGAAAAAACCCAAACCGCGGGATGACGCGGCAACCCTGCGGGCGTCGTCGCTGCCGCTCTACGTCCACGCGCCGTACCTGATCAACGTCGCGTCGGCGAACAACCGGGTGCGGATCCCGTCGCGCAAGATCTTGCAGGACACCTGCGACGCGGCCGCCGAGATCGGCGCCGCCGCGGTGATCGTGCACGGCGGACATGTCGACGACGCCGACATCGAGGCCGGTTGTGAGCGCTGGCGCAAGGCAATGGAACGGCTTCAGACCGACGTGCCGGTGTACTTGGAGAACACCGCCGGCGGCGACCACGCGATGGCCCGGCACTTCGACACCATCGCCCGGCTCTGGGACGAAATCGGCGATACCGGTATCGGTTTCTGCCTGGACACCTGCCACGCGTGGGCGGCGGGCGAGGCGCTCGTTGACGCTGTCGATCGCATCAAGGCGATCACCGGCCGCATCGATCTGGTGCACTGCAACGACTCCCGGGATGCCGCCGGCTCGGGCGCCGACCGCCACGCCAACATCGGCGCCGGCAAGATCGATCCCGAGCTGTTGGTGGCGGTGGTGAAAGCGGCCAACGCGCCCGTCGTCTGCGAGACCGCCGACGAGGGCCGCAAAGACGACATCGCTTTTCTGCGCGATCGCACCACGGATTGAGACATGGCCGCCCGGCTCGCGGTGATCGCGGCAGTCTTGTGCTGCATCGCCGGGTGTGCGCCATCGCATCAGGCGCGCGCGTCGGGCTTCGATGAAGGCACCAGCGTCCACACCCTGAGCGTCGGCGGAGTTGACCGCACCTATCTCCTGCACAAGCCGGCTGGGCTCTCGGCGTCCGCTCCACTTGTCGTCATGTTGCACGGCGGCTTCGGCAACGCCGAGCAAGCCGAAAGGACCTACGGCTGGGGACCAATTGGCCGACTCCGCCCGGTTCGTGGTGGCCTATCCGGACGGCCTCAACCGGGCCTGGAACGTCGACGGCGGCGGCTGCTGTGGTCGGTCGGCCCGGGAAGGAGTCGACGACGTCGCTTTCATCACTGCCGCGGTCGGCGACATCAGCGACCACGTCGGCATCGATCCGGCACGGGTGTATGCCACCGGTATCAGCAACGGCGGCATCATGTCCTACACGCTGGCCTGCGCCACGAACCTGTTCGCCGCGATCGGCCCGGATTCGGCTACGCAGCTGACGGATTGCCAATCCCCGCATCCGGTATCGGTGATGCAGATCCACGGCACGGCCGACCGTTTGGTTCGGTACGACGGCGGACCCGGCGCCGGCTTCGCTCACATCGACGGCCTCCCGGTGGAGGAGGTAAATGCGTTCTGGCGCAACGTCAATCACTGCGCGACACCGACCAGCAGCACGGTGGGCCGAGTCACCAAGTCGACCGCGGCATGCCCCGAGGGCCGCAGCGTTGTGTTGATCACCGTCGAAGGCGGCGGGCACGAGTGGCCGCCATTCGCCACGCAGCGGCTGTGGGAGTTCTTCGCCGCCCACCCGCGCTGATCGTTACATCTCTTGTGCAGTTGTCGAGAAAATGTAACACTGGACTGATGTCAGACACGCATGTCGTCACGAACCAGGTTCCGCCCCTGGAAGAGCACAATCCCGCTAGCTCGCCGGTCCTCATCGAAGCGCTGATCCGCGAAGGCGGCGAGTGGGGCCTCGACGAGGTCACCGAGGTCGGCGCGATCTCCGGCTCGAAGCAGGCCCAACGCTGGGGTGAGCTGGCCAACCGTAACCGGCCGGTTCTGCACACCCATGACCGTTACGGCCACCGCATCGACGAGGTGGAATACGACCCCGCTTACCACGAGCTGATGCGCACCGCGATCGGCCACGGTCTGCACGCCGCACCCTGGGCGGATCCGCGCCCGGGCGCGCACGTGGTCCGCGCGGCCAAGACCTGCGTCTGGACCGCCGAACCCGGGCATATGTGCCCGATCTCGATGACCTACGCCGTCGTCCCGGCGTTGCGGTACAACCCCGAGCTCGCCGACGTCTACGAGCCGCTGTTGACCAGCCGCGAGTACGACCCCGAACTCAAGGTGCCGACAACGAAAGTCGGAATCACCGCCGGGATGTCGATGACCGAAAAGCAGGGCGGCTCCGATGTTCGGGCCAACACCACCCAGGCCACCCGCAACGCCGACGGCAGCTACAGCCTGACCGGCCACAAATGGTTCACCTCGGCGCCGATGTGTGACATCTTCCTGGTGCTCGCGCAGGCGCCCGACGGGTTGTCGTGCTTCCTGCTGCCTCGGGTGCTGCCCGACGGCACGCGCAACCGGATGTTCTTGCAGCGGCTCAAGGACAAACTCGGCAACCACGCCAACGCCTCCAGCGAGGTCGAGTACGACGGGGCCACCGCCTGGCTGGTCGGCGAGGAGGGCCGGGGTGTTCCGACCATCATCGAGATGGTCAACCTGACTCGCCTGGACTGTGCGCTGGGCAGCGCCACCAGCATGCGTACCGGTCTGACCCGCGCGGTGTATCACGCGCAGCACCGCAAAGCCTTCGGCGCCTATCTCATCGACCAGCCGCTGATGCGAAATGTGCTGGCAGATTTGGCTGTTGAAGCCGAGGCCGCCACCATGGTCGCCATGCGGATGGCCGGCGCCACCGACCACGCCGTGCGCGGCGACGAGACGGAGACCCTGCTGCGCCGCATCGGCCTGGCGGCCACCAAGTACTGGGTGTGCAAGCGGGCCACGCCGCACGCCGCCGAGGCGATGGAATGCCTGGGCGGCAACGGCTACGTCGAGGACTTCGGAATGGCGCGGCTGTATCGGGAGGCCCCGCTGATGGGCATCTGGGAGGGCTCCGGCAATGTCAGCGCGCTGGATACGCTGCGCGCCATGGGCACTCGCTCCGAATGCGTCGACGTTTTGTTCGCCGAGCTGGCCAACACGCACGGCCACGATCCGCGCCTGGACGCCCATGTCGAGCGTCTCAAGTCGCAGCTGGGTGATCTCGAAACGATCCAATACCGGGCCCGCAAGGTCGCCGAGGACATCTGCCTGGCGTTGCAGGGGTCGCTGCTGGTCCGGCACGGGCATCCCGCTGTCGCCGAGGCGTTTTTGGCGACTCGCCTGGGCGGTCAATGGGGCGGCGCGTACGGCACCATGCCCTCCGGGCTGGATCTGGCGCCGATTCTCGAGCGTGCGATGGTCAAGGGATCGTGACTCGCGCCGGCGACAATCGAGAAATGAGTGATGAGGTGGGGGTACCACCCGCTTGCGGGGGAGAGCGGCGCCGTTGACTCACGCGATCAGACCGGTCGACTTTGACAACTTGAAGACGATGACCTACGAGGTCACCGGTCGGGTTGCGCGCATCACCTTCAACCGCCCGGAAAAGGGCAACGCGATCGTCGCCGACACTCCGCTGGAGTTGTCCGCGTTGGTGGAGCGCGCCGACCTGGACCCGAACGTGCACGTGATCCTGGTGTCGGGGCGCGGTGAAGGGTTTTGCGCCGGTTTCGATCTCAGCGCGTATGCGGAGGGGTCGTCGTCGGCGGGTGGCGGCAGCGCCTACAAGGGCACCGTGCTGGACGGCAAGACCCAGGCGATCAACCATCAGCCCAACCAGCCGTGGGACCCGATGATCGACTACCAGATGATGAGCCGCTTCGTGCGCGGGTTCTCCAGCCTGATGCACGCCGACAAGCCCACGGTGGTCAAGATCCACGGCTACTGCGTCGCGGGCGGGACCGATATCGCGCTGCACGCCGACCAGGTGATCGCCGCCGCGGACGCCAAGATCGGCTACCCGCCGACCCGGGTCTGGGGCGTGCCCGCCGCGGGTCTGTGGGCCCATCGTCTCGGTGACCAGCGCGCCAAACGCCTTCTGCTGACCGGGGATTGCATCACCGGCGCCCAGGCCGCCGAGTGGGGCCTGGCGGTGGAGGCGCCGGCCCCGGAGGACCTCGACGAGCGCACCGAGCGCCTGGTGGAGCGCATCGCCGCCGTCCCGGTCAATCAGCTGATCATGGTCAAGCTCGCGTTGAATTCGGCGCTGCTGCAACAGGGTGTGGCGACCAGCAGAATGGTCAGTACCGTGTTCGACGGTATCGCACGCCACACGCCGGAAGGCCACGCTTTCGTCGCCGACGCGGTCGAACACGGCTTCCGCGAGGCGGTGCGCCACCGCGACGAGCCGTTCGGCGACTACGGCCGTCGAGCATCGCAGGTCTGACTCATGCCGAAGACGCTGGCGCGCATGACAGCCCGGTCGGTGGTGCTGTCGGTGCTGCTCGGCGCACATCCGGCATGGGCCACTGCCGCCGAATTGGTCAGGCTCACCAGCGATTTCGGTGTCAAGGAATCCACCTTGCGTGTCGCATTGACGCGCATGGTCAGTGCCGGTGATCTGATCCGGTCTGCCGACGGCTACCGGCTCTCCGATCGGCTCCTGGCCCGGCAGCGTCGTCAGGACGAGGCGATAAGCCTGCGTACCCGACCGTGGCGCGGCAGCTGGATCATGCTGATCGTCACCAGCGTCGGGTCCGACGCGCGAACCCGCGCTGCATTACGAACCACCTTGTACGACAAGCGGTTCGGTGAACTGCGCGAAGGTGTCTGGATGCGTCCGGACAACCTGGATCTTGAGCTGAGCGCCGACGTTCGCGCGTTGGTGCGCATCTTCACGGCCCACGACGACGCACCCGCCGAGCTGGCCGGCCAACTCTGGGACCTGCCCGGTTGGGCCGAGACCGGCTACCGCCTGCTCGACGAAATGACCACCGCCTCGGGGATTCCGGAAAGGTTCATGGTGGCCGCCGCAATGGTGCGCCACCTGCTCAGTGACCCGATGCTGCCGGCAGAACTGCTGCCCGACGACTGGCCGGGTGCGCAGGTGCGCGCGGCCTATCACGACTTCGCCGCCGAACTGACGAAGCGGCGCAACGGTGTTCAACTAGTGGAGGCGACATGAGCGACCCTGTGCGAGTAGAGCGCAATGGCCCGGTCACGACGGTGATTTTGAACCGGCCAGAAGCCCGGAATGCTGTCAACGGCCCGACGGCCACGGCGCTGTACGAAGCGTTCCAAGAGTTCGACCACGACGACTCGGCGTCGGTGGCGGTGCTATGGGGTGATCACGGAACATTCTGCGCCGGCGCGGATTTGAAGGCGATCGGGACACCCGAAGCCAACGCGGTGCACCGGACGGGACCAGGCCCGATGGGTCCGACCCGCATGGTGCTGTCGAAACCGGTGATCGCCGCGGTGAGTGGATACGCTGTGGCCGGCGGGCTGGAATTGGCGCTGTGGTGCGATCTGCGGGTCGCCGAGGAAGACGCCGTGTTCGGGGTGTTCTGTCGGCGCTGGGGTGTGCCGCTGATCGACGGCGGTACCATCCGGCTACCGCGACTTATCGGGCAGAGCCGGGCGATGGACATGATTCTGACCGGTCGCGGCGTCGACGCCGCCGAAGCGTTGGCGATCGGGTTGGCCAATCGCGTTGTGCCCAAGGGGCAAGCCCGCGCGGCAGCCGAGGAGCTGGCCGCCCAGCTTGCTGCCCTGCCGCAACAGTGCATGCGGTCGGATCGGCTGTCGGCGCTGAACCAATGGGGCATGGCCGAATCCGAGGCGATGGATTACGAATTCGCGAGCATCTCGCGCGTTTCGGCCGAAGCGATGGCAGGCGCCAGCCGCTTTGCCGCCGGCGCCGGGCGCCACGGAGCCAGCGCTTAGCCCGGTCGCCGACTAGCCCTTGTTGACGGTGTTGTTGTTCCCCAGATTCTCGACTTGGGGGTCGCCGTCTTTGTAGGTGATCGTGTTGTTCAGGCCGACGATGTTGAGCCGCTTGTCGATCTTGTCGAAGGTGATTTTGTTGTCGGCGCCGCCGATGCTCACCGTCGAGCAGGTGCCGGTGACGGTCAGCGTGTTGTTGGAGCCGCCAACATTCAGCGACTTTCCGTCGCCGCAGTCGAGCTCGGTGGTGGTGCCGAAAGAGCCGTAGTTGATGGTGTTTCCGACCTCCAACTGTGCACCGGAGGTTCCGGTGGTGCTGCTGGTCGACGGGCTGGCCTGCTTGTCGTTCGAACCGCAGCCGGCGAGCGCGATGACCGCGAGGGCGGCCAGGGCGAAGAATCTGTGCGCGCGCATTGTTCCTCGATTCGATGGTTGCCGCTGTTACGCGCTGTCACGCCGCGCGGTTGATCCGGTTGGTCATGCCCAGTTCCCGGCCGCGGTCCCAGACGACCGGGTCGCCGTTGCGATACAGCACCGTTTCGTCGGAGCCGTAGACGATGATGTCGTTGATGACGGTGTCGGCGACCACGGTGTTACCGGAACCCATGACCGTCACCGCCCAGCAGGTTCCCAGCGCGTTGACGGTATTGCGTGTGCCGTTGACGTAGAGCGTGGCGTTGTTGCAGTCGATCGTCTGCTCGACACCTTCGCCGGTGACGTGGGTATCGCCGTTTTTGGCGAGCCCAGCCGGCGCGCCACCGGCAACCAGCAACGGGATTGCCACCGCGCCGGCAGCCAACAGGCGGCGGGGGGTCGTCCAGTTCACCGCGGGCTCCTCTCGCCGTAGCGGGTGCTCTGCTAGAGCAGAGCCTACGTGCGTTGGCCAGGCACGGAAGCCGTCTTCGGTGCTTTTGCAGACGGCGCCGATAGTCGGCTCGATGTCGGGCCGCCTCCCGCGGCCAGCGTCGTCGGCAGACTAGAGTTTTTGCTGAACGACGATCCGTCGCGCACGCGCGTCTACGCACTTCGAAGGGCGATTGCCATGCCAGCTGACCCCGACCCTCTGGCCGGTCGGTCACGTGCCGGGGGCAAGTCCGTCGCGCGCCCGACGAGGCTTAGCCGCGAGATCATCATCAACGCCGCGCTGACTTTCCTGGACCGGGAAGGCTGGGACGCACTGACCATCAACGCGTTGGCGACCCAGCTGGGAACCAAGGGGCCGTCGCTGTACAACCACGTGCACAGCCTGGACGACCTGCGCCGCACGGTGCGCATGCGGGTGATCGACGACATCATCACGATGCTCAACCGGGTCGCCGAGGGCCGCGTCGGCGACGATGCGGTGCTGGTCATGGCCGGTGCGTACCGCAGCTACGCCCACCACCACCCGGGCCGATACTCGGCGTTCACCCGGATGCCACTGAGCGGGGATGACCCCGAATTCGCCGCCGCGACCCGGGCGGCGGCCGCACCGGTAATGGCGGTGTTGTCCTCCTACGGTCTGAACGCCGAACAAGCCTTCTACGCGGCGCTGGAGTTCTGGTCGGCAATGCACGGGTTCGTGCTGCTGGAAATGACCGGTGCCATGGCCGACATCATCGACACCGACACCTTGTTCTCCGACATGGTGTTGCGTCTGGCGGCGGGCATCGAGCGCCGCAGCGCAGCCACCGGCGGCTAACCTGATCGCGGCCGTGCCGACGGGACGCCGTCGCTTTGACCAGCGCGACCAGCGGCAGGTATTGTGGAGGATCGTGCCTGGCCCCGTACGGCGCCTTGGGTGAGCCAAGGTGCGCAGGCCGGGCCCATTCGCATGTCCATGACGCCACGGATGAATTCGGGGCCGACGCGTGCGACACACCCGGCCGCGGGGTAGCGGGTCCGACTCGGGGCGGGGATAACTGCAGTACAGGGACTTACAACAGAAAGCTGGTAGATGCCAACCATTCAGCAGCTGGTGCGCAAGGGACGCCGCGACAAGATCGGCAAGGTCAAGACCGCGGCGCTCAAGGGCAGCCCTCAGCGTCGTGGCGTGTGCACTCGCGTGTACACCACCACCCCGAAGAAGCCGAACTCGGCCCTTCGGAAGGTGGCGCGCGTCAAGCTGACCAGCCAGGTTGAGGTCACGGCTTACATCCCGGGCGAGGGGCACAACCTGCAGGAGCACTCGATGGTGCTGGTGCGCGGCGGCCGAGTGAAGGACCTGCCGGGCGTCCGCTACAAGATCATCCGCGGCTCGCTGGACACCCAGGGCGTCAAGAACCGCAAGCAGGCCCGCAGCCGCTACGGCGCCAAGAAGGAGAAGAGCTGATGCCGCGCAAGGGGCCCGCGCCAAAGCGTCCGCTGGTCAACGACCCGGTCTACGGGTCGCAACTGGTGACCCAGCTGGTCAACAAAGTTCTCCTGAAAGGGAAGAAATCGCTCGCCGAACGCATTGTTTATGGTGCGCTCGAACACGCTCGCGAGAAGACCGGCACCGATCCGGTGATCACCCTCAAGCGAGCCCTCGACAACGTAAAGCCGGCATTGGAGGTGCGCAGCCGCCGCGTCGGTGGTGCCACCTATCAGGTGCCCGTCGAGGTGCGGCCGGACCGGTCCACCACGCTGGCGTTGCGGTGGCTGGTCACCTTCTCCCGGCAACGGCGAGAAAAGACCATGATCGAGCGCCTGGCAAACGAGATCCTGGATGCCAGCAACGGCCTCGGGGCCTCCGTGAAGCGGCGTGAGGACACCCACAAGATGGCCGAGGCGAACCGGGCCTTCGCGCACTATCGCTGGTAGGAGCTGCTGAGGCGATTCCGTCGGCAGGGTGGCCGACGGCGACAAGACATTAACCAAGACATCAACTGAGTAACCGAAAGAGTGGGAAGACTTCTGTGGCACAGAAGGACGTGCTGACTGACCTGAGCAAGGTACGCAACTTCGGCATCATGGCGCACATCGATGCCGGCAAGACGACGACGACCGAGCGCATCCTCTACTACACCGGCATCAACTACAAGATCGGTGAGGTGCACGACGGCGCCGCCACCATGGACTGGATGGAGCAGGAGCAAGAGCGGGGGATCACCATCACCTCCGCCGCCACCACCACGTTCTGGAAAGACCACCAGCTCAACATCATTGACACCCCGGGCCACGTCGACTTCACCGTCGAGGTGGAGCGCAACCTGCGGGTACTCGACGGTGCCGTCGCGGTGTTCGACGGCAAGGAGGGTGTTGAGCCGCAGTCCGAGCAGGTGTGGCGACAGGCCGACAAGTACAACGTGCCGCGGATCTGTTTCGTCAACAAGATGGACAAGATCGGCGCGGACTTCTACTTCTCGGTCAAGACGATGGAGGAGCGGCTCGGCGCCAACGCCGTGCCGATCCAGTTGCCGATCGGTTCCGAGAGTGAATTCGAGGGTGTCGTCGACCTGGTCGAGATGAACGCCAAGGTCTGGCGCGGCGAAACCAAACTCGGCGAGACCTACGACACCATCGACATCCCGGCCGAATTGGCCGAGACCGCCGAGGAATACCGCACCAAGCTGCTTGAGGTCGTCGCCGAAACCGACGAGGAGCTGCTGGAGAAGTACGTCGGCGGCGAGGAAATCAGCGTCGACGAGATCAAAGCCGCGATCCGCAAGCTCACCATCGCCAGCGAGATCTACCCGGTGCTGTGCGGCAGCGCGTTCAAGAACAAGGGCGTGCAGCCGATGCTCGACGCGGTGGTCGACTATCTGCCGTCGCCACTGGATCTGCCGCCCGCCGCCGGGCACGCGCCCGGTAATGAGGACGAGGAGATCGTGCGGCGCGCCAGCACCGACGAGCCGTTCTCGGCGCTGGCGTTCAAGATCGCCACGCACCCGTTCTTCGGGAAGCTGACCTATATCCGGGTCTACTCGGGCACCGTCGAGTCAGGCAGCCAGGTGATCAACGCCACCAAGGGCAAGAAGGAGCGGCTGGGCAAGCTGTTCCAGATGCACTCGAACAAGGAGAACCCTGTCGAGCGTGCATCGGCCGGACACATCTACGCGGTCATCGGCCTGAAGGACACCACCACCGGGGACACGCTGTGCGATCCGAACGACCAGGTCGTGCTGGAGTCGATGACGTTCCCCGACCCGGTGATCGAGGTGGCCATCGAGCCCAAGACCAAGAGCGACCAGGAGAAGCTGAGCCTGTCGATCCAGAAGCTCGCCGAGGAGGACCCGACCTTCAAGGTGCACCTGGATCAGGAGACCGGCCAGACCGTCATCGGCGGGATGGGTGAGCTGCACCTGGACATCCTGGTTGACCGCATGCGCCGCGAATTCAAGGTCGAGGCCAACGTCGGCAAGCCGCAGGTGGCGTACAAAGAGACGATTCGCCGCAAGGTCGAGCACGTCGAGTACACCCACAAGAAGCAGACCGGCGGCTCGGGCCAGTTCGCGAAGGTCATCATCACCGTCGAGCCGTTCACTGGCGAAGACGGCGCCACCTACGAGTTCGAGAACAAGGTCACCGGCGGACGGGTGCCCCGCGAGTACATCCCGTCGGTGGACGCCGGAGCCCAGGACGCCATGCAATACGGTGTGCTGGCCGGCTATCCGCTGGTGAATCTCAAGGTCACGCTGGAAGACGGCGCGTTCCACGAGGTGGACTCGTCGGAAATGGCGTTCAAGATCGCCGGTTCGCAGGCGCTGAAGAAAGCGGCTGCACAGGCTCAGCCGGTGATCCTGGAACCGATCATGGCTGTCGAGGTCACCACGCCCGAGGATTACATGGGCGACGTGATCGGCGACCTGAACTCCCGCCGTGGCCAAATCCAGGCCATGGAGGAGCGGGCAGGTGCACGTGTGGTCAAAGCGCATGTGCCGCTGTCGGAGATGTTCGGCTACGTCGGCGATCTGCGGTCGAAGACCCAGGGCCGGGCGAACTACTCCATGGTGTTCGACTCGTACGCTGAAGTGCCGGCGAACGTGTCGAAGGAGATCATCGCTAAGGCGACGGGCGAGTAGCCAGACCCTTACGAGTAAGCTTGCCCGGTCAGTACCGCGGCACAACTGAAGAAATCCACACTGCTTTAACGAGCACCAACCAGTCCAGGAGGACACAGAAGTGGCGAAGGCGAAGTTCGAGCGGACGAAGCCGCACGTCAACATCGGGACCATCGGTCACGTTGACCACGGCAAGACCACGCTGACCGCGGCTATCACCAAGGTTTTGCACGACAAGTACCCGGACTTGAACGAGTCGAAGGCATTCGACCAGATCGACAACGCGCCCGAGGAACGTCAGCGCGGCATCACGATCAACATCGCGCACGTGGAGTACCAGACCGAGAAACGGCACTACGCCCACGTCGACGCGCCGGGCCACGCCGACTACATCAAGAACATGATCACCGGGGCCGCCCAGATGGACGGCGCGATCCTGGTTGTCGCCGCCACGGACGGGCCGATGCCGCAGACCCGCGAGCACGTGCTGCTTGCCCGCCAGGTCGGGGTGCCCTACATCCTGGTGGCGCTGAACAAGGCCGACATGGTCGACGACGAGGAGCTGCTCGAGCTCGTCGAGATGGAGGTCCGCGAGCTGCTGGCCGCCCAGGAGTTCGACGAGGATGCTCCCGTCATCCGGGTATCGGCGCTCAAGGCGCTCGAGGGCGACCCGAAGTGGGTCGGCAGCATCGAGGAGCTGATGACCGCCGTCGACGAGTCGATTCCGGACCCGGTCCGCGAGACCGACAAGCCGTTCCTGATGCCCGTCGAGGACGTGTTCACCATCACCGGCCGTGGCACGGTCGTCACCGGCCGTGTCGAGCGCGGTGTGATCAACGTCAACGAGGAAGTCGAGATCGTCGGCATCCGGCCGGAAACCACCAAGACCACCGTCACCGGTGTGGAGATGTTCCGCAAGCTGCTCGACCAGGGGCAGGCCGGCGACAACGTCGGTCTGCTGTTGCGCGGTGTGAAGCGTGAGGACGTCGAGCGCGGCCAGGTGGTGACCAAGCCGGGCACCACCACCCCGCACACCGAGTTCGAGGGCCAGGTGTACGTGCTGTCCAAGGACGAGGGTGGCCGGCACACGCCGTTCTTCAACAACTACCGTCCGCAGTTCTACTTCCGCACCACCGACGTGACCGGTGTGGTGACGCTGCCGGAGGGCACCGAGATGGTGATGCCCGGTGACAACACCAACATCCAGGTGAAGCTGATCCAGCCTGTCGCCATGGACGAGGGTCTGCGCTTCGCGATCCGTGAGGGTGGGCGCACCGTGGGCGCCGGCCGGGTCACGAAGATCATCAAGTAGCCCCGCGCTACGCAAACCGCAATGCGGCGCTCATCCGAAAGGGTGAGCGCCGCATTGCGTTGCGCGCTAGTCTCATTCAATCTCCGGCAAACCGCCCGAGGAGAGAGGACGGCGGATCATGCTGTGGCGTTACGTCAAAACCCAACTGTTCGTGCTGCTGTGCGGCGGCCTGGTCGGGCCGATATTTCTGGCGGTCTACTTCGCACTCGGACAACTCACCGAGCTGAAGTGGATGTTCTACGTCGGTCTGCTGCTCACCGCGGCAGACGTACTGATCGCGCTGGGGCTGACCAGCTTCAGCGCCAAATCCGCCGCGAAGGTACAACAGCTCGAGCAGGGCGGAGTGCTGGCGCTGGCACAGATCATGGCGATCAAAGAGACCGGCACACGCATCAACGAGCAACCGCTGGTCAAACTGCAGTTGCGCATCGCCGGATCCGGATTCACCGCTTTTGACACCGAAGATCGGGTGATCGCGAGCGTCAGCCGGCTCGGCAACATCACCGCGCGCAAGCTGGTGGTGCTCGTCGATCCCAACACCCAGGAGTACCGAATCGACTGGGAGCGAAGCGCTTTGGTCAATGGTTTGGTGCCTGCACAGTTCACCTTGGCCGAGGACAACAAGACTTACGACCTGAGCGGACAAGCGGGGCCGCTCATGGAGATCCTGCAGATCCTCAAGGCCAACAACATCGCGCTGAACCAGATGGTCGACGTGCGCTCGAATCCGATGGTCCGCCAGCAGATTCAGGCGGTGGTGCGTCGGGCTGTCGAGCAGCAGGCCCAACCCGCGCCGGCGTCGGTCGGCCAACCGGCGGTGACGTCGGCAGCTGTGGGCGCATCACCGGAAATATCGATCGGCGAACGGCTACAGGAGCTGGAGAGACTGCGTCAGTCGGGTGCGCTGACCGACGAGGAGTATGCCAACAAGCGGGCACAGATCATCGCTGAGATCTGACTAGAACCGGAGTCCGCCCGCCGACTAGAACACGTTTCAGTTTAGCTGCTAGCCTGAGCGTGAGTCGGCGAAAGGGGCTGCAGTGTCCGCACCATTGCAAGGGCGGGTGGCATTTGTCACCGGTGCTGCTCGCGGTCAGGGACGCTCGCACGCCGTCCGGCTGGCGCGGGAGGGCGCCGACATCATGGCGCTGGACATCTGTGCGCCGGTGTCGGACTGCCTCACCTACAAGCCGGCCACCCCGGAGGATCTCGCCGAGACCGTCCGCGCGGTGGAGGCCGAAGGACGCAAGATCGTGGCCCGCGAAGTCGATATCCGCGACGACGCGGCGCTGCGTCAGCTGGTTGCCGACGGCGTCGAGCAATTCGGCCGGCTCGACATCCTGGTCGCCAACGCCGGAGTACTCAACTGGGGGCGCATCTGGGAGCTCACCGACGAGCAGTGGAACACCGTCATCGACGTCAACCTGACCGGCACTTGGCGCACGCTGCGCGCCGCAGTGCCCGCGATGATCGAGGCCGGCAACGGCGGCTCGATCGTGGTGGTCAGCTCCTCGGCCGGCCTCAAGGCCACGCCGGGAAACGGCCACTACTCGGCGACCAAACACGGACTCGTCGCGCTGACCAATACGCTGGCAATCGAGCTCAGCGAGTTCGGCATCCGGGTCAACTCCATTCACCCGTATTCGGTCGACACACCGATGATCGAGCCCGACCTGATGATGCAAGTGTTCGCCGAGCACCCGCATTACATACACAGCTTCGGGCCGATGCTGTTGCAGCCCAAGGGGTTCATGAGCGCCGACGAAGTCGCCGACGTCGTCGCCTGGCTCGCGGGCCCCGGCTCGGGCACGTTGACGGGGGCGCAGATCCCGGTCGACAAGGGCGTCTTGAAGTACTAGGCCCCTGGGGTACCGCCCCCATCGGCGGGCGGGATCGTGTATGAACTCCACGTGACCAGTAGCGCAGGCAACGGGATCGTGATCGTCGGCGGGGGGCTCGCGGCGGCACGGACCGCCGAACAACTCCGCAAATCCGAGTACACCGGTCCGGTGACTATCGTCAGCAACGAAGCGCGTCTGCCGTACGACCGGCCGCCGCTGTCCAAAGAGGTGCTGCGCAGCGAGGTCGACGACGTGACCCTCAAGCCGCGGGAGTTCTACGACGAACACGACATCACGTTGCGCCTCGAATCGGCAGCCACCAGCGTGGACACCGTCGCGCAGACGGTGACTGTGAGCGACGGGACGGTGCTGGGCTACGACAAGCTCGTCATCGCGACCGGCCTGGTGCCGCGGCGCATTCCGGCGTTTCCCGACCTCGACGGCATCCGGGTGTTGCGGTCGTACGACGAAAGCCTCGCGCTGCGCAAGCACGCGGCGAGCGCACATCGAGCCGTCGTGGTCGGGGCCGGCTTCATCGGTTGCGAGGTCGCGGCCAGCCTGCGCGGTATGGGGGTCGAGGTGGTGCTCGTCGAACCGCAGCCCGCCCCGCTGGCGCTGGTCCTCGGTGAGCAGATCGGTGAGCTGGTAGCGCGGCTGCACCGCGCCGAGGGTGTCGACGTGCGCACCGGCGTCGGTGTCGCCGAGGTTCGTGGTCAAGACGACGTCGACACCGTGGTGCTGACCGATGGCACCGAGGTGACTGCCGACCTGGTGGTGGTCGGGATCGGGTCGCGCCCGGCCACCGAGTGGCTCGAGGGCAGTGGCATCGAGGTGGACAACGGGGTGGTCTGCGATGCCGCCGGCCGTACCAGCGCTCCCAATGTGTGGGCGCTCGGCGACGTCGCGTCCTGGCGCGACCCGACGGGGCACCAAGTGCGGGTGGAGCATTGGAGCAACGTGGCCGAACAGGCGCGCGTCGTGGTGCCCGATCTGCTGGGCCAAGACGTGCCGACGAAGCCCGTCGTGCCGTACTTCTGGAGCGACCAGTACGACGTCAAGATCCAATGTCTGGGCGAGCCGCAGGCCACCGACATCGTGCATCTGGTCGAAGACGACGGCCGCCGGTTCCTGGCGTACTACGAACGAGACGGCGTGGTGGCCGGTGTCGTGGGCGCCGGCATGCCCGGCAAAGTGATGAAGACACGCGCCAAAATCGCTGCAGCCGCGCCGATTTCGGACGTGCTCGGCTAGCCGCCTAGAAGCTACGCCCAGGTCACCGGCGGGCCGTGCGGCGAACACTCTGCGAGCAATTCATCGTCGCCGTCGGGCCAGCTGCGGGCCTGCACGACAAACGCGATCGCAGAACCGGGTGAGCGTCGCTGCGGCTCCAGCCGCAGATGCACGAACGGTGAGCGGGACCCGGCTTGTGCTGCCACGGCTTCGATCCCGGCTGCGACGGCTGCCTGCTCCTCGCGGGACAGATACTGCCAGGTGATCGAATGCCACAGCACGGTCAACGTATCCGGCGCAACAGCGAGATCGGCGACGGCGTCGGTGGCACTGCGGCGCTGCAGCCGCACCGGAACCTCCCGGGCAACGCGGATCGCACCGCGTAACCGGCTCAGCCGCACCGTCATATCGGGCCAGACAAAGCTCAGCAGTGTGAGCTCACCGTCGCGGCTGGTGGCATCGATCGGCGCGATGTCATAGCCCCGGCGCGCGACGATCCGTAGGGAGGTGTCCGGCGGCAATGTCCCGCGCCACGCGTCATCGATCCTCACCGGCGAATCGAGGCGACCCCACCGACCGCCGCGATAGCGATAGCAGTAGTGGTCCGCGCGCAGGTTCAGCCCGGCGCTGCACCCGATCTCGAAAAGCCTTATCGGCAAATCGAATCGGCGACTCAACATCAGAAGTGCACCGATCAGCGCGGCCGCTCGGCCCACCTCGTTGGTTTGCGGCGGGACAGCGAGCGCGGCGCGCAGCTCTTCGGTCCGCTCTAGCACGGTTTGCGCGATGGCCGGCCAGGCCGCCTGTGCGTCCCACTGGCCGCCGGTGCTCGGATACCAGCGACGCAATGCCGGGGCACGCCCGTCGAGCACCACCCGGTGCAGCCCGCCCAGCAGTCGCAATGGCACCGCCTGCCGCAAAGAAACGTCTTCGTGCCCGGCCAAAACGTCGGCGAAGACACCGCCGGCGTCGACGTCGTCGGCCATTCGATCGAGCAGGTCACCGTACATCGGGGAACCCAGTTCGGCGCAGGCACGGCCTTGCACCCGCAGCGAGCGCACCAGATGGCCGGTCACGTGGGCCGTTCCAGCCGGTCCAGCCCGCCGCCGACGACGTCGAAAGCGTTCCCGAGGGCTTGCTGCAAGGAGACGGAGTCGTCGTCGAGCCAGTGCTCATAAGCACTCAGCGCCACCCCGAGCATCATCCACGCAACTGTCTGTGGCAGTAGGTCTTCGAGCTTGGTGGAGGTTCGGCGCGCCACGAACTCCGCGATGACCTCACGCCAACCGGCGTACATGGTCATCGAATACGCTTGCAGCTCAGCAGTTTGCAGGATCACGCGCATGCGCTGGCGGTGCCGCAACGTTTCCGATTCGTCGAAGGTGTTGAACGCCAACAATGCCGCCCGCAGCGCCTTCCCCAACGGCATGTTTGGATCCAGCTGATCGAGCAGCTCGCGCAGGTGCTGCAGGTGAGCGTCGAAATCACCCCATGGGATCGCGTTTTTGGAGGCGTAATAGCGGAACACGGTTCGGCGGGCGATGCCGGCGGCCTGCGCGACGTCGTCCACGCTGACCTCGGCGAAACCGCGGGACGCGAACAGGTCTAAAGCCACGTCGGTGATGTGCTGCGGTGTCGTCGAGCGACGCCGACCCACCCGCGCACCAGGCAGCATGACCCCGCCCTTTCGTTCTGGCACTCGATGCCATATTCTGGCTAGATTGTGACCGGGCCGACACCCCCTTGTCGAGCCCCCGAGGAGGAAAGGCAGCTCATGGAGCCGACCCAGAACAACGACGCCGACACCGAGCTCGTCACCGAGACCCTGGTGGAAGAGGTGTCCATCGACGGCATGTGCGGGGTCTACTGACCGTGCCACGCCCCGGTGAGGGGTTTGATTGCCCGGCTTCTCCTCGGGCCGTTGCACGGCCCGCATCGTCGCCGGGCTTCGATCCCGACGTCGCCTGGCGGCTGCACCCGCAAGTCGCTGTGCGCCCCGAGCCATTCGGCGCGTTGCTGTATCACTTCGGCACGCGCAGGCTTTCGTTCTTGAAGAACCGCACGATCCTGAGCGTGGTGCAGTCGCTGGCCGATCACTCCGACGCGCGTGCCGCGTGCCGCGCCGCCGGAGTCGAGGACGCCCAACAGCGGCCGTACCTGCACGCGCTCGGGGTGCTGGCCGACTCCAACATGCTGGTGCCCGGGGAGTGTCAGTGACATCAGCGACATCGGCTGTCCCGAGCCTCGTCGAGCAGTTCGAACACGGGCTGGATGCCCCGATCTGCTTGACCTGGGAGCTGACCTACGCGTGCAACCTGTCGTGCGTGCACTGCCTGTCGTCGTCGGGCAAACGTGACCCGCGCGAGCTTTCCACTGGGCAGTGCAAGGACATCATCGACGAGCTGGAACGCATGCAGGTGTTCTACGTCAACATCGGTGGTGGCGAACCGACTGTGCGGCCGGACTTTTGGGAGCTCGTCGACTACGCCACCGCGCACCATGTGGGCGTCAAGTTCTCCACCAACGGTGTGCGGATCACCCCGGAGGTCGCCGCGCGGCTGGCGGCCAGCGACTACGTCGACGTGCAGATCTCCCTGGACGGCGCGACCGCGGACGTCAACGATGCGGTGCGCGGCCCGGGGTCCTACGCCATGGCCATCCGGGCGCTGGAGAACCTGGCCGCTGCAGGGTTCTCCGACGCCAAGATCTCGGTGGTGGTTACCCGCCACAACGTAGGCCAGCTCGACGAATTCGCCTCACTGGCAAGCCGTTACGGAGCCACGCTGCGAATCACCCGGTTGCGGCCCTCCGGTCGGGGCGCCGACGTCTGGGACGACTTGCACCCGACCGCCGATCAGCAGGTGCAGCTCTACGACTGGCTGGTCGCCAAGGGCGAGCGGGTGCTGACCGGTGACTCGTTCTTCCATCTGTCGGGGCTCGGCGATCCCGGTGCGCTGGCCGGGCTGAACATGTGCGGGGCCGGCCGGGTGGTCTGTTTGATCGACCCGGTCGGTGACGTGTATGCCTGCCCATTCGCCATCCATGACCGCTTTCTGGCAGGAAACGTGTTGTCCGACGGCGGTTTTGACAACGTCTGGAAGAACGCGCCGCTGTTCCGGGAGTTGCGCGAGCCGCAATCGGCCGGCGCGTGCAACAGCTGCAGCCATTACGACAGCTGCCGCGGCGGCTGCATGGCGGCCAAGTTCTTCACCGGTCTGCCACTGGACGGCCCGGATCCCGAATGCGTGCAAGGCCACGGTGCGCCCGCGCTGGCCCGCGAACGCGACAAACCGCGCCCGGCCGGCGACCACTCCCACGGCCGGCGCGCCGGCGGACCCGTGCCGCTGACCCTGACCCGGCGCCCGCCGCGCCGCCGGTGCGACGAAAGCCCGGTATAGCGGTGGCACGGGACACCTGGTTCGAGACGGTCGCGATCGCGCAGCGGCGCGCCCAGCGGCGCCTGCCCAAGTCGGTTTATGCCGCCTTGATCGCCGCCAGCGAAAGGGGCGTCACCGCCGCCGACAACGTGGAAGCGTTCAGCGAGCTGGGCTTCGCGCCTCATGTGGTCGGCGCCGTCGAGAAGCGTGATCTCTCGACGACCGTAATGGGGCAAGACATTTCGCTTCCGGTGATCATCTCGCCGACTGGTGTGCAGGCGGTCGACCCGGACGGCGAGGTGGCCGTTGCCCGAGCCGCCGCCGCACGCGGCACCGCCATGGGGCTGTCCTCGTTCGCCAGCAAGCCGATCGAAGAGGTCATCGCCGCCAACCCCAAACTGTTCTTCCAGGTGTACTGGCTGGGTGGGCGCGACGCGATCGCCGAGCGCGTCGAGCGGGCCCGCGCCGCCGGCGCCGTCGGCCTGATCGTGACGACGGACTGGACGTTCTCGCACGGGCGAGACTGGGGAAGCCCGAAGATCCCCGAGCAGATGAACCTCGGCACGATTCTGCGGCTCTCGCCGCAGGCGATCACCCGGCCGGGCTGGCTGTGGAAGTACGCCAAGACGCTGCGGCCGCCGAACCTGCGGGTGCCCAACCAAGCCCGCAAGGGGGAGCCCGGTCCGCCGTTCTTCAGCGCCTACGGGGAATGGATGACGACGCCGCCGCCGACGTGGGAAGACATCGCGTGGCTGCGCGAGCTGTGGGGCGGCCCGTTCATGCTCAAGGGCGTGATGCGGGTCGACGACGCCAAAAGAGCCGTCGACGCGGGTGTTTCGGCGATCTCGGTGTCTAATCACGGTGGCAACAACCTCGACGGAACTCCGGCGACAATCCGGGCTTTGCCGGCCGTGGCGGATGCGGTCGGCGACCAGGTCGAGGTGTTGCTCGACGGTGGGATCCGCCGCGGCAGCGACGTCGTCAAGGCAATGGCGCTGGGCGCGCGAGCGGTCATGATCGGCCGGGCCTACCTGTGGGGTCTGGCCGCCGCCGGACAAGCGGGCGTGGAAAACGTGCTCGACATCATGCGCAGCGGAATCGACAGCGCGCTGATGGGCCTCGGCCACGCCGCCGTCCGCGACCTCGGCCGCGACGACCTCGTGGTGCCCCCGGAGTTTGTCCGTGCGCTGGGGGTGCCCGCCGCGGACCACCGGTGACGGAGTCGACCGGGATCGTGATACTCGCGGGGCAGGCGTGGCTGTGGTGACCGATCATGAGCAGACCAGTGGCAGCCAATAAAAAATTTATCCGTCAGGAATCAACAACCGCTGCACGCCAGGTGAATTCGTCCTACCATCGGCAAGTGGCCGTCCTCGGCGAACTCGGCAGCTCGACATCGAGCCAGCTCCGAGGCACGCCGCAGGCCCTGATCATCCCGGTCGGATCCACCGAACAGCACGGTCCGCACCTGCCGCTGGACACCGACACCCGGATTGCGACCGCCGTCGCCGGCGCGGCTGTCACCCGTCTTGGCGAGCTCTCGACGGGTCTGCATTGGTCGAGCGCCCCGGCCATCGGCTACGGCGACAGCGGCGAGCATCAGAGCTTCCCCGGCACAATCTCGATCGGCACCGAGGCGCTGGCCACCATGCTGATCGAGTTCGGCCGGTCGGCCAGCTGCTGGGCGCGGCGGTTGCTCTTTGTCAACGGCCACGGCGGCAACGCTGCGGCACTGAACCGCGCGGTGCGGCTGCTGCGGTCCGAAGGACGTGACGCGGCCTGGTGTGCCTGCACGGTGAGCGGGGCCGATGCGCACGCCGGTCACACCGAAACGTCAGTGTTGCTGTATATTTCGCCGACCGATGTGCAGACCGGACAGTGGTGCGCGGGCAACAGCGCCCCGTTAGCCGAACTGCTGCCGTCGATGCGGCGTGGCGGAGTCGCGGCAGTCAGCGAGGTGGGCGTGTTGGGCGATCCGACGACGGCGACCGCGGACGAGGGGAAGCGGATCTTCACTGAAATGGTCGACGGCTGTGTGCGCCGGGTCGCACGCTGGGTACCCGGCCCGGACGGAATGTTGACATGACCCAGGCACGGTTGCCGGACGGATTCGCTGTCCAGGTCGACCGCCGTGTGCGGGTGCTCGGCCACGGGTCCACCCTGCTGGGCGGCTCGCCTACCCGGCTGCTGCGCCTGGCGCCGGCCGCGCAGAACATGCTGACCGACGGCCGGCTCAAAGTGCAGGATGCGGTCAGCGCGGAGCTGGCGCGCACCTTGCTCGATGCGACGGTGGCGCATCCGCGACCCGCGGGCGGGCCGTCGCACCGTGACGTGACCGTAGTAATTCCGGTGCGCAACAACACTTCTGGAGTACGACGGCTGGTGGCGTCGCTGCGCGGCCTGCGTGTCGTCGTCGTCGACGACGGTTCGTCGTCACCCATCGTGGAGGAAGACTTCGCCGACGCACACTGTGACGTTCAGGTGCTGCGACACCCGGTGAGCCGCGGTCCTGCGGCGGCACGCAACACCGGGCTGGCCAGGTGCACGACCGACTTCGTCGCGTTTCTGGACTCCGACGTGGTTCCGCGCCGCGGCTGGCTGGAAGCACTGCTCGGTCATTTCTGCGACCCCACCGTCGCGTTGGTCGCCCCGCGCATCGTCGGGCTGGCGCAAAGCGATCACTTGGTGGCCCGGTACGAGGCGGTGCGCTCGTCGCTGGATCTCGGCCAGCACGAGGCGCCCGTCATCCCCTACACGCACGTGGCCTACGTTCCGAGCGCGGCGATTATCTGTCGTCGGTCGACGCTGATCGACGTCGGTGGCTTCGATGAGAATCTGCGCTCCGGCGAAGACGTCGATCTTTGCTGGCGGCTGGTGGAAGCCGGTGCGCGGTTGCGTTACGAGCCGATCGCATTGGTGGGTCACGATCACCGCACCGATTTGCGCGATTGGCTGGCCCGCAAAGCGTTCTACGGCGGTTCGGCAGCGCCGTTGTCGGACCGTCATCCGGATAAGACCGCGCCACTGGTGATTTCCGGTTGGGCGCTGGCCGCCTGGATCCTGATGGCGATCGGTTCGGGGTTGGGTTATTTCACCTCGCTGATTGTCGCCGCGGTAACAGGACGGCGAATCGCCAAAACGATGGAAGGCCCTGACACCCAGGTATGGGATGTCCTGACGGTTGCTACCCGCGGACTCTCGTCGGCGGCGCTGCAGCTGGCGTCGGCAATCTGCCGGCACTACTGGCCGGTGGCACTGCTTGCCGCGGTCGTGTCGCGGCACTGTCGACGCACGGTGCTGATCGCCGCTGTCGTCGACGGAGTGGTCGATTGGTATCGTCGCCGAGGCGCCACCGACGACGAGGAGAGACCGATCGGGCTGCTGAGCTATCTGCTGCTCAAACGTGTCGACGACCTAGCCTACGGAATCGGGTTGTGGTACGGAGTGGTGCGGCAACGCAACATCAAGCCGCTCAAGCCGCAGATCCGGGTCTAACTGCCCGTTGACCGCCGCCGCCTTCCACAGCGATGTCCTGATCATCGGTGCGGGTAGCGCGGGCTGCGTTGTGGCCGAACGGCTTTCCGCGGATCCCAGCTGTGCGGTGGTGGTCTTGGAAGCCGGCCCGGGACTCGCCGACCCCGGATTGTTGGCACAGACCGCCAACGGTCGGCAGCTGCCCATCGGCGAGGCCAGCCCGCTGGTGCTGCGCTACCGGACAGAGCTCACCGAGCATCCGGTGCGTGAGATGCCGATCATGCGCGGTGCCACCGTCGGCGGTTCCGGTGCGGTCAACGGCGGCTACTTCTGCCGCGCCCTGGCCCGCGACTTCGACGGATACGGTCTGCCCGGGTGGACATGGTCTGACGTCGCCGACCATTTCCGCGCGATCGAAACCGATCTGGATTTCACCGGGCCGGCCCACGGTGACAGTGGTCCGATACCGGTTCAGCGCACCAGCGAAATCGTCGGCAGTACAGCTGCTTTCGTGTCCGCTGCGCAGGCAACCGGCTTTGCGTGGATCGATGACCTCAACGATGTCGAGGCCCTGCCGCCGGTGGGCGTGGGCGCGGTGCCGCTCAACATCGTCGACGGGGTGCGCACCGGCCCGGGCGCCGCGTTTCTGATGCCGGCGCTGACGCGACCCAACCTGACCCTGCTGACACGGACGCGGGTGGTGCGGCTGCGGTTCTCGGGCAACCGCGCCGTCGGGGTCGACGCGATCGGCCCGGGCGGTTTGACGACCGTGACGGCCGATCGAATCGTACTGTGCGCCGGTGCAATCGAATCAGCGCATCTGCTGATGCTGTCGGGTGTCGGCAACGAGGCCATGTTGCGCGCGGTCGGGCTGGACGTGGTGAGCCCGTTGCCGGTTGGTGAGGCGTGCAGCGACCACCCCGAATGGGTGGTGCCGACGAACTGGGCGGTTGCCCCCGGCCGGCCCGTCCTGGAGGTCGTGCTCGCCGCGCCTGAGGACATCGAGATACGGCCCTACACCGGGGGTTTCGTGGCGATGGTCGGGGACGGCAGCCCCGGACATCCGGACTGGCCGCACATCGGTGTGGCGCTCATGCGGCCACGAGCACGAGGGCGCATCACGCTGGTGTCCGCCGACCCGCTGGTACAGCCGCGGATCGAGCACCACTACGACAGCGAACCGGCGGACATCGCCGCCCTGCAGCGAGGTAGCGACCTTGCTCGCCAATTAGCCAGCACTGCAACGGAAGTCGGTGAGCCGGCATGGTCGACATCGCAGCACCTGTGCGGCAGCGCGCCGATGGGCGCCGAAGACGATCCGCACGCCGTGGTCGATCACCGCTGCCGGGTCCTCGGTATCGACGGACTGTGGGTGATCGACGGCTCAATACTCCCGGTGATCACCAGCCGCGGACCGCACGCCACGATCGTCATGCTCGGCCACCGTGCGGCAGAGTTCGTCGACTGAGTTACGCCGCCGAGACCTGAACTGGCGCACCCAGCGCAATTGCCGGCCGTCCGGCCCCGGGGCCCAGGCGCCGATAAGCGCGGCCGCGACGGCGATGATGATCGCCAGGACCAAGACCGAGGATTCCATGGCCTGCAGGAACGCGGCCCGGCTGATGTCGGCGAGCTGAGTGCCCTGCGGCCCAAGGTGTTTGGCAATGTTGAGGGCCTGGGCCAGTGAGTTCGACGCCGGTCCACGTATCGGCTCGGGGAAATCGGCCAACTGCCCTCCGAGCACCTGGCCGTACCGGGCAGCCAGTATCGATCCGGCCAGCGCGATGCCCAGAGCGGCGCCCACTTCGCGGGTAGTGTCGTTGACCGCTGAGGCAACACCCTGTTTTTCGTCGGGTACCGCGGCCATGATCGCCGAAGTGCTCGGAGCGGTGCAGAATCCGATTCCGGTACTCACCACCAGCAACGGCCACATCATGTCCCAGTACGGCGAATCGACTTCGAGCACACGTAGCCACACAAAGCCGGCCGATATGAGCAGCAGACCGGTGAACGTCACCAACCGCAAACCCAATCGCGGCAAATACCACTGGGACAACAGCGAAAGCGTCAGCATCGGCACCATCAACGGACTGAAGGCCAAGGCGGTCTGCATCGGGCTGTAGCCCATCACCAGCTGCATGAACTGCATCATGACGAAGAAGAACCCGAACATCGCAATAAAAAACGTCGTAATCGTCGCCGCGCCGGTCGCGAAGTCCGGTCTGCCGAACAACCGAACGTCGAGCAGGGGATACCGCCTTTTCACCTCGACAACTCCGAAGCCCACCGCCAGCAGCGTCCCGGCCCCCAGCGTCGTGTAGACGAGGGGATCGGTCCATCCGCGCTCCGGTGCCTCGACGACACCGAAGACGAAAACCGCCACAGCGCCCCCGATCAGCACGGCACCCGGCCAATCAAGTGGAATGGCCCGTTCGTCGCGTGAGGACGACACCGTGCACGCCAGCACGAAGAGCAGTGTTGCGCCGCCGGCGAACGCCCAGAAAATGGATTGCCAGGGCCAGAAGTGCAGCAGCGTGCCGGATCCGAGCATTCCGATGACCCCGCCACATCCCGCGACGCCCGCCCAAATGCCCACCGCCTTCATGCGTTCGTCGTTGCGGTAAGCGGCGGTCAGCAGCGACAGGGTGGCGGGCATGATGAAGGCCGCGCCGGCGCCGGCGACGCCCCGGGTGACGATGATCTGCCAGGGACCGCTGACGACTGCACCCACTGCTGAGGCGATCGCGAACGTTGCCAGCCCGAAGAGCAACGCGCCGCGCCGACCGTAACGATCACCGATAGCCCCGGCCGGCAACAGCAGGCACGCCAAAACAACGGTGTAACCATCCACCACCCACGTCAGTTGCGACTGCGTCGCCGAGGTCGCGATCGCGATATCGCCCAGCGCGGTGTTGAACGCGACCATCGACGAGATCACCAGCGACACGCCCATGCAGGCCACGACCACTGTCCAGATTCGCGCGCGCTGAGAGCCGAGCGCCGGCGCCGCATCGCTACGCTCGTTGGATTGCGTGCCAATATCGACCACGGCGGTGGTGTCCTTTCGCGGCGGAGGAGATTTTTGAGACTAACAGTCTCGTACATAGACGGATAGTCTTGTTCTTAAACAGGAGGTGGTACAGATCACCGGCGGCAGCACCGATCCCCGGCCCGCGCGGTCGCGGGCCCGCCTGCTCGAGGCTGCCACCGCGCTGCTGCGTTCCGGGGGTCCGAGCGCAGTGACGGTCGATGCCGTCACGCGTGCTGCCAACGTAGCGAGGGCTACCCTGTATCGTCACTTCCCAAGCGGAAACGATTTGCTGGCAGCGGCTTTCAACAGCCTCATACCGCCGGCGCCGATGCCCTCGCAAGAGGGGTCCCTGCGGGATCGACTCATCGCGGTGGTGGAGGACCAAGGGCGATCGATTGCCGAGGGCGCCGGGATGCTCAGCGCGATGTCATGGCTTGCGCTGGGGCGCGACCTGGAGCAGTTGCCAGACGCGCGCCGTCCCACGGCCGACAGCCCGGCGATCAGCACCCTGCGCGAGCGCATCGCCCAGCAGTACGCTGCACCGTTCGACGCCATCTTCGACAGCCCGGAGGCAGCCGAGCTGGGCGAGATCGACCGCTCACTGGCCATCGCCTTGCTGATCGGCCCGATGGTCGTGGGCCGACTGAGCACGTTGCCCGATTTCGACTACCGGGAATGCGCCCGCGCCGCGGTGGACGGCTTCCTGTATGTGCAGCGCACGCAGAACGCGGCGCTCAGCGAAGCCGATAGCGAATCGGCAGGTGTTTGAGTCCGCCGACGAACACGGTCGAGATGAGCTCTGGCTCGGCGTTGAGCTCAATGGATTCCAGCCGCGGCAGTAGTTCGGTGAAGAAGCTGTTCACCTCCATGCGCGCCAGCGCGGCGCCCAGACAGAAATGCACGCCGTAGCTAAACGACAAGTGCTTGTTGGGATCTCTGCCGACGTCGAAGCGGAAGGGGTCATCGAACACCTCCTCGTCGCGGTTCGCCGACACATAGGACAAATACACCGACTCACCTTTGGCGATCGGAACCCCGCGCACGCTGGTGTCTGCGGTGGCGGTGCGCATGAACTCTTTGACCGGGGTGACCCACCGGATCATCTCCTCGGTGGCCAACGGCATCAGATCCAGGTTGTCGCGCAACCGTTCTCGCTGATCGGGGTTTTCGATCAGCGCCTGCAACCCCCCGGCGATCGTGGCGCTGGTGGTGTCGTGCCCGGCGGTGGCGATGATGACGTAGTAAGACGCGGTGTCGATGTCCGACAGCGGCTCGCCGTCCACGCGGGCGTTGGCGATCGCCGATGCCAAATCTTCGGTCGGGTGCTCGCGCCGTGACGCGGTGAGCGCGTTGAAGTAGTCGAAGAAGTCAAGCAGGATCTGCAGTTGCTCTTCGGGAGTATTGCCGCGCCTGAATTCCTCGTCGTCGCCGCCGAACAGCTCCTGGGTGAGCCGAAGCATCCGCGGAAAGTCGGATTCCGGCAGGCCCAGCAGCGACATGATCACGTACAGCGGGTAGTTGACCGCGACCTCTTGCACGAAGTCGCATTCGGGGCCGGCCTCCATCATCTTGTCGACGTGGATCTTCGCCAGTTCGTCGACGCGGCGCTTGAGTGCGCGCATGGCTTTGGGGCGAAACCAGTCCGCTCCGATCGCGCGCACCACCCGATGTTGCGGGTCGTCCATGTGGATCAAGGTGCGCAGGCCCATCCCGGCTTTCAGTTGCTCTTGGGCGAAATCGTCTTGCTCCGCGGTTGCCAGCAGTGGACGGGGCTCGTTGATCCACAGAGTGTTGTCGCGCTCGATATCCATGATGTCGGCGTGCTTGGTGATCGCCCAGAACGGTCGGTACGGCGGGCAGTCCACCAGCGACACCGGCGCGTGAGCGCGTAAGTGGGTGAGCGCCTCCTGCAGCCGCGGCTCGTCAGCGTAGGCGGTGGGGTCGGCGAATACCTTCGCGGCCTCGTCGATGATCGGTGTGCTCATCACCCTCCTCAACTTGACACCTGTCAACTTTTTTTCAGTCTGGCACGGCCGTGGATATCCGCGAAGCGCTTTCGATGGATCCGTACTCTGAATTGATGCTGATCCGAGCGTCCCGTCGCCGACGGGCATGGGTCGCCGTCTTGGTGGCGGCGATGCTGGCTGCCGGCTGCGGACTCGGCGGCAGCGCGGGACCACACAAGCGTCAGTCGCCCTATGCCGGCCCGCTGGACGCTGCTGTGGTGCATGCGCCGGCGGGCGCGATGCGAGGCTTGGTCGCCGCGGATTACCGGCTTTTCCAAGGCATTCCGTATGCAGCGCCGCCGGTGGGAGCGTTGCGTTGGCAGCCGCCGCAGCCGGCGGCACGGTGGTCGGGAATGCTGGACGCCACCAAGCCCGGCCCGCAATGCGTCCAAGAAGCGCGCCCCGGGAAGACCAGCGAGAACTGCCTCACCCTCAACGTGTGGGCCCCGATGTCGGGACCCTCCGGCAAGCGGCCGGTGATGGTGTGGATTCACGGCGGCGGCTTCATCAACGGCGCCAGTGACATCTATAACGCGCGCTGGTTAGCGGCCAAGGGGCACATCGTCGTCGTCACCATCAACTACCGGTTGGGCGCACTGGGATTTTTGGCTCACCCCGCCCTGGACCAGTCCGACGCGCTCGGCAACTACGGGCTGGCCGATCAGCAGGCCGCGCTGCGCTGGGTGCGCGACAACATCGGCGCCTTCGGTGGTGATCCGGCCAAGGTGACCATTGCCGGTGAATCCGCGGGCGGCATGGCGGTGTGCGACCACCTGGTGGCGCCGGGGTCGGCCGGGCTGTTTCGCGCGGCGATCATCCAGAGCGCGCCGTGTCAGGCACAGGCCGATTTGGCGGCCGCGCAGCGCGCCAGCGTGAAATACGCGGCGTCCATGGGCTGCTCGGATCCGGCGACAGCACGGCAATGCCTGCTCGACTTGGCGCCCACCGACCTGGCGCGACCGCCCTGGTACTCCCATATTGGCGATTCCGACGCGCTGACCAGCCCGGTCACCGGGACACCGACGCTGCCGATGAGTCCCGTCGCCGCCTTCGCGGCCGGCAAAGCTGCCAAGGTTCCGGTCCTGATCGGCGTCAATCACGACGAATTCACCATGTTCGCGGCGCTGCGCTATCTGAAGCGAAACCACGGGGTGACCGCCGCCGAGTATGCCGGGGTGCTGACCGACATCTTCGGCGCCGACGGCCGCGCCGTAATGGCGCGCTATCCGCCCGACCGTTACGGCGGCGACGTGTCGCTCGCCTACGCCGCGGCGGTCACCGACGGTGTCTTCGCCTGCGTGGCCGACCGTATGGCGGTGGCGCTGAGCCGGAACGCGCCGGTGTATGCCTACGAATTCGACGATCCGAACGCTCCGGCGCCGGACAACTTGCGACGCGCGCCGTTTCCCGTGGGTGCCAGCCACTCGCTGGAGTTGCGCTACTTGTTCAAGGTCGGGGGCGCGCCGCCGCTGGACCTGGCTCAGCGTGCGCTGTCGGACCAGATGATCGCCTATTGGAGCCAGTTCGTGACCAGCGGTGAGCCGAAGGTTGCCAAGGCGCCCGACTGGCCGGCGCTGCGGGGCGACCACGCGCCGTGGATGTCGTTACGACCCGACGGCAGCCGGGTCATGACCACCTTCGAGGAGTCGCACCAGTGTCCGTTCTGGGCGACGCTGAAGGGCAGGTCGTGAGCCTCGCCCGCGCCGAGATGTGGAGGGTCAGCGACTGAGCCTCAGCCGCCACCGGGCGCGTCGCCGGGGGGATCGGATGGGTGTCCCGGGGCGGGCGCATGCGGAGCGGGCGCGGCCGGCGCGAAGGGCGGCGGCAGCGGCTGCGGGTTATCGCAATCCATGCCCCTTGGGGTGTTCGGCGGACAAGGAAAGCGGGTAGGAGGCCCCGCGTGGGCGTTTACCCCGGCAAGGGCGATGCCGACGGTCACGGCGGTCGCTACCGCGCAGCGAGCGAAATTGCGCATACTCCTTTCGTACCCTCTGGGAGGGTGCACGCGGTATTTGTGCTGGCTGAGCCGTACATCCCGGCATAGGTGACGCTGCGGCAAGGACCTGATGGCGGGGCCTGCGCCTCCGATGCCGAAGAATTTGGCCGACGCCGCGATCTGGGGCATACTGTTCGGGTTGCCTTGCGCCGGGTTCGCGCCTGGCCGGGCATACGACCGGCGCCCAAACGGGCGCGTCCGGTCCCATCCTCGGAACGCGACGAATTTGGCCGCGAACCAGGCTGCGTGTGGGCGACACGCCCGACCGCGGGGGCCGGTGGACCACGACAGGTAAACAGCGGCGCAACATTCGGCGCGACGCCACCAACGGCGCGCCGTGGACCTAGGTCCGAACAGTGGAGAGTGAGGTAGGAGAAGCGTGGCGGGACAGAAGATCCGCATCAGGCTCAAGGCCTACGACCACGAGGCCATTGACGCCTCGGCGCGCAAGATCGTCGAGACCGTCGTTCGGACCGGCGCCAGCGTGGTTGGTCCGGTGCCGCTGCCGACCGAGAAGAACGTGTACTGCGTGATCCGCTCTCCGCACAAATACAAGGACTCGCGGGAGCACTTCGAAATGCGCACCCACAAGCGGCTGATCGACATCCTCGATCCGACACCGAAGACCGTTGACGCGCTGATGCGCATCGATCTGCCCGCCAGCGTCGACGTCAACATCCAGTAGGAGATCTGCGAGCAATGGCGAGAAAGGGCATTCTGGGCACCAAGCTTGGCATGACGCAGGTGTTCGACGAGAACAACCGGGTGGTCCCGGTGACGGTGGTCAAGGCCGGGCCGAACGTGGTGACCCGCATCCGGACACCGGAGCGGGACGGCTACAGCGCGGTGCAGCTGGCGTACGGCGAGATCAACCCGCGCAAGGTGAACAAGCCGCTGAAGGGTCAATACGCGGCCGCGGGTGTCAACCCGCGTCGGCACCTGGCCGAGCTGCGTCTGGACAGCGCCGAGGCGGCCGCCGAGTATGAGGTCGGCCAGGAGCTGACCGCTGAGATCTTCACCCCCGGAAGCTATGTGGACGTCACCGGCACCTCGAAAGGTAAGGGCTTCGCCGGCACCATGAAGCGCCATGGCTTCCGCGGGCAAGGTGCCAGCCACGGTACGCAGGCCGTGCACCGCCGCCCGGGTTCCATCGGTGGTTGCGCCACGCCGGCGCGGGTGTTCAAGGGCACTCGGATGGCCGGTCGGATGGGTAACGACCGGGTCACCATGCAGAACCTGTTGGTGCACAAGGTCGACGCTGACAACGGTGTGCTGCTGATCAAGGGCGCTGTCCCCGGCCGCAAGGGTGGGCTCGTCATGGTGCGCAGCGCGGTAAAACGAGGTGAGAAGTAATGGCCGGCATCAAGATTGACGTCAAGGCCCCGGACGGTAAGAAGAGCGGCACAGTCGAGCTTCCGGCCGAGCTGTTCGACGCGCCCGCCAACATCGCCCTGATGCACCAAGTGGTCACCGCTCAGCGGGCCGCCGCGCGACAGGGCACCCACTCGACCAAAACCCGCGGCGAGGTTCGCGGTGGCGGCCGTAAGCCGTACCGGCAGAAGGGCACCGGCCGCGCGCGGCAGGGCTCGGTGCGTGCCCCGCAGTTCACCGGTGGTGGCGTCGTGCACGGTCCCAAGCCGCGCGACTACAGCCAGCGCACCCCGAAGAAGATGATCGCGGCCGCCCTGCGCGGGGCGCTGTCGGACCGGGCACGCAACGGACGCATCCACGCCGTCACCGAGCTGGTGTCGGGCCAGAAGCCGTCGACCAAGAGCGCCAAGGCTTTCCTGGCCACGCTGACCGACCGCAAGCAGGTTCTGGTGGTGACCGGTCGCAGCGACGAGACGGGCATCAAGAGCGTGCGCAACCTGCCGGGCGTGCATGTCTTGCCCCCCGACCAGCTCAACACGTACGACGTGCTGCGTGCCGACGATGTGGTGTTCTCCGTCGAAGCGCTGAACGCCTACATCGCTGCCAACAGCAAGACCGCCGAGGAGGTTTCGGCCTGATGGCGACCGTCACTGACCCCCGCGACATCATCTTGGCGCCGGTCATCTCGGAGAAGTCCTACGGGCTGATCGACGACAACGTGTACACGTTCCTGGTGCACCCCGACTCGAACAAGACACAGATAAAGATCGCGATCGAAAAGATCTTTTCGGTCAAGGTGGCGGCGGTGAACACCGCCAATCGGCGCGGCAAGCGCAAGCGCACCCGCACCGGCTACGGCAAACGCAAGGACACCAAGCGGGCCATTGTGACGTTGGCGCCCGGCAGCAAGCCGATCGACCTGTTCGGGACACCGGCGTAGCGAGAGAGAAAGACCTAACTGACATGGCAATTCGCAAGTACAAGCCGACGACTCCGGGTCGTCGCGGCGCCAGTGTCTCCGACTTCGCCGAGATCACTCGCTCCCACCCGGAGAAGTCTTTGGTGCGCCCTTTGCACGGCCGCGGTGGCCGCAACGCGCACGGCCGAATCACCACCCGGCACCGCGGTGGTGGGCACAAACGTGCGTACCGGGTGATCGACTTCCGCCGTAACGACAAGGACGGCGTCAACGCCAAGGTCGCGCACATCGAGTACGACCCGAACCGCACCGCCCGGATCGCGTTGCTGCATTACCTCGATGGCGAGAAGCGCTACATCATTGCGCCCCAAGGGCTGTCGCAGGGTGACGTTGTTGAGTCAGGCCCGAATGCCGACATCAAACCGGGCAACAACCTTCCGCTGCGCAACATCCCGGCCGGTACCTTGATCCACGCCGTGGAGTTGCGGCCCGGCGGCGGCGCCAAGCTGGCGCGTTCGGCCGGCTCGAGTATTCAGTTGCTCGGTAAAGAAGGCAGCTACGCGTCGTTGCGTATGCCCAGTGGCGAGATCCGCCGGGTCGACGTGCGCTGTCGCGCGACCGTCGGCGAGGTTGGCAACGCCGAGCAGTCCAACATCAACTGGGGTAAGGCCGGTCGGATGCGCTGGAAGGGCAAGCGTCCGTCCGTCCGCGGTGTGGTGATGAACCCGGTCGATCACCCACACGGTGGTGGTGAAGGCAAAACGTCCGGTGGACGCCACCCGGTCAGCCCGTGGGGTAAGCCCGAGGGCCGCACCCGCCGACCGAACAAGCCCAGCAACAAGCTCATCGTCCGCCGCCGGCGCACCGGCAAGAAGCACGGGCGCTAGGGAGTTCAGGAGTAGCCGATGCCACGCAGCCTCAAGAAGGGTCCGTTCGTCGACGACCATCTGCTCAAGAAGGTCGATGCGCAGAACGAGAAGAACACCAAGCAGGTCATCAAGACCTGGTCGCGGCGATCGACCATCATTCCGGACTTCATTGGTCACACGTTCGCCGTCCATGACGGGCGCAAGCATGTGCCGGTGTTCATCACCGAGGCGATGGTGGGCCACAAGCTGGGTGAGTTTGCGCCGACGCGCACCTTCAAGGGACATATCAAGGACGACCGGAAAGCCAAGCGGCGATGACAAGGGCTAGCGAAGCCACTGCGGCTACTGAATTTCCTTCTGCGACAGCCAAAGCGCGGTTCGTGCGGGTATCGCCGACCAAGGCGCGCCGGGTGATCAACCTGGTGCGCGGCAAGCCGGTGTCCGAGGCGCTCGACATCCTGCGCTGGGCCCCGCAGGCGGCCAGCGTGCCCGTGGCCAAGGTCATCGCCAGCGCAGCCGCCAACGCGCAGAACAACGACGGTCTGGACCCGGCAACGCTGGTGGTGGCCAGCGTCTGCGCCGACGACGGCCCGACGGCCAAGCGGATTCGCCCGCGCGCCCAGGGCCGGGCGTTCCGGATCCGCCGGCGCACCAGTCACATCACGGTGGTGGTGGAAAGCCGGCCGATGAAGGACGAGCGCGGCTCTCGTTCCGCGAGCACCGCCCGCGCCCGTCGCGCCCAAGCCAGCAAGGCCGCCGCCAAGAAGGCGCCGGCCAAGGAGACCCCGGCGAAGAAGGCGACCGCCGAGAAGGCCGCCGAAAAGGCCCCCGCCAAGAAGGCCCCGGCGAAGAAGGCAGCCGCCGAGAAGGCACCGGCCAAGAAAGCCGCGGAAAAGGCGCCCGCCAAGAAGGCCGGCGAAAAGGCAACGGCGAAGAAAGCCGCCGAAAAGGCCCCCGCCAAGAAGGCCGCAGAAACCTCCAAGAAGACTTCCGAGACTTCTGAAGCGAAGGGAGGCTCGCAGTAGTGGGCCAAAAGATCAATCCGCACGGATTCCGGCTCGGTATCACCACCGACTGGAAGTCTCGCTGGTACGCAGACAAGCAGTACGCCGAGTACGTCAAGGAAGATGTCGCGATTCGCCGGCTGCTGTCCAGCGGCTTGGAGCGCGCCGGGATCGCCGACGTGGAGATCGAGCGCACCCGCGACCGGGTCCGGGTAGACATTCACACCGCCCGGCCGGGCATCGTGATCGGCCGCCGCGGCACCGAAGCCGACCGCATCCGTGCCGATCTGGAAAAACTGACCGGCAAGCAGGTTCAGCTCAACATCCTCGAGGTGAAAAACCCTGAGTCGCAAGCCCAGCTGGTGGCGCAGGGCGTCGCCGAGCAGTTGAGCAACCGCGTCGCGTTTCGCCGGGCGATGCGCAAGGCCATCCAATCAGCCATGCGCCAACCCAACGTCAAGGGCATCCGGGTGCAGTGCTCGGGCCGCCTCGGCGGCGCGGAAATGAGCCGCTCGGAGTTCTATCGCGAAGGCCGCGTCCCGCTGCACACGTTGCGTGCCGACATCGACTACGGCCTGTACGAGGCCAAGACCACCTTCGGCCGCATCGGCGTCAAGGTGTGGATCTACAAGGGCGACATTGTCGGCGGCAAGCGCGAACTCGTCGCTCCCACGGCGGCCGGCGCCGAGCGTCCTCGCCGCGAGCGTCCGTCGGGCACCCGTCCGCGCCGCAGCGGCGCCGCCGGCACCACCGCGACGGGTACCGAGGCAGGTCGGGCCGCCTCGGGTGCCGAAGAGACTGCCGCCGCGCCGCCGGCCGATGAGCCGGCTCCTGAGACGCAGAGCACGGAGAGCTGAATCATGCTTATTCCCCGCAAAGTCAAGCACCGCAAACAGCACCATCCACGTCAGCGCGGCATCGCCAGCGGCGGCACCACCGTCAGCTTCGGTGATTACGGCATCCAGGCGTTGGAGCATGCTTACGTCACCAACCGGCAGATCGAATCCGCCCGTATCGCCATCAACCGGCACATCAAGCGTGGCGGCAAGGTGTGGATCAACATCTTCCCGGACCGTCCGCTGACCAAGAAGCCGGCGGAAACCCGGATGGGTTCGGGTAAGGGTTCGCCGGAGTGGTGGGTGGCCAACGTCAAGCCCGGACGGGTGCTGTTCGAGCTCAGCTATCCGAATGAGTCGATCGCCCGGGCCGCGCTCACCCGGGCAATCCACAAGTTGCCGATCAAGGCACGCATCATCACCCGAGAGGAGCAGTTCTGATGGCAGTGGGTGTTTCCGCTGGCGAACTGCGCGAGCTCACCGACGACGAGCTGGTCGACCGGCTCCGCGAATCCAAGGAAGAGCTGTTCAATCTGCGTTTCCAGATGGCGACCGGCCAGCTCAACAACAACCGTCGACTTCGCACGGTGCGCCGGGAAATCGCACGTATCTACACGGTGTTGCGCGAACGCGAACTCGGCCTGGCATCGGGCCCCGATGGTGCTGAAAATGAGGAATCGTAATGGCAGAGGCGAAAACCGGTACCAAGACCGCAGCGAAAAAGGCTGCCGCTAAGAAGACCACGCCGAATAAATCCGCAGAAACCACTCCGAGGGAAAAAGGCCCCAAGCACACTCCGCGCAAAGCCAAGCCGCGGGGTCGCCGCAAGACTGCGATCGGCTACGTGGTGAGCGACAAGATGCAGAAGACGATCGTGGTCGAGCTGGAGGACCGGGTGAAGCACCCGCTCTACGGCAAGATCATTCGCAGCACCAAGAAGGTGAAGGCGCACGACGAGAACAGCGTTGCCGGCATCGGCGATCGGGTATCGCTGATGGAGACCCGTCCGCTGTCGGCGACCAAGCGCTGGCGGCTGGTGGAGATCTTGGAGAAGGCCAAGTAGGTTAGCGCGAGCAGACACGCAAAAGCCCCCAATTCCGCTGCGGAATGGGGGCTTTTGGGTCTGCTCGCCGGGGTATAGTCGCGACGGTGGCGACCGAATTCACCGGCAAAATCGAGCTCGACATACGGGACTCCGAGCCCGACTGGGGGCCTTTCGCGGCGCCGACCGCGCCGGAGAATGCACCCAACGTCCTCTACCTAGTCTGGGACGACGTCGGGATCGCGACGTGGGATTGCTTCGGTGGTCTGGTCGAAATGCCGAATATGACACGCATCGCCGACCGCGGCGTCCGGCTGTCCCAATTCCACACCACCGCGCTGTGTTCCCCCACTCGGGCGTCCTTGCTGACCGGTCGCAACGCCACCACGGTGGGGATGGCCACCATCGAGGAATTCACCGACGGATTCCCCAACTGCAACGGCCGTATCCCAGCCGACACCGCCCTGCTCTCCGAAGTGCTTGCCGAACAGGGCTACAACACCTACTGCACCGGTAAATGGCACCTGACTCCGCTCGAGGAGTCCAGCCTGGCGTCGACCAAGCGTCACTGGCCGCTGTCTCGCGGATTCGAACGGTTCTACGGATTCATGGGCGGCGAGACCGACCAGTGGTATCCCGATCTGATCTACGACAACCACCCGGTCCCACCGCCCGGCACACCCGAGGACGGCTACCACCTATCGAAGGACATCGCCGACAAGACAATCGAATTCATCCGCGACGCCAAGGTGATCGCGCCGAACAAACCGTGGTTCAGCTACGTGTGCCCCGGTGCCGGTCACGCCCCGCACCATGTGTTCAAAGAATGGGCCGACAAATACGCCGGCCGCTTCGACATGGGCTACGAGCGTTACCGCGAGATCGTCCTGGAACGACAGAAGGCGATGGGCATCGTTCCACCTGACACCGAGCTGTCACCGATGAACCCGTACCTCGATGTGACGGGCCCCAATGGTGAGCCGTGGCCGGTTCAGGACACGGTGCGGCCCTGGGATTCACTAACCGCCGACGAGAAGAAATTGTTCAGCAGGATGGCCGAAGTATTCGCCGGCTTCCTGAGCTACACCGATGCGCAGATCGGCCGAATCCTGGACTATCTTGCAGAATCCGGTCAACTCGACAACACCATCATCGTGGTGATCTCCGATAACGGCGCCAGCGGGGAGGGCGGGCCGAACGGGTCGGTCAACGAGTCGAAGTTCTTCAACGGCTACATCGACACCGTCGAAGAAAGCCTGAAGTTCCTCGATCGCCTCGGTGGGCCAGAGACCTACAACCATTACCCGATCGGCTGGGCGATGGCGTTCAACACCCCCTACAAGCTGTTCAAGCGCTACGCCTCGCACGAGGGAGGTATCGCTGATACCGCAATCATCTCCTGGCCCAACGGGATTGCTGCGCACGGCGAGGTCCGCGACAATTACATCAGCGTTTGCGATATCACCCCCACCGTCTACGACCTGCTGGGCATCACGCCACCGGAGGTCGTCAAGGGGATTCCCCAGCGTCCGCTGGACGGAGTGAGTTTCAAAGCGGCGCTGGCAGATCCGGCAGCAGATACCGGTAAACACACCCAGTTCTACACCATGCTGGGCACTCGGGGGATCTGGCACGACGGCTGGTTCGCCAATACGGTGCACGCTGCCACGCCTTCGGGCTGGTCACATTTCGACTCCGATCGCTGGGAGCTGTTCAACATCGCGGCCGACCGCAGTCAGTGCCACGACCTGGCCGCAGAGCGGCCGGACAAGCTCGAGGAACTCAAGGCGTTGTGGTTCTCGGAGGCGGCCAAGTACAACGGGCTGCCGCTGGCGGATTTCAACATCTTGGAAACGATGACGCGGTGGCGGCCTTACCTGGTCGGGGAGAGGTCGACCTTCGTCTACTACCCCGACGCCGCCGATGTGCACATGGGCGCCGGCGTCGAGATACGCGGCCAATCATTCTCCGTGGTCGCCGACGCGACGGTCGACACTACCGGTGCCGAAGGAGTGTTGTTCAAACAGGGCGGCGCCCACGGCGGGCACGTTCTGTTCATCCAGGACGGGCGGCTGCATTACGTCTACAACTTCCTCGGGGAGCGGGAACAGACGCTGTCGTCGGCGGGCGCGGTGCCGTTGGGTCGCCACCTTTTCGGCGTCCACTACACGCGCTCAGGGACGGTCCCGAACAGCCACACACCGCTCGGTGATGCCGTGCTGTACATCGACGGCCAGGCCGTCGCAACCCTGCCGGACATGACGACACAGCCGGGAACCTTCGGGTTGGCCGGCGCCACGATCAGCGTCGGGCGCAACAGCGGTTCAGCGGTGTCGCGCCGATACAAGGCGCCGTTCAGATTCACCGGCGGCACCATCACGCAGGTCACCGTCGACATCTCCGGCACTGCATACGAGGATCTGGAAAAGAAGCTGGCGCTGGCGTTTTCGCGTGACTGAAGTAGAGCTGACCGAGCTGGTCGAGCTGCCCGGCGGATCGTTCCGGATGGGCTCGACGAGCTTTTACCCCGAAGAGGCGCCGATACACACCGCCGTCGTCGATGCGTTCGCGATGGAACGCCATCCGGTGACCAACGCCCAATTCGCCGAATTCGTCGCTGCCACAGGCTATGTGACCGTCGCAGAACAACCCATCGACCCCGCGCTGTACCCCGGAGCCGACCCAAACGATCTGCAGCCGGGGGCGCTGGTGTTTCGACCGACGGCGGGACCCGTGGATCTGCGGGACTGGCGGCAATGGTGGCAGTGGGTTCCCGGCGCGAATTGGCGACACCCATTCGGCCCGGACAGTGACATCGCCGACAAGGCTGATCATCCCGTCGTGCAGGTCGCCTATCCCGACGCCGCGGCCTATGCGCGGTGGGCCGGGCGGCGTCTGCCCACCGAGGCCGAGTGGGAGTACGCCGCGCGCGGCGGGACCACGACGACCTACCCCTGGGGCGACGAGGAAAAGCCGGGCGGGCAGTTGATGGCCAACACCTGGCAGGGCCGATTCCCATACCGCAACGACGGCGCCCTGGGCTGGATGGGGACCTCGCCGGTGGGGGCATTCCCGCCCAACCCGGTGGGTCTGCTCGACATGATCGGCAACGTCTGGGAGTGGACGACCACCGAATTCTCGCCCCATCACCGGCTCAAGGAGCCGCCGAAAGCCTGCTGCACGCCGACCGGGCCCCCCGATCCGGGGGTCAACCAGACCCTGAAGGGCGGCTCGCATCTGTGCGCGCCCGAGTACTGCCACCGCTACCGGCCGGCGGCGCGCTCGCCGCAGTCGCAGGACAGCGCCACCACTCATATCGGGTTTCGCTGCGTGGTCGACAGGTAGATGGTCCGGCGTACCTTGCCGATGGTCCTCAAGCTGGCTAAAGCACAGCCCGAATTAGTGTGCTGTGGTTGCCGTGACGATGGCTTGGGATTGTGAGACTGAATTCGCCCACGCTTCCACCTCAGGGAAGTGCAGTGGGCACAGATCTCTGACCGCTATCCCCATGAATTCACCCACCTGATATGGGTTTAGGTTGGTCATTGTCAGAAGTTCTCCCTCCACCAAGGTTGCGGGGTCTTGGCCTTGGTCAAGCTGAGCGCAGATGTACGTTCCTGCCTCCTCGAGGCCGGTAGCGCCGGAGGCGGTATCGGTGAACCCCGCCGCCTCCACGTCCTGCAGGAACTCGGTGGTGTCGGCGTGCGCCGCCGGTGCTGCCAACACTGCCGTGATTGCTGCTGCTGTCATGAACCGAATTTTCATTTCTCCGCCCCTAAATCGATGGTTTTACAGGTATTAGGGGTTTCGCCAGCTGGCCACTGAGCACCGAAATCGACGAATCAATTCTCGGATGGTAGGAGACTACCTCGCTAAAATCCTTGTGGGGCGGAAATAACTGAAACCGACGAGAGGCCTACATCGGAGGAATTGCCCACCCGCAGCTTCAAACAAAGACCTCGATCCGAACAATTGTTCGGCCAGACCTCGTATTCTCGGGTCGGTGCACAATATTCCCATGTTCCGTGGGCAGCTACCGCCGCTGGCTGCCGAAGACCACACCTGCGATGTGTGCGCGCTGACCTATCCAGAGATCAGCATCGGCCAGGCCGTTCGTGCCATCGAGAAACTACCGGCCGCGGTGGGTGCAGCCGTCGCCGACATCCCACCTGAGACGCAGCGGCGGCGCCCCGGCCCGCGGGTGTGGTCGGTCGCTGAGTATGTCTGCCACCTGCGCGACGTCTACATGACCTTCACCATCCGGCTGCACCGGACCCGCGATGAGGTCCGGCCGGCGCTGGAACCGATGTTCAACGACCTAAGGGCGCAAAGGTTCCGTTACAACGAATGCGATCTGACCGCCATGCTGGACGAACTGGGTGCGGCCGCGTCCGGCTTCTGCGAGGAAGTCGCGCGTACCGGAGAACACGACTGGGACCGCGTCGCGACGCGATTGCCAGGGGAGCAGCGGACGGCGCGTTGGCTCGTCCGCCAGGCGATGCACGAAGGTGTTCACCACCTCGGCGATATCCGCAGGATCGGCAGCATAAGCGGCTAGCCCTCAAATTTGGCTCTGAGCAGGTGATCCCCTAGACTCTAGGGGTTGCCGTGGGCAGACCTCGGCCGGCGCGTGCACGATACTTTGCCGGCCCCGCGTGCCGTTCGGCGATGAAGACCACGCACGTCAGACAGCGATAGCACCCGTCTGTCGTGCACACGCGAACCAGGTCAGGAGATCTAGGTGATTCAGCAGGAATCGCGGCTGAAGGTCGCCGACAACACCGGCGCCAAGGAGATCTTGTGCATCCGGGTGCTCGGCGGCTCGTCGCGACGCTACGCCGGTATCGGCGACGTGATCGTGGCGACGGTCAAAGACGCCATCCCCGGCGGCAACATCAGGCGCGGCGAAATCGTCAAGGCTGTCGTGGTGCGCACCGTCAAGGAGCGCCGCCGCCCCGACGGCAGCTACATCAAGTTCGACGAGAACGCGGCCGTCATCATCAAGCCTGACAACGACCCGCGCGGCACCCGCATCTTCGGGCCGGTCGGCCGGGAACTGCGGGAAAAGCGCTTCATGAAGATCATCTCGCTGGCCCCGGAGGTGCTGTAGATGAAGGTCCACAAGGGCGACACCGTGCTGGTCATCTCCGGCAAGGACAAGGGCGCCAAGGGTAAGGTCCTACAGGCCTACCCGGCCCGCAACAAGGTGCTCGTCGAGGGCGTCAACCGGATCAAAAAACACACCCCGATCTCGACCAATCAGCGCGGCGCCCGCTCGGGCGGCATCGTCACCCAGGAAGCCCCGATTCACGTCTCCAACGTGATGGTGGTCGACTCCGACGGCAAACCCACCCGGATCGGGTACCGGTTCGACGAGGAAACCGGCAAGAAGGTCCGCATCTCCAAGCGCAACGGCAAGGACATCTGATGACGACGGCAGAAAAAGTTCAGCCCCGGCTGAAGATGCGCTACCGCGACGAGATCCGCGATGCGCTCAACAAAGAGTTCGGCTACCGCAACGTCATGCAGATCCCGACCGTGGTCAAGGTTGTGGTCAACATGGGTGTGGGCGACGCCGCCCGCGACGCCAAGCTGATCAACGGCGCGGTCAACGACCTGGCGATGATCACCGGGCAGCGGCCGGAGATCCGGCGGGCCCGCAAATCGATCGCGCAATTCAAGCTGCGCGAGGGCATGCCGATCGGGGCGCGGGTGACACTGCGCGGCGATCGGATGTGGGAATTCCTCGACCGGCTCACCTCGATCGCGCTGCCGCGTATCCGCGACTTCCGCGGCCTGTCGCCCAAGCAGTTCGACGGCGCCGGCAACTACACGTTCGGGCTGGCCGAGCAGTCGGTGTTCCACGAGATCGACGTGGACTCCATCGACCGGACCCGTGGCATGGACATCACCGTCGTCACCTCGGCGACGAACGACGACGAAGGACGAGCGCTGTTGCGGGCCCTCGGCTTTCCGTTCAAGGAGAACTGAGCATATGGCGAAGAAGGCACTGGTCAACAAGGCTCAGCGCAAGCCGAAGTTCAAGGTGCGCACCTACACCCGCTGCAGCAAATGCGGCCGCCCGCGTGCCGTTTACCGCAAGTTCGGGCTGTGTCGCGTCTGTCTTCGTGAGATGGCGCACGCCGGTGAACTGCCCGGTGTGCAGAAGAGCAGTTGGTGACGGGACATAGGACGCAACTATGACCGCGTTGTCGACGATACAGAGCGCAGCGATGAAGAGGAGCAGCGCTAAATGACTATGACGGACCCGATCGCAGACTTCTTGACACGTCTGCGCAACGCCAATTCGGCGTACCACGAAGAGGTGACCCTCCCGCACTCGAAGATCAAGGCCAACATCGCCGAGATCCTCAAGCGTGAGGGGTACATCAGCGACTACCGCGTCGAAGACGCGCGGGTCGGCAAGGAGCTGGTCGTGCAGCTCAAGTACGGGCCCAGCCGGGAGCGCAGCATCGCCGGCCTGCGCCGGGTGTCCAAGCCGGGTCTGCGGGTCTACGCGAAGTCGACCAATCTGCCGCGTGTGCTCGGCGGGCTTGGCGTGGCGATCATTTCGACCTCCTCGGGCCTGCTCACCGACCGTCAGGCAGCCAGACAGGGCGTGGGCGGCGAAGTCCTCGCGTACGTGTGGTAGAGGGAGCATCGATGTCGCGCATTGGTAAGCAGCCGATCCCGGTTCCGGACGGAGTCGACGTGACCATCGAGGGCCAGAACGTTTCGGTCAAGGGCCCCAAGGGCAGCCTGGAGCTGTCGGTCGCCGAGCCGATCAGGGTGTCGCGCAACGACGATGGCGCCATTGTGGTGACGCGGCCCAACGACGAGCGGCGTAGTCGTTCGTTGCACGGGCTGTCACGCACCCTGGTGGCCAACCTGGTAACCGGTGTGACGCAGGGCTACACCACCAAGATGGAAATCTTCGGCGTCGGTTACCGCGTGCAACTGAAGGGAAACGCGCTGGAATTCGCGCTTGGATATAGCCATCCCGTGGTGGTCGAGGCGCCGGAAGGCATCACGTTCGCGGTGGAGACGCCGACCAAGTTCTCGGTGTCCGGGATCGACAAACAGAAGGTCGGCCAGATCTCGGCGAATATCCGCCGGTTACGTCGTCCCGACCCGTACAAGGGCAAGGGCGTACGTTACGAGGGCGAGCAGGTCCGCCGCAAGGTCGGAAAGACAGGTAAGTAGTCATGGCTGGAACACAAGCACAGGCGCGCAAACCCGTGGGGCAGAGCGTATCCGCCGCACGCCGCGCCGCGCGGCTGCGCAGGCACGCACGGCTGCGCAAGAAGATCTCCGGTACGCCGGAGCGTCCGCGGCTCGTGGTGCACCGATCTGCGCGGCACATCCACGTGCAACTGGTCAACGACCTCAACGGCACCACACTGGCGGCCGCGTCCTCGATCGAGGCCGATGTGCGTGCGGTGCAGGGAGACAAGAAGGCCCATAGCGTGCGAGTCGGCCAGTTGATCGCCGAGCGCGCCAAGGCCGCCGGTATCGAGACGGTGGTGTTCGACCGGGGCGGCTACAACTACGGCGGAAGGATCGCAGCGCTGGCCGATGCGGCGCGCGAGAGCGGATTGAAATTCTGATGACGAGCTTTGACGAGGGAAGGACTGCGCGATGACGGAGCAGCCGACGTCGGGGGCGGCAGCTCCGGACACCACAAGCGTGCCTCGCAGCGAAGGACGCGGCGAGGGGCGTGAGGGTCGCAGTCGACGTGACGATCGCGGCGGCCGCGGTCGTGACCGCGACGGCAGCAATTACCTGGAGCGGGTGGTCAACATCAACCGCGTCTCCAAGGTGGTCAAGGGTGGCCGGCGATTCAGCTTCACCGCACTGGTCATCGTCGGCGACGGCAACGGCATGGTCGGTGTGGGTTACGGCAAGGCCAAAGAGGTCCCGGCCGCGATCGCCAAGGGTGTCGAGGAGGCCCGTAAAAGCTTCTTCCGGGTGCCGTTGATCGGTGGCACCATCACCCACCCGGTGCAGGGCGAGGCAGCCGCCGGCGTGGTGCTGCTGCGCCCCGCCAGCCCCGGTACCGGCGTGATTGCCGGCGGCGCTGCCCGTGCGGTGCTGGAATGCGCCGGGGTGCATGACATTTTGGCCAAGTCGCTGGGCAGCGACAACGCCATCAACGTGGTGCACGCCACCGTGGCCGCGCTCAAGCTGCTGCAGCGTCCCGAGGAGGTGGCCGCGCGTCGCGGGCTGCCCATCGAGGATGTCGCTCCGGCCGGCATGTTGAAGGCGCGGCGGGAAAGCGAAGCGCTGGCCGCCACTGCTGCACGTCGTGAGCGGGAGGGTACGGCATAGGCCATGGCAGAGCTGAAGATCACCCAGGTGCGCAGCACCATCGGCGCCCGCTGGAAGCAGCGGGAAAGCCTGCGCACCTTGGGGTTGCGCAAGATCCGCCAGTCGGTGGTCCGTGAGGACAACCCGCAGACCCGCGGCTTGATCGCGGTCGTGCAGCACCTCGTCGAGGTCGAACCCGTCAAGACGGCCCGCGAAGGGAAGAAGCAATGACGATCAAACTTCACGACCTGCGCCCTGCGCCCGGGTCGAAAACCAAACGCACCCGGGTCGGTCGCGGTGATGGTTCCAAGGGCAAGACCGCCGGGCGCGGCACGAAAGGCACCAAGGCCCGAAAGAGAGTGCCGGTCACCTTCGAGGGTGGCCAGATGCCGATCCACATGCGCCTGCCCAAGCTGAAGGGCTTCCGCAACCGGTTCCGCACCGAATACGAGATCGTCAATGTCGGCGATATCAATCGGTCGTTCCCGCAAGGCGGTTCGATCGGTGTCGACGAGCTGGTGGCCAAGGGATTGGTGCGCAAGAACTCACTGGTCAAGGTTCTCGGCGACGGGAAGCTGACCGTCAAGGCCGACGTCACCGCACACAAGTTCAGCGGCAGCGCGCGGGAGAAGATCACCGCTGCGGGCGGCTCGGTCACCGAGCTCTAGCCCAGTCGGCGGTGGCTAGGTTTGCGGTCGCACGCCCAACACGTCGCGGAACACGGCTTGCCGCACGGCCAGTTCGCGGGGGTCGCTGCACAGGTGGAAACCCAGCCGGTTCATGACATAAGCGAATCCGATTCCGGTGTCGGGGTCGGCGAACCCGAACGAACCGCCGAAACCCGCTGTGCCGAACGCCTTGTCGGATGAGCCGAAGATGAACATCGGCACCGGCTTGGAGAGTCCGAGCGAGAAGGTGGAATCGACCTTCAAAACCCGGTCACGCCGTCCGCGACTAGGTGAAGCGGGCGGCGCCGCGAGTTCGCTTAGCACGGGTCGGGTCAGGCCCAGCGCAGGATCCCCGGTTGCAGCGGCGCCGTAGAGCTGGGCAACCGCAGCGGCTGTTCCTATTCCATTGGCCGACGGGATCTCGAGGGCGCGCACGTCGTCGCGATTGTAGTCGCCGTCCCAGGGTACGACGCCTCGCGGAAGGGAGCCCGCTCGCGCGAGCAGTCCCATCGGATTCAGCGACGCGGCGAAGAGGGCGGGCGGCATCACATTGAGGTGCAGTAGGGATTCCGCGCGCTTCCAGTGGTGCAGATAGGCGACCCGGTCGCGGGGAACCGAGTCCGGAAGCCCGATATGCAAATCCAGCCCCAGCGGCCCCGCGATTTCGTCGGCGAGGAATCGGCCCAGCGTGCGCCCGGCAGGATCGGTGCGGCGGATGAGTTCGGATTTGTACCAGCCCAGCGTGATCGCATGGTAGCCATGCCGCGTGCCCGGCGGCCAGGCGGGCTTTTGGGCCGCGAGGATCGGGGAGAGTTTCGCCGGGTCAGCGACCTCTTGCGTGGTCGGCGCCGGTGACAACACGCACAGGCCCGCCTGATGGCCCAGCAGCTGGCGCACCGTCACATCAGCCTTACCGGCTTGAGCGAATTCGGGCCAGTGGTCGGCCACCTTGTCGTCGTAGCCGAACAGCCCCCGTGACACGGCCCGTGCAACTGTGAGGGCAGCAACACCTTTCGTCGTCGAGAACATGTTGACCATGGTGTCGTGCTGCCAAGGGTCCTTGGTGATGCCGTTGCGATAGCCGCCCCACAGGTCGACGACCTTGACGCCGTCGCGATAGACGGCCACCGCGGCGCCAACTTCGTGGCCGGCCGCGAAGTTAGCGCGAAACGCGTCGGCGACTTTGCCATAACCCTCGTCGACGCTTCCGCCGATCAGGTCCGGCGACACCCTCACTTTGAGAACCATCGGGTTTTTATATCGCGACTTTTCGGCACGGATCGGGGAATCGCAGATTCTCGGCCGCGCGGACGACGCTCGCGGGATCAGGTGAGTTGCGGAAGCACTTCGGCAGCAAGGCGTTCCATCTGCTCGCGGTCCGCAGCGACGTCGTCGCCGAGCGGGTTGAGCAGGATCATCTGCGCACCGGCAGCGACGACGTCGCGCAAGCCGCGCGCAACGTCGTCGGGTGTGCCGTACACGGGCACCTCGTCGATGCCGCGCATGCGACTGTAGATGCGGCGCAACCCGGCGAGCACGCGCTCACGTGCCCGCTCGGCATCGTCGTCCACCATCAGGTAGACCCGTTTGCCGATGGTGAACCGCTCGGCGTCTTTGCCCTGGTCGGCCAGCTCGCGGCGGACGATGCGCACGGCCTCGCCGAACTTCGCGGTGGTCGACGAACCCGCGCCCAGGAAGGCGTCGCCGTGGCGCACGGCCCGCGCCAGCGCCGTGGGCGCCTGCCCGCCGAACCAGATCGGCGGATGAGGCCGCTGCACCGGTTTGGGCTGAATTGGCAGGTCGTCGACCTGCCGGAACCGTCCGTGGAAGGTCACTCGGGGTTCGTCCGACCATGCCGCCTTCATCAGCCGCAGGCCCTCGGTGAAATTGGCGACGAATGTCGCCTTGTCCACTCCGAAGGCGGAGAACTGGCGAGACCCGCCACCGGGCGCAACGCCCACGTCCAGCCGGCCGTGGCTGATCCGGTCAACGGTGGTCACCGCGGACGCCAGCTGCAGCGGCTCATGCAGTGAGGAGACCAGAACCGCGACGCCGAGCCGCAGCCGCTCGGTGCAGGCGGCGGCAAACGCCAGTAACTCCAGCGGCGCCAGCAGCGGGGCCGGGCCGATGACCTGTTCGAGCGTCCAACCACCCTCGAATCCGAGTTCTTCGGCACGGGCCAGATAGGAACGCACGCCCGCGGCATCGAAGCCGCTCGAGTCGAGCTGGGGAATGGAGATCGAGAAGCGCATCTCATCACCGTAGGCACACCGTCGGTACGCTCGACGGCATGCTCGACTTCTTGCCCACCCCGCCCGGCGCCGACGATGTGCGCGCACTGATACGCCGGGTCGACACCGCCCGCCACCACGGCATCCCGAAGGACTGTGTGCTCGAACTCGACCTGCACGCCGCGCCACCGGAGACCAGCGGCTTCGACCCGCTCGCCATCGTCACCGGCGGTGGCCGGCCGCTGGTGCTGCGCGAAGCCGTCGCCGCGATTCACCGGGCGGCCGAGGACCCGCGAGTGGCAGGGTTGATCGCCCAGGTGCAGATGCCGGCCGCGCCGGCCGGCCCGGTTCAGGAGTTGCGTGAAGCCATCGCCGCGTTCACCGCGGTCAAACCGTCGTTGGCGTGGGCCGAAACGTATCCCGGGACCCTGTCGTACTACCTGGCATCGGCGTTCGGCGAAGTGTGGATGCAGCCGTCGGGCACCGTCGGGCTGATCGGTTTCGCCACCAATGCGCTGTTCTTGCGAGACGCGCTGGAAAAGGCCGGCATCGAAGCGCAGTTCGTCGCCCGCGGCGAATACAAGTCGGCGGCAAACCTTTTCACCCAGGACCGGTACACCGACGCGCATCGCGAGGCCGACAGCCGGCTGCTGGAGAGCTTGCAAGCCCAGGTGTGGCAGGCGGTGGCCGACTCGCGCAAAATCGACCTCGACGCCGTCGACGCGCTGGCGGACCGCGCTCCGCTGCTGCGCGACGACGCGGTCAGTTCCAAGCTGGTGGATCGTATCGGCTACCGCGACGAGGCGTACGCCAGAATCGCTGAACTCGTTGGCGCCGAGGGTATTTCACCGGAAACCGGCGACGCCGACAGCGAGTCCGCTCCGCCGCGGCTTTACCTGTCGCGTTATGCGCGCGCGAGCGCCCCGCGCCCGGCACCGCCAGTGCCGATTCCGGGCCGGCGGTCCAAGCCGGCCGTCGCCGTGGTCACCGTGGCGGGCCCGATCATCAGTGGACGCGGTCGACGGACGCTGCCGTTCGGCATCTCGGCCGCCGGCGGAGACACCATCGCCGCGGCGCTGCGCGACGCGGCGGCAGACGACTCGGTCTCGGCGATTGTGTTGCGGGTCGACAGCCCCGGCGGCTCGGTCACCGCGTCGGAGACCATCTGGCGTGCGGTGATCAAGGCCCGCGGTCGGGGCAAGCCGGTGGTTGCCTCTATGGGTGCCGTCGCCGCGTCCGGCGGCTACTACATTTCGACGAGCGCGGACGCCATAGTGGCCAATCCCGGCACCATCACCGGATCGATCGGTGTGGTGACCGGCAAGCTGGTCGCCCGGGAACTCAAGCAGCGGCTGGGTGTCGGCTCGGATGCGGTGCGTACCAACGCCAATGCCGATGCGTGGTCAATCAACAAGCCGTTTACCCCCGAACAACAGGCCCTGGTCGAGGCTGAAGCGGATCTGTTCTACACCGATTTCGTGCAGCGCGTCGCCGAGGGCCGGCACCTGAGCACGCAGGCCGTCGACGAAGTGGCGCGCGGCCGGGTCTGGACAGGCGCGGACGCCCTCGAACGCGGGTTGGTCGACGAACTCGGTGGGTTGCGTACCGCGGTGCGCCGGGCCAAGGTGCTGGCCGGTCTGGACACCGACGCCGACGTCCGCCTGGTCAGTTACCCGAGCTCGTCGGTGTGGGACCTTCTGCGGCCACGCCCGTCGTCCCAACCGGCCGCGTCCCTGCCGGATGTGGTGGGCGCGTTGGTCACACAGTCGCTGGTCGGGTTGTTAGACGAGGCCGAGCGAACGTTGACCGGTGCCAGCGTGCTGTGGCTCGGGGAGCCGCGCCTTTAGCCTGCGAGTGTCCCGCTGACGAAGATGATCTCGCCCAGCGGATCGTCGTCCTCGACCGCTGGGACGTCAATTCCGTTGCGGGTGAATAGTTCCGCTCGTGACACGTTGCTGACGGACCAGCCGCAGCCGCGTAGGTATTCGATGACATGGCTGCGTTCGCCGGGGTACACCAGCGACGCCATGTCGATGTCGACACCGAGTTGACGCAGCGGCTCGGACATCTGACGGACCCGCTCCGCATCGAAATCTCGGATGCCGGGCACGTATTCGGTCGCGATCGTGCTGCCCGGAACGCTGAGCGCGGTGATGTTGTCGAACAACCGGTCCTGAGCTTGCGACGGTAGGTAGATCAACAGTCCTTCGGCCAGCCAGGCCGTCGGAACGGTCGGATCCAGCCCGGCCTTCTGCAGCGCTGCCGGCCAATCCGAGCGCAGGTCGACGCCGACGGTGCGCCGTGTTGCGGTGGGCTCGGCGCCGGCGCCGGCCAATACAGCGGTTTTGAAATCGACCACCTGAGGCTGATCGATCTCATAGACCACCGTGTCGGCCGGCCAGCGCAACCGGTAGGCACGCGAGTCCAACCCGGCGGCCAGGATCACCACTTGCCGAACACCGGCACCGGTGGCGTCGGCGAAGTAGTCGTCGAAATACTTGGTGCGCACCGCCATTCCGTCGATCATCGCCTGTGCGCGGGCCGGTGACCAGTCCTCGAGGGTGGATAGATCGAGCTCCCCGTCGATCATCTTGACGAAAAAGTCCACCCCCACCGCGCGGACCAGCATGTCGGCGAACGGGTCGTTGATCAACCCGCGGGGATCCTTGGTCGCCAGCGCCCGCCCGGCCGCCACCATCGTCGCGGTGGCGCCCACACTGGACACCAGGTCCCAGGTGTCGTTATGAGTGCGAGTCATCGGTCCGCCCTCGCCACGTCGCCGAGACATACCGCATCTCAGCGAATTCCGCCATCATCTCGTCGTCGGGGAACTCGAAACCATTGCGCTGGTACAGATCCCGGACCGGAAACAGCGTCACCTGCCAGTCGTGGTCGGCCAGGTAGTCGACCACGATGCTGCGCTCGCCCGGATAGAACAGGTCAGCCGCATCGAGGTCGAAACCGAGCCGGCGCCACCGCTCACTGATTCGCTGAGCATGCTCGCCGGTCAAGGCGCCGGGGTCGGGAATGTCTTCGGTAGCCAGCCGGCTGCCCGGCGCGCTCAGCGCGGTGATGTCGTCGAACAGCCGGTCCTGAGCCTCGGGCGGCAGATAGGGGAGCAGCCCTTCGGCGCTCCACGCGGTCGGTTGGTCGACCTCGAACCCGTTTTCTCGCAGCGCGGCCGGCCAGTCGTCGCGCAAGTCGATACCGACAGCGCGGCGCTGCGCAGTCGGCGCGGCGCCGAGACGGGCCAGCGCGCTGGTCTTGAAGTCGATGACCTGCGGCTGGTCGATCTCGTAGACCACCGTGCCCGCCGGCCAACGCAGCCGGTAGGCCCGGGTGTCCAGCCCGGAAGCCAGGATCACCGCCTGCCTGATGCCCGCCTCGGTGGCACCGGTGAAGAAATCGTCGAAATACCGTGTGCGAACAGTGATCTGCTCCGCTCGAGTCCTGCGATTCAGTGCCGGGTCATCGTCCAGGCTGACCTCTCCGTCGAGAATCCGGACGAACGGAGCAAGACCCACCGCGCGAACCAGCGGATCGGCGAAGGGGTCGTCGATCAGCGGGTCAGGCCCTTGGGCGGCCAGTGCGCGCGACGTCGCAACCATGGTTGCGGTTGCACCCACGCTGGAGGCCAAATCCCAACTGTCTTCCTGCGTACGTGGCATTGCCGTACCTCCTGGGTCGCCGCTAGTTCAAGACACCGCTGACGTAGCGCAGCTCACCGAACGGCATGTCGTCCTCCATCGGTGCAAGACCATTGGCGGCGAACAGATCTCGGACACTGTCACCGGTCACCTGCCAACCGTGATCGGACAGGTAGGGCTCCGCCTCATTTCGGTCGCCGAAGTAGATGAGTTCGGTGATGTCCAGGTCCAGCCCGTGCTCACGCCAGCGCTCGGAGGCCTGTTGCATCCGCTGCTTGATCCGGTCGTGGTCGGCCGGCTCGGGGTTGGGTGCGCTTTCGGTGGCGAACCGGCTACCCGGCGCGCTGAGCGCGGTGATGGTGTCCAGGAGCCGGTCCTGCGCCTCCGGCGGCAGGTAGCCCAGCAGGCCCTCGGCGCTCCACGCCGTCGGCCGGCTGGGATCAAAACCAGCCGTCTGCAGCGCGCTTTGCCAGTCATCACGCAGGTCGACGGCCACCGCACGCCGCTCGGCGGTGGGTTCGGCGCCCAGCTTCGCCAGCGTGCGCGTCTTGAACTGGATCACCTGCGGCTGGTCGACTTCGTAGACCACGGTGCCGTCCGGCCAAGAGAGCCGGTAGGCGCGGGAATCGAGCCCGGAGGCAAGGATCACCACCTGCCGAATCCCTGACCTCGTCGCGTCGAGGAAAAACTCGTCGAAGAATTTGGTGCGCACCGCCATGTTGTCGCTCATGCGGTCCGGGCCCGCCTGCTCGCCGTCGTGCAACTCGGCCGGATCCAGCTCACCGCTGGCCAGCCGGGTGAACAGGTCGACTCCCACCGCCCGGACCAGGGGCTCGGCGAACGGATCGTTGATCAGCGGGCGCTCGGTGCGCATCGCCATCGCCCGAGCCGCCGCAACCATCGTCGCCGTGGCCCCCACGCTCGAGGCCAGGTCCCAAGTGTCGTTATCTGCGCGTGCCATACCAACCCGTCCAAAAATCGTTACTTAGCCAATATAACTTAGTTGTCGGCGGGCGGCCACTCGGGCGGTGCGTGCTCGGCGAAAGGCCGTTGCAAGGCGTTGTGCATCACCACCCGGACAGGCCAGGCTTTGGACATGTCCTATTCGAAGGCGGAAAAACGGGTACTGATCACCGGCGCCTCATCGGGAGTGGGTGCGGCCCTGGCCCGCCAGCTGGCCGCCGGCGGAGCGATCGTCGGGCTGGTCGCACGCCGACGGGACCGGCTCGCGACGGTGCTCGCGGATTGCCGACGCCATTCACCCGAGTCTGCGATGTGGGTCGCCGACCTGGCCGACACCGCGGCCATCGAGCGGCTAGCGCTCGACGCGTGGGATGGCCTCGGCGGCATCGACGTGCTGGTGAACAATGCCGCGATCCCGAAACGCCGTCGGGTCACCGAGCTGGACCCGGACGCGGTCGAGACCGTCATGCGGGTCAACTTCTTCGCGCCGATGCGGCTGACCTTAGCCGTATTGCCGCGCATGCTGGCCCGCGGCGAGGGTGTGATCGTCAATGTGTCCAGCATGGGCGGGCGCCTGGGCATCATCCACGAAACAGCCTACTGTGCCAGCAAATTCGCGCTGTGCGGCTGGAGTGAAGCGATGGCCGTCGACCTGCACGGCACCGGTGTGTCGGTGAAGTTGATCGAGCCCGGCCCCGTCGACACCGAAATCTGGGACCAGCCCGACAACGACGATCCGCTCTACACCGGACCCAAGGTCCCCCCAGAGGAGGTGGCGCAAGGCATTATCGCGGCGTTGGGCAGCGATCGCGTCGAGCACTACCTGCCGGACATGAAAGCCGTCGTCGACGCCAAAAATGCCGACCTCGACGCCTACATTGCCGGCGTGGCTGCGATGGCACGGCAATGAGGGCGCTGGTATTCGGGGTACCGCCCGAGCCGTTCGGCGGACCCGAGGATGCCCTCACGCACAGTCCTGTTGCGCTACAGGACGTTCCAGACCCGCGGTTGATACACGACGATTGGGTGATCACCCGGCCCCGGTTGACCGGCATCTGCGGGTCGGATTCCAAACAGATCCTGCTGGATTTCGGCGAGGGTGATGGCGACAACGCGATGGCGGCGTTCTGCTCGTTCCCGCAAGTGATGGGGCACGAGGTGGTCGCCGACGTGGTGACTGTTGGCCCGCAGGCCCGTGGGCTGGAACCAGGACAACGGGTGGTGCTCAATCCGTGGCTGTCGTGCGGGCCACGTGGCATCGAACCACGTTGTCCCGCTTGCGAAGCCGGTGACTACAGCCTGTGCTGGAACTTTTGCGACGGCGACATCAAACCCGGCATCCACACCGGGGTGTCAGCCGACGTGACCGGCGGCTATGCAGAGTTGATGCCCGCCCACGACAGCATGCTCTTTGCCGTGCCCAAATCGCTGCCCGACGAGTTGGCGGTTTTTGCCGACCCGTTTTCGGTGTCGTTGCACGCGGTAACCCGCCACCCTCCGCCGCGGTCGGGTCGGGCGCTGGTGTACGGGGCGGGATCGCTGGGACTGTGCGCGGTTTCGATCCTGCGCGCGCTCTACCCCCAGGTTGCGGTCGCGGTGGTGGCGCGCTTCGAGGCGCAGGCCGCGCTGGCCCGCCAATTGGGTGCTGACCTCGTCGTGGCGCACGAGCCGCGGCTGGCCGTGATCGAGGAGTTGGTTGGCTGGGGCGGCGGCCGGCTGCGCCAACCGCTGCAAGGGTTGCCGATGGCTTATCCCGGGGCACTCGACGTCGTCTACGACACCGTCGGTAAGCCGGAAACCTTCGAGGTCGGGGTGCGGGTGCTCAAGGCACGCGGGACGCTGGTGAAGGCGGGGGTGCACGCACCGGGCCGGTGGGAATGGAGCCCGTTGTATTTCAAGGAGATCAACTGGGTGGGCTCCAACGCCTTCGGAGTCGAGGAGGTTGACGGACTGCGCAAGCACGCGATCGCGCACTATCTCGACATGGCGGTCGACGGCCGAATCGACTTGCGGCCGATGCTGACTCACACGTTCAGGCTGGAGCAGTGGCGCGAGGCATTCTTGGCCATCGCCAACCAGGGCGACAGTGGCGCGATCAAGGTGGCGATAGACCAGCGTTAGGCGGGCCGGGTGGCGTGATAGTAGGTGAGGCGCCCAATGATGCGCTGTCGATGGCTGGCGACCTCTGTGCACTCGAATCCAGCACCCCGCAGCAAGCGTGGAATCGAGTCACCGGTGTTGCCGGCCACGTGACGGTTGTGCATCATGAGTCGAGCCACCAGGCCATCGTGCGGGGTCATAGCGCCGCCGATGTCGACCAAGTGCAGTCGTCCACCGGGGCGCAGAACCCGAAACACTTCCGCCGCAGCATCAGCTCTCACGTCGTCAGGTAAATGGTGCAGCATCATTGACGACAGGACTCGATCGAATTCCGCGTCGCCGTACGGCAGCTGCTGGGCATAGCCGCGGTCGAACCGGATCCCGGTCAGCCCGCGCCCCTTGCGCTCGGCCCTGGCGAGCGCCAACGGGTCGGGGTCGGAGCCGACCACCTCGACACCCGGATGAATGCGTTTGGTGCGGACCGTGAGATTGCCGGTACCACAACCGATTTCCAAAACACGATGCCCGTCGGCGAGCTCGGCCTGCGCGATGAGAGTGTCGTAGACCCTTTTCATGCCGAGCAGCCGCGTCAGGATGTCGTAACCCGGAAGGAAGATGTCGCGTCCGGCGGCGGGCAGGTAGTCGTGTCGAATACCGGTGGCGGGGGTGGTAGATCGTGGACGATGTTCGGTCATGATCTCCATAGTGGACCCTTCGCCAACAAGGTAATTGGGTGATTCTTGAAAACAATAGGACTATCTTTAGTAGTGTGACGACGGCAGCGCGTTTGGTCAGGCATCGCGGCGGTATCCCGATCTACCAGTACCGCAGCGATCTGGACACGCCTCCGGTGTCGGTGGTTCGTGGCGGGGGCGACGAATTGGTGGAACATGGTCGTCACATACACGACTTTCCCGTGTTGTGGTATGTCCCTTCGACGGGATGCCTCTATGTGGTAGCCGCCGGAGCGGTAATCGATCCGGCACGGGTAATGCCGGCCAGAGGGGGAGTCGGGATATTTTTCGATCCTGCCGCGCTGGACAGTGAGGGCCGATCGCCCTGGCCGGCGTGGCGGTCCCACCCCCTGCTATTCCCGTTTCTGCACGGGCAATCCGACGGGCTGCTGCAGGTGGAGGTGCCGGCAGCGCGGCGGGCTACGTGGGAGGGTGCAATCAGGTCAATGGAAGCCGAACTGGCCGCCCGGCAGGAGGGTTACCGACAAGCTGTGCTGGCGCATCTGACGTTGCTGCTCATCGATCTCGCTCGCCTGGCCGGCGACGTGGTCGGCGGTCTGCGGCGCAGCGGCGAACCGCTGTTGGCCGAAGTGTTCGCGGTGATCGAGCGCCGGCACACCGAGCCGCTGTCGCTGCGTGATGTGGCGCGCGAACTCGGCATGACTCCCGGTTATCTCACGACCATCGTGCGTCGCCGCACCGGGCGTACCGTGCAAGATTGGATCATCGAGCGTCGCTTTGCAGAAGCTCGAAGGATGCTGAGCGAGACCGATCTTCCGGTCAGCGAGATCGCCCGGCGGGTCGGAATCTTCGATCCGGGATATTTCAGCAGGCTGTTCCGCCGCGCGCACGGTACGTCACCACGGCGCTGGCGCGCAGGTCGACCGGTCAACCGGGCTGGTTGAACAGCGCGCGGGACTTACATCGGGTTGGCGCGCAAATAACCGTAGATCCCGGCAAACCCGGCGTTGACATCCTCAGGGATCGGCGTTGGGCCGCCGAGAGCTCTTGCTCCCCAAACGATTTGAGCGGTGCGCTCGACCAAAGCGGTGACATGAAGCGCCTTGTCCGGCCGTGGCCCGACGGCCACCATGCCGTGGTTGGCGATCAGCGCCGCCGCGCGTCCCTCCAGCGCCTTGACCGCGTTGGCGCCCACGTCAGGTGTGCCGGACGCCGCGTACTCGGTGCAGCGGATATCACCGCCGCAGTAGACGGCGAACTCGTCGATACACGCCGGAATCGATTGATGCGCAATGGCGAACATGGTCGCCCACACCGGGTGGCTGTGGATGACACTGCCGATGTCGTCGAACGCCTGATAACAGGCCAGATGTAGCTTCATCTCACTGGAGGGGGAGCGGCCCTCGGCGGCCTGTAGCACTCCGCCATCCGGATCGATCAAAACCAGATCCTGCAACGTCATCTCGGCGTAGTCGACCGACGACGGGGTGATGACCAGGTTGCCGTCTTCGCGCCGCGCCGAGATGTTGCCGGCCGTTCCCTCGACCAGACCGCGGCGCAGCATGTCCTTGGCCGCCGCGAGCACGGCCTCCTCCGGGTTGTCAACGAATCTCATGCCGTAAGCACCTCCGGATTCACGATATGCACAGGCCTCCGGCCGGCCAGCAGCGCTTCCAGGTCGTCGGCGACCATCTGTGCTTGCCGCGCTTCAGTGTTCCACGTCGCCCCACCGATATGGGGTGTGAGCACCACATTGCGCATACCGACCAGCGGATGGTCGACGGGCAGCCATTCCCCGACGAAATGATCCAGGCCCGCGGCGCCGACTTTTCCGCTGCGCAGTGCGTCGACCAGGGCGTCGGTGTCATGCAGCTGGGCCCGCGCGGTGTTGAGGAACACCACGCCGTCGCGCATGGCCGCGAACTGCTTGGCGCCGATCAGCCCGGCGGTGTCACCGGTGACCGGCGCGTGCAGGGAGACCACGTCTGCTTCGGCGAGCAACTCGTCGAGGCTGTGGGTGGCCTCGTCGTTGTACGGGTCGTAGGCGATCACGCGCATACCCAGCCCGGCCAGCCGCCATTTCACCGCGCGCCCGACGGCGCCGAGACCGATAAGCCCGGCAGTCAACCCGGCGATCTCCCACGCCCGAAACCGTTGATAGGGGATGGTGCCGTCGCGGAACACCTCTCCGGCGCGCACGTCGGCGTCGGCGGTCAGCACATGCCGGGTTGCGGCGAACAACAACGCAACCGTCATCTCGGCGACGGCGTCGGCGTTACGGCCGGGTGTGGAAAGAACCGGGATCCCGGCGGCGGTGGCCCCGGCGATGTCGACGTTGTTGGGGTCCCCGCGGGTCGAGGCGATGGCCCGCAGCCCCAGCTCGAACACCGGCCCGCCGACCGAATCACTTTCCACCACAACGACGTCGGCGGCCTCGGCGGAAATCCGTTCGGCTAACTGCTCCGGAGTGTAGATGCGCAGCGGCCGCTGATCGATCCACGGGTCATAGACCACGTCGAGAATCCGACGCAACTTCTCCAAGCCGTCGCCGCGCAACGGGGCGGTCACCAAAGCACGAGTCACGAGTGCCTATGGTGGCGTACGTTTACGCCCGTGTCACGCAAAGACGTCACAATTGGCATCGATATCGGCACCACCGCCGTCAAAGCGGTGGCCGCCGACGAGGACGGCCGGGTGACTGCGCGGAGCCGGATCCCGCACCAGCTACGCGTTCCCGCCCCCGACCGGTTGGAGCATGACGCCGACGAGGCGTGGCGGCGCGGCCCGCTGGCCGCGCTGGGTCAGCTGGACCGGCCCGACGCCCGGGCGGTGGCCGTGTCGGCCATGGTGCCCTCGTTGACCGCGGTCGACTCCAGTGGTCGGCCCATCACGCCGGGGCTGCTCTACGGCGACGGCCGCGGCCGGGTGCCGCGGCGGTCGCAAGCGCGGCGAAGCCGGGCGAAGCGGGCCGCCGCCATCAGACCGGTGACGCCCGACGCGTCATTGCCCCCGACCGGCGAGACGGCCGAGTTCTTGCGTTGGACCGCCGGCGAAGCGCCCGATGCCGCCGGCTATTGGCCGGCGCCGGCGGTGGCCAACTACGCACTGGCCGGCGATGCGGTGATCGACTTCGCCAGCGCCTACACGACGCTGCCGCTGTTCGACGGCACCGGCTGGAGCGAGCAAGTCTGCCGAGGGTGCGGCGTGACGGTCGACCGCATGCCGCGGGTGGAAGCCCCGGGTGTGACGGCCGGGCAGGTGCGCGACAGCGACTCGGCGCTGGCGGTCGGGGCCATCGACGCGCTGTGCGAGCAACTGGTGGCCGGGACCGAGCAGGACGGCGACGTCCTCGTGCTGTGCGGGACGACGCTGATCGTGTGGGCGACCATCTCGAATGCGCGCACCGTTCCGGGCCTGTGGACCATCCCGCACATCGCGGCCGGAAAGAGCCAGATCGGTGGGCCCAGTAACGCCGGCGGGCTGTTTCTGGGTTGGGTGGACCGTCTGCTGGGCCCGGGCGACCCGAGCGACGCGGACCCGCGGCGGGTCCCGGTGTGGTCGCCGTATGTGCGCGGGGAACGCTCCCCGTATCACGACCCGGACCGCCGTGCGGTGCTCGACGGCCTCGACCTCACCCACGACGCCGCCGCGGTGCGGCGGGCCGCCTACGAAGCGTCCGCATTCGTCGTGCGCCAGCTCGTCGAGCGCAGCGGGGTCGCCGTCGCACGCATCCTCGCCGCCGGCGGCGGCACCCGGGTCGAGCCGTGGATGCAGGCCATCGCCGACGCCACCGGTTGGCCCGTGCAGGTGTCGGGCGTGGCCGAAGGGGCGGCGCTGGGCGCGGCGTTTCTGGCGAGAATGGCCGTCGGACTGGAGTCGTCGATGACCGATGCGGCCCGGTGGGCCCGCGTCGAGCGCGTCGTCGAACCCGACCCGGCGTGGACCGGCGCGGTGAATGACCGGTACCACCGCTTTCTGGAGCTGGCCGATCATCCGTCCCGGTCGGCTATTGCCGCACGGCAGTGACCGCGACGGTGTGGCGCATCGGCGTTGCGCCGGCCTCGTCGGGAAAGGCCACACCGTAGCTGGCCGACAGCTCCGCACGGCTCAACGTGGAAACCGTCCAGCCGTGCGCGGCCAGGTAGTCGGGCACGACGCTGCGTTCGCCCTGATACACCAGTTGCGAGAGGTCCAGGTCCAGGCCTTGGTCGCGCCAGCGGCCGGCCATCTCCTTGCTGCGCTCGATCAGCGCCGTGCCGCCATCGGGGTGATATTCAGTAGCAAGCATGCTGCCGGGCGCACTGATCAAGGTGATTTCATCGAGCAGCCGGTCCTGGGCTTGCGGAGGCAGATACAGCAGCAGACCTTCAGCGCTCCATGCTGTCGGCTGCGACCGGTCAAACCCATTGTGCTGCAAGGCAGCAGGCCAGTCATCTCGTAGATCGACCGCTACCGAGCGGTGCCCGGCCTTGGGCGTAGCTCCCAGTTGCGACAACGTGCGGCCCTTGAAGTCGATGACCTTGGGCTGGTCGATTTCGTAGACCACGCTGTCGCCCGGCCAGGCCAACCGGTAGGCGCGGGTGTCCAGGCCGGCAGCGAGGATGACCGCCTGTCGCAGACCGGCGTCGACTGCCTGGGTGAAAAAGTCGTCGAAGAACCGCGTGCGCACCGCGATGTTCGCGACGATCTGGCGCGGATCCACCGGCAGGTTCTCCTGGTCGAAACCGGCCAGGTCGCCGTCGAGCAGTCGAACGAAGTAGTCGATGCCCACCGCCCGCACCAAAGGCTCGGCGAACGGATCGTTGATCAGCGGTTCGGGTTGGGTGCTGGCCAATGCCCGCGCGGTAGCGACCATAGTCGCGGTCGCACCCACGCTGGACGCCAAATCCCAGCTGTCGCCTTCGCTGCGTGTCATGACTCTCCGATCGGCGCTGAGGTAGGGAAGATACGAGGAAGATAGAAGCATTATCATTCTTAGCCAAGGTAATGAGCCAGCAGAAACTCTACGCCTGCCTGCAACGGATCACTGCCTGCGCTGATACTCTCGTAGACTGTTTGACGCGCACCTGACCAGGTTCTGGCCTGCGGGCGATTGGCGCGTGAAGCAGGACCACCCAGGCTGGCCAGACCAGCCCCATTGGCTCGCCGCGACTAAAGCCCGGCTGCGCAGGAGGAAGAGTGCTTTCGGCTTTCATCTCATCTCTGCGAACAGTCGACCTGAGACGAAAGATCCTGTTCACGCTGGGCATCGTCATCCTTTACCGGGTTGGCGCTTCGCTGCCGTCGCCCGGCGTGAATTACCCGAACGTGCAGAAGTGCGTCGCGCAGGTCAGCGGCGGGCAGGCGGCGCAGATTTACTCGCTGATCAACCTGTTTTCCGGTGGCGCGCTGCTGCATCTGACCGTCTTCGCGGTCGGGGTGATGCCGTACATCACCGCCAGCATCATCGTGCAGCTGCTCACCGTGGTCATTCCACGGTTCGAGGAGCTGCGCAAAGAAGGCCAGTCCGGCCAGGCCAAGATGACGCAGTACACCCGCTATCTGGCGATCGCGCTGGCCATCCTGCAGAGCACCAGCATCGTGGCGCTGGCCGCCAACGGCGGCCTGCTGCAGGGCTGCAGCCTGGACATCATCGCCGACCAGAGCATCTTCACCCTGGTCGTGATGGTGATGGTGATGACCGGCGGCGCCGCGCTGGTGATGTGGATGGGCGAGCTGGTCACCGAGCGCGGCATCGGCAACGGTATGTCGCTGCTGATTTTCGTCGGCATCGCCGCCCGCATCCCGGCCGAGGGCAAATCGATTCTGGACAGCCGCGGCGGCCCGGTCTTCGCGGCGGTGCTGGTGGCGGCGTTGATCATCATCGTCGGTGTGGTGTTCGTCGAGCAGGGCCAGCGCCGCATCCCGGTGCAGTACGCCAAGCGCATGGTCGGGCGCCGGATGTACGGCGGCACCTCGACGTATCTGCCGCTCAAGGTCAACCAGGCCGGCGTTATCCCGGTGATTTTCGCGTCCTCACTGATCTACATTCCGCACCTGATCACCCAGCTCATCCGCAGCGGCAGCGGCGGCGTGGGCAACACGTGGTGGGACAAGTTCGTCGGCAACTACCTGTCGAACCCGGCCGACCCGGTCTACATCGCGATCTACTTCGGGTTGATCATCTTCTTCACCTACTTCTACGTGTCGATCACGTTCAACCCCGACGAGCGTGCCGACGAGATGAAGAAATTCGGCGGCTTCATCCCGGGCATCCGTCCGGGTAAGCCGACCGCGGACTACTTGCGCTTTGTGCTCAGCCGCATCACCTTGCCCGGGTCGATCTACCTGGGCGTGATCTCGGTGCTGCCCAACCTGTTCCTGCAGATCGGCAACACCGGGCAGGTGCAGAACCTGCCGTTCGGCGGTACCGCGGTTTTGATCATGATCGGCGTCGGTTTGGACACCGTCAAACAGATCGAAAGCCAGCTCATGCAGCGCAACTACGAAGGGTTCCTGAAGTGAGAGTTGTTTTGCTCGGGCCACCGGGCGCCGGTAAGGGCACCCAAGCCCAGAAGCTGGCTGACAAACTCGGGGTCCCGCAGATTTCCACGGGGGAGCTGTTTCGGAAGAACATCCGCGAGGGCACCGAGCTCGGTCTGGAGGCCAAACGCTACCTCGACGCGGGTGATCTGGTGCCCTCTGAGCTGACCAACAAGCTGGTCGACAGTCGTCTCGACGAGCCGGATGCGGCAGCCGGGTTCATCCTGGACGGCTACCCCCGCTCGGTGGAGCAGGCGCAGGCGCTGCACGACATGCTGGAGCGGCGCAACACCAAGATGGACGCGGTGTTGGAGTTTCGGGTGTGCGAGGAGGTGCTGCGCGAGCGCCTCCAGGGCCGCGGCCGAGCCGACGACACCGAGGAGGTCATCCACAACCGGATGAAGGTCTACCGCGACGAGACGGCTCCGCTGCTGGAGTATTACCGCGACGAGTTGAAGACCGTCGACGCCGTGGGCACCGTCGACGAAGTGTTCGCCCGAGCCTTACGAGCTCTGGGTAAGTAGTAGTGATCGCCTTGACGGGGCTGCGCAGTCGCAAGGTCGTGCCGCAGCGCAGCGCGGGTGAGCTCGACGCGATGGCCGCAGCGGGCGCGGTGGTGGCCGCCGCGCTGCGGGCGGTGCGGGAAGCCGCGGCGCCTGGCGTGTCGACGTTGGACCTCGACGAAATCGCCGAGTCGGTGATTCGCGACGCCAGCGCCATCCCGTCTTTCCTCGGCTATCACGGGTATCCGGCGTCGATCTGCGCGTCAGTCAACGACCGTGTGGTGCATGGCATTCCGTCGGCCGACGAGGTGTTGGCACCCGGCGACCTGGTCTCCATCGACTGCGGCGCGATTCTGGACGGCTGGCACGGCGACGCGGCGATCACGTTCGGTGTGGGCCCCCTTGACGCCGGCGACGACGCGCTGTCGGCGGCCACCAGGGAGTCGTTGGAAGCCGGGATCGCCGCGATGGTGCCCGGCAACCGCTTGACCGACGTCTCGCATGCCATCGAGACCGCCACGCATGAGGCCGAGACCCGCTATCGTCGCTCGTTCGGCATTGTCGAGGGCTACGGCGGTCACGGGATCGGCCGGCGCATGCACATGGATCCGTTTCTGCCCAATCAGGGGACGCCGGGACGGGGGCCGCTGCTGGCGGCTGGGTCGGTGCTCGCCATCGAACCGATGCTGACGCTGGGCACCGGCAAAACCGACGTGCTCGACGACCAATGGACGGTCGCTACCGCTGATGGGTCACGCGCCGCACACTGGGAGCACACGGTCGCGGTGACCGATGACGGACCGCGGATTCTGACCTCGGGGTAGCGCACAAGCGTCGATGTGCGCCGTGAACTGGGTGCGCGTTGGACTCGTGTCTACTGGCAGGAGGTGATCCAGTGGCTCGTGTCGACAGCCCGGCCGACCATGAAGCCGCCCTGATGAAAGCGCTTTATGACGAGCACGCGGCCGCATTGTGGCGCTACGCGCTGCGGCTGACCGGCGACCGGGCCCGCTCCGAGGACATCGTGCAGGAGACGCTGCTGCGGGCGTGGCGGCATCCGGAAGTCATCGATGAGACCGAGCGCTCGGCACGGGGCTGGCTGTTCACCGTCGCCCGCAACCTGATCATCGACGAGAGCCGCAGCGCACGGGCCCGCAATGTCGTCGGTTCGCTCGACGACTCCGGCGCGCCCGAGCAGGCCTCGCCCGACGAGGTCAACGCGGCCCTCGACCGGCTGCTGATCGCCGAAGCAATGACGCACATATCGGCGGAACATCGGGCGGTGATCGAGCGGTCGTACTACCGCGGTTGGACCACCGCCCAGATCGCCGCCGACCTTCAGATCGCGGAGGGAACAGTCAAATCACGACTACACTATGCGGTGCGGGCGCTGCGCCTCACGCTGCAAGAGCTGGGAGTGACACGATGACAGCGCCTATGAGAATCCGGCCAGTCATCGGCAACCGAAACTGGATGCTGGCAGGAGATGGGGTGAAATGATGACATCGCAACGGGGACATGGCCCCGGTGACCGTGGGTTGTCCGTGGCCGACGACCATGGCTATGCGATGTGGGACGCCGCCTACGTCCTGGGTTCACTGTCTTCCGCCGACCGCAGGGAGTTCGAGGCTCACATGGCCAACTGCCCCGCGTGCCGGGAGTCCGTCGGCGAACTCAGCGGTATGCCGGCTCTGCTGTCGCAGCTCGACCGCCACGAGGTGGCCGCGATCGACGAAGCTGACCAGGCATCGGGTCCGCAGTTGTCCCCTGAGCTGCTGCCCAGGCTGTTGAACACCGTGCGCCATCGCCGCCGTCGCGCCCGCCTGATGGCCTGGGCGGCCGGGGCCGTGGCGGCCGTGGTGTTGGCGCTCGCCGTATTCATCGGGATGACGGGCCATTCGTTGACGTCAGCGCCGCCGGCGGCTGTCTCCGCGCAGCCGATGGCGCAGATCGGGACGTCCGCGCTGGCCTCGACGGTGTCGATCAGCGGCGAGCGCTGGGGCACCTTCATCGGCCTGAAGTGCGTCTGCCTGGCCCCGGTCTATGCCCCCCACGACAGGTTGGCGATGGTGGTGGTCGACCGCGACGGCACCCGCACCCAACTGGCCACCTGGGTCGCCGAGCCCGGCCACACCGCAACTCCGGCCGCCAGCATCTCGACGCCGGTTGACCAGATCGCCGCGGTTCAGGTGGTTTCCGCTGATGACGGGCAGGTGCTGTTGGAGCGCTCGCTGTAGGGTCGTCCGCCCACCGGGGTGAACTGAACTCACCCGCCCATCGTGTTACCGGCATTGCCACACGCTTGGGGAGCAGATGTTTCGTACCGAGTGGTTGACCACACCGTCGTGCAGGTTGCCGCGTGCAGAGTCGACCGCGTCTTCAGTGTGTCGACGCCAACGGTGGGTGCTAAACCGTTGGACTACAACACGTCCCAGCCCAAAGGAGGACCGCACCGATGTCGACGTGTGCGCTTGACGATATTGTCGCCCATACCGGGACCACCGAGCCCATCGACGGGCTGATCCGGATCGAGACCAGCCCCCGGGAAAAGGCCACTCCGATCATCATGGAGATGATGCGGTCGGTGTACCCGCATGACCAGGTCTTTGGTCAGTACTGCACCGTCAACGACTACATCGACTGTCCGCCGGACGAGTTGTTCGACTACATGGCGCACACGAGCAGTCTCGAGGAATGGACATACAGCCTTCGCGGTTTCACGCCCACCGAACAACCTGGCTTGTGGCTCCCCCACGACCGGCTCGGTTCGGAGACCAAGATCTACACTCGTACGGTTGCCAACGAGCAGGCCCGCACGGTCGACTATCACTGCGCGTGGGATCAGGGCGAACACCTGTGGATGATCTACTTGATGCGGGTGGTCGATGCGCAGCTGGTCTTTAACAAGCCGGGATCGGTTGTGCTATGGACGAATTGTCATCATCCGTTCTACGACCGCAACCCGTATCCGGACACAGCGCCGCCCGAACGTCCGGTGTGGGTGGGCGACTTCTGGGACATGTTCGGTGCCGGCCACCTGTTGGAGCTGAAGAACCTGAAGGCAATCGCCGAATATCGCCATCGCAACGGCCTGCCGGTCACGCCGACGTGGATGAGGTGAGGCTGCTCCCGGTGACCAGCACGCACGATCCGGTGCGAGTGCGAAGCGAAATCGACTCTCCCTCACGCTGGCTCGTGTTAGCCAAGTGGTGCGTGCTGGCCGTGCCGCATTACCCGATACTGATTCTGCTCTACCTGGTGTATCCGGTGCTGACCGCCGTCGCCGGTGTCGCGATCTTGATCACCGGACGCTACCCGCGTCCTATCTTCGACTTCAACGTCGGTGTGCTGCGCTGGTCATGGCGACTCATGAACTACAGATTCCCGATGAACACCACCGACAAGTACCCGCCTTTCACGCTCAAGTCTCGGCCCGACTACCCGGGTGATCTGGAAATCGACTATCCGGAACAACTCTCGAAGTGGGCCGTGCTGGTGAAATGGTGGCTGCTGGGGTTACCGCAGATCCTGCTGTGCTGGGTGATGGAGCCGCTGCTGCAGGTGCTGTGCGTTATCGCAGCGCTGTATTTATTGACCAACGGGACGATCCACCGGGGCATGTTCGATTTGCTGTTAGGTATCGTCCGATGGCGTTACCGGGTGGCCGCATACGTCTCGCTGATGCGCGACGAGTATCCGCCGTTCCGGATGGATCTGGGAGCCGGCGATGCCACGTCGCCGTAATCCGTTGTTCCCATACATCTATCGGCTCGGCATGCCGATCTTCGACCGTCTGTTCTACTGGCGGTATCGGCGCGCGGCGATGAGCAATGCGACTGGACGGCTGCTGATCGTCGGTCTCGGCCCGGGAACCGATTTGCGGTTTCTACCGCCCACGGTGACCTCGGTGGCCGCAGTGGAGCCTGAGCCGGCGATGCGGCGAATGGCTGCAGCTCTGGCCCGCCGCCAAAACATCTCGGTCGACATCGTCGACGGTGTCGGCGAATCGATCCCGTTCCCGGACAACAGTTTCGACTCAGTGCACGTAGGGCTGGTGTTGTGCTCGGTCGATGATGTGGCGGCTACCCTCGGTGAGATCCGGCGGGTCCTGGTTCCCGGAGGCAGGCTGGTTGTCCTCGAACACGTTCGCGCCGACGGGGCGATGGGTCGTTACCAGGATCTGATCGCCAAGCCGTGGTCGTGGCTGGCTTCCGGGTGCGAGCCGAACCGCAGAACGCTCGACGCGATCGCCGCCGCCGGATTCGATACCGGCGAACTTCGCAGCATACGGCGGACCCTGGTGCCGCCGCCGTGTACACCTCACGTGCAGGGCTTCGCCACCCTGCCCGACACTAGTCCTGCTGAAATCGTCTGAGGCTCTGGGCTTTTCAGCTGCCATGGGCAGTGTCGCCGAGCGACAGCGGCCAGATGTCGGGTTTTTGCGCTTCGGCGACCAGCTGAGTCTGCACCATCAGTCGCAAGGCGTGCAGCGCGTGATGCAGCCGCGACTTCACCACAGCTTCGGGGATCCCGAGTTCGTCGGCGATCTGCCCGGTGGTCAGACCCTGATAGAAGGAGCGGGCGATCACGGATCGATGTTCGGCGGACAACCGCGCCAGCGCCTCACTCACCAGCAGGCGAGTCGGCATCGCGTCGCCCTCGCCGGGAACGGGCAACCGCAACGCGGCGTCCGACGGTTTCATATGGTTGAGAAACCGTAGGTTGCTCCGATCGCGCATGCTCATGCTGCAACCAGCCTGATGGCGCCCCAGTCGAGGCCTTGGAATCTCATGTGTCGCAGTCCTTTCGACCGGGTCTGACGCTGTCAATGCGAGCTGCGATCGCTGCTGTTGCTCTGTCATAGGCGCTGCTGTCGTCGAACAGCACTGCCTGAGAGTTCGCTCCCAAGGTGAAGGCATCCAACTCAAATGCGATTTGCGCAGGGTCGGCGTCGGCGCGAATTTCGCCGGTCTGCTGAGCCTCGGCGACCAACCGCGTCTGGAAACCCAGTGACCCGATCCGGAATTGGCGTAACACGTCGCGAACCGCGCCGTCACGTGCGTCGTACTCCGCAACTACGGCAGCAAAAAAGCAGCCGCCGGAAAACACCCGTCGCCGCGAGTAATCGCACCACTGGTCGTAAATCGCCAGCAGTCGCGGCAGACCTCGTGGGGCCTTCAGCGCCGGACTCACGACCTCGCGCATGAACACATCGGTCGCGTAGCGCACGGTAGCGAGCTGAAGTTGCGCCTTGGAGCCGAAGTGCGCGGCCACATTGCTCTTGCTGGTTCCACACTCTCGGGCCAGCCTGCCGATCGAGAGGCCTTCCAGGCCTTCCGCCGAGGCGATGTCGGCGGCCTTGGCCAGGATCGCGGCTCGTGCCCGCTCGCCCCGAGCGAGCCTGCCGTCGGTCACGGAAACCATCCGAACAATCTATACGAACGATCGTTCATAAATCAAGGCGCCCCGGCGGTCGCTCGGCCGGCGATCAGGCCGCTACTCGACGCCGACAGCGTCGACGATGTTGAGCCGTGCGGCTCGCCGGGCGGGCGCGATCGAGCCGAGCAGACTGATCGCCACCGCGCCGACAGCGAAAACGAGCGCCAGCGGGCTCGGCCGGAAACTCACGTCGAAATTCATGACGTCGCCGCTGGCCAGGCTGTACAACCATTGATCGGTCACCCCGAACAGCAGTCCGAAGACACCGCCGACGACCCCGATGCCGGCCGCCTCGGCCAGAACCATCCGCAGGGTGAGCCGGCGACTGGACCCCATCGCGCGCAACACCCCGATCTCGCGCCGCCGTTCGAGCACCGAGAGCGTCAGTGTGTTGAACAGTGCGACGCCGGCCACGAGCACGACGATGACCCACACGGCGTTGGCGATGAACATGCTCTGCCGCAGCGGCGCCTCGAGCCCCGCCAGCGCTGCCTGGCCGTCGTATACATAGTTCGGGGCCGGGACGGCGCGGCGGACGTCAGCCGCGAGGCGACCGCGATCCACACCGGGGGCGGCGGTGACCTGCAGCGTCGTCGCTGCCGGCCGATCGAACCAAGCCCGCATCCGGCCGATGTCGATTCCGACGGTGCCGACGACCGTCGAGAAATACGGCACCAGGGCCAGCACGGCTACCTGCTGCGGGCCGCGCGGCGTCTGCAGCTGCAGCCGGTCGCCGGCCCGCACCTGCAACGTCTTGCCCAGATTCTGCGAGAGCACCACACCCCGGCCGGCGAGCACGTCCTCGCGGAGCTGTTGGTCGAGCGCGTGATAGAACCCGTCGGCGCTTCCCCGGGAGAAGCCGTCGAGCATCACGCGGGTACCGCCGACGACGGCGAACCCGAATGCGCCTTCCACGACACGCGCCACCCCCGGCAGCGCGGCCACCTTGGCGGCAAGACCGTCGGGTAGCGCGTCGACGGGGTAACTGTCGGGAGGATCGGCGCTGACCCACACGTCGACATCGGCCACCGGCAAGAAGACGCGACGGGCGGACCGGACCATGTCGGCGTTGGTACCCGTGATCACGACGGTCGTGACCACCGCGATGAGCACGGTCATCACCGTGGCCCACACTCGCCGCGGTGCGCGTTCGATGGTCGCGGCCGCGAGCGCTCCGCTCGATCCGAAGATGCGTGCGGCGGCCGCGGTGGCCGTGACGATGGGTGCGGCAAGCGCGAAGCCCAGGGCGACCTCGGCGCAGAACAACCCGGCGATCGCGGCGAAGGTGAGCGCTCCGCTGTGGCCGAGCAGGATCGCGATCGAGACCGCGACCAGCGCGATGGCACCCACCCCGCTTGCTGCCCGCAGCCAACGGGGCACAAAGTCCGCCGCTGACACCCCCACGGGTGCCAATGCCTCGATCGGTGAGACCTTGTAGACCTGTCGTGCGGCCATCGCCGAGGCGACCACGCTGGTGAGTACCGTTGCCGCGAGCGCGACCGGTATCGCGTAGCCGGGCAGCCAGTATTCGACGCGGGCCTCGAGCCCTTGGGTGATGGCCGGAGGTAATCGGCCGATTGCGATGCGGCCCGCGAGTATTCCGATGCCCGACCCGATGGCGCCGCCGACCAGACCGAGAACTGCTGCCTCGGCGAGCATGTCGCGAACGATCGTGGTGCGCCGGCCGCCGATGGCGCGCAGCATCGAGATCACCGGCCGGCGCTGGGTGATGGCCATGGTCACCGTGGTGTAGATCAGGAACGCGCCGACCACCAGGGCAACCACGGCGCCCAGCAAGCCCATGTAATTCATCATCTTGACGCCGTCGCCGGCCCGGGTCGCACGCGAGCTCGGCTCTGCGACGATGGCGCGGCCGTTCACCGCGTCGGTGATCGCGGTGCGAACAGTGCCAAGATCTGCCCCCGGTTTGGTGGTGACCAGGATTGAGTCGAGCTGGCCTTGTCGGCCGGTTACGTTCTGCGCCAGCGGAAGTGAGGCAAGGATGTAGTGTCCGCCGTTGAGATCCGCGACCTGTTTGTCGTGTAGCACGCCAGCGACGGTGACTTCGCCCGACCCCAGCCGGAACCTGTCGCCTTTGGTGTAACCAAGTCCTGGTCCGACGCGGACCGTGCTGCGTTCCTCGACCGCCGCCGCGACCTGTCCGCGGACTGCATCTTTGAGCGCCCCGCCCAATGCGGCGGTTTTGGCATCGGCGCCCAGCAGCAGAACAGGGCCCGACGGTGTGGTTGCGGACATGCGGATCATCGGTGCGGCGACCTCGACGCCGGGAACCGCGGCGACCTCGTTGGTGATCGCGTCGGAAAAACCTGCGTCGGTAATGCCGGACACTTCGAGTGCGGCGATGCCGGCTATTCCGTCGGAAAGCCGGGTGACCGAACCGGCGATCGATCCGAAGATGCCGAATATCGCCACCAAATATGTTGCCGAAACGGCCATTACGGCGGTCGCTGCGATCGTGCGGCGACGATGCACCGCGAGTTCACGCAGGCTGAACACCCGCAGCCGGCTCGCCGCTGCGCCGATCGTGGAAACCGGCCTCATCCGGCGACCACCGGCACGTCGGAGCCGAGCCGGCCGTCCTGCAGTGTGATCATCCGATCGGTCACCGCCGCCGCGTCCGAATTGTGGGTCACCATCACCACCAGCCGGCCGGGTTCGTGGGCAACATCGGCCAGGAGCGCCAAAATCGAAGCACCCGTTGCGGAGTCGAGGTTCCCGGTTGGCTCGTCGGCAAGAATCAGCGGCGGATCCATCATCAACGCCCGGGCAACCGCAACCCGCTGCATCTGGCCGCCGGACAGCTCCGCCGGCCGGTGCTCAGTCCGGTTGCCGAGCCCGACCCGCTCCAGCAGCCGAACGGCATCCGGTTTCACCTTGCCCAGCCGCACGCCGTCGAGCAGCTTCGGTACTGCTACGTTTTCCCACGCCGACAGCGTCGGCAACAAGTTGAAGAACTGAAAAATGAACCCCACCCGACGGTGGCGAAACGCCGATTGCTGCTCGTCCGATAACCGGCCGATTTCGTCGCCGTCGAAGATGATCGACCCGGAATCGGGGGAGTCGAGCGCTCCCAGCAAGTGCAGCAACGTGCTCTTGCCCGCACCGGAAGGCCCTACGATCGACACGAAATGTCCACCGACGAGGCGCAAGTCGACGTTGTCCAGTGCGCGCACTGTTCGACCGCCGACCCGATACTCGCGCGTCACGCCGCGAAGTTCGATGACCAGTTCGTCGCTAGATTCGCAGTCGCTCATCGTGTCCTATCCAGCTGTGGAATTGGCTATCCGGTTGCGGCACAAGGCTATTCCACACGGTCTCGCAACGCGCGGCTTGGCACCCGCCCGTGCCGCGGAAGAGCGTTCGTTCGCCGGACAGCGCGCATCAGTCCTGACCTTCCTCCCGGCTACCGAGATACCGCTGCGGGGCACTCGGCTGGGCGCAGCGACGAGCCTCCTCCAGTCTGCGATCGCATCGGCTATCCGAGTGGCGTTTCGGCGAATCGCGCGCAGCGGGCCGTTCATGGCCGTTCACGGGTTCTCCCTGGTGACACGACGCGCCTGCGCGCGCGGTTCATTTATGAACCTCTGGCCGCGGCCCGGCGTATAACCGGTAGGAGGTTTGGCGATGAGCCCGTGGTTGATCGTGTTGGTGTCGTCCCTTTCCCTGGGCGTGCCGCTGGCCGGGGCCGGCCTGCTACGAGTGCAACAACGACTCGAACGGTGGGATTACGAACGGCACGCCCAGGATTGATGGGAGAGCTGGATTGACGCAGCGCGATCGACCACTTCGGATCCTGGTCGTCGGAGCCGGGGTGGCCGGCATCGCCATCGCTCGGGGGTTGCTGCGCGATGGACATGACGTCACCGTCTTCGAACGGCGTCCGAGTGTGACGGCGGCCGGCGGCGCGGTGACCATCTGGTCGAACGGCGCGACGGTGCTTGCGCAGCTGGGCGTCGACATGGGCGGGGCCGGTCAGCAGCTGTCTTCTGTACGGATCCTGACCTCCACGGGTCGGCGGGTGGCCACGTTGGATCTGGATGCGATCGCAGACCGGCTTGGCGCGCCGATTCGGATGGTTCCGCGTCGAGTGTTGCTCGAACGGCTGCGTGACGGCTTCCCAGACGATCGGATCCGCTGCGGCGCTCATGCGGTCGCGGTGGTCAGGGAACCCGGCGCGGTGCGGGTCGTGTTCGACGACGGCAGCTCGGCCGAGGGAGATTTGCTGATCGGTGCGGATGGCCTGCACTCGGTGGTTCGCGACGTGGTCGGCGCGAAACCGGCCGCGGCGACCGGTTGGTGCAGCTGGCAGGGATTGGTCAACCTGCCACTGGTTGACGACAGAAGTGTCGCGCTGATGATGATCGGCGCAGGTGGAAACCTCGGGCTGTGGCCCTCCGGCGGGTTCGCGCTGCAGTGGTGGTTCGACTTGCCGTGGTCGCCCGATTCCGTCAGACCGGACCGCCCGATCGAGATGATCCGCGCTCACTTCGGCGGCTGGTCCGATTTGGTGGATCGGGTGCTGGAGGCGCTCACCGACGACGACCTGGCTCCTTCACCCTTCCCGCACTACTGGCATTCGATTCCGCGACGGGGCGACGGCGTTGTGACATTGCTCGGCGACGCCGCTCATACGATGCCTCCCACCCTCGCGCAGGGGACCAATCAGGCGCTGCTCGACACGATGGTGCTGCGCAAGGCGCTGTCCGATCTGGCCAACGGAACCCACCGTGACCTGCCCGGCGCGCTGCGTTGGTATGAGGACACCCGGCGACGCAAGGTCAGGGCCGTCTCCCGGGTGACCAAGCTGCAGGTATCACATAACGAGTCGGTGCTGAGACCTGCGGCGATGATTCCCGATCGATTGCACACCTGGGCGCTCACGACGTTTCTGGGTTCGGTAAGTCACCGTGGCATTGCCGCACAGGTCAGCAATGGCCGCAGCCGCCCAAATCTGTTGCGTCAGTAGAAGATTGTTGACCGGTGGAGAGCCCGGCGAACCTGGGTGGTGCAAACCGCCTCGCCAAAGTCGGTGGTAGCGGCATTGGCGCAGATGTCGCTGGTGAACCCTAGTTGCCTGCGAGTCGTGTCTTTGGTATGTCAACGACGCACCGGGTGGTCGACCACATCGTTGGTTATCTCGCGAGGAGCGGAGTCGACTACATTTTCGGTGTCGATGGCGCCAACATCGAAGATCTTTACGACGCTGCATATTTCCGGTCAGGCATTACCGCGGTGTTGGCCAAGCATGAGTTCTCTGCCGCCACGATGGCCGATGGTTACAGCCGCGCCGGGCACGGCGTGGGCGTGGTGGCAGCAACCTCCGGCGGCGGTGCATTAAACCTGGTCCCGGGCCTGGGGGAGTCGTTGGCCAGTCGGGTGCCGGTGTTGGCCCTGGTCGGACAGCCCGCGACGGCGATGGATGGGTTGGGTAGCTTTCAGGACACCAGCGGCTGCAATGGCTCGCTGAACGCCGAGGCGGTGTTTTCGGCGGTGTCGGTGTTCTGCCGTCGGGTCACGACGCCCGCCGACATCATCTCCGTGTTGCCGGCAGCGCTGGCGGCGGCGCGGTCCGGTGGCCCCGCAGTGTTATTGCTGCCGAAAGATATTCAACAGGCGCCAGTAAGGGCCAACGGCTACCCAGTCGAGGACGACGCGGAGCGGCAGCGCTCCATCGGCGATCCGCATCCGATTCTTCGTGCGCTGCGGCAGGCGACCGGCTCGGTCACCATCATCGCGGGCGAACAGGTTGCGCGCGACGATGCACGAGCGGAGTTGGAGTGCTTGCGCGCCGTGCTGCGTGCGCGGGTGGCTTGCGTGCCGGACGCAAAAGATGTCGCCGGCACTCCTGGTTTGGGTTCGGCGTCGGCGCTGGGAGTCACCGGTGTCATGGGACACCCCGGTGTTGCCGAGGCAGTGGCCGGCAGCGCATTGTGCCTCGTGGTGGGAACCCGCTTGCCGGTCACCGCGCGCGCCGGCCTTGACGGCGCGTTGCGCGCGGATCGCACGGTGTCCATCGGGTCGGCGGCGCCGTACGTCGCGTGCACCCACGGGCACACCGACGATTTAAAGGCGTCGTTGCGCTTGCTGGCGGCTGCGGTGTCCGGGCACGGCCGGCTCAGTGGACTTCGGGTGCCCGACTCGGTGCTGTACCGCGAGCTGACTCCGCCTGCCTTCGACGGCCCCGGTGTGCGCTACCTCGACGCCATGCGGGCGCTCGATGACGCGGTGCCCGACGGGGTGGACGTCGTCGTCGACGCCGGCAACACCGGCGCCGCCGCCATCCACTACCTGCCGAGCCGCCGCGATGGCCGGTTCGTCGTCGCGCTGGGCATGGGCGGCATGGGCTACAGCTTCGGCGCGGGCATCGGGATGGCGTTCGGCGGCCATCGGCGCGTGGTGGTGATCGCCGGGGACGGGGCGTTTTTCATGCATGGCATGGAGGTGCACACCGCCGTGCAGTACAGGCTCCCTGTGACGTTCGTGTTGTTCAACAACAACGCCCACGCGATGTGCGTGACTCGCGAGCAGCTGTTCTACAACGACCGCTACACCTACAACCGTTTTGCCTCAAGCCAATTGGGGGCGGGTCTGGCGGCGATGTTTCCCGGATTGCGGTCCGTCGACGTCACCGAGGCCGACGAGTTCACGTCGGCGATACAGGCGGCGCTCGAGGTGGATGGGCCGTCGGTAGTCAGCGTCGAATGCGCGGCCGACGAGATTCCGCCGTTCGCCGCTTTCCTCGCCGCTGCGTCGTCGAGACCGACGGCTACAGAAGAGAACCCACTTGCACAGGAGAACTTGACGCATGTCGGGGCGAGTGCTTAGCGGCGTCGCCGAACGCATCGACGGAGTCATCCGGATCGAGACGGCACCACTAGAACAGACCGCACCGATCCTGATGGCCAAGATGCGGTCGGTCTACCCCCACCACGAGGTCTTCGGCCAGTACTGCACGGTCAACGAGTACGTCGACTGCCCGCCCGACGAACTGTTCGGATACCTGGCCAACGCCCGCAGTCTGGAAGAGTGGACGTATACCCTTCGTGGCTTTACTCCAACTGATGAGCCCGGATTGTGGCTCGCCTATGACCGGTTGCTGCCACAGACGCAGATCTTCACCCGCGCGGTGGCGAATGCCCGTGCGCGCACCGTCCATCACCATTGCGCCTGGGAATCCATTCACCTATGGATGATGTATCTGATGCGGGTGATCGACGCGCAAGCGGTGGTAGACAAGCCTGGATCCGTTGTGGTGTGGACGAATTGCCGCCATCCTTTGCATCGCCGCAACCCCGGTCACCGTCTGGAGTTGAACAACCTCAAAATGATCGCTGAATACCGGCACCGCAATGGTTTGCCGATGACCCCCGACTGGATGAAGTGAGGACGGCATGAGCGGCGCCATGGCTGAAGTCAGCCTGATCGACGTTTCCACATACCTGCCCGGTGAGCCGATCGGCGCGGACTACTACGCGCAATTCGCCGAATCCGACGAGCTCCGCGACAATGTGATGTTCCGCGCCCCCAAGTTTCGTCACCACGTCGCGCCCGACGAAACCGCGGTCGACATGGTCGAGCGGGCGGCGCAGCTACTGATCGAGCGTCATGGTCGCGAAACCATCGAGAACGTCGATGTCCTCATCACCCACACCCAGGTGCCGGATATGGCGTTCTACGGTGAGGGCGGCGGCATCGCGCACCGGCTCGGCATGCGCCCGTCCTGGGTGCTGGACTTGCACAACGGCGGCTGTGCCGCATTTGTGTTGGGACTCAGGATGGCTCGCCAATTGCTGAGCACGGGCGCAGGGCACACCGCGCTGATCGCGATCGCGCAGAACGCGGCGGGACAGGTGTTCGACCAGCCCGGGGTACGGCGCAAATCACAGGCAGCGGTCCCCGGCGACGCGGCGGCGGTCGGTTTGGTAACGGTGTCAGATAAGTCACCCATACTCGACGTGGAATGCCGCACCTACGGCGAATACGCCGGCGACATGACGCTCGCCATCGATCCGCCGCGCAAGTGGTGGCAGGCCGGCCCCGGTGAGGGCTGTATCGGTTTTACCGAGACCAAGATCACCAAGGTGCTGGCCCGCGGCAACCGCCAGGTCCCCGAAGTCTCATTCGCGGTGTGTGATCGAATTGGACTGCAACCCAAAGACATTGATCTATTCGTCAGCAATCAGCCCAATCGGGTGTTTCTGCGTAACTGGCGTGAAGCCCTCGAACTGCCGCCCGAACGGCATCGCGACACCTTCGACGAATGCGGCAACCTGTTCGGTGCGGGCATCCCGGTCAACCTTGACCGGGCGATCTCCGACGGCCAGCTCAAGGCCGGCGAGATTGTGCTGATGGCCGCGTTCGCGCATGCCGGTGACTTCGCCGGCGCGGCGGCGGTGCGCTGGGGCGGACGCAGCTGATGTCTGCCGCAGAGCGATCCATCGCTGGCGATGTGCTGCCGCCTGCGATTGATCCACTTGCGTTGGCGCTGAACGAGAATCCCTTTCCGCCGCTGCCAGCGGTGCGGTCGGCATTGATCGGTTCGATCGACGCTGCCAACCGCTACCCGGAGTTTCTGCCCGAGCGGCTGCGTCAACTGATCGGTGCCCACGCTTGTCTGCCCGAGGATCAGCTTTTGCTCGGGGCCGGTGCGACCGGTGTGGTGATGGAGGTGCTGCGGGCGGTGGCCGAACCCGGCGACAGCATCGTCATGGCGTCACCGACGTTCGACGGGTATCCGATCCTTGCGCAGATTGCACGGCTGAGATCGGTGTGCGTACCGCTCGACGAGGACGGCCACCACGACTTGGACGCGCTGGCCGACGCTTCCGCAGAAGCCCGCGTGGTGGCGTTGTGCCGGCCGCACAACCCGACCGGAACAATCGAACCAGCGGCCGACGTGACGCGGTTCTTGGGTCGGGTACCGGCCGACACGACCGTGCTTTTCGACGAGGCGTACATCGAATTCGTCGCCCCCGAACACCGGATCGACCCGGTGGGGCTGATCGCGCAATTTCCCAACGTGGTGGTGGTACGGACCTTCTCCAAGGCATATGGGCTTGCCGGCCTGCGGATCGGATACGGAGTCGGGTCGGCGGAGTTGGCCAAGGCGCTGTGGACCAACCAGCTGCCGTTTGGCACCGCGATAACCAGCTTGATCGGCGTCGCCGCCTCCTATGATGCGCAAGATCAACTGCTGCAACGGATCCGGCTGATCACCGCAGAGCGACGTTATCTCCGCATGCGGCTCTCGGCCATGGGGGTGTACAGCACCGACTCCCACGCGAACTTCGTCTATCTGCCGCCGCGGGGACGGCGATGGCGCGACACTTTCGCCGACAGCGGGCTGCAGGCCCGCTATTACGACGACGGCGGCGCGCGGATCACGGTCGGAGCACGCGAGTCGACGCTGGCGGTGCTGTCCGCAGTGCGAAAGTCCCGGCCCTGACCCGCTGCCGCTTGAAGTGCGGTAAGAAAGGGCGTGGCCCCTTCTACCTCGGACAAGTCGTCGGACAACCGCGATCCAATTGCCCTGGCGCGCACCAACTGGGAGCGGGCCGGCTGGGGCGATGTGGCACAGGGCATGGTCGCGGTGACGTCCGTGATGCGGGCGCACCAGATCTTGCTGGCCCGCGTCGAGAACGCGTTGCGGCCCTATGATCTGAGCTTTTCCCGTTTCGAGCTGCTGCGGCTGCTGGCGTTCAGCCGCAGCGGGGCCCTACCGATCACCAAGGCGTCCGACCGGCTGCAGGTGCACGTCACCAGCGTCACCCATGCGATCCGCCGGCTGGAGGCCAACGGGCTGGTGCAACGGGTGCCGCATCCCACCGACGGTCGCACCACGCTGGTGCAGATCACCGAGCTGGGCCGCTCAACGGTCGAAGACGCCACCGTCACGCTCAACGAGCAAGTGTTCGCCGACATCGGGATGTCCGAGAGCGAATCGCAGGCACTGACGGCGTCGATCGAAACATTGCGACGAAACGCCGGCGACTTCTAAAGTCACCCTCGGCACGCGCTCACGAGGGGAGGGAGGGGAGTGGGATCGTTGCCGTGACCGTCGTCCCGGCCCCCGGCCGCGACCGAATGTTCAAGTGGCCGCCGACCAGCTCGGCCCGCTCGGCCATCGACAGCACCCCGTAGCCGCCCATCTCGTCGCCGCCCAGCGGATTCTCGAAGGTATCGAAACCCACTCCGTTGTCGGCGATTTCCAGCCGCGCGGTCTGGCCGTCAACCGCGAAGCGCAGCCGTGTCGTCGACGCCTTCGCGTGCTTGACGATGTTCTGCAAACCTTCCTGGGCGATGCGGTACAGCGCCAGCTCGATGTGCTCGGGCAGCCGGGCATCCGAAAGGTCGAGCTGCATATCTATTTTCGGCATCGAATGGGCCAGGCTGGCCAGGCCGCCGGCCAGGCCGAGGTCGTCGAGCACCGGCGGCCGCAGTCCGCTGATGGCCGCCCGCGCTTCCTGCAGCGTCAGCCCGGCTAGTTCGCGGGCCTCGTCGAGCTGTTGCGAGGCTTCGGCCGGATCTTCGCCGACGGCCCGCGCGGCCGCATCGAGCCGGTAGGACAACGTGATCAGGCGCTGCGAGATACCGTCGTGGATGTCGCCGGCGAGCCGGCGGCGTTCGATTTCCTGCGCCTCGATCACCTGCTCGACGAACAGCTCGTGCGCGCGTTCGCGGGCCACCAGCCGGCGATGCAGCCGGGCCTGATGCAACGCCCCGGCGATCAAGGCGCCGATGACCCGCAGCAATTCCACGTCGCCGTCGGTGAATTCGCGCCGTGCCACGGTGTGGACGTTGAGCACGCCGACCAGCCCGCCCGGGTCGGTCTCCATCGGCACCGACACCATCGAGGTGAAATCTCGCCCGCGCAGAGACTGGATCGGCAGGTAGCGCGGGTCGGCCTCCTTGTCGTGGGTGATCACCACCGGCTCGCGGTGGCGGGCCACCCAGCCCGACACCCCCGAGCCCAGCGGCAGCCGGATCTTGCCCACCTGGCCGTCGAACGGTGGTGTCGCACCGGCCAGCGTCAGGGACCGGTCGCTGTCGTCGAGGACGTGCACGAAACACACGTCGGTGCCGGTGGCCGCGGTGATCATCCGGGCGGCCGCGGCCGCCAGCGGTTCCACGCCGGGTCCGCTGGAGGCGACCTGAATGAGTTCGCGCAACAGCACCAGTTCGCGGTCGGCGTCGACGAGATCGCGAACCGCGTTCGACGGCCGGGGGCTCTCGGTCATTGATAGATGCCTTCGCGCAGGGCGGTGGCCACCGCGCCGGTACGGTCATTGACACCGAGCTTGCGATAGATCGAACGCAGGTGGCTTTTGACGGTTTCCTCGCCGATGACCAGCTTGTTGGCGATGCCGCGGTTGGACAACCCGGTCACCATGTAGGACAGGATCTCACTTTCGCGCTGCGTCAGCCCCTGGCGCGCGCCCGGCCAGAACTCGTTGCGCTGCAGCCGCGCCGCGGTGTCGGCAGCGCGGGCCGCCATCTTGGGGTCGATCACGGTCTCACCGTGATAGGCCGATTCGAGTTGGCGGACCAGTTCGTCGCTGCTGATGCTTTTCAGCAGGTAGCCGCACGCTCCGACCCGCAACGCCTGGAACAGGTACTGCTCGTCGTCGTAGACCGACAGCATCACCACCTTGCGGTCGGGGTCGCGCTCGCGCAGGGTCAGGCACAGGTCCAGTCCGCTGGACCCCTGCATGCGCACGTCGCACAGCACGATGTCGGGTTGCAGCTCGTCGACGACGCTGACCGCCTGGTCGGCGCCGACCGCCTGCCCGACCACCTGCACCCGGTCTTTGAACGCGGTCAGCATGGCCTTGAGCCCCTCGATGACCATCTCGTGGTCATCGACGAGGACCAGGCGCACGGGCATGGCAACACGATAGATCCGGCGGGCGGCTCGCCGCTGGGAGAGCAACTTCGCCATGCCAATCCCCCTAATGGGGGACGCCCGGGCTCCGGCGGCCCGGCATGCTTACCAGGGTGCGAACCATCGGTCACACGCTTTCGAACCGCACGTTTTGGTGGGACCGCGCGCGTCCGGTCGACGCCGACATTCACCCGCTGCGCGCGGTGATCTTCGACTTGGACGCCATGGCTGACAGCCGGCGTGAGCCGAAGGCCGGCCTGGTGGACCTCGTCATGGATTTGTTCGTGGCCGGCGTCTGGGTCGGCGTGGTGAGCACCCGTGACCGGCAGTGGGCCGAAGCGTCGGTGCGTCAACTGGTCGGTGAAGGCCTTGTGGAGACACTTGTGACCGCCGACGACGTGGCCGAACCCGGAAACGATGTCTACGACGTCGAACTATTTCGACTTGCGTTGTGGGAGTTGGGAATAGGCCCGCACGCGGCATTGGCCTTTGCGGCAACTGGTCCGAGGCTACGCGCCGCAGTTGCTGCAGGGCTGCCCGTGCAGGCCCGCTCCTGCTACGACGGGCTGAGAACCGAGGATTGCCAGAAGCTGCACCGGCGCTGGTGGATCGTCCATAAGCGTGCTGGGTAGTTTGGCGTTTCGGCCGGCTCGGCTTAGCCGTTGCGCAGCAACTCGATAACCGCGCTGAAGTCCTTGTCGGCGTTGTCGGCGGCGAATCGCGCGTAGATCTCGGCGGCGTGGCTGCCCAGCGGTGCCGACGCACCGGTCGATGCCACCGCATCCATCGCCAGACCGAGGTCCTTGTTCATCAGCGCGGTCGCAAAGCCCGGCTTGAAATCGTGGTTGGCCGGCGATGTCGGCACCGGGCCGGGCACCGGGCAGTTGGTGTGCACCGCCCAGCAGTTGCCCGTCGAGCCGGTGATGACGTCGAACAACGCTTGCGCCGACAGCCCGAGCTTTTCGGCCAGCACGAACGCTTCGCCGATCGCGATCTGATGCACGGCCAGCACCATGTTGTTGCAGACTTTCGCGGCTTGGCCGGCGCCGGCTGCGCCGCAATGAATGATCTTGCGCGCCATGGGTTCCAACACGGAGCGGGCTCGCTCCAGCGCGTTCTCGTCGCCGCCGACCATGAACGCCAAAGTCCCGGCGACCGCGCCGGCTACTCCGCCGGAGACCGGGGCGTCGAGCTGAGCGAAGCCGTGCGACCCGGCCATCGCGTGAACCTCGCGCGCGTCGTCCACCGAAATCGTGGAGCTGTCGATGAACAACGCACCCGCCGGTGCGGCAGGCAGGATTCCGGCGTAGCAGCGCTTGACCGAATCGCCATTGGGCAACATCGTGATGACCACTTCGGCCTCGGACACCGCGGCGGTCCCGCTGTCGGCGACCACAACGCCCTTGTCGGCGGCCGCCGTTGATGCGGCGGGCACCGGGTCGAAACCCCGAACCATGTGACCGGCCGCGACAAGGTTCGCCGACATCGGCCCGCCCATGTGGCCCAGCCCCAAGAACGCGATCGTGGACACCTGTTGTCCTTCCTACGTGCCGGCGCGCACCCGGGCGGCCTCGGCCCGGCCGATGACCACCCGCATGATTTCGTTGGTGCCCTCCAGGATGCGATGCACCCGCAGGTCACGAACGATCTTTTCCAGACCATACTCGCGCAGGTAACCGTATCCGCCGTGCAGCTGCAGCGCTTTGTCCGCGACCTCGAAGCAGGCGTCGGTGACATACCGTTTGGCCATCGCGCACAGCTCGACCTTGTCGTCGGCGTCGTCGTCCAAGGCGGTTGCGGCGCGCCACAACAGCATTCGTGACGCCTCGATCGCGGTGGCCATATCAGCCAGGGTGAAGCGGATGGTCGGTTCGTCGAGCAGCACAGTGCCGAACGCCTCGCGCTGTGCAAGGTAGGACGCCGCCTTGTCGAACGCGGCCTGCGCTCCGCCCAGCGAGCACGCCGCAATGTTGATCCGGCCGCCGTTGAGGCCGTTCATGGCGATGCCGAAGCCGGCGCCTTCGCCGTCGGCGCCGCCGAGCATGGCGTCGGCCGGAACTCGCACCCCTTCCAGCACCACCTGGGCGGTGGGCTGCGCATTCCAGCCCATCTTCTCCTCGTGGGCACCGAAACTCAGCCCGGCAGTGCCTTTCTCGACGATGAAGGTGGAGATTCCGCGGGGGCCGTCTGCGCCGGTGCGTGCCATCACGACATACACATCCGAAGCGCCGGCTCCCGAGATGAATTGTTTGACGCCGTCGAGCACGTAGTCGCCGCCCTGCTTGACTGCGCGGGTGCTCAGCGCGCTGGCGTCTGACCCGGCACCGGGCTCGGTGAGGCAGTAGCTGGCGATGACGTCCATCGACGCCAGCCGCGGCACCCAGTCCTTGCGCTGTTCGTCGGTGCCGAAGTTGTCGATCATCCAGGCGCACATGTTGTGGATCGACAGGAATGCTGCCGTCGTCGGATCGGCGATGGCCAACTGCTCGAAGATCCGCACCCCGTCGAGGCGACGCAGCGCGCTGCCGCCCACGTCGTCGCGGCAGTAGATCGCCGCCATACCCAGCTGCGCGGCTTCCCGAAGCTCTTCGACCGGGAAATGGTGGGTGGCATCCCATTCCAGGGCGTGCGGGGCGAGGCGCTTGGCGGCGAACGCGGCCGCCGTGTCGGCGATCTCGCGTTCGTCGTCGTTGAGACCGGAGTATTGCATCAAAGCGCTACTTCATTGTCGGGATGACGAATTCGGCACCGTCTTTGATGCCGGAGGGCCAGCGTGAGGTGACGGTCTTGACCTTGGTGTAGAACTGGATCGACGCCGGCCCGTGCTGGTTGAGGTCACCGAAGCCGGAGCGCTTCCAGCCGCCGAAGGTGTGGTAGGCCACCGGGACCGGGATGGGCACGTTGACGCCGACCATGCCGACCTGCACCCGCGAGGTGAAGTCGCGAGCAGTGTCGCCGTCGCGAGTGAAAATGGCGACCCCGTTGCCGTATTCGTGATCGGTGGGCAGCTGCAGTGCCTCTTCGTAGTCATGGGCGCGGACGATGCACAGCACGGGTCCGAAGATCTCATCGGTGTAGATCGACATGTCCGTTGTGACGTGATCGAACAACGTCGGGCCGATGAAGAAACCGCCTTCCAAACTGGCGTCTCCGAACGACAAGTCATCGCTGGCACGCTCGCGGCCGTCGACGACCAGTTCGGCGCCGGCGGCCACGCCCTGGCCGATGTAGTCGCGGACCCGGTTGAGCGCGGCGCCGGTGACCAGCGGCCCGTAATCGGCTTTGGGATCGAGGCTGTGCCCGACCCGCAAGTTATTGATGCGCTCAATGAGCCTGCCGCGCAACCGTTCCGCGGTCTGCTCGCCAACCGGCACGGCGACGCTGATCGCCATGCACCGCTCGCCGGCACTGCCGTACCCGGCGCCGATCAGCGCGTCCACCGCCTGGTCCATGTCGGCGTCGGGCATCACGATCATGTGGTTCTTCGCACCGCCGAAGCACTGGGCGCGTTTACCGGTGCTCGTCGCCGTAGCATAGATGTACTGCGCGATATCCGAGCTGCCGACAAACCCGATCGCGGTGATATCCGGATGGGTGAGGATGGCATCGACCGCTTCTTTGTCGCCGTGCACCACCTGGAACACCCCCGGGGGCAGGCCCGCCTCGACGAACAGCTCGGCGAGGCGTACCGGCACCGACGGATCGCGTTCAGAGGGCTTGAGAATGAAGGCGTTTCCACACGCCAGCGCCGGTCCGGCCTTCCACAGCGGGATCATGGCCGGGAAGTTGAACGGGGTGATGCCGGCGACGACACCGAGTGGTTGGCGCAACGAGTACACATCGATTCCGGGCCCCGCGCCCTCGCTGTACTCACCCTTGAGCAGATGCGGGATACCGATGCAGAATTCGACCACCTCGATACCGCGCTGAATATCGCCGCGGGAATCGGCCAGCGTTTTGCCGTGCTCGAGCGAGAGCATCTCGGCTAGTTCATCCATGTTCTCGTGCACCAACTCGATGAACCGCATCATCACCCGGGCACGGCGCTGCGGGTTCCAGGCCGCCCAGCCCTTCTGGGCTTCGGCCGCCGAGGCGACCGCGGCGTCGACGTCGGCCTTGCTGCCCATGGGGACCTGCGCCTGCACCGCGCCGGTGTTGGGATCAAAGACGTCGGCGCTGCGCCCGGACTGCCCGGCGCTGCGCTGCCCGTCGATGTAATGCGAAATCTGTGCGGTCATGGATGCCCTCGATGTGCCGAAAACGGTCGGATACTAGGAGATCCTAGTAATAGCCGGAGGTGGTGGCAAGCCAGTGCGAATCGTGACTGCTTCTGCTACTTCTTCGAGGGGATCAGGATCACCACGATCAGGGTCAGGATGCTGAAAAACAGCCCCAGGATGCCCCAGCCGAGCGGGTTGCGGCCCTTCATCGCGGCGATGACGCCGCACACGATCGCGGCGATGATGCTGCCGATCGCGACGAAGATTCCCTTGATTCCACGCATGATCAGCCCCGCGGCCTCCGGCTGGCTCTGCGCGGCCAGCACCAACTCGTGCAACATGCGGACCTCCTTAATCCGGGCTTTTATTCGGGTACCGGCGGCGCCGCCCGCGACGCGGATACCCGCGAAAGCCGGACCTGCAAACCGGCCTGCAGGCGAGGCGCTATTTGCCGTCCTTCGATCGGCGCCAGGGCAGGTAGGCGCGCAAGGCGTCGGCGTATGGAACCACACCCGCGGCGAACTGCTCACTTAAGTATTCGTCGAAGGTGACGACGCCGCGGGTGCCCTCTGGTGCCAGATGGCCGCCGGCGCGGTATGCGCGAAATACCTTGCCGCCAAGCCGGATTGGGACGATCAGCCGCCGCTTGCCCGCCATGGCCAGATAGCTGCGGGCCAGATCGCCGATGGCACGGATTTGCGGCCCGCCCAAATCCGGTGCCCTGCCGACGGGTTCGGCTAAGGCGAGTTCGGCCAGCCGGTCACCGACCTCACGCACATCGACCGGCTGGAAACTCCAACCCGCCGGAAGCGCCATGACCGGCGGCTTGGCCAACATACGCAGCATTACCGCGATGAGGTCGTGAAATTGGGTCGCCCGCAGCACCGTCCAGGGCAGCCCGGACGCGGCGATCAGTTCTTCGTCGGCCAGCTTGGACCGGTAGTAGCGAAACGGCACCCGGTCGACACCGACGATCGAGATGTAGACCAGATGCAGTGAACCTTTGCGTTTGGCGGCTGCGACCATCTGTTGCGCCGGATCCGCGCACAGCACCACGGTGTCGACACCGGCCACGGCCTCATCGAGCCCGGACCCGCTGCGCAGATCACCCACGACGTGTTCGACCTGGGGGTTGTCGTGATGACGCCGACCGCGGCTGAGGATCCGCACTTCGGCGCCTTCGGCCAGCAGCCGCTCGACCACCACCCTGCCCAAGGTGCCGGTGCCACCGACCACGAGGATGCGCTTCGTCATGCCATTAGAACCTAGCCGTGAGCCGTGGCAACTAGCGTGCTGTCATGGTGGATTTCGCGCTGCGCTCCTGCGGGCTGCGCGGGCACGCGACGTTTGCGCCCGACGAGCCGGCACTGCGGGAGAGGCTGAGAGCCGATACCCCCGTCGGAGAGGCATGGCGGTGTTTGCGCTGCGAGACGTTCGTGGTCGGCCCGCCGCGCGGCAGCGGCCCGGCGAACACCGCGCCCGAGGTTCCGCGTGGGCGCTCGTTGCGGGATCGGACGCTGATGCGGGCACTGGCCGCCGAACGGTTTGTCCGCGGCGTCGTCTTCTCGTTGCTGGCCGCCGGTGTCTTGAAGGTCAGGGGATCGCGGGAACGGTTGCAGCACGCGTTCGACGAGGAGCTGCCGTTGATCCGGCCGCTGGCAGACCAGATCGGCTGGAATCCGGACAACTCCAAAATCATCCGCCATATCGGTCAGCTGTTTTCGCTGTCGTCATCGACGTTTCTGTGGCTGGCGGTGGGCTTAGCCGCCTATGCGGCCATCGAGTTCATCGAGGCGGTCGGGTTGTGGCTGGTGCAGCGCTGGGGAGAGTACTTCGCGGTGATCGCCACCAGCGTGTTTCTTCCGTTTGAGGTCTACGAGAAGGTGACGACCGTGCGCCTTGGCGCGTTTTTGATCAACGTCGTTGCGGTCATCTGGCTGCTGTGGTCCAAACGACTATTCGGGCTCAATGGCGGCGCGGCCGCGTATCGAGAGGAGCATCGAAGCGAAAGCCTGCTGACCGTCGAACGTGCCGCCCTGACGGATTAGTCGCCCCGCAGCTGTTCGACGAACGCGCGGGTCGCCTCCCAGGTGGGCAGCAGTCCGGAGGCCTCGACTTCCTTCAGCGTGGGCGCCGCGGCGTCACGCTCCGAGAGCACCAATTCGTGGTTGCCCGGCCAGTCGATCCGCAACTGTGGGTCGGTAGCGCAGATTGTGTATTCCCGCTGCGGGTTGTATTCCGTCGAACACAAATACACCACCGTCGAATTGTCTTGCAGGGCAAGGAAACCATGCGCCAAGCCCTCGGAGATGTACACCGATCTGTGGTCTTGCGCATCGAGTACCACCGAAGCCCAACGGCCGTATGTCGGTGATCCCAACCGGATGTCGACGACGACGTCGAACACCGATCCGGAAACGCAGGTCACATATTTGGCCTGGCTCGGCGGCAGCTGTGCGAAGTGCAAGCCGCGCAGTGCGCCGGCCTGCGACACCGAGCAGTTTGCCTGCCGGACCCGGAGTCGGTGTCCGGCGAAGCCGGTGAATTCGCGTTCGGTGAGCCACTCGAAGAACAGTCCTCGCGAATCGGAATGCAGTTGCGGGATGATCTCCCAGGCGCCGGGAATGTCGAGTTCGCGGACCTTCATGTCACTGACCGCGCGCTTCGTATTCCGCCTCGACGGCGTCCTTCAACGGCCCCCACCATGATTCGTTGGCCCGATACCAGTCGATGGTGGCGCGCAGCCCCTCTTCGAAATCGGTATGCTTTGGTGCCCAGCATAATTCGTTGTAGAGAACTGACGGGTCGATCGCGTAGCGTATGTCGTGGCCGGCGCGGTCGGTGACGTGGTCGAAGTCGTCGGGGTCGCGTCCCATGAGCCGCAGCACCGTGCGCAGCACCGTCAGGTTGTCGCGTTCGCCTTCGGCGCCAATCAAATACGTCCGACCGATCTGGCCCTGTTCGAGGATCCGCCGGACCGCGTCGTTGTGATCGTCGACGTGGATCCAGTCGCGCACGTTTGCCCCGCTGCCGTACAGCTTGGCCCGGCGTCCGGTGAGCACATTGGTGATCTGGCGCGGGATGAACTTCTCCACATGCTGATACGGCCCGTAGTTGTTGGAGCAGTTCGAGATCGTCGCGGCGACGCCGTAGGACCGCACCCAGGCCCGCACCAGCATGTCGGCTGCGGCTTTGGTCGACGAGTACGGGCTGGACGGATTGTAGGGGGTGGATTCGGTGAATCGCCGGGGGTCATCGAGGGTCAGGTCACCGTAAACCTCGTCGGTCGACACGTGATGCAACCGCACACCATGGCGCCGAACGGCTTCCAGCACGGTGAACGTTCCCAGCACGTTGCTGTGCAGGAACGGCTGCGGATCGGCCAGCGCGTTGTCGACGTGTGTTTCGGCGGCGAAATGGACGACTGCCTCGGCTTCGGCCACCAATTGGGATACCAGCTGCGCGTCGGTGACATCGCCCTGCACCAGCCGGATGTCGTCTTCGACGGCGGCCAACGATTCCCGGCTGCCCGCATAGGTCATGGCATCCAGCACGGTCACGGTGTCCTCGGGATGCTCACGGACGGTGCTGTGCACAAAGTTGGCGCCGATGAAACCAGCGCCACCGGTGACCAGCAGCCGCATGGTTAAACAGTAGCCCGGGCGGGGTTTCAGCCTGCCGATGTCAGTCCAAGCGGCCCGGCCAGTTCGGCCAAGGCCGCGACCAGGTTCTCAGCCCTGGTGAGGACCTGCACCGGGACGTGGTCGGCGCCGGCGTCGAGATGCTCGGTGAGCCGGGCCGCGATCGCCTCCGGCGTGCCGTAGGCCACCATCGCGTCGACGAGGCGGTCGCTGCCGGGGCGGGTGATGTCGTCCTCGGAAAAGCCCAGCCGCTGCCAGTTGTTGCGGTAGTTGGCCAGGTTGAAGTACATGTCCAGCGCCTTGCGGCCCACCGCGCGGGCCTTGTCGGCGTCGGTGGTGAGCACCACCTTGTGTTCGGGCGCCAGGAACGCCGCGGAGCCGATGAGCTCGCGGGCCTGGGCGGTGTGCTCGGGGGTGGTCAGGTAGGGGTGCGCACCGGCGCTGCGCTGCGCCGACAGTTTCAGCACCCGCGGACCCAGCGCCGCCAGCACCCGCCGGTCGGCCGGCACGCCGAACTCGTCGAGCTGGTCCAGGTACTGCGTCAGCGCGTCGTAGGGCTTGCGGTATTCGCTGTGCGCCTCGCGGTGGCCCACACCGATACCCAGCAGGAAGCGGCCCGGATACGCCTTGTCGATGCGGTGAAACGACTCCGCGACCTGCGGGGCCGGAGCCGTCCAGATGTTCACGATGCCGGTGGCCACCTGCAGCGTGGTCGTGGCTTCCAGGATGGGCTCCACCCACTCCAGCTCGGCGGGCGGTGAGCCGCCCACCCACACGGCCCCGTAGCCCAGAGCCTCGATCTCTTTGGCCTGCTGGGGGGTGACACCGCGTCCGAACGATCCGAATCGACCAAGATTGGGTTTGCTTGTGCCTGCATCAGTCATGCTGGCTGGAACCTGACTGCCGTCCGTCGGTATTCCGAGGAATTCCGAGGAGAGCGTGCCCGCCAGGTATGCCCTCGCCAGGGCCGCCGGGCACACCAGCCGCGACGCCCGAGTTTTCTCTCACAGCGATTTTGACCAGCGCGAATGACCGGGTATCGTGGAGCAACGGTGCGGCATCCGCGCCGGCTTTTTTGGCGTGCCCAGTCCTAGGAATTTCCGAAACTTTCCTGACACCGGCTCACGTTTTCAAGTCGAGCGAATGCTGCGCCGGATCGGGCGCAGACCCGAACCGCAAACCAACGAGGATTTTTGGAAGGTCATGGCCAAAAAGGACGGTGCCATAGAGGTCGAGGGCCGCGTGGTCGAGCCCCTGCCCAATGCGATGTTCCGCATTGAGCTCGAGAACGGCCACAAGGTACTGGCCCACATCAGCGGCAAGATGCGGCAGCACTACATCCGCATCCTGCCCGAGGACCGGGTGGTCGTGGAGCTGTCTCCCTACGATCTGTCCCGGGGCCGCATCGTGTACCGCTACAAGTAAGCCCGAAGCCACCAACCCAGCGAGTAGACAGAACAGGATCGATCAGCCGTGAAGGTGAACCCGAGCGTCAAGCCGATCTGTGACAAGTGCAGGGTGATCCGCCGGCATGGGCGGGTCATGGTGATCTGCTCCGATCCGCGCCATAAGCAGCGGCAAGGCTAGCGGGTCGCCGCCGGGGACCTGACCGGTCAGTGCGCAAGCACACACAACTGAATGCAGACCTCCCAGCACCAGTGAGCGGATACGCCGCTCATCAGCGCCCGGAACGGAGGCCGGGCCCCGGAGCAGTCAGCCGGGAACGGGCTGGGATCAGCACCTCCGTCACGGAGAAGAAAAAGGGGCACGCCACCTATGGCACGTCTAGTAGGCGTTGATCTGCCGCGCGATAAGCGGATGGAGGTCGCGCTGACCTACATCTACGGCGTTGGCCGTAGCCTTTCCAACGAGATTTTGGCCGCCACCGGCATCGACAAGGATCTGCGCACCAAAGATCTCACCGATGACCAGCTGGCCCACCTGCGCGACTACATCGAAGCCAACTGCAAGGTGGAGGGCGATCTGCGCCGCGAGGTGCAGGCCGACATCCGTCGCAAGATCGAAATCGGCTGCTACCAGGGCCTGCGGCACCGCCGTGGCCTTCCGGTGCGCGGCCAGCGCACCAAGACCAATGCGCGGACCCGCAAGGGCCCCAAGCGCACCATCGCAGGCAAGAAGAAGGCCAGGTAACCCATGCCCCCAGCTAAGAAGGCAGCCGCCGCCCCCAAGAAGGGGCAGAAGACCCGACGGCGGGAAAAGAAGAACGTCCCGCACGGGGCCGCCCACATCAAGAGCACGTTCAACAACACGATCGTGACGATCACCGACCCGCAGGGCAACGTGATCGCCTGGGCGTCCTCGGGGCACGTCGGTTTCAAGGGCTCCCGTAAGTCGACGCCGTTCGCGGCGCAGCTGGCAGCCGAGAACGCCGCCCGCAAGGCCCAGGAGCACGGCGTCCGCAAGGTCGACGTGTTCGTCAAGGGCCCCGGCTCGGGGCGTGAGACCGCCATCCGGTCGCTGCAGGCTGCCGGCCTGGAGGTCGGTGCGATCGCCGACGTCACCCCGCAGCCGCACAACGGTGTCCGTCCGCCTAAGCGTCGGCGCGTCTAGGAGAACTGACTATGGCTCGTTACACCGGACCCGTCACCCGCAAATCGCGTCGGCTGCGCACCGACCTGGTGGGCGCCGACCAAGCGTTCGAGAAGCGCCCGTATCCGCCCGGTCAGCACGGCCGCGCGCGGATCAAGGAAAGCGAATATCTGCTGCAGCTGCAGGAGAAGCAGAAGGCTCGCTTCACCTACGGCGTGATGGAAAAGCAGTTCCGGCGCTACTACGAAGAGGCGGTGCGCCGTCCCGGTAAGACCGGTGAGGAACTGCTGCAGATCCTGGAGAGCAGGCTGGACAACGTGATCTACCGCGCCGGGCTGGCCCGCACCCGCCGGATGGCCCGTCAGCTGGTCAGCCACGGCCACTTCCTGGTCAACGGTGTCAAGGTGAACATCCCGAGCTACCGGGTTTCGCAGTACGACATCATCGACGTGAGGGAGAAATCGCTGAACACGCTGCCCTTCCAGATCGCGCGGGAGACAGCCGGTGAGCGGCCGATCCCCAGCTGGTTGCAGGTGGTAGGCGAGCGGCAAAGGATCCTGATCCACCAACTGCCGGAGCGGGCTCAGATCGACGTTCCGCTCACCGAGCAGCTGATCGTCGAGTTCTACTCGAAGTAGTACCCCGACTTCCGTCACCGCATCCGCGGCGACGGAACACCTAAGCGGCATCAAATAGCGGTTGCCGAGAAGGAGAAGAAGAAACACCATGCTGATCTCACAGCGACCCACCCTGTCCGAAGAGACCATCAGCGAAAACCGTTCGCGGTTCGTCATCGAGCCGCTGGAGCCGGGATTCGGCTACACGCTGGGCAACTCACTGCGTCGCACGCTGCTGTCGTCGATTCCCGGCGCGGCGGTCACCAGCATCCGCATCGACGGTGTGCTGCACGAGTTCACCACCGTGCCCGGCGTCAAGGAAGACGTCACCGACATCATCTTGAACCTCAAGAGCCTGGTGGTGTCCTCCGAGGAGGACGAGCCGGTGACGATGTACCTGCGCAAGCAGGGTCCGGGTGAGGTCACCGCCGGGGACATCGTGCCGCCGGCCGGTGTCACCGTGCACAACCCCGACATGCACATCGCGACGCTCAACGACAAGGGCAAGCTCGAGGTGGAGCTCGTCGTCGAGCGTGGCCGTGGCTACGTGCCGGCCGTCCAGAACAAGGCATCTGGCGCGGAAATCGGCCGCATCCCGGTTGATTCCATCTACTCGCCGGTGCTCAAGGTCACCTACAAGGTGGACGCCACCCGTGTCGAGCAGCGCACCGACTTCGACAAGTTGATTCTCGACGTCGAGACCAAGAACTCGATCACGCCGCGGGACGCGCTGGCGTCGGCCGGTAAGACCCTGGTCGAATTGTTCGGCCTGGCACGCGAACTCAACGTCGAGGCGGAAGGCATCGAGATCGGGCCGTCGCCGGCCGAGGCCGACCACATCGCGTCGTTCGCACTGCCGATCGACGACCTGGATCTGACCGTGCGCTCCTACAACTGCCTCAAGCGTGAGGGCGTGCACACCGTCGGTGAGCTGGTGTCGCGCACGGAATCCGACCTGCTCGACATCCGCAACTTCGGTCAGAAGTCCATCGACGAGGTCAAGGTCAAGCTGCACCAGCTGGGCCTCTCGCTCAAGGACAGCCCCGCGCACTTCGACCCCTCGGAGGTTGCGGGCTACGACGTGGCCACCGGCACCTGGTCCAACGAGGGCGCCTACGACGACCAGGACTACGCCGAAACCGAACAGCTCTAAGACCGAGTCAAGACAGGAGCGTCAGCAATGCCTAAGCCCACCAAGGGCCGTCGCCTCGGCGGGTCGTCGTCGCACCAGAAGGCGATCCTGGCCAACCTGGCCACGGCGCTTTTCGAGCATGGCCGGATCAAGACCACCGAGCCCAAGGCGCGGGCGTTGCGGCCGTACGCGGAGAAGCTGATCACCCACGCCAAGAAGGGCACGCTGCACAACCGACGCGAGGTGCTCAAAAAGATCCGCGACAAGGACGTGGTGCACGCCCTTTTCGCCGAGATCGGCCCGCACTTCGCCGACCGCGACGGCGGCTACACCCGCATCATCAAGGTCGAGGCGCGCAAGGGCGACAACGCCCCGATGGCCGTGATCGAGCTGGTGCGGGAGAAGACGGTGACCTCCGAGGCCAACCGGGCCCGCCGGGCGGCCGGTGCACAGGCGGCACAGAAGGCTGCCAAGAAGGCAGCACCCGTGGCGGCCGCCGCCGCTCCGCAGGCGGCGGTCGAGCCGGAGGCGGCCGTCGGTCCAACGGCCGAAAACACCGACGACGCGGCTACTGCCGCCGAGGACGAGGCCACCGAGGCCCGGGCCGAGGACGACGAACCGAAGGCAGACTCCGACGAGTCCTGACGAGGCTGTGAACGTGCCCGTCACCGATGTGGGTGACGGGCACGTTCGTCTTCGGTTCGATATCGCTTACGACGGAACCGAATTCGCGGGCTGGGCGGTGCAGGCCGGCCAGCGCACGGTGGCCGGTGTCATCGACGACGCGCTGTCGACGGTGTTTCGCACCGCGGTGCGGCTGCGCGCCGCCGGGCGAACCGACACCGGCGTGCACGCCACCGGGCAGGTGGCGCACGCCGACATCCCGGTCGACGCGCTGCCCAACTGCTACCCGCGCTCCCCACGCCCGGGTGAGCCGGAGTTCCTGCCACTGGTGCGGCGGCTGGCCCGGTTGCTGCCAGCGGACGTCAGGGTCCGCGAGATCAGCCGCGCGCCGGCCGGTTTCGACGCCCGGTTCTCCGCGTTGCGCCGGCATTATGTGTACCGCCTCTCGATCGCCGCGTACGGCGTCGAGCCACAGCAGGCCCGCTTTGTGACGGCCTGGCCCCGTCCGCTGGACATCGACGCGATGACCGCGGCGTCGCGGGAGCTGGTGGGGCTGCACGACTTCGCGGCGTTCTGCCGCCCTCGCCCGGGCGCGACCACCATCCGCGATTTGCAGCGGCTGGACTGGTCGCGCGACGGCGATCTGATCACCGCACACGTCACCGCGGACGCGTTCTGCTGGTCGATGGTGCGGTCATTGGTCGGCGCGCTGCTGGCCGTGGGCGAACACCGGCGCACCCCCGCGTGGTGTCGCGACCTGCTCAGCCGCACGCAGCGATCCAGTGACTTCGCAACCGCCCCGCCGCAAGGCCTGACGCTGATCGGCGTGGACTATCCACCCGACAGCGAACTACGGGCGCGCAACCTGGTCACCCGGGACCTGCGTACCCGAAACTGACGCTCCTACAGCTTGCCGGCTACGAAATCGGCGGCATGATTGACCATGCCCGCACCGATGTAGGCGGGCGCGAGGTGCTGAGGCCAGTTGGCTCGCCACGTTTTCGGGTCGGCGGGGTTACAGATCGGATCATCGCCGTGGCACAGCTCGATGGTCCGGTCGTTGTAGATCGGGTTGAAGTTGGTGATGGGCCCCACCCACTGGCTGCCGTTGCCGAACAACGCGACCGCGGCGATGTGTTGGTCGGTACCGGGCGGCAGCGGATTGTCGAACCCGAACATCGGGCCGGGAGCGGCAAGCACCACGTCGGTGACCGCCGCCCCGAGCGAGTAGCCGCCGAGCACCAGGCGGGTGTCGGGGCAGGAGTTGGCCATGTACTGAATGTGGCCGCTCATGTCGTTGGCGCCGTTGATGACGTCGGTGTCCGCGTCGTAGTTGACGGCGTAGAGGCCGACGTTGCGGGAGGTCCTGGACCGCAACCCATTGAGCAGCGCGTTGCCGACCTGGCCGGCGCCGGGCGGCTCAAGGCGGCCCCGGGCGAACACCAATTGGACATCGGGGCACGACGCCGCCGACGCCGTCGAGACGGGTGCAATCAACATCAGCGAGGTGGCCAGCATTGTGACTAGCGCTGCCGGCCATAGATATCGCAGGTGACTCATGGTCCGATATTAGTGGCTCTAATTGAGTGGTGCGACCGGAACGAACGGTTGCATGTGCGGCTGACCAGTCATGACCCTGGGCGCGATGAAGTTGGCTGCCTGAGTGGTGTAGCTCGGGATATAGCCGTCGGTGTGGTCGCTCCACTCGTTGCCGGGCCCGGCGTGGCAGATCGGGTCGCCCGGGTTGCACAGGTCGATGGCCTTGGACGCCAGCGGTGTGCTTTGGCGCGACAGCGGGGTTCCTGACCGGCCGATGATGTTGCCGAAGGTCGCCACTGCGGCGATGTTGTCGACGTACTGCGCCGGTAGCGGGCTACCCCAGGAGATGCCGCCCACCGGGACTCCGGCCACGATGTCGATCACCGACGCGCCCTGCGAGTAGCCGCCCAGCACGATCTTGGTGTCGGGGCACTGCTGCACCGTGTTCTTGACCCGGTTGATGGTGTCGTTGGCGCCGTCTCCGCCACCGAGCTGCAGCTTGCCGGCCGGGTAGTTCACGCCGTAGGTGTCGACGTTGAGCCCGGTCTGCTGGCGCAACGCGTCGGCCAGGGCGTTGCCGACACGACCCGGCCCGGGCGGCTCACTGGTTCCGCGGGCGAAGATCAACTCGACATCCGGGCAGTCGACGGCTGTGGCCTTCGGGACGCCGCTCCAGCCGATGAGCATGGCGCCGGCGGTCAGTGCTGCCGCGGCGCACAGGCCGGCCCAGCGGCGTGCGAACGTCAGGGGAGTCATGTCGGGAAAAAGCACGCAATGATATTACCGGGAAGCCGCAAAATCCTCATTTTCGGCAATTCACCTGTGGATTGACGGAAACGGCGCGTTCGGCGGCCGACGTATGGTGGCGCCGATTTCTGCCCATTTCTGAGGAAACAATGGCACCGAAACCAGCCACGTGGCTGCAAGTCAGCGGCTATCGCTTCCTGTTGGCCCGCATGGAGTGCGCGTTGCTGGGCGCCGATCTGCGCGACGTCAACGAGCCGATCCGCGCGCCGGTGCGCTCACTGGCGGCGGGGGCGGTGCTGGCGGCCATTGCGGTTGTGGCCGCCGCGGCGCTCGCGGTGCTTCGTCCGCAGACGACGCTGGGGAATGCGCCGATCGTCATGGGTCAGCGGTCCGGAGCGCTCTACGTCCGGGTCGATGACACCTTGCACCCGGTGCTCAATCTGGCGTCGGCCCGGTTGATCACGGCAACCAATGACGATCCGCAGCCGGTTGCCGAGTCCGAGCTGGTCACTGTCAAACGTGGCCCGCTGATGGGGATCCCGGGCGCACCACAATTTGTGGGCCCGCCACTGACCGCTGCGGAGACGCGGTGGACGGTGTGTGACACCGACGGCCCCAACACAACGGTGGTGGTCGGCGTCTTCGACGCGCCGGGTACGCGTCGACCGACACTGAACAGGCTGGTGAGCGCCGACGGCGGGGCAACGGCATATCTGCTTTACGACGGCCGTCGCGCCCTCGTCGATCTGGCCGACACCGCTGTCGTTCGCGCTCTGCGGCTGGAAGGCGTTGTTGCGCAGCGCGTCTCGCACACCCTGTTGAACGCTGTCCCGGAAGTACCGCCCATCTCGGCACCGCGGATCTCCGGTGCGGGCGCCCCGGGTGCGATAGCCGGGTTTCCGGTCGGCAGTGTGCTGCGCATCGCGCGTGCCGATGGCGACGAGTACTACGTGGTGCTCGAGCGGGGTGTCCAGCGCGTCGGCCACGTCACCGCAGATCTATTGCGTCTCACCGGAGCCCGCGGGGTCCGCACCATTTTGTCGGTGGCGCCCGACATCATTCGCTCGGCTCCGACGATCGACGAGTTACCGGTGTCCACCTTTCCCGACCAAGCAGCCGCACCGCCGGATAGGGACAACACGCTGTGTGTCGCGTGGGCGCACCCGGGATCGGGCGGCGCGGACGTCTGGTTCTCGACCGGCGACCTGCCGATCCCGGCGGGCCATGCTGCGGTGACGCTGGCGCAGAGTGACGGCGACGGCCCGGCGCTCGATTCGGTCTACCTCCCGCCGGGTCGCAGCGCCTATGTGCGCGCCACCGGCCTGTCCGGGCAGCATGACGACGCCGGCACCAGCTACCTGGTGACCGATACCGGGGTGCGGTTCGCCATCCCCGACGACGACGCGGCAGCCGACCTTGGTATGCCGCCGACGCCGATCGCAGCGCCCTGGCCGGTGCTGGCGACGTTGCCGGCGGGGCCGGAACTGAGCCGACGAAACGCCCTAGTCGCTCGGGACACGCCGTAGCCGGGCGGTCACCGTGCCGACGATCAGCGTCGACACCAGCACCACCAGGCCGAGCGCTGCGCCGATGAGCGCGGTCCGACGCGCGCTGTCCTCCGGTGCCGCGCTTGTCGCCGGCGGCATGATCGGCACCCGCGCAGGGTGCGACACCGGCGCAGGACTTGACGAGGCGTCGGAGCTGACGGCCGCGAGCACGTCGACAACACCGTTGCCTACATACGGGTCCCATCCTTTCGGGGGATGATGCGCAGTGCTTTCGATGCGTTGCATCACCTGCCTGGCCGTCAGCGTCGGGAACCGCGACCGGATCAGCGCGACGAGGCCGCTGACAATCGGAGCGGCGTAGCTGGTGCCCGAGAGTTCGTGCTCGTCAAGGGAATTGACCAACCCCTCACCGGACGGGTTCAGCGATATCGCCTCTTCTCCCGGGGCGGCGACGTCGACCCACGGCCCGGGAAGGCTGAACGACGAGGGTTCGCCGTGGGTGTTGACCGAGCCCACCGTCAGAACGTAGTCGTCGTACCATGCCGGGCTGACCGCGACCGTCGCGGTGTCCCAGGTCGTTTCGGGTTGCTGCGCCGGGCACTGACCCGGCCTGCCGGTGTTTCCGGCAGCCGCGACCACCACGGCATTCCTGGTGTCGACCGCGTAGGCCAGCGCCGCACCTAATGCCCGGTCGTCTAGCCCCGAGCCGACCGGCACACAGGCAACCGAGGAGACGTTGATCACCGAAGCTCCGAGGTCAGCCGCGGTCCGGACAGCTTTCGCCAACGTATCGACGTCACCGAATCCGGCGGTCGCTGATTCGGTGGCCGCGCCGAATTTGGTGCTGGATTGCCGGATGCTGATCAAGGTGACGCCGGGTGCGACGCCGCTGAAGCCGTCTGCCCCATTGGGATCGGGTGTGGCCCCGATGATTCCGGCGACGACGGTGCCGTGCCCGTCGCAGTCTTGATTGCCGTCGCCGGTGGACACGTAGTCACCGCCGGGCGTCGTGTCGGGTAGCCGCGGATGCCGAGCCACTCCGGTGTCGATGATTGCGACCCGTTGACCCGAGCCACGGGTCAGCGGCCAAACCTGTGGTAGATCAAGGCTGTTGAGCTGGGTGGGTGTCTCGCCGCGGGCTGGAGTCATGCTCGGTACGGCGCACATCTCACGCTGCACGGTCGGTTGCGGCGGCGCCGGCGGCGCCGGCTCGGGTAGTCGGCTTTGGTCAATCGGCGGTGGTGCGATGGCGTGTGCGCTGGCGCATTGCGCGAGCGTGGTGAGCGCGACGGCAGCGATGCAACGCAGCGCCGGCGGGCTCGTCATGGCAGGCGCCAGGCCCGGGCGGCGCCATACCAGCCGCAGATCCAGCAGGCCAGCGGCACCAGGATCGCCCACCCGAGATACTCGAGCAGCCTCGCGTTGCGCTGCCCAACGGGGGAGAGTCTCACTACTGGGGCCAGAAGCTGCAGGCCGAACGGTGCGGCGGGCAGCATCACCGCGGCCGGGACGACCCAGAGTACGTGGTCGGAGCAGGCGGTCGCCACGGCAGCGAAACTGGCACTCACCAGCACAGTGCCGGCCGCGGTGAGCATCAGGACTCTGGCCATGTCGTTGTGCGAGCGCGCCCGCGCGAGTAGCAGCGCACCGGTCAGCGCGGCGAAAACAATGCCGACCACGCCCGATCCGCCAGCGCGCCAAGCGGTGAGAGCGACTCCGATGCCGCCGAGCATCGCTGACGCGGCGAATGCGGCCGTCATGCTGGAAAGCCAGCTGTCGGCGCGAATTGCGTTGCCTTGACAGGGCTTAGGTCCTTGGTCGCCGCTCAGCTTCGGCGACAATCCGGTCAGCAAGACCGACAACCGCGCCGACATCTCCAACAATGCCAGCGAAATCACCACGCAGATGCCGCCGATCGCCGATAACGGCTGACCGGTCACCAACACCGCCAGCGCCGCGAGTGCGGCGAAGCCCGCGAAGCAGGCGAGTGTCCTGAACAGCGTTGCGGCAGAGGAGACTCCATGCAGCACTAGCACCGCGGTGACCGCGGCCGCGGTCGAGGCGAGCAACGCGTTCGGCGCACCGGGACTGCCCGGGACCGCTACCAACCCCGCAAGGGCCATCAATCCGGTCGCCTGCAGACCCAACGTGAGCCCGGCCAGTCGGTCGCGAAATCCGCGTTCCGCTATCACGGCGGCCACCAGAGCGATGCACCCGGCGGCGGCGACGACACCGGCCACCGCACCGTGTTGGTCGCCATCGTTGGTCGGGAATACGGTTCGAATCACCGTCAGGGCGCCGATCCCGCTCAGCCAGCCCGCCGCCAGGCAGCTACTCAGCCGCGCGGTGCGCTTGGTGGGCGGCCGCGCCGACGCGGCCAGTGAGATCGACACGGCTTCGGCGGGATCGTGGAATGACGGTAACGGTATCTCAGTCGATGCTTTGCTGAAAAGCAAAAGCGATCCGTCACGAATCCCATGCTGCGCCAATGTCTTCGACGTATCAAGAGCCGCCTCGCCGGGTCGAGACAGCTGGTAGCGCGCTGCCACCCGGTCATCGTTGTGACCGTCTCGGACGCCCAAAAGATCAGCGATCGACGGCAGCAAGGAGGCGACAGCGACTCCGGCCGGGAGAGCCAGATCAACTTGAACGTCGTCGGCGTGTACCGACACTCTGCGTAGGCATGCCGCTGGCACGCGACCACGCTAACCAGATCGGTCGTCACCGTGTGTGCCCCCATCCACAGCCGGCTTGCGGGCGAATCACCCCGGCACCTACCGTGCAGTCGCAACTCGGGGGAGGCCGATGGACACGGGTGAGGACGCTTCGGCAACCGCAGCTTTCACGCCGGCACCGCGGCTGGCCTCACCCCGATTCGACACCGCGGACGTCCTGATCGCCGCGCCACCGGAAGTTGAGCGGCGAGCCCGGGCCGGCTTGCTGACCCGGATGGTTCCGGTGGTGATGGCCGCGGTAGTCGCGACCATGATGGTGGTGCTCTGCTACTCCCGGTCGGGCATGACGCGGAACCCGATGTTCGTGGCGTTCCCGCTGCTGATGCTTGTCTCGTCGGGGGTGACGGCCGTCGCCGGACGTGACCGGAGCACCGGTGACCTGAACACCGGGCGGGCGGATTACCTCGACCATCTCAGCGATCTGCGCCGCACCGTCGTCAAGACTGCCGCAGCGCAGCGCACGTCACTGTTTTGGTGTCACCCCGATCCCGTCTCGCTTTGGACCCTCGTGGGCAGCAGCCGGATGTGGGAACGCCGATCGGCCGACACCGATTTCTGCCAGGTACGCATCGGTGTGGGCAAGCAGCCTCTGGCAACACGTCTGGTGCCTCCGCCGATGGGGCCGAAGCATTCCGACCCGGTGACCACGACGGCGTTAGAGCGTTTCCTGCAAGCGTATTCAACGCTTACCGACGTGCCGGTTCCCCTCGATCTGGGCGGGATCGCCGTGACGGTCGCGGGCCAAAAAGCCCACGCGCGCGAACTGCTCCGCGCCATGATCTGCCAACTCGCCGTCTTGCACAGCCCGAGCAGACTGCTGATCGTCGCAGTGATCGGCGAACGTTCCCGAAGCCAGTGGGACTGGCTGAAATGGTTGCCGCACAATCAGCATCCGAGCGCCGTCGATGACGTCGGTTCCGCCCGGATGGTCTATCCGACGCTGGCGGCTGCCGAGACCGCGCTGGCCGCCCAACTGCTCCGCCGCGCCCCGCACCTGGTGTTCGTTATCGACGGCGATGTGGTCGACGGCACCGAGCAGATCATGGCCAAGCACGGGCTCGCCGGGCTGACGATCCTGCAAACAGGGTGCGACGAGCGCGCGCTCCGCGCGGGTGTGCGGCTGCGGGTCAGTGCTGAACAGGTGGTCGTCGACGACGAAGTCGTCGCCCAGCCTGACCGGATGGATTCGGCCACGGCGCTGGTATGTGCGCGTCGGCTGGCCGCCTTCCACGCCGAAGAGTCCGGCGGGCCGGAACCGCACTCTGGCAGCCCAGTGTGGCAGGAGCTGGTCGGCATCGCCGACCTGGCGACGTTCACACCGACAGCATTGTGGCACAACGTGATCGGGCGTGATGTGCTCCGGGTGCCGATCGGACTGACGGAATCCGGCACGCCGCTGGAACTCGACATCAAGGAAGCCGCTCAACACGGCATGGGGCCGCATGGTCTTTGTGTGGGCGCGACCGGATCGGGCAAGTCGGAGCTGCTGCGCAGCATCGCCCTGAGCATGATGGTCCGGCATTCACCGGAAGTTCTCAACTTGGCGCTGATCGACTTCAAGGGCGGCGCAACGTTTCTCGGACTCGAAAAAGTTCCGCATGTGGCTGCCGTCATCACCAACCTGTCCGAGGAAGCACCGTTGGTTGCCCGGATGCGTGACGCGCTGACCGGTGAGATGAACCGCCGTCAGCAGCTACTCAGAGCAGCCGGCAATTTGCAGAGTGTCGCCGCGTATCGGCAGCGGCGGCAAGCCGGAGCACGGCTCGCACCGCTTCCCGCGCTGTTCATCATCGTGGACGAATTCTCCGAATTGCTCAGCCAGCATCCGGATTTCGCGGACGTCTTCATGGCCATCGGCCGGCTTGGCCGCTCATTGGGCATGCATCTGCTGTTGGCCAGCCAGCGTCTCGATGAAGGCAGGCTGCGTGGACTGGAATCTCATCTGTCCTACCGCATCTGTTTGAAAACGTTGTCCGCCCACGAATCGCGCATTGCACTGGGAACTTCTGATGCCTACGAACTACCGAATACGCCGGGTACCGGATATCTGCGCACGGCCACCGCGGACCCCATTCGCTTCCAGGGCGCATACGTTGCCAGGCGCTGCCCCCCAATCGCGCTTGCCACCGGCGTCACCGGCCCCGACCGCGTTCAGCCGTTCACCGCCGAGCCGGTAGGCCCCGTCAGAAATCCTCCCGAGGACGACGGCGCCAGCGACAGCGTCGTACAGACCGTCGTGGATCGGTTGTCGGGACACGGACCGTCGGCGCATGAGATATGGCTGCCGCCGCTTGGACCCGCTCCGCGATTGGACAGTCTGCTCGGCGCCGAAGCCGCCGACCTGACGGTTCCGATCGGCATTGTCGATCGTCCCTTCGAGCAGCGCCGTACACCGCTCGTCGTCGAGCTGTCCGGATCGGCGGGCAATGTCGGTGTCGTCGGAGGGCCCCAATCGGGTAAGACGACGACGTTGCGCACACTGATCACCGCCCTGGCGCTCACCCACGATCCGGGCCGGGTGCAGTGCTATTGCTTGGACTTCGGTGGCGGCGCGTTGACGTCGCTGCGGTCATTGCCGCATGTCGGCGCGGTAGCCGGCCGGGCAGAGCCAGAATTGGTCGGTCGCGCGATCGCCGAGCTGGAAGCGCTCGTCGCTTCGCGCGAGGCGCTCTTTCGCGATCGCGGCATTGATTCAATGGCGCAATACCGGCGGATGATGGCGCAGCGCGATCCCGTATGTGACCGGTATGGCGACGTGTTCTTGGTGATCGACGGGTGGGCCACGCTGCGCAATGATTTCGACGGATTCGAAGCCTCGATCACCGCTCTCGCGGCGCGGGGGCTTTCGTTCGGTGCGCATGTGGTGGTGTCGGCATCGCGCTGGGCGGAGCTTCGGCCCGCGCTGAAAGATCAGCTGGGCACCCGCATCGAGTTGCGGCTGGGCGATCCGGCCGATTCCGAACTGGATCGGCGGCAGGCCGCGCAGGTGCCTGAGGGTAAGCCCGGTCGCGGGCTGTCCCGCGACGGCCACCACATGCTGATCGCGCTGCCCGGGCTCAACGCTGTGGAGTTGGCTGAGATGCTGCGTCACCGCCACGGCCCCACATGCGCACCTGGAATACCGGTACTACCAACTCATGTCGACCATGACACCGTGGTCGACTCGGCGGGTGGCGAGCTGCGCAACCGTGTTCTGCTGGGTGTGGAGGAGCGTCAGCTCAACCCGGTAGCCGTCGACTTCGACGCGCACCAGCATCTGCTGATCCTCGGTGACAGCGGCTGCGGCAAGACCGGCGCACTGCGCGTTTTGTGCCGTGAGATTGTTCGGACCACGACTGCGGCGCAAGCGCAGTTGTTCATCGTCGATTTGCGGCGCGCGCTGCTCGGCGTTGTCGAGTCCGAACACCTTGGTGGCTACGCCATGTCGCCGGCCACGCTCGGCACGGTTTTGCCGACGCTGCTCGACTCGTTGCACCGCCGGATGCCGCCAGTACAAGTCACCCAGACGCAGCTACGTGCCCGGTCATGGTGGTCAGGCCCGGAGCTGTATGTCGTCGTCGACGACTACGACCTGGTCACCGCGGCTGGCGGAAGCCCGCTGTCGCCGATGCTCGAATATGTGCCGCATGCCAGGGATTTGGGGCTGCACCTGGTGGTGGCGCGGCGTGCCAGTGGGGCGGCCCGCGCGATGTATGAGCCGCTGCTGGCCGAGTTGCGCGATCTGGGCTGCATGGGACTGATGATGAGCGCCAGCCCGGACGAGGGGCCGCTGATCGGGTCGGTCCGCCCGTCGCCGCTGCCGGTGGGTCGCGGCACCTTGATCGCCCGAAACGATCGGCAGCTGGTGCAGGTGGGCTGGAGTCCGCCGTGATCGGCTGCCGCGGCGTGATCGAGGTCGGGCCCGGCTTGATCCGCGAATTACGTTGCGGGACCGCTGTCGATGCCGAAATGGCGACGGATGCGCTGGAAGGCATCGATGATCCTGTGGTTCTGGTTGACGACCTTCCGACGTCCGTTGACTCGCTTTGGTGTTCAGTGCTGGGCTCGCTGGATTGTGTAGATTGCGACAACCTGACTGTTGTCCACCCCACGTGGTGGGCTCCGACGCGCATCGCCGTGGTCCGCAGTGCGGCACGAACTTTGGGCGACCACGTTGTGATGCGGCCGCGGTCGTGGCTTCTCGCCCAGGCGGCACCGGGGGATACCGTGGTGGTAGAGATCGCCCAACGCTTAGTGGCCGTGGATCATCATGGGCTACAGGCCGAACCACGCCGCGGGGACCCTCAGCGAGTCACCGACGCGGTGGTGCGCATGATCGCCGATATCGCCTCGTCGGCAACGGTCGTCATCGACGCGCCGCGTTCAGTGGCTGGAGCCGACGCACTGGCGAAGATGATCGTCGACGGCTTGGCTGCAATCAACGGGATAACGATCGTGCAGGTCGACGATGCCCGGCTGCAGCGGCTGGCAATGAAGGCCTGTGCCGTCCAACAAGTTTCCGAGCCCGTTGAAGCGCCTGCTCGGCCCGTCCGCCGTTGGCGTTGGGCGCTCGTCATGATCGTCGCGTTGATCGCAACCTTGCTCGGGCTGAGCGCCTTGGACAGGCGAGCTGCTCCCGAGAGCGTGATGGCGACGACCTTCCTGGTGGAAGGCCATGTCGCAGTCGAGGTTCCAGCCGATTGGTCGATACAGCGGGTGACATCCGGACCCGGCTCGGCGCGGGTTCAGGTCACCTCGCCGTCGGATCCGCAGCTGGCACTGCACGTGACACAGTCTCCGGCCGGGTCGTCGACGCTGGCGGGCGCCGCCGAGCCGCTGAAGCAGGCGATCGATGCCGAGCCGGCGAACGTCTTCGTCGATTTCAACCCGGCGGGATCCAGCGCCGGACGGCCGGCGGTCACCTACCGTGAGGTGCGCGCGGGACACGACATCCGCTGGGCCGTGATCGTCGACAAGGCGGTTCGGATCGCGATCGGATGTCAAAGCCGCACCGGTGCCGATGACGCCGTGCACGATGCGTGTGAGCTGGCTGTGCGCTCGGCGCATGCCATCGGATGATGGCTAGTGGGAACCAAACGGCGTCGACCGCAGTCATACCCAATGTGACCAACACACTGACTACCGACTTGGAGCTGATGCGCTCCGTCGCGGCGACCACCGACGCACGTAACGAAGAAATCCGGGCGATGCTGCAGTCTTTCATCGGGCGGATGAGTAGCGTGCCGCCGTCGGTATGGGGCGGTGTCGCGGCCGCCCGCTTCAAGGAAGTAGTGGATCGCTGGCATGCCGAGTCGATGAGGTTGCACCGTGCTCTGCACGGCATCGCCGAGACCATCCGCTACAACGAGGCGACCCTGCGGGATGCGGCCGACAACCATGCGCATCGGGTCGCTGCGGCCGGCGGGAAGCTGTAGGCCCATGGACCAGGTGCTCTCGTACAACTTCGGCGAAATCGAATACGCGGTTCGCCAGGAGATACACACCACGTCCGCGCGCTTCAACGCCGCACTGGAGGAATTGAGGTCTCAGGTGGCGCCTTTGCAGGACATGTGGACGCGCGAAGCCGGCACTGCGTACCGCGCTGAACAGCTCAAGTGGCATCAGGCGGCGAGCGCGCTCAACGAAATCCTGGTCGAGCTGGGCCACGCCGTGCGAGACGGGGCGCAGGATGTGGCCGACACCGATCACCGAGCGGCAGGAATATGGGCGCGCTAAAGCGGGTATAAGCTCTGCGCGGTCCCGGCGGGAGGGGAGAGACCGCCGGGACCGCGCAGTCACGCCGATGACTACGGCTTCGCCCTCGCCGGTGTGGTTACCAGCGTGAGATTCCACTTGTCCAGCCACGGTTTGATCGGTTCAGCGATCGAAAATCGGTGTGCGGTCTGGCAGCTCGGTTCGGAGTCGTCCGCGTCGGATCCTGCGACGTGCACCGCGACCGCGTTGGCGCTGCCGTCAGGACGAATGGAGTAGACCGGTCCGCCCGAGTCACCGCATTCGCTCGACGCCTCGAACGCCACCTTGTTCGCGTCGCTTACGACGACGGGTCCGCACGCGGGAGTCCGTGTGCGAATGCCGACATGACACAGCTGCTCGCCGACCCTCACTTCGCTGCTCACACCGCTGACGGCATGGCCGGCGATACCCGAAACCAACGGGATGTCAACATTGGCCAGCTCGATGAGCGCGATGTCGTGGTCCTGCCAAACGTCATCCCCCTTGATGGTTTGGCTGAAGGTACCGATCCTCTTAGCGGAGCGTGTCTTCGCATAGTTGATCGTCACTTGGCTGGGTCCGCCCGGACGGTTGCAATGACCGGCGGTGAGAAGCGCGCTGTGGCCGGCACTATCGCGCACCAAAAAACCTGCTGTGCAAGTGATCTCGCTGGAGTCGTCCCGGACGTCGATGCCGATGCCCGGGCCGATGGCGTTCGCGGGTGGCAGCCAAGGCGGGGCAGGGTGCTTTAAAGCGGGCGGCAACAGCGAAAACAGCGGCATGAGCGCGAGGGCGGCAAGGGCGACGACCAACCGCCATGGGACACTTCGGCGACGTTCCGGTGGAGAATACGGAAGGTTTGTTGGCTCTTCATGATTGAGGGTGTAGTCGGGGTCTGAATCCACCGGTTTCCAGTAGAGACCGTGCGATGTAGTGGGTGAGATTGCGAAATCCGAGGGCGGAGCCGCGCAGGTGCTCGAGTCGGCCGTTGATCGCTTCGGTTGGGCCGTTGGAGGTTCCGGGCCTGTCGAAGTAGGCCAGGATGTCGGCGGCGCGTTTCTTTAGTGTGCGCCCGAGCGTGATGAGCTCGTGCAGGGCTTTGGGAACCCCGTTGCTGAGCGTGTCGATCACGGCCTGCATCATCGCGCGGCCCTTGGTCCGGTCGGGTTCGCGGTAGGCGGCCACGGTGCGCTGGTAGATCGTCCAGGTGGCTTCGACCTCGACATGGGCGTCGGCGGCGAACAGAGCATCGAGTCGGGTTTTCTGTTTGTCGGTGAGCAGGTCGGCGCCGGTGTGCAGGGTGCGCCGGGATGCGTAGAGCGGGTCGGTTTTGCGGCCCCGGTGCCCGCAGGTGTCCAGCTGCACCCGGCGTCGGCACTCATCGAGGGCGTCGCCGGCCAACCGGACCACATGGAAGGGATCCATCACCGCGACCGCCTCGGGGAGTTCGTCGCTGGTGGCGGTCTTGAATCCGCTAAATCCGTCCATGGCAACCACTTCCACATGATCGCGCCATTGTTGTGGCCGGTCGGCGAGCCATTGTTGGAAGGCCTGTTTGGAGCGTCCTTCGACCATGTCGAGCAGCCGCGCCGTGCCGTTCCCTTCGCGCACGGCGGTCAAGTCGATGATCACCGTGACGTACTTGTCGCCTTTGCGGGTGTGCCGCCACACGTGCTCATCGACG
>LQPU01000061.1 GCA_002101905.1 Mycobacterium shimoidei | reverse complement strand
TGGTGGGGACTTTTATCTGGCCACCAACGGGGACCTCCACTTGGCCACCAGTGGGGACTTTTTCATGGCCACGGACAGGTTCGGCTATGGGCGTTTTTTCGGCCGCGGCGATGATGTCGGCGGTTAGCGCACCCACGGCCCGCGCCGATGAGTTCACCGACATCATCAACATTGTGGATGGCGAATTCGCAACTGGTCAGAGCTATTTCGACCTTGCTGCTACTGATTTTGGCAGTGGCGACGTGCCTGACGGTCTGGCAGCGTTGTTCAGCGGTGTGGACAACGATGTGTTCGCAGTTTTGGACACCGTTTTGGTTGGGACGGCTGCGGCGTTGACACATGAACCGATTGGCCTGCTCCAAGAGTCGTTCGCCTTCGAGATTGGCGCGTCTCCAAACTTGTTAACCGACTTTATTGTTAACTTCGGCATGGGTGAGAGCTACCTGACCGCTGGCGTGGAAGCTTTGTCGGCCGGTGGGTTCAGCGTCGGTATCGGCGACCTCTTGAACGCCTCGGAATATGTCAGCGTCTTCACCGCTGAGGCTCTGCTTGTCGGCGGCTTGGACTTGCTGGGTCTGTAGCGGTTGATCCGATGGCGGACGATTCGATCGGCGATGGTACCGTCCGGCACCTCGCTTCTTATCAGAAGTACATCGCGCGCATCCGTGCGGCTTGGCCGGCATTCGCCGCGCGCAGGCAGGAACGACTTCGGCAAGGCGGACTTTTCGGTCCGGCTGTCGAGAGAATTGCCGAGAACATACTCGAGGATTTGTTCGTGAGCGTCCTCGACTGGCCGGTCGCCAACGTCAACCCGCAGGTCGATTTTGCTGACATCGTCCTGACGAGGTTGGGCCTCAAATGGCTTGTGGTAGAGGCGAAAAGGCCCGGTGCATTGATCGGCCATCGAACGGCGATCGAGGGGGCCCTCGCGCAAGCTCGTCGCTATGCTGCGGATCAGCGTGTCAAGACCGTGGCGGTCAGTGACGCGATCATGCTTTATGCGGCCGACGTTGTCGGCGGTGGGCTGCGCAGCAGAGTGTGGTTGAGCCTCGACACGCAGCGAGCACCCGAGGATCTTTGGTGGTTGTCGGTGCACGGAATATACCGGCCCTGCCCAGACCTGGTGGACATTCCGGAAGCCCACGTCGGCGATGTGATGGTGCGACTCGGGATCGCGGCGAAGATGCTTGGGAAGATGCCATGCCAAAACGCATCGGCGGCTTATGCCTATCTCGAAGCTCACCGATCGCTACAGCAGCTGGATCGGCTACCCGACGTCGGTTGTTGCGTTAGCCAGTAAGGCTCCGGAGGAACGGCTGATCGCAGGTTCGGTGACGGGCCGCTCACCCGCCCATCAACGGTGCTGGTCAGGGCCGCGCCGATCGGTTCTTCGAATACAGGGGTTTACATGGTACGGTTTGTCCCGCTAATATATAGCGGTACACAACGTACCGGTAACCGAGCTTGAGGGGTAATCACGATGCGAACCCGCTCGCCACTGCATCCTCGTATCGTGGTTGCGTTTCTCGGAGCCGCGTTGGGTACTGGCCTCGGTGTCGGCATCGGACACAGTCCGGTTGCCGTCGCCGACGCCATCGACGATGCCTGGCCGTATCTCACGCCTTCACCGGAATTCTCTTATCCGTATTACTCGGCCGCCATACTTCCCGGCTATCGGGGGCCACTTACGGCGCCTGCCCCTGACGTGAACGACGTGATTTATGTACATCAGCCCGATCCGCTTGGCCTCCCTGTAGATGATGAGTGGTATGCGGTCCACTCAACTTTTTCTTATACCCCGATTCTTGGCGGTGAGAGTCACTCAGTAGTAACCGCCGTCCTCGACGGCTCGGCATTTCCCCACGTGGGAACTGTTGAAGACGCTTCGACTTTTTCCCGTTCATCCCCGTACGATTCAACGAACCGGGACTGGAACCGCTGTTCGTGAATTCCTATCTAAACGATCCGGCCCTCGGATTCGCTGACGCGTTCACCGTGCAGGGGTTTTTCGGCTCGGGGGTGGGAATAACGAACACCTATATCAGCGACGCAGCGGGCATAAAAGACGTGCTCAGTGCCTACGGGCTGCCCACTGTGACCCTGTTTGAATTCCCCGCGGCCGACCCCGGCGCACCAGCAACGGATCTGAGTCAGCTGATGGCGGAGTTCACCGCGCTGTTCTGATCGGAACACGTCTCGTAATCGCTTGGGCAGCATGGAAAGGAGCCGGCCATGAACGGTCGTCGTGTTGGGAGTATTGCGCTCGTGGTTGGCGGGGCCACCGCGGCAGCCGCGCTAGCGCTGGCGGCGACCAGCGCCACCGCGCAAGCGGACACACCAGTTGAACCGTCGCCCTTCCTCGGCGAGTTCCCCGCCTTCACCGATACCCCGACCACGATTTTCGAGATCCCGGGCATCCTGCAAGATGTCCAAGGAGATGTGGAAACTCCGTTTTTCGGCGTGGGACCGGCGAACGAGTTCACGTCGGTGTTGGGAATCCAAAACGCCGCCTTGTTGGAATACGGGGGCTTAATCTTCGTCGACGAGTTACAACTCACACTCCCCGGGACGATGGGCTCGGCTTCGGATGCCCTTTTCGAAAACGATTTCCAGTTCGAGAGCACTTTTTTCGGAATCGCTGATCGGATTGGGTTTCCGGCGGCTGGTTATGCGTTAGAGGCTGCATTTTCCGAAATAGGCGGCGGTTTTGTTTTCTACACGCCGTTCGGCGATTTCCCCATCAACTTATACTTCAACGTTTAAAGCCCGTGGCGGCACATACTGCTGCGCGCGGCTCAGCCCACACCAGCGCTCCGAATACCGGCCGAGCGTAGTTCAAGGGCCGCCAAACCATGGATGACGCTGGGATCTTCTCGGCGCCACCCACCCACCGGATCGTCGCTGACAGCGTTCAACCGGCGCAGCGGCCGATTCGCCAGCGCCCGCAACGCCAGCAGTTGCTCGCCCGCCGCGGTGTCCGCCAGTGCGGCAACGGCCAGCTTCCGCCGGAAAAACCGCAATCGCAACACCAGCCACGGCATCATCACCCCAAAGATGGGTGGCGCGGCGACCGCGGCGGCCAGCACCACGGCGAGCCAGGAAGCAGTGGTGTCCAGGTTCTGTCCAGCACCCGCGATGTCCATGGCCGCTTCGCTCGCCGCGGTGAGCGGCTTGCTGACTGCACCGCCGACCAACGGGATGCGATCAGCGCTGTGGCCCGCCGACGCCAGGTTGTCGGCGACGCCGCTCGCGCCGCCGTGAACCTGCCGGCCCACGTCGGAGATGGTCGACACCGCGCTGTGTACGGCCAAACCGACGACAACCCATAGGAAGGTCCACAGCGCGACGGCCAGGTCGCTGAACAACTGGGCCAACAACCGGCCGGGAGTGGTGGCGTAGGGCACGAACCGCGATTTCATACCTTCGATCCCAGCACACTTGCGAGCCGTCGCCGACCGGTAGACACGCGGCGACCCGCTGCGCCCGGCTTCGCCGCGCTTGCGATCGCCGCCTGATAGAGACGCGGCGACCCGCTGCGCCCGGCTTCGCCGCGCTTGCGATCGCCGCATAGGCTGGCCCGGTGCGTCCCGCCCTGTCCGACTATCAGCATCTGGCCAGCGGCAAGGTCCGCGAGCTGTATCGCGTCGACGACGAGACCCTGCTGTTCGTCGCCACGGACCGGATCTCGGCGTTCGACTACATCTTGGACAGCACGATTCCGGACAAGGGCCGGATTCTGACCGCGATGAGCGTGTTCTTCTTCGACCTTATCGACGCCCCGAATCATCTGGCCGGTCCACCCGATGACCCGCGCATCCCCGCCGAGGTACTCGGCCGCGCGTTGGTGGTGCGTGAACTCGAGATGCTGCCGGTCGAATGTGTGGCCCGCGGCTACCTGACCGGCTCAGGGCTAGTGGACTATCAGCAGACCGGCCAACTGTGCGGCATCTCGTTGCCGCCGGGCTTGGTCGAGGCCAGCAAGTTCCCCAGTCCACTGTTCACCCCGGCGACGAAAGCCGAACTCGGCCAACACGACGAGAACATCTCGTTCGCCCGGCTGATAGAGATGGTAGGTGCGGTGCGCGCCAACCAGCTTCGCGATCGGACTCTACAGACCTATGCGCAGGCTGCCGATCACGCATTGGCGAAGGGAATCATCATCGCCGACACCAAATTCGAGTTCGGCCTCGACGGAAACGGCAATCTGGTGCTGGCCGATGAAGTATTCACCCCGGACTCGTCGCGGTACTGGCCCGCCGCCGGCTACCGGCCAGGTGTGGTGCAGCCCAGCTTCGACAAGCAGTTCGTCCGAAACTGGCTCACCAGTCCGGAGTCCGGCTGGGATCGCTCCGGATCCAAGCCTCCGCCTCCGCTGCCCGATGACATCATCGATGCCACCCGCGCTCGCTATATCGAAGCCTACGAACAGATTTCCGGTCATTGCTTCGACGATTGGATCGGGCCGTCGGCATGAGTAAAAACCACATGCCGCCGGTCGCCAAGCGGGTGGAGCACCGGCGCGAATTTCACGGCGACGTGTTCGTCGACCCTTACGAATGGCTGCGCGACAAGTCCGACCCGGAGGTCATCGCATATCTCGAGGCCGAAAACGCCTACGCCGAGCAGTCCACCGCACAGCTGGAACCCTTGCGGCAACGGATTTTCGACGAGATCAAGGCCCGGACCAAGGAAACCGACCTGTCGGTGCCGATCCGCCGTGGCGCATGGTGGTACTACGCTCGCAGTTTCGAGGGCAAGCAGTATGGGATCCATTGCCGTTGCCCGATCAAGGATCCGGAGGACTGGCAGCCGCCGACGCTGGACGAGGAAACCGAGATTCCGGGCGAACAGGTGCTGCTCGACGAGAACGTCGAAGCAGAAGGACACGATTTCTTCGCCCTGGGCGCGGCAAGTGTGAGCCCCGACGGCAACGTCCTCGCGTACTCCGTCGACACCGTTGGGGACGAACGTTACACGTTGCGGTTCAAAGATTTACGGACAGGCGAGCGGTACCCCGACGAAATCGTCGGGATCGGTGCGGGCGCGACCTGGGCCACCGACAATCGCACGATCTACTACGTGACGGTGGACGCGGCGTGGCGTCCCGACACGGTGTGGCGGCACCGGCTGGGGTCGGGTTTGCCCGCCGAGAAGGTCTATCACGAGCCCGACGAGCGATTCTGGCTTGCGGTGGGCCGCACCCGCAGCGACGCCTACGTGCTGATCGTGTCGGGCTCGGCGATCACCTCAGAGGTTCGTTACGGCGACGCCGCCGATCCTCATGCCGAGTTCGTTACCGTGTGGCCGCGCCGAGATGGAGTCGAATACTCCGTGGAGCACGCGGAGGTCGGCGGCGAAGACCGATTCTTGATCCTGCACAACGACGGCGCGGTGAACTTCAAGCTGGTGGAGGTGCCGGTCGGTGATGCGACCGCACAGCGCACCCTGATCGACCACCGCGACGACGTACGACTCGACGCGGTGGACGCCTTCAAGCGCCATCTCGTGGTCAGCTATCGCCGCGAGGCGTTGCCGCGGATTCAGCTCTGGCCCATCCGCGACGACGGTAACTATGGCGAGCCGGACGAAGTTTCCTTCGAGTCCGAGCTGATGTCGACCGGCCTGGGCGCCAATCCTTCCTGGGACTCGCCGAAACTACGTATCGGCGCCGGATCCTTCGTCACGCCGGCGCAGATCTACGACCTCGACCTGGCTACCGGCGAACGCACGCTGCTGCGTGAGGAGCCGGTGCTCGGCGACTATCGCCGCGAAGACTACGTGGAACGGCGCGAGTGGGCGCGCACCGAAGACGGCAGTCGCATCCCGGTGTCGATCGTGCACCGCGCCGGTATCGAATTCCCGGCGCCGACCGCGCTTTACGGCTACGGCGCTTATGAGATCTGCGAAGACCCGCGATTCTCGATCCCCCGCTTGTCGCTGCTGGACCGGGGCATGGTTTTCGCCATCGCCCACGTACGCGGCGGCGGCGAGATGGGCCGGCTGTGGTACGAGCAGGGCAAGTTGTTGAGGAAGAAGAACAGCTTCACCGATTTCGTGGCGGTGGCCAAGCACCTCATCGACTCCGGAGTCACCAGGCCGGATCGGTTGGTGGCGTTCGGCGGCAGCGCGGGCGGGCTGCTGATGGGGGCGGTCGCCAACCTTGCGCCCGAGCTGTTCGCCGGCATCTGGGCCCAGGTCCCGTTCGTCGACCCGCTGACCACCATTTTGGATCCTTCCCTGCCACTGACTGTCACCGAATGGGACGAGTGGGGAAATCCCCTGCAGGACAAGGACGTCTACGACTACATGAAGTCCTACTCACCGTACGAGAACGTCACCCGCAAGGACTATCCGCCGATCTTTGCGATGACTTCTCTCAACGACACCCGCGTCTATTATGTGGAGCCCGCGAAATGGGTTGCGGCACTGCGCCACACAAACGCCAATGGTAACCCGGTGCTGCTGAAGACTCAGATGAGCGCTGGTCACGGCGGCATCAGCGGTCGTTACGAGCGATGGAAGGAGATCGCCTACCAGTATGCGTGGCTGCTAGCTGCTGCCGACCATGACCACTATGGCAGCGGCCAGGTAGACGATCTCCTCAGCGGTGCGCCGGGGTAGCCGGGTCGTCATCGACTTCGGCGGATTGGGCATCCGGGCGGCGTGAACGTTGGCCGGGAACATCAACAACATCAGCAGCAGCAGGCAGATCGCGGCGGCGACGCGCGTCGCGGGCAGCAGCAGGCCCGCAGCGCCGATGAACTCCAGCACTCCGGTGAGCGTGACGAGGAAACCGGCCGCGGGCAGTCGCGGCGGAACGATCGCGATCATGTCGCCGCGCAGCGGCGGCACGAAATGCGCCACAGCGGTCAGGACGAACATAGCTGCCAGGCCGACCGCGATCGCCTTGGTCCAGGTGCTGACGTAGTCGACGCCGAGCCCGCCGACAACCCGGGCAATGATGCTGCTGACCAGCAAAGTAATTAACGGAGCCATGGGCTGACCTCTCAATCTAGACAGTGACAAGTTACGAGCGATGACGATACGGCCGAGATCTAGCCATTGTCAAGATTGTCCCGTACGCTGGTCGCATGACGCGTTCCAGTTATCACCACGGCGATTTGCGGGCAGTGATCCTTGCCGAGGCAGCGCGGTTGGTCGCAGAGCGGGGCGCCGACCGGATATCACTGCGCGAACTGGCCCGCGAGGCCGGCGTTTCGCATGCCGCCCCGGCGCATCACTTCACCGATCGGCGCGGGTTGTTCACCGCGCTGGCCACGCAGGGTTTCGAGCTGCTGGCCGCGGCGCTCGTCGAGGCCCGCCCGCGCTTTTTGGATGCGGCGCTGGCGTATGTGCGGTTCGCCATCGAGCATCCGGGCCACTACGCGGTGATGTTCGACAGGTCGCTGGTCGACGCGTCGGACAGCGAGTTGGTTGCCGCCCAGGCCGCGGCCGCTGCGGAGTTGTCGCGAGGGATAGCGAGTCTGCGTGATCCGCGGGCCAAGGCCGATCCGGACGGCGCCGAGCTGGCGGCATGGTCACTGGTGCACGGGTTTTCGATGTTATGGCTCAACGACGCGGTCGACGAACGGGTCAGGGGCGCCGATCCGATGCGAACCGTCGAACGGATCGCCACGATCCTGTTTTCGGATTAGCGCAGCCGCGCCGCGTAACCTCATCGCCATGACACTTACCGAGATTGCGCTGACCACTCTCGATGGCCGCCCGTTGTCGCTCGCTGACTACGCCGACCGCGCCGTGCTGGTGGTGAACGTCGCGTCGAAATGCGGTCTCACTCCGCAATTCAGCGCGCTACAGCAGCTGGCGCAGGATTACGCCGAACGCGGCCTTACTGTGATCGGCGTCCCATGCAATCAATTCATGGGCCAAGAACCGGGCAGTCCCGAAGAGATCCAGGCGTTTTGCTCCACCAACTACGGTGTCACCTTCCCGTTGCTGGCCAAGACCGAGGTGAACGGGCCTAACCGGCATCCGCTGTACGCCGAGCTGACCAAGACGCCCGATGCAACCGGTGAGGCCGGCGACATCCAGTGGAATTTCGAGAAGTTCCTCATCGCGCCGGGCGGGGCGGTGGTTAATCGATTCAGGCCGCGGACCACGCCCGATGCGCCCGAGGTCATCGCCGCTATCGAGGCCGTGCTGCCGAGTTAGCTGGCAGGACGTATCGACGCCGAGACGCTGCATAAATTTCACCGTCTGTAAACCTGTGATCGGCACACTTGTGGCGTGTCTGGAAAGCTGATCGTCTCGGTCTCCGGGATCGGCGAGCAAACGTTGGACGACGTCGACGCATTCTGTGAGCAGATGGACGCGCGCAACGTGCCGGTGTCGTTGCTGGTGGCGCCGCGACTCAAGGGCGGCTACCGGCTCGACCGCGATCCGCGCACCGTCGAGTGGCTGACCGCGAGGCGCGCCGGCGGCGACGCCATCGTCTTGCACGGCTACGACGAAGCGGCAACCAAGAAGCGCCGAGGCGAGTTCGCCACCTTGCCGGCCCACGAGGCCAACCTGCGGCTGATGGCAGCCGACCGCGTCCTCGAACACCTCGGCCTGCGCACCCGGCTATTCGCACCGCCCGGCTGGACAGCCTCGCCGGGTGCGGTAACTGCATTGCCGCGCAATGGTTTTCGGCTGCTTGCTGCTCTGCATGGCATCACGGATCTGGTTCGCGGCACCACCGAACGCGCCCGCGTGCTGGGCATCGGTGAAGGCTTCCTCGCCGAGCCCTGGTGGTGCCGGATGCTGGTGCTCTCGGCCGAACGCATCGCCCGCCGCGGCGGCACAGTCCGGGTCGCGGTCGCCGCCCGCCAGCTGCAAAAGCCCGGTCCGCTGCAGGCGATGTTGGACGCCGTCGACCTTGCTGCGCTGCACCGCTGCGAACCGACTGTGTACCAGTGGACCGACGATCGGAAGGTGCGCGACGCAGCCTGACCGCTAGGGTTGCCGGCATGACTGACGCGGACGTGATCATTGTCGGAGCGGGGTTGGCCGGTCTCGTCGCCGCCTGCGAGGTGGCCGATCGCGGCATGCGGGTGCTGATCGTCGACCAGGAGAACAGCGCCAATCTCGGTGGGCAGGCGTTCTGGTCGTTCGGTGGCCTGTTCTTCGTCAACAGCCCCGAACAACGCCGTCTCGGTATCCGCGACAGCCACGAGTTGGCGTTGCAGGATTGGCTGGGCACCGCCGCATTCGACCGGCCGGAAGACTACTGGCCGCGGCAATGGGCACACGCCTACGTGGACTTCGCGGCGGGGGAGAAGCGCAGTTGGCTGTGTTCGCGTGGTCTGCGGATCTTCCCGTTGGTGGGCTGGGCCGAGCGCGGCGGGTACGACGCACGCGGGCACGGTAATTCGGTGCCGCGTTTCCACATCACTTGGGGCACTGGGCCGGCGATCGTAGAGATATTTGCGCGCCAACTGCGCGATCGATCGACCGTGCGATTCGCGCACCGCCACCAAGTCGACGAGCTGATCGTCGAAAACGACGCGGTGACCGGGGTGCGGGGCAGCATTTTGGAACCCTCGGCGGAGCCACGCGGAGTGGCATCGTTGCGAACTGTGGTGGGGCAGTTCGAGTTCCGTGCGCCTGCGGTAATTGTCACCAGCGGCGGCATCGGTGGCAACCACGACATGGTCCGGGCGAACTGGCCCAAGCGGATGGGCCGGGTACCCGAGCAGCTGCTCAGCGGAGTGCCGGCCCACGTCGACGGGCGGATGATAGGGATCGCCGAGAAAATCGGCGCCCGGGTGATCAACCGTGACCGGATGTGGCATTACACCGAGGGCATCACCAACTATGACCCGATCTGGCCGCGCCACGGCATCCGCATCATCCCCGGTCCGTCGTCGTTGTGGCTGGATGCCAAGGGTAAGCGACTGCCCGCGCCGCTGTATCCGGGTTTCGACACGCTGGGCACGTTGGAATACATCGCCCAGTCCGGTTACGACTACACCTGGTTTGTGTTGAACGCCAAGATCATTGAGAAGGAGTTCGCGCTTTCGGGGCAGGAGCAGAACCCGGATCTGACCGGACGCAGCGTTCGTCAGCTGCTTGCGTCGCGGGCCCGGTCCGGCCCTCCGGGGCCGGTGCAGGCATTCGTCGATCGCGGTGTGGACTTCGTCAGCGCTAACTCGTTGCGGGACTTGGTGTCTGCGATGAACAAGTTGCCCGACGTGGTGCCTCTGGACTATGCGACGGTGGCTGAGGAGGTCACCGCACGTGACCGCGAGGTGGCCAACCGGTTCACCAAGGACAGCCAGATCACAGCGATTCGGGCCGCACGCACCTACCTGGGCGATCGGCTGGGCCGGGTGGTCGCGCCGCATCGTTTGACCGATCCCAAGGCCGGGCCGATGATCGCGGTCAAGCTGCACATTCTGACCCGAAAGACGTTGGGCGGGCTGGAGACCGACCTGGATTCGCGCGTCCTCAAATCCGACGGCACCCCGTTGGACGGGTTGTACGCCGCGGGCGAGGTGGCGGGTTTCGGCGGCGGCGGTGTGCACGGTTACCGAGCCCTCGAGGGCACCTTCCTGGGTGGCTGCATCTTCTCCGGCCGAGCCGCCGGCCGGGGCGCGGCGAGCGACATCGCCTAGAAACCGACCGCGCTTTCCTCGGGCAGCACTTGGAAATCGGTGTCGGTCATCTCACTGAGCCGACCGTAGAAAATGCCGCGCGCCTCGGGCGCGATAATGGCCTGGTGGATCGGCACCGCGCGGGTTGGCGCGACCGCACGCAAATAGTCCACTGCCTCGGAAATCTTCATCCAGGGCGCCGCGGCCGGGGTGGCCAGCACGTCCACCGGCTCGTCGGGAACAAATAGCGCATCACCGGGGTGCATGAGACGCGCGGGATGATCGCCGTCGCCCACCAGGTACGAGATGTTGTCGATAACCGGGATTTCCGGGTGGATGACCGCATGCCGGCCGCCGACGGCCCGAATCGTCAGCCCGCCGACAGACAGCTCGTCGCCGACATGCACGGCCTTGCACGGTTCGCCGAGTTGCTCGGCGGTTTGGGGGTCGGCGTACAACGCGGCGCCGGGATTGGCCTCGCACAGCGCCGGCAACCGCGCGGCGTCCACGTGATCGGGATGTTGATGGGTGATCACGATCGCGGACAGGCCGGTGATTCCCTCAAAACCGTGCGAGAAATTACCCGGGTCGAATAACACAGTGGTATGGCCGAAGTCGGCGAGCAGACAGGAATGGCCGAAGTGCGTAAGTTCCATGTCTACGATTGTGCGCTCGAGGGGTGCAGGCTATGCGGGTGATCCTGGCAGCGGTGCTGCTGGCGAGTGCTCTGGCGGGCGGACCTGCGCTCGGCGCGGCCCGCGCCGACTCGGAAACCTGCCCGCCGACGTGCGACAAGATCCCCGACACCGCGTGGATCCAACCCCGGGATATCCCGCTGAACTCGGCATATCGCTGGCCATCACTTGCCCGCATCGCCGAGCCATTGACTCAGATGACGCCGCGGTTCCGCTTCGAGGAGTTGTGCGCCACCCCGGTGTTCCCCCAGGACACTCGCGACTTCGCGGTCACGGCACGCGCGAGTGTGGTCAACCCCCAAGGTCAGTGGCAGTTGCAGGCTCAGATACTGCACTGGCGCGGTGACACCGCACGCGGCGGCCAGAACGTCATGTCGGTGTTCACCATCGCCGGGGCGGCGCTGCGCGGCTGCCAGCTGGGCTCGCCGGACCAGTCGCCGTCGGTCACCGTCGATGGGCCGAATCGGCTGGCAGTGGTGATCAGCGGACCGGTGATCATGCACACCTACCTGGTCGCGCATCCGCAGAGCAGCACAATCAGCACGCTTGCGCTGTGGTCGTCGGGGCCGCCGAGGGTGCCCTGGCCGGTGCTCTCCGACGACCAGGTCCTGGACGCGATGACCGGGCCGCTGTGCGAGGCCTACATCAGCTCGTGTGGCTGACCTCACCGGTAGAGTTGATGGCCGAGCAAACCGATCGAAGGAGGACCCCGGTGGCCCGGGTGGTTGTGAACGTGATGCCCAAGGCCGAGATCCTCGACCCGCAGGGCCAGGCGATCGTCGGCGCACTGGGCCGGCTGGGCCATACCGGAATCTCAGATGTGAGGCAAGGCAAGCGATTTGAACTCGAGGTCGACGACAGCGTCGATGACTCCGTCCTTGCCGAGATAGCCGAATCGCTGCTGGCCAACACCGTGATCGAGGATTGGACCGTCAGCAGGGAAGCGCAATGACGGCGCGCATCGGGATCATCACCTTTCCCGGCACTCTCGACGACGTCGACGCTGCCCGCGCGGCCCGGTTCGTCGGCGCCGAGGTGGTCAATCTGTGGCACGCCGACGCCGATCTGAAAGGCGTCGACGCGGTCGTCGTGCCGGGCGGGTTCTCCTACGGTGACTACCTGCGCGCCGGTGCGATCGCCCGGTTCGCCCCGGTGATGGGTGAAGTCATGGCCGCAGCCCGGGCCGGTCTGCCAGTTTTAGGTATTTGCAACGGTTTTCAAGTGCTCTGTGAAGCTGGGCTATTACCGGGGGCGCTGACCCGCAACGCCGGTTTGCATTTCATTTGCCGCGACGTGTGGCTGCGGGTCGAGTCGACGACGACGGCCTGGACCTCGCGTTTCGAACCTCAGGCTGATCTGCTGGTGCCGCTGAAGTCCGGTGAGGGCCGCTACGTCGCCCCCGAAAAGGTACTCGACGAACTGGAAGGCGAAGGGCGAGTGGTCTTTCGCTACCACGATAACGTCAACGGCTCGCTGCGCAACATTGCCGGAATCAGTTCGGCCAATGGCCGCGTGGTCGGCCTGATGCCGCATCCCGAGCATGCCATCGAGGGGCTTACCGGGCCCTCCGACGACGGGCTCGGCCTGTTCTACTCCGCGCTGGATTCCGTTCTGGCGGCCTAGTTTCGCCGCGAGCGGGCGCATTTGTACGGCATCTGCGGCGTGTCGCCGTACAAACACGCCCCCTCGCGGGAAAAGGGGCAAGAAAAGGGGGGGCTAGGCGCTGAGGCAGACCGAGGCTTCGGCGGTGTAGCACAGGAATGTCATCGTCTCCTGCATGTACAGCCGCACGGTGTCGGCGTCGTGTGACAGGTAGCCGATCGCCACATCGGTGCCCAGCTGCAGGTCGAAATCTCCACCGCGAGTGGTCAAGACGAACGCACCGTCAATCGCCGGAGCCCAGATGATGTCACCGTCGACCAGCCGGTGCAGATGCTCGCGGATCGGATAGCCGTGTTCGGTGGTTTCGCTGACTTTGGTGTACGCCTCCGCGGACAGCAGCACCGAATAGGGGCCGTCGACACCTGCCAACCGGAGCCCGGACAACGCTTGCGAAATGACATCCGGGAAATCGCGAACTTCGGCCGGCAGCGTCAGTGCCGGGTTGGAACTGCAGCTACGGATTCCCTCGATCGACGCCGCCGGATAGCCTTCGAAGATGGCCCGGTCTTCGACGAATGCGAGCTTCTTCGCGGCGTCCTTGACCGGATCCCAGTCCGAGTCGTGCGAGCCGCGCTCCACGTCGTCGATTTCCGAGCGCGACAGGGTGAACGGAACCCGAAGCCGCACAAGCGGCTTGCTCGCGCGCAGGTGCGCCTCGACTCCATCGGTGGGTGCCGTCACCTCGGTGAGCCGGCCGGTGCTGACCGCCGCCGCCACCGGCCCCCCGGGCTCGCTGACATCTACCACCCGACGCCCGGCGATGTGGCGCTTGAAGGTACGTGACGCCTCCAATTCGATTTCCGCCCAGGCGGCTTCGGTGATTGGCGCCAGCTCGCGGTAGAGGTTGTTCATTGCGGGTTTCCTTTCAGACTGCCGATCGCCAATGACCCGTCCTGTGATTCGGAATCCGTCGCCGCCGCTGCTGCACCCGGCATGGGGGGCGGATCGTCGAGAAAGTTGATGGTGGGAGAAAAGAACAAGCCGCCGGTAACCGCGGTCGAGAAGTCCAGGATGCGGTCGGTGTTACCGGGCGGATCGCCGAGAAACATGTTGCGCAGCATCTGTTCGGTGACAGCCGGGTTTCGCGAGTAGCCGATGTAATAGGTGCCGTACTCGCCCTTGCCCACTTCGCCGAACGGCATGTTGTGTCGCACGATTTTGAGTTCGTTGCCGTCGTCGTCTTCAACCTTGTTCAGCGCGATGTGCGCGTCGGCCGGCTTGTCGTCTTCGTCGAATTCGATGTCTTCCAGCTTGGTTCGGCCTATCACCCGTTCCTGCTCGGTCACCGACAAGGCGTTCCACCCGGCCATGTCGTGCACGTACTTCTGCACATGCACATAGCACCCGCCCGCAAAGTCGGGGTCCTCGTCGCCGATCTGGGTGGCGCTGGCGGCCAGCGGGCCGTCGGGGTTCTCGGTGCCGTCGACGAATCCGAGCAGATCCCGGTTGTCGAAGAACCGGAACGCGTGCACTTCGTCGACCACGGTGACGTCGCCCATGGCGTCGACGAGTCGGCCGGCCAGCTCGAAGCAGAAGTCCATCGCCTCGGCCCGAATGTGGAACAACAGGTCGCCCGGCGTGGCGGGGGCGGTGTGCCGCGGGCCTTGGAGCTCGATGAACGGATGCAGGCCGGCGGGCCGCGGGCCGGCGAACAACCGGTCCCAGGCGTCGGAGCCGATGGAGGCGACCGCCGACAAACGCTTGGCCGGATCGCGGAACCCGATCGCGCGAACCAGTCCGGAGATGTCGGGCAACGCCTCGTGCACCGCCGCCTCGCCGCCCTCGTTGATGGTGAGGACCAAAAAGATCGCCGCCGGTGTCAGCGGCTCCAGGATCGGTTGCGGCTGCACGGCGGGCACGCTTTGACCCTAACGTCCCGGCCGGTGTGGTGAGGAAGTGGTGATGAAAGGATGTGGGCATGGCGGCGACGGCATCGGGCCTGTGCGAATTCATCGACGCGTCCCCCTCGCCGTTTCACGTCTGCGCGACGGTCGCGCAGCGGCTGCGTGCCGCCGGATACGCCGAGCTCGCCGAGGCCGACCCGTGGCCGAGCAACGCTGGCAGGTTTTTCATCGTCCGGGCCGGTTCGCTGGTGGCCTGGGACAGCAGCGGCGACGCACAGCGGCCTTTTCGCATCGTCGGCGCCCACACCGACAGCCCCAACCTGCGGGTCAAACAACACCCGGACCGACAGGTCGCCGGGTGGCAGCTGGTCGCGCTGCAGCCCTACGGCGGTGCATGGCTGAACTCGTGGCTGGACCGCGATCTGGGCATCAGCGGACGCTTGTCGGTGCGCGACGGTGATCACATCGACCACCGATTGGTCCGCGTCGACGAGCCGATCCTGCGGGTCCCGCAGCTGGCCATCCATCTGGCCGAGGACCGCAAGTCGGTCACTTTGGACCCGCAGCGTCACGTCAACGCGGTCTGGGCGGCCGACGACGCCACCGGGTCATTTTTGGACTACGTCGCCGAGCGGGCCGGTTCCGCGCGCGACGACGTGCTCGGCTTCGACTTGATGACGCATGACCTGGCGCCGTCGACGCTCTCCGGCGTCGACGGCGCATTCGTCAGCGCCCCACGGCTGGACAACCAGGCGAGTTGCTATGCGGGCACCGAAGCGCTGCTGGCCGCCGAGCCGCACGGGTATCTGCCGGTGCTGGCGCTGTTCGACCATGAGGAAGTCGGGTCGACATCCGATCACGGCGCGAATTCGGAGCTGTTGTTGACGACGTTGGAGCGCATTGTGCTGGCCGGCGGCGGCAGCCGCGAGGACTTCCTGCGCCGCGTCAGCGCCTCGATGGTGGCGTCGGCTGACATGGCCCACGCCACGCATCCCAACTATCCGGACCGCCATGAGCCCGGCCACCTGATCGCCATCAACGCGGGCCCGGTGCTCAAGGTGCAGCCGAATCTGCGCTATGCCACCGATGGCCGCACCGCCGCGGCGTTTGCGCTGGCCTGCCGGCAAGCCGACGTGCCGTTGCAGCGCTACGAGCACCGTGCCGACCTGCCGTGCGGATCGACGATCGGCCCGATGACGTCGGCCCGCACCGGCATCCCGACCGTCGACGTGGGTGCGGCCCAGCTGGCCATGCATTCGGCGCGCGAACTCATGGGCGCTCACGACGTCGGCGCTTACTCGGCCGCCCTGCAGGCATTTTTGGCGCCGCAGTGACGCGTGCGCTCAGCTGTGGACGAGGGAGATCGGCTCGTAGCGGATGACGTTCTCCACCACGACGCCGTCGCGGGTGCGGACCCGGTCCAGCCCGCGGATCTCGAACGGTCCGTCCGGGCCGGTGCCCTGGCCGACGTAGTGCAGAAAGATCAGCTCCTCGCCCGCGGCGTTGCCCGGGACGGTTGCGCTGTCGACCAGCTCGAGCCGTAGATCCGGCGCGGCGGCCAGCAATTCGGCGATCTTGTTCGTGTAGGCCGCGATTCCGCGTACCGGCTCCGGGTTGTCAGGCCAGTAGCCGATGATGTCCTCGGCCAGGATGTTCGACACCCGAGACGCATCGGGCGCCGCCCAAAACGCGGCCCAGAGCTCGGCGCTGAACATCGGCGCGGATTGAACTTCGGTCATGACTTCCTCCCTGGGTTGGGCGCTCCGGTGAAGCGCGTCGCATCGAGCCTGCGCCGTAAAAGTGCCGCCGCACAATTACCTCCGAGGTCATCGCGGCGGTGCAGCGATACGTCTACCGTTTCCTCGTGACCGAGCCGAGTGTTGGTGCGTTGTTGCGGGAATGGCGGGCACGGCGACGGGTGAGCCAGCTCGACCTGTCACTGGGCGTCGGCGTCTCGGCGCGGCATCTGAGCTTCATTGAGACCGGACGTTCCCGACCCAGCGCGGAGATGGTGCTTGCGCTGGCCGACGGCCTGGACATACCGCTGCGGGAACGCAACACGCTGCTGCTCGCCGCCGGGTATGCGCCCCGGTACCAAACGCGTCCGCTGGATGACGATGCGCTCACCCCGGCGCGCAGCGCCCTGCAGCGGCTCCTCGACGCCCACCATCCCTACCCGGGCGTCGTCATAGACCGCTGCTGGAACATCGTCCAGGCCAATGCGGCGGCCAGCGCGATGACCGCCGGCCTGCCGCAGAGCCTGCTGGGCCCGCCCGCCAACGTCTACCGGATATGCCTGCATCCGGACGGGCTGGCCGGGCGAACCCTGAACTTCGACGAATGGGCCGCCTACCTCGTCAATCAACTGCGGCGCACGATCGCGCTCACCGGCGACGCGACATTGCAGGCACTGCACGAAGAAGTGCTCTCTTACCCCGGGGTCAAGGCGGCGTCGACGCATCGCGGGCCGCCGGACAATGCCGCCCTGCTGATCCCCTTCCAGCTTGAGATTGCTGGCGGACAACGACTTTCGATGTTCACCACGCTGACGACATTCGGGACTCCACTGGACGTCACGCTGGACGAACTTGCCGTCGAATTGTTCTATCCGGTCGATTCCGAAAGCGCTGAGCTGCTGCGCAATGCCGGCGCGTCGGCGGTGACACCGGGCGGACAGGGGTGAGTAGCGTACCGGCGTATGGCGCTCAAAATGGAGATGGTCACCTTCGACTGTGACGAGCCCGCGACGCTGGCGCGGTGGTGGGCAGATCAGTTCGACGGGGAAAGCCGCGAGTTGATCCCGGGCGAGTTCGTCGCGGTCAACCGATCCGAAGGGCCGCAGCTCGGGTTTCAGAAAGTTCCCGATCCGACCCCGGGTAAAAATCGGGTCCACCTGGATTTCACGACCCCGGACGTAGACGGCGAAGTCGCGCGGTTGGTGGCCGCCGGTGCCGGCGAGGTCGGCCGGCACAGCGTGGGCGAAAGCTTCCGCTGGGTTGTCCTGGCCGACCCGGCCGGCAACCTGTTCTGCGTGGTCGGGCAGTAGCCGGCGATCCCGCCGCGGCCCGGAATCTAGACTGTGACCCGTGACGTCCGGGCTCACCCAAGCGGTCGATACCGTCGAGCGGGCCGCGGCCAGCCCCGATCAGCCGCAGCCGTTTCGTGAGCTAGGTCTCAAAGACGACGAATACCAGCGCATCCGCGACATCCTGGGCCGTCGGCCCACCGACGTCGAACTGGCGATGTATGCGGTCATGTGGAGCGAACACTGCTCCTACAAGTCATCGAAAGTCCACCTGCGCTATTTCGGTGAGACCACCACCGAGCAGATGCGCGCCGCCATGCTGGCCGGCATCGGGGAAAACGCGGGTGTTGTCGACATCGGCGACGGCTGGGCGGTCACCTTCAAGGTGGAATCACACAATCACCCCTCCTACGTCGAGCCTTATCAGGGTGCGGCCACCGGTGTGGGCGGCATCGTGCGCGACATCATGGCGATGGGCGCGCGCCCCGTCGCGGTGATGGACCAGCTGCGCTTCGGCGCGGCCGATGCTCCCGACACCCGCCGCGTGCTCGACGGCGTGGTTCGCGGTATCGGTGGCTACGGCAATTCGCTGGGCCTGCCCAATATCGGTGGCGAGACCGTCTTCGACCCGAGCTACGCCGGCAATCCGTTGGTCAACGCGTTGTGCGTGGGAGTGCTGCGAGCACAAGACCTGCATCTGGCGTTCGCGTCCGGCGCCGGAAACAAGATCATCCTGTTCGGTGCGCGAACCGGGCTCGACGGAATCGGCGGGGTGTCGGTGCTGGCGTCGGACACGTTCGGCGGCGACGAGTCCGGTCCCGGGCGCAAGAAGCTGCCGTCGGTGCAGGTGGGCGACCCGTTCATGGAGAAGGTGCTCATCGAGTGCTGCCTGGAGCTTTACGCCGCCGACCTGGTGATCGCGATCCAGGACTTGGGTGGGGCCGGATTAGCTTGTGCCACATCGGAATTAGCGTCAGCCGGTGACGGCGGTATGGCCATCGAACTGGGCACCGTGCCGCTGCGCACCAAGAACATGACGCCCGCCGAGGTGCTTTGCAGTGAATCGCAGGAGCGGATGTGCGCGGTGGTCGCGCCGGAAAACGTTGACGCGTTCATGGCGGTGTGCCGCAAATGGGAGGTGCTGGCCACCGTGATCGGCGAGGTGACCGACGGCGACCGGCTGCGAATCACCTGGCACGGGGAGACGGTCGCCGACGTGCCGCCACGCACGGTGGCCGACGAGGGCCCGGTATACCAGCGCCCGGTCGCGCGCCCCGAGTCACAGGATGCGCTCAATGCCAACCGGTCGAGCAGCCTGAAGCGGCCGGTCACCGGCGACGAGCTGCGCTCGACTTTGCTTGCGCTGCTGGGTAGTCCGCACTTGTGCAGTCGCGCCTTCATCACCGAGCAGTACGACCGCTATGTGCGCGGCAACACGGTGCTGGCCGAACACGCTGATGGCGGCGTGCTGCGCGTCGATGAGAGCACCGGCCGCGGCATCGCGGTGTCGACCGATGCCTCGGGTCGCTACACCCTGCTGGATCCCTATGCCGGCGCTCAGCTCGCGCTGGCCGAGGCCTACCGCAACGTCGCCGTCACCGGCGCCACCCCGGTTGCGGTCACCAACTGCCTCAACTTCGGTTCGCCGGAGGATCCCGGGGTGATGTGGCAGTTCTCCCAGGCGGTGCGTGGTTTGGCGGATGGCTGTGCGGCGCTTGGTATTCCGGTGACGGGCGGCAATGTCAGCTTCTACAACCAGACCGGGTCGACGGCGATCCTGCCTACCCCGGTGGTCGGCGTGCTGGGCGTCATCGACGACGTGGCGCGTCGCATCCCGACCGCGATGGGCACCGAAGCGGGGGAGACGTTGCTGCTGCTGGGCGAGACCCGCGACGAGTTCGACGGTTCGATCTGGGCGCAAGTCACCGCCGACCATCTGGGCGGGTTGCCACCCGCGGTCGACCTGGCACGGGAAAAGCTGCTGGCCGAGGTCTTGAGCGCGGCTTCGCGCGACGGGCTGGTGTCGGCGGCCCACGACCTGTCCGAAGGCGGTCTGGCGCAGGCGGTGGTGGAATCGGCGCTGGCCGGCGAAACAGGTTGCCGCATCGTGCTTCCCGAGGGTACTGATCCCTTCGTCATGCTGTTCTCCGAGTCGGCGGGCCGAGTCCTGGTGGCCGTGCCCCGCACCGAAGAGAGCCGATTCACCTCGATGTGCGAGGCGCGTGGACTGCCCGCCACCCGCATCGGCGTCGTCGATCAGGGCTCGGATTCGGTGGAGGTTCAGGGACTGTTCACGGTGTCCCTGGCCGAGCTGCGCGACACGTCCGAGGCAGTGCTACCCCGACTCTTCGGATGACCGTGCGCGACGCACCCGGCCGGCATCCCCTGCTGGTGTGGGCGTGGAGCTTGTTGCGGTTGAAATACGTCGGTATCGCGTTCGGCGCCTTGTTCTTCTGCCTGTCGCTGACCCCATCGCTGCTGCCGCGCGACTGGATTTTCCAGGGATTGGTCGGCGGAATCAACGCCGCATTCGGCTACGGCCTGGGGGTGGTGATCGGCAAGGTGGTGCACCGCCTGGTGCTGCGCAGCGCCGGCTGGTGGCCGCCGCCGCCTCGGATCTTGCTGTTGATGAAGGCCGCGGTGGTGGTCGCCTCCCCGGCGGCGTGTGTGCTGATGCTGATCCCGGCCGCATCCTGGCAACGACAGGTGTCGGCGCTGATGGGGATCCCCGGCCCGACCGCGCCTGCGTACCTGCGCACCCTGCTCGTCGCGGCCGGTGTCGGCGCTCTGCTGGTCGGTGCGTCGCGGGTGTTGATCGACGCCATCAAGGTGCTGGCCCGGATGCTGATCAGGCGCTGGCGCATCCACAACGAAACAGCGATGTTCATCGGAACCGCGATCGTGGTCACCGTGCTGGTGCTGCTCATCAATGGTGTCTTGGTGCGAGGATTCTTCGCGGCGGCAAACGCGATCTTCGAGCCGCAGAACAGCGAAACCCGTCCCGGTCTGACACAACCGACCCTGCCGGAAAAGTCCGGCAGCCCAGCGTCATTGGCGCCTTGGGATTCGTTGGGCTATCAGGGCCGCAGCTTCGTCGCCACCGGTCCGCACGCCGCCGATATCACCCGGATCAACGGTCGGCCCGCCCGCGAGCCCATCCGCATCTACGCCGGACTGCACACCGCCGACGACGACGAAGGCCGGATGAAGGTCCTGGTGCGCGAACTCGAACGCACCGGCGCATCCGATCGCAAAATGCTCGTCATCGTCCCGACGACGGGCACCGGCTGGATCAATCCGGTGGCGGCCCGTGCGATCGAGATGATGTACGACGGCGACACCGCGATAGTCGGTGCGCAGTATTCCTACTTGCCAAGCTGGATATCGTTTTTGGCTGATCAGCAGAAGTCGATGGATGCCGGGCGGATGCTGGTCGATTCCATTCACCACTACTGGGAGCAACTGCCGCGGGATCACCGGCCGAAGTTGGTGCTGTACGGCGAAAGCCTGGGGTCGATGGCCGGACAAAGCGCCTTTGACTTCCTGCCCGATATCCCCAGGATGGGCTTCGACGCGGTGCTGTGGGTCGGGCCCCCGCACGAAAGTCCGTTGTGGCACGCGCTGATCGAGCGGCGCGATCCTCATAGCACCCAAGTGCAGCCGCGCTACGACAACGGGCGAACGGTGCGGTTCTCCGAGGCGGTGACGCCGCACGACGTGACTCGCACTGCCGCGCCACCGTGGGACGGCACCCGGGTGCTGTTCTTGCAGCACCCGTCCGACCCCGTCGTCTGGTGGTCACCCCGGCTGTTGTTCACCCGGCCGGACTGGCTGGTCGAGCCACCCGGCCAGGATCGGACCGCTGCGATGAGCTGGTATCCGGTGGTGACATTCTGGCAGGTCAGCGCCGATCTGACCGAAGCCGAGGACATGCCCGGCGGGCATGGCCACAACTACGGCGACATCGTGCTGGACGGCTGGGTGGCAGTCGCTCCGCCGGATGGCTGGCAGCCAAGCGACACCGAGCGCATCAGGGTGGCGCTCAAGCAGACCGCGAGCGCTGACGAACCCAAAGACTGATGCGGCACAACGCTTTTCGCCAACTAAAGGCGGTGGTGCTGGCGGCGATGCTGGTCGGCTGGAGCTTTGTCGCCCCGCGCGTGCCGGCGCCGTGGCGTACACCCGCGCAGGCCGGCCTGGCCGGCCTGCTGATCGCCGCGACCCGAGCGCCGCTGGGCCTTCGCCCGCCGCAGCTGTGGCGGGGGCTGCGCGTCGGAGCGATGGCGGGCACCGGCGCGGCGACCGCCGTCGCGATGACCACGACGCTGCCGCCGGTCCGGCTGGGGATGACCGACCGCGAGCTACCGCGACCGGCGCCGACCTGGCTGTTGCTGCACATCCCGCTGGGCACCGTGTGCGCTGAGGAGGCGGCATACCGCGGGGCATTGGCCGCCGCCGCCAACGCCGCTTTCGGGCGAACCGGCGGAAGGCTGTTGCAGGCCACCGCATTTGGGCTCTCCCATATCGCCGATGCGCGTGCCACTGGCGAGCCGGTGTTGCCCACCGTCCTCGTTACTGGTCTTGCCGGCTGGGTGTTGGGTTGGCTGGGCGAGCGATCCGGCAGCGTGCTGGCGCCGATACTGGCGCACTTGGCGATCAATGAGACCGGCGCCGCGGCGGCGTTGGCTCTACAACGACGCTGACGATTCAGCGAGTTGCTCCAGGACAACGCAGTTCGGGCCAGATCCGCCGGGGCAGACGTCGTCGGCTGCTTCGATGAACATCGCGAGGTCGCGTTCGAGCGCATGCAATTCCCGCAGCTTGTCGCGGAGCTCTTCAAGGTGCGCCTGCGCGAGGTCGCGTGCGTCGCTGCACGGGCGTTCATCGTCTTGGATCAGGCAGGTCAGCATCCGGATTTGGTCGAGCGAAAATCCGAACTTTCGGCACCGTCGGATCAATGTCAGTCGCCGTGCATCGTCCTGGCCGTAGCGGCGCTGGTGGCCCACCCGGGCTGGCGCGGGCAAAAGACCGATGTCCTCGTAGTAGCGGATGGTCGGCGCGGTCGTGCCGGTCAGTTCTGCAAGTTCGCCGATTTTCATGCCCATGGCACATCTTCTCGTCGATGCGGTTGAACCTCAAGTGACTGGAAGGGCCACGCTGTAGAGATGGACCACGTTGAACCCGCCTGCACACTCGACTCCGCCGACTACCGGCAGCGGCTGGCTTGGATCGCAGCGCTCAACGCGGCGGCCCTGCGCGGCTACCACCGCGAGGGTTCGCGCATCGAGCTCGCCTACGATTCGGCGGCGGCCGCGCTGGTACACGAGTTCGTCCGTGCCGAGCAAGACTGCTGCCCGTTTCTGAAATTCAGCGTCGACCAGGACGAGAACACGCTGGTCGTGACGATCGTGGCGCCGGGCGAGGGCGGCGAAGCGTTCGATGAACTGTTTTCACCAAGTGCCACAACATGATCAGCGTCATGGATGAGAGTTCCGGCAATGTCATCGGATTCCGTGCCACGGCAAGACTGACTCGATCCGACTATCAGGTGCTACAGCGGCTTGTCGAAGATTTGCTCAAGCGGTTCGCGTCTGCGAGCGTGCTTTTCCTCATGGACGACGCTTTCGAGGGCTGGAGCCTGCGCGCGGCGTGGGCCAACACCATCTTCGATCTGAAGCACCGGCGCGACTTCGGCAAGATCGCAATGGTTGGCTGCCCGAGGTGGGAGGAATGGTGCGTGAAATTGGCTGCGGCGCCTCTGATGGTCGGCGAACTGCGGACATTTCGACGCGAAGAACTCGGCGAGGCATGGCGGTGGCTGCGGTCGTGACGGCGAAGGCCCCGGCCCCAGACCGTCGACAGTGACATATGGCCCCGCGTCGTAAAGCCGACCCGGCGCAGACCCGCGCCGCGGTACTGGCCATTGCGGAATGGTTGCGCGACGACACACAGCCGGTTCCGGAGCGCGCTGACTTGGCGGCCGCGGTGCGGCTCACCGCCCGGACTTTGGCGGAGCACGCACCCGGCGCCAGCGTCGAGGTCCGGATTCCACCGTTCGTTGCCGTCCAATGTATTTCGGGACCGCGGCACACCCGCGGCACGCCGCCCAACGTCGTCGAGACCGATCCGCGGACATGGCTTTTGCTGGCCACCGGCCTACTGCAGTTGGCCGAGGCCCAGGCCGGTGGGGCGGTAGCGCTCTCCGGATCGCGCGCCGGTGAGATCGGCGCCTGGCTACCGCTGGTCAGGCTGTGACTCGGTCGACGCACGCCGACCAATCCCTGTGACCACTGTGACCTGCGTGGTTGGTGAATCCTTCTGGGAATGCTCGGTCCGTAAAAGTCGTTAGCGCGAACGCAACACGCTCGCTCGATTCGGCGACTTGACCGTCGCCCCCGTAGACTCCGTTACGTCACCAACCGCGCCCCAGGGAGCCGCCCCATCGTGACCGCTCAGCAGCCGATACTCCCGGCGATTCCAGAAAACCCGCCCGGCGAAGAGTGTGGTGTATTCGGCGTATGGGCACCCGGCGAGGAAGTCGCCAAGCTCACCTATTACGGCTTGTACGCGTTGCAGCATCGCGGCCAGGAGGCCGCCGGCATCGCCGTCGCCGACGGGTCGCAGGTCCTGGTGTTCAAGGATTTGGGGCTGGTCAGCCAGGTTTTCGAAGAGCAGACCCTGACCGCCATGCAAGGACACGTCGCGATCGGGCATTGCCGCTACTCCACCACCGGTCAGACCACCTGGGAAAACGCCCAGCCGGTGTTTCACACCACGAGCGCCGGCACCGGGGTGGCACTGGGGCATAACGGCAACCTAGTCAACAGCACCGAACTGGTCACCCGGGCGCGCGACGCGGGGCTGATCAACCCCCGAATCCCCGGGAGTGCCAGCACCGACTCCGACATCCTCGGCGCGCTGCTGGCGCACGGCGCGGCGGACTCCAGCCTGGAGCAGGCGGCGCTGGAACTGCTGCCGACCGTGCGCGGCGCCTTCTGCGTGACATTCATGGACGAGGACACGCTGTATGCGGCCCGCGACCCGTACGGGGTGCGCCCGTTGTCGTTGGGGCGGCTGGACCGCGGCTGGGTAGTGGCCTCGGAAACCGCGGCGCTGGACATCGTCGGCGCCTCGTTCGTCCGTGACATCGAGCCCGGTGAACTACTGGCGATCGACGCCGACGGCGTGCGGTCCACCCGCTTCGCCAACCCCACTCCCAAGGGCTGCATCTTCGAGTACGTGTACCTGGCGCGTCCGGACAGCACGCTTGCCGGCCGCTCGGTGCATCGCGCCCGGGTCGAGATCGGTCGCCGGCTGGCCCGCGAATGCCCGATCGACGCCGACCTGGTGATCGGTGTCCCGGAGTCGGGCACGCCGGCGGCGGTCGGCTACGCCCAGGAGTCCGGTATTCCCTACGGGCAGGGTTTGACGAAGAACGCTTACGTCGGACGCACATTCATCCAGCCGTCGCAGACCATTCGGCAGCTCGGTATCAGGCTCAAGCTCAACCCGCTCAAGGAAGTCATCCGCGGCAAGCGGCTCATCGTCGTCGACGACTCGATCGTGCGGGGTAACACCCAGCGCGCGTTGGTGCGGATGCTGCGCGAGGCCGGCGCGGTCGAGGTCCATGTGCGGATCGCCTCGCCGCCGGTCAAGTGGCCCTGCTTCTACGGCATCGACTTTCCCTCTCCGGCCGAGTTGATCGCCAACGCCGTCGAGGACGAAGAGGAAATGGTCGAGGCCGTGCGACACGGCATCAACGCCGACACGCTGGGCTACATCTCACTGCGGGGCCTGATCGCCGCCACCGAGCAGCCGACCTCGCGGCTGTGCAGCGCCTGCTTCGACGGCAAGTATCCGATCGAGCTGCCCAGCGAAACCGCACTGGGCAAGAACGTCATCGAGCACATGCTGGCGACCACCGCCCGCGGCGCCGCGGCGCGACCCGATATCGCGACCGCAGAAGCATCGCCGGAGGCCGAACAGGCGTCGGTCCTGCGGCATCCATAGCCGGTACCGACGGGGGCGCCGACCGGTAGCCTTAACCGCGATGACTGAAAAAGACCCCGGCAATCACGGCGTCACCTACGCATCGGCAGGGGTAGATATCGCAGCCGGCGAGCGGGCCGTCGAATTGTTCAAGCCGCTGGCGTCGAAAGCCACCAGACCCGAAGTACGCAGCTCGCTGGGCGGCTTCGCCGGATTGTTCGCGCTGCGCGGTGGTTACCGCGAACCGCTGCTGGCCGCGTCCAGCGACGGCGTCGGCACCAAGCTGGCCGTCGCGCAGGCGATGGACAAACACGACACCGTAGGCCTCGACCTGGTGGCGATGGTGGTCGACGATTTGGTGGTGTGCGGCGCCGAGCCGCTGTTCCTGCTGGACTACATCGCCGTCGGGCGGATCGTGCCGGAGCGGCTCAACGCGATCGTCGCCGGCATCGCCGACGGCTGCATGCGAGCGGGCTGCGCGCTGCTCGGCGGAGAGACCGCCGAACATCCCGGCCTGATCGAACCCGACCACTACGACATCTCCGGAACCGCCGTCGGCGTGGTCGAGGCCGACGACGTGCTGGGACCCGAGCGGGTCAAACCCGGCGACGTGATCATCGCGATGGGATCGTCGGGCCTGCATTCCAACGGCTACTCGCTGGCCCGGCGGGTGCTGCTGGAGATCGACCGGATGAACCTGGCCGGGCACGTGGAAGAGTTCGGCCGCACCCTGGGCGAGGAGCTGCTAGAACCGACGCTCATCTACGCCAAGCACTGTATGGCGCTGGCCGCCGAAACTCAGGTCCGCACGTTCTGCCACATCACCGGTGGCGGACTGGCCGGCAACTTGGAACGGGTTATCCCGAACGGGCTGGTCGCCGAAATCGACCGGGGCACATGGACGCCCGCGCCGGTATTCGCGATGATCGCCCAACGCGGCCGGGTCAGTCGCGCGGAGATGGAGAAGACGTTCAACATGGGTGTCGGCATGGTCGCTGTCGTCGCTCCCGAGGACACCGACCGCGCCTTGGCCATCCTGACCGCCCGGCACTTGGATTGCTGGGTGCTGGGCACCATCAGCAAGGGCGGAAAAGATGGCCCGCGAGCCAAGCTCGTCGGGCAACACCCGCGGTTTTAAGGGCTAGCGGCGATAGTCCTCTGCCCACGGGTCGTCGGGAAGCTGGTCCTCATCGTCGAACCGGTCGGAGTCGTCGGAGTTCGACCCGGACAGCTCGCGTTGAAGCCGCTCGAAGTCGGTCTGCGGGGAGCTGTACTTCAGTTCTCGAGCAACCTTGGTCTGCTTCGCCTTAGCCCGGCCGCGGCCCATGGGGGAACCCCCTCGCGCAATAACGGAGCGGCCCAATATTAGGCGGCTCCGATCTGTCAGTGAATTTATTGTCCTGCCGACAGTTTACCGTGCCCCGTCCTTGTGTGCTGCCTGCCCTACCCGTCGGTAGAAGCGATTATCGGTTGATGCCGCGCAGCCGCTCGACGGCCTGCCGCCCGGCGCCGACTACGTCGTCGGAAGGCACGGTGTCGGGGTCGATCGTGGCGGCGACGTCGTCGCGACCGGTCACCAACGCGGTCTCGGCCGGCAACCCGCGCTTGAGCAGCGCCAGCGCCACCGGGCCCAGATCGACATGGTCGACGACGGTGCCCAGCCGGCCCACCCGGCGCCCGTCGGCCTTTACGGCATCACCCGTCGACGGCCGCTCCGCCGAGCCGTCCAGATGCAGCAACACCAGCATCCGCGGCGGTTTACCGAGGTTGTGCACCCTGGCGACGGTCTCCTGTCCGCGATAGCAGCCTTTGTCCAAATGAACCGCCCCCACCCCGGGGCCGCCGATCCAGCCCACCTCGTGCGGGATGGTGCGCTCGTCGGTGTCAACCCCCAGCCGGGGGCGGACGGCCGCCACCCGGTGCGCCTCGTACGTCCATACCCCGGCCCGGCGAACCCCCGCCTGCGTCAGGCGCTGCTCCCACTCGGCGGACCGGCCTCGGGGGACCAGCAGGTCCAGCTCGAGTTGCCCGGTCGCGCCGGTCATCCGCCGCAGAAAGCCCCCGTGCACTGGCACCGCCGTCATCTGGGCGGGCAACGCGTCCACGCCGATCGCGTCGAGGACAGCCCGCTCAGCCAACCGCGGACCCAGCAGCGACAGCACCGCCAACTCCGCGGCGGCCGGGGTGACCTCAGACCAAAACACCATCCGGCGTAGGTAGTCCAGCAGCGGTTCACCACGCCACGGTTCGGTGTCGAGATAGGTCACACCGCCCAGTTCGGTTTGCAGCCAGTGGTCTTCGACGCGGCCCCGACCATCCAAGCTCAGGTTTTCGGTGCTGGCGCCGTCGGTCAGCTCGCTGACGTGTTGGGTGGAGATGCTGTGCAACCAGGTCTGCCGGTCGGCGCCGGTCAGGGTGAGCACCGCCCGATGCGAGCGATCGACCAGTACGGCGTCCGTCTGGGCGGCGCGTTGTTCAGCGAGCGGATCGCCGTAGTGCCAGATAGCACCGGCGTCTGGGCCTTCGGGGACGGGAACTGCGGTCACATCCCAACTCTACGAGCTGCTCAACGCCAACCGACGTCTGTGAAGCCAGCGTCACATACGTCGGCAGGCGGACATATAGGCTCCATATCCATGACAGACCACCCGGGTGTGGTCGTCACGCTAGACGGCGAGATCCATCCGCCGGGAACACCGCTGCTGTTCGCCGACGACCTCGCTGCGGTGCGTGGCGACGGCATCTTCGAAACGCTGCTGGTCCGCGACGGCCGGGCCTGCCTGATCGAAGCGCATCTGGGCCGACTGGCCCATTCGGCCGCCTTGATGGACCTGCCGAAACCTGATCTGTCGACGTGGCGGCGGGCAATCGACGTGGCCACCCGGCAATGGGTGGCCGACACCGCCGACGAGGGCGCGATGCGGCTGGTCTACAGCCGCGGTCGGGAACGCGGCGGCGAGCCGACGGCGTACGTGACGGTCAACCCGGTCGCCGAGCGGGTGGCCGCGGCCCGCCGCGACGGGCTGGCCGCGGTGACGCTGCCCCGCGGGCTGCCCTCCACGGGCGTCGACGCCATGCCGTGGCTGCTGGCCGGCGCCAAAACACTGTCCTACGCGATCAACATGGCCGCGCTGCGGCACGCCGCCCGGCAGGGCGCCGGCGACGTCATCTTCGTCAGCTCGGACGGCTACATCCTGGAGGGCCCCCGCTCGACGGTGGTGATCGCCTCCGACGACCGATGCCTGCTGACACCGCCGCCGTGGTATCCGATTCTGCGCGGCACCACCCAGCAGGCGCTCTTCACGGTAGCTCGCGCCAAAGGCTATGACTGCGACTACCGCGCCTTGCGGGTCGCGGATCTGCATGCCGCGCAAGGCATTTGGCTGGTATCGGCGATGACGTTGGCTGCACGGGTGCACACTCTGGACGGCCGGCCGCTCCCGCAGCCACCGATGGCAGCGGAATTCACCGAGCTCGTCGACGCCGCGATCGTCAGCGATCGCTGAATTCGGTGGTTCGTGCTACCGGGCAGCGGGTAGCGTCAGCCGTACACAAGAAAGGAGGTGGTCCGCGAATTGATTGGCTTATGGACTTGTGAGGTGGCTGCGCGCTAAGCAGCGCCAGGCTGGAAAGAACCGGCAGCATCTGCTGGCGAATTCCCCGCAGCCACCCGGCCCCCGAGCCTCCGGTCTGTCCAACCAGGAACTACGGCTCGGGGGCCGTCTCATATCTGTCGGCGTTGACTCTGCACCTACCAGGCAAAAGTTCGAGAAGACTCCGTGGTAGCCGCAGAGTCAACGAGAATTGCTAGCCCGCGAAGCGGGAAAGTCGGGCAGACAAATGCGGGACCAGTCCGCCGTCGGGATCCACCCGTTCTTCGACGTAGGCGAGGTCGCCGCCTTCGACGATGCCGTAGAGCCGTTTGGCCCCGCCGACTAGCGCACCGGATTTACTGCGCGCCAGGGCATCGGTGACCAATTCCCACGACGACTGGGTGCGCGGCTGTCCGTAGAACAGCTCGACGTAGCCGGCCGAATGCGCCAGCATCAGCTCGATGGCCTGCGACTCGGTGGGATCGTTGGGGTCGTTGACGAAGCGCCAGAAGCCGGCTTCCCGAAGGTCGTGCCCGTCGTAGTCGCCTGAGTCGGTCAACCGCCAGGACCTGGCTTCCCAGTTCAGGTAGTCGCCGCCATCGTGTGAGACCACGATCTGCTGGCCGAACCGGTAGTCGCCGTGAGCGCCGCGGCCCTCGCCCTCCCCGCGCCATACCCCGACCAACGGCAACAGCGCCAGCAGCGCGTCATGCAGGTTGGCGCCCTCGCGCAGGTTGGCGGTATCGGCGGGGATCGGCAGGTCGTCGAACGTCGGGATGTTGCGCGAACCCGTCACCTTGGCGCGTTCAGCGGCTGCCGCGACCGCGCGGTCCGCGGGCCCGGTCACGACTCGTCGGTGATCAGCCGATACAGCACGTACAGGGCGAACCAGGTGATGACCACGACGGCCGTAACCAGCATGATCTCGAAGAACAGCACCACGGCAACGAGTGTAGTTCTTCGATCGCCGGGCTATCCCCAGGCGGCCTCGCCGGAAAGCCGGAGAAGCCGGGTCAGGCGATCTTGACGTCGACCTCGTGGATACCCGCACCCGACGGGGACACCACGGCGTCACCGTTACCGGCCGCCGACAGCGCACGCACTGTCCAGGATCCGGGTGCGGCGAAGAACCGGAAGTCACCGGTCGCCGACGCGACGACCTCGGCGGTGAACTCGTCGGAGGAGTCCAGCAGGCGCACGAACGCGCCGCCGACCGCCTGGCCGGACCCGTCCACGACCCGGCCGGTGATCACCGTTTCCTTCTCCAAGTCGACGCTGGCCGGCAACGTCTGTCCTTGTTTCGGTGCAGAGCACATGTCAGTTTCCCAACTCGATCGGGGCCCCCACCAGGGAGCCGTATTCCGTCCAACTGCCGTCGTAGTTCTTGACGTTCTGATGTCCGAGCAACTCGTGCAACACAAACCAGGTGTGCGACGAGCGCTCACCGATCCGGCAATAGGCGATGGTCTCCTTCGATCCGTCCAGGCCGGCGTCGGCATACAGCTTGGCCAGCTCCTCGTCGGACTTGAAGGTGCCGTCCTCGTTGGCGGCTTTGCTCCACGGCACGTTGATCGCGCCGGGGATGTGACCGGGCCGCTGGCTTTGTTCCTGCGGCAGGTGCGCAGGCGCCAGGATCTTGCCGGAGAACTCATCGGGGGAGCGCACGTCGACCAGGTTCTTGGCGCCGATGGCCTCGATGACCTCGTCGCGGAACGCCCGGATGCTGTTGTCGGGCTGCTTTGCGGTGTAGCTGGTCGCCGGCCGACTCACCTTCTCGGTGGACAGCGGACGGCCGTCCAGCTCCCACTTCTTGCGGCCGCCGTCGAGCAGCTTGACCTTCTCGTGGCCGTACAGCTTGAAGTACCAGTAGGCGTACGCGGCGAACCAGTTGTTGTTGCCGCCGTAGAGCACCACGGTGTCGTCGTTGGAGATGCCGCGGTCACTCAGCAGCTTGGAGAATTGCTGCGCGTCGACGAAGTCACGCCGAACCGGGTCCTGCAGGTCGGTGCGCCAATCCAGTTTCACGGCCCCGGCGATGTGGCCGGTGTCGTAGGCGCTGGTGTCCTCATCGACCTCGACGAAGACGACCCCAGGTGTGTCGAGATTGCTCTCGGCCCAGTCGGCGGAGACTAGGACGTCTGAGCGTGCCATGGTGTCGATCCTTTCGGTTGATTACGCAGATGCGCGACGAGCGGGTAGAGCTGACAGCCCAGGCAGATGCCGAAGGCTGCGTTGAGGAAGGCCGCGCTCAAGGCGGCGGCGGTGGCGACGATTCCCAGCAGCGCGACGCCGGCGGCGAACCCGGCCACCCCGACCGCGGCGAACACGAATCCCAGCAGCTGCGCGAACTTCAGCGGGGGCGCGGGCTCGCGCTCGGAGACCGGACCCAGCCGCGGCGCAACGAGGGAGGCGAAGATCACACCATAGGGGTGGCGGCGCGGCCCCGCCCAGGCGCCGATCGCGAAGACCAAGGCCTGCGCGCCGAGGATGACGGCGGCGGCCGGCACATTGAATCCCGCGACGATCAGCGTGCTCACCAGCACCGCGGTGGTGACCCAGGCGACGAACCGCGGACCGCGGACGTCCACTTGGGCGCTTGCGGTGGTTTCCGGTGAAGTTCTGGACATATAGCTGCTCCTGTTTGACAAACGGAAGGGGTGGAGGCACGCCGAAATGGCTGCTCCGAGAGCGGCGCGAGACGGCGCTACTCAGCAGCTACAACAACAGCAGCAGCCCGCGGTACGGCACAGATCGACTGCGCGACGCTTGGTGAGCACAAGCTCGAGGCGGGCTAACACGTCGGACAGCTTACCTAATGTTGCGATGCTCAAGCCAACAGCGGTGCCAGCGCCAGGCGCAGGTCGTCGGCTCTGAGAACACCGGTGGCACGGAAACGCTGCTGGCCGTCCCGGTCGAAGACGAACGTCGTCGGCAGCGACATCACCGAAAAACGGCGTGCCGCAGCCGGGTTCGCGTCCATGTCGATCTCCACGTGCGCAACCCCGCCAAGGTCGCTGCAGACCTGGCTGACCACGCGGCGCACTCGTTCGCACGGCGCGCACCACGGCGCGCTGAAGTGCACCACGGTCGGACCATCCGGCGACAAGCCGAGGTCGCTGATGTCGGGGCCGGTCGTCGGGTCGATGCTCCGGACGACCCCGGCGCGGCGGGTCAGCAGCCATCCGAGGGCGGCTGCGAATGCCAGCGCGGCCGGCACTGCCACCAGCGCAGTAGTCATGATCGGTTGAACTCCTCGAGGGTGATCGTTACTCCCTCGGTGATGCCTTCGATGATGACGTCCGAGCCGCGCACGCCCATGCTGGTCGGCGCCACCCGAAACGGGAGCCGCTGGTCGGGCAGCTGCTGGTGGAACGCGGCGAGGACCGCGGCGCGCTTGTCCTCGGGCACCTTCTGGTTGGCGGTGTTGGGCCCGGTCAGCACACCGGTCGGAGTGAACACCAGCGTCGTGCGGTCCTCGCCGGCGACGGACAGATCCACCGCGACGCTGACCCGCTTGTTGAACTGGGCCGATTTCGGAGTGCCGGTGAACACCAGCCCACGGTTGCCGGAAATACCCGATTCGGTGGTGCCGCCGGTGTTGTCGTTGGTCTCCTGCGGTGGCGCCTCGACCATCAAATCGGTGATGCCCATATACCGACCCAGATGCGTCGAGTCGATGATGATACGGCTCTCCAGTTTGCCGACCGGGAGCTTCGCGTCCGGCCGGATCAGCCAGGACGCGTCATTCAGCCCGATGGAGTGCATGGTGGCTTCCAAGGTGGCCTTGCCCACCCTGGGATGGTCGACGGCGTTGGCCTTGATCTCCAGCTCGTCGTAGTGGCGCCGCATGGCCTGTGGAATCACCGGGAAACCCAGGATCGCGACAAACGGGTCCGACCCCAGCTGCGCGGTGTCGCGCAGTGTGCGCGACAGCCGGTATTCGGCATAGATCGTGGTGCCGAAGTCCACCCCGATCGCGCCGAAGACCACCGCGGCGACGACGACCCCGATCGCCGCCGCCGCGACGAACACCCTGCGCATCCGCATATTGTCGCCCACCACCGCACTGCGCTGCGTCTGCAGCGTCGCCGGGCGAAACACCAGGTGGCACGTTATCGTTAAATGACCTGGCCGCTAACTAGACATTTCGCCTGACTCTGGGAGACCCTTTCCCATGACGCCGGAGGGGCTCGTTTGGATCTACTGCTGCTGACCGCGGACCCGAATTCAGACTCGGTCCTGCCGTCGTTGTCGCTGCTCGCCCACAGCGTGCGAACAGCGCCTGCCGACGTGTCGTCGCTGCTGGAAGCCGGCAGCGCGGACGTCGTGCTGGTCGATGCGCGCAACGATCTGCCTGCGGCGCGGGGGCTGTGCCGGTTGCTGGGCACGACGGGCCGGTCGATCCCGGTCGTGGCGGTGGTGAGTGAAGGCGGGCTGGTGGCGGTCAACCCCGACTGGGGACTCGACGACATCTTGCTGCCGAACACCGGCCCCGGCGAGATCGACGCGCGGCTGCGGCTGCTGGTCGGCCGTCGCGGGGGACCCGCCGACCAAGAGAGTGCGGGCAAGATCAGCCTGGGTGAGCTGGTCATCGACGAAGGCACCTACACCGCGCGGCTGCGCGGGCGTCCGCTGGACCTCACCTATAAGGAATTCGAGTTGCTGAAGTACCTGGCGCAGCATGCCGGGCGGGTGTTCACCCGCGCGCAGCTGCTGCACGAGGTGTGGGGGTACGACTTTTTCGGCGGCACCCGGACCGTCGACGTGCATGTGCGACGGCTGCGGGCAAAGCTCGGACCGGAGCACGAATCGTTGATCGGCACCGTGCGCAACGTGGGGTACAAGGCGGTCCGGCCGGCCCGCGGCAGGCCACCGGCGCCTGACTCGTCCGACGAGGACGAATCCGATCTGGAAACGAACGAAGACACGCTGGTCGACCCATTGCGCACCCAGTGACAAGCTGGCGTGCGAAGCTGACCGGGGACGAGCAGCGGCAGGTGCGTGAGCTAGTCAGGGCGGCAACCGATTTCGATGGAGTAGCCCCGGTCGGCGAGCAAGTACTCAGAGAGCTCGGTCATCAACGGACCCACCATTTGGTGGTCAAGGATGCCGCCGAGACCGTCGTCGGTTATCTGAATCTCACTGCACCGCAGGACGAAACGCCGGGCATGGCGGAGCTCGTGGTTCATCCGCAGGCACGCCGACGCGGCATCGGCTCGGAGATGATACGTGCCGCGTTAGCGAAAACCGAAGGGCGAAACCGATTTTGGGCGCATGGAACGTTGGAGGCGGCGCGGGCGACCGCATCGGCTCTGGAGCTGGTGCCCGTTCGCGAACTCATCCAGATGCGGCGCGATCTCAGCGACGTCGAAGAACCGGCGCTGCCTGCCGGGTTGCGCCTGCGCACTTACACCGGACCTGCTGATGACGCCGAACTGCTGCGGGTCAACAACGCCGCATTCGCCGAGCACCCGGAACAAGGCGGCTGGACGCAAGCCGATCTGGACGAGCGCCGCAGCGAGCCGTGGTTCGACCCCGATGGATTGTTTTTGGCCTTCGACGAGCCGACCGGGCGCCTGTTGGGCTTTCATTGGACCAAGGTGCACTCTCACGACTTGGGCGAGGTCTACATCGTCGGTGTGGATCCGTCGGCTCAGGGTCGTGGCTTGGGTGCGCTGCTGACCTCGGTGGGCGTTGCGTACCTGGCGCGGCGACTGTCCGCCGCGACCGACCCCACGGTGATGCTCTACGTGGAGTCGGACAACACCGCCGCGCTGCGGACCTATCGGAATTTGGGCTTTGTCCAGCACAGCGTCGACACCGCTTACGCGGCAAGTGTTGCGTGAGCTGTTCAGCGGGCGTTAACGTCCCATGCGGATGCTGTCTACCGCCAGCGCATACGGTCCGTGCGCCCGGGCACGCTCGCAGCGGGGCTTTTTCAGTGGCGGAGAAGGCGATTGGGAAAGCGAGATCGGTGGCGCTGAATAGGGTGAGCAAGGTCGTTGTCGCGTTGATTTCGACGGCGGCGATCACGGTCCCAGGGGTGGCCGGCTGCGGCACGGACGACAACCTGGACGCGGCCGAGATACCGGCCGGCGAGGAGGCCTGCGCCGGCAAAGACTCGCTGACCGGTGAGGGGTCGACCGCTCAGCAAATCGCCATCGCGTTGTTCAATCAAGCCTGGGGCCGCATGTGTCCGCACAAGAACGTCTCGTACAACCCGACCGGGTCGGCTGCCGGGCGTGAGCAGTTCGTCGCCGGCCGTGTCGATTTCGCCGGCTCGGACTCGCCGTTGAGCCGCAGCCAGGCCGACTCGGCGGTCAAGCGCTGCGGCGGTAATCCCGCATGGCATCTCCCGCTGGTGTTCGCACCGGTAGCGGTGATCTACCACCTCGACGGCGTCAACCCCTTGGTCGTCAACGCCGACGTGCTGGCCAAGATCTTCACCGGGGTCATCACCAAGTGGAACGATCCGCAGATCGCGGCGCTCAATCACGGGGTGGCCCTCCCCGACACCGAGATCGCACCGATCTACCGGTCGGACTCCTCGGGCACCACCGACAACTTTCAGCAGTACCTGGCCGCGGCGGCTCCGCAAAGCTGGACCAAAGGCGCCGGCACCGAGTTCCAGGGTGGCGCGGGCGAAGGCTCGCAGAAGTCCGCCGGTGTGGTGCAGGCCGTCAAGACCACGCCCGGTGGCATCGCGTACGTCGAGAAGAGTTCGGCTGAACCCGCCGGCATTCCGTATGCGCAGATCGACGGCGGCGGTGGTCCCGTCGCGCTCACCGACGACGCGGCCCGCAACGCGATCGACAACGCCAAGTACGTCGGCACCGGCAACGACCTGAAGCTGGACCTCGACTCGATTTACGGCACCAAAGAGCCCGGCGCTTACCCGTTGGTGCTGGCGACCTACGAGATCGTGTGCTCCAAGAGCGCTGACCCGGCTACCGGCAAGGCGGTCAAGGCATTTCTGGCCACCGCCGCCGAGTACGGCCAAGAGCGTCTTTCCGCCGCCGGCTACGTCCCGTTGCCGGATGTGTTCAGGGAGCGTCTCATCGCGGCGATCAATGCGCTTGACTGATTGATGCAGCGACGATTGGGACTTCCGTGACGACGCCGAATCCGTCCGAGACAGGCTCGGGTGACCTCATCCCCACGCCCGTTCGCCGACCGTTGTCCGCATCCCCCATCCCGCGGCGGCGCGGGACGGCGGGGCTGCTGATGGATCGACTGTTTCGTGGCGTGGCCGAGGGGTCGGGGTTTCTGCTCGTGCTGCTCGTCGCCGCGATCGGGGTGTTTTTGCTGTGGCGGGCCATCCCGGCGTTGGAACGCAACAAGGAGAATTTTTTCACCTACGGCGGCAACTGGATCACCACCGACAACTCCGCGATGCACTTCGGCATCGCCGATCTGGCGCAGGTGACGGTGTTCGTCGCGTTGGTCGCGCTGATCCTCGCCATGCCGGTGGCATTGGGCATCGCCATTTGCCTCACCCAATACGCGCCGCGACGGCTGGCGGCGCCGCTGGCCTACATGGTCGATCTGCTCGCGGCGGTGCCGTCGATCATCTACGGCGTGTGGGGCCTGTACGTGCTGGCGCCGCGCTTGCGGCCGATCGCTACGTGGCTCAACCACCACTTGGGCTGGTGCTTTTTGTTCGCCCACGGCAATGTGTCGGTGGCCGGCGGTGGCACCATCTTCACCGCCGGGATCGTGCTGGCGGTGATGATCTTGCCGATCATCACCGCGGTCACCCGGGAGGTGTTCGCCCAGACCCCGCAAGCGCACATCGAGGCCGCGCTGGCGCTCGGCGCGACCCGCTGGGAAGTGGTCAAGACGACGGTGCTGCCGTTCGGGCGTTCCGGCTACATCAGCGGTGCGATGCTCGGTCTGGGCCGCGCGCTGGGGGAGACCGTGGCGCTGCTGATCATTTTGCGCGGCACCCAATCAGCGTTCGGCTGGTCGCTGTTCGACGGTGGCTACACCTTTGCCACCAAGATCGCGGCCACCGCGCTGGAGTTCAACGACCAATACAAGGCCGGGGCGTACATTGCCGCCGGACTGGTGCTTTTCCTGCTGACCTTCGTGGTCAATGCGGTGGCCCGGGCCGCGGTGGCCGGTAGGGCAGGCCGATGACGTCGATACTGGACCGTCCGGTCAAGGCACGCACGTTCGCCGGCACCAGCCTGCGGCGTCGAGCCGCCGACAAGGTTGCCACCGTGTTGGTGACGCTGTCGGTGCTGGTCGCGCTGGTGCCGCTGCTGTGGGTGCTGTCTGCGGCGGTGGCCAAGGGATTCGGCGCGATCACATCCACGGTCTGGTGGACACACTCCCAAGCGGGCTTGACGGCGTTCATCACCGGTGGCGGCGCCTATCACGCGATCGTGGGCACCGTGCTGCAGGGCCTGGTGTGTGCCGCCATCGCCATTCCGATCGGCGTGTTCGTAGCGATCTACCTGGTCGAATACGGTGCGGGCACGGCGATGGGCAGGCTGACGACGTTCATGGTCGACATCCTCACCGGGGTGCCTTCGATTGTGGCGGCATTGTTCATCTATGCGCTCGCCGTTGCGACCCTGGGGCTTTCGCGTTCCGGATTCGCCGTGTCGCTGGCGCTGGTGCTCTTGATGCTGCCGGTCATCGTGCGGACGACCGAGGAAATGCTGCGAATTGTGCCGTTGGACTTGCGCGAAGCCAGCTACGCATTGGGCGTCTCGAAATGGAAAACCATTGTCCGGATCGTGATTCCGGCCGGGCTGTCCGGCATCGTCACCGGCATCATGTTGGCGCTGGCGCGGGTCATGGGCGAAACAGCTCCGTTGCTGATCCTGGTGGGTTACTCGCAGGCCATCAACTTCGACATGTTCAGCGACTTCATGGGTTCGCTGCCCGGTATGATTTATGACCAGACCTCGGCTGGCGCCGGCACAAACCCCGTGCCGACCGACCGACTGTGGGGCGCTGCGGTGACACTTATACTGCTGATCGCCGTGATCAATGTTGGGGCAAGGGTGGTTGCCACGATTTTTGCGCCTAAGAAGTTCTAGCTAGGAGCGTGCGGTGGCTAAGCGATTAGACCTCAAAGACCTCAACATCTATTACGGGTCTTTCCACGCGGTCGCCGATGTGTCGCTTTCGGTTCTGCCGCGCAGTGTGACGGCGTTCATCGGTCCGTCCGGATGTGGCAAAACGACGGTGCTGCGCACCCTCAACCGCATGCACGAAGTCATCCCGGGCGCCCGCGTGGAGGGCACCGTCTTGCTCGATGACGAGGACATCTACGCTTCGGGCGTCGATCCGGTCGGTGTGCGCCGTGCAATCGGAATGGTGTTTCAGCGGCCAAACCCCTTCCCGACCATGTCGATTCGCGACAACGTGGTGGCCGGGCTGAAGCTGCAGGGCGTACGCAACCGCAAACTGCTCGACGAGACAGCGGAACATTCGCTACGCGGCGCGAACCTGTGGGATGAAGTCAAGGACCGGTTAGACAAGCCGGGCGGCGGGCTGTCCGGGGGCCAGCAGCAACGGTTGTGCATTGCACGGGCGATCGCCGTGCAGCCCGATGTCTTGTTGATGGACGAGCCGTGCTCGGCGTTGGACCCAATTTCGACCTTGGCGATCGAGGACCTGATCGCCGAGCTCAAGCAGGACTACACCATCGTCATCGTCACGCACAACATGCAGCAGGCCGCCCGGGTGAGCGACCAGACCGCATTCTTCAACTTGGAAGCCGTCGGCAAACCCGGTCGGCTGGTTGAGATCGACGAGACCGAGAAGATCTTCTCCAACCCGACGCAGGCAGCCACCGAGGACTACATCTCCGGTCGCTTCGGCTAGCCCGCTACGGGGGAGTCGTGTCTCCGTCGGGGAATCTGCCGGTGGCCTGGAAGATGACACGGCGGGCCACTTCCACGGCGTGGTCGGCGAAGCGCTCGTAGAAACGGCCCAGCAGGGTGACGTCGACCGCAGCGGCCACACCGTGCTTCCATTCCCGGTCCATCAGCACGGTGAACAGGTGCCGATGCAAGTCGTCCATCGCGTCGTCTTCTTCGCGGATGCGCGCCGCCTTCTCCGGGTCGCGCGACAGCAGCACCTCCTGGGCGCTCTTACCCAACTCGACTGCGATGCTTCCCATCTCGGCGAAATATCCGTTGACTTCTTCGGGCAAGGCGTGCTGCGGGTGGCGTCGACGGGCGATCTTGGCGACGTGCAGTGCCAGCGCGCCCATCCGGTCGATATCGGCGACCATCTGGATCGCGCTGACGATCGCGCGTAGGTCACCGGCCACCGGCGCCTGCAGCGCCAACAGCACGAACGCGCTCTCCTCGGCCTGCTTGCTCAGCTTTGCGATCTTCTCGTGGTCGGAGATCACCTGCTCGGCCAACACCAGATCGGCTTGCAGCAGTGCCTGCGTCGCGCGCTCCATGGCAATCCCGGCCAGCTCGCACATCTCGCCGAGTTGCTCGGACAACGCCGAAAGCTGCTCATGGTAGGCAACCCGCATATCCCAAGACTACGTTCTCGACGGCAAATGCCGCTGCAAGGTTGCCTCGGTAGCGCTACTCGCAGGTGGTGTCCGCCGCGTTCGTCACCGTCAGATCCTCGGGAAGCTTGGTCGGTGTGCTGCTGCTGTTGCGCTCGATCTGCACATTGACCGGCGAGCCGCTGGGCGGGGGAGTCTTCACCGCTGAGAAATCCGGGCCAAGAATCACTTGCACCACTTGCCCGATTCCAGTGACCCGCTCCACTTTTGATTTGCCAAGCGCCGCCGCCACCGTCGCGGCCGCTTGTTCGTTACCCGGTGCGAAGCGCACCGTGGTGGAACTCACCGTGGTCGGGTAATCGTCGGGCGTCATGACGTTGAACCCGTTCTTTTCCAGCTGATTGCTGGCGGTGGTCGCCAGTCCCGACGTGCCGGTCGAATTGGAGACCTGCACGGTGACCTCCTCCGGCTCGGTGGTCACGGCCTGCATCTGCTCGGGGTGGGTACCCGACGGGGCCGGCGTGGTGGGCTTCGATTTGGTCGCCGGACCAGCTGTGGGGTTCTTGTCGCTCTCGCCTGGCAGCGGCTCGTCGTTGATGATCGCGTCGAACAGCGCCCGCATGTCGGCCTTGCGTGGCGGCTCGTTGCCGTCCTCGTCGGTTTCGCCGGTCGGCACGGTCACGAATGTGATGCGCCCGGCCGACACGCCCTGCACCGACTGGCCGAGGTCGACGAGGTCCTTGGTCTTGACGTTGTCGACGTAACTGTCGGCGATGAACATGTTGACGACGTTGTTGAGCTTGTTCATCGAGAAGAAGGTGTCCCTGGAAATCAGGGACCGCAGCAGCGACGACAGGAACCGTTGCTGGCGCTTGATGCGACCGTAGTCGCCGTTGTTCTCCGTGGTGACGTTGCGAGCCCGCACGTAGTTCAGCGCCGTCGCCCCATCGATGACCTGGCGACCGGCGTGGTCGAGCACCGTGCCCAGCTCGTAGTCCTTCAGCGGGGTGGTGGTGCAGACTTCGACACCGCCGAGGGCGTCGACCATCTTGGCGAAGCCGGCGAAGTCGATGGCTATGAACCGGTTGATGGACAGACCGGACAACTTCTGGATCACCTTCACCAGGCACTTGGGGCCGCCGAACGCGAAGGCGGAGTTCAGCTTTGTCTCGGTGTAGACGTACTGGGAACCATAGGTTTTGGTGTCCTCGTCGTAGAGCGGTCCGTAGGCGCCGGTGTCGGGGTTCCAGGCCTCGCACTTGATCGGGGTGATGGCCAGATCGCGTGGAAACGACACGGCGACAACGCGTTTACGGTTCGCCGGGATGTTGACCAGCATCACGGTGTCCGATCGAGCGCCCCCGGCGTCTTCGGTGTCGCCCGCACCCATCTGGCTGTTTTCCCCTGCCCGCGAGTCGACACCCACGATGAGGAAGTTCTCGTCGCCGTATTGGGCGTTGGGGTCGACGATGTCGCGGGAATGCGGATCGAGCGCACTGATGGTGTTGAGGCGGTTGTTCTTAGAGGCGCTCCACTGGTATGCCCCGCCGGTCAGGGCCAGCGACAGCGCGGCGATCAAGGCCGCCACCGTGCGCCCGGCCACCAACAGTGGGCGGCGCTTACGTTTCGGGGCGGGCGCCGGCTTCTCGGTGGCTGTGGTGCCGGCGATCCGCACGGGCGGCACCCGGTCGGATGCCTTCGGCAACACGACGGTTCGGTCGGAGTCGACGACGCGCTTGGGCCGGTGCACGGCGTCCAAGTCGGGAAGCTCGGATCCATAAGCTGACGACATCGAAATGTCGTAAGCCGCGTCGAGGTAGTCGCTGTGTTCGGGCGGCTCGGCTTCTGGCGCTGCGCGACGATGGCTGTGACCGGGCGTGGCGGGGCCACCGACCTTGGCGATCAGCTCGGCGACGGTGAGCCCGCCTTCGGTATGCGATCCGGTCGGCTCGCCGTCGTCTCCCGGCCCTGCAGCCGGCCGGTCAGCTTCGATGACGGAGACCGCACCGCGGGCCGGGCGGTACGCCCCGAAGCGCTCCCACGGCGCTGCGCCGAGCGATCGGCGCGCACCGCGGCTAAGCGCTACCTCGTCACCGTCGGCGCCCGAGGTGTGGGCACGGTCAGGAGTGGCGTTCTTGCCGTCACTCATGTCCTACCGGCCTCCGGAACTGGCGATGAGATGCCTTTGACTGGTCCTGCGCATACACCGCATACATCAGGTACATCAGGGCAGTGTTAGACGGTGGCAACACTGCAACCCGCGCTTCCCCCCGAGCCCACCGAAGCGCGCTGCAACAAGTTCCACATCGTATCCAGACATTGGCGAAAACGAAATGTCGAGGGGGTCTCGGTTCAGCCACCAGAATGCATAACGTCCGCGCCGGCCGGCACCGTGCAGTCGTCGCGATCGTCGAGCCAGCCATCGGGTAACGCCACCCGCGCCGGGGAGCCCTGCCGGCCCCGCGGGCCGCTGGCGGTCTCGGGGAACGGGACGGTGACGTCGAGCCGGCTCAGCAAAGCGTCGAGCTCATCGAGCGTCCTGACCAGCGCCAACGCCCGCCGCAGCTCCGATCCCGCGGGAAATCCGTGCAGATACCAGCCGATGTGCTTGCGGATGTCCCGCATCCCCTTGTCTTCGCCGAAATGCTCGGCCAGCAACACCCCGTGCCGGCGGATGATCTCGGCGACGTCCCCGAGCGTGGGGGCAGCCGGGGGCGGGCTGCCGGTGAACGCGGCCGACAGCTCGGCGAACAGCCAGGGCCGCCCCAGGCAGCCGCGGCCGATAACCACCCCGTCGCAGCCCGTGGTGGCCATCATTGTCAGCGCGTCGCTGGCGTCGAAGATGTCTCCGTTGCCGAGCACCGGGATTGTGCGCACCTGCTCCTTGAGCGCGGCGATCTGCTCCCAGTCCGCCGCCCCGGAGTAGCGCTGCGCCGCGGTACGGGCGTGCAGCGCAACCGCGGCAGCACCCTCGGCTTCGGCGATGCGCCCGGCGTCCAGATGAGTGTGGTGCTCGTCGTCGATGCCGACGCGGAACTTGACCGTGACCGGGATGTCGGTGCCCGCGGTCGCGCGCACGGCCGCCGCGACGATCTGGCCGAACAGGCGGCGTTTGAACGGCAGTGCCGCCCCGCCGCCGCGACGGGTCACCTTGGGCACCGGGCAGCCGAAGTTCATGTCGACGTGATCGGCAAGGTCCTCCTCGGCGATCATCTTGACCGCCGCGTAGGTGGTGGCCGGGTCGACGGAGTAGAGCTGAAGCGAACGCGGTGACTCCCCGGGGGCGAACGTCGTCATGTGCATGGTGACCGGATGACGCTCGACCAGCGCGCGCGCCGTCACCATCTCGCAGACGTAGAGTCCGCTGACCGTCCCGACCAGTGACTGTTCGAGCTCACGGCACAGCTTGCGGAACGCGACATTGGTCACGCCGGCCATCGGGGCCAATACCACCGGGCTGGCCAGCTCGATGGGCCCGATACGCAACGCTGGCTACCGCCGGCTCAGGGTCAGCTTGCCGGCGGTCTGATGCAGTTCGAATGCGGTGACCTTCTTGCCGGTGCGGGCTTCCCGCTCGAGCTGACGCTGTTTGGAGACCTCGAACTTGTCGCAGGCCACCTCGAGCTCCTTCATCAGCACCGCGAGATCGTCGCGCAGTCGGGCGGCTTCGCCGGTGAAGTCCTCGCGGTCGAAGATGCGCCACTTCTTCAGTACCGGCGTGACGACTTCGTCGAGGTGAATGCGCGGGTCGTACACACCACCGACGGCGATCATCACCGCTTTACGGCGGAACTCCGGCACGGTGAAACCGGGCATCTTGAAGTTACGCAACACCCGATGCAACGACTTCATCGCCTTGTTCGGCGCGAGCTCGATCCCGGCTTCGGACAAGTCTCGATAGAAAATCATGTGCAGGTTCTCGTCGTGCGAGATCTTGGCCATCAGCTGATCGGCGACCTTCTCGTTGCACGCCTTACCGGTGTTGCGGTGTGACACGCGGGTCGCGAGCTCCTGGAAAGTGACATAGAGGATCGAGTCGAAGATGTTCTCGCAGAACAGGTCTCCCTGCTGGTTCTGGCCCGGGCTGAACCCGCGGTTGACCACCTCGATGCGTAACTTCTCCAACTCCACGGGGTCGACCGCGCGGGTCACCACCAGGTAGTCGCGCAATGCGATGCCGTGCCGGTTCTCCTCGGCGGTCCAGCGGTTCACCCACTGCCCCCAGGCGCCGTCCATACCCATGGACATCGCGATCTCGCGGTGATACGAGGGCAGGTTGTCCTCGGTCATCAGGTTCTGCACCATCGCCACCTGCGCGACGTCGGAGAGCTGCGACTGTTCGGGGTCCCAGTCCTGTCCGCCCAGCGCATAGAAGTTCTTGCCGTCTGACCACGGGATGTAGTCGTGCGGATTCCAGCTCTTGTGCATGCCCAAGTGCCGATTGAGGTTCTTCTCCACGACCGGCTCGAGATCGCGCAATAGGTCCAGGTCTTGAGGATCCGGCACAGCGCCTCCCAGTTATCTGTGTCTGGCGGTTGCAGTCAATATATCTGTGTACACCAGTAGCATCAAGTTTGCCGCTGCAATTCGGGTTGCAATTCAGGTTGCAGTTCAGTAGCTGGAAGCCCGGCTCAGCAGCATCTCGACGCAATAGTCGATGAACTGCGTGCGGGTGGCCGCCAATCGCCCATCCAGATATGCGGTGAACAGTGCGGTCAGGCCGCCGATCAGGCTGGTGGCGACCATGCTCTGCAGCACCGGGTCGGCGATTCTGGTCAACTTGCGCTGCAACAACTCGATGAAGCTGGGCATCCACTCCGCACCGGAGCGGGTCAACACCGGTTCCACGCCTGGTGCCACCAGTAGTACGCGCCCGCGCACCGGGTCGTCGACCATCAACGCCACGAATTGCTCGACTGCCTCCCGCGGCGTTTTGGCTGACGTCAGTGTTGCCATCGCTCGGGTGCAGACGTCGTCGTAGACGGCTCGCACGAATTCGTCGCGGTCGGTGAAGCTTTCGTAGAAGTAACGCTCGGTCAGCCCGGCCTCGCGGCACACTGCGCGAACGGTTACTGCCGGACCACTTTGGGCGCCAAGCAATTTCACGCCTGCGGCGACCAGTTTGTCGCGACGCAGCGCTTGGCGATCCTCGAGCGGAACCCCGGACCAGCGGCCTCGTCGTTGACCGGACCGCACATCCCTCCTAGAGTCGATAATGACAACGCACGTAGTCAGAGTGGCTGACAACGACAGGGAACTTCATCAGTGATTCAACATACGTCTACGACGTACCCGCTGACCAGCGACAGCGAACCCGCCGGTGCAGTCGCAGCCGGCTGCCCGGTATCACCGTCGGGGTATGACGCGCCGCCGGAACCGCTCGGGCCCGACTCGCTGACGTGGAAACACTTCGGCGATTGGCGCGGCATGTTGCAGGGCCCGTGGGCCGGCTCGATGCAGAACATGCACCCGCAGCTGGGTGCCGCGGTTGAACAGCATTCGACGTTTTTTAAGGAGCGCTGGCCGCGGTTGCTGCGGTCGCTGTACCCGATCGGCGGCGTGGTCTTCGACGGTGACCGCGCTCCGATGACCGGTGCCGAGGTGCGCGATTACCACACCGAGATCAAGGGGGTGGACGCTCAGGGGCGTCGCTATCACGCGCTCAACCCGGATGTCTTCTACTGGGCGCACGCCACCTTCTTTGTCGGCACGTTGATCGTGGCCGAACGGTTCTGCGGCGGCATCACCGAAGCCGAAAAGCGGCAGCTGTTCGACGAGCACATTCAGTGGTACCGGATGTACGGCATGAGTATGCGACCGGTGCCGAAGAGCTGGGAGGAATTTCAGGCTTACTGGGACCACATGTGCCGTGAGGTGCTGGAGAACAACTACGCCGCGCGCGAAGTGCTCAACTTGACCGAGTTGCCGAAACCGCCTTTCGCGCAATGGCTTCCGGAGTGGCTGTGGCGCGCGCAGCGCAAGCTGTTGGCGCCGTTCTTCGTCTGGTTCACGGTCGGTCTCTACGATCCGCCGGTGCGCGATTTGATGGGTTACACCTGGTCGAATCGAGACGAGTGGTTGCATCGCCGGTTCTGCGATGTCGTGCGTCTGGTTTTCGCGCTGGTGCCCCCGCGCTACCGTAAGCATCCCCGGGCCCGGGCCGGATGGGATCGCGCCACCGGCCGCATCCCGGCTGACACGCCGTTGGTGCACACGCCCGCGCGCAATCTGCCGCCGATCGACGAGCGTGACAACCCCAAGCACTACTGCCCGGCGGTGTAGCACGCCTTAGCAGTGCGCGTGGTCGTGGGCTTCTTCCAGGCCCACCTGATGCACGTGCTCATGGGTGTGCTCGGTGCCGTCGTCGTGGGCATGGGCATGCTGGTGTTCGACGTGGTCATGGTCGTGGGCGGTGTGAGCGTGCGTGTGATTGACGCCGCCGTGCTCATGCTCGTGCGAATGCGGCGTCTCGTGAGCGTGGTCGTGGTGGGACATGGCTATCTCCTTTGCTTGCTCCTTTTTTCAGCGACGATCTGCAATCCGTCGTTGCGGTGATGTCGCGGCACTCCGGGCCCGGCATGCTCGGCGTTGAAGACGGCGTCGGTGACCAGCTGGCGCACGTGCTCGTTTTCCAGGCTGTAGTAGATCGTGGTCCCGTCGCGGCGGGTCCGCACCAGGCGCGCCATCCGCAGCTTTGCCAGATGCTGGGAAACCGACGGAGCCGGCTTGCCCACATGCTCGGCGAGCTCGGTGACCGACATCTCCCGGTCGGCAAGCGACCACAGCACCTGCACGCGGGTGGCGTCGGCCAGCATCCGGAACACCTCGACCACCAGGCTGACCTGATCGTCCGGCAGCCGGACAGGCTCGTTATCTGCATGCATACGCAAATAATAATAAAGTGGGGGATCGCCGTCCAGGCCGATCTCGCGTCCGCGTCAATATGTAGCTCATCTATATTGTTGAGAAGTCGAGATGGGAGTACCCGATGCGCACCGAAAGCGACAGCTGGGATCTGGCGACGAGCGTCGGGGCGACGGCGACGATGGTCGCGGCTCAACGGGCGCTCGCCACGTCGGCATCGTTGATCGACGACCCGTTCGCCGCGCCGCTGGTGCGGGCGGTCGGCTACGACGTCTACACCCGGCTGATCGACGGCAAGATCCCGGTCACCGAGGACTCCGAATTCGACCCGAGCCGGATGGCCCGCAGCATGGCGGTACGGACCCGGTTCTATGACCAGTTCTTCGACGAGGCGGGCCAGGGCGGCGTTCGGCAGGCGGTGATCTTGGCGGCCGGTCTGGACGCCCGCGCGTACCGCTTGCCGTGGCCGGCGGGCAGCGTCGTCTACGAGATCGACATGCCCGAGGTCATCGAGTTCAAGACCGCCACGTTGAGCAAGCTCGGCGCCGAGCCGACCGCGCAACGCCGGACCGTGGCCGTCGACCTGCGCGACGACTGGCCGGCGGCGCTTCGGGCCGCCGGGTTCGACACCGGCGCCCCGTCGGCATGGAGCGCCGAAGGGCTGGTGGTCTACCTGCCACCGGAGGCGCAAGACGCGCTGTTCGACAACATCACCGCGCTAAGCGCTGCCGGTAGTCGGCTGGCCGCCGACATCGTCCCGGACACAACGGTTTTCGCCGATCCGCAGTGGCGATCCCATCACGAGCGGATGAGCGAGCTCGGTTTTGACATCGACTTCAACGACCTCGTCTACCACTTCGAGCGCAGCCACATCATCGAGTATCTGAGCGGGCATGGCTGGCAGGTGTCGCACCGCACGGTCGCGCAGCTGCACGCCGACAACGGTTTCGTGTACCCCGACGACGAAGTTGCGGCCGCGTTCGCCGATGTGACCTACCTGCGCGCCGTGCTGCACTAGTGCAGTTGCGGCAGGACCCTGGTGCGGTAGAAGTCGATGGCCGCAACGGGGTCGGACTGCGGGAAGTGCATGAATGGTGTTGCGCCGGCGTCGAGAACGGCCTGTACGGCGTTGACGTGGGTGGCCGGATCGGTTCCGGTCGTCCAGCGTTTGGTCACCTTGTCCAGCGGATTGGACGCCGCCGCGCGCTGGATCTCGACCGGGTTGGGCTGGTCGACCGCACCGCCGGTGAACCGCCACAGCTCCGCGGCGCGGTTGATCTCCGCCTGGTCACCGACGACCGCGAACATCTCGGCCCGCTTGCCCATGGCGGCCGGATCGCGCCCTGAATCCCGGGCGCCCCGGTTGAAGGCGCTGACGAGCTTGGAGTTTTTGACGTCGCCCGCCTGGCAAATCCAGCCGTCGCCGAACTGCCCGGCCAGACGGGCGCTTTTGGGGCCGCTCGCGGCGACGAAGATGGGCGGGGGCGACGGCGGCACGTCGTAAATCTTGAGCTGATTAGTTTGAAAATACCTGCCCTGAAACGAGATTCGCTCGCCGCTCCAAAGTTGCCGGATCAGTTGGATGGCTTCGACCAGCCGGTCGTGGCGTTCTTGATAGGGCCCGAATTCGGTGGTGGCGGCTTGTTCGTTGAGCCGCTCGCCGGTGCCCACGCCGAGGAAGACCCGGCCGGGGTGGAGCACCGCGAGCGAGGCGAAGGCGTGCGCGACGGTCGTCGGGTGATACCGATAAATGGGGCAGGTGACCCCGGTGCCGAACGGGATGTGGCTGGTTCGCTCGCCGACCAGCGCCAGGGTGATCCAACCGAACATCGAATGGCCCTCGTTGTCCTGCCATGGCTGGATGTGGTCACTGGCCCACAGGTAGCGGAATCCGGCCTGTTCGGCCGCCTGCGCCTGCTCGACGAGCTGGGCGGTGCCGAACTGCTCGTGCGAGAGCACGAAGCCCACCTCCGGGCCGGAGGCGGGCGGCGGGCCGGTGGGTGCGTTTTCGGGCTCGCCGCTGCAGGCACTCGCCAGAGCAGCGGCGCTCATCCCCGCCGCGACTAGCCCAAAGGACCGTCGTGACATTCCTCTCATGGCGCCTGTCATGGCCCCGGAATACCCGGAAACGGGCGACGGCGCTACTCAACCGAGGTCATGGGGCTATTTGCGGCTATTTGCGGTGCCCCCACCAGGACTCGAACCTGGGACCTGCGGATTAAAAGTCCGTAGCTCTACCAACTGAGCTATAGGGGCTGCGACGCACAGGATACTGCCTTCGCCGGCGGAGCTCGTTTGAGGATTCGGTACCCGGTGGCCTAAGCTGGCTTGGCTCACAGCGTCACCATGTTGCGAGTACCCCGGAGAGATTCGGTTCTGGCCCCCTTCGTCTAGACGGCCTAGGACGCCGCCCTTTCAAGGCGGTAACGCGGGTTCGAATCCCGTAGGGGGTACGGCTACGCGGCGACGCGAAGCAGCGAACAAGGCCCTGTGGCGCAGTTGGTTAGCGCGCCGCCCTGTCACGGCGGAGGTCGCGGGTTCGAGTCCCGTCAGGGTCGCCGTCGCGGCGAGGCACACGTGCCTTCCGGCCAGGTAGCTCAGTCGGTATGAGCGTCCGCCTGAAAAGCGGAAGGTCGCCGGTTCGATCCCGGCCCTGGCCACTGTCTCTGACCTGCGTGGACACGATGCTTGCACTCGGTGGTTGGTTAGGGTTGTCCGGTTCTTGTCCGGTCTCGCGCGTTGAATCGCTGGTTTCGGCTGTTAGTCGGTCGAGGTTGGTTGCAACGTGGTCGAGTTCGTCTGCGTAGAGGTCGCTGTAGATGTTGGCGGTGACGGTGGGGGTGGAGTGGCCCATTGTTTTCTGCACGTAGCGCAGGTCGGCGCCGGATTTGCGGGCCAGGCTGGCGTAGGTGTGTCGTAGGTCGTGGATCGTCAGCGGTGCGAGCTTGGTCTTGCGCAGGGCTTCGGACCAGTGCACATGCCGGCGCCAGTTGTTGGACCTGAGCATTGCGCCATTGGGTGACGTGATGGCCGGCTCATCCGGTTCACGACCGGCCACACGTGGTTTCAGTGCGTCAATGACGACCTGGGGGAGAGGAACGGTGCGCTTGGCGGCGCGCGTCTTGGGTGGGCCGATGATGATGCGACCTTCGACTTCCGGCGCGGCGCGGCGTACGTGGAGGCGGCGTGCGGTCAGGTCGATATCGCCGACGCGCAGGCCGACGAGCTCGGACCAGCGCAGGCCGGTGTAGGCCAGGATGGTCACGACATCGCCCTGGTCTTTGCATGCGGCAGCCAGGGCGGCGACTTCGGGTGCAGTCAGGTAGCGGTGGCGTTCCCGTTCGGGGATACGCCCTGCTGAGACGCCGTGAGCGGGGTTGGTATGAATGCGGCCGTCGTTGCGGGCTACTTCGAGGATGGAACGCAGCAGCCGCAGCGTGGAAACCTTGGCCCACGGCCCCACGGTGAGGGTGGCTGCGAACTGTTGCACGTGGGCACGGGTGATCTCATCAACGGGGATGCGGCCGAACCGCGGTGCGATGCGCAGGTGCCAATGCTGGCGGTAGCCGCTCCATGTTTTGGCAGACACTGCGGGCTTTTTCGAGGCGCTGTATTGTTCCCAAATCCGGGCCAGGGGCACGCGGCCGAGCCGTAGGTCGAATCGGCGAGCGCCGAGTGCGGCTTCGTTGTCGCGTTCTGCCTTGAACGCCTTGGCTTGTCGCAGGGTGGCGAAGGTTGTGGAGGTTTCGATCCAGCCGGATGCTGAGGCGGGGTCGCGCACCAGGTAGCGGACTTGGTAGCGGGGCGCTCCGGCCGTATTGAGCCGTTTGCGGATGCCGCGCGGGGTGTTACCGGCCATCAGCGTCGGACCTGCTTGAGCCATTTGCGGACCTCGGCCGAATCCCAGCGGCGCACCCGTTCGGACAATGAGTAGCAGGGTGGGCCGATCTGCCGTCCCGTTTGTTCACGGACTGCCGCCCAGCGGTTCAGCGTTGCCACCGATACCCCCAGCAGCGCCGAAACCTGTTCGGCGGTCAGCAGTTCCGGGAATTGGCCAGATGCCACCAGGGTTTCCCGGACGCTGTGAATCACCATCGACCTCACTCCTTCCTAGTTGCTGGTGTGGATGGCTTGCCGGCCAGTTCGGCCCGGATGCAGTTGAACCATGCGCGAGTTGTGGGGCATCCGGCGTCCATATCTGCCTGCCCGTCGGCTATTCCCCATAGGTCGCAGGCCCACCGTGCAAGTGCCGAGTCGACGGTTTCATCGAAGCGCAGCAGTTCATCACAGTCGTCCAGCGCCAGGGCGGTGCCCACGACCTCGCCGGTGGACCACTGATAGCGGAACTGGTCCCAGCCGAACTCGGCGACCAGGGCCGCACGCCTCAACAAGTCTTCCGTGCGCTGACGCAGCTGCGCTTCGTCAAGGGGCTGGAACACACCTGCGCATCCTGGCTCGCTGTTGGTCATTGCTTCTGAGAACCTTTTCCGCTCTGAGTGTTTCGCTTCGGTGGGTGGTATCGGGCTGCGGCGTCGCGGATTTGGGCGTCGCTCCAGAAGTCGGCTCGTACCCGCATCGCTGAGCCGTCCTCGGCGATCACGTACCCGGTGCCGGGGGCATCGGGGCTGATGCGGTGCGCTGGTGCCGCGTCGACCAGGCCGTCGCCGAGGACCATGGCGACTTCGTCGCGGGAGCGCAGCCGCAGCGCGATGGTTTGGGTGAACAAACCCCGCATCGGCAGGACTTCTTTGCGTGGGTCTTGCAGAAACGCCGCAACCACGACGCCGAGGGCACGGCCCTTGGTCAAGATCCGCGACAGCGATGCCCCGGCCTGCTTGCGGAGCGCGGGGTCGCTCATGTAGGCGGTCACGCCCGCCAGTTCGTCGATGAGCAACACCACCAGCGGATCAACGACGGTAGGGGTATGCTCGCGGCTGTTTCCAGCCATCTTCGCGCCCCGGGCGTCCATCAACTTTTCCAGCGCGGCAAGGGTGTTCACCGCATCTTCCTCGGTGGTGGCGACTTTGGTAAACAGCCCTGCGCCCACCGAGACTTCGATGCCGTACTTCAGGTCGATCCCCACCAAGTGGACCAGTCCGGCGCTGACGGCCGGGCCGAATCCGGCTGCGATTCCCCAAAACACCGAGCCCTTGCCGGACCCCGAGCAGCCCACCGTCAGTGTGTGCCGACCAGCGATCCGCAGAGTCCAGGGTTTGCCATTTTCGCAGCGCCCCAGCCGCACACTCGTCGTAGCCGCTCGGGTAGGCGGCGGAGCATACCCGACTCCGGCGAGCTGTTCGCGCATCACGAACTCCATCCGCACCGTGCCGGGCGCGACCACTGCTGAGCGCGCCGAGTGAGCTCCCGCGGCGTCGCGAATTTTGGGCACTGCGTTTTCCAAATCCTCGACGGTCTGCCCCATGCGGGTACGCCACCGTCAGGTACAGGCAATGATCGGATGTGTTGATCCGCACCAACTTTGGATGAGTCCACACTGTCGTCGTGGTCGGCTTGCCGTCCTTGTCTTTGCTGGTGACCTGTTCGGAAAACGACAACCCACACCTTTTGGACAGCCGCGACCAAGAACCGCGCACCCACCACCGCCACCGAGCGCGCCGAAGCGGGCCCGCGAAATACCGCTCGTAGCCCTGCGGATCGTTGTGCCGCCAAGTCAGCAGCGCCGCAACCATCACGGCGACCAGCACCAGCAGCCATGCTGCGCCGACAAGCGCCAGGTGCTCGAGATGCTCGAAACTGAACCCGGCATCGGGGTAGGGGTAACCGGGGTCAATAGGAGTCGGGTCATAAGGGTTCACGCCTGGCCTCCCGATCCACTGCGGGCAGGTGTCGTGTGTTTGGCGGCGGCGTCGCGGAGCAGCTTCGCGCCGTCAGCGACGACACGCAGTTCGGTGACGCCGAAAATGGAGACGCGCGTGCTGCCGTAATCTCCGCCGACGATGCGCGCCGACAGCCCATTGTTGCCGCTGACGGCGACGACCGTGCCGACCGGTAGGTCGGCCGCCAAACTGTCGGGCATGACGACGGTGGCGCCCGGCGTGACGCCGAGGGCATCGCTGACGATCACTGATTCGACGCCTGACACGGGTGCGCCGTTGGCGTCGTACTCGCGTCCTGTGACGATGCGGCTCTCACCGCGGCCGGAATACAGCGAGCGTTCTCGGGCCTCTTTGGTGACCCATCCCAACACCTCGCCGGCGAGCTTGATGTCCATCTGCGTGGTACCTCCTGATGTGGTTGGTTGGCGCTGCCGCACTGGGCAGGGCGAGACCCATGATCAGACATAAGTTTGTCCTTTTAGAGGACATCGAAGAGGACATAACTCGGACGTTTCATCGGATATTCCGTTGTCTTTAGGCTCCACAGTGGCCTACTCTGGGCCGTATGACAAACACAATTGGCAATGCGCGACTTCGCGCAGCACGTCAGGGACTGGGTTTGCGATCGCAGGCCGCGTTGGCCGACGCCGTCACCGAAGCCGCACGTTCGATTGGCCTACGGATCTCAGTGACTCCTCGCACCGTCCGCCGCTGGGAATCGGCGAGTCCGCCCTGGCCGCATCCCGAACACGCGGCGGCGTTAGAAGCGCTCTTTCATTGCCCTGTAACCGACCTGGGCTTCGTCGCACCGTGGCAGGACAACCAGCCGGATACGCCAAAAGACTTGCGGGCGAACAAACCACGGCAACATGGAACGCGGCCGCTACGCAGAGTCGGCGCGACCCTGCCGGTCGGTGTCGCTGCCGATTACGCGGCGATCACCGTCGCCTACCGCCACCTGTACTGGACGCTTCCCGCGGGCGACCTTCTGCCACTGGTCGCCGGCCACGCTGGCCTCGGTGCCTCTCTTCTTTCCACCATCGACGACTCAGGGCGAAAGGGCCTGGCAACCGCGCTATCTGAAGTTAGCCTGCTGGCCGGCCGACTGGAGTTTTTCGATCTTCAACAGCCCGAGGCCGCCCAACCCCACTTTGTCTTAGCGCTGCAAGCCGCGTACGAGGCTGACGACTCTTTGCTGGGCGCTGCGGTTTTGGCGCATATGGCGTTCGACCCCGCGTTTTCCGGTGATCGGAGCAGAGCCGAAGAAGCGCGGGACCGGATTCGCGCAGCACACGCGTTCGCCCGCCGCGCTAACGCACCGGCCGCAATCACCGCGTGGCTCAACGCCGTTGAAGCCGAAGTCGAAACCCGACTCGACAACACCCGTGAAGCGTTACGACTCATCGACCAAGCCGAAACACTGATGGCCCACCAGCAAGACGCCACGCAGCTACCGGGTTGGTTCGACTGGTTCTCGCTGACCCGGCTACAGGGATTCAAAGGAAACACGTTGGTAGCAGCCGATCGGCCGCATCAGGCCCAGGCCGTCCTAACCCAAGTACTAGCCGACCTGCCCGATAACGCGGCCAAGCAACGATCCATCACCCTGGCGGACCTGGCGGCGGCCGCGGTCGCCGACAAAGACCCTGAGCGAGCGTGCGAACTGCTGACCGATGCAATCGAAGGCGTCAGCCGCCAGTGGTATGCCACTGCGATGGATCGCATCAAAGCCGTCAGAGAAAGCCTACGGGAATACGAATCCCTGCCTGCCGTGAGAAATCTCGACGCGAAGCTATACGACTGGCATACCACAGTCAATTCATTTAGCTAGCAGCGAATAAATCAACAACCTCAGCCAGACCTTTTACCCGCCAATCCGCGGCTTGATCTAGTTCGGGAGAGTCACGAAATATCCAACCCCACGGACCGCGCTGGACAAAAATAGTCTTCAACCCAGCTGCTTTGGCCGGCCGCAGGTCATTATCAATGCGATCACCCACGTACACAATCTGTGAAGGGTCATCTGTTGGCGCCGCCTCAATAAGCGTCTCGAAGAACATTACGTCGGGCTTCTCCACGCCCCAATCATCAGAAGTGGCAATGAAATCAGTGGGGAGATCGAGAGCGCGGAGAAGGCCGCCCGCCCGGGCCGTCTGGTTACCGGCGATGCCGACCCAAAACCCAGCGGTTCTAAGAGCCGATAACGTCGGGCGTACGTCTGGATAGAGGTCGTCTTCTCCAAACCACTCGGGTTGTCCAGCCGCGGCCCTGGCCTCCCGCTCCTTGGTCAAATCAAATCCCGGTTTAAACACCTGGAATGTGTTCCGATAATCTTTGCCTGACGCAATAACAGCACCAAATACCGATACAAACGTGTGGCGGGGCACTCCGAGCCAGTCCGCCCAAGTTCCATACTCCCGCGTCTCATCGACAAGCGTCTCACCGACATCGAAGACGACCGCTTTTACCATGCCTTAAGCGCTGCCTCGTCAATGACCATGACTTATTAGTATCAGCGATTCTGAAAGCTGAAATACCGACCGAACCATTCGGTCGCTTCCGGCGTCAGCTCGGGATGGTTCTCCCGCAGCCGACTTGCGACATTGGCTTGCGAGCCGGCAAGGTCATATTTTGTCCAATCAACGTCCATCCGCATAGCCTCTTGCATCAACGATTGAATCTTCTCGATCAGCGCGCCACCATCCTCTTCGCCGTAACGAGCGATGACCTCGCGGCTGTCGAATCCAGGGCCGTAAGCCGAATTTCCGGTTGCAAAAGCCCCCTCGACCGCACCGCTAAAGTTTTCTATTGTCATGTTTGTTCCCGCACCACCTACGCCGCGTCCAATGGATGAATGCGGAGAAACATCCCCGCTGCCACAACTACAGTATCGGCGCTCGCCCGGCTGAACTGTCAAGGCCACAGCCCGGAGTGGTCGACGTAGGTCGAGCCTTGACAACTCACCAGTGCACGCCAAATAACGCCGGGACGAGAGGGTAGCCGGGGCGATTCCAGTCGTCCTCAGGTTTCACCGTCCTTCCACTATTGCGGTACGCGCTGAATCAAAGTCGCGGGCTATGCGCCGCTTTAGCCATTCGAGCCGTTCCGGAGTAGTTTCGAAGTTGGCTCGCTCCGCGCGGAGCTTCCGTACGAGTTCTTCTAGAGGCAGGTCGGGTATATCGGTGAAATCATTGAAATAGTGCCACTTCCCGGATCCATTGTAGAGACCGTACTCATTCGGCGCATCTAGTGGGGCGATCATCGCATTGATTTCGCCTTCTCGCGAGGAGTGGTAGACCTGAATTTTACAGTCTTGGCCTCGATAGTAGGCAACCGAACCCTTCGGGCCGCCTTCGTTAACAGCGCTGTCGACCCCATCGCTGGTGAAACCCAAATCGGACAAGAAAGGTCCAATGACTGCCTGCACATCTTGTAGGAAGTCCCCTGCCACGGTCAATCCTTTACCCATGCGTTGCCGACACGGCGATACCCGTACTCTGGTGCATTCTCTACGAGAAACTCGATTTCTTTCGCAGAAAATGAGTCTGGGAATTTCTGCAGAACTGCCTCAAGTGAGGGATATTGCTCGTTTACCGTGTATTCGATGCGGGGTATACCGCTTTCCATTTTGTCGCGGAGGAACTGCTCGTTGACTTGCCAGACTAGCGCGTCGCCGCGCTCGGTACCGAGCCCGCTGGTGAGCGCGTCCCAGGTTGGGTTGCCCGTGTCGAAGTAGATTCCGCCGTTGGCTCTGGCTTCCCCGATGTAGCCGCCCTCCGGGCCATCCCACTTACCTAGGACTACTCGGTCTGGGTTGTCGCCGATGTAGTGGGTGGACATGTCGGCGAGTTGCTGGCTGAGCTCGGGGGTCGGGCCTCCGTGCGCGAACGCGTAATTGAGGTCCATGGCGGCCTGCTCTGCCCACGGATTGTAGGCGGGGAGATGCTCGAAGCCGAGTGGTGCATGCGGCCCGACTGCTGGGCCGGTTTCGAGGACACCGGGGCCAATCTCGCCGACTTCGCCTGCAATCGCTGCTCCTTCGCCGCCGAAGAGCATTCCGGGCAGGGCGACGGCGGCGTCGGCGGCTTTGCCGCCGGCGTAATAGGCGGGGTTTGGTGAGCCGACCGCGTTTGCGATTTCGCCGGCCGCCGCGCCTACCGGGTTTTGGACAGTCTCGGCGGTGCCTTTGAGCATCTGTTCCCAGGACTCAAGTACGCCGGGCGCGCCGGGTCCGCCTTGCCCGATGAGGTTTTTGATCCCCTGTTCGGTAGCCCGCCAGCGGTCACCGAATCCTTCGCCGAATCCCGGCGGCGGTGGCCGGTGAGGCTGGGGTGGAACGTAGTGGGGCCCACCGTTGTTCATCCACTGCTGGACGTTCGCCGTCATCGCATTCAGGCGTGCCTCGATCTGATCCGGTGGTACGCCGTCGCGCGCCATGGTTTCGCGAGCCATCGCCTTGAAGCTCTCCACCTCTGCGGAGTTGAGCTGCGGCGCTGGCGCACCAGGGGGAGCGGGCTGGTTGAGCCGGGCCAGCAGGTCGGGCAGGCTGCCCGGTGCAGGCTGTTGCCCGGCAGGCTGACCACCCCGGCCCAGCATGAGGTCTTCCAGCGTCGGTGGCTTTCCCGCCGGGTCGGCGCCGCCAGGTGCAGGAGTCGGTCGGGCTTGCGCCGGTGCGGCACCATCTGGCGACTGGGCGGCGGCATCCGGTGATTGGCTTCCGGTGCCCGCGCGCAGCACCGCCGCCAGATCGGCGTTCGCTTTGTCGGCGGTGGCCATCAGCGTCGTGATCTTGTGTTGCAGGTCTTCGACTTTGGCCTTGACCTTCGCGACATCCTCATCGGCCCATCCGCTGGTGTCCGGTGGGGCCACCGTGTTGGTTTTGGTGTCGATGTGCACTGCCGGGGTGGCGTTTGCCTCGTCGAAGATGTCGGCGAGTTGTTTTTTGGCCGCCGCGACTTCCTGCGCGGCATGCCCGGCGCCCAGCGCGACTTTGAACGCGTCTTGCGCCGAGAGTTCCATTTTGCCGCTGGTCTTGGCCAGCGCGTCCTGGGCGGTGGTGCTGGCTTCGCCGTGCCAGGTCGTGAACACCGACAGGTTAGGGATGTTTTGTGCGGCTTCGCGGCTGTGTCGGGCTCGTGCTGCGGCGGCCTCGGCGAACTCGGTGATCTGTTCGGGATCCCACTCCTGCAGATCGGCGATGCTCAACCCCACCAGTCACATCCCCATGCCCATACGCTCGGCCAGGTCGGAGACGGTGGCGTCAATGGTCGCCTCCGCGTCGGTGTCGGTGGTTTCGTATTCGCCGGCGGCTGTCCGAAACTTTTCGGCATGCTCGGACACCTCGCGGTGGTGGGCCGCGGTCTCGTCCTTCCAATGTGCCGCTAGCTCCGCTAACGCCGCCGCACTTTCCCCGATGAACCCAGTCTGCGCAGCTGCGATGCGCTCGTGGGCGGCCACGTGCCCCGCCAAGAAATTATCGGCATGCGTGTCAGCCTCCTGGCCCGCCAACCGCAGGTGGACTGCGTCGACCTCCAAGTTGCCATCCATCACCATCGCCCGATCTGTTGGCCTGCAGATTTAAGCCGTTTGCGCAGGAGTTTACCGCCAACGGCACACGCCTTTATGCGGCAAAAACGAGTCGTATCCAGCCCCTCACCGCGGTTAGGGTGCTTTCCACTACCTCGGGTCCTGGCCGCTGAGCCGGTGCGCCCAATCGGGATGCCGCTTCCAGTTCAGCCGTCCTGCCAGTCCGACACGGGGCGCATCACACCCGACAATTCCGCAGAAATCATCTGTGCACCTCCCTCACTGAGTTCGATGCCTCCAGCTCGCGCCAGCCGGGGACGAGCGCAGTCATCATCGCGGTGAAGGCTTTGCCGTGGGAGCGGTAGCGCAGGTGGAGCAGTTCGTGGACGACGACGTAGTCCTGGAAGGCCGCTGGCATGTCGACCAGGTCCTGCGCGAATGTAATCACACCGTCTGGCGCGCACGAGCCCCACTTCGTAGTCAGCTGGGTGATCACGATGCGCGAAGGATTTACTCGAATTTTGGTTGCCCACGCCATGGCCTTCCGGGTGAGCGCTTGGTCGGCGGTCAGCCTCATCTTTGGCCTTGCCATCAGACCTTCTCCAGGACGTTCATAACGTTGTCGATGATCTCGGTGCAGGACTTCGCGGGGACCTGACTGTCCAGCAGGGGTTTGTATAGTCCGCTGCGCAGGCGACGTCGTTCGTCGGGGTTCTGTCGCCAGTGTGGAAACTGCTCTACTGCGACTTCGATGCTCACCGCGATCGTCTGGATGTCGACCTTCAGCCCACTCAAGGACGGCTCGGTACTTAGTGCCGAGTAGATGCCGAAGGCACGATCCGAGAGTCCGCTCTGCTCAGCGAACTCGCGTAGTCTGTCCTTCTCCTCCGCGAGGGCTCTGAGTTCATCGAGTGCGGCGAGACCGTTGACCTTGCGCTCTTCGAGACTTTCGATGACACGGTTGACCCTTTCTTTGATGCTCTGGAGCGCCACCGCGGCTGCCGGGTTGTCTTCCATCTCCTTGCGTAAGCCACGCAACAGGTTGTAGACCTTCTCCTCGGGTGGTGCGTCGTCCCTACCCAGTGCCTCCAATGTTGGGACGTCGAACGTGGCAACCTTGGTGAACCTACCGAGACCTTCCTGAGCTGCGGTCTCCTCGATCAGGCGCTTGGTCTTGTGCTCCAGATCGGCAGTGAACGTGGTCGCCTCGGAGTAGGCGTTTCGCACGGCCGCGTATAGAACAGATAGGCGCTTGTAAGTCGCGATGTGGTCGCGCAACTCCGCTGATGGCGAAAGTATTTCCCACAACGCCTCGATGTCGCGGTAGTCGTCGAAAAACTTCTTGCGCTCGTCCTCCGATACGAATTTGCCGTAAACGATGCCTTCTAACTGCTCGTCATCACCTTGACCGCTCGTGACCTGCAGGTACTCGGTGGAAGCAGCGTCGATCTTCAGCAGCAGATCTGCCATCAGCACATCGAGGTCTTGCAGGGCGCCTTCCACATCGGCGGAATCGAACCGCAGCGCCTTGTGAAGTTCTTTCAAGATGCCAACGAAGTCTACGACGAGACCCACCTTCTTCTGCACACCGTCGCTGTCGACATATGGTCGGTTCACGCGCGCGAGCGCCTGGAGGAGGACGTGGTCACGCATCGGCTTATCGAGATACATCGCGTACAAGATCGGCGCGTCGTAGCCGGTGAGCAACTTGTCAGTGACGATAAGGATCTTGGGCTGTTGATGGGCCTTCTTGAACTGCCGGCGCACCTCTCTCTCGCGGTCATCAGAAAGCTGGAGCTCATGTACGTCGGGACGGTCGACGACATCGCTCGCATTCTTGCTGTAGACCACCTCGGACCACTCGGGCGGCAGCAGCTTGTCGAGCGCGCGCTTGTACTTTGCACACGTCTCACGGTCGACCGCGACGAGAAAGGCCTTGTACCCCAGCGGATCTACGTTCTCATTGAAGTGGTTCGCGACGAACTCAGCCACCTGCGCCACGCGGCTGTCAGAGCCGAGGAAGGTGCGCAGTCCAACTGCTCGCTGGAGTACCTTGTTGAGTTCATCGATGTCAGTGACGGCCTCGTCGGACGCAAGGGCGTAGAACTGCTCGTCTAAGTCCTCTGGTGCCATGGACATCGACGACGGCGCAAGCATGTACTTGATCGGCAGAGTGGTCTCGTCCTCGATCGACTCAATGATCGAGTACTTGTGTAGGTAGCCCATTTCGTCCTGTGATCCGAAGATCTGGAAGGAACTTGTGCCACCGCCTTGTGTCCCGCCGACCGGGGTACCCGTAAAGCCGATGATGGTGGAGTTTGGGACCGCCGCCATGAGGTATGAGCCGAGGTCAGCAGCGACCGACCGGTGAGCCTCGTCGATGAAGACAAAGACGTTGTCGCGGTTGGAGCTTTCCTTCCGGATTGTCTCGAACTTGTGGATCATCGAGACGACCAGGCCACGGAAGTCGGAATCGAAGATGTCTTGCAGGTCATCCTTGCTGTTGGCACGCCGAACTGGGATGTCGTTGGCCTGCATCTCGCCGAGCAGTCGGTCGACCCACTCCTTGAGCTGGCCCTCCAGCTCGGTGCGGTCAACGACGAGGATGACGGTTGCGTTCTTAAAGCGGTCCTTCTGGCTGAGGATCAACTGCGCCGCCGTTAGCAAGGTGAAGGTCTTGCCGGAGCCCTGTGTGTGCCAGATCAGCCCCCGGTTCTTCGCCTGGTCGGCGCACCGCTCGACCACCGCATCGACTGCACCGCGCTGGTGCTCGCGAAGCACCGATTTCTTCGTTTCACCATCTTCGACATAGAAGAGCACCCACTCGCGCAAAGTGCGCAGGAAGTCACGCGGCTCGAAGAACGCCTGCACGGCATCGCGGTAGGACTCGTCGCTCGTGTGCTTCCACCTAAAGAGCATGCGGCGGTTGATGTTCCACGTGACGCCGTACCAGTAGTCGATCAGGTGGGTCTCGTTGTGGAGCTGCGTCTGAGCCAAGAGCTCTGGCGTCTCCGTCTCGTAACGCCGGAGCTGGGTCACGGCTTTGGTAAGAGCGTCGCGGTCCTTCGGGTTCTTGTGCTCGACGATGGTGACCGGGATGCCGTTGACGAGGAACATGACGTCAGCGCGGTTGCCCTTTGCCCGGGCGGGCGGCTCGATTTTCCACTCCCATGTGACGTGCAGGGCGTTCTCGTGGGGTAGGTCGAATTCGACAACCTGGACCGGGCGCTGGCGCTGTTCGTTCTCGTCGTGCCACTGACGTTCGCCTCGGAGCCAACGCAACACCTCTCGGTTACCCTCGATCGTGGCGGGCAGAGCTTCAATGCTCTCGACGATCGCGCGGGCCTGGTCCTCGGTAAGCCACGGGTTGAACTGCCGCAGTTTGTTCTCCAGCACCTCGGGGAACAGCATGTTGGCCCGACCGCGACGCATGCGTTCGGCTTCCTCTGGTGTGAGTTGTACCCAGCCGACGGCTGAGGCGTGCTTCACCATCGGGAACTGCACCGACTTGGCCTCGGAGATCTTGATCTGGCTCATGTTGCAGTCCCGTCGATTGACGGCAATGCGCTCAGGTCGAAGTCGTCGACCGAAATCTCGCCGGTCATCAATTTGTGCAGCAACGCCTTGAAGAGCCGGTCCAGCACGTCGCGCTTACGGCCGAGCAGCTCAATCTTGCGGTCGAGAACGTCCAGCACCTGGGCAATCTCCTGCTGCTCGATGATGGTTGGCGGCCGCGGCACCGTCATCCCGCGGAGGAAGCCGCACGTCAGCGCCCCCTTCGTGCTACCTCCGCCGGAAGCGACCGCACGCAAGTGGTCGTACTGAGTCTCAAGGTATGCGCGCACGAACTTTGGTTCAGCCTTCTCAAGATCCGTCTGAAGGTAGGCGAGGTGTTGGTTGATCGTTGCGCGGATACTGAGGACGGCCGCATTACCAAGGGTTTTGCCTTGTCCAGTGATAGCCACCAGAACCGCTCCCGGCTCAAGCACGGGGAGATGACACTCCTTCAGGGCCACGTCAGTCACGAACTGGTCTGCATCCTGGATGTCACGGTCGTAGACCTTCGCGCTGTTGAGCCATGGGAAAGTCCCACCGTCCCAGTAAGCACCAGTCGATCGTTTCGGGGTCGAACCATTCCCGATACGACCGAGGTCGCCCAAAGGAACAAGTTCCCAGCTCTCAGGGATTTGGCCGATCTCGGTTTCTTTCTGCGCCTCCCCGCGCAGACCCCGCGAGAACAACTGCTGCATTGCGGCCCGCTTCAAGCAGGAAGCACTAGCGATGCCCTGTTCCGTTGTCATGCTTAGTTCGAACAAGCTCCACAGGAGCTTCGCGATAGATGCTTGCTCTGATCGGTCGTGGGCGGGCAACTCGAACGTCCTGATGTGCACCCAAGAAGTTCGGGGGTGTTGGGCTCCGGTCACACCTTGCATAGCGAACTCGACGAAAGCGGGTGAGTGAACAACACATGCGAGGTACTCCGGGCTCACGCCCAACTTGGGTCGGAGGACTAACAACTCCGTGGTGGCAACTCCAGCGCGATCCGCGAGCACCGCCTTGTCGAGGTACGGCCGCAGCTTTCCGTAGAGCACATCACCCGGCTCGAATGCGGCCTTCTGGCTCGTGGCATCACTCGCTCTCCCAAAGCCGGTCGCTCGAAGACGGCCAGGTTCAAGATGCTCTAAGCCCAGGTAAGGGGACTCCGGCATCGTCGCCGGGTCGACCTGGAGACTGATCAAGTCACAGAGGTCACTGAGGAGGGCAGCGGACACGGTCATGCCAGCTTCCTCAAACTCGCGAGTGCTCCATGGAGTTTGTCCTCGAGATCCGCTTCTGCGCTCATGCACTGCTCGAACTCAGTCAGCAAATCAACGAGGTCGTGTGTCTCATCGGTGGCGACAGCGGAAACCCACCGGCTGGGGCCGAGGTTGTAATCCGCGTCGGCGATCTGCGCGAGGTCGATGACCGCAACTTCCCCCTCGGCGGGATCGCCTGCGTTGTAGAGCCTCGCGAGATCCAAGACGTCCTCGTCGGCGAGGTGGTTCTTGGGTTTGCCCTTGGTGAACCGCTTGCTCGCGTTGAGCAGGATGATCTTGCCCTTTTTGGACTCAGGCTTGCGCTTGTTGAGCACGACGATGATGCCAGCGGCGGTCGTGTTGTAGAAGAGGTTGTCGGGCAGCAGGATGACGCCCTCGATGAGGTCGTGGTCGACGAACCACTTGCGGATGTTGCGTTCCTTGTCCTCGTTCTTCGAGCCCGAGCCGCGAGTCACGGCGCCGGTGTCGAGGACGACCGCCGCACGGCCGGTGTCCTTGAGTACGGACAGCGTCTGCTGGAGCCAGGCCCAGTCACCCTTGCCTGACGTTGCGCCACCGTGCTTGATGAACCGGTCGTACGGGTCGTCCTCGAAAATGCTCGGGTCAAAAGGCTGGTTCCACATCGGATTAGCGACGACAAGATCGAACTGGTCGAGCGATCCCGATGACGTGCGGAACTTGGGATTGATCATGGTGTCGCCGCGGCGCAGGTCGACGTCCATGTCGTGGATGATGGCGTTCATCCGGGCGACGGCGTAACTCTCGGCCTGGAGCTCTTGGCCAAACAGCTTGAGCGGAACCTTCGCGGTCGGGTCCAGCTCACGTGCGATGAGCTGGAGCTTGATGAGCAGGCCGGCGGAACCGCAAGCGTAGTCATGGCAGGTCTGTCCTGGCTTCGGCCTCAGGATGCGCGCCATGAGGAAACCGACCTCGGTTGGAGTAAAGAACTCGCCCGCACTCTGGCCCGAGCCTTCTGCGAACTTCCGGAGGAGATATTCGTATGCGCGGCCAAGGAAGTCGGGCTGCACGTCGGCGAGGCCCAGGCGATAACGCGGGTCGGAAAAGGTCTCGACGACGCCATTGAGCTTGGCGGGGTTGATATCCCGCTCACCGTTGCGCTCGGCCGCGAAGTCCACGACGTCGATGACTCCGGCGAGACTCGGGTTGAATCGGACGACGGCTCGTACTGCCTTGGTGAGGTGCTCACCGATGTCGCGTGGTCGTGTCGACCGACCGCGCTCGTCGTCAGGCCAGTCGTACTGCGCGCGTCCGCTGATGACGGCCCAACGCGCCTCGGCCGGGAGATAGAAGCGGAGCAGGTCGTGGTCGTTGTCCGCGATCTCCAGGGCGACGTCACGGTCGCCGTACTCCTCGGCGAGTCGGTCGATCTCGTCGTCAAAGACATCGGAAAGGCGCTTAAGGAATAGCAGCGGCAGCAGGTAGTCCTTGAACTTCGGCGCGTCCTTCTCGCCTCGGATCGAGCAAGCGGCGTCCCACAGCATCTGCTCCATTGGCTTTGTGGTCGGAGTCGCTGGCTTAGCTTGGCGGCCACGGCGGCGGGTGACTACTGCTCCACCGGCGAGCGGGGCATCGCTGGCATCGACGCCAGCATCCTCGGCCAGAGCGTTGATCTTGGCGAGTTGGGCTCTCTGTGGCTTGCTGGAACCGGCTTCCCACCTGTTCACCGTGGCGAAGGAGACACCGAGCCGCTCGGCCAACTCGGCCTGCGTGAGATCGAGCGCAGCACGGGGTGAAAGTGGGAATGGCCGACACACTGTATTCGGCGGCGGTTCGCACATGAAGGTATGAGGGACACATCCGTGTCTCTCGTACCTCAAGAATCAGGAGAGCGACGTCATGGCGATCTGCGGATACTGTGACCATCCCGGCTACCACGCCCAGTTCATCCCGCCGGGAGCCGAGCCATCGCAGCGGTGTGGTGACTGCACGCGCTGTCGGCAGGAACTGGACCAGCGGGCGGAACGGCGCCGGTAGCTGAACGGCTGAACCCGGGAGTGGTCGATCCGGTCCCGGGTTAGCCTCAGCCGACCATGGCGCGGACCCGCCTCCGCGTCGTGCAGGTGCTGCCGCTAGGAACGACGCTCTGCACCCAGGTACGTACCGTCCGCCACATGAATGAGAACAAGACGAACCGCGCCCCTTCCCACCGCCCTGCGCCAGCGCAGGAACACATGCCAGACCTCATGACGGTGTTCCCCAACGTTGACAAGGACGTCCGCGCACTCGTGTACACGCTGGCGTCAGTGCTCGCCTCCCACTTCGACGAGGCGCGCCGGCTCGGGTGCACGGACCTGCTGCTGGTGACCACGAACGTCGTCACCCGCCGCGTGGGCAGGTAGCGCCGTCACACCCGCGACGACCAGTTTGGCGAGAACGGGAGCAGCTTCCGGGTGGACGTGCTGATGATCCGCTTGTCCTGCTGCCGTACCGGCAGAGCGATCTGGCGTGGCTGGGGGCCATCATCGTCGGCTCCAGAGCTCCATTCGCTTTCGTCTGGCAGGCCCGGTCCCGATAAGTGCATGTCGACACCGTTGAATCGGCCGTCGACGTCCTTCTTAACCAACTCGTGCGTCAGGGTCCGGACGTGGGCTCCCTTCGCTGCTATGGGGCCGTCGATGGCGTTGCGCACCGCCTGAGCCGGCACGAGCGAGACTTCGCCCGCCTGACCGGTGTAGCGCCGCCGGGCAACGTTCCAGAGCGACGACACAGCTTGCTGGATCAGAAACGCGGTCTCGATGTCCTGGTCTGGCAAGGTGTGCGTCAGCGACACCCACCACTCGGTCCCGCCCTTAACGTCGGGTTTCTGAGGTCTATGCAGGTACGCGAATTGCGAACCCGCCACAAGCAGCACTGGGTCGCCGCCCGGCGGCGTGAACGCCATCTGCGTGCTCTCGTCGGTGTGCACCACGGTGAGACCATGCTTGGCGGAGTTGTACAGAAATGACTCGGACAGGACCGTGTCGGCAGCGGTCTCCAGGAGCAGCTGCCACGCAGCGGTCGTGTCTTCGAACTCATCGGCCTCCACGTTGAGGCCCGCGTCGGCCGGGTTCGTGCCCCCGAGGAACACCTGGGCCACGTCATCGCGGTCGAACCCGGATCGCAGAGCTGTGCTGACCTTCGTCTTGAACTCGGCGAAGCTGACCGACGCCGCCATTCCCAGCCACGGGCAGTCCTGCTTGTCGACGTGCGCGAAGAACAGCCGCAGCAGCATCTCGCAGGCGTGGTGCAGGACCAGGACGCACTCGGTACGCATGTAGCGGTCGCGGGCCTCCTTCGATGGGACCGGCGCACCGGCGCGTCGAGAAACGCCGATAATCCGCTCCGACTCGTACGCGGGCGCCAGGGCATCGGCCGGCGCCAGCATCAAGGTGACGGCCTCGATCTTGGTCAGCAGGTATTCGCTCGGGTCGTCCTCGTAAAAGGTCGCGTTGAGTTCGGAGAATAGCTCGGGCGCCAGCCGCGGCCGGGCCGGCTTCGCCGGCTTCGGCTTGCGGGATGGGTTACGCCGGGTCATCGACAAAGCGTACGGCGGGCTACCGACAGAGCGACCTACTCGTCCACAAGCACTGGTTCCGGTTGTTCCTCGAACCGGCGGCGCCAGAGGTCGCCAACCTCGTCTGCGAACTGGATGTCTGCCCGTACCTCGCCGGGCTCGGCGAGGTATAGCACGCCCGCGAACTGGCCGGCGGGAATTACACGCGGAAACCGATCGATCATCTGCTGCTGCACATGTCGAAGAAGCGCCGACATCTGCGGTGAATCCACCAGGTAGTTGGACATCATGGGACCGTAGGAACCGAGTCGCCCAAGCTGTGGGATCTGGCCGCCGAACCCCATCCCCTGCGGGAGTCCCGAGTACATCCCCTGGGCGCGTTGCCCGATGGCGTCGAGTCCGCCGCTCAGGCTCTCGGTCAGAATCTCTCGGGCGAGTTCGCGGACAGAGATGCTGTCTTTCGCCGGCCCGCACCTGCCGGCGGAGCGCGCTCCGGTTTCGTCGACGAGGTACACGTCAGCCTCGAGATCAGTGATGGGTCCCGAGGTGCCGTTATGCACCGTGACCTTCCAGAGGTTCATCTTGACCGGCACCCTCTCGGCCGACACGGTGACCGCGCGGATCCGGCCGCCGCTGTTACCGGCCGCGGTTGTTGCCCCGATCGTGACGTTGGTGATGTTGTCGCGGCCGACGTTGACGTTTCGCTGGGTCGAGGTAAAGGTTTGCGCGGAAGCAAGCTCGCTTGCTACTGCTCCCGCGCCACCGGAGGGTGGGGCGGCTCCTGAGGGCTGCGCGCCGACACACCGCTGATTCGCAACGAGCCGTCCGCGACAATGTCCTCGGCGTCGACGCCGCTGCCGCCCTCGACTGCGACGTCCGTGACTTCGATGTCACCACCGATTGAGGCGCGGCGGAGACGCACGCCCACGGTGGCGGGAACGCCGGGTTCCTGCTCCTCGATCAAGGTCAGCAGGGTCTGAGCCAGCTGGCGCAGCTCCGAGTCATCGTTGGCGCCGGCCGCGGCGAGCTTCTTGGCCAGCAGGGCCCGCCGCAGTTCTTCCTCCGGTTCCTGTTCGAGGCAACTGACCTCGGCGGCCACGGAGCCGTACTTGCTCGTGAGCCAGTTCCGTAGTGCTGTGTATGCGTCGCCGATTGCCTTCTTGGTCGTCGCGCGGGCGCCTTCAGACGCTCCTATCGCGACCGCTGCAGCGATCAATGTGACGGGGTCCATCTGCAACCTCCGAACTTCATAGGCCCGCACTCTGCTGTGGACCCTGAGCTTGAATCTAGCCGGAGACACCGACAGGACTCGGCCAAGATTCCGGTCGCTCAGCAGTGGTCGCCCGAACGTCAGTGCTCCGGCCGATGATGCGCAACACGCTGCAAATGTCCGAGCTCCCGTCGCTCCGTTTCCTCCTGTGCGTTCAACGCCAGTTCCCGGGCCTGCTCCGCTGGTTAGCCCGGTCGCGCATCTCCCACCAGCAGCGGCAGCAGGATCTCGGCGACCTCGGCCATCTTGTGCCGTGTCACCAGCAGGTCGAGGATCTGTTCCACGGTCTGTGGCGGGTTGGTACGACGATTCGACATCTCTCGCAAGGCACGCACTCCTGCGTGCGGGTGCGCTGAGACGGTGTTGGCGGCGAACTGATGTGGATACACGGTCTCGATGCCGGCTTCCACGAGAACGCTCGCTGTCCTGAACCCTGCGCGTTGATCGTCGGTGACGATGGCGTCGGCCTTGCCGATGATCGCCGCGTGGGCGACGTGGCCGTCATCGGCGTCGTTGAGGCCGTAGCTGTACTCGCGGTCTTTGGGGGCCTGAACCTCTGAGCCCGGAAACGCCTGCTTCAGCTGGTCGAAAAGGTGCAGTCGGCGCGTGACGCTGTCAGCGATTCCGCGCTTGTCGTGCAGGCCGGCGAGTACGTAGTCCAGCTCGAAGAGAATCCCCGACCCCCACACGGGCGCGTACGCCTCCTCGGTGGCCAGCTGTAGCAGGAAGTCACGCTGAAGACTCGGCACGAGGGCGCAGGTGTCGAGTACAGCGCGATACACAGGGGCGAGTCTTTCAGACCCCGTCGGTAGGTCAACGCTTGCGTTTCGCCTCGGCGAGCAACTCGGCGACCTCGTCGGCGTCGGCATCCGCGAACTCCGCTGAGCTCTCGGTGATGAACCGGTTGCGCCGGGCGCGAAGCTCCTCGCGGTAGGCAAGGACATCGGCAAGCCGGAGCTTGCGCCGGACCGCGCCGGGCACATGCGCGTGCAACTCGCCGTCCTCGATGAGGCGAATCACCGTCGGGCGGCTCAGGCCGAGGAGCTCGGCGGCCTGCTGGGTGGAGATTTCCTGGTCGCGAGTCAGGATACTGATCGACTGGCCACGGCTGAGGGCGTGGACGACACGCTTGAGGATCTCGTGAAGCTGCTCGGTCAGTTCGACACGGTCGTGTTCGCCCGCGCCGGACAGGAAGAAGACACGCTCAGGAGAGGTCCCGTGACGAGCCTCGTGCGCCTCGATGAAGCTGAGAACATTGGCAAGCTCCTCGGCATCGGCCGGAATCGGGCTGACGACCTCCGCGGCAGCGCTGCCCATGGATCTCACTTCCTTTCATCCCACCTTCGTAGCTCGACCTAGCGTAGCATAGTTACGAAAGTTACGAAAGACTCGTGAGGCGTCGGCCTATGCGCCGTCGGCCAGCAACGCCGCGGCAACCTGAGATGCGAACGCTGGGCCGTCATTAACAAGGGCGTAGCCACCGGCGAATCCACCTTGGTCGCACAGCGATCTTCGGCGTCGGACATTTCGGTGGCGGACCTTGCCGGTCGTGCTGTCGAAGCGGACGGCGACGCGCTGGGCCGTCCGCGGCAGTACTGCGGTGGGAAATCGACCTGTGACGTCGCCATAGACGGCTTGCGACCGCGACCACCGCCGGATGACCCGGCGCGCTTTCAGGTACGCATCCTGGGCGATTTCCACGACAGCGGTAGCCCGTTGTAGTCCGTGGACACCCCAGAAGCGGCCGGGTCCGTGGCCCGGCTTGCGCCAGGCATCGGGAACGATGTGCTGATATTCCTTGTCGCCCTGCGTGTTTGGCGACGAGTGCTTAGTGAAGTAGATCGCCAGCCGTTTGGGATCACAGGCTCGTAATCCGTTGAGGACGTCGACTGCGGTGCCGGCCAGCAGGTGGCGAGCCCGCTGCACGGGATCTGGATGGGCAACGATGTCCGCCCATTCCTGTGACAGCCACTCCCAGAATCGGCGCCCCGATCGCCCGGATACTTGTGGCGGAGCCATCCATAGGTGGATATGCGGCGCACCGCGGCGTTGAAATTCTAGCTTCCAGATGTAGCGGGCGGGTTCGCCCCATTCGCGTTGGAATCGTTTGCGCCACAGCACCATGTGCCGTTTCACGCTCGCACCGTCGGGGGCGACGGATTCCCAGTCGCCCGGGTAGGTCAGGGTCACCATTGCTGGCACACGACCGCTCTCCACCAGTGGTGTGTAGTCGAGCTCGGCGAAGGTGCGGCACATCGCGGCACGCGACTTCCGGGACCATTCGGTAATCACCCGGCGGGGCGGCTCAACGTGATCAGGGTCCGATTTGATCCGGTCCTTCTCGATCGCCACGTCGAGCCGGTGCCGATCAACTGCCCGCTCGGCGCACTTTTCCGCGCGGACCGGATTCGTCCACGACAGCCGAACGACACCAGGTCCAATCGTGATCCGGAATCGGCCTGATTCCGGTTCCTCGCCAAGGCGCCCACGCCCGTGCGCCCACGGCGGGGCCTGCTCGAACAGTAATGCCGCCGAGGCGACCAGCTCCGGGCGCGGGAACCGCAGCCCGAGCGCATCACAGGCCCACCGCCACTCTTCGCCGTCAACGCCACCGGCGACCGGGCCGCGGACACTTTTGGCACATATAACAAGCCCGTTGATCCCAGCCGGAACACGGTCTACGCCGCTCCCGCCATCCGACCGACCGCTGCCGCTCTCGCGCCCTGCGGCCTTGGCGGCCTCGGGCGCTCGCGGTCTCCCGGCGTCCGCGGCTCCGGCCGTGTCCCGGCTGGCCGTTCGGGTTGAGTTGCGCCAAGGAGTGGGTCGCTCCGCGGTCGTGCTTTTCCGGTGCGAGGTCGAGCGTGCGATGCTGGGCGTCGGGTACCTGCTCCCCGAGAGCCCACGGCGCGCATCACTGAGTGAACGGGCTGCCGTGGGTCCCCTGTCAGGAGTGCAAGTACCGTGTCCGGTTCATGTCCGATCGTCGGCGCAGCCGAATACGTCGGCCCTGCTCTATGCGTTGCATACAGCGCATAGAAGTACATAAACCGCAGGTCAGTGCCTATTCTGTCCGCCTGAAAAGCGGAAGGTCGCCGGTTCGATCCCGGCCCTGGCCACCGGGTTTGTCTTTCCAGTTCGCAAGTGTCCTGTCGGCGCCTCGGCTTGCCCCGCGGCCCGCGGAATGAAACAGCACGCGCCGGTGCTGTGCATCGCGATACTCACAGCCGCATGAAAGGCAACTCATGGCACCCTCGCTAGCCGGTTCTGCCGCATTGGTCACCGGAGCCACCGCCGGCATCGGCCGGGAAGTCGCACTACAACTAGCCGGGCTCGGGGCCGAAGTGGTGGTACACGGACGAAACCCCGAACGCGGTGCCGAGGTGGTGCAAGAAATCCAAAACGGCGGCGGCACAGCACGTTTCGTCGCGGCCGACCTTTCCGACGCCGACGACGTGCGACGGCTGGCCGCTGAGGCCGGGCCGGTCGACATCCTGATCAACAACGCAGGCGTATACAAATTCGGCGCCACTGCCGATACGGACGACGCGTTTTTCGATGAACACGTCAACATCAACCTGCGTGCCCCCTACATCCTGGTTCAGCAGCTGGTGCCGGGCATGGCCGAACGCGGCAGCGGCGTCGTCGTCAACCTGAGCACCGTCGCCGCCGCTGTCCCGGCGCGCATGGGCGGCATTTACGGCGCCACCAAGGCCGGCGTCGAACTACTGACCCGCGCATGGGCCGACGAGTTCGGCCGGTCCGGGGTGCGGGTGAACGCGGTCCAGGCCGGGCCGACCGAGACCCCCGGAACTGCCGTCACGCCCGGCCTGACCGACGGTCTGGGTGCACTCACCGCCCTCGGCCGGGCTGCGCAGGCCGACGAGATCGCGAACGTGATCGCGTTTTTGGCTTCGCCGGCCGCCGGCTATGTCAACGGTGCGATAGTGCAAGCCAATGGCGGGCAAGTAGCGATCGCGCCGTAGGGCGACAAGTAAGGTGCGGTTACCGCCTCCATCGAAGGGATGGGCACATGGCTGTACCATCGGAGATTTCAGATACCTACGACACCTACGACGTCGTGGTGCTCGGCGCCGGACCGGTGGGCCAAAACGTTGCCGACCGCGCGCGGGCCGCAGGGCTCAGCGTTGCGGTGGTTGAGCGCGAACTCGTCGGCGGCGAATGTTCCTACTGGGCTTGTGTTCCCAGCAAGGCCCTGCTGCGCCCGGTCGTCGCGATTGCCGACGCCCGCCGCGTAGACGGCGCACGTCAGGCGATCACCGGCCCGATCAGCACTGCGGGCGTGTTCGGTCGTCGCGACCGCTACGTCACCAACTGGGACGACGCCGGCCAAGCCGACTGGGTGTCGGGCATCGGGGCCACCCTGGTGCGCGGTCACGCGCGGCTGGACGGACCCCGGCGAGTCGCCGTCAGCACGCCCGGCGCAACGGCGATGCTCTCCGCGCGGCATGCGGTGGTGGTCTGCACCGGAAGCCGCCCGGCGCTGCCCGACCTGCCGGGCATCACCGAGGCGCGGCCTTGGACGAACCGCCGGGCCACCGACAGCAGCTCGGTCCCGGGTCGGCTCGCGGTCGTCGGCGCCGGCGGTGTCGGTGTCGAAATGGCCACGGCATGGCAGGGTTTGGGGGCGTCGGTGACGCTGCTGTGCCGCGGATCCGGGTTGCTGCCGCGGATGGAACCTTTCGTCGGCCGACTCGTCGCCCGCGGGCTTGTTGAGCTGGGAGCGGATGTGCGCGTGAGTGTTTCCGTCACGAAACTTCGCCGTCCCGACGCCGAAGGACCGATCACCCTTGAACTGGACGACGGCAGTGAACTCGAAGTCGACGAGGTGCTGTTCGCAACCGGACGGGCGCCGCTCACCGACGACATCGGTTTGGAAACCGTAGGACTATCGCCGGGCAGCTGGTTAGAGGTCGACGACACCTGCCGGGTCCGCGCGATCGACGACGGGTGGCTCTACGCCTGCGGTGACGCCAATCATCGCGCGCTGCTCACCCATGAGGGGAAATACCAAGCCCGGATCGCCGGTGCGGCGATCGGGGCCCGCGCCGCCGGACGCGTACTGGACACCACAGCGTGGGGTGCTCATTTCGCGACCGCCGACCATTACGCGGTGCCGCAGATCTTCTTCACCGACCCAGAGGCCGCGGCGGTCGGCCTGTCGGCTCGGCAAGCCGAGCAGGCAGGGTATCGGGTGCGCGCGGTCGACGTCGAAATCGGTGATGTGGTCAAGGGATCGGAGCTTTACGCCGACGGTTACACCGGCCGGGCGCGGATGGTGATCGACCTCGACCGGGAATGTCTGCTCGGTGTGACGTTCGTCGGACCGGGAATCTCCGAGCTGCTGCACTCGGCGACGATTGCCGTCGCCGCTCAGGTGCCAATACAGCGGCTCTGGCACGCTGTGCCCTGCTTCCCGACCATCACGGAGGTGTGGCTGCGACTCCTCGAGGCGTACCGTGATTCCGCGTGAATGTCGTTAGCGCACGCCGGCTCATAGCCGGTCTGCTGCTCTTGGTGCCCTGCGGTACTACGCCGGCCCATGCCGACGTGCCGCCGCTGAGCGAGCAGGCGCGAGCGGCAGGCTTCGTCGATGTCCGAAGCTTCGTACCCGACGCGATCATCGACTTGCGCTACGCGACGCCGCACAACTTCACCGGCGCACCGCTGTACCCGGCCGACGCGCGCTGCCTGGTGCACCAATCCATGGCACCAGGTTTGGCTGCGGCTGCCAATGCGCTTCGTGCGCAGGGCGAAGTGCTCGTCTTCTGGGACTGCTACCGGCCGCACGCCGTGCAAGTCAAGATGTTCCAGGTCGTCCCCGACCCGGCCTGGGTGGCCCGGCCGGGCGCGTACGCGCACAGCCATGAGGCGGGCCGTTCGGTCGACGTGACGACTGCGAGCCAGCGGTGTGCGGCCCAGTCACGCTGCCTGGTCGACATGGGAACCGACTTCGACGACTTCACCGCTCGCGCTCATGCGTTCGCCACCAACGGCGTCAGCGCGGACCAGCAGGCGAACCGCGCCCGTCTTCGCGATGCCATGAAGACCGGTGGGCTCGACGTGTACTCCGGCGAGTGGTGGCATTTCGACGGCGCCGGTTCCTACGTCGACCGCCCGATCCTGGACGTCCCGGTCAACTAGCTTCTCAGAATATGAGACAGTTATTTCATTATTTGGTATCGGGAGCGTAGGCTCGGCGCATGAACCGCGGACCTCGCGCCGTCTACACGCACGGCCATCACGAGTCGGTGCTGCGCTCTCATCGTCAGCGCACGGCCGAGAATTCCGCGGGCTACCTGTTAGCACACCTGCGCCCAGGAATGTCGCTGTTGGACATCGGCTGCGGACCGGGCACGATCACCGCGGATCTCGCCCAACGAATCGCTCCGGGTCATGTCACCGCGGTGGATATCACCGACGACGCCGTGGTTGCTGCCCGCGCGGAAGCCCACGCGCGCAACATATCCAACGTCACGATCCAGACCGCCGACGTACACGCGCTGGAATTTCCCGACGACACCTTCGATGTCGTGCACGCCCATCAGGTCCTACAGCACGTCGCCGATCCGGTTGCTGCTCTACGCGAAATGCGGCGAGTGTGCACACCCGGCGGGCTCGTCGCCGCCCGCGATTCCGACTACGCCGGCTTCATCTGGTACCCGCGGCTACCGATGCTGGATCGGTGGCTGGCGCTGTACAGTCGGGCCGCCCGCGCCAACGGCGGCGAGCCCGACGCCGGACGGCGCCTGCTGGACTGGGCGCAGCAAGCCGGGTTCGAAGACATCACGCCGAGCGGCGGAATCTGGTGCCTCGCAACGCCTCAGGACCGCGATTGGTGGGGTGGAATGTGGGCCGACCGGATCCTGCACTCGGCGCTGGCCCGTCAGTTGATGGACTCCGCAATGGCAAGCGCCGCAGAACTCATGGAAATCTCCGTCGCGTGGCGCACCTGGGCCGCCGCGCCTAATGGCTGGCTGGCGATCCCGCACGGCGAGATTCTGTGCCGGGCATAGGAAAGCCGCCGCACAGTTCTTCGAAGGCATGGGCGACCCGCAGCACCGTAGCGTCGTCAAATCGCCTGCCCATGATCATCATTCCCACCGGCAGCCCGTCGACGATGCCGACGGGCACCGAAATCGCCGGGTGCCCGGTGACATTCATCGGCGCGGTGTTGAGCGCCTTTCCCATCGCTTGGGCAAGCAGCGTCGCATCATCGGCGTCGGGCGTGGGCAGCGTGGCCGCCGTGCTCGGCACCGTGGGCATCACCAGCACGTCGTACTGCTGAAGCGCCGTGTCGTAGGCGCCACGCGCGTGCGGTAACAGGTTGCGCACCTTGGCATATGACGCGCCGCCGAGCGTGGTCAGGCTGTAGCGGCCGCACAGCGCGGGCACCTTTACCACGGCCGGAAGTTGATCGGCCGTGGCCCGGCGCCGTTGCGCAAAGTACGCCATCAGTTCCGGGTCGTAGAGCCCTTCCACACCTAGCCCATAGCCGTTGCCGTCGAGCATCTGATAGGTGCCGCCGTCGGTCATGATGACGGCGAAAAGATGAAATATCTTGCGATGCCACGGCACGCTGGTTTCGGCGACGGTGCAGCCGATCTCGGCGAAGCGCTGGGCTGATGCTCGCACCAGCTCGTCGACTTGTTGCGCTGCACCGGGCTGGCCGAAGCCTTCGGCCAGGATGCCCACCCGCAGACCCGCGACGTCGCCGGTGAGCGCGGCCGGATAGTCGACCGCGGGCAGCTGGTCCGGCTGACGCGGGTCCTGGCCGTCGGATCCGGCGAGCACCCCCAGCAAGAGCGCGGCATCGGCGACGCTGCGAGTGATCGGCCCGATGTGGTCGAGGGTCCGCTCGATCGGGAAGGCGCCGGTGTAGGGAACCAGCCCGTAGGTGGGCTTGTGCCCGACGATCCCGCACAGTGCCGCGGGAATCCGCACCGATCCGCCCTGGTCGCCGCCAAGGGCGAGCTCTACCTCGCCGGCGGCGACGAGCGCCGCACTGCCACTGGATGATCCGCCCGTTTCACGGGTGGGGTCCCACGGGTTGCGGACCGGGCCGGAGGCCGAGGTGAAGCTGGATCCCGAGTAGCACAGGTCTTCGCAGACGCTCTTGCCGGCGATCACGGCCCCGGCGTCGAGGAGCCGTTGCACCACGGTCGCGTCGCGGCCGGGGATGAAACCTTCCACGGTGCGCGACCCGTTCATCATCGGGACGCCGGCGACGGCGATGTTGTCCTTGACCGCGACACGTCTGCCGGCCAGCGGCCCGCCGGCGCCCGCGCTGATCTCGGTGGTGACGTACCAGGCACCCAGGGGGTTGTCGTCGGGGAACGCATAGGCGCGCTCGGCGGGTTGTGGCCGGGCGATCTCGTCGTAGAGCTCGTCGACCGCGTCGTAGGCCACTAACGAGTGCCCGGCGATCGCGGTGAATCGCGCCAGCTGATCGGCGTCCAAATGCAAACCGAAATGCTCCGCCGCCGCCGCGATGTCCGACTGCGCTGGTCGCCGAATCGCCATGCCGCCCTCCTTATGGCCCGGTTTATGGCCCGCTTTCAGCGGTCCGCGGGCGTGCGAATCCACCGCGGCGGGCCTGCTCCAATCTTTGTTGTCTTGCCTGGTCAGGCATACGGTATTGGCATTCTCTTTTTTTGCAAGTACGTTATCAGTCGATGGATAACCTCACGCAGACCTCATCCGGCATCCCGCTCGCGCCGGTATACGGGCCGGGGCAGCGTGGTACCGAACCGCCCGAGCCGGGGACCTTCCCATTCACCCGCGGCAACTTCGCGTCCGGGTACCGGGGCAAGCTGTGGACATTCCGGCAATACTCCGGGTTCGGCACCGCCGAGGAATCCAATCGCCGCTACCGCTACCTGCTGGACCAGGGCGGGACGGGCCTGTCGGTGGCGCTGGATCTGCCCACCCAGTGCGGCTTTGACTCCGACGACCCCGAGGTCGTCGAGGAGGTCGGCCGGGTCGGTGTCGCGATCGACACCCTGGCCGACGCCGAGATCCTGTTCGACGGCATCCCGCTGGACAAGATCAGCACCAGCATGACGATCAACGGCACGGCCGCGATCCTGCTGGCGTTCTACGTGGCCGCCGCCGAAAAGAAGGGTGTGCCCCGGGCCAAGCTGACCGGCACGATCCAAAACGACATCCTCAAGGAGTACGCGTCGCGCGGAACCTGGATCTGGCCTCCGGAGCCGTCGCTGCGGTTGATCGCCGACACCATCGAGTTCTGCGCCGCCGAAGTCCCGAAATTCAACGCAATATCGGTGGCGGGGGCGCACTTCCGCGACGCCGGCGCGAACGCGGTCCAGGAGATGGCGTTCACGCTGGCCGACGGCGTCACGTACTGCGACACCGTGGTGGAACGCGGCCGGATGAGCATCGACGAGTTTGCGCCGCAGATCTCGTTCTTCTTCTACACCCACGGGGATTTCTTCGAGGAGATCGCGAAATACCGTGCGGGGCGGCGCCGTTGGGCGACCATCGTGCGTGAGCGCTACGGTGCCAAGACCGACAAGGCTTCGATGTTCCGGTTCGGCTGTGTGTGCGGCGGGGCGTCGCTGTACGCGCCGCAAGCACACAACAATGTCGTGCGGGTGGCCTACGAGGCGATGGCCGCGGTGCTCGGCGGGGTCCAGTCGATGTTCACCGCAGCCTGGGATGAGCCGTTTGCGCTGCCCACCGAGGAGACCACCACGCTGGCGTTGCGCACCCAGCAGATCCTGGCTTACGAAACCGGGGTGGCCCGGGTGGCCGATCCGCTGGGTGGCTCGTACTTCGTCGAGGCGCTCACCGACGAGACCGAGGCCCGCATCATCGAGATCATGGACGATCTCGAGCAGCACGGCGGGATGGTGCGCGCCATCGAGGACGGCTATCTGCAGGGCCTGATCGCCGACGAGGCCTATCGGATCCACCAGGAGATCGAATCGGGTGAGCGCCCGGTCGTCGGGGTCAACCGGTTCGTCACCGAGGAGCCGGCACCTCAGATCGTCACCTACGAACTCGACCCGGAGGGGCGCGATCTGCAATTGAAGCGGTTGTCCAAAGTGCGTGCCGAAAGAGACTCGGGCGCTGCACAATCCGCCCTCAATGCGTTGGCGCGTTCCGCCGAAGGGACGGATAATCTGATGCACAAGCTGATCGACTGCGCCAATGCTTACTGCACGATCGGCGAGATGGTTTCCGCACTCAAATCGGTGTGGGGCGAATTCGAGCAGCCGGTGGTGTTCTAGATGGCCGTGCGCATTCTGATCGCAAAACCCGGCCTCGACGGGCATGACCGCGGCGCCAAGATCGTCGCCCGTACTCTGCGCGACGCGGGCTTTGAGGTGATCTACACCGGTATCCGGCAGCGCATCGAAGACATCGCGTCGGTTGCCGTGCAAGAAGACGTCGCACTCGTCGGGCTGAGCATTCTGTCCGGTGCCCACCTTGCACTGACGACCCGCACCGTCGAAGCGTTGCGCGCGGCCGATGCCGGCGACATCGCCGTCGTCGTCGGCGGGACGATCCCCGAGGCCGACGTGCCCAAACTGCTGGAAGCCGGGGCCGCGGCGGTGTTTCCGACCGGAACGTCGCTGGAGGTCCTGGTACGAGACATTCGGCGACTGACCGGGGAGGAAGCATGCGTCTCGGAGTGATGATCGGCGCCGAGCGCGGCGACTCCGCCCGCAAGGTCACCAAACTGCTGGCCGACATCGAGTGGGCCGAAGCTGCCGGCATGGACACCGCGTGGATTCCGCAGGTGCCCAACGATTTCGACGCGCTGACGGCCGTCGCGCTGATGGCCACCCGAACCAACCGCATCGAGCTGGGGACGGCCGTGGTGCCGCTGCAGGGCCAACACCCGATCGCGTTGGCGCGCCAGGCGCTGTCCGTGCACGCCGCCGCCAAGGGCCGGTTGGCTCTGGGCATCGGGCCATCGCATCACTGGATCATCCGCGACATGCTCGGGCTGTCCTACGAGCGGCCCGCGGCCTACACCCGCGACTACCTCGAAGTGCTCAACGCTGCCTTCAGCGGTCCCGGCCCGGTCGACGTCGAGAACGAAACGTTCGCGGTGCACAATCCGCTCGACCTCGCCGCGGTGGCTCCGCTGCCGGTACTCCTCGCGGCGCTCGGCCCGGTGATGCTGACACTGGCCGGCGAGCGAGCCGCCGGCACGGTGCTATGGATGGCCGACGAACGCGCGGTCGCCGAGCATGTCGTGCCGCGCATAACCAAGGCTGCCGACAACGCCGGACGGCCCGCACCGCGAATTGTCGCGGGGATCCCGGTGTGTCTTTGTGCGCCAAGCGAAGTCGATGTCGCTCGGGAACGCGCCAACCGGATCCTCGGTGAGGCCGAGGTGTCGCCGAACTATCAGCGGCTTCTCGATTACGGCGACGCGAACGACGTGGGCGACCTCTGCGCGGCCGGCGACGAGGAGGCCATCCTGGCTCGGTTCCGTCGCTTCGCCGACGCCGGCGTGACCGACCTGTCGGTGCGGCTGCTACCGATCGGCGACAACCGCGACGAGCTGATCGCCTCCAAGCGGCGCACTCGGGAAGTCATTGCGGCGCTCGGCGCCGAAGTGCGATGACGGCGCCGCTGGCCGGGATCCGGATTCTGGAGGTCGGCACCATGCTGGCCGGCCCGTACGCCACGATGCTGCTCGCCGATCTCGGTGCCGACGTCATCAAGATCGAGCCGCCCGAAGGGGAGATCTCCCGGCAGGTCAGCGACAGTTACTTCGCCAGCCTCAACCGCAACAAACGCAGTATCCGGCTGGACCTCAATTCGCAAGCCGGCCAAGACAAATTGGGCGAACTGGCCGCGCAGTCGCATGCGCTGCTGGTCAACCTGAAACCGTCGGCGATCCGTCGGCTCGGCCTGACGTATGAGGCGCTGCGCCGGTTCAACGAACGGATCGTCTGTGTCGCCATCACCGGCTTCGGGCTGGACGGGGGAGACGACCCGGCGTTCGACTACGTCGTCCAGGCGGCCACCGGTGTCGCCGCGCTGACCGGCCATCCGGACGGGCCGCCGACGCTGCCCGGCTACTCGTCGGCGGACAACTCCACCGGCCTGGCCGCAGCGCTCGGCCTGCTGGCCCAGGTCACCTCCGGCCGCGGTGGGCAGGTCGACGTATGCCTGCGTGACGTGATGTTGTCCCAGCTGAACTACCACGCTTCGGCGTACCTCAACGACGGCGTCGAGCCACAGCGCCGACCGTTCGGTGCACACTCGTATTACGTTCCGGCGCAGATGTTCCCGACGTCAGACGGCTACCTGGCGTTGTTCATCACCCATGACGGCTTTTGGAAGTCCTTTGCCGCCGAGGCCAATATCGACGGCTTCGAGACCATGGCTGAGCGGGTGGCGCGGCGCGACGAGGTGCTCGCCGTCGTTGCCGGGGCGTTGGCATCCGACACCGCCGCCAACTGGGAATCCCGGCTGCGTCCGCTCGGGGTGCCGGTAGCCGCGGTCCGGACACTGCCCGAGGCGTTGAAAGCCACACCGGAGATCATCGTCAGCGCAGGCGATTTCCGCTTGGTCGCCAACCCGATCCGCATAGCCGGCTATCAGCCGGAATATCGGCCGCCGCCCAAGTTGGGTGAGGCATGAAACGATGATGGCATGGACCGCAGCGGGGACGGTGGGCTGACCGCATCGGGTCGGTTCTGTCGGGCTTGCGGCGCGTGGTCCAGCCCGACGGCCAAGTTCTGCGGGGAATGCGGTCGGCTGCTCGCGGACATTACCCCTTCCGCTGAGTACAAGCAGGCGACGGTGCTGTTCGCCGATGTTGTTCATTCGGTGGAGATCGCGGCGGCGGTGGGCGAGGAACGGCTGCGCGAGATCATGGCGCAATTGGTCGACAAAGCCACTGCTGTGGTGCGCCGCTTCGGAGGGACGGTGGACAAGTTCACCGGCGACGGCGTCAAGGCGGTGTTCGGCGCACCGATGGCTTTGGAGGACCATGCCGTGCGCGCGTGCCTGGCGGCGCTTGGCATCCAAGCAGAAATCGCCCGGCTGGCCGCTGAGGTCAGCGATAGCGACGGCGTCGCGTTGGCCCTGCGGATAGGGCTGCACTCTGGTCAGGTCATCGCCGGGGAAATTGGGTCACGGCCGTTGGGATACACCACCATTGGCGAGCCGCTGGGCATGGCTCGGCACATGGAGTCGGTCGCTCCCCCGGGTGGGGTAATGCTCAGCAGCTCGACAGCGCGCTTGGTCGATGGGATAGCAGCCGTCGGCGAACCTGAGCTGATTCATCTCAAGGGCGTCGATCTGCCGGTGCCCGCCCGTCGGCTGTTGGGCATGGCTGAAGGACATCGCGCTGCCTGGCGTGCGCAATCAAGTCTGGTCGGTCGGCGCCCGGAGATATCCATGCTTGAAGGCATATTGGACCGAGCCGTCGACGGCCACGGCGCCGTAGTGCGCGTGGTCGGGCCGCCTGGCATCGGCAAAAGCCGTCTGGTGCGTGAGCTGGCGGCGCTGGCGGTCCGACGGGACGCGGAGGTGTTCACCGCCATTTGCGAGTCCCACGCGAGCCAAATCCCCTTTCACGTGATTGCGCGGCTGCTACGCGCGGCCACCGGCGTTGATGGTCTTGACGAACGGGTGGCGCGTGATCGAGTGCGCGTCCGGGTCACCGCAGACCCCGAGGACTTGGCGTTGTTCGATGAACTGCTGGGCATTGCCGACCCAAATGCTGCTATACCGGTCATCGATCCGGATGCGCGTCGACGGCGGCTGACGGCATTGGTCAATGCGGCCGCGCTGGCCCGCAAAAGCCCGGCTGTCTATGTCATTGAAGACGCTCATTGGATTGACAAGGTCAGCGAGTCGATGCTGGTCGAGTTGCTGACCGTGATTCCGCAGATGCCGTCGCTGGTGCTGTTCACCTATCGGCCCGAGTATGACGGTCCCCTGATGCGGGTCCATGGTGCTCAGACCATCGCCCTTGCGCCGCTGAGCGATTCAGAGGCCGCGGCTTTGGTCAAAGAGCTGCTCGGGCCAGACGCCTCCGTTGTGGGGCTGGGCCGGACGATTGCCGATCGGGCCGCCGGAAACCCGTTTTTCGTCGAGGAGATCGTGCGCGACTTGGCCGACCGTAATCTGCTGCGTGGCACGCCGGGCGCCTACGTGTCAGCGACGGATGGTGCACAGGTGAGTGTGCCTGCCACTCTGGTGGCAACCATCGCCGCACGTATTGATCGCCTCGACCCGGATGCGAAACGCACATTGAGCGCGGCGGCGGTCGTCGGCTCGCGGTTCGGCCTAGATCTGCTGACCGCGCTGGGCGTCGAGCCAGTCGTTGACGACTTGATCGTGGCCGGGTTCATCCACCAGATCAGCTTCGTCTGCCAGCCCGAGTACGCATTCGACCATCCGCTGATCCGCGCGGTGGCCTATGAATCGCAACTCAAATCTGATCGTGCCGAGTTGCACCGGCGGCTCGCGGCCGCCATCGAAGCTCGCGAGCCGGAATCGATCGACGAAAACGCCGCGTTGATCGCCGATCATCTGGAGGCTGCCGGTGACCTGCACGCAGCGTTCGGATGGCACATGCGAGCCGGGAACTGGTCGACGCACCGCGACATTACCGGGGCGCGGATGAGTTGGGAGCGAGCGCGCCAGGTGGCTGACCGGTTGCCCGCCGACGACGTTCATCGCACGGCCATGCGCATCGCCCCGCGAACCCTGTTGTGCGCAACAATCTGGCGGGTCAGTGCAAGCCCGGACGACATCCGCTTCGACGAATTACGCGAATTAGCGACTGCTGCAGGTGATCAGAGATCATTAGTTATCGGCATGACGGGGCTTGTGACACTGATGCAGTTCTACGGCAAGTACACCGAAGCCTCACGGTTGGCGTCGCACCATGTGGAACTGCTCGATTCGATCGGTGATCCCGAGCTGACTGTGGGCGTGTTGATGACGCCGATGATCGTCAAATGGTCCGTGGGCGAGGTCTCCGTGGCCATGGAACTGAGCCAGCGCGCGATCGACACATCTCAAGGTGATCCCACCATGGGCAACATGATCGTGGGGTCGCCGTTGGCGTTCGCACTGGTGATGCGCGCATCGGCGCGGTGTGCCCTCGGCATTGCCGGTTGGCGCCAGGACTTCGACGACGCCGTCGCGCTCGCCCGTAGAACCGACAAGTTCACGTTCTGCACGGTCGTCATGTTCAAATACATTGCGACGCTGAGCTGGGCGCTGCTACCCGACGACGACGCGCTGCGAGACACCGCAGAGGCGGTGGAAATCGCCCAGCAGTTCGGCGACGACTTCACACTCACCAACGCGGAATTCACCCGGGGGCTCGTCTTGGTGCGTCGCGAGGACGCTGACCGGAAGTTGGGTTTTGAACTGCTGGACAGGGCTCGTCGAGTGGCGCTCGAGCATCGCAACATCATCGTCGCGGCGTGGTGTGCCGACATCGATTTCGCAGCAGAGAAAAACCGAACCGGTGACTACGACGGTGCCATCGCATTGTGTCGTGCCGTGCTGGCGAGCGAGATCCGTAGTGGCGAGATGACAAATCGTGGTTGGTGCACCACCGTTCTTGTCGAGGCGCTGCTCAACCGTGGTCGCGCCGGGGACCTTGACGAGGCGCAGGATGCCATCGACAGCCTAGCGGCAACCCCGACGGAGCCCGGGTTCTTGTACCACGAGCTGCCCCTGCTGCGGTTGAACGCAATGCTTGCCGAAGCCCGCGGCGACGAGGATCGCTATCGGGAATTCCGTGACCGGTACCGCGCCCGCGCTCAATCCACGGGCTTTGAGGGTCATATCGCGTTGGCGCACGCGATGGTCTGACAGGGTGGATCGTCACGCCGGGTTGGCGTAGACCCGGGCAGGTGGGATGAGGACGGCGGTTCGGCGCTGCTCACGCATGACCCGGTCATAGGTATCCCAGTCGTCGTGGGTTCCGCCTGCGGCCGTGAAGATTTCGCGCAGCAACCCTCGGAGCCGTTCGGCGTCGACCTCGGGATGCGGATCGTCCGGACCGATCAAATCTGCCGAACCCTCCACGGCGGCCCACTGCCAACCGGCCTTCGCGACGATCGTTGCTCGCGGATCCGCGCGCAGGTGGGCCAGTTTGCGGGAACCCCCGATCGCCACGAGCCCGACGACCGGGACACCAGTCAGTGGATGCTGCAACACACCGGCATTGACCACCGACGATTGGATACTGCCGTCGCGGCGCACGGTGCTGAACACACACAGCCCCTGATCGGCTGACAGGTGGTTGGCGAAATCCGAAAGCTCGGTCATGAGATTGGAACGCTACTCGTAATGCACTGTCACCGACGGCGTATCGGGCACACCCTGGCAGGTGAGGATATAGCCGTCGGCGACCTCGTCGTCGTCGAGCGCGTCATTGTTCCGCATGGTCACGCTGCCCTCGGTGATCCTGGCCATGCAGGTTCCGCAGTTGCCGGCCTCGCAGCTGAACGGCGGCGCCAGGCCCGCCCGCCGGGCGCTGTCCAGCAGCGTCTCACCGGCGATTTGCGGCACCGATACCTTCTTGCGTTCGAGATAAATAGTCACCGTGCCGGCCGCCTCGGCGCCGTCGACCGCGGGAGTGGGTTTCACCGGCGGCGCGGCATCGAAATCCTCGACGAATACCCGCCCGGGACCGGGCAGCGCGGATCGCACCACCGCCATAAAGCCCTCCGGGCCGCACAGATAGCAGTCGGCGTCGGCATCGGAACCGACGAACTCACGGACGGCGTCGGCCACGATCAGTCCCTGCTCGGCGTCAAGATGGCGCACGATCGACAGCCGGCCGGGATGCTGTTCGACCAGCTCATCGAGCACCGCGTCAAAGATCACCGACGCCCGGTCGCGATCGGCGCACAGCAGCCGCACGCGGCGATCCGTCGTCGCCAACGCACTCTTGGTCAGCGACAGGATCGGGGTGATTCCGCTGCCGCCGGCGAAGGCGAGCAGCGGCAGCGGCGTTGGGCTCAGGCAGAAAGTGCCGGCGGCGCGGGTCATGGTCAGCTCGTCGCCTTCGACGACGTTGTCGACCAGCCAGTTGGACACCTTGCCGCCCGGTACGCGCTTGACGGTGGTCATCAGCTCGTCGTCGGTTTCCGGCGCGCTCGACATCGAATACGACCGGTAGAGCGCCTCGCCGTCCACGATCACCTTAAACGTGCAGAATTGGCCGGCGCGGTAGTGAAACGGCTGGTCGTGGGGGGCGAGCACGAACGTGCGCGCGTCGGCGGTCTCCTTGATGATCCGGGTCACCGTCGCCTGCTGAAACGCGTGCAGCTCGGCCAAGCGGCCCACCCCTTCGCATACCTGTCAGTACTTGCGTTCTTCAGTATAGAGAATACTATTCTCACAAAGCGATAGGATCTTCTCAAATGGTTGTCAGTGAACCCGCGGCGCTCGCATTCGAGGACCGGCACTACAGCCTGCCGCAGCTCGACGCGCTGGCCGACGGGCTGGCATCGGCGTTGATGCAGCGCGGTGTCCGGCCCGGCGAACGGGTGGCGCTGATGGCGTCCAATCGGCCGGAGTTCGTCACTGCTCTCTACGCCATCTGGCGGTTGGCCGCAACGGTGGTGCTCATCAGCCCCGCGTACAAGCGTGGCGAGGTCGAGCACGCGCTGGCGCTGACCGAACCGGCGCATGCCGTCGGTGACCACCCCGTGCTGGCCGAATTGATGCCGATGCTGCACCTCGACGAGCCGATCACACCCGGCGAGTCGACGGGCACGGCGCCGCCCCCGCACGCCGACGCCGCGCTGGTGTTCAGCTCGGGTACCACCGGGCTGCCCAAGGCCGTGCGGCACACTCATGCGTCGCTCGCCGCGGCGGTCGGGCACTGGCGTGACGCGCTGCAGCTGACGTTTCGTGATCGGATCCAAATCGCCACTCCGCCTTCGCATATCCTCGGCCTACTCAACATCCTCACCGCGATGCAGAACGGTGCGTGGATGCGGCTGCATCGTCGATTCGACGTCGACGCGATGTTGCGGCACATCGAAACCGACCGCATCACCGTCGAGATGGCGGTGGCGCCCATCGCGTTGGCGATCGCGTCGCACCCGCAGCTGGAGTCTTATGACCTCTCGTCGCTGCGCTACATCGTGTGGGGCGCGACACCGGTCAGCTACAGCGTCGCCGAAACCGTAACCCGGCGAACCGGAATCGGGTGGTTGCCCGCGTACGGCACCACCGAGCTGCCCGTCATCGCGTGCAATCCGCTCGATAAAGCCCGGCTCGACTCGGTCGGACGCCCGGTGCCCGGTGTCGAGGTGCGAGTGGTGTCGCTGCAGACGGGAGAGCCGGTCGGCACCGGCGAGATCGGTGAGATTCAAGCCCGAGCCGAATCGATGATGGCCGGGTACCTTCCGTGCACATCGACGCAAGAAGCCCTGTGCGACGGGTGGTATCGCACCGGCGACGTCGGCTACCTGGACACCGGTGGCTGGCTGCGGATCACCGACCGCTCCAAGGAGATGATCAAGGTGCGGGGTTTTCAGGTCGCGCCCGCCGAGATCGAGGCCGTGCTGCACGGTCATCCGGCGGTCAAAGACTGCGCGGTGTTCGGGGTCCCCGACGGCCTCAACGGGGAAGCGGTGGTGGCCGCGGTCGCCACGCACGATCGCATCGACGCCGCCGAACTGATTGCTCGAGTGCAAGAGCGGCTGGCCTCCTACAAACAGTTGAGCCGCGTGGTGTTCGTTTCCGATATTCCTCGGCTGCCTTCGGGCAAGGTGCTACGCCGAGTGCTGAAGGAGCGGTATGGATGTACGTCTGACAACTGAACAACAACAACTGCGCGACGCCGCCGCCAAGCTCGCCGACGACCTCGGCCCCGGCTCAGTTCAGGCACTCGCCGACGGCGAACGAATCACACGACTGGACAAGCAGATCCAGGCAACCGGCTGGCGGGCGCTGCGCTCCGACGGTGCATCCGGGGTCGAAGTCGCGATCGTGGCAGAGGAATTCGGGCGTGGCCTGGTGGACACGCCGTTTTTGGGGCCGGTGCTGGCCGACGAACTGGCCCGTCACGCCGGCGCCGATGGGCAAGAAGCAACCGTCGCGTTCGGCGACCGCGCGATCGACGCGCGGGGATGTCGGCGGGCGCTGATACTGGACGAAACTACGGTGTGCGCCGCCGATCTGGCCGGCGACCGGGCCGGTGCCGACCTGACCAGAGCCGACTCCCAACTAGCCGCAGCGGTCCCGGTCGGCGAAGTATCGGCCGACGTCGCCGGACGCTGGCTGGCGCTTGCGTTGGCGACCACATCGGCGGACCTGGTCGGCGCGGCGCGGGGCGCACAGGTATTGGCGGTGGACTACGCGAAAATCCGTGAGCAGTACGGCAATCCGATCGGTTCGTATCAAGCCATTGCGCACCTGCTGGCCGAAAGCCAGGCGTTGATCGAAGGCTCGATCAGCGTACTGCGGCACGCTGCGTGGGCGGTCGACGAACTCGACCCGGCCGACGCGATACGGGCGGGCCGGGTGGCCAAGATCTACTGCGCACGCGCGGCGCGAACCGTGTGTGAGACCGCCGTGCAGGTGCATGGCGGCATCGGGAACACCTGGGATTGCCTGGCGCATGTCTACTTGCGGCGGGCGCTGGTGTCCACCGAACTATGGCCCGTCAAGCTGGAGGAGATCGACATTGGACTTTCGTGACTCACCGGAGGAAGCAGCGTTCCGCGATCGGCTGCGGGCGTGGTTATCGGTGCACGCCAGCGAATTTCCGAGCTCCGGCGACGAGTACTGGACCCGGCAGGGCGAATGGCATCGGGCGTTGTACGAAGCCGGTTTCTTTGGGCTGTCCTGGCCGCGGGAGTACGGCGGACAGGAGCTCCCGCCGGTGTACGACGTCATCGTCGATGAGGAGCTGGCTCGCGCCGGTGCTCCACCGCGGCCCAGCCTGGGCTATCTCGTGGTCGGTCTGGGAAGGCATGGGAGCAAGGAACTTCAGCGGCGGTTTCTGCCGGGCATGATCAACGGCACCGAGCGCTGGTGCCAGGGCTTTTCCGAGCCGGGCGCGGGCTCGGACCTGGCGTCGCTGACCACCACCGCCACCCGTGACGGCGACAACTACGTCGTGCACGGGCACAAGATCTGGACCAGTTATTCCGACGTCGCCGACTGGTGCCTGCTGCTGGCCCGTACCGATCCCGACGCCAAACGCCACCGGGGCCTGTCTGCGTTCATCATCTCGATGAAACAGCCCGGTGTGCAACAACGTCCGCTGCGGATGATGAACGGGGTCACCACCGAATTCGGTCAGGTGTTCCTCGACGGGGCGACGGTGCCGGCCGACCAGATGGTCGGCGCGCCCGGCGACGGCTGGGCGATCGCCATGACGGTGGTCGGGCACGAACGCGAACCCTCCACGCTGGGCTATGCGGCCCGTTACGGCAAGCTGGTGCGCCAGCTGGCCGCCCGCAGCGATGGTCCCGTGAGCGACGAACTTAGGTGGGCGGCAGTGCAAACCGAGATGCTGACGCATCATGTGCGGCGCCGGCTGTCCGAACAGCTCGACGGGGTGTTGCACGGCCCGGACGGATCGCTGGACAAGCTGCTGATGACCTGGGTTGAACAGACGGTCGGCCACGCGGCGCTCGCCGTCGGCGGCACCGAGGACCCCGACCTGCTGAGCGCCTACCTGTACAGCCGGGCGCAAAGCGTCATGGGCGGAACATCGCAGATCCAGAAGAACATCATCGCCGCACGAATCTTGGGATTGTAGCCCGCGGGTCACGACCATCTAAGGAGTCTGACGTGTACGACATGCCGAAAGAGATCGACGTCCGCGCCGACGGGCCGCTGCGGATCATCACACTGAACCGGCCGGATTCACTGAACTCGGTCAACGACGACCTGCACCACGGGCTGGCGAAGTTGTGGCAGCGGATGAGCGACGACCTGACGGCGCGAGCGGCGGTACTCACCGGCGCCGGGCGGGCGTTCTCGGCCGGCGGAGACTTCCATTACCTCGCCGAATTGGCCGGCGATGCCGACCTGCGCGCCAAGACCATCGCCGACGGCCGGGAGATCGTGCTGGGGATGGCGCGCTGCCGAATCCCGGTGGTGGCGGCCGTCAATGGGCCGGCCGTCGGACTCGGGTGCAGTTTGGTCGCGCTCAGCGACATCGTCTACATCGCCGAAAACGCGTACCTGGCCGATCCGCACGTGCAGGTCGGGTTGGTGGCCGCGGACGGCGGCCCCATCACCTGGCCATTGCACATCAGCCTGATGCAGGCCAAGGAGTTCGCCCTGACCGGCGCGCGCATTACGGCTCAGCGCGCCGTCGAACTGGGGTTGGCCAATCACGTGGTCGACGATGCGGTCGCCGAGGCGACCGCCTGCGCCCGGCGGATCCTGGAATTGCCGCAGCAGGCCGTCGAGAACACCAAGCGCGTCCTCAACGTGCACCTCGAGCGCGCGGTTCTGGCCACCATCGATTTCGCGCTGACCGCCGAGAACCAGTCGTTCCAGACCGAGGATTTCCGCAACATCGTCACCAAGCTGACCGCCGGCAAGAACTGACGCCCAGCCACTCGCAAAGGAGGGCACGGCCACCGAGGTGTCCGGGCCATAAAATCCTGGAGATGAACATCGCCGAGCTGATCGCCGCGGCGCGTGACGGGTCACCGCGGGCGGCCGGCCGATTGCTCAGCCTGGTCGAGGGCGAGCGCCGTGACGAGGTGCTGGAAAGCCTCGGCCCGTCGTCGGTGCACGTCGTCGGGATCACCGGACCGCCGGGCGCGGGCAAGTCGACGACGGCCGCGGCCTTGGTGGGGGCTTACCGCGAGCGGGATTTGCGGGTCGCGGTGCTGGCCGTCGATCCGTCCTCGCCGTTCAGCGGTGGTGCGTTGCTCGGCGACCGGATCCGAATGACCCGGCACATCAACGACTCCGAGGTGTTGATTCGTTCATTGGCGACTCGCGGTCACCTGGGCGGGCTGGCCGCCGCGGTGCCGGCCGCCATCCGGCTGCTCGGGGCACTGGCTTACGACGTGGTGCTGCTGGAAACCGTCGGCGTGGGCCAGTCCGAGATCGAGATCGCCGCGGTCGCCGACCCGACCGTCGTCATCCTCAACCCGGGAGCCGGCGACGCGGTGCAGGCCGCCAAAGCGGGGCTGTTGGAGGTTGCCGACATCGTCGTGGTCAACAAGGCCGACCGCGAGGGCGCCGAGCAGACTATTCGCGATTTGCGCGCCGAGACCAGTGCGCCCATCCTCAGTCTCGTTGCCGCCAAGGGCGAAGGGCTCGCGGAACTGATGGACGCAATCGATGCCCATCACCGCACGGACAGCCACGCGCGCCGGCTGGCCAGGGCGCGAGCACAAATCTTGTCGCTGGCACAGACTCGGCTGCGAACGCATCCCGAGCTCGACCGGCTGGCGGAAGCGGTTGCCGAAGGTCGCAGCGATCCCTACTCAGCCGCTGAAACCCTGCTTTCTGCTCACCACAGATAAATAGCCAACACGGCGCCCCACAGCGCGACCAGCCACATGTCGGTGCCGACGCGCAGCCAGCGCGGTGCGGTGCGCACCTCCATGAAGTGTTGAATAATCAAGCGCGCCTTGACCAATGCCATGACCAAGACCGCGATGGTGATGGATACGCTGGCGGACAGCATTCGGTCTGCGTGTACAGGCCCGAGCCACCATGTCGCGACGGTGATGGCGGAAAGAATCAGCCACACATAGGTAAGCCGTGCCGTAGCGCTCATAGCTTTACCTCATCACGTAGAGCAGCGCAAAGATGACAATCCACAGCAGATCGACCATGTGCCAATAGGTAGCCCCGGCCTCGGCCGTGGACACCCGCCGCTGCGCCGAGTGTCGGACATTGACGATCACGACGCCCAAAAACACCAGCCCGAGTGCGACATGGAACAGGTGCACACCGGTGAGCAGGTAGTAGAACATGAAGAAGTCGTTGTGGGGAAACGTCAAGCCGTGGCTGATCTTCGACGTCCACTCGTAGGCCTTGATCGCGATGAACAGCACGCCGCACAGGCCGCCGTACGCGATGAGCCGTGCCGCCTGCGCGTCATCTTCGGTCCGGACCGCTTGGACACCGCGCGCGACAAACCACGAGCTGGCGATCAGCACCAACGTGTTGAGCGCACCGATGTTGAGCGAAAGTTGCTGTTGCGAAGCTAAAAACAGCTCGTGCTGCTGGGTGCGGTAAACCATGAAGATGATGAAATACGCGCCGAAAATGATGAGATCGCCGAGGACGAAGACCCACATGCTGCCATCGCCGGGAAGGTGCGCTGGCCGCGTGCGGTCGGCGGCTGTTCGGGTCTGGGTCACTAGTCCGGCACCAATTCACCCACGGGTTGGCGCTCGACGGCCTTCTTCAGCAGCACGATCAGACACACCTGCCAGAACGCGAAAATCGCGGTGCCCATCCAGAAACTGATCGAACCGTTCCACGCCAGCGGCCCGGATCGGAAAATGAACACCGGTGCGGCGAGCAGCTCGGTGACGATCTGCCAAATCGAGATATAGGCAAGCCATTTGGGGAAGACTTCATTGCGGTCCAGCAGGATAGCGATCGCGAAAACCAGGTAAGCGGTGGAAAAACAACCCAGCGACCCGACGAACGACAGGAAGGTCAGCTCGTATAACAGCGCGACGATCTCGGTGCCGCGGTCCGGGCGGAACACCGCGGTCAAAAATGAAATCGCAGCCATCAGACATCCGGGCAGCGCGCCGACCGCCAACGCACCCATATACGCGTAGCCGAACGCCGGGCTGACGGACATCCGTTTGATCTCAAACACCACAATGCCGTTCGCCACTCCGGCGAATCCGATGACGATCATCAACAACGCAAAACCGATCTGAATGGTCAGCGCATGCTGATGCAAGAAGTTCACCATCTGATCGGCGGTGACATCCGGGCGCGGTGGCGGCATCACCCGGGTAAGCGGGACGAAGATCAGCCCGAACAGGGTGTAAAAGGTCGGCACCACCCAGAAGCAGATCCACAGATCGGTGTTGCGTTGTGGCGCTGCGGTATCGGTCATTGGCCAGCCTGCTGCTTGATCGCAGCCCGCAGGACGAAGAACATCACCACGACATACACCGTGAACGCGCCGATCCGTAGCCAGAACGACACCAGGCCGTCCCAGGCCAGCGGGCCGGTGCGAAACACCGCGGCGCACGCGGCCGGCGTCATGGCCGCGGCCGTGACGACGCTGAACGGCGCAACCCAGCGCGGAAATACCGGCCGCGGCGGGGCATCTCGGGCATCCAAGTACACGGCCAACGCCAAGCACAGATTCTGCACTACGAGCATGCCGACCGGCGCGATGAAGGTGATCCAGGCCAGGTCGTTGAGCAGCTGAATCAGCTGCGGGTTGCGTTCCGGCCGGTAGGCCGCCACCAGCCAGAAGATATCGGCGAGCGCGAACAGTGTTGCCCCGCTGACGACCGCGGTCAAATAGCAGTAGGCGAGGACCTGGGTGGGGGTGGCCATCCGTTTCATCTGAACGACGATCAGGGCGAACAGCGGGACCAGCATGATGCCGAACAGGTTGTAGGTGATCATGCTGAACCGGATCATCGTGGTGTTGTTCGCGTAGAACTCGGCCACTTGATCCGCAGTCATGCCGGGCGACATCGGCGGAAAAAATCCCGGGAACGACAAGAACGCGACAAGCAAGACGACACCGACCACGGGTGTCAGCCACAGGCAGATCAACTGCCCACGGAGGCTAGGCCGAGGCGGCGCCTGCTGCACCCGCGCAATAGTCGACATCAGCCGTCAGGCTAGCCGATCGGCTAGTCCACGGTCAATAGCCGATCGGCTAGGCTGACGGCTGTGGCGTCCACCAAGCCCGAAACCCGGCTGCGATCCATCGAGCGCAGCGCCGCGCAGACCCGCGTCCTGGATGCCGCATTGCGCCTGATCGCCGAAAATGGTGTGGGCGGAACGTCATTGCAAATGATCGCCGATGCCATCGGCGTCACCAAGGCCGCCGTGTACCACCAGTTCAAGACCAAAGACGAGATCGTGATCGCGCTCACCGAACGCGAACTCGCCGGCCTCGAGGAGGCGCTGGAAGCCGCCGAAGCCGAGCGATCCCAACTCCGGGCCCGTGAAATGCTGCTCGACGGGGTCATCGACTTGGCCGTCAAACGCCGCGGCGTGGCGAGCACCCTGCAATTCGACCCGGTCATCGTCCGGCTGCTCGCCGAGCACCAGCCGTTTCAGCAATTCATCCAACGGCTTTATAGCGTGCTGGTCGGTGACGCCGGCGACGACGCCCGGGTCACCGCGGCGATGCTGTCCGGGGCCATCGCCGTCGGCGTCATGCATCCACTCGTCGCCGACGTCGACGATGACACCCTGCGTTCGCAGCTGGTCCGGCTGACCCGCCGATTCATGGAAACGTCGGCAGCGATAACCTGACGCGTCATGACACGTTCTGCCGACGAACTGGTAACCGAATTCTGCAAACTGTGGTCTTCGCCCGATCCGGACAAGCTGGCCTCGTACTTCGCCGAAGACGCCGTGTACCACAACATCCCAATGGAGGCGGTCCAAGGGCGCGAGGCGATCCGAGACTTCATTGCCGGGTTCACCGCCGCATTCGACGGCATCGACTTCCGGGTGCATCGACAAATCTGCGACGGAACCATAGTGATGAATGAACGCACCGACGTGATGCACAGCAAGGACGGCAAAGAGATACCGCTGCCGGTGACCGGCGTCTTCGAAATACGCGACGGCCAAATCACCGCATGGCGAGACTACTTCGACATGGCCACCATCACGGGCGCGATGAGCTGACCGGCCGCGACAAGCGCTGCGTGCCTTAGGCCGTCCCACCTGCCAGGTGCTATAAAAGCCAGATGACGGAGGGTGCGGCGGAGTTGGTACCGGTCCTACCTGCCCACCGGTTCGACGAAGCTGCGCTGCAAAGCTATCTGCGCGGACGGTTGCCGGGGTTCGACACCGCGATAAAAGTTCGTCAGTTTCAGGGCGGTCAGAGCAACCCGACGTTTCACCTGCACACCTCCGATGGTGAGTATGTGCTGCGCAAGAAGCCACCCGGAAAGCTGCTGCCCCGAGCGCACGAGGTGGAGCGCGAACACCGGGTGATGGCGGCGTTGGCCGATACCGATGTACCGGTTCCACGCATGTGGCTGCTCTGCCAAGACGAATCAGTAATCGGCACAACATTCTTCGTCATGGACTACGTTCCGGGGCGAATCTTTGCCGATCCGGCCCTGCGCGAATGCACGCCGGAGCACCGCGCCGCGATCTATGAGGATCTCGCCCGCGTGCTGGCTGCGCTGCATCGCGTGGATTGGCGCGCGGTCGGTCTCGAGGGGTTCGGCAAGCCGGAGGGTTACATGCAACGCCAAGTCGCGCTGTGGACCAGGCAGTGGCAGGCAGCGCGGGTGGAGGATATGCCGGCGATGGACCTGTTGGCGGAATGGCTGCCCGAGCGCCTGCCACCTGACGACGAGCCGGCGTGCATCGCCCATGGTGACTACCGGTTGGGCAATGTCCTGATCCATCCGAGTGAGCCGCGCGTGGTTGCGGTGCTGGACTGGGAACTTGCGACCATCGGCCATCCGCTGGCCGACCTGGGCTATACCTGTCTGATGTACCACCTGCAGCCCGAGGACCTCGGTGCCGCGAGTGGAGTCGCAGGCAAGGACCTGAGTGGCACCGGCATCCCCGACGAAGACTCCTTCGTTGCGAGCTACTGCCGCTACATCGGCCGGGAGGTGCCGGATTCGCTCGACGTTTTCGTAATCTTTTCCATGTTTCGTCTGGCATCGATAACTGCCGGCGTCTATCGCCGTGGGCTTGACGGGAACGCCGCGGACTCTCGCGCGGCCAGTTTCCGCGAGCGCTATCGCGTCCTGGCGCAAACGGCTTGGGCGTTGGCGCAGGAGATGAATTAGTTCAGCGGCTCACCCGTCGCTGCCCGGTGACCGGCGCGGTATCCGAAAACCATTGCCGGGCCGATGGTTCCGCCTGCGCCACCGTAGGCGCGGCCGGTGACTCCGGCCATCGCATTACCCGCGGCGAACAGGCCGGGAATCGGTGCGCCGCTGACGTGCAATACCCGTCCGTCGCGGTCGGTGCGCGGGCCGCCCTTGGTGCCCATCGCGCCCACCGAAATCGGCACCGCATAGTAGGGCGCGGTGTCGATCGGTCCGAGCGTCTTGCCGGCCGTTGTGGCCGCATGCTCGTCGCCCCAGTAACCGTCGTATGCACTGGAGCCTCGCCCGAAGTCGGGATCGGACCCGGCCGCGACGTTGCGGTTCCAGTGATCGATCGTGCGGGTCAGACCGTCGGGATCGATGCCGGTCTTGGCGCCCAGTTCGGCGAAGTCCGCCGACGCGCAGAACCAGTCCGGGACCGCCTCGCCGGGCGCGACGCCCAAAAAGCCGTAACGTTTCAGATGTAGCGAGTCGAAGACCATCCACGCCGGGTCGTTGACGAAGCCTCCGCGCGGATCGAAGTAGTGGAACGCGCCGGCCATCGAGTTGTAGTCGCAAGCCTCGTTGACGAATCGCCGTCCGGCCCGGTTGACGATGATGCTGCGCGGGCGGGTTCGTTCCAGCCGTACGCTGCGGCTGCGTTGATGGCCGTCGATGGTGTCGCCCGGGATCTGCACGATCGGCACCCACCATGCTTCACCCATGTTGGCCAGTTCGGCGCCGTGCGCCATTGCCATCCGCAGACCATCGCCGGTGTTGTTTGGTGGCGACACCGCGCCGTGCATCGGGCCGCGCAGAAAAGCCTTGACCCACGGCGGATTCCATTCGAATCCACCGGTAGCGAGCACGACACCGCGACGCGCGAGTACCGTCTGCGCTCGGCCCGCCACATCAACGCGTACGCCGGCGATTCTGCCGTCTTCGGCTATGAGTTCCAGACCCGGGGCGTGAGTCTGCGGCGTGACGCCCAAATCCAGTATTCCCCTGAGCAACCCGGCGATCAGCGCGGTGCCGGCCACGCACAAGTCGGCTCCTCCGTCGACGTCCGCGTGCAGCCGGGCACGGGTTTCGGCGTCGAATCCGACGTTGGACCAATCCGCGGGAAACGACGTGATCCGGTCACGCCAGTCACCGAGCAGTGCCAGATCGTACGGCGCGGCACACAAAGACCGGCCGCCGGACGGTCGCCCGCCGGGCAGCTCGGGTTTGTAATCGGGAAAGCCGGTCGCGATCTCGAAACGCAGACCGCTGTGCGCCTCGACGAAGTCGAGCATCGCAGGGCCGGTCCGCACAAAGGTCTCGACGAGTGCCTCGTCCATCGAACCGAACGACTGGGCTTGCAGATAACGCAAGGCATCAACGACCGTCAATTCTCCATCCGGACAGCGGTTATGGGCGGGGATCCACACCACGCCGCCCGAGACAGCGGTGGTGCCGCCGACCGTGGCGGACTTCTCGTATACCGCCACCGAAGCGCCGTTGACCGCTGCGGCCAGAGCGGCCGTGAGGCCGGCGCCGCCGGTGCCCAGCACGACGACGTCGGCTTCGCGGTCCCAAGACTGCGTGTCAGGCATGAACGTCCTTTCAGCTCAAAGTCGCCGATAGCTCCTTGGCCGCCTTGAGCACCGCGTCCTTACCGCGCATCACGACGTCTTCGCGATGCGAGATCAGGTTGATGCACGTCGGCGGCGACGGCGGTTCGCGATGAACCGGCACGGCCAGCCCGTAAGTGTTCGGCTCGATCTCGCCGTGCGTGACGACCCAGCCCTGATCGCGGGCGCGCGCGACAAGATCGCGTTCGCCCGGACGCGGGGGCAGGCTGGCCAGCAACGCGATACCGGCCGCGCCTCGGTTCAGCGGGTAGCGGCTGCCTTCGTGAAACGCCAACTGATAGGCCACCTGGGTGGGCACGATCACCGCGACCGCCACCTGCTGGTCGCCCTCGGCGACAAGCAGCGACACCGTGGTGCCCAGCTCGTCGGCCAGGGCGCGCAGCGTCGGCAGGCTCACCTGCCGCAAGTTGTGGTCGAACGACGCGCCCAGTACGGCGAGCCCGGCCGCCGGGCGGTATCGGCCGTCGTCGCCCTTGGCGATCAATCGGAATTCGGCCAGCGTGCCGAGCAGGCGATACGCGATCGTCCGGTGCACCCCGAGGCCGTCGGCGACCTGTTGCACCGTCATCCCGCCCGGTGCGTTGGCCACCAACTGCAGCGCAGACAGGCCCCTGGCCAGGGTCTGCGAGCCGTTCACGACTCGACGGCTTTTCTTGACAGACCTCGAACCGAGAGTGATGCTCTATACATAGTGCACATCAATGTGCGATTTTAGCACAGGCGGTTGGCGCTAGACGAGAACCGAATTTCCGCACGAGATGAGGAGCCGGTGGCCGACCACGAGAGCATCTGGAGCGATCTTCAAGGTGTCGCGTTCGAACAGGGCTATCTGGACGCCGGTGGCATCCGGACCCGCTATCTGCGGGCCGGTGAGCCCGACAACCCGGTGCTCATCCTGTTGCACGGATCCGGCGGACACGCCGAGGCCTACGTGCGCAACCTGGAAGCGCACGGGGAGCATTTCTGGACCTGGGCGATCGACATGCTCGGGCATGGCTACACCGACAAGCCCGGCCATCCGCTTGAAATACCGCACTATGTCACGCATCTGATCGCGTTTCTGGACGCGATCGGCGCCGAACGAGCCAGCCTGTCCGGCGAGTCGCTCGGCGGCTGGGTCGCCGCCCGCGCCGCCATCGACCACCCGGAGAAGGTGGATCGGCTGGTCCTCAACACCGCAGGTGGTTCGCAAGCGGATCCGGAAGTGATGCAACGGATTATCACGTTGTCGATGGCGGCCGCCGAGGATCCGTCCTGGCAGACCGTGCAGGCGCGGATCAAGTGGTTGATGGCAGACAAGTCGAAGGACTACGACGATTTGGTGGCCAGCCGGCAACGGATATACCGCCAGCCGGGTTTCGTGGCCGCGATGCGCGACATCATGGCATTGCAGGACCCCACGATCCGGGCGCGCAACCTGCTCGGTCCGGCCGAGTACGGAGCTATCACCGCGCCGACCCTGGTGCTGTGGACCAGCGACGATCCCACCGCCGATGTCGCCGAGGGCCGCCGAATCGCGTCGATGATTCCCGGCGCGCGCTTCGAGCTGATGCCCGGCTGCGGACACTGGCCGCAGTATGAGAACGCCAAGACGTTCAACCGGCTGCATCTGGATTTCCTGCTGGGACGCTCGACGTGACCGAAAGCCGCACGCAGGACGCAGCCGTCGTCGTGGTGGGAGCCGGTCCGGTTGGGCTCACCCTGGCCAACATCCTTGGCCTGCAGGGAGTTCGCACGATCGTGGTCGAGGAGCGCTCGTCGCTGATCGACTATCCGCGCGGAGTCGGCCTCGACGACGAGGCGTTACGCACCTTCCAGGCGATCGGCCTGGTCGATGCGATCCTGCCGCACACCGTGCCCAACCAGATCCTGCGGTTCGTCGACGCCAAGCGCCGGCTGCTTGCCGAAATGGCGCCCGCCGACGCGCGATTCGGCTGGCCCAAGCGCAATGGGTTCGTGCAGCCGCTGGTCGACGCCGAATTGCTCAGGGGCCTGGACCGATTCGAGCATGTCGAGGTGTGGTGGGAGCGTCCGATGACCTCCTGCACACAGACACCCGACGCGGTGACGGTCGAGCTCGGCGGCGCAGAGCCCGCCGGTGTGCAGGCCCGCTACGTCGTCGGCTGCGACGGCGGACGCAGCACCACCCGACGGCTGATGGGGGTGTCCTTCGACGGCACCACGTCGTCGACCCGCTGGCTGGTCGTCGACGTCGCCAACGATCCGCTCGGACATCCCAACAGCGAAGTAGGGGCGGACCCCCGGCGTCCATTTGTCTCGATCTCGATCGCCCATGGAATTCGGCGGTTCGAGTTCATGATTCACGCCGACGAATCCGACGAGCAGGCGGAGGATCCGGCGTTTCTGGCTCGGATGCTCGCACCGCTCGTACCGCACCCCGACCGGGTCGACGTGATCCGGCGCCGGGTCTACACCCACCACTCCCGCATCGCCGGGGCATTCCGACGCGGGCGCATGCTGCTGGCCGGCGATGCCGCGCACCTGATGCCGGTCTGGCAAGGGCAGGGCTACAACAGCGGGATCCGGGATGCCGCGAATTTGGGCTGGAAGCTGGCGGCGGTGATCAACGGCCAGGCCGACGACGCGCTGCTCGACACCTACGACGTGGAACGACGCAAGCACGCCCGCGCGATGATCGACCTGTCCACGTTGGTGGGCCGGGTGATCTCTCCGACCAACCGCCGGGTGGCCGCCGCCCGCGACCTGCTGGTGCGGTCGGCGTCAATTGTGCCGTCGCTCAAGCGGTATGTGCTCGAGATGCGGTTCAAGCCGATGCCGCGCTACGAGACCGGGGCCGTGGTGCATACCGTGCCCGACTCACCGGTCGGCACCTTGTTCGTGCAGCCCCGGGTGGATCTGCGCGAGCGCCAGGACGTTCTGCTCGACGACGTGCTCGGCACCGGGTTCGCCGTGCTGTGCTGGAACAACAACCCCCGCGAAATCCTTGGCGCTCAGGAGTTTGCGAACTGGAAGGCGATCGGGGCCCGGTTCGTCGCAGCGCGGCCACAGACGCAACTGCACTGGACCGGACACGATGATCCTGACGTGGTGATCGTTGGAGACCGCGACGGTGATCTGAAAGGCTGGTTCGACAGCCACCGGGAGTCCGTGCTGTTCCTGCGCCCCGACCGGTGTATCGCCGGCGCCTGCATCGCTCAGCTCGCAGGCGAGCTGAGCGCCAAGCTTTTCGACGTCCTCACCTTGACTCCGGGAGGAAGCCATGCCGATAGCCCTGTGCTGTATGTCCCACAGCCCACTACTGAATCTGCCCGGGCCGTCGCAGGACCTCCTTGATGACATCGAGACGGCGCTGTCCCAGGCCCGTAATTTCGTCGCTGAGTTCGCCCCCGAACTCGTGGTCATCTTCGCCCCGGACCACTACAACGGGTTCTTTTACAAGCTGATGCCACCGTTTTGCATTGCCACCAGCGCAACCGGTGTCGGCGACTATGGCACTCACAGTGGTCCGCTGGACGTTCCCGAGGACATCGCCGACGGCTGCGCCAAGGCCGTTCTGGCCGCCGACGTCGACATCGCGATCTCGAGCTGCATGGAGGTCGACCACGGCGCCGTCCAGCCCCTGGAGAAGCTGTTTGGAGACGCGACGGCGCGGCCGGTGATTCCGATCTTCATCAACTCGCTGGCCACACCGCTGGGGCCGCTGCGGCGTTGCCGCACGCTCGGCACTGCGGTCGGCAAGTACCTTGTGTCGCTGGGCAAGCGCGTCCTGGTTGTGGGATCCGGTGGCCTGTCGCATGATCCGCCGATTGCGACGCTGGAAACCGCGAACCCGCAAGTCGCGCGCCGGATCGTGCACGGTGACCCGATGACGTCTGCGCAGCGACAGGCCCGGCAAGTGGCGGTGATCGAGGCAGCACAGCAATTGGCCGAAGGCCGCAGCGACCGGCAACCGATCAACCCGGCCTTCGATCACCGTTTCCTGGAGATCGTCGACGCCGGCCAGCTCACCGACCTCGATGGGTGGTCCAATTCCTTTATCGCGCACGAGGGCGGCAACTCGGCACACGAAATCCGCACCTGGGTGGCGGCATTCGGTGCACTTGCGGCGGCGGGCACCTATGAGACCACGGTGCGTTACTACAAAGCCGCGCCGGAACTGATCGCGGGGTTCGCGGTCCGAACGGCGGTGCCCTGCTCATGAGTCACGAAGTGGACGTGCTGGTAATCGGCTCAGGCGGCGGCGGCATGACCGCGGCGCTGACCGCCGACGCCTGTGGCCTGAACACCCTGGTCGTTGAAAAATCAAGCCACTTCGGCGGTTCCACCGCGCTGTCCGGCGGCGGGATCTGGGTGCCCGGCGCGCCTGCGCAGCGCCGGGAGGGCTACGCGCCGCCGCCCGACGGCGTCGTGGAATACCTGCGGCACATCACCGAGGGCCTGGTCAGCGAGCCCCGCATCCGGCAGTACGTCGAGTCCGCGCCCGCCATGATGGAGTTTCTCGAGCAGCTCAGCCCGTGGTTCGAGTTCGTGTGGAAGCCGGGCTACGCCGACTATTACCCGGAGTTACCGGGCGGCTCAGAACTGGGCAGCACCATCAATGTGCCGCCGATCGACCTGCGCAGGCTAGGGGACGACGAGCAGCACCTATTGCAGCCCCTGGCATTGGCGCCGCGCGGAATCTGGCTGGGACCCAAAGAGCTTCGGTCGTTTTATCAAGTCCGCCAATCGTGGCAGGGCAAAGCCGTGCTGGTGAAGCTGGTCTGGCGGATGGTGCGGGCACGGGTTTTCGGCGACCGGATCGCGGCTATCGGCCAATCGCTGGCGGCGCGACTGCGGCTGGCGATGAAAGATCGCGGCATTCCGCTGTGGCTGGACTCGCCGATGACCGAGCTACTCACCGACGGCGACGGGTCGGTCACCGGCGTGATGATCGTGAAAGACGGTGTGACACAGCAGATCCAAGCGCGCTGCGGCGTGATCCTGGCGACCGGCGGGTTCGACCACGACCTCGCGTGGCGCAAGGAGCACCAGCCGGTCGTCGACCACGACTGGAGCTTCGGCAATCCCGCAGCCACCGGTGACGGCATCCGCGCCGGTCAAAAGGTCGGGGCTGCCACCGATCTGCTCGACGAAGCCTGGTGGTTCCCGGCCATCCAATGGCCGGACGGGCGGCTGCAATTCATGCTCAACGAACGCATGATGCCGGCCCAGTTCATCGTCAACGGTGACGGGAAGCGGTTCATCAACGAGGCCGCGCCCTACATGGACTTCGGTCACGCCATGATCGAGGGGCAGAAGACCGGCGTGACCCACATTCCATGCTGGCTGATCACCGACCATCGGTCGTGGAACCGCTACGTCATCGCCGGGCATCTACCGCTGCCGAAGATTCCGGGATCCCCGGTGCCCACCGGCCGAAAGGTCCCGCAGGAGTGGCTGGAATCAGGAGTGGTCAAAAAAGCGGCCAGCTGGGACGAACTGGCCGCCGAGATCGGCGTGCCGGCCGGTCAACTTCGCGACACTGCAGCACGTTTCAACGAACTGGCGCAGCGCGGCCACGACGACGATTTCAACAGAGGTGACAGCGTCTACGACAACTACTACGGAGATCCCACGTGTACGAACCCCAACTTGCGTCCGCTCGGTAAACCGCCCTACTACGCATTCCAAGTCATTCTCGGCGATCTGGGCACATCGGGTGGGCTGCGCACCGACGAGTATGCCCGGGTGCTGCGCGCCGACGACCGCGTGGTGCGCGGCCTGTATGCGGTGGGCAATACGGCAGCGCCGGTGATGGGCCGCAGCTACGCCGGTGCCGGCGCCACTATCGGGCCGGCGATGACGTTCGGCTATGTCGCGGCCAAACACCTTGTCAGCCAACGGTCAACCCTTATTGGAGGTAACCAGTGAAAATCTCACTGTTCTACGAGTTCGCCCTGCCCCGCCCCTGGGCCCCCGACGACGAGCGGGTGCTGCTGCAGGACTGCCTCGACGAGGTGGAGGCCGCCGACAAGGCAGGCTTCTCGACAGTGTGGTTGACCGAGCATCACTTCCTCGAGGAGTACTGCCATTCCACCGCGCCGGAGATCTTCTTGGCGGCGGCCAGCCAGCGCACCAAGAACATCCGGCTGGGGTTCGGCATCATGCATATGCCGCCGGCGGTGAACCATCCGGCCCGGGTCGCCGAACGGATCGCCACTCTCGATCTGATCTCCAACGGACGCGTGGAGTTCGGCACCGGAGAGTCGTCGTCGGTCGGCGAGCTCGGCGGTTTCAACATCGATCCCGCCGACAAGCGGGCGCAGTGGGAAGAAGCGCTCGAGGTGGCGATCCGGTGCATGATCGAAGAACCATTTTCCGGATTCAACGGCCGGCACATCCAGATGCCGGCACGTAACGTCATCCCCAAACCCATGCAAAAGCCGCATCCACCAGTGTGGGTGGCCTGCACCCGCCCGTCATCGGTTCAGATGGCAGCCCAAAAGTGCATCGGCGCTTTGAGTTTCGCTTACACCGGTCCCGGCCCGCTGACCGAGCGGGTCAACGGCTACTACAAGGAGCTCGAGGAAAGCGGCGTCCCGGCGACCCCGCAGATCAACCCGAACATCCTCGCCATCGGCGGTGACCTGTCGATGATGGTCGCCAAGACCGACGAGCAGGCCCTTGAACGTCTCGGAATGGGTGGCGGATTCTTCTCGTTCGGGATCATGCACTACTACATGACCGGCGTACACACACCCGGGCGTACCGGCGTGTGGAAGCGCTACCTCGAAGAATGCGAGAAAGACCCGACACTGGCCTACGGGCCTGGCCGCGGCGCCATCGGCTCACCGGCCACCGTGCGGGAGTTCCTGCGCGGCTACGAGGACAGCGGCGTCGACGAGATCATCCTGCTGCTCAACCCGCGCAGCCACGAAGGCACCATGGAATCCATCGAGATCATGGGCTCCGAAGTGCTGCCCGAATTCATCGAGCGCGACGCGAAAGCGGTGGCCGACAAGGCGAAGCGACTGGAGCCGGTCATCGAGAAGATCGAGTCGCGCCGACCGGCGCCGACGGCGCCGGAGTTCGACGAGAGCTACTCGTTCGGTGGCCTGCCCACCGGTCGCGGCGGCAAGTTCACCGCCAGCGAGATCCCCGAAGCAATGGCCGAGATCAACGAGGGCCGGGTCTTGGCGGCCCAGCGTGCCAAAGAAGCCCAAAACGCCGAAGAACACGGTTCGTGATCGAGCAACTCTGGCGATATGACGGGCGCCGGGCGGTGGTCACCGGCTGCGCGTCGGGCATCGGAGCCCACGTCGCGCGTCAATTGACCGAGCTCGGCGCGGACGTCGTCGGACTGGACACGCGTCGACCAGCCTTCGATATCGGCGAGTTTCACCAGGTAGATCTCGCCGACGCGGCCTGTATCGATCGGGCCGTCGCTTGCCTGGGAACGCGGGTCGACGCGCTGTTCAACATTGCCGGGGTGTCCTCCGGCATCGGTGATCCACTGCTGGTCGTCACCGTCAACTTCCTGGGCCTGCGGCACTTCACCGAGGCGGTGATCCCCCTGATGCCGTCCGGTTCGTCGGTGGTCAGCACGTCATCGTTGGCGGCGGCAGATTACCTGGACCACCGCCAGACGGTCGCTCCGCTGCTGAAAACCGGGTCCATGGCCGAGGGAGTCGACTGGTGTCGCCGCCACCCCGATGCGCTGGCCGGCGGGGGCTACCGGTTGTCGAAAGAAGCGATCATTCTCTACACCATGAGAAGTGCAGCGCCCCTTGCCGCCCGGGGCATCCGGATCAACTGCACCGGACCCGGCGTCACCGAAACCCCGATCCTCGACCAACTGCGCAGCGCCTACGGTCAGGAATATCTCGACGACATCCCCAAGCCGATGGGCCGGACAGCCGATCCCGCCGAACAAGCTGCCGTCCTGGTGTTCCTGAACAGCCAAGCGGCCAGTTACATTTCAGGTCAAGTGATCTGGGTCGACGGTGGGACCGTGGGAACCACCATCGCCGACGGACTACAGGAAGGACCGGCATCGTGGCCAGCCTGACCGAATTTCGCAAGGTCGCCCGTGAGGTCAGCAACTGGGGCCGATGGGGAGAAACCGACGAGCTGGGCACCCTGAACCTCATCTCGGCCGAGAAGATCGCCCACGCGGCAAGCCTGGTCAAGCACGGCAAAGTCTTTCCGCTGGGCGTGGACTTCGGATCGTCCGGACCACAGGGCGCGTTCAAATTCCGCCACAACCCGATCCACGTCATGACCGTCGACGGGGGCGACACCGCCGCGCTAGCCCAATACGGCGCACACTGGCCGCGCAATCCGGCCGCCCACGAGATGAGCAAGTACTTCCGGGACAACCCATTCCGCTTCAACGACGACATGATCATCATGCCGCTGCAGGCCGCGACCCAATGGGACGCGCTTTCCCACGTCTATTACGACGAGCAGCTCTACAACGGCTTCCCGGCGGATTCAGTGACCAGCTTCGGTGCATTCCACTGCGGGATCGACAAGGTCGACAGCAAGGGCATTACCTCTCGCGGTGTGCTGCTGGACCTGGTTCGTCACCGCGGTGCAGACACCTTCCTCGAACTCGGCAATCCCATTACTCCCGAGGAGCTCGACGACGTCGTTCGCGCGCAGGGCGTCACGATCGAACCGGGCGACATCGTGTTGATCCGAACTGGTTGGTGGACACGGTTTGCGCAGACCGGCAACGGCAGCGAACCCGGTTCTGGCTTGGACTGGCGCTGCGCCTCGTGGTTACACGATCACGACATCGCCGCGGTGGCCGCCGACAACCTCATGGTGGAAGATCCGGTATCCGGCGTCGAGGGAACGGTTTTGCCCATGCACATGCTGTGCCTGCGCGACATGGGCCTGATGCTCGGCGAGTACTGGGACCTGACCGCGTTGGCAGCCGACTGCGCAGCCGACCGGGTGTATGAGTTCCAGCTCATCGCTCCACCGCTGCGAGTAGTCGGCGCGGTGGGCTCGCCGCTGAACCCGATCGCAATCAAGTAGGAACGAATATGTCGCAATCCAACGGGCCGCTGGTGGTCGGTGTGGGCGGAACTCTGCGGGCGAACTCGTCGACCGAACGAGCGCTGCTCGTCGACTCGGGTGTGCGGGACCAACTCGAACTGCTGGCTTCGCAGGTGCTGATGTTCACCCGGACGTACGCGCCGACATCATGAGTGCTGGCGCCTGGCGACGAAGAACTATCCTCGTCGACGGTCTGGTCACCAGCTACCTGGAAGCCGGGGCAGGCGATCCGGTGATCCTGCTGCACGGTGGAGAATTTGGTGCCGGCGCCGAAATCGGCTGGGAACGCACTATTTCCGCGCTTGCTCCGCATTTTCGGGTGCTGGCACCGGACATGCTCGGCTTCGGCGAATCTGCAAAGGTGGTCGACTTCAACGACGCGCGCGGTATGCGGATCCGCCATGTGGCGCGCTTTTGTGCCGAAATGGGTGTCGAATCAGCGCATTTCGTCGGTAATTCGATGGGTGCGATCAACCTGCTCGTGGACGCGACTTCGGAGTCGCCGATCCTGCCGGCGCGTACCCTCGCCATCATCTGCGGGGGCGGCGAGATTCAGCGCAACCAGTACGCGGAGGCGCTTTATGACTACGACGCCACCCTGGCCGGTATGCGCCGCATCGTCGAAGCGCTCTTCTATGATCCCGCCTACCCGGCCGACGACGACTACGTGCGACGGCGCTATGAATCCAGCATGGCACCTGGCGCGTGGGAAGCCGTCGCCGCCGCGCGGTTTCGCCGGCCCGGGGCATTACCTCCCCCGACTCCGTCGAGTAACCGTGCCTACGGGCGCATCTCGGTGCCAACCCTGGTTGTCGAGGGCGCCTGCGACAAGCTGCTGCCCGCGGGCTGGGCCAAGCAGATCGCCGACCAGATTCCCGACAGTCGTTCGGCAGTCGTTGAATTGGCAGGGCATTGCCCACAGATCGAGCAACCGGCGATCGTCAACGACCTGATAGGGGAATTTCTGTCGCACTGAGACGTCACTGAAATGTCATTGACACGAAATCGCCCCGCGTGTCTCATGCGATCGTTGTGACTTCTGTTACATAGTGTGGCGCATGGGAAATGTGCGTTGTCACGTCCTGCCCGGAATTACCCGCTCTAACCCCTGGCTGAGCAGGGCGTATGGGAGCGGGCGTTGACGGTGACGACCACGACGCCGACGCGGCTCACCGAGTACGTGCGCGACCAACTCGAGCCGCCGCTGGCGTCGGTGGGCGGTTTCGCGCGGATGTGCGTATTGGCCGGCAAGGCGTCGTTGCGGGTGCCATTTCACTGGCGCGAGGCCCTCTTTCAGTGCTGGTTTCTCATGCGTGTCTCGCTGTTGCCCACCATCGCGGTTTCGATTCCGTTGACCGTGCTGATCGTGTTCACCCTCAACACGCTGCTGGCGGCGTTCGGCGCGGCAGACCTGTCGGGTGCCGGCGCGGCGCTGGGCGCGGTCACCCAACTGGGCCCGTTGACCACGGTGCTGGTGATAGCCGGCGCCGGATCGACTGCGATCTGTGCCGATTTGGGGGCGCGCACCATCCGCGAGGAGATCGACGCCATGGAGGTGCTCGGCATCGACCCCATTCAGCGGCTGGTGGTGCCGCGGGTCGTGGCCGCGACCGCGGTTGCCACGCTGCTGAACGGCACCGTGATCACGATCGGGCTCATCGGCGGATTCTTCTTCGGTGTCCGGCTCCAAAACGTCTCGGGCGGTGCATATCTCGCTACCCTGACTCTGGTCACCGGGTTGCCCGAAGTGGTCATCGCGACGATCAAAGCGGCAGTATTCGGCGTCATCGCCGGTTTGGTGGGCTGCTATCGCGGCCTGACCACCAAGGGCGGGCCCAAAGGCGTCGGAATCGCCGTCAACGAGACGTTGGTGCTGTGTGTGATCGCGCTGTTCGCGGTCAACGTGGTGCTGACCACCATTGGCGTCCGGTTCGGGACGGGACGCTGAAATGTCAACCGCCGCTGTCCTACGCGCTCGCTATCCGCGCACCGTCGCCGCGTTCAACCACTACGTCGGTGGCACCGTGCGGGCGGTCAACCAAGCCGGGCAGCTGACCCGCTTCGCGCTGCTGGGCGGCTGGTCGATCGGGTGGGCACTGCGCCGCTATCGCCGCGAGACGCTACGGCTGATCGCCCAGATCGGCATGGGCACCGGCGCCATGGCGGTCGTCGGCGGCACCGCCGCGATCATCGGGTTCACGACGCTGTCCGGCGGCTCGCTGATCGCCATCCAAGGCTTCGCCTCGCTGGGCAACATCGGCGTCGAGGCATTCACGGGATTCTTTGCCGCGCTGGCCAACGTCCGCGTCGTCACGGCCGTCGTCACCGGGGTCGCGCTGGCGGCGACCGTCGGGGCCGGCGCCACTGCGGAACTGGGCGCCATGCGGATCAGCGAGGAGATCGACGCGCTCGAGGTGATGGGCATCAAATCGGTCGCGTTCTTGGTATCGACGCGGCTGCTGGCTGGCCTGGTCGTGGTCGTCCCCCTGTACGCGATGGCGCTCGTCATGTCATTTCTTTCCGGGCAGACCGTCACGACGCTGTTCTACGGACAGTCGGTGGGGACTTACGAGCACTATTTCCAGACCTTCTTGCGCACCGAGGACGTGTTTTGGTCGGGGGCAGAGGTGATCGTCATGGCGGTGATAGTGATGATCACGCACTGCTACTACGGATACACCGCCAGCGGCGGGCCGGTCGGGGTGGGGGAGGCGGTCGGCCGCTCGATGCGTTTCTCGTTGGTGTCGACGGTCGTCGTCGTGTTGCTGACATCGCTCGCGCTCTACGGCGTCGACCCGAATTTCAACCTCACGGTGTAGCCATCATGACAACCGCGACGACAACTGTGCCGAAACAACGCAAAACCCGAACCTGGCCCGACACGGTGGCAGGGTTGGGGCTGTTCTTGACATGCGCGGTGGTGCTTGCGTTGACCTACTGGCAGTTCCGCGGCAATTTCACTCCCAAGGCACAGTTGACAATGCTGGCCGACCGCGCGGGCTTGGTGATGGATCGCGGTTCGAAGGTGACCTTCAACGGCGTGAGCATCGGGCGGGTTGCCGACATCTCCGAGGTCGACTATGACGGCAAGCCCACCGCCAAGCTCACCTTGGACGTCGATCCGCGGTATGTCCAGCTGATTCCGGTGAACGTGATTGCCAAGATTGCGGCGACAACGGTGTTCGGCAACAAGTATGTGTCGTTCACGTCGCCCAAACAGCCGTCACAGCAACGCATCACACCACAGCATGTGATCAACGCGGTATCGGTCACCACCGAATTCAACACCTTGTTCGAAACGCTGGTCCACATTGCGGAGCATGTCGATCCGGTCAAGGTGAATCTGACGCTGAGTGCAGCCGCGCAGGCGTTGAGTGGGCTCGGCGACAAGTTCGGAGCATCGGTGGTCAACGGCAACACGATCCTGGACGACGTGAACGCAAGGATGCCGACCATCCGCCACGACATTGCGCAGCTGGCGGCGCTGGGCGACATCTATGCAGACAACGCAGCAAATCTGTTTAACGCGCTGGACAATGCGGTGATTACCGCGCGCACCCTCAATCGCCAACAAGCCGATATCGATGCCGCGCTGCTGGCTGCGACTGGATTCGGCCGCACCGGAGAAGACATCTTCACGCGCAGCAAGCCCTACCTGGAACGCGTTGTCGCCGATCTGGTGCCGACCTCCCGGCTGCTCGACACTTACAGTCCCGAGGTGCTCTGCACCTTCCGAAACTTCGCCGAGCTGGTCCCCAAGATCGGCGAACTGGAAAGTGGCAACGCCTATTCCGCGCGGCTGGGCGTGTCGATCACCGGAGCGGAAAACCCGTACGTGTATCCGGAAAATCTGCCCCGGGTCAATGCCCGGGGCGGACCCGGCGGCGCACCGGGCTGCTGGGCGAAGATCACGCAGAACCTATGGCCCGCACCGTATCTGGTGATGGACACCGGAAACAGCATCGCGCCTTACAACCACTTCGAACTCAGCCAGCCGCTCGCCAGCGAATACATCTGGGGACGGCAGTACGGGGAGTACACGATCAACCCATGAAACTCACCGGAACAGTTATCCGACTGGCTGTCATCGCATCGGTGCAGCTGTTGTTAACCGCTGTCATCGTGGTGGTGTTCGGCCAGATCCGATTCGATCGGACCGACAGCTACTCCGCGGAATTCAGCAATGCCAGCGGGCTGCGGGCCGGGCAGTTCGTCCGCGCCTCCGGTGTCGAGGTCGGCAAGGTCAAACGGGTCGATCTCGTCGACGACGACAAGCGAATACATGTCGAGTTTGCCGTCGACCGCTCGGTCAAGCTGTACCAGTCGACAACCGCCTCGATCCGCTATCAGGATCTGATCGGTAACCGCTATCTCGAACTCGAACGTGGCGAGGGCGAAGGCGCCGACCGAATTCTGCCGCCGGGTGGATTCATCCCGCTGTCGCGCACCCAGCCCGCCCTGGACCTCGACGCGCTGATCGGCGGCTTCAAACCGCTGTTTCGGGCGCTGAATCCGGACAAGGTCAACAGCATTGCGTCCTCGATCATCGCGGTGTTCCAGGGCGAGGGTGGCACCATCAACGACATCCTCGACCAGACCGCACAGCTGACAGAGCATCTCGCCGAGCGCGATGCCGCGATCGGCGAAGTCATCACCAATCTCAACACCGTGTTGGACACCACCGTCAAGCACCGGAAAGACTTCGATGCCACCGTCGACAACTTCGAGAAGCTGATCACCGGGTTGAAAAACCGGGCTGACCCGCTGGCCGACGGCACAGCGCACATCAGCAACGCTGCGGGAACGGTGGCCGACCTATTGGCAGACAACCGAAACCTGCTGCACGACACCGTAAGCCGGCTGGAAGTCATCGCGCAGCCGCTTGTCGACCAACGCGGCAAACTCGAGGACATGCTGGCGGGATTGCCCGATGCATTCAACCGTATCGGCCGCGCCAGTGGTATCTACGGCGACTTCTTCAACTTCTATCTGTGCGACCTGTCTCTGACCGTGAACGGGCTGCAGCCCGGCGGCCCGATCCGCACGGTCAAGCTGTTCACCCAACCGACGGGCAGGTGCACCCGGCAATGAGAACGCTCGAACCCGCGAACCGGGTACGCATCGGGGTGCTTGCCATCGCGGTGTCGATTCTTGTCGTCGGGGTGGGGCAGAGTTTCAGCAGCGTCCCGATGCTGTTCGCCCAACCGACCTACTACGGGCAGTTCGTCGACACCGGCGGCTTGAGCAAGAACGACACGGTGCGCATCGCCGGCAAGGACGTCGGCGTTGTGCAGGACGTCAAGATCGACGGCGACCACATCGTGATGAAGTTCTCGGCGGGCTCGCACCGAATCGGCACCGAGAGCCGGCTGGCGATCAAGACCGAGACCATCTTGGGCAAAAAGGTGCTCGAGATCGAGCCGCGGGGCAGCCAGCGGCTGCGGCCCGGCGGCGTCTTGCCGCTGGGGCAGAGCACCACCCCGTATCAGATCTACGACGCATTCTTCGACGTCACCAAGGCCGCCGCCGATTGGGACATCGACACCGTCAAGCGGTCGCTGAATGTGTTGTCCCAGATCGTCAATGAAACCTACCCGCACCTGAGTGGCGCCCTGGACGGGGTGGCCAAGTTCTCCGACACGATCGGCAAGCGCGACGAGCAGATCAGGCACCTGCTCGCCCAAGCCAGGAAGGTGGCCAGCGTTCTTGGCGACCGGAGCAGGCAGATCAACGCACTGCTGGTCAACGCCCGCGCGCTGTTAGCGGCGTTCAATCAGCGCGGCAAGGCCGTCGAAGCACTGCTGGCGAACGTCGCCGCATTCTCCACCCAGCTGCAGGGATTGATCAATGACAACCCCAACCTGCACCATCTGCTCGAGCAGTTGGGCACTGTCACCGACACGCTGGCCAAGCGCAAAAACGAGCTGGCCTCGGTGTTGACCACGTTGCGCAATTACACCGCGGCGCTGAGTGAGGCGGTCGGTTCCGGTCCGTACTTCAAAGTGATGGTGGCCAACCTGCTGCCGTATCAGATTTTGCAGCCCTGGGTGGATGCGGCGTTCAAGAAGCGTGGGATCGACCCGGAGGAGTTCTGGCGCAGCGCGGGGCTGCCGGCGTTCCGCTGGCCGGACCCCAACGGCACCCGGTTCCCGAATGCCGCGCCGCCGCCGGCGCCCCCGGTGCTGGAGGGAACGCCGGACCATCCGGGTCCGGCGGTCGCGCCCGGCTCACCGTGTTCGTTCACGCCGACGCCGGATCTGTTGCCGCGGCCGTGGAATCCGCTGCCGTGTGCCGGCATCGACCAGGGGCAGGGACCGTTCGGGCCGAATGGTCCCTATCCGGGGCTGCCCGACGTGTTGTCGTCGCCACCCAATCCCAACGGGCTGCCGCCGACGCCGGGCATCAATATCGCCGGGCGGCCGGGCGAGCCGGCTCCCGACGTTCCCGGCACCGCGGTGCCGTTGCCGCCGAAAGCACCGCGCGGAGCACGCACCGAGGACCTGGGGCCCGCGGGTCCGACGTCACCGCCGTCGACGTTCGCGCCGGGGCTGCCGCCCGGACCGCCGGCACCACCCGGGCCGGGGCCGGCGCTCCCCGCCCCGTTCATCACACCGGACGGGACCGGAGGTAGCCAGGATTGAGCACCATCTTCGATATTCGCAAGTTGCAGCTGCCGAGGTTGTCGCGGACGGCGGTCATCACCGGTTCACTCGTTGCGCTGATCGGTCTGCTCGCCGCTTTCGTGGGCCAACAGATCTATCACAAGTTGACCAATATCACTGTGGTGGCGTACTTCCCGCAGACCAACGCGCTGTATGCCGGGGACAAGGTGCAGATCATGGGCGCACGGGTGGGCGCGATCGACAAGATCGAGCCGGCCGGCGACAAGATGAAGGTGACCTTTCACTACCAGCGGCGCTACAAAGTTCCCGCCGATGCCTCGGCGGTGGTCCTCAACCCCACGCTGGTGGCATCACGGGCAATTCAGTTGCAGCCTCCCTATCGTGGCGGTCCGGTGCTGGCCGACAACGCCGTCATCCCGATCGAGCGCACCCAGGTGCCGGTGGAGTGGGACGACCTGCGCAACCAGATCACCAACATCATCGACAAACTCGGCCCCACCAAGGAGCAGCCCAAGGGACCGTTCGGCGACATCGTCGAATCGTTCGCCGATGGGCTGGCCGGCAAGGGCAAGCAGATCAACACCACGCTCGATAGCCTGTCTCGGTCGTTGACCACGTTGGACGAGGGCCGCGGCGACTTCTTCGCCGTGCTGCACAGCCTGGCGTTGTTCGTCAACGCCTTGCGTCAGGACGATCAGCAGTTCGTCGCGTTGAACAAAGACCTTGCCCAATTCACCGAAAACTTGACCAGCGCGGATCAAGCGGCTGCTGAGGCGATTCGGCAGACCGACAGCCTGCTGTCCACCGCGCAGGAGTTCTTGACCGCGAACCGCGATGTGCTGACCCACGACGTCAACAACCTGTCCGAAGTGACCACCGCGATCATGCAGCCGGAGCCCAGGGAAGGGTTGGAGACCGGGTTGCACATCCTGCCCACCATGGCCGCTAACGTGCTCGGGATTTACGAGCCGGCGCACGGCAGCCTCACCGGCGTGCCCGCGCTGGTCAACTTCGCCAACCCAATGCAGTTCATCTGCAGCGCAATCCAAGCCGGCAGCCGGCTCGGCTATCAGGAGTCGGCCGAACTGTGCGCGGAGTACCTGGCTCCGATTCTGGATGCGATCAAGTTCAATTACTTCCCGTTTGGCATGAACCTGGTCAGCACCGCAGACACCTTGCCCAAGAACATCGCCTACTCCGAGCCGCGGCTGCAGCCGCCGCCGGGATACAAGGACACCACCGTCCCGGGGATCTTTTCACCGGACACACCGTGGTCGCACCGGAACTCCGAGCCGGGGTGGATCGTCGCGCCGGGTATGCAGGGGGTTCGCGTGGGGCCGTTCACGGCGAGCCTGTTGACACCGGAGTCGTTGGCCGAACTCATGGGCGGCCCGGACATCGCACCTCCACCGCCGGGCAAGAACATGCCCGGGCCGCCGAACGCCTACGACGAGAACAACCCGTTGCCGCCGCCGTGGTACCCGCAGCCGCTGCCCTCGCCGACCGCGGCACCGCCGCCGCCCGAAGCGCCGCTGGGCGCCGCCGAAAGGCCGGGCCCGTGAGCAAAGCGACGAGGTGCGTGCGACGGGCCCTGGCGATGCTGGTCGCGGTGGTCGTACTGACATCGTGCGGCAACTGGCGGGGCATCTCCAACGTGCCGCTGCCCGGCGGGCCGGGCAGCGGGCGCGGCTCCTACACCATCTACGTCCAGATGCCAAACACGTTAGCGCTCAACGGAAACAGTCGGGTCCTCGTCGCCGATGTGTTTGTCGGCACGGTGCGCGGAATCAAACTGAAAGACTGGGTCGCCACCCTGACCGTGGATCTGGAGAAAGGCGTTCGGCTACCGAAGAACGCCACCGCGAGGATCGGGCAGACCAGCCTGCTGGGTTCGCAGCACCTCGAGCTTGCCGCACCGCCGAATCCGTCGCCGCAGCTGTTAGAAGACGGCGACACCATCAAGCTGACGAACTCATCGGCCTATCCCAGCATTGAGCAAACGTTGGCCAGCCTGGCGTTGGTGTTGCGCGGCGGCGGGATTCCCAATCTCGAAGTGATCCAGAACGAGGTCTACCAGATTCTCAACGGACGGGCCCAGCAGATTCGGGCCTTCCTCGGCAAGCTGGATACCTTTGCCACCAAGCTCAATGAGCAGCGTGGTGATGTCACCCGCGCGATCGACTCGACGAACCGGCTGTTGACCTATGTCGGTGAGCGCACCGATGTCCTCGATCGGGTGCTTACCGAATTCCCACCGCTGGTTGAGCATTTCGAAGACCAGCGCGACCTGTTCGCCGACACTGTCGAAGCCATCGGGCGCATCAGCGCCGTCACCGATCAGACGTTGTCCACGGTGCGCGGCGACCTGCATCAGAATCTGCAACTGTTGCAGCGACCGCTCAAGCAACTCGGCCTTGCCGCGCCATATTTGGTGGATGCCCTGGGGCTGCTGCTCTCGCCGCCGTTCACCATCGACAGCGTGCCGAAAATCGTGCGGGGCGATTACATCAACGTGTCCGGTTCGCTCGACCTCACACTGAGCACGATCGACAACGCGATATTGACCGGAACCGGATTGTCCGGAATGCTGCGCGCGCTCGAACAGTCCTGGGGCCGTGATCCGGCAACCATGGTGCCCGACATCCGATACGTGCCCAATCCGGCCGACGCGCCGGTGGAGCGAGGCGAATGAAAGATGTTGACCCGTTTCATCCGTAACCAGTTGATCGTGTTCGCCGCGCTGACGGTTGCGGCGCTGGTTGCGTTGGGCTGGTACTACCTGCACATCCCGAGCCTGCTGGGCATCGGTCGATACACACTGGTCGCCGAGTTGCCCGCTTCGGGCGGTTTGTATCGCACGTCGAACGTGACCTATCGCGGGATCCAGATCGGCAAGGTCACCAAGGTCGAACCGACGGTGACCGGTGCCCGGGCCACACTCAGCATCGACAGCCGCTACAAGATCCCCATCGACGCGTCGGCCAATGTGCACTCGGTCTCCGCGGTCGGTGAGCAGTATCTGGACCTGGTGTCCACCGGCACACCGGGGAAGTTCTTCTCGCCCGGGCAGACCATCACCAAGGGCACCGTGCCCAGTGAGATCGGCCCGGCGCTGGATGCCGCCAACCGGAGCCTGTCGGTCCTCCCCAAGGACAAGATCGCCTCGCTGCTCGATGAGACGGCACAGGCAATCGGCGGTTTGGGTCCGGCGTTGCAACGGTTGGTGGATTCGACGCAGTCGATCGTCGGCGACTTCAAGACCAATCTCGCCGATGTCGACGATGTCATCGAGAACGCGGCACCGATCTTGGACAGCCAGGTCGACTCGAGCGACTCGATCGAGCGGTGGTCACATGACTTGAACGTCCTGACCGCGCAGATCGCCCAGAACGACCAAGGCCTGCAAAGCATCCTGTCGAAGGCCGCGCCGACCGCCGACCAGGTCACCGAGGTGTTCAGCGGTGTCCGCGAGTCGCTGCCGCAGACCCTGGCGAACCTGGAGATCGTGGCCGACATGCTCAAGCGCTACAACAAGGGCCTCGAGCAGTTGCTGGTGTTCTTGCCGGAGGTCGCGTCTATCGCACAAACCACGATTGCCTCCACCCCCGGGTCGGTGCTGATGGACCTCAATCTGTCGATCAACAACCCACCGCCATGTCTGACCGGATTCCTGCCGGCATCACAGTGGCGATCGCCGGCCGACACCAACACCGCGCCGCTGCCAAGCGGAACGTATTGCAAGATTCCCCAAGATGTTCCGGCCAACGTCGTGCGCGGCGCACGCAACCTGCCGTGTGTCGACGTCCCGGGCAAGCGTGCCGCCACTCCCCGGGAGTGCCGCGACAGCAAGCCGTACGTACCGCTGGGGACCAATCCCTGGTACGGCGATCCCAACCAGATCCGCAACTGCCCCGCACCGGGTGCGCGGTGCGACCAACCGGTCAATGTCGGCGAGATGATCCCGGCGCCGTCGGTCAACAACGGCATGAACCCGGCGCCGGCCGACCGGGTTCCCGGTACGCCGCCACCGGTCAGCGATCCGCTGTCCCGGCCGGGTTCGGGAACCGTTCAGTGCAACGGGCAGCAACCCAACCCGTGCGTCTACACTCCCGCCGGCCCGGCCGCGATCTACAACCCATCCAGCGGTGAAGTGCTCGGCCCTGACGGGGTCAAGTACCACCTGGAAAGCTCCGACGGTCTCGGAGAAGACGGCTGGCGGCAGATGCTGTCGCCGGCGGGTTGAGTCCTACCTCTATGTGCGCCCCTATGTGCGGCCCGCGGGCATGAGTAGGCGAGCGCCAACCTTCTCCAGCGTCTTCATCGAGAACGGACGTGTCATGATCCGATTGACACCGGGTGCGACCCGCAGCATGACGTAGCCCAGCCAGGCCTCGGTGCGGACGGGCACCACCGCAAGGTCGAATCGGACGGCGCGCACTGCTGCGCGTGCGACCAGATCGGGACTCATCGGCGCGAACGGAAGTGTCTCCGCGAACTGCTGGAGCTGCCGGACAAGCGACTTGCCGCGCTCGATCAGATCGTCGTCGACACCCAACGTGGTCGCGTTTTCCATGATGCTGGTGTTGATGACTCCCGGGCAGATAGCGCTGACACCAATGCCTTTCGGACCCAGTTCCAGGCGCAGGCATTCGGTCAGCATTTTCACGCCGGCCTTCGATACCGAATAGGCAGACATCACCGGCGTCGGCGTGAATGCCGCCGCGGACGCGATATTGACGATATGACCCCCCGCACCGCGCTCGACCATTTGAGCACCGAATGCGCGGCAGCCGTACACCACGCCCATGAGGTTGACCGCAAGTTGGTGTTCCCAATCCGACGGCTGCAGCTCCAGGAAGGGGCCGGCGACGAGTATGCCGGCGTTGTTCACCAGCACGTCGGTGTAGCCGTGTTCGGTGAGTACGTTTCGGGCCAGCGCATCCCACGCCTCAGGCTCGGTCACGTCGAGCTGCGCCGCCGAGGCAAGGCGGCCGTGGCCGCGGATGACTGCTGCCGTCTGCTGTGCGGCGTCGAGGTCGATGTCGGAGACCACCACCCGGGCCCCGAGTTTGGCGAATCGGATCGCGATCGCCCGCCCGATGCCGCTCCCGGCGCCAGTGACCACTACCACCCGGGGCCGCAACCGATTGAATTTCACGCCACCTGATCCCGTTGTTCCCGGCTACTTGAGGTGATCGACCAGCGCGCCCTCGGTGCCGAACAGTTCGGCGCGCCACTTGTCCAACAGCTCGGTGGTGTCGATGTCGTCGGGGTGAAAGCCAGGTCTCATGTACTTACGCAGGTCGGCCATCACACCTTTGAGCAGCGGTCCGCGGAAGACGCCGATGGTCTGGCGCAGCACCGTGATCGGACGCCGCCCAGATGGATCGGTCATGATCGACACCATGACGCCGCCGGTGACGACGGGGATGGTGAGCACGTACACCACGCCCATCACGGCGATACGGATCCACTCCGGTCCGCCGACAAAGCGGTAGACGTCGAACGCCACCGATTTGTGTTCCAGCTCTTCGACGGCATGCCAATTGAGCAGCTGGCGCACCTCGGGATCGCCTGGGATAGCTTGTATCTCGTCGGTGAGCACGCGCTGAGCCAGCGTCGCGGTGTAGTGCTCGGCAGCCGCCGTCGCCGCCAAATGCAAATAGCCCGGCAGCCGGTTCTCGGCGCGCACGATCCATTTGTGGCGCCTGCTGTCGTGGTCGAACATGAACACCCGAACCAGCGGATAGCCCATCGCCACCAGTTGCTCATTGAGGCGCCGGTGCTCTTGACCGTGCACCGATTCCTGTCCGATGAATCCGGCGACCCGTTTCTTCAAAACGGGGTCACTGACATGATCGGCAAAACGGCGCACCGACCTGATGAACCCCTCCTCGCCGGGCGGAAAAATGGCTGACAACAAGGCGGTCAGGTGACTCATCACGATGTCGCCGTCGACGAAGTGACGCTTCATCGGTCGCGGTTCGCCGAACCGGAACCTAATCCGCCGGACCGGCGGATAGGCCGTCGCGGTTGTTGTTGTTGCCGCTGCAGCACCCATACGAACCGTCCCTTCGTTATTTCAGGTGATCGGCCAGCGCGCCCTCGGCGCCGAAAAGCTCCTCGCGCCATTGCTCTACCAGCGCTGTGGTGTCCACATCGTCGGGGTGGAAGCCCGGACGCAGATACTGCGCGAGGTCAGGTATCAACCCGCGGATGAACGGACCCCGGTAGAGCCGGTATGCCTCGCGAGCGACTCGCAACGGATGACGGTGCGCCACCGGGTCGCGTGCCAGCGCGATCGCCAGCAACAGGGTGGTCACCGGGAGCGTGACGGCAATGAGTATGGCCATGGTGGTGATTCGGACCCGCTCGGAGCCGCCGACCGCTCGATACACGTCGAAGGCCACCGACTTGTGTTCCAGCTCTTCGAGGGCATGCCAGTTCAGCAGGTTCCACACTTCGGCATCGCCCGGGATCGTTTGGATCTCCGGATTGGACAGCACCCGTTGGGCCACCACTGCTGTGTAGTGTTCGGCGGCTGCCGTCAACGCAAGGTGCCGTCGGCCACCCAGCCAGCCTTCGAACTGAATCCGGCGCCGCCGCAACGCCTCTGAGTCACACCACTTGATGGAATAACCCATCTCGATGAGCTTCTGGTTGAGCCGGCGGTGTTCTTGCCCGTGCATCGATTCTTGCCCGATGAAACCGGCGACCCGTTTCTTCAGCACCGGATCGGTGATGGACTCGGCGAATCGCCGGACCGAGCGAATGAACGCTTCCTCGCCGGGTGGAAAAGCACCTGACAGGCCCGCCACAAAGTGGCTGAGCACGATGTCGTTGTTGACGAAGTACTTGTCGAACCTGCGGGCCTGATCAAAGCGGAAACGGATCCGCCTGGTGTTCGGATAGCTGGTCGGCATGACCGCGACGACCCTTCCTCGAACGTTCAGTACCTAGTACCGTAAGTACGGGGTGTCCTGGGTCACAGTAGCGCGGCCCGATGGCACGTGCAAGGAGTCGGCGAGATTCGCGCTGGCTAGCGCTGGTTACGACAGTTTCTGGTGGCGATCCAGAATCAGACCGCGGGCAGCGGCGGTGGCCGACAATGCGCCCCACAGGAACGTCGTCAGTTGCTCGACCAAAGCATCTTTGCTGATCGTCGGCTCGTTGAGCCAGCGCAGGACGCCGAGCGCCACCCCGCCCAGCAACGCGTCGACGACATATTGAATGTCATCGCCGTTTCCGCCGCGGGCCCGAAGGATGTCGGCGACAACCTCGCAGGTGGCGTTGGCCAGTGGCCGGCCGCCTTCGATCAGGGCCTCGGTCGAGCGGCGCTCGGTGAACTGGGATCCGACCAGGAAGCGGAACAGGTTGGGCCGCTCGTCGACGAGGTCGACGTAGGTGGCCACGGCCGAGCGGACCAGCTCCAACGCGGTGCCGGCCGCATTGAACCGGGGTACCACACGTTCGAGCACCATCGCTTGTACGCGTTCGCCGACGGCGCTGAACAGCGTGTCTTTATCGGCGAAGAACCGGTACAGCTTCGGGCGCGGGACACCGGCGGTCCGCACCACATCGTCGATGGACAAGTCCGGGCCGTGTTCCTCGATGGCCCGCAGCGTTGCCTCGACCAATTCGGCTCGCACCGCCGCTCGATGCTCGCGCCAGCGATCGACTCTGGCGTCGCCGGTCAATTCGGGCAAGCGCCCGCCGAGGGCCTCCGTCGACACCAGCTAATGGTATCCGCAGGCTTTGCAAGGGTTTGCCAGCCAGTACCGACCGCAGTGCGGGCGAGCCGAAGACTCGGGCATTCATATTCTGTTCGCACCGGAAGGACCCGCTGTTCACGGTACTGTTGCCACTGTCGCTGAGCTGCGACGTACCAACGCTCACACGTGATCCGGTGGCGGAGGGCATCTGCCACCCCGGCTGTTTCGAGGAGCTGCGTGAAGGCCAACCGATTGAGCACCGCTCTGATCCTGCTCACCGTCGGCGCACTGGTGTTGTCGGCCTGTGGCGGCGGCAAGGACAGCTCGGCGTCGTCGGGCACCGCCGAGGTGCCGGTGCAGTGCGGCGGCAAGCAGAAACTCAAGGCGAGCGGCTCGACCGCGCAAACGCACGCCATCGAGCAATTTGTGTACGCCTATATCCGGGCGTGCCCGGGTTACACGCTGGACTACAACGCAAACGGCTCCGGCAAAGGGGTGGCGGAGTTCATCAGCAACCAAACCGACCTCGCCGGCTCCGATGTGGCACTGGATCCCTCGAAGGGTGAACCCGAAAGCGCGCAGGAGCGGTGCGGTTCGCCGGCGTGGGACCTACCGACGGTGTTCGGCCCGATCGCGATCACCTACAACGTCAAAGACGTCAACACGTTGAATCTGGACGGGCCGACAACGGCGAAGATCTTCAACGGCACCATCACCACGTGGAACGATCCGGCGATCGCGGCACTCAACCAAGGCACCAAGCTGCCCGCGACGCCGATCCAGGTGGTGTTCCGCAGCGACGAATCCGGTACCACCGACAACTTCCAGAACTACCTCGAGGTGGCATCCGATGGCGCGTGGGGCAAAGGCACCGGAAAGACGTTCAACGGAGGTGTCGGGCAGGGAGCAGCGGGCAACAACGGCACGTCGTCGCTCCTGCGAAACACCGACGGGGCCATCACCTACAACGAGTGGTCCTTCGCGGTGGGACGTCAGCTGAACATGGCCCAGATCATCACGTCAGCGAGTCCGGATCCGGTGACGATCACGGCCGAAACGGTCGGAAAGACGATCGAGGGGGCGAAGTTCAAAGGGCAGGGCAATGACCTGGTGGTGGACACGTCGTCGTTCTACAAGCCCACGCAGGCCGGGGCCTACCCACTGGTGCTGGTGACCTATGAGATCGTCTGCTCGAAGTATCCGGATCCCGCGACCGGCCCGGCGGTAAGGGCTTTCATGCAGGCCACCATCGGTTCGGGGCAGGATGGATTGGACCAGTACGGATACATTCCGATGCCGAAATCCTTCGAATCGAAACTCGAAGCGGCCGTGAATGCTATCTCGTGATTAGCGGAAGGGAGCGTCGACGGTGACCGACCCAGGTTCGCGGGTGGGTACGTGGTTTGGGCCGTACCAGCTGAAGCGGCTGCTGGGCCGCGGCGGCATGGGGGAGGTCTACGAGGCCGAGGATGCGCGCAAGCACCGGGTGGTGGCGTTGAAGCTGATCTCGGAGCAGTACTCCAACAGCCCTGAGTTCCGCGCCCGTATGCAACGCGAGGCCGATACCGCAGGACGGCTCACCGAGCCGCATGTGGTGCCGATCCACGACTACGGCGAAATCAACGGCCAGTTCTATGTGGACATGCGCCTGATCGACGGCACTTCACTGCGTGACATCGTGGTGCGCGACGGCCCGCTGCCGCCGGCCCGGGCGGTGGCCATCGTGCGCCAGATCGCGGCCGCGCTGGACGCCGCGCACGCCAACGGCATCATGCATCGCGACGTCAAACCGGAGAACATTCTGGTCACCGCTAACGACTTTGCCTACCTGGTCGATTTCGGCATTGCCCGCGCCGCCACCGATCCCGGGTTGACCCAAACCGGCACCGCCATCGGAACTTACCGGTACATGGCCCCGGAGCGTTTTTCCGGCGACGAGGTCAGCTACCCCGCGGACGTCTACGCGCTGGCCTGTGTGTTGGCCGAGTGCTTGACGGGCGCGCCGCCGTACCGTGCCAACAGCATCGAGCAGCTGGTCGCCGCGCATCTGATGCAACCTATTCCGCGGCCCAGTGAAACGCGACCCGGGGAAGTTCCCCCGGCGCTGGATCACGTGATCGCCAAGGGCATGGCCAAAAACCCCGCGGAGCGCTACCGCAGCGCCGGCGAGCTGGCCGCTGCGGCCCACGACGCGTTGACCGCAACCGAGCAGGTTCAGGCCGCAACGATTCTGCGACAGGGTGACAATGCCACCTTGTTGGCCGGCGGCGCCGCCGGCGCTGCCGGCGCCGCGGCGGGTTTCCGCGAGCAAGCCCAACCCCGCCCCCAACCCCAGGCC
>LQPU01000060.1 GCA_002101905.1 Mycobacterium shimoidei | reverse complement strand
GACGGAAAGAACATCACCGGCGACAACGGCGCGAATCACCCGTGAGGTAACCGCACCAACAGCTACCGCGGCCCAGGTTCCCCTTCTCCTGGGCCGCGGTTTGCTTTCGAGGCCTTAATTGCTCGACCATGTCGCGGGTATTAGCGACAGCGTGCAGATGACTTGCCTGCATTCATTGCGTCCGCTGCCCGGATCCTGCTGCGCAATCGGCTGCAGCGCGCCGACCGACGAATGCTCAATGCGGGCTTCGAGTTCTGGTTCGGCGCACAATCGACCCGACTTCGTACAATTTGATGTACTTTGGCCATCGCGAATGCAGACGATCGGACGCATGTTGCCAATTGCGGCGCCACCCAGGCGAGATCATGCCTAGCCGCTGATCAGGCATTTCGCCTGTGCGGCACCGTCGTTGGTGTGAGTCGACAAGATGGTTCTGCCGCGCGTGGGACTAAGAATCTGTAAGACGTCCGCGTCCGCGCGTGGGCCTCAGCGGCGAAATGCACCGGATTTTTGCTGTAACAGCACAATCCGCGCGAATTAAATGATGATTCCAACAAATTTGCATGTAGCATATAGAGCCTAATTTGCTATCCCAGAAGCAATAGCCGACCTCCCCGGAAAATCTCATTTACGGGTCTCGCTTAATGGCCAAAAGTGCGCTAATAGTTACCTTAACGGCGGCTGAGAGGCGTCGTTCCTGCGGCATTGGGAGGCAACACAAAAATGGCTGGGCAGCGCAACAAGCGGAATCGTCAAGCACGCAAGGGAAAGGCTCGTCGTCGCGTCCAGGTCGCTGGACTGGGTGCTAGTGCGGGGGCGTTTTTGGCGTTTGGGCTGGGCCCGCTGGCGGCGGCACCGCCGGCACACGCTGACTTCGAGGACTTGTTCGACCTGTTCGACCCGAGCGCCTGGGTGGGCGCGCCTGCCGCTGACTTCGACGCCAGCGGTTTGGAGGCGCTGCTGAATCCGGCCTCGTGGGAGGCATGGCTGGGGCTTGACAATTTCGGCGCGCTGGACGCTAACGCGACCGCGGGCACTGATCCGTTCTTGGCGTTCGGGCAGGAGCTCAACGAGTGGTTTGTCAACAACTGGATCGGCACGCCACTGGGTGACGCGATCGACAACCAGCTGAACTCTTGGTATGCGGCGCTGTCCGCAGCGGCTGGCGATCCCATGGCCGGCTCATGTGGCCTGATTTGCAACGGCGCCGACGGCACCATGGAAAGCCCGGATGGCCAAGATGGCGGTCTGTGGTTTGGTGACGGCGGTGACGGCTGGGATAGCACCGAGGCTGGTGTCGCCGGCGGCGACGGCGGCAACGCATTCTGGTTCGGCAACGGCGGTGACGGCGGCGACGGTGGTGTCGGCGCCGATGGTGGTGCAGGTGGCGCCGGCGGCCTGTTCTGGGGTAACGGCGGCGACGGCGGTAACGGTGGCGCCGGTACCGCCTTGATCTCCGCCGGTAACGGTGGTGCCGGTGGCGATGCGGGTGCGTTCGCGTGGTTCTCGCATGGCGGTAACGGCGGTAACGGTGGCGCCGGTGGTGACGGCGTGGCCGGGGCTGCCGGTGTAGCCGGGTCCAACGGCGGTGCCGGTGGCAACGGTAGTGGTGGCACCAATGGTGGTAACGGCGGCAAGGGGGGTAAGGGCGGCTTCTTCGGCGCCGGCGGTAACGGCGGCCAAGGCGGTAACGGCGGTGACGGCGGTGACGGCGGCGACGGTGGCACAGGTATTGACGGCAGCTTCGCGGGCAAGGGAGACGGCACCGGCGGCACCGGCGGTAACGGTGGCGGCGGTGGTGCCGGAGGTAACGGCGGTAAGGGCGGTGATGCCGGTGCCGCAGGCATTTTCGGGACCGCGGGCTTAGCCGGTGACGGCGGTGACGGCGGTGCTGGTGGCAACAGCGGCAATGGCGGCAATGGCGGTGTCGGCGCGGCCGGCGACTTTGACAATCCGAACAGCAATGGCAATGGCGGGGCCGGGGGAACCGGCGGGGCCGGCGGTGGTCATGTGGGCAACGGCGGCAGAGGCGGCGCCGCTGGCGCTGGTAACGGCGGCACCGCGGGTAACGACGGCGCCTTTGGAATTCACGGCAATGGCGGCGCCGGCGGGGCCGGCGGTCAAGGCGATGCCGACGGCACCGGAGCGGTCGGCGGCAAGGGCGGTGCCGGTGGCGCCGGTGGTGTCGGTACAGCCCAAGCGGCTGGCCTGGGCGGTGGCGGCGGTGGTGGCGGCGGCTGGGCCAAGACGTCCGCCGACGCGGACAGCGTGCTGGCCGACGACGTCACCGCCACCGGCGGGGCCGGCGGGGTCGGCGGTGCCGGTAGCACCGAAACCGTCGGCGGCGCCGGCGGGACCGGCGGCTCCGCTACGGTCAGCGCCACTAATGGTGGCGTAGTCAACGACGCCTCTGCCACTGGCGGCACCGGTGGGGCCGGCGGCACCGGCGGCGGGATCAGCGGCCACGGCGGAGCGGCGCTCATTTCGGCCAACGGTGCGGACGGCACCGTTAGCGGCTCGGCCACCGGTGGCACCGGGGGTGTCGGCACCGGCGGTGGCCACGGCGGCGACGGCGGAGGGGCGGTACTTGACGCCGCCCGCGACAGTTCGGTGAACGGCACCGCGATCGGCGGGAACGGTGGCGACGCAACCGGCATCGGCAGCACTGGTGGTTACGGCGGCACGGGCACCCTGCAGGCCGGAGGCGCCGACGGCCGTGGTACCGCGACCGGCACGGCCACCGGCGGCAACGGCGGTTACGCCCTGAACGGTGGCACCGGCGGCAACGGCGGCAGCGCACTGCTCGGTGCCGGAACCGGCGACCGCGGCACCATCATCGACGGTGTCGGCACGGGCGGCGCTGGCGGCGCGGGCTTGGCCGCCGGCGCTACCGGTGGCGACGGCGGTGCAGCCAACTTCTCCGTCACGTCGGGCAGCGTCGTTACCGGCACCCAGGTCACTGGTGGCAACGGCGGTAACAGCGGCACCGGCGCAGGCGCCGGCGATGGCGGTAAGGGCGGTTACGCGCTGGTGCTGACGAGAAGGGGCAGCATCTCCGGCGGCAGTGTCATCGGCGGCAACGGCGGAGTCGGTGGCAACGGTGGCACCGACGGCGCTCTCGGCGGCACCGGTGGCGCGGGCGGCGCCGCGCAGTTGCGTGGGGGCACCGACAACACGTCGATGGGCGGTAACGGCGGGTCCGGCGGTAACGGCGGTGCCGGAGCCGGCCATGACGGTGGTGCTGGTGGCGCCGGCGGCAGGGCCAACATCGACGGCAATCAACCCGACATCGTCGCCAACAACACCGCCACTGGCGGGGCCGGCGGGGACGGCGGTGACGGCACCGACAGCGCCGCCGGGGCGAACGGCGGCACCGGTGGACGGGCGACCATCGGTGGCGTTGGGGCCTCCCGCGTCACGGACAGCACTGCCATCGGCGGCGCGGGCGCGGACGGCTCGGTTGCCGGCTCGGTAGCCGGCAACGGCGGCAACGCGATCATGCTCGCTACCGAGCGTGGCTGGATCTTCGACAGCACCGTCGAGGGTGGGGCCGGCGGCGTTGGCACCGGCGGTGGTACGGGTGGCGCCGGTGGTGACGCCAATATGGAGGCAAGCTTCGGCATCATCACCGACGTCAGCGCGACCGGCGGTGCTGGCGGTGTCGGCGCCGACGGTGGCACGGGTGGCGCCGGTGGTGACGTCAATGTTGAGGCGACTCCCGGCACCAGCGGCGTCACCAACGCGATCACCAACGCCAGCGCCACCGGCGGCGCCGGCGGCGATGCCACCGGTATTGGCAGCGTCGGTGGTAACGGTGGCCTCGGCGTCCTGCTCGTCAGGCCCAACAGCTCGGCCCCGGGTGGCGCCGTCGGCACCGCTGACAACGCTGCGGTTGCCATCGGCGGCGACGGCGGTGATGCCACCGACGGCGGCCATGGCGGCAGCGGCGGCGTGGGTGAGCTCCGGTCCAGCGGTGCGGGTGGGTTGTCGTACGGCACCTCCACCGGCGGCAACGGCGGTGACGCCACCGGCTCCGGCAGCCAGGGCGGGCGCGGCGGTAACGCTTCTATCTCGAGCTCCGTCGTATCGGACCTCCTCGGTCCCAACCAGGGCGGTCCTGGTGGGACGGCCCACGGCATGTCCACCGGCGGTGACGGCGGTGACGCCACCGACGGCGGCACCGGTGGTGTCGGCGGCGATGCCAGGATCACCGCGGGCGGTGAGGACGCGGAGGCGGCCGGCACGTCGCAGGGCGGCACCGGTGGCACTGGCGATGGCGCTGGTGGCAAGGGTGGCGCTGGAGGCAACAGCCGGATCTTGGCATTAAACGGCACCAGCACCGCCATCAATAACAGTGTCACGGGCGGCGACGGTGGCGCCGGTATCGACGGCGGTGCCGGGGGCATCGGCGGTGACGCCAACGTCGCGGCCGGGAGGCCGGATCCGGGTGCTCCTACCGGTGAGCCGTCGGCGAGTAACAACACGGTCGTTGGCGGCAGCGGCGGTAGCGGCACGGGTGCCGGGAACACTGGCGGCGCCGGTCAAGGGCTTGTTGTGTTCCAGCCGGGCAGCGGCCACAAGGACGGAAACACCATTACCGGTGCTAACGGTGCGAATCAGCCGTGAGGTAATAGCGCCAACGGCGACCGCGGCCCGGGTTTCCCCTCCCTGGGCCGCGGTTCGCTATTTGACCGGTTAGTTGCTCGACCATTGGCGCGGGTATTGCCGACAGTGCGCGATGACTGGCCTGTGGGTGCCCATTTCGGCGGGTTAGGCGATGGATTGCGTGGCCACTGGAAGCAGAGACGCCCTTCGACTGGTACAGCCGACCTGTGAAAGGTGCTGGAAGGATCCAGAATCTGGGGCCAGCGTCCCAGTTCCTAGATAAGGAACGCCGCCGTACAGTAGCAGCGGCGATCAGCACGGCCATTTGCTAGCACGCCCCCGTGGATCCAAGGCCCTGATCGCGCGTTGCATGTAGGGCTACAGCGGCAGAGTTGCTGCTCCGGCGGCCCTGCGCAGATTACCGGCTCTTCGCAGTTGAGGGTGTAGAGCTGGCCGGCGCGTCGTTACCGGGGTAGGGGTCGAGGTCTTCTGAAGATG
>LQPU01000059.1 GCA_002101905.1 Mycobacterium shimoidei | reverse complement strand
GGGCCACCACATGACGCGCCAACGCCGAACCCGCCATCCCGGTACCACCGGTGATCAACACCGTGCCCGCCGCCCACACATCCGGCATCGTCAACACGACCTTGCCCACATGACGCGCCTGACTCAAAAACCGCAACGCCGCCGCCGCCCGCCGAATATCGAACCTGGTGACCGGCAACGGACGCAGCACCTTGTTCGCGAACATCGCGGCCAGCTCGGCGAGGATGCGCTGGATCTGATCTGGTCCGGCTTCGAAGAGGTCGAAGGCGCGGTAGCGCACGCCCGGGTGGCTTTCCGCGACGGCCTCAGGGTCGCGGATGTCGGTCTTGCCCATCTCCAAGAAGATCCCGCCCGGGGCGACCAGCCGCAGTGAGGCGTCCACGAAGTCGCCGGCCAGCGAATCGAGCACCACATCCACACCGCGGCCGCCGGTCACCGCCCGGAACTTCTCCTCGAACTCCAGACTGCGCGAATCGCCGATGTGATCATCGTCAAAACCCATCGCCCGCAACGTGTCCCACTTACCGCGGCTGGCAGTGGCGAACACCTCCAACCCCCAATGCCGGGCCAACTGCACCGCAGCCATACCCACCCCGCCCGCCGCGGCGTGAATCAACACCCGCTGGCCCGCCCTCACGTCGGCAAGCGCTGACAGCGCGTAGTAGGCCGTTGCGAAGACCACCGGTACCGTCGCGGCATCGGTGTGCGACCATCCGGCCGGAATACCGAGCAGCAACCGCTGGTCGGTGGTTGCGATGGTGCCGGTCCCCTCCGGGAACAAGCCGGTGACCCGGTCTCCGACCGCGAATTGAGTGACTTCCGAGCCGATTTCGACGACGACACCGGATGCCTCCACACCCATGGCCGCGTCGTCGTCTGGGTAGAGACCCAACGCGATCATGACGTCGCGGAAGTTGGCGGCCATGGCTTCGACGGCCACCCGGACGTGTCCGGGCGACAGCGGCGCGTCCGCATCCGGGACTGGTTCGAGTTGCAGGTTTTCGAAGGTGCCCGTGCTGGAAAGGCCCAATCGCCAAGGACGCCCGTCGTCCGGCGGCACCAACAAACCGTCGGCGGCGCGGCTGCCGCGCACGCGGGCGATATGGGTGATGCCGTCTCGCACGATCACTTGCGGCTCACCGGCGGCCAGGATCGCCGGCGCGTCGACCGGCCCATCCACATCGGCGAGCACCAGCCGACCCGGATGCTCGGTCTGCGCCGACCGCACCAGCCCCCACACCGCCGCACCGGCCAAATCCGTGACGTCTTCTCCACCTAACGCCATCGCCCCACGCGTGACGACAACCAACACCCCCGAATCACGCTCCGACAACCACGACTGCAAAGCAGCCAAGGCCGCATGGGTGCGCTGGTAAACCTCGGCCAGGGCATCGCCGCCGGCCGGCAGCGACTCGAACACCTCATAGGCCCCCGCGGTGCCGCCACCCGGCCCGGCCGGTGACCAGGCCACCTCGAACAGCCGATCCGGACCCGAACCCGACAGCGCCGCCATCAACTGGCGCCGCGACACCGGGCGGGCCACCATCGCCGACACCGACAGCACCGGCAACCCCAACCCGTCGGCCAACTCAATCGACACCGCCGACGGGCCCGTCGGCGCGATCCGCGCCCGCACCGACGACGCACCCGCAGCATGCAACGACACGCCCTGCCACGAGAACGGCACCAGGACACCGCCGTCGGCGTTGGTGGCGTTGGTGGTATTGGTGGCCAGGATGACCGCATGCAGTGTGGCATCCAGAACCGCCGGATGCATTCCAAACCCGGACGCCGATGCTCGCGCCTCGGCCGGCATTGTGACTTCGGCGAATACCTCGTCGCCGCGGCGCCACATCGCGGAGAGTCCCTGGAACGCAGGACCGTACTGGTAGCCACGCTCGGCCAGCTCGTCGTACACACCGCTCACATCGACCGGTGTGGCACCGACCGGCGGCCACGCGGACAGATCCGCGCCCGGTTCGACGCCTCCGGAGCGGAGTTGTCCTTCGGCGTGGAGCACCCAGTTCGAGTCGGCGTGGGCGCGCGAAAACACCGATACCGCACGAGACCCCGTTTCCTGCGGACCGCCGACCACGACTTGCACGGCGACCGAACCGGTGGACGGCAACACCAACGGCGCGGACAGCATCAACTCCTCGACGACGCCGCAACCGACTTCGTCGCCGGCCCGAATCACCAGTTCGACGAACCCGGCACCCGGGAACAGGACCACACCGCCGACCGCATGATCGGCCAGCCAAGGCTGCGACGCGGGCGCGAGCCGGCCGGTCAGCACTACCCCACCCGACGCCGGCAGATCGACGACCGCACCCAACAACGGATGCTCGGTTGACGTCAGTCCCAAACCAGCCGCGTCCACGGCGGACGCTTCACCGGACAGCCAGAACCGCCGCCGTTCGAACGCGTAGGTCGGAAGTTCGACGAAGTTGCCACAACCCAACACGTTTCGCCAGTCGACCGTGACGCCGCGCACGAAGGCCTGAGCCGTCGATGTGACGAGGCTGGCGGGCTCTGGCCGGTCCTTGCGCAACACCGGCAGCGACACCACGTCGGCGTCGGGCAGCGACTCGTCGATAGCCGCCGTGAGGCCACCGCCGGGGCCGATCTCGAGGTATCGGGTGGCGCCGGACGAGTGCGCGAAGCGAACGCTGTCGGCGAACCGCACCGCAGCCCGGATGTGTCGGGTCCAGTAGTCGGCGGAGGCGAAGTCCTCGGCCGCCAGCTGCCCCGTCACGTTCGAGATGATCGGGATGCTGGGCTGGTTGATGGCGAGTTCGCCGGCAACCGTGTTGAATTCGGCGATCATCGGCTCCATCAACGGGGAGTGGAAGGCATGTGATACGGCCAGCTTGTGGGTTCGGCGGCCGTGCTCGCGTAATTGCTCGGCGATGGCGGTCACCGCGTCCTCGGCGCCGGAGACCACCACCGTGGCCGGACCGTTCACAGCCGCGATGCCGACATCGTCGGTCAGCAGCGGCAGCACTTCCTCTTCGGTTGCCTGCACCGCGACCATTGCGCCGCCGGCGGGCAGCGCCTGCATCAACCTTCCGCGCGCAGCCACCAGGACGGCGGCGTTCTCCAGCGACAGGACTCCCGCGACGTGCGCGGCGGTCAGCTCGCCGACCGAGTGACCCATCACGAAATCGGGGCGCACGCCCCAGGATTCCAGCAGCCGGAACAGCGCCACTTCGACAGCGAACAGCGCGGGCTGCGCGAATTCGGTGGTGTTCAGCAGGTTTTCGTCATGTCCCCACATCACTTCGCGCAGCGGGCGCAGCAGATGCCGGTCCAGCTCGCCGACGACGATGTTGAACGCTTCGGCGAATACCGGATAGGCGGTGTGCAGGCCCATGCCCATGCCGAGCCATTGGGAACCTTGCCCGGGGAAGACGAAGACGGTCTTGCCACCCGTCGTGCTCCCCTGGATGACGGTGCCGGCGGGGTTGCCGTCGGCAAGTTCTGTCAGCCCCGACAGCAACTGCTCGCGGTCGGCGCCGACCACAACGGCCCGATGCTCGAAGGCCGACCGGCCCGCCAATGTCCAACCCACGTCGGTGACGTCGAGTTCGTCCTGGGACCGCGCGTGGTCGGCCAACCGGGCGGCTTGCTTTTCCAATGCTGTAACCGATTTCGCCGACACCACCCACGGAATCACCGGCGGGGGCTGCGGCGGCTCGGCCGGCGCCCGCGGAACCGGCGGCGGGGCCTCGAGAATCACATGTGCGTTGGTGCCGCTGATTCCGAACGACGACACTGCCGCCCGTCGCACTTTGCCGTCGTCGTCGGGCCATGGCCGCGGCTCGGTCAGCAGCGACACCCGCCCCGCCGACCAATCCACATGCGGGCTGGGCGCATCCACATGCAACGTGGCCGGCATCAACTGATGGCGCATCGCCAACACCATCTTCATCACCCCGGCCACACCCGCAGCCGCCTGCGTATGACCCATATTCGACTTGATCGAACCCAGCCACAACGGCTCATCACGGTCTTGCCCATACGTCGCCAACAACGCCTGGGCCTCAATAGGATCACCCAACGTCGTCCCGGTACCGTGGCCCTCCACCACGTCCACCTCAGCCGCACTCAACCCCGCATTGGCCAGCGCCGCACGCACCACCCGCTGCTGCGACGGCCCATTCGGCGCAGTCAACCCATTCGACGCGCCATCCTGATTCACCGCCGACCCACGCACCAACGCCAACACCGGATGACCCAGCCGCCGCGCATCCGACAACCGCTCCACCACCAGCATCCCGCCACCCTCGGAGAATCCGGTGCCATCGGCAGAGCCGGCGAATGCCTTGCAGCGGCCGTCCGGTGAAAGTCCCCGCCAGCGACTGAATTCCACGAAAATGTCCGGGGTGGCGTTGATGGTCACACCGCCGGCCAGCGCCAGATCGCACTCCCCCGACCGCAGCGACTGCACCGCCATATGCAGCGTGACCAACGACGACGAGCACGCGGTGTCCACCGACAGTGCCGGACCCTCCAGGCCTAGCACGTAGGCGACCCGGCCGGAGGCCACACTTGACGACTGGCCGGTCAGCCGGAAGCCTTCCACCGGTTCGGCGGAGAACATGCCGTAACCCTGGGTCATCACCCCGGCGAATACACCGGTGGCGCTGCCCCGCAGGCTGGTCGGGTCAATCCCGGCGCGCTCCAACGCCTCCCACGACAACTCCAGGAACATCCGCTGCTGCGGGTCCATCGCCAGCGCTTCGCTCGGCGGCACCCCGAAGAATCCCGCGTCGAACCCGGCGATATCGTCGACGAAGCCGCCGACGCGCGTGTAGCAGGCGCCGGGTACGTCTGGGTCGGGATTGAACAGGCTGGCCAAGTCCCAGCCGCGGTCCTTGGGGAACTCGGTGAGCACATCGCGGCCCTGGGCAACCATGTCCCACAAGTCTTCTGGCGAATCAACGCCACCGGGAAAGCGGCACGACATCCCCACGATCGCGATCGGGTCGTCGCCTGTGGTCCGGACGGCCGGAACGTGCTTGACTTCTTGAGGCACCCCGGCGAGCTCGGTACGCATGTATCCGGCAAGCGCGTTGGGTGTTGGGTAATCGAAGATGAGGGTGGGTGAAAGCGCCAGCCCGGTCGCGGCTTTGAGCCGGTTGCGCATCTCGACCGCGGTCAGCGAGTCGAAACCCAGCTCCTGGAACGCCTTGTCCGGGTCGATGGCCTCCGGCGTGGTGGTTCCCAGCACCGTGGCGATGTGCGAGCGCACCAAATCCAGCAGCACCGCATGCTGCTCGCTCTCACTGAGACCGCTCAGCCGTTGTACCAGTGCGGATTTCGATTTGGTAGCGGCCAGGGACTCGTCGACGCGACGGCGAGTCGGCGCCTTGACGAGCTCGCTGAACATCGGCGGCACCAGCGCTCCGTGCGCGCGCAGCGCGCCGCTATCGATGTGAGCCGGCACCACAAAGGGTTCGTCGACGGCCAGCGCGGTGTCGAACAGCTCAAGGGCCTCAGCCGAGGACAACGCGACGACACCGCTGCGGCTCAGTCTGGCGCGGTCGGCGGCGTCGAGTCCGCCGGTCATGTTGCTGGCTTGATCCCACAGCCCCCAGGCCAGCGAGATCGCCGGCAACCGATGAGCCCGCCG
>LQPU01000058.1 GCA_002101905.1 Mycobacterium shimoidei | reverse complement strand
GGGGTGGATAACCGCCGGGCGGTGGCGGGGGCGGTGCCGTGTTCTCCGGCGGGGTCGGTTGATCGGTCATGAACACCTCTTCCTTGCGTCCCGGGCGGCACCAGGCTTGCTCGTCGTCGCGCTACCTACGGCGCGGACCCTCAGACAAGAATCCCAGCAGATCGTGCCGGGTGACCACACCCACCGGTTTGCCTTCCTCGACCACCATCACCGCGTCCCAATCGCGCAGCGTCTTGGCCAGCGCGCTCACCAGCTCGCCGGCGCCGATCATCGGCAACGCGGGACTCATGTGCAGCGCGACCGCATCGGCCAGGTTGGCGCGGCCTTCGAAGACGGCCGAGAGCAGTTCGCGTTCCGACACGCTACCGGCCACTTCGCCGGCCATCACCGGCGGCTCGGCACCGACGACGGGCATCTGCGACACCCCGTACTCGCGCAAGATGCCGATGGCGTCGCGCACGGTCTCCGACGGGTGGGTGTGCACCAGGTCGGGCAGCTTTCCGGATTTGCCCCGCAGCACGTCCCCGACGGTGGGTTGTTCCAGCGAGCCGTCGAGCGGGGTGCGCAAGAACCCGTACGACGACATCCATGCGTCGTTGAAGATCTTCGACATATAGCCGCGGCCGCCGTCGGGCAGCAACACGACCACCAGCGCGTCCGGCCCGGCCGCCTTGGCCACCTTCAGCGCGGCCACCACCGCCATCCCGCAGGATCCGCCGACCAACATCGCCTCCTCGCGGGCCAGTCGCCTGGTCATGTCGAACGAGTCGGCGTCGGAGACCGCGATGATCTCGTCGGGGACGGAACGGTCGTAGGCGGCCGGCCAGAAATCCTCGCCGACCCCCTCGACCAGGTAGGGGCGGCCGGTCCCACCGGAGTAGACCGATCCTTCCGGGTCGGCGCCGATGACGCGCACTCGGCCGTCGGAGACCTCTTTGAGATAGCGTCCGGCGCCGGTGATCGTTCCGCCGGTACCGATGCCGGCGACGAAATGGGTGACCTGGCCGTCGGTGTCGGCCCAAATCTCCGGGCCGGTGGTCTCGTAGTGGCTGGCCGGACCCTCTGGATTCGAGTACTGGTCGGGCTTCCAGGCGCCCTCGATCTCCTCGACCAGCCGATCGGAGACGCTGTAGTAGCTGTCCGGGTGCTCGGGCGGCACCGCTGTCGGGCACACCACCACCTCGGCGCCGTAGGCGCGCAACACATTTTGCTTGTCCTCGCTGACCTTGTCCGGGCAGACGAAGATGCACTTGTAACCGCGTGGCTGGGCGACCAGGGCCAGCCCGACGCCGGTGTTACCCGAGGTGGGTTCGATGATGGTGCCGCCCGGCTTCAGCTGACCGCTGGCCTCCGCGGCGTCGATCATCTTCGCGGCGATGCGGTCCTTGCTGCTCAGTCCGGGGTTGAAATATTCGACCTTGGCGACGACGCGGCCGGCGCCCGCCGGCACCACCGAGTTCAGCTGAACCAGCGGGGTATTGCCGATGAGTTCACTGATGTGCCGCGCGATCCGCATACCTTCATAGTCTCAGGTGCGCAAGTGACCGTTAGCCGGTGGCCTCGCGGATGTATTCGCCGATCTGCCGCAATGAGCGTGTCGCCTCCGGCACCACCGGCGCCGCGAGCTGGAAATCGTGAATTTGACCGGGCCACACCCGGACCTCGGCGGGCACGCCGGCGGCCGCCAGGCGGCGCGACGCCAGCCGGGCGTCGTGCAGCAGCACCTCGGAGCCCGACACGTGAATCAGTGTGCGCGGCAAGCCCGCTGCGACATGGTCGAGCGGCTCGTAGATCGCCTCCGGCTTGCCGTCGACGATGTTCTTGGCAGCGGCACGGGCGACCAGCGCGGCCAGGGCGTCGAACGCCTTGGACGGGAACATCGCGTCGATCCTGACGTTGGGATGGGCCTGCTTGGGACCCTTGGCCAGTTGCAGCAGCGGCGAGATAGCCACCAGCGCCGCCGGCTCCTCGTTCTCATCCTGCAGCCGCTGCGCCAGCGCGAGCGCCAGGTAACCTCCCGCGGAGTCGCCGGCCAGCACGATCTGCTCGGGGGAGTATCCGCGCAGCCGCAGCCAGCGGTAGGCGTCCATACAGTCGTCCAAGGCCATGCCCACCGAGTGCTTGGGGATCAGCCGGTAGTTCACCACCAGCACGGGCGAGTCGGCGTAGTGCGACAGGGCGTTGACCAGCCTGCTGTGGGAATTCGCTCCACACGTCAAAAAAGCGCCGCCGTGCAGATAGAGCACTATGCGGCGCCTGCCATCGGCGGGTAACACCCCGGGAGCGCGCACCAACTGTGCTGTCGCGTTCGGTAGGCCCACCGTCGCACGCACGGTGCCGGGGGTGGGCAGCAGCGCGCGGGAAACGAAGTCGATCAGACCCCACGGCCAGGGCAGATGCGGAAGATAGCTCCCGATTGCCAGCGTCGGGCGGATCGTCAAGTGGCTTGCCAGGGACAGCAACCTGCCGGGGATGCTGGGCCCGCTTTCGACAACCTCGACCGGGACACCGTCGCTGAACGGAAGCTTGCGCGCCGGCGACGTGTTGCGAGCGCGCAGCAAAGTATGTGATGGATCGGGAACCTTGGTCGCTGCGGTCATGCTCAACTCCTACGCCGTTGTAGCCAGTCGACGAAGTAGCAGAGCATCGGGTTCAGCTCTTGCCTCTTGCCTAAGCGAGGGCATACCCGCACCGACACCCAGCCAACCTCGCAAACCTAGCTTGACACCTGTAAAAATTTCAACAATCAAAGAGTCTTAATCGATACCACATTTGTTTCGCTCTGTGATTCCAGCCGCGCCGACGTTGCGAGAACCTCCGCCAGAGCCGACATAAACTGACGCCGTGGACATTCGCGTGCCGCGGCGATCGATGGTTGCTTTGGCCGCAGCAGGGGCGTTGGCCTCAACGGGCACCGCTTTTGTAGGTGCCCGCAACCTGCTGATCGGCCAGGCTCAGCATGCCCGCAAGGTCATCCCGAGGGCCACGAAAGCCCCGCCCCGCGCGGACGGCATCTACACGCCCGGGGGCGGGCCCGTGCAACGCTGGGAGCGCGGCACCCCCGTCGACTTGCACCTGATGATCTTCGGCGACTCCACCGCCACCGGCTACGGCTGCCGCGACGCCGACGAGGTGCCCGGCGTGCGAATTGCCCGCGGTCTCGCCGAGCAGACCGGCAAACGTGTCCGGCTGAGCACCAAGGCCATCGTCGGGGCCACGTCGAAGGGGTTGTCCGGGCAAGTCGATGCCATGTTCGTGGCAGGCCCCCCACCGGATGCGGCGGTGATCATGATCGGCGCCAACGACGTCACCGCGTTGAACGGCATCAGGCCGTCGGCGCGCCGGCTCGGCGCGGCAGTGCAGCGGCTGTGCGCCAGCGGGGCCGCGGTGGTCGTCGCGACCTGTCCGGATTTCGGTGTGATCACCGCGATTCCCCAGCCGCTGCGCTGGGTGGCGCGCACTCGGGGGTTGCAACTGGCCCGGGCCCAGGCCGCTGCGGTCAAGGCGGCCGGCGGGGTGCCGGTTCCGCTGGCCAACCTGCTGTCCTCGAGCTTCCGCCATTCGCCGGCGCTGTTGCTGTCCGACGACCGGTACCACCCGTCGGCGGCGGGTTATGCGTTAGTGGCCGATCAGCTGCTGCCGGCGTTGTGCCGTGCGCTGGGTATCTCGACCGGCGACCTGACGCCGGCCCTGGAGGCGGCGGGCACACATACCGGTGACGCCGATCGCCGCGACATCGTGTCGCGACTGCTGCGACGGCACACCACCGGAGTGCCGGCACCCGTCTTCGTGCGGGGCGGCGACCCCGGGCTAGATTCGGTGTAACCCGTCCAGCAGTAGGGAGCCGATCGTGCCTGAAGCCGTCATCGTTTCGACCGCCCGTTCGCCGATCGGTCGTGCCGGCAAGGGATCGCTGGTCAACATGCGGCCCGATGACCTGGCCGCGCAGATGGTGCGCGCGGCGCTCGACAAGGTGCCCGCGCTCAACCCGCATCAGATCGAAGACCTGATTATGGGCTGCGGCCAGCCGGGCGGGGAGTCCGGCTACAACATCGCCCGGGTGGTCGCTGTGCAACTCGGCTACGACTTCCTGCCGGGCACCACGGTGAACCGGTACTGTTCGTCGTCGCTGCAGACCACCCGAATGGCGTTCCACGCCATCAAAGCCGGCGAGGGCGACGCGTTCATCTCCGCCGGCGTGGAGACGGTGTCGCGCTTCGCCAAAGGCAGCGCCGACGGCATGCCGGACACCAAGAACCCGCTGTTCGATGAGGCTCAGCAACGCACGGAAGCGGCCTCGGCCGGCGCCGACGAATGGCACGACCCGCGCAAGGACGGCAAGCTGCCCGACATCTACATCGCGATGGGTCAGACCGCGGAGAACGTGGCGCTGCTGACCGGGATCAGCCGCGAAGAACAAGATCACTGGGGGGTGCGCAGCCAGAACCGCGCCGAGGAGGCGATCAAGAGCGGTCACTTCGCGCGTGAGATCGAGCCGGTCACGTTGCCGGATGGCACCACGGTCAGCGTCGACGACGGCCCGCGACCCGGTACGACCTACGAAAAGGTCAGCCAGCTTAAACCGGTGTTTCGGCCCAACGGCACGGTGACCGCGGGCAACGCCTGCCCGCTCAACGATGGCGCGGCGGCGGTGGTGATCACCAGCGACACCAAGGCCAAAGAGCTCGGGCTGACCCCGTTGGCGCGGATCGTGTCCACCGGGGTGACCGGCCTGTCCCCGGAGATCATGGGCCTCGGGCCGATCGAGGCGACCAAGAAAGCGCTGGCCAACGCCGGCATGTCGATCCGCGACATCGACCTGTTCGAGATCAACGAGGCCTTCGCGGTGCAGGTGCTGGGCTCGGCCCGCGAACTCGGCATCGATGAGAACAAACTCAACGTCTCCGGTGGCGCGATCGCCCTTGGCCACCCGTTCGGGATGACCGGTGCCCGCATCACCGCCACGCTGCTGAACAACCTGCAGGCCTACGACAAGACGCTAGGCCTGGAGACCATGTGCGTCGGCGGCGGCCAGGGCATGGCGATGGTGATCGAGCGGCTGTCGTAATTTCGCGTTGAGTCTGCGGCTACCAGGCAAAAGTGCGAGTAGCCCCCTTGGTCAGCGCAGAGTCAATCCGTCCCAGGCGCGCTTAACCCGGCGGATGACGTCACAGCCACGGTGCTCGGATAGCACCCGGATATGAGTCCAACCGATTCCGATCAAGTACTCGAGCCGCGTGGCGTCCCAGACGTACTGTGACCTGCTCGTCCGATGTTGATCACCGTCGTACTCGACCGCCAGCATGAGGTCTTCCCAACCCATGTCGAGGAAGTACGTAGAGCCATTGGGGCCGGGAACGGGAATCTGAGTGCGTGGCCTGGGGAAGCCAGCGTCTATCAGTAATAGCCGCAACCACGTTTCCTTCGGCGACTGTGCTCCTGCGTCGACGAGATCGAGCACGACTTCCAGCTGACGAAGGCCGCGGGTATGCCGATGGTTAGCCGCGAGCTCTTGGACATCGCTCACCTTGAAGTCGGTCGCGGCGGCAAGCGCGTCGAGCCTGGCGACGGCCTGCCTGATGGTTCCTCGCCTGGCCAGATCGAACGCGGTGCGCTCCGGCGTCGTCACATAGAGGCCGCCCAGCTGCTGGGTTTCACCATCCAACAACAGCTCATTGCGGGTTTTCACGCCCTTGGGGGCTCTGGCATTGCGCCAAATCAACTCCACGACGGTGTCGGCATCCACCCACTTCGCCCCATGCAGCGCCGACGCGGCGGCGCCGGCGATGACGCCTTTACGCCCAGACCACAGCCAGGCCGCGACTATGCGTTGGCGCAACGAGGGCTGCAGCCGGCTTTCCACATAGACGTTCGGCATGATCGCCTGGTAGTACCTGCCCAGCTCATGCCAACTCACGATGCCCGCAGCAAGCGCCTCGGAGCCAACAAACGGCTGTTTCCCCAATTCCCCCATGCGGGCATGGTGGCCGTCGGCACCGACAAACTGCGTTGACTCTGCGGCTACCAGGCAAAAGTGCGAGTAGCCCCATTGGTCAGCGCAGAGTCAACGCAAAGCAAAACCGGCACGCCGTGTGGCGTGCCGGTTTGCGACCCCCAATGGCGTTACTCGCTTTGTAGATAGCTGAGCAGACGCAGGATCTCGATGTAGAGCCAGACCAGGGTCACGGTCAGACCCAGTGCGATGCCCCAGGCGGCCTTCTCCGGCGCGCCGGCGCGAATCATCTGGTCAGCCGCGTCGAAGTCGATGAGGAAGCTGAACGCGGCCAGGCCGATGCAGACCAGCGAGAAGATGATCGCCAACGGGCCGCCGCTGCGCAGGCCGAGGCCCTCACCGTGGCCCACGCCGAACATCGCCAACACCAGGTTGCCGATCATGAGAGCCAACACCCCGAACAGCCCGGCGACGATCATCCGGGAGAACTTCGGAGTGACGCGGATGGCGCCGGTCTTGTACACGACGAGCATCCCGGCGAATACCCCGAGGGTGCCCAGAATCGCCTGGCCGATCAGGGCCCCGGCGTTGGTGGTGGACACCGCGAAGTTCGCCAGCACGAAGGAGATGGCGCCGAGGAACAATCCCTCCAGCGCGGCGTAGGCCAGCACGATCGGCGGATTGTCCTGCTTGCGGCCGAAGGTGGCGATCAGCACCAACGCCAGGCCGCCGAAAGCGCCGACGAACGTGAACGGCGCGGCCAGCGCCTCGTTGGCCCGCACCATGAAATACGAGACCACGGCGACAGCCGAGAGCACCGCCAAAGTGATACCGGTCTTAGTGACGACGTCGTCGATGGTCAGCGGGCGCGCGACACCGGCCCGCTGGTCGACATACGGAGTCGCATAGGGGTCCGCATGTCCATACTGGGTCGCGGCGGCAGCCGTGCCCGTACCGAACTGCGCGTATCCGCCACGCTGCTTGGGCAGCGATCGGAATACCGGGTTGCTAGTCTCCCGCACCGTCGGATCCTCTCTTGTGGTGTGACTCGAGCTGTGCGAACACCTGCTCAACGAACCGCGGTCCTGCCGGGTTCCCGGCGCATGACCATCTCGACGTAAACCTTACCCGCGGGCAAGGCAAACCGGGTAGCGATCTAGATTGCTCGTCGTGACGCACGAATCCGACGAGGTCTTGACCCGCATCGACGACGGCATCGGCTTTTTGACCCTCAACCGCCCTAAGGCGATCAATTCGCTGAACCAAAACATGGTCAACGTGTTGAGTGCGGTGCTCACCGAGTGGGAAGCCGACGACGCGGTGCGTGCCGTGGTGCTTACCGGCGCCGGGGAACGTGGACTGTGCGCAGGTGGCGACGTCGTGGCGATCTACCACAGCGCCCGTGCCGACGGTGTTGCGGCACGGCGATTCTGGAACGACGAATACCTGCTCAATGCGCAGATTGGCCGCTTCGCCAAGCCGTACGTGTCGCTGATGGACGGCATCGTGATGGGCGGCGGAGTGGGCGTCGGCTCACACGCGAACGTTCGGGTGGTCACCGATACCACCAAGATGGCGATGCCCGAGGTGGGCATCGGGTTCATTCCCGACGTCGGCGGCACCTACCTGCTCTCACGTGCGCCGGGGTCGCTGGGTCTGCACGTAGCCCTTACCGGGGAACCGTTTTCCGGCGCCGACGCGATCGCGCTGGGATTCGCCGACCACTACGTGCCGCACGACGAGCTCGACAAGTTCTGCCGGGCGATCGTCGCCGATGGCGTGGAGCGGGCGCTTGCCGCTCACGCCGTCGACCCACCACCCAGCGATATTGTGGCGCAACGTGATTGGATCGACGAGTGCTATACCGGCAACACCGTCGCCGACATCGTGGCCGCGCTGCGCGCTCACGACGCCAAACCCGCCAATGATGCCGCTGACGTCATCGCCACCCGCTCCCCCATCGCGCTGTCGGTGACGTTGGAGGCGGTGCGCCGCGCCGCCAAGCTGGCCACGCTGGAAGACGTTCTGACACAGGAATACCGGGTGTCCTGCGGATCGCTGCGCTCACATGACCTGGTCGAGGGCATCCGTGCTCAACTGATCGACAAGGACCGCAATCCGAAATGGTCGCCGGCCACCCTGGAGGAAGTCACCGCGGCCGACGTCGAAGCGTATTTCGCTCCCGCAGAACCCGATCTGAGCTTCGAGGAGAAGGCATGAGTTACGAAACGATTCTGGTGGACCGCGACGGGCGGGTCGGCACGATCACGCTGAACCGGCCGCAGGCGCTCAACGCGCTCAACAGCCAGATGATGAACGAAGTCGTCACGGCTGCAGCTGATTTCGATGACGACCCGGATATCGGGGCGATCATCGTCACCGGTTCGGCGAAGGCCTTCGCCGCCGGTGCCGACATCAAGGAGATGTCAGCGCTGTCGTTCGCCGACGTCTTCGGCGCCGACTTCTTCGCGCCCTGGGCCAAATTCGCGGCGGTGCGGACCCCGACAATCGCCGCGGTGGCCGGGCATGCCCTCGGCGGCGGCTGTGAGCTGGCGATGATGTGCGACCTGCTGATCGCCGCTGACACAGCCAAATTCGGCCAACCCGAGATCAAGCTGGGTGTGCTGCCCGGGATGGGCGGCACACAGCGGCTGACGCGGGCCATCGGCAAAGCCAAAGCGATGGACTTGATCCTGACCGGCCGCACCATCGACGCCGCCGAGGCCGAACGTAGCGGCCTGGTTTCCCGGGTAGTTCCGGCAGACGATCTGCTCACCGAAGCGAAAGCCGCCGCGACCACTATTGCGAATATGTCGCTGTCAGCGACACGAATGGCCAAGGAAGCGGTGAACCGCGCCTTCGAAACGACGTTGGCCGAAGGGTTGCTGTACGAACGCCGGCTGTTTCACTCCACCTTCGCCACCCACGATCAGTCGGAGGGAATGGCGGCGTTCGTCGAGAAACGGCCGGCAAACTTCACTCACCGCTGAATCTGATCGAACACACCGGCGTTAACCAGCGCGTGATAACCGCCGACGACGTCGGTGGCCCGGTGCAGGCCCAGATCCTGTAGCGCCGCGGCGGCGAGGCTCGACGTGTAGCCCTCCGAGCAGAGGATCACCCACTCGACCTCATCGTTGACCGCTTGCGGCAGCCGGGCGTCGCTGGTGGGGTCGCAGCGCCACTCGAGCACGTTGCGCTCGATCACCAGCGCTCCCGGCACCTCTCCTTCCCGGGCGCGCTGGGCCGCCGGCCGGATGTCTACTAAGACCGCACCGCGACGCAGCGCTTCGGGCACCTGGTCGGCGGACAACCGGACCAGCCGGCCGCGGGCCCGTTCGAGGACTTGGTCAATGCGACTCTCTGTCTTGATTGTCCGGCTCCTCCTCATCGCGCTGCTTCGGGCTGGTCGGTCAACTCGGTGCGCCGCTTACGCAGTGTGTTGCCGGCGGTGACCTCGTAGTACGACATCACGGTCAGCGGCGGCGAATACGCGTGCACGCTGATCGTCGGACCTGTCGGGGCCACGCCCGGCGCCCACACCACGTCGTGGACCCAGCCCAACGGAAAGCCCGCCTGGTCGCCGGCCTTGAGGCGACGGCGGCGTAGCTGCTCACCGTCCCAACGGAACTCGTCGAGCGAGCCGGACAGCACAGTCAGCGCGCCCAACGATCCGCCATGGTCATGTAGTTCGGTGGCGTGTCCGGGCACCCAGCTGATCAGCCAGATATCGAGCTCGTCGTCGCTGTGGAGCCGTGTGAACCACCGGTGGTCGGTCGGCACTCCCCGGGCCGGCAAGAGGTGGTCGTAGCGACCGCTGAGCACGTCGTCTGCGGCCCGGTCGGTGGCATGAAAAAGGTCGGGCAGCCGCAACCGGGTGGGCGCCGCCAAGGACAGGCGGGGCAGTACAGGATGGGCGAGCGCGTTTGCCGAAAGCATGGAACGACTCCAAATGGGATGGACGGGTCGGGGCTGCTGGGCCTGTCGCCCGGCTTCTCCTCGGGCCGTTTCGACCCGGATCGTCGCTCGGGCTAGGCCCGACGACACTCCCAAAATCCGGTTCGTTCCATCACGAGCGCCAGTGTTGCATAGATTGACCGCGTGCACCGGTGTCGTTGTCCCCGCACGCTGTGCGGCGCCGTCGTCGTGGCGATCGCAGGGTGCTCGGCAGGCGGCGGCAACCAGACCGCGCCGCCACCCGCATCGCCCGGCGCTGCGGCGCCGCCGCAGCGGGTCGCGGTGTCGCCCGCGGGAGTGACGACCCGGGTCGACGTCCCGGCGGCGTCGACCGAAGAGGAGTATTTCCAGGCCTGTCACGCTGCGAAAACGTGGATGCAGGAGCGGTCCGGCGACCCGCATTTGTTGATCGAGCCGTATCTGGCGAGCATTCAGGCTCCCGGCGTCAGCGGCGCGGGCACCTGGAACACGACCTGGGCCAAGCTGACGCCGGCTCGGCAGGCGGCGGTGATCCTGGCCGTCCACGCGGCCGCCAACGACGAGTGCGGTTGATTCGGATCACGGTGTAAAAAATGGGGCAATGGCCCATAACGATGCTGTCCCCACCCCCGGTTCGGCCCCCGCCGATGCGCACCGCCGCGGTTGTTCTTCGCCGACTCGGGTCGCGCTGGCGCTGGGCAGCGGCGGCGCGCGCGGGTATGCCCACATCGGGGTCATCGACGAGCTGCACGCCCGCGGCTATCAGATCGTCGGAATCGCCGGTTCGTCGATGGGTGCACTGGTGGGCGGCCTGGAGGCGGCGGGACGGCTGGACGACTTCGCCGACTGGGCCAGGGCGTTAACGCAGCGCGCGCTGTTACGGCTGCTCGACCCGTCCATCACCGCCGCGGGAGTGCTGCGGGCCGAGAAGATCCTCGACGCGGTGCGCGAGATTCTCGGCGCGGTGGCCATCGAGGAGTTGCCGATTCCGTATACCGCGGTGACGACCGACCTGATCGCCGGAAAGTCGGTGTGGTTGCAGCACGGCCCGGTCGATGAGGCCATCCGGGCGTCGATCGCCATCCCCGGAATGATTGCGCCGCATGTGGTCGACCGGCGGCTGCTGGCCGACGGCGGCATCCTGGATCCGCTGCCGATGGCGCCGATCGCGGCCGCCAATGCCGATCTGACCATCGCGGTCAGCTTGAGCGGCAGCGAAACCGAGGGCGAGCGCGAAGCAGACCCGCGTCCCGCCGCCGAGTGGCTGAACCGCATGATGCGCAGTACCTCGGGGCTGCTGGAGCGGCCGGCGGCACGGGCGGTGCTCAACAGGTTCGGCGCCTCGAGCACCGAAAGCCAACCCGGGGCCGAGGGCGTCGCTCAGCCGGACGATTATCCGGAGGAGGTGCCCGAAGCGCCCCGGCTCGGCGGTCGTTTCGAGGTGATGAATCGTACGATCGACATCGCCCAGGCCGCGCTGGCCCGCCACATCCTCGCCGCGTATCCCCCGGATCTGCTGATCGAGGTGCCCCGTTCGGCCTGTCGCAGTTTGGAATTCCACCGTGCGGCCGAGGTGATCGAAGTCGGCCGGGTGCTGGCCAGCGACGCCCTGGACAGGCTTGAGCCACGCGAGTTGGACAGCTAAGCCGACTCGATGCGAGCCGGCACATGCTTGTGCCACGGCGTGCCCGCGTACTCGTCACGCCATTGCGTCGACGTCAATGAATTGGGGGCCACCCCGGGAATCCGCACCGCGCCGGCCTCGTCGGTGAAGTCAAGGCCGTACCCGTTGGGCAGCGACGCGTGCCCTGGCAGCATGGTTTCACTGATCTCCACCGTCGCCATGGCACCGCCGGCCGGAGTCGTAATCCGGGCCTGAGCGCCGTCGACCAATCCCAGCTCCTGAGCATCTTCGACGCTGACGCGCAGCGCTCCCTCGACATCACGCTTGCGCCAAGACGGATCACGAAGGATGTCGTTGGCGGTGAACGGCCGACGCTCGCCCGCCGAGAGCACGATCGGAAACTCGGCCGTCGTGTATTGGGTAGGAACGTCGGGCAATCTGCGGATCTCCTCCAGCAGCTCCGGCATGGTGTCGAGGTGAATCTTGCGATCCGCGTGCCGGATCAGGGCGAAGTCGTCGGCGTATTCATGCAGGGTGAACGTCACCCCGGAGCGGTTCGTCAGGATCGCTTCGAACAGCGCGTTGCCGTCGCGGTGCCCGGCGCGGCGAATCGCGTCCGGGTACGCCTGCGCAACGTTTTGCGCCAGACCCCACAATGCGGCCGCACCCGCTAACCCGTCGGGCAAGGTGGGCCCGAGGGTTTCATACAACACGTAGGGAAGAACTTTTCCGAACATCGGGTTTGCGCTGACCGCTTGCATGAACGCGACCGCATAAGCGTCGAGACCTGCTTCGGCCGCGGCCCGTAGCGGTCGTAGCTCGGCATCGTCGACGACCCCGAGTGCGCGCACCAAGCGCGCCCAGATCTCGGGTTCGGACAGTGTCCCGGGCAACGGGTCAAGCAGCGGGTGACGAAGGTGAAAAGTGTTGCGCGGAAACTCGAAATTGAAAAACGTCGCTTCCGGTTTTTCGAACTGGCTGGCCGCCGGCAGCACGTAGTGGGCCAACCGAGCCGTCTCGGTCATGGCCACGTCGATGACGACCATCAGTTCCAGCGATTCGAATGCCACCCGGCAGGCGCCGGAGTCGGCCAGCGAGTGAGCCGGGTTGCTGCTCTCCACGATCAGAGCACGGAACCGGTCAGGGTGATCCGACAGAATCTCCTGCGGCACAACGTTGCTGGGCACCAATCCACCGAGCACGGGCGCGCCGGTCACCGGTGTTCGACCGACGTCGGTGCTGTGCCGCAGGAGCGGACCGAACGACGAATGCAAATGCTGCCCACCGCGTTTGGCGAAGCTGCCGGTAAGAATCCACAGCAACTTGTTCAAATACGAGCACACGGTGCTGTTGGGCGCCTGCTGTATGCCGAGATCTTCGAAAACCGCGACGCTGTCCGCACCCGCGATACGCCGCGTCGCGGCGCGTATCAATTCCGGATCTACGCCGCAGCGATGCGCGTAGTCGTCGATATCGATGTCGCGCAATACCTCTCGAACCACATCTGCGCCGCTGACATGGCTCGCCAGAAACTCTTCGTTGCACAGATCTTCCTGGACCAACACGGCGGCCATCGCCGCCAGACACCACACGTCGGTTCCCGGCCGGACCCGTAGATGAAGGTCGGCCATCTTGGCGGTGTCGGTGAGTACCGGATCGATGACGATCATCGAGCGGCGTGGATTCTTGGCGATGTCGTTGAGCACGGTGCGTGCACGCGGGAAGCTTTGTGACATCCACGGGTTCTTGCCGACGAATACCGAGACCTCGGCATGCTCGAACTCGCCGCGGGTGTGGCCACCGTAAAAGTGAGCATCGACCCAGGCCTCACCCGTCTTTTCTTGGGCCAGCGCGTTTGAGCGGTAGCGAGCGCCGATGGCCTTGAGGAACGCTCCGCTGTAGGCGCCGCCGAGATGGTTACCCTGCCCGCCCCCGCCGTAGTACAAGATCTTGTCGCCGCCGTAGGTGTCGCGGATGTGGGTAAACCCGGCCGCGATCTCGGCAATCGCGGTGTCCCAGTCGATCTCCTCGTAGCCGCCGTCCGGACGCCGGCGCATCGGCGAGGTCAAGCGGTTGCGGTTGTTCTGGTAATGATCCAGGCGCAGGGCCTTGTTACAGGTGTAGCCCTTGGAGGCGGGATGTTTTTTGTCGCCGCGGATCTTGGCCAGTGTCCGGCCGTCCAGTTGCACGACGATGCCGCAGTTGCATTCACACAGGATGCATGCGGTCTGTTGCCAGTCGTTTGTCATGAGCGCCGGTCCCGTCCGGTAGATGCTATGCTATGCACCATAGCATAGTGGAGGTGAAATGGGAGTCCGGACCGACACCAAGCGCAGAATGCTGCTCAGCTCGATCGAGCTGCTGCGGGAACGTGGTGCCGGTGGGGTGACGGTTGAGGCGGTCCTTTCCCGTAGCCAGTCACCGAGGGGCTCGGTCTACCATCACTTCCCGGGTGGCCGCAGCGAGATCCTTTCCGAGGCACTGACTCTCGCCGGCGACACCATCGCCGACATCGTCGAGCAATCGGCCGCTCGAGGTTCGGGTTTCGCGCTGCGCCGCATCGGCAAGTTCTGGCGCAAGGTCCTGCTCGACTCCGACTTCAGCGCCGGCTGCCCGGTGGTCTCCGTCGCCGTCGGCGCCTCACCCGACGAGCAGCACCTGCAACCCACTGTCGCCGCGACGTTCCAGCGACTGCATCAGGCGCTGGTCGGGGCGATCGTGGTGGACGGGGTGAACGAGCAACGCGCAGATCGGCTGGCGACGATGGCGTTGGCTGCCATCGAAGGCGCGATCATCCTGTGCCGCGTGCAGCGATCCACCACCCCACTCGACGATGTCATCACCGAATTCGAGGCGCTGATCACGTCAGCCGCCGGTTAGGAACGCGCCGATCCGCGCGGCCTCGCGACGCCCCTGCGCACGCCCTGCCGCTGCTGACCCCGTGCGGCAGCGCGGGTCGAGCGGATTGGAGCCGAATGCCGCCAGCGAGTCGCCGTCGGCGAACACACCCAGAGCCGCACCATCGAACTCCGCGATCTCAGCGGCCGGCCCATCGCCGAACGACGACGGCGCCGACACGCCGGTTGGCACCAGCACCACGGCCACGCCGCAGTCGCCGGCGACCTCCAGGTTGATCGTGCTGCCGATTCCGCCGTCCATGTAGCGCCGCTCGCCGATCGTCACCGGCGGCCAGGCTCCCGGCACCGCGCAACTGGCCGCCACCGCGTCGACCAGTCCGGCACCCGAGTCACGGTCGAGGACAACGAGTTCGCCGGTGGCGGTGTCGATGGCGGTGATCCGCAGGATCACCTCAGGCCAGTCGTGCGACGGTAGCCGGTGGGCGATCACCTCGCGGCGCACCGGCTCGGCCACGGTTCTTGCTGCCAGCGCCACCGCCCCGATGCGTTGCCGCTTGCGTTGCATGTCCGGTTCGGCCATGGCCGCCAGGAACAGCTCGGTGATGTCGTCGACACCGACGCCGGGATCGATCTCGGTGGAGGTCTCGGCGACCTGCTTGGCGAACAGCTCGTCGAGACCACAGCCGCTGCTTAGCTGGGCCGCGACCGCCGAGCCGGCGGAGGTGCCCACCAGCACGTCAAAATCCAGCAGCGCCCGCGCCGTGGTGGGTGACTCGTCGGCGATGCCCCGCAAAATGCCGATTTCCCACGCGATCCCCGCTATTCCCCCGCCGCCGAGCCCCAGCGCGCGCTTCGCGCTCATACGTTTACGTTAGCGACCAGCGGCCGAAGGTCAGTCACGCACCTCCGTGACCTGATAGGCGTTCTCGGCGTAGCGGGAGCGGATGGCCTTCTTGTCGTACTTTCCCACACTGGTACGCGGGATTTCGTCGACGAAGGTCCAGCGTTCCGGCAACCACCAGCGGGCAACCTTGTCCGAGAGGTACTTTCGCAATTCGCTGGCGTCGACACAACCGTCTTTCTTGCCGACGACCACCGCCAGCGGCCTTTCCTGCCAGCGCTCGTCGGGCACTCCGACAACGGCGGCTTCCACCACGTCCGGGTGCGCGATCAGGCAATTTTCCAGCTCGACCGACGAAATCCATTCTCCACCGGATTTGATGACGTCCTTGGCACGGTCGGTCAGCGTGATGAAACCGCGTTCGTCGATACGGCCCACGTCCCCGGTGCGCAGCCAACCGGACTGGAATCTGGACTCGTCGGCGCCACCATAGTAGGAGCCGGTGATCCAGGGGCCGCGGACCTCCAATTCGCCCACGGCCACGCCGTCATTGGGCAACACGTTGTCATCGTCATCGACTATCCGGGCTTCCACCCCGCACACCGGCCGCCCCTGGGTCGCGCGCAGCGCCCAGTACTGATCGTCCGGCGTTCCGGGCGGCGGCCACGCCATGGTGGCCAGCGGCGAGGTCTCGGTCATCCCCCACAACTGGCGGATCTGCACGCCGTGCTTCTCCTGGAACGTACGCATCAACGATTCCGGCACGGCCGAGCCGCCAGACGCCACCAGCCGCAGCGACGAGACATCATGGTCGGGTTCGCGCTCCAGGTAGTGCAGGATGTCGTTCCAGATGGTCGGCACTGCGCCGGCCACGGTGGGCCGCTGCGTTTCGATCAGGCCGACCAGCGACTCGGCGTCCAGATGGCGGTCGGGCAACACCAGATCCGCGCCCGCCATCAACGCCGCATACGGCAGGCCCCACGCGTTGGCGTGAAACATCGGCACAATCGGCAGTACGCAATCGCTGGCACCGATGCCGATCCCGTTGCTGGTGCAGGTCGCCATCGTGTGCAGATAGCTGGAACGGTGGCTGTAGACAACCCCTTTGGGATGTCCGGTGGTGCCGCTGGTGTAGCACATCGCGGCCGCAGAGTTCTCGTCGATCTCCGGCCAGTCGAATTCGCGCGGCTCGCCGGCGACGACATCGGCGAAGCGCAGCACCGTCTTGCCTGATTCGCTTAACGGCGCCAAGTCGCCGTCACCGACGGCGATCACCGTGTGCACGCTGTCCAGACGCCCTAAAACCGGCGCCAACAGATCGGCCAACGACATGTCGACCAGCACCACCTGGTCTTCGGCCTCATTGGCCACGAAGACGATCTGGTCGGCAAACAGCCTGATGTTGAGGGTGTGCAGCACCGCGCCCATCGACGGGACCGCCAGGTAGGTGGCCAGGTGCTCGGCGTTGTTCCACATGAACGTGGCGACCCGCTGGTCGCCGATGATGCCGAGCCTTCGCAATGCGTTGGCCAGCTGCGCCGCCTGTGCGCCCAGCTCCGCGTAGCTGCACTGACGGTAGCCGCTGCCGGTCGCGGTGGTGACCCTGCGCGCGCCGTGCACAACCGTGGCATGCCGCAAGATTGCGGTGATCGTCAACGGGACGTTCTGCATCGTGGCGTACATCACGTCCAGCTTATGATTCCGGGCGCGCCCGCGGGCCGCGGCCCGTCAGCTCATGCGGACTCGAGCTGCGGCAGCTCGGGCAAAAACCACTCGTTCGCGACGGTGGGTTCGTCGTCCGCCGACCCGATCGTCGAGCCACTCGCCGACGCCGACTCCACTACCGCCAGGGCGCCGGTGTAGTCGGCGATGTAAAGGCGCGTTCCGTCCGGGCTCTCGCTCACGCACGACGGTGCACGGCCCACAGCAATGGTGCCGATGACCTCATGAGTCGGTATGCCCAGGACCGCGACGCCCTCGTCGGCGACAAGGTAGGCCCGCGCCCCGTCGCGGCTCACCACCAGTTGGGTGAGCCACCCGCTGATCTCGGGGATCTTGTGGGTGCAGATCACGGCGTTACTGCCGGTGTCGATGACGTCGAGAACCGCGCCGAAGTCGGGACCGCAACTGGCGACATACGCCGTGCCGCCGTCCGGGCTGATCGCGACGTCCCGGATCGGCGAGCCGATCTCGACGATGTCGATGACGCGCGACTGCCCGGCGTCGATCACCGCCAGATTCCCACCGGATGCGGTGTTCGTCGCGAGATAGATCCGACGCCCATTCGGGCTGACGCGCACACACTGGGCGACGGTCCCCGGGGTCTCGGCGGCGCCGATCGCTTCCAGCTGTCCCGTTGCGGTGTGCAGGACTGCGACGTCGGCGCCGCCCGAACCCGTCCGTGCGACGTAGAGGTGCGCGCCGTCCGGGCTGACCGCCAGGTCAGCGATGCTGTGTGCTACCGGGTGGACGTCGACAACATAGTTGGTGCCCATGTCGATGACCGCGATCGCGTCGTAGGCGGGCCACACCGTGCTGACATAGGCGCGCTCGCCGGCGATGGCCAATGCGAACGGTTCGTCGAGGCCGGTGAGCGTGCGGATGAACGGCTCGTGGCCGCGGTAATCGATCAACGAAATGCTGTCATTGCCGGAATTGGTGACCACCACCCGGCCGCCGTCAGCGCTTACCGCAATGTCACCGACAGGACCCTGGTGCACGGCGACTTCGCCGACGTACGAGAAACCCGGCGGGGTGTCGGCCCGGCCGGTTTTTTGGTTTTTCGCGCCCAAAGCGGCACCTGCCTTTGCGTGGTGGTCGTCCGATCGTCATCGGACGCTGACGACGGCGCGTGCACTCGTGAAGCACAACTCCGAAGTCGGCGGATATGACGTCTTTCGGCGTCTTTCGATGCCTTTTGACGTGACTTTCAATCAAGTCTAGTGGCGTAATTCGGCTCAAAATGCACGAGTTTCGGCGCGCCGTCGGCTCGCTGTCGGTTAGGTCACATCGCCAGCTCAGGCTTCCCTTAAAGACAGTTCAGTCACGGTGCCGGCGCAAGTCGGGACAGCGAACAAACAACCATTTTCGTCCAGCAGTTTCCCGATCGCCGCTAACTCCCGAATTTCAACGCAGCCGCCGCGACCAGTGTTAAGAGTCTCTTAACCCTCCGGTGCGAAAAGCGGTCTAAATCACACACCAAAAAGCGCCGCGATCGGCGCGGCGCTTTGGTAGCGGATGCTCAACTATGCGGATCAGAGGTGCTGAGGGCAGAAGGCCGAGGCCGCGGTCACCGCGAACCGTGCGGATTGCTCCACGGTCATCGCGGGGTTGGTGCTGCGCACCGCGTTGACGGTATCCACCGGCGAGAGGCCGCGGTCCATCAATTCACACACCGCTTGGCCGGCGAGGACGGTTTGGCCCGCCCCGGCGCTATGAGAAATGCCCTGTTGGTCCAGCGCGGCCAGAAACCCTGCGTCGTTGCCGTCAGCGTGCGCGGGCGCCGCCAGGCCGACCATGGCTGCCATGCTCATCAGCAGGAGTAGGCGTTTCATACCCTGGAGCATGCCCAGCGGTCATTACGGGTGTGTTACCACCGGTTAAGCGTCGCCCTGCACATTGTTAAATCGGCGTTACTGGTGTTCGGCCATGCCGTCGAACTGCAGGTCAACGGCGTGACCGTCGGTCATGGCGCGTTGGCGAAAGTTCCGGGCCAGCGCAACCTGGCTCATGCGGGTCACCCGACCGGTATCCCAATTGCGGACCGCGAAGCGGCGCCCCAACGGCGAGGCGGCCAGCTCCGCGACAATCTCGACGGTGCGGTATCCACGCCTGGCATCCCACACGGTGCCCACCAGGTGTTCTTTAACGGCTCTTCGCAGTTGAGGGTGTAGAGCTGGCCGGCGCGTCGTTACCGGGGTAGGGGTCGAGGTCTTCTGAAGATGA
>LQPU01000057.1 GCA_002101905.1 Mycobacterium shimoidei | reverse complement strand
AAGCTAAGCCTGCCAGCGCCGATGATACTACCCACCCCGGGTGGAAAAGTAGGACACCGCCGAACACACACCAAAAAGGGCACCCACAAGGTGCCCTTTTTACACGCAAAAAAACAAATAGGCGGCATTAATTATGGCCGCATTAACTGTGCCCGTATCCTTTAATATGAGGCCGCGACAGCGATACGAGGTGACTGGGACGAGTGGACAGCCACGGTGGCAGCGGGCAACGGCCGCCGCGTCGAGAAACGCGCCGGCCGCACTCGGGACCCGGCCGCGCGCGCAACGCGCAGCCTCAGCACCCGGCGAACGACCACGGCGCACCGCCGATCCCGCCGGATATCGAAGCCAAGCAGCTGGCACCTGAAATCCGTCGTGAGCTCAGCACTTTGGACCGCGCCACCGCCGACGCCGTGGCCCGCCACCTGGTCGCTGCCGGCGAGCTGATCGACGACGACCCCGAAGCGGCGCTTGCCCATGCACGCGCCGCCCGCGCCCGGTCCGGCCGCATCGCCGCCGTCCGCGAAGCGGTGGGAATCGCGGCCTATCACTGCGGGGACTGGGCGCAAGCGCTGGCCGAGCTGCGCGCCGCACGCCGAATGGGCAGCACGTCGCCGCTGCTGCCGTTGATCGCCGACTGCGAGCGAGGTCTGGGCCGACCCGAACGAGCGCTCGAAATCGCGCGCGGACCCGAAGCGGCTCAGCTATCCGGCGACGACGCCGACGAATTGCGCATCGTAGCCGCCGGCGCCCGCGCCGACCTCGGTCAGCTCGAACAGGCCCTGATGGTGTTGTCCACCCCGCAGCTCGATCCTGCGCGCACCGGCCCGACCGCGGCGCGGCTGTTTTACGCCTACGCCGATACGCTGCTTGCGCTTGGCCGGGGCGCCGAGGCGCTGGAGTGGTTCCTGCACGCAGCGGCCGCCGACGTCGAGGGTGTCACCGACGCCGAAGAGCGCGTGAGCGAGTTGGGCTGACGTGGGAACGCTTGCGCAGGAACATGATTGCCTGCTGCTGGATCTGGACGGGACGGTGTTCCGCGGCCACCAGCTCACCGAGGGCGCGGTGGAGTCGCTGGACAAAACGTCCGGGCGCAAGCTGTTCATCACCAACAACGCCTCCCGCAGCGCCGAGGAGGTGGCGGAACATCTGCGCGAGTTGGGGCTCAAAGCGAGCGGCGACGCCGTCGTCACCAGCGCGCAGAGCGCGGCGCGGATGCTGGCAGAACAGCTCGTAACCGATGCGCGAGTGCTCGTCGTCGGTACCGAGTCGCTGGCCGACGAAATCGCCGCGGTCGGACTACGGCCGGTACGCCTGCACCGAGATCGCCCCGACGCCGTAGTGCAGGGGCACTCGACCGAAACCGGTTGGGCGCAGCTCGCGGAGGCCGCATTGGCCATCCGCGATGGGGCGTTGTGGGTGGCGGCCAACATCGACCCCACGCTGCCGTCGGAGCGGGGCTTTCTGCCGGGCAACGGATCGATGGTGGCCGCGCTCAAGACCGCCACCGACGCCGAACCACAAGTGGCGGGCAAGCCGTCACCCGCCTTGATCCAAGACGCGTTGGCGCGCGGCGACTTTCGCGCTCCGCTGGTGATCGGCGACCGGTTGGACACCGACATCGCCGGCGCCAACGCCGCGGGACTGCCCAGTCTGATGGTGCTCACCGGGGCAAATTCCGCGCGCGACGCGGTCTACGCCCACCCCACGAGGCGTCCGACCTACATCGGCGCGGATTTGCGTGCACTGCACCAACACGCCGATGTAGTGGTGGTCGGGCCGCAGCCGGCCTGGCACGTCGACGCGGACGCCGGGACGGTCACTGTGACCAGTCGCGACGTCACTGCCGACCATGACGGGTTGGCAATCGTTCGGGCCGTCGCCCACGCGGTGTGGGAGGCGTGCCGCGATGACGATGGCCCGGTCGTGGTCAAGGCCGGCGACGACACGGCCCACGACGCCCTGCAACGCTGGTCCCTGGTCTAAGTCCGCTAGCGTTGACCGCACGATGACTACCCAACCCGAGGACATTCGCGCTCAGATCGACGCCGTGCTCGCCGAGCTGCCCGACGTCGACGACCCCGAAAACGAAATTGACGAGGCCAAGCTCGAAGAGCTGGCGCGTCGTCTTTCCGATGCGCACGACGCGTTGGTGCGCGCCCTGGAGTCGGCGGAGAAGGGCTGAGTGTGGTGGCCCGGCGTGCGCGCGTTGACGTCGAGCTGGTCCGGCGCGGGCTGGCACGATCCCGGCAGCAGGCTGCGGAGTTGATCGACGCCGGCAAGGTGAGCATCGACGGTATGCCGGCGGTCAAACCCGCCACCGCGGTCGCCGTTACCGCCGTGCTCAGCGTCACCGAGGATGCCGAGCGCAACTGGGTGTCGCGTGGCGCGCACAAGCTCATCGGCGCCCTCGACGAGTTCGGCGTCAGTGTGCAGGGGCGGCGCTGCCTGGATGCCGGCGCGTCGACCGGCGGATTCACCGAAGTGCTGCTGGATCGCGGCGCCCGCGAAGTTGTCGCGGTCGACGTCGGCTACGGGCAGCTGGCGTGGTCGCTGCGTTCGGACCCGCGGGTGGTCGTCGTTGAGCGAACCAACGTCAGAGACCTCACCCCGGCTGCCATTGGCGGTCCGGTCGACGCGATAGTGGCTGACCTGTCGTTCATCTCGCTGACGACGGTGTTGCCCGCACTGGTTGGATGCGCGTTGCCCGACGCCGATATCGTTCCCATGGTGAAGCCGCAGTTCGAGGTGGGCAAGGGTCAGGTGGGGGCTAACGGAGTGGTGCACGATCCGACGCTGCGCGCCGAGTCGGTGCTCGCGGTCGCGCGGCGCGCCGTCGAGCTGGGATGGCACCCCATCGGCGTCACCGCAAGCCCACTGCCGGGGCCGTCGGGCAACGTCGAATACTTCCTGTGGCTGCGGACCCAGACTGATCGACCGCTGGGTGGCGATGATTTGGTGGATGCGGTCCACGCGGCGGTCGCGAAGGGCCCGCAATGACCAAAGACCGCACCGTGATGCTGGTGGTCCACACCGGCCGCGACGAGGCGACCGAGACCGCGCGTCGCGTAGAAAAAGTGTTGGGCGACAACGGTATCGGACTTCGGGTGTTATCGGCTGAGGCCGTCGACCGGGGGTCGCTGCATTTGTCGCCGGACGACATGCGCGCGATAGGTGTCGATATCGAGGTGGTCGACGCCAAACCAGGCGCCGCCGAAGGATGCGAGCTGGTGATGGTGTTAGGCGGCGACGGCACCTTCTTGCGGGCCGCCGAGCTGGCCCGCAACGCAGGCGTCCCGGTGCTCGGCGTCAATCTGGGCCGGATCGGATTTCTCGCCGAAGCCGAAGCCGAGGCCATCGACAGCGTGCTCGAGCATGTGATCGCCCGCAGCTACCGGGTGGAAGATCGGTTGACACTGGACGTCGCGATCCGCGCCGAAGGCAAGATCATCAACCGCAACTGGGCGCTCAACGATGCCAGCCTGGAAAAGGGCCCGCGGCTCGGTGTACTCGGAGTGGTCATCGAAGTCGATGGCCGACCCGTCTCCGCGTTCGGCTGCGACGGGGTGTTGGTGTCGACGCCAACCGGCTCCACCGCGTACGCGTTTTCGGCCGGCGGACCGGTGTTGTGGCCCAACCTGGAGGCAATCCTGGTGGTGCCCAACAATGCTCACGCACTGTTCGCCCGGCCGATGGTGACCAGTCCGGACTCCACCATCGCTATCGAGGTCGAGGCGGAGGGGCATGACGCGTTGGTGTTCTGCGACGGCCGTCGGGAAATGCTGGTGCCCGCCGGTAGCCGGCTCGAGGTGACGCGCTGCGACACAGCGGTGAAATGGGCGCGGCTGGACAGTGCACCGTTCACCGACCGCCTGGTCCGCAAGTTCCGGCTACCGGTTACGGGCTGGCGCGGGCAGTAACCGTGCTGGCGGAGATTCGGATCGAGTCGCTGGGCGCGATCAGCGCCGCCGCCGCCGAGTTCGACCGCGGCCTGACCGTCTTGACCGGCGAGACCGGGACCGGAAAGACCATGGTGGTCACCGGGCTGCAGCTGCTGGGCGGCTCCCGCGCCGACGCGAACCGCATCCGCTCGGGAGCCGACCGGGCCGTCGTCGAAGGTCGTTTCAGCACCGACGATCTCGACGACACGGCGGCCGCACGAGTCGACGACATTCTGGACTCCTCCGGAGCCGAACGTGATGAGGACGGCAGTGTGATCGCATTGCGCTCGGTCAGCCGCGACGGTCCGTCCCGCGCCTACCTGGGCGGGCGAAGTGTGCCGGCTAAATCGTTGAGCCAGTTGACCGCCGAGCTGCTCACCCTGCACGGGCAAAACGACCAGTTGCGGTTGATGCGGCCCGACGAACAGCGCGCCGCGCTGGACCGGTTCGCGGGCGTCGGCGCGCAGCTGGAGCGCTACCGCAAACTGCGCGATGCGTGGCAATCGGCGCGACGCGACCTCGCCGAACGGACCGACCGGGCCCGGGACTTGGCCCAGGAGGCCGATCGGCTGAAATTCGCCCTGCAGGAGATTGACGCGGTCGATCCGAAACCGGGTGAGGACGATGCGCTGATCGCCGACATCCGCCGGCTCTCCGAACTCGATGCGCTGCGTGAGGCCGCCGCCGCAGCACGCATCGCGTTAGCCGGGGATGCCGAAATCACTGCCGAATCCGAGCCGGTATCGGCCGCCGACCGGTTGGGGCGGGCCAAGACGGCGTTGGAGGCCACCGACGACCTCACCTTGAGCGGGCTGGCCGAACAACTGGGCCAGGCGTTGACGGTGATCGACGACGTCGCGCGAGAACTCAGCAATTACCTGGAGGAATTGCCCGCCGACGCCAGCGCATTGGACACCAAGCTCGCGCGACAAGCCGAGCTGCGCACGCTGACCCGCAAATATGCCGCCGATATCGACGGTGTGCTGGACTGGGCGCGCGAATCACGAGAACGCTTGGCGCACTTGGATGTATCCGAAGAGGCGCTGGCCGAGCTGCAACGTCGTGTCGACGATCTGGCAGCTCAACTATCCGATGCCGCAACCGATCTCAGTAAAGCACGGACAAAATCAGCCAAGCGACTGGCGAAAGCGGTCACCGCCGAGCTGGCCGGCCTGGCGATGTCCGACGCCGAGTTCACGATCACCGTCAGCACCATGCCGGCCGGGGACGGCGACCCCGCCGCGTTGAGGCTGGCATCCGGTGTGGTGGGGCATGCCGGCGCCGACGGTGTCGACCAGGTCGAGTTCGGTTTTGCCGCCCACCGCGGCATGACGGTGCTGCCGCTGTCGAAAAGCGCCTCCGGTGGCGAGCTGTCCCGGGTGATGCTGGCCCTCGAAGTGGTGCTGGCCACGTCGGGAAAACAGACCACCGGATCGACGATGGTGTTCGACGAGGTCGACGCCGGCGTCGGCGGCCGCGCGGCGGTGCAGATCGGTCGCCGGCTGGCTCGGCTGGCCAGCACGCACCAGGTGATCGTGGTGACGCACCTGCCGCAGGTGGCCGCCTACGCCGACGTGCACCTGGTGGTCGATGCCGCCGGGGGCGACGGGGCCAGCAGCGTGCGACGCCTGGACGATGCGGGCCGGGTGGCCGAATTGGCCAGGATGCTTGCCGGGTTGGGCGAAACCGACAGCGGCCGGGCCCACGCCCGGGAGCTGCTGGAGGCGGCTCAAGGCGATCGGATCGCCGCATCCTGACCGCTCCGCGGCTTGTGGCCAGTGTGACAAAAGGCAACTTCTGAGGCCCTTGTTACGGCGCGCCTCCCCGCCTGAGCCGCACTTCACCGACAGAATCGCCCCATGAGAGTGTCAGCGCTTCTGTCCCGTAATGCCTCGCGCCCTGGCCTGGTCGGCACCGCCCGGGTCGATCGTGACGTCGACCGGCTACTGCGACGGGTGTGCCCTGGCGACATCGTGGTGCTCGACGCCTTGGATCTTGACCGCATCACCGCCGACGCGCTCGTCGACGCCGGGATCGCCGCCGTCGTCAACGCATCACCATCGGTTTCGGGCCGCTACCCCAACCTCGGGCCAGAGTTGTTGGTAAACAACGGCGTCACACTCATCGACGAAACCGGCCCGGAGGTGTTCAAGAAGGTAAAGGACGGCGCCAAGGTTCGCCTGCACAACGGCGGGGTGTACTCGGGTGACCGCCGGCTGGCTCTCGGTATCGAGCGCACCGACCACGACATCGCCCAGCTGATGCAGGAAGCCAAAAGCGGGCTGGTCGCACATCTGGAAGCCTTCGCCGGCAACGCCGTTGAGTTCATCCGCAGCGAAAGCCCGTTGCTGATCGACGGGATCGGCATTCCCGACATCGACGTCGACTTGCGTCGCCGTCATGTGGTGGTGGTCTCCGACGAGCCGCACGCCGCCGAGGACCTCAAACGCCTCAAACCGTTCATCAAGGAGTACCAGCCGGTCATGATCGGCGTCGGTACCGGGGCCGATGTGCTGCGCAAGGCGGGTTACCGGCCGCAGATCATCGTCGGCGACCCCAGCCAGATCAGCACCGACGTGCTCAAGTGCGGCGCGCAGGTGGTGCTGCCCGCCGACGCCGACGGGCATGCGCCGGGTCTGGAACGCATCGAGGATCTCGGTGTCGGGGCCATGACCTTCCCGGCCGCGGGTTCGGCCACCGACTTGGCGCTGCTGCTGGCCGACCATCACGGAGCCGCGCTGCTGGTGACTTGTGGGCACACCGCCAACATCGAGACGTTCTTCGACCGGAGCCGTCAGCAGAGCAATCCCTCGACGTTTTTGACCCGGCTGCGGGTGGGAGAGAAGTTGGTCGATGCCAAGGCGGTCGCCACCCTCTACCGCAACCGGATCTCGGCGGGGGCCATCGCTTTCATGATCCTGGCGATGCTGACCGCGATCGTCATCATGTTGTGGGTGTCGCGCACCGATGCCCTGGTGATGCACTGGGTTGTCGATTATTGGAACCGGTTCTCCCTCTGGGTGCAGAACTGGATCAGATAAACCGTGATCTCCCTACGCCACCACGTCATTTCGTTGGCAGCCGTATTTCTGGCGCTTGCCGCCGGCGTGATTTTGGGCTCTGGGGTGTTGTCGGACACTCTGCTGTCGGGGCTGCGTGACGAGAAACGGGATCTGCAGTCGCAAATCAACTCACTCAATGACCAGAAGAATGTTCTGAATGAAAAGCTCAGTGCTGCCAATGCTTTCGATGCACAGATGGTCGGGCGTATCACACGTGACGCGCTCAAGGACAAGTCGGTCGTCATCTTCCGTACCCCCGACGCCAAAGACGACGACGTCGCCGCGGTGTCGAAGATTGTCGGCCAGGCCGGCGGCGCTGTCACCGGAACCCTGGCGCTGACTCAGGAGTTCGTCGACGCCAACTCCGCGGAGAAGCTTCGGTCGGTGGTGAATTCGTCGATCGTGCCGGCCGGTGCCCAGCTGAGCACCAAACTGGTGGACCAAGGCTCGCAAGCCGGCGACCTGATGGGCATCGCGTTGCTGATCAACCGGGATACCTCGGTGCTGCCCGTCGACGACACCCAGCGCGACACCGTGCTGGCGGCCCTGCGCGAGACTGGCTTTCTGACCTACCGCGACGAACACATCGGCGCCGCGAACGCCGCCGTGGTGCTTACCGGCGGTGCCCTCGGCGAGGACGCCGGGAACCAGGGCACCAGCGTGGCGCGCTTCGCCGCGGCGCTGGCCCCGCACGGGTCCGGTGTGGTGCTGGCCGGCCGCGACGGCTCGTCGGTGGGAACGGCCGCCGTGGCGGTGGCCCGCGCCGACGCGGCGACGACCTCGACGATCAGCACCGTGGACAACGTGGACGCCGAGTCCGGGCGGATCACCACAGTTCTGGCGGTCGGCGACCTGCTGGGCGGCGGGCCCACCGGTCAATACGGCATCGGTCACGGCGCCACCTCGGTGACCGTCGCGCAGTAGATGCGCCCCGGGCGTGTCAGCGCAGCGCCGGCCCGGTGGGTGTTAGGGTGGAGTTCCGTGGGTCGGCAGGCACCCGCTAGCTACAGCTCAGGCCCTGCGCCGTCTTCACGGAGGTCGCCCTATTGCGTAGGCATCCGCAAACCGCCACCAAGCACCTCTTCGTCAGCGGGGGCGTCGTCTCCTCACTCGGCAAAGGGTTGACGGCCAGCAGCCTTGGGCAGTTACTGACCGCCCGGGGCTTGCAGGTGACGATGCAAAAGCTCGACCCCTACCTCAATGTCGACCCGGGCACCATGAACCCGTTCCAGCACGGCGAGGTCTTTGTCACCGAGGACGGCGCCGAAACCGACCTCGACGTGGGGCATTACGAGCGATTCCTCGATCGCGACCTGTCCGGCTCGGCGAATGTCACGACGGGACAAGTTTATTCGACAGTGATCGCCAAGGAGCGCCGCGGCGAGTACCTCGGCGACACCGTTCAGGTGATCCCGCATATCACCGACGAGATCAAACGCCGCATTCTGGCGATGGCCCAGCCGGACGCCGAGGGGAACCGCCCCGACGTCGTGATCACCGAAATTGGCGGCACCGTAGGTGATATCGAGTCGCAACCGTTCCTGGAAGCGGCACGCCAGGTGCGTCATGACCTCGGCCGGGAAAACGTTTTCTTCCTGCACGTGTCGCTGGTGCCGTATCTGGCTCCGTCGGGCGAACTGAAAACCAAGCCCACCCAGCACTCGGTCGCGGCTCTGCGCAGCATCGGTATCACACCTGATGCCCTGATCTTGCGCTGTGACCGTGACGTTCCCGAACCGCTCAAGAACAAGATTGCGCTGATGTGTGACGTCGACATCGACGGCGTCATCTCCACTCCGGACGCGCCCTCGATTTACGACATCCCCAAAGTGCTGCACCGCGAAGAGCTCGACGCGTTTGTGGTGCGACGGCTGAATTTGCCCTTCCGCGACGTCGATTGGACCGAGTGGGACGACCTGCTGCGGCGAGTGCATGAGCCGCATGAGACGGTGCGGATCGCGCTGGTCGGCAAGTATGTCGACCTGTCGGATGCCTACCTTTCGGTGACCGAGGCGCTGCGCGCCGGTGGATTCAAACATCACGCGAAGGTCGAGATGGTCTGGGTGGCATCCGATGACTGCGAAACCGCAAGCGGCGCGGCAGCCGCGCTGAGCGATGTGGACGGCGTGCTGATCCCGGGTGGTTTCGGGATCCGCGGCATCGAAGGCAAGATCGGCGCCATCAGCTACGCGCGGAGTCGGGGACTGCCGGTGCTGGGACTGTGTCTGGGGTTGCAGTGCATCGTGATCGAAGCCGCGCGCTCGGTCGGCCTGACGCAGGCCAACTCGGCGGAATTCGATCCCGACACTCCGGACCCGGTCATCTCCACCATGGCCGATCAGCGTGACATCGTCGCGGGCGAGGCGGATCTGGGCGGCACCATGCGGCTGGGGTCCTATCCGGCCGTGTTGGAGCCGGATTCGATTGTGGCGCAGGCGTATCAAACGACGACGGTGTCCGAGCGGCACCGTCATCGCTATGAAGTCAACAACGCCTACCGCGACCGCATCGCCGAAAGCGGACTGAGGTTCTCGGGTACCTCACCCGACGGGACTTTGGTGGAGTTCGTCGAGTATGCCGCCGACGTGCACCCGTTCGTGGTTGGCACCCAAGCACATCCGGAGTTGAAGAGTCGACCGACTCGTCCGCACCCGCTGTTCGTCGCTTTCGTCGGTGCGGCCCTGGACTACAAGGCAGCCGAGCGGCTGCCGGTGGAAATTCCCGACCACCGGGCGAATGGGAGCGAGCACCGCGATGGCGTCAGCACCTCAGTACCCGAGCCGGCCGCTCGTGGGTGAACACGTCTTCGAGACTACGTCGTCGGAAACGTTACATACCGGAAAGATATTCGCACTCCGGGTCGACCACGTGCGGATGCCGGGTGGGAAGACCGTCACCCGCGAGGTGGTCGAACATTTCGGCGCCGTGGCGGTTGTCGCGATCGACGACGACGGCAACATCCCGATGGTGTACCAGTACCGGCACCCCTTCGGCCGGCGGCTCTGGGAGCTGCCGGCCGGGCTGCTCGACGTCAGCGGGGAAGCACCGCATCTCACGGCCGCCCGAGAACTGCGTGAAGAGGCCGGCCTGCAAGCCGAGACGTGGCACACGCTGGTCGACCTGGATTCCACACCCGGATTCAGCGACGAGTCGGTGCGTGTCTATTCGGCCACCGGGTTGACCCAAGTCGACCGGCCGCAAGCACACGACGAAGAAGCCGACATGACGATGCGCTGGTATCCGATTGACGAAGCCGCCCGACAGGTCTTCACCGGTGAGATCGTGAATTCCCTTGCGGTGGCTGGCATTCTGGCGGCCCTGGCGGTGCGGCAGGGATTCGCACAGCCGCGGCCGGTGGATGCGCCGTGGGTTGACAAGCCGACGGCCTTCGCTAGGCGGCAGATGGCCCAATGACCATTGTCGCCGCGCCGCTGGAAGCGCAGATGCAGGGTTACCTCGATCATCTGACGATCGAACGCGGTGTCGCGGCCAACACGCTGAGTTCGTATCGCCGCGACTTGCGTCGCTACTCAGAGCATCTCGCGTCGCGCGGTGTGGACGACCTGGCGAAGGTCACCGAAGACGATGTCAGCGAGTTCCTGGTGGCGTTGCGCCGCGGCGACCCCGCTAACGGGGTGGCGCCGCTGTCGGCGGTATCGGCGGCGCGCACGCTGGTCGCCGTACGCGGACTGCACCGGTTCGCCGCGGCTGAGGGACTCGCCGAGCTCGACGTGTCGCAAGCGGTCAAGCCGCCAACCCCGGGGCGTCGACTGCCGAAGAGCCTGACCGTCGACGAGGTGCTGGCGCTACTGGCCGGTGCCGGCGGCGACAGCCCGTCGGACGGCCCGCTGACCCTGCGCAACCGGGCGCTGCTGGAACTGCTGTATTCCACCGGAGCGCGCATATCCGAGGCCGTCGGACTCGACGTCGACGATCTCGACACCCACGACCGGTCGGTGCTATTGCGGGGCAAGGGCGGCAAGCAGCGGCTGGTGCCGGTGGGGCGTCCCGCGGTGCAAGCGCTGGATGCCTATCTGGTGCGGGGACGGCCGGGCCTGGCGCGCCGCGGGCGGGGAACACCGGCCATCTTCCTCAACTCACGCGGTGGGCGGTTGTCGCGGCAAAGCGCCTGGCAGGTGTTGCAGAGCGCCGCCGAACGCGCCGGCATCACGTCCGGGGTGTCACCGCACACGCTGCGGCATTCGTTTGCCACCCATCTGCTCGACGGCGGCGCCGACGTGCGGGTGGTGCAGGAGTTGCTGGGTCACGCGTCGGTGACGACGACGCAGATCTACACCCTGGTCACCGTGCACGCGCTGCGCGAGGTGTGGGCCGGCGCCCACCCCCGCGCCCACTGACTCCCAGCCGCGCCTTTCCCACCCGCGAGCGGGCGTGTTTGTACGTCGACACGCCGCAACTGCCGGCGTTTTGCGCCCGCTCGCGCCAAAGGGGGGCTAGCCCAGGTACTCCGACTCGAGCACCAGATCCGCCAGCAAGTTCTGATACTCGACGTGCGTCTTGTGCTCGACGGTGTTCCACAGCGCACCCTGCTGCTCTTTCATGTAGGCGCGGTACTTCGGGGCGCCGGGCATCTTGACGTTGTCGGCCACGACGATCGAGCCGCGATGCAGCCAGCCGCGATCCAGGATGCTCTGCAGATCGGGCAGATACGCATCCTTGTCGTGGTCGAGGAACAACAGATCCAACGCGCCGGCGCTGAAGCCGTGCTCACCGGCCAGCGTGTCGAGCGTGCGCCCACCGTCGCCGATGGTGCCGACCACGCAGGTCACTCGGTCGGCGACGCCGGCATGCGCCCAGATCTGGCGAGCGTTGACGGCGTTGGCCTCGGCGAGTTCGACGGAGTACACCTTGGCGCTCGGGGCGGCCCGCGCGATCCGCAGCGCGCCGTAGCCGACGTAGGTGCCCAGCTCGAGCGCCAGCTTCGGGTCGGCCCGGCGGACCGCGGCGTCGAGCAGTGCGCCCTTCTCGTCGCCGACGTTGATCAGCATCGACTTCTCGTAGGCGAACCGGTCGATGGTGGCCAGTACGTCGTCGATGTCGCCGGCACGCGCGTGCTTGAGCACGTATTGCACGGCCGCCGCCTCGCGACCATCACCGATCTGGCCCGTCGTCGTGATGTTGCGAGTGGCGCGGGCCATCCGCAAAACCGACCACCGCACGAACGGGATTCGCTGCTTGAGACTCATGAAAGTCGAGCCTAGCCAGTGGGCTAGCGTATTGGCTGGCTACGTTGCTGCGGGTCTCCCGACGCGGACGCGCAAAACGGCTACACTCACCTCCGATGTTCGCCATTACCGGAACCCCCGGGCATGACTGACGACGCCGATAGCGGCGCCGGTGTCGGCCTGACCGGACGGCCGCCGCGAAAGATTCCCGAACCCAAGCCACGCACCGCACACGGACCCGCCAAAGTCGTCGCGATGTGCAATCAGAAGGGCGGCGTCGGGAAAACCACCTCGACCATCAACCTGGGCGCGGCCCTGGCCGAATACGGCCGCCGGGTCCTGCTGGTGGACCTCGACCCGCAGGGCGCGCTGTCGGCGGGTCTGGGCGTGCCGCACTACGAACTCGACCACACCATCCACAACTTGCTCGTCGAGCCGCGGGTCGGGATCGACGACGTGCTGATCCACACCCGGGTCAAGCAGATGGATCTGGTGCCCAGCAACATCGATCTTTCGGCCGCCGAAATTCAGCTGGTCAACGAGGTCGGTCGCGAGCAATCGCTGGCCCGTGCGCTGCATCCGGTGCTGGATCGCTACGACTACGTGCTCGTCGACTGCCAGCCGTCGCTGGGCCTGCTCACCGTCAACGGTCTGGCCTGCTCCGACGGGGTGGTCATCCCGACCGAGTGCGAATACTTTTCACTGCGCGGTCTGGCGCTGCTCACCGACACCGTCGAGAAAGTCCGCGACCGGCTCAACCCGAAACTGGAGATCAGCGGCATCTTGATCACCCGTTACGACCCGCGCACGGTGAACTCCCGCGAAGTCATGGCCCGGGTGCTGGAGCGGTTCGGTGACCTGGTGTTCGACACGGTCATCACCCGCACCGTCCGTTTCCCGGAGACCAGCGTGGCCGGTGAACCGATCACCTCTTGGGCGCCGAGGTCGGGCGGCGCGCAGGCCTACCGCTCACTGGCCCGCGAGGTCATCGATCGATTCGGCGCGTGACCAGTACCGATACCTCAACCCACAACGGCTTCCAGGTCCGGCTGACCAACTTCGAGGGGCCGTTCGACCTGCTGCTGCAGCTGATCTTCGCCCACCGCCTCGACGTCACTGAGGTGGCGCTGCACCAGGTCACCGACGAGTTCATCGCCTACACCCGCGCGATCGGTCCGAAGCTGGAACTGGAGGAGACAACCGCCTTCCTGGTGATAGCCGCGACCTTGCTCGACCTGAAAGCGGCACGACTGCTGCCATCCGGGGAGGTCGACGACGAGGAGGACCTCGCGCTGCTGGAGGTGCGCGATCTGCTGTTCGCCCGGCTGCTGCAATACCGGGCGTTCAAGCATGTCGCGCAGATGTTCGCCGAGCTGGAGGCGGCCGCGCTGCGCAGCTACCCGCGGGCGGTATCACTCGAAGAGCGATACGAGGGGTTGCTGCCCGAAGTGATGCTCGGCGTCGACGCGCAACGATTCGCCGAGATCGCCGCGATCGCGTTCACGCCGCGCCCGGTGCCGACGGTGGCCACCGAGCACCTGCACGAGTTGATGGTGTCGGTGCCTGAGCAGGCCCAACATTTGCTGGGGCTACTGGAGTCCCGCGGCATAGGGCAGTGGGCGTCGTTCTCGGAGTTGGTGGCCGACTGCGAGACGACGATCGAGATCGTCGGGCGCTTCCTGGCGCTGCTCGAACTGTATCGGACCCGGGCGGTAGCATTCGATCAGTCAGAACCGCTTGGTGTGCTCCAGGTTTCGTGGACCGGAGAACGGCCGACCAACGACGACTTGGAAGTTCGAGATTACTCATGACCCACGCCGGCGACGCGAGAGAAAACAACGAAGCGCCCTACCCGGTCGACGACGACGACGTCGATCTGGAATTCCCCGCCGGCGACGATCTGGGTATCGACGTTGCGACGGCACCGGAACTGCCCGACGACGAGCTGGCCCGCGTGCTCGAGGCCTTGCTGCTGGTGGTCGACACCCCGGTGTCGGTCGAAGCGCTGGCCGCCGCCACCGAACAACCGGTGTATCGAATCGCCACCAAGCTGCGGCAGATGGCCGAGGAGCTCGCCGAACGCGACAGCGGAATCGACCTGCGGGAGGCCGGCGGGGGATGGCGGATGTACACCCGCGCCCGGTTCGCGCCCTACGTGGAGCGCCTGCTGCTGGACGGATCGCGCTCCAAGCTGACCCGCGCCGCGTTGGAGACGCTGGCCGTGGTGGCCTACCGCCAACCGGTGACGCGAGCCCGGGTGAGCGCGGTGCGCGGGGTCAACGTCGACGCCGTCATTCGCACCTTGCTGGCCCGCGGCCTGATCACCGAGGCCGGCACCGATCCCGACACCGGCGCGGTGACATTCGCGACCACCGAGCTGTTCTTGGAACGGCTGGGTCTGTCGTCGCTGGCCGAGCTGCCCGACATCGCGCCGCTGCTACCCGACGTCGACACGATCGACGATCTGAGCGAATCGCTGGAAACCGACCCGCGTTTCGTCAAGCTTTCCGGCAACGCCGAGTCCGATGAGCCGTTGTCGTTCGACGTGGACGAGTAAATGGCCGAGGGTGTACGCCTGCAAAAAGTGTTGTCGCAGGCTGGAATTGCGTCGCGGCGCGTCGCCGAGAGAATGATCACCGACGGCCGCGTGGAGGTCGACGGTCGGGTCGTCACTGAACTGGGCACCCGGGTGGACCCGGACACTTCGGTGGTTCGCGTCGACGGCGCCCGGGTGATTCTCGACGAGTCGCTGGTTTATCTGGCGTTGAACAAGCCCCGCGGTATGCATTCGACGATGTCCGACGATCGCGGCAGGCCCTGCATCGGCGACCTGGTTGAGCACCGGGTGCGGGGCAACCACAAGCTTTTTCACGTGGGCCGGCTCGACGCTGACACCGAGGGTCTGATTTTGTTGACCAATGATGGTGAGTTGGCGCACCGGCTGATGCACCCCTCGTACCAAGTGCCCAAGACTTACGTGGCCACGGTCGCGGGATCGGTGCCGCGCGGTCTGGGCAAGAAGCTGCGCGCCGGAATCGAATTGGACGACGGACCGGCATCCGTGGACGACTTCGCGGTCGTCGACAAGCTGCCGGGCAAGACCCTGGTGCGCGTCACCCTGCACGAAGGGCGTAAACGCATTGTGCGGCGGCTGTTGGCCGCCGCCGGTTTCCCGGTGCAGGAGCTGGTACGCACCGGCATCGGGTCGGTATCGCTGGGGCAGCAGCGCCCGGGCAGCATCAGGGCGTTGGGCCGCAACGAAATCGGGGACTTATACAAGGCGGTCGGACTGTGACTGGCGTCGTTGTTGCTGTCGACGGACCGGCGGGAACCGGAAAGTCCTCGGTGTCACGGGGTTTGGCGCGCGGGTTGGGAGCGCGGTATCTGGACACCGGCGCCATGTACCGCATCGTGACGCTGGCGATACTGCGCGCCGGCATCGACCCGGAAGACCAAACGGCAGTGGGCGAAGCGGCGCAAACGGTTCAGCTCTCCGTCGGCTATGACCCCGATGAGGACCGCTGTTATCTTGACGGAGAAGATGTTTCGTCGGAGATCCGCGGCGAGGCGGTCACCCGCGCGGTGTCCGCGGTGTCGTCGGTTCCGGCAGTGCGCGCCCGAATGGTAGATCTGCAGCGTTCGCTGGCCGCCGGGCAGGACAGCATCGTGGTCGAAGGCCGCGACATCGGGACCGTGGTGCTGCCCGATGCCGACGTGAAGATCTTCTTGACCGCATCGGCCGAGACCCGGGCGCAACGCCGCAACGACCAGAACGTCGCCGCGGGCCTACCCGATGACTATGCCGGCGTGTTGGCCGACGTGCGCCGCCGCGATCACCTGGATTCGACGCGGGCTGTCTCGCCGTTGCGGGCGGCCGATGACGCGGTGATCGTCGATACCAGCGCGATGACCGAGCCTGAAGTCATCGACCACCTGCTGAAGCTGGTGCGGCAGCGAAGTGAGGCGGTCCGGTGAGCCGCACCGGCGACGGGACCTGGAGCGACGAAAGCGATTGGGAACTCGCCGAATTCGCTTCAGACGAAGAGCAGCAGGTTACCGGGCCGCCGCCGGTGGTGGCGGTGGTGGGCCGACCCAACGTCGGCAAATCGACTCTGGTCAACCGGATCCTGGGCCGGCGCGAGGCGGTGGTCCAAGACGTTCCCGGCGTGACGCGCGACCGGGTGTCCTACGACGCGATGTGGACCGGGCGCCGCTTCGTCGTACAAGACACCGGGGGATGGGAACCCGACGCCAAGGGCCTACAGCAGCTGGTGGCCGAGCAGGCGTCGGTGGCGATGCGCACCGCCGACGCGGTGATCCTGGTGGTGGATGCGATGGTCGGCGCGACAGCAGGCGACGAGGCCGCCGCGCGTATCTTGCGCCGCTCCGGCAAGCCGGTGTTCTTGGCGGCCAACAAGGTCGACACCGAAAAGGGTGAGGCCGACGCTGCGGCGCTGTGGTCGTTGGGGCTGGGTCAGCCATTCGCCATCAGCGCCATGCACGGCCGCGGTGTCGGTGATCTCCTCGACGCGGTGGTCGGCGTGCTGCCGGAGGTGGCCGGGCTGGCGTCGACCTCGGGTGGTCCACGGCGGGTGGCGCTGGTCGGCAAGCCCAATGTCGGCAAGAGCTCGCTGCTCAACCGGCTGGCCGGCGACCAGCGGTCGGTGGTTCACGAGGTCGCCGGGACAACGGTCGACCCGGTGGATTCGCTGATCGAAATGGACGGCAAACTCTGGCGTTTCGTCGACACCGCCGGGCTGCGCCGCAAGGTCGGCCAGGCCAGCGGGCACGAGTACTACGCGTCGGTGCGCACCCACGGGGCGATCGATGCCGCCGAGGTGGTCATCGTGTTGATCGACGCCTCGGTGCCGCTGACCGAACAGGATCAGCGGGTGCTGTCGATGGTCATCGAAGCGGGCCGGGCGCTGGTCTTGGCGTTCAACAAGTGGGATCTCGTCGACGAGGACCGCCGCTACCTGCTGGAGCGCGAGATCGACCGCGAGTTGGTGCAGGTGCGCTGGGCGCAGCGGGTGAACATCTCGGCCAAGACCGGCCGCGCGGTGCAAAAGCTGGTGCCCGCGTTGGAAAATGCGCTCGCTTCGTGGGACACCCGGATCTCCACCGGCCGGCTGAACACCTGGATCAAGGAGGTGGTGGCGGCCACGCCGCCGCCCGTGCGTGGTGGCCGTCAGCCGCGGATCCTGTTCGCCACCCAGGCCACCGCGCGGCCCCCGACGTTCGTGTTGTTCACCACCGGGTTCCTGGAGGCCGGTTATCGGCGGTTCTTGGAGCGGCGACTGCGGGAGACCTTCGGCTTCGAGGGCAGCCCGATCCGGATCAATGTGCGGGTGCGGGAGAAGCGGCGCGCGAAATCCCGCTGAGCGGTCCCGCTAGGGTTCTGCAGTGCCCTTATCGCACGCAGTTTTGATCATCATCGCCGGGCTCGGTGCCGGGGCGATCAACGCGCTCGTCGGGTCGGGCACCCTGATCACCTTCCCGACGCTGGTGACGCTGGGCTACCCGCCGGTGACGTCCACGATGTCCAACGCCGTCGGATTGGTGGCGGGCAGCGTGTCGGGCACCTGGGGATACCGCCGCGAGCTCGGTGGCCAGTGGGGCCGGCTGCGCTGGCAGGTTCCGGCCTCGCTGCTCGGCGCCGGGTTGGGCGCATTTCTGCTGCTGCACCTGCCGGAGAAGGTGTTCGCCGAGGTGGTGCCGGTGCTGCTGCTCGCGGCGCTGATCCTCGTGGTGGTAGGCCCGCGGATCCAGGAGTGGGCGCGTCGGCGCGCCGAAGCCGACGGTCGCTCTGCTTCGCACGTGTCGCCGCGGCGGATGGCGGTGCTGGTGATCGGGACGTTCGCGGTCGGGGTTTACGGCGGGTATTTCACCGCGGCGCAGGGCATCCTGCTGATCGGCATGATGGGGGCGCTGCTGCCCGAGTCGGTGCAACGGATGAACGCGGCGAAAAACCTGCTGGCGCTGCTGGTCAATGTGGTGGCGGCGCTGGCCTACACGATCGTCGCGTTCGACCGGATCAGCTGGCCGGCCGCCGGGCTGATCGCGGGAGGTTCGCTGATCGGAGGCTGGCTGGGCGCCCACTACGGCCGACGGCTGTCGCCGAATGCGCTGCGGGGGGTGATCGTCGTGGTCGGACTCATCGGGTTGTACCGGCTGCTGACGGTGTAGGGGCGACGGCTGCGGTAGGCTTTCGACCTGCTGCCGGATCACCTCGGCGGCACCGGGCTGTGGCGCAGTTTGGTAGCGCACTTGACTGGGGGTCAAGTGGTCGCAGGTTCAAATCCTGTCAGCCCGACGCAGGTCAGAGGGGGTTTCGGGCTGCTTTCGTCGGCGTCGTTAAGCCACCAATACCGTTGGCTACCTGCGGCGAGCTAGTTCTGCCAGTCGTTAGAGCCGTCGTTCCTGGTGTAGGTACCGGTGGAGTTCGTCACGATAATGGGATCACCGGGACTGACGGTGTCGAAGAACCACTTTGCGTTGGTGGGGCTAGTGTTGATGCAGCCGTGGCTGACGTCGCGCTTACCTTGGTCGTCAACAGACCATGGAGCGCTGTGCACGAAATCGCCGCTGTTGTCGAATTTCACGGCGTGATCGACCGTCAGTCTGTATCCGTTCGCAGAGCTGACCGGGACGCCGTAGGTCGAGGAATCCATCACCACCGAGGGCAGTTTCTCTAGAACGTAGAAGGTGCCGTTCGGGGTTTGGTGCCCGCCGGATGCCATACCCATCGACATCGGGATGGTCTTCTCCACGCTCCCGTTGCGGGTGACGGTCAGTTGGTGCGTGGCGTCGTCGGCCGTGGCGACCAGGGTGTCGCCGGTGTGGAAGCTCGACACTGTGCCGCCCGCATCGACGGTCACCTCGGTGTGGGCGGGCCAGAAGTTCAGCGGGCGCCAGCGCAGCTGCGTGGGGCTCTGCCAATAGAACTTGCCGTCAACCGGCGGGACTGAGGTGATGTGGACGGCGCTCTCGGTCGCTCCGGCGTCATCGACCAGCCCGGGGAAGTTGATGAGGATCGGTTGGGCCACACCCACCGTTGCTCCGTTGGCGGGGACGATCGTCGGCGGCCCGAATGGCGCGGCTCCAATCGGTGGTGGTGCAGGCGGGCCTGCGGGCGGGGCGACAACCCCTGGGTCGCTGGGAGCCGGATCCGGATCAGGCTCCGCCAGCACGGGACCCGCACCCAGAACCAGCAGCAAGCCTAATATCGCAGCCACTCCAGCCGCCTTCAGAGCGGCGATGGGGCTTCCCTCCGTCCAGCCCGACATATACAACCCTCCCGTCGCTTGTGGGACAGTGTCGCATAGAGTCCAGGCCAGCCATCTTGTCACGACGTTGGCACAGACCGTTTCAGATTGAGGGAATAGTTGGGCAGATCGGCCTGGCCGAGTTTGCGCTTGGTGAATAACTGTTGAACAATGTTGTGCCACAGTATAATTCGGCGTATACGGACCGGGAATCAAGTGTTCGCGGGTTCACGTCCTGCCGGCCAGACCGAGGTCAGACGATAAGACCAGGTAGGACTACGAGTGTGATGAACACACAAGAGTTGGCTCAAGAGCTTGGCCACCCCGGTGCCCAGAAGCTGCTCTCGGGCTCCATTGCTCGGCTCGCGTACAACGGACACGATGGCTTCCCGCGGGTCATCCCGGTCGGGTTCTACTGGACCGGTGAGCGCATCGTGGTCTCCACCGCGTCCACCTCGCCGAAAGCACGTGCGCTTTCGTCGCGCCCGGAAGTCGCATTGACCATCGACACCGGGTCCACCCCAGAAGAGGCGAAGGCCCTCTTGGTGCGTGGCCTCGCCACGCTGGAAACCGTCGACGGTGTCACCGACGAGTACCTCGCGGCAGCGAGGCGATCGATGGACGGACCCCAACTCGCCGAGTTCGAACGCACTGTGCGGTCGACATACAAGCAGATGGTGCGAATCTCGATCGAGCCGCAATGGGCGAGGTTTTATGACTTCGGCGCCGGCCGGTTACCCGTGTTCCTCGCGAACCTCATCAATGATGGTCAGTCAGATTCGGGTGGGCAATAGCCAGCGTTCGGCCCCCACGGGGACGCATCGAACGGCGGCTTAGCTTTCATTGCGCCAGCTTGGTCAGATAGTCATCCGCGAAGTCGGTGGTGATCTTCACCCACAGTGGGCTGTGATCCGAGATCTGCCAGGTCCGCCACTTGCGATAGAAATCGCGGTCTTCAGCCTGTGCATCCCCGCGCTCCGGATTCTTGTTCTTGATTGGTCGCCAGTCGTCCTCGTAGGCGTCCATGTCCTCGTCGCGGAAGACATGTTCGAACGGGCGCACGAGGCCGCCGGCGGTGACGGCGAACCGCTTGTCCTTGACCCGCACCGCAATCTGGTCGTAGAAGTGCTCTCCCTGACGTCGCACCGCGTCGCCGCTAATGGCGTCCGGAACCACAAACCCCTTGCCCTTGAGCGCTTTCATCGTCTCGTGCTGCGGGCTGACGACGTTGAAGTCGCCGAGCAGGATGTAGTTTTCGGTTTGCGTCGGCGCGAAGCGGCCGCCTCGAGCCTCCGTCGCCTTTTTGTCGGCCCGAACCTCCTTGTCCTGACGCTTGGCGAAGAAGGCGACCAGGCGCTGGATTTCTTGGATGCGCCGTGCGAGTTCTTTACCGGTCTCCGAGCCGTAGAAAATGTGTACGGTGCAGAGGCTGAACTTGAACCAGCCGGATTGGAAGGCGACCAGGAAGGGTGTGCGTGCGAACTGTCCGTTGCCGATCGGCGCCTTCTCCGGCGGGAGCCCGGCTTCGGCAGGCGAGACGATCGTCTGGCCGTCGGGCAGCACGACCTCCCCGGCGATCTTGCGGAAGAAGACCTTATTTTTGTCAAAGAGGAAAGCCATCCGCTCGTTGTTGCCGCCGGTGCCTTCAGTCGCATCCGTGACGATGTAGTCCCAACTGCCGCCGAGGATGCCCATCAGCTCCCGCAGCGGCGCCAGATTGCGATTGATCTCTTGCACGGCAACCAGATCGAAGCTGCTGATGATTTCGGCCAGGTAGTAGAACGACTCTTGCTTGCGTGGGCCGAATCCGAACTTGTTGTCATCAAAGTCTCGAATGTTCCACGTCGCCAACAAAAGTGAGTTATCGGATCGCTCGGTTCTGACTTGGGTGAGACCTTCGCGCAACGCGAGTAGTCGTTCGGCACAGCGATGCAACCCAGTTTCGTCGCTTCCGAACTTGCGCCGCATGCCGGTGTAGACATTGGACATGCTGACCCCGCTCCCTGTCCCTCGGCAACATGGGCCCACTGCCGCTTTACGCCCGCGACGTCACCCGCTGGTCCAAAATTTACGCTTGTGGTGGGCCGCAGAGGTCAGAATCGGCAAGTCGCACGAAGCGCCGACGAAAAGCCAGCTGAGTACCCGCATTTGGGTGCTCGCCAGCTCGCAGCGTCCACCAGCCACTCCCGACTAGACGCTGACATGGTCGGCGCAGTCGACCCGCAGCTCCGAAACGGACATGGGTGTGTCGTACAACCGACAGTGGTAGCTCCGCGTGTCGGCTTGGGTGGTCTCCAGTTGCAGGCAGGTGCTGCACGCACGCACCACTGGAAGCAGCTGAACCTCATAAAGTTTCGCCATCACCATCAGCAGTGTGTCCAGGAGTTGCTCTGCTTCGGCACGGTCCAGCTTCGACGTCGCGATCTCCGCCGGGGCGGTCCACCGCGACAGTTCGGCCGCGGTTTTGCGGCCGGACCGGGTCAAGGCTAGGTCGTGACGGCGACGGTCCTGCGGATCTGGCGTGCGCTGCACCAGACCCTTGCGCATCAGAGCGGCGATCGCGTCGCTGACGGTCGGATCGGCGACATTAAGTTCGCGGGCCAGCGCGGTGCTGCGGGCGGCCGGCGGCGGGCCGACGTAAAGCCAGGTGAGTACCCGCATTTGGGTGCTCGAGAGATCGTGGCGTTCGCCGGCCCGCCGGGCCAGCACGTGCAAAGCGTCACCGATTCGGTCGAGGGCCGCAATGATCTTCGAGTCAAGGCTTCGATGGCGTGCCGCTTGGGGTTTCAGAGCACAACCTCGTTCAGCTCGCCGGTGGGGTCATCAACGATGAAGCCCAGTCCGAGGACCCGGTCAACAACCGTCACTGAGACCTCTTTTCTGTGTGTTTGCTGCCCCGGCGGCATCCGTCTCGGATGGTAGCGACGGTGCGCTCCGGGGATGACGGTGTAAATCAGCGTGATCCTAACCCTTAGGAGTCCTTGGAATATGTCGCATGATGGATTCCGCTCGCGTCATCAACGCAGCTCACGCGGCTCAGCGTAGCCCTATGACCTGAACCAAGGACGACACCATGCCGAAACTTTCCCGCAGTGACTGGTATGACCTGGCCCGCGACACCAACTGGACGTTTCGCTACGTGACCGAGGAGGAAGTGTTTCCTGAGGAGCTCTCGGGCACGCACCGCGTCCCGGCCGACGCGTGGCTCAAATGGGACGAGCCCTACAAGATCGGTTACCGCGAGTACGTACACAACCAGGTCACCAAGGACACCACCACCTACTCGCTGAAAAACACCATTGGGCGCTCGAAGCTGTTCGAGCAACTCGACCCGGGCTGGAAGTCGGTGATCGTCGCGCACTACGGCGCGATCACGATGCCGGAGTACCTGGCATCCATCGGGGAGGCCCGGATGGGGCGGTTCGGCCGTGCGGCGGCCTGGCGCAACACGGCCACCTTCGGCACCCTCGACGAGGTCCGCCACGGTCAGATCCAGGCGTTCTTCCCCTACGGCCTGCTCGACAAGGAACCGCGAGGCGATTGGGCGCTCAAGGCTTTTCACACCAACAACTGGATCGTGCTCGCGGTGCGTTATCTGTTCGACGACATGTTCGTCGCCAACGACGCGTTGTCGATCGCGTTGCAGTTGACGTTCACCCTGGAGACCGGGTTCACCAACCTGCAGTTCCTCGGTATGGCCGCGGACGCCATCGACGTCGGAGACCTGGAATTCGGTGCACTGATCAGCTCGATCCAAACCGACGAAGCCCGCCACGCCCAGCAAGGCGAGCCCACTATCAAAGTGCTCACCGACAACGGCGAGGCCGAATGGGGACAGTTCCTCATCGACCACATGTTCTGGCGCTCGTGGCGCATTTTCGCGCTGCTGACCGGGCTGTCGATGGACTACTACACCCCGCTGGAAAGCCGGCGGATGAGCTTCAAGGAATTCATCGAGGATTGGGTGGTCAAGCAGTTCACCGACCAGTTCCGCGACTACGGACTCGATTTCCCTTGGTACTGGGATGAATTCATCAACGAGCTGACCTGGTATCACCACGCCATCCACCTCGGTGTCTGGTACTACCGGCCCACGGTGTGGTGGAACCCCGATGCGGGCGTCTCCGACGCGGAGCGGCTGTGGCTGGAAGAGAAATACCCCGGCTGGAACCGCGACTTCGGCAAGCACTGGGACGTCATCACCGACAACATCCGCAAGGGGGATATCGCAGCCACCTTGCCCGAGACCCTGCCGATCACCTGCAACCTGTGTCAGCTGCCGGTCGTGCGCGCCGCCAGCGTCATCGTCGGCGCCCACACCGACCCCACCCCGCCGACGCATGTCCACAACGGCCGCAGATACGTGTTCTGCTCCGAGCCATGCAAGTGGATCTTCACCCAGCGGCCCGACCGCTTCGCCGGCCATCAGTCCCTGATCGACCGGGTGCTCTCCGGCGAGATCAGCCCTCCTGATCTGGGGACCGTCCTGCAGTACTTCGGTCTCTCGGCCGACGAGCAGGGCCAAGACGCCGACGACTATGCGTGGGCGCAACACGGCTCCACCAACGGATCGAAGGGCTGACGATCATGGCACTGCTCCCGTTGACCGCCCTCTTTGAAGGCGACGTACTCGAACTGCTCATCCCCGTCGACGACGCTGACAGTGTCGAAACGGTCACCGCAGCCATCGCCCATCATGTCGTCGGCCACCGTGTGGCCCACCGTGACGCGCCGATCCGGTTGCGCCACAACGGCAACGTGCTCGATCCGCACGCGGGAATCGCGGCATCCGGTGTCGGTCCACTGGATCACGTCGAGGCGTTCTATGACTAGCGCGATGACCTGGACCCCCGTGGCCACCCTCGACGACCTTTGGGAGGGCGAGATAGCCGAGTGCCACGTCGGCGATCGTCCGATCCTGCTGGTGCACCTGCGCAGCGGAGAAATCCGCGCCTATGACGGGCTGTGCCCGCACGCCGGTTTCCCGCTCGTCGACGGTGACGTCGAGGACGACGTCCTGACGTGCGGCGCGCACAGCTGGGAGTTCGACCTCACAACCGGTGCCGGGGTGAATCCCGCCAACTGCCGGCTGCACAGCCACCCGGTACGCCTTGACGGCGACCGAATCACCGTATCGCTGTCCGAAGGAGACCACTCATGACCGCAGCCACCGAACAGGACAAACTCGTCGGCCCCGTCGTACGCGGTTTCGACCCCGACATCGTCTCCGCGCTCACCGACGCCATTTACACCGACAACCCCGACGCCGACATCACCATCGATGACCACGCCGGGTATGTGCGCATTCACGCACCGCGCTTCTTGCGGGTCACCCGCGCGAGCCTGGAAGCCGCTGCGGGACAGGAATTCCCGCTCGCCACCCTGGAACCGGCGCTGGTGGCGTTCGCCGGACGGATCCGCTACGTCGGCGACGACGAACTGCACTGGTATTTGGACCGAGAGGACTAGCACATGACCACCGCAACGAGCCGGCGCCTTAAGACCTGGAGCATCGCCGCGGACACCCGGCGCAAACCCACCGAGTACGAGGTTGTCACCGGCCAATTCCACTACCACTTCAACCGTCGGCCCGCCCCGTTCGACCTCGACCCCGACAGCGCCATCAACCGCTGGTACCTCAAACACCGCGAAGGCTCACCGCTGCAGGCCGACAACTGGGAAGGCTTCCGCGACCCGGCCGCACTGAACTACCGCCGCTACATCGCGCTGCAACACGACCGCGAGGTGTACGCCGAGGGCGTGGTCGATCACTACGAGGCGCTCGATGACGACCACAAGCTCGACCCTGCCTGGATCGAGACCCTCACCCGCATCTATGTGCCTGCCCGCTACCTGTTCCACGTCCTGCAGATCACCAGCCTCTATGTCGGGCAGCTAGCCCCCAGCGCCTACATCACCAACGCGGCGTTCTTCCAGGCCGCCGACGAACTGCGGGCGCTGCAGTGGATCGCCTACCGCGCCAAGTCGCTGTCGCTCACTCACGGCACACAGTTGGCCAATAGCGAAGCGACACAGCGGATTTGGGAGACCGACGAGGTCTGGCAGCCTGCCCGCGAAACGTTGGAACGCTTGCTGCTGGCCTACGACTGGGGTGAGGCCTTTACCGCGCTGAACCTGGTGGTCAAACCGGCGCTCGACGCGTTGTTCAAGGAGGCTTTCGCTGAGCTGGCGTCCGACAACGGCGATGGCCTGACCGCCGCGCTGCTGCAGGAATCGCGCGTCGACACCACCCGCAACCAGGCCTGGAGCGCCGCACTAGCCCGCTACGCGCGCAGCGCCAACCCCGCCAACCGAGCGGTCATCGACGGCTGGGTCGAAAAGTGGCGGCCCCGGGCGAGCCGGGCTGTCGACGGCCTTGCGACCGCCTTGCCCGATCCCGACGCCGCACTCGACCAAGTCGCGCACTCGGTCGCGGCATTCACCGCGCAGTGGGCGGACTAACGAGCACGCCCAACCTTGAGTGCGTACACCTGCAACCTTGTCGCCGGCGAAGCGGGAGAGCCCGTCCCCATACGTGTGTTCGGACCGCCCTCGGGAGGCGTGGACGGTCCGAACAACATTAAAGACGTGCGTTGGGGCGATTTGGTTCAAGCGCCCCGCAAACCTCCCGCGCCACGAGGGCGTGGCGGGGGAGGTTCGCATAGGGGTTAGCTTGTGGCCGGCCCAGGAAGCGCGCCGGGCGCCGGGCTTGGGCTCGCAGGCATGCCCGGAACGGAGTTGGCCGGTGCGCCCGTGCCCGGGCTTGCCGGTCCACCCGAAACGGAGTTCGGCGGGACGCCAGGTCCGGCAACCTGCGGCACGTTCGACGTCCAGATCAGAATGTCTTGCAGTCCGTCGTTGTAGACGACGCCATTGGGCGGTGCGCCCGTGACGTCGAAGTACAGCTTGCCCGTCGATTCGTTGCCTTGCGGAATCGGCGCCGGGTTGAGGCCGTTGGGGACGGCTACGTCGTCGATCATTTCGTAGGTCTGGCCGTTGGGCCCCCGAGCGGTGAAGTTCTTCACCATCGGGGTAACCAGGCCGCTCTCCGACCGGGCAGTGATGTCTGCCTGGTAGAGCGTGCCCTCGGGGGTGTAGCCGGGAATCGCTATGTTGCTGGGCTGCAGGTTGCTCACTGTGTACGTGGTCACCAGTGACCCGTCGACCAGCTGTTGGCTGGTGCCGAATCCCTGAATGTTGGGTGGCGGTGCAGCTATTGCCGGTACTGCGGTGAAGATGCTCGCAGCGGCTATTGCCGCGGCACCAATCCCCGTCTTTACGCTGGTAGTCGCGAATTTCACGATGAGCTCCTTCTTCGCTTTGAGCGGCTGATGCGGTCCCCAGGGTTGGGGTTAAACCGCACCTGTGCGGCATAACCGTGCGGCGGCGACCTCAAACATCGCTGCATGGGCGCGGCACCGTCCGTGCAGGTCAGCGCCGAGTGTTAGCGTCTGCTCCGTGTCCGAACATGACGCTCCGCTGCGAATCGGGGTACTGGGTGCCGCGCGCATCGCGCCGCTTGCGCTGATCCGGCCGGCCGCCAACAACCCCGATGTCGTGGTCGCGGCCATCGCCGCTCGCGACTTGTCGCGCGCTCAGGCATTTGCGGAAAAGCACAACATCGCTCGGGCGCACGGAAGCTATCAGGCGCTGATCGCCGACCCAGACATCGACGCGGTCTACATCCCGTTGCCGAACGGGTTGCACGGCAAGTGGACTCGAGCCGCGCTGGCCGCCGGCAAGCATGTGCTGTGCGAAAAGCCGTTCACCGCCAACGCCGCCGAGGCCCGCAAAATCGCCCAATTAGCCGCTACGTCGGGGCGAGTCGTGATGGAAGCCTTCCATTACCGCTACCATCCACTCACGCTGCGCGCCGAGCAGATCATCGCTTCGGGGGAGCTCGGCGCACTGGAGCGGGTAGAAGCCGCCCTGTGTTTCCCGCTGCCCAAGTTCTCCGACATCCGTTACGACTACTCGCTTGCCGGCGGCGCGACCATGGACGCGGGATGTTATCCAGTCCACATGGTCCGCACCTTCGGCGGCTCGACCCCCGAAGTCGTTTCTGCACAAGCGAAATTGCGCGACCCGCGAGTCGACCGGGCCATGACTGCCGAATTGCGCTTCGCGGAAGGGCATATCGGCCGGATCCGCTGTTCGATGTGGTCGTCGCGCCTGCTGCAAATCAGCGCCAAAGTGATTGGCAGCCGCGGCGAAATGCGGCTGTTCAACCCGGTGACGCCGCAATACATCCATCGGCTCTGGATCCGATCACCGAACGGCAAACGGGTGGAACGCTTTTCGCGGCGCCCCTCCTACGCTTACCAGCTCGACGCGTTTGTTGCCGCAGTGCTACGCGGCGAGCCGGTGCCGACGACGCCCGAAGACGCAGTCGAGAACATGACCGTGATCGACGAGATCTACCGCGCTGCCGGCCTGCCGCTCCGTCAGCCGAGTTGAGCCGAGCAATTCCGGAGAGGCGCCCATACCACTTGCAAATAAATACCCCCTGTGGGTACATGGCTGTATGACTGCTCACCATGACAACGGTCACGCCGCGCTAATGGAAGCGGACGGCCACGCACACGCCGACCATGCCGGTCACGACCACGGAGACCATGTCGCGCAGTTTCGACGGCTGTTCTGGGTGATGCTGATACTCGCGATCCCGACCGTTGCGCTGTCAGGGATGTTCGCGATGATCATCGGCTACACGATTCCGGCGTTTCCGGGCGTGGCTTGGGCGTCGCCCGTCCTCGGCACCATCATCTACTTCTGGGGCGGCGCGCCGTTTTTGACGGGAGCGATCAGCGAGATCCGTTCCCGCGCACCAGGAATGATGCTATTGATCGGCTTGGCGATCACTGTGGCGTTCGTGGCGTCGTGGGGCGCGAGCCTCGGCGTGCTGAGCCAGCAGCTGGAGTTCTGGTGGGAGCTGGCGCTGTTGATCGTCATCATGCTGCTCGGGCATTGGCTGGAGATGCGGTCGCTGGCGCAAACCACGTCAGCGCTGGACTCGCTGGCGGCGCTGTTGCCCGACGAAGCCGAGCGCATCGAGGGTGACACCGTGGTCACCGTCGCGCCCGGCGAACTGCGGGTGGGTGATCTGGTGATTGTGCGTCCGGGTGGCACCGTCCCGGCAGATGGCATCGTGGTCGAGGGCGTCGCCGAACTCGATGAGTCCATGGTCACGGGTGAATCGCGCCCGGTGCGTCGCTCAGCCGGTGACAACGTGGTCGCCGGCACCGTTGCCACGGACTCCGGATTGCGGATCGAAATCAGCGCCGTCGGCGACCAGACGACGTTGGCGGGGATCCAGCGACTGGTCGCCGAAGCGCAGAGCTCGTCGTCACGGGCGCAGCGGCTCGCCGACATCGCCGCCGGCTGGTTGTTCTGGTTCGCGCTGGGCTCGGCCGCCGTCACGGCCGTCGTGTGGGGCATCCTCGGTCACCCGGACCAGGCGGTGACCCGGGTGATCACCGTGCTGGTGATCGCTTGCCCGCACGCGCTCGGGCTGGCCATCCCGCTGGTGGTTTCCATCGCCACCGAACGGGCCGCCCGCGGCGGCGTGCTGGTCAAGGACCGGCTGGCGCTGGAAAGCATGCGCACCGTCAATGTGGTGCTGTTCGACAAGACCGGCACCCTGACCAGAGGCGAGCCGACCGTCACCGATGTCATCGCACCAGCCGGTTCAGCAGACGAAGTGCTGGCCGTGGCGGCAGCCGTCGAGTCCGACAGCGAGCATCCGCTGGCCCGCGCAATCGTGGACGCCGCCCGGCGGCGCGAGTTGTCGGTGCCCAACGCGAGCGGCTTTGCGTCCCGGCCGGCCGTCGGCGTGACCGCCACCGTCAATGGCCGCGCCGTGCACGTCGGCGGCCCGTACATGCTGGCCGAACAGAACCTCGACGAGTTGCCGCAGGTGCAGCCGTGGCGCGACGAGGGTGCGATCATCTTGCACGTGGTGGCCAACGGCGCGGTCATCGGGGCGCTGAAGCTCGCCGATGCGGTGCGGGAGGAGTCCGCGCAGGCCGTCAATGCCCTGCACCGGCTCGGTGTCCGGGTTGCGATGGTCACCGGCGACGCCGAAGGGGTAGCGCACGCGGTCGCCGATGAACTGGGCATCGACCGCGTCTTCGCCGGGGTGCGCCCCGAGGACAAGGCCGCCAAGGTCGTCGAGTTGCAGCGCGAGGGCTTCAAGGTGGCCATGGTTGGCGACGGTGTCAATGACGCGCCCGCGCTGGCCCAAGCCGACGTCGGCATCGCGATCGGCGCCGGCACCGATGTCGCGATCGCTTCCGCGGGTGTCATCCTGGCCAGTTCGGATCCGCGTTCGGTGCTCTCGGTCATCGAACTGTCCAAGGCGGCGTACCGCAAGATGAGCCAGAACCTGTGGTGGGCAGCCGGCTACAACCTTCTCGCGGTTCCGCTGGCGGCCGGTGTGCTGGCCCCGGTGGGTTTCGTGATGCCGATGTCGGTGGGCGCGATCCTGATGTCGCTGTCGACCATCGTCGTCGCGCTCAACGCGCAGCTGTTGCGGCGGCTGGACCTGCGCCCGGATCGGGGCGTGGCTTCGTTGCAGCCCGCGGCGATGGTTCAAGGCGGTGGGTGAGTGCCGCAGCGGCATACCGTGAACTCGCCGGCGTTCACCGCCGAGGAGTCCGCCCGCTACTACGCCGCCGGCTGGTGGTCCGATACGACGCTTTCCGACGTGGTACGCCACAACGCCCAACACACACCGACCCGCGTCGCATACATCGACCATCCCGACAGGTCATTGACCTGGGCTGAATTCGACTGCGCGGCAACCAAACTTGCTGAACAGCTAACTGGAATCGGGATAGCGCGCGGCGACCGAGTGGCGGTGTGGCACGGCGACGCCGCCGCCATCCACGTGCTTCTCGTCGCGATAGAACGCTGCGGAGCGGTCGCCGTCGGCATCGGCGCTCGCGCCGGCACCCGGGAGGTCGGCGCGATCCTGGGCGGCACGCAACCCAAGCTCCTGATCAGCGATCACCAGCGCAGCGGATCCGCGGCAAGCGTCGCCGCCGAATCCGTGGTCATGACCCACGACGACGCCGGAGTGCGCTTGAACGTCGATGCGGCACCTGCGGCGCTGCCAGCCGACGCCGGCCTCGGGCCCGACGATGTGTTCCTTCTCAACTCCACCTCGGGAACCACCGGGCTGCCCAAGTGCGTCGTACACACCCAGAACCGATGGCACTACTTCCATCAAAAAGCCGTCGCCAACGGCCGGCTGACCACCGAGGACGTCTTCTTGCCGGCGATCCCGACGCCGTTCGGGTTCGGGATCTGGACCAGCCACACCACTCCGATCTACCTCGGCTCCACCGCGGTGATCCTGGACCGATTCACCACCAGAGCCTGCTGTGAAGCGATCGCCCAGCACAAAGTCACCATATTATGTTGTGTCAGCACGCAATTGACGATGCTGATGGCTGACCCGGCACGCCGCGACTATGACCTGAGCTCGCTGCGGGTGGTGTTTACCGGCGGGGAAGCGTTGCCATATCGCCCGGCTGCCGAGTTCGAGGAACTCACCGGCGCCAAGGTTCTGCAGTTCTACGGCTCGAACGAAACCGGACTGCTCAGTGGGACGACGCTCGAAGATTCGCTGCACCACCGACTGCGCACCGGCGGCAAAATCGTGCCGGAGATGTCGGTCCGGCTCTTCGACGGAGATCGCGACGTCACCGCGAGCGGGCGGGGCCAGCCGGCCTGCCGCGGTCCGGCCACCAGCCTCGGCTACCTCGACGGCACCGACCACGACAAGCTGTTCACCCCCGACGGGTGGATGCGCATGGGCGACATCTGCGCCATCGATTCGGATGGCTACCTCAGCGTCACCGGCAGAACCTCCGACTTCATCCTGCGCGGCGGCAAGAACATCAGCGCCGCCCAGGTCGAAGACGCCGTGATGACGCATCCGGCGATCGCCGTGGCCGCCGCAGTCGCCATGCCCGACCCGGTGTTCGGTGAAAAGGTCTGCCTATACGCCGAACTCGTGGATTCGCACACCATCGACCTTCCCGGCCTGATCACGCATCTACTGTCGCTGGGAGTTTCCAAGGAACTGCTGCCCGAACGGCTCATCGTGGTCGACGAACTACCCCGATCCTCGGGAGGAAAGATTGCCAAAGGCGCGCTCCGCGACGATATTCGAGTCAGGATGGAGGGCAACCATGAACGCTCCTAACGCGCGGCCCGGCGGACTGGAAGTCTGGGCTCCCTCGGTGGTTCCGCCGATCGGAGTCGAGCTCACCAACGAACAGGCGCTGGCAATAGCCTTCCGCCACCTTGCCGCCATCGGGTTCGCCGAGAACATGGCCGGCCACATCACCTGGCAGCTCGACGGCCAGACGGACATGCTGGTCAATCCGTGGGGACTGTGGTGGCAAGAACTCACCGCCTCGGACATCTGCGTGGTGGACAGCGAAGCGCGGGTAGTCCGCGGCCGGTGGGACGTGACCCCGGCGATTCACATCCACACCGAACTGCACCGCGTCCGCGACGACGCCCGCGTGGTCATCCACAATCACCCCTACCATGCGTGCGTGCTTGCCGCGTTGGGCAGGCTGCCCGAACTGGTCCACCAGACCGGTTCGCTGTTCCTCGACGATTTGTGCCTGGTCGACACGTACGACGGGGAAATCGACAGCGCCGGCCGCGCAGCGGATCTCGCGGCGCAAATCGGTGAAGCGAACTTGACCATCTTGGCCAACCACGGCGTCATCGCGACCGGTCGCACCCTCGCGCAGGCTGTTTATCGAGCGGCATCGATCGAACGGGTCTGCAAACTCGCTTACGACGTCATGCTGACCGGTCAAGAGCCGACGAAGATGAACTGGTCGGACATGGCGGGCATGCAGGCGTCGCTTCTCGAGCGAGCCGCCGACGTGTATTGGGCTGGGGCAGCGCGGATGACCATCAAAGCCGATCCCGACGTGCTCAGGTGACACAAGTGAAATCGATCGACGAGCTGGCCAGCAACCTGAACTTCACCACCGCCAAAACCGGTGCCGAGCGGTCGGTCACCTTTCTGCCCGACCCGCCGCGGGCGAAGAGGCGCTACACGCTGATTTCCGTCGACGACCACATCGTCGAACCGCCGGACACCTTCACCGGACGCCTCCCGCGCAAGTTCGCCGACCGCGCACCCAAGGTCGTCGACGCCGACGACGGTCGACAGACCTGGATTTATGACGGGCAGGAACTTCCCAATGTCGGGTTCAACGCCGTGGTCGGCCGGCCGGTTTCCGAGTATGGTTTCGAGCCGGTTCGCTTCGACGAAATGCGCAGGGGCGCCTGGGACATCCATGCCCGCATCAAGGATATGGACCTCAACGGTGTCTACGCGTCGCTGAACTTCCCGTCATTCCTGCCCGGGTTCGCCGGCCAACGGCTCCAACAGCTGACCTCTGATCGCGACCTGGCATTGGCATCGGTCCGGGCCTGGAACGACTGGCATCTCGAGGTATGGGCGGGGTCCTATCCGGACCGGATCATCCCGTGTCAACTGCCCTGGCTGCTGGATCCCGAACTCGGCGCGAAAATGATCTACGACAACGCCGATCGCGGATTCCGCGCTATCACATTCAGCGAAAACCCGGCGGCGCTGGGGCTTCCGAGCATTCACTCCGGTCACTGGGATCCGATGATGGCGGCGTGCGCCGAGACCGGCACCGTGGTGAACCTGCATATCGGTTCGTCGGGTTCGTCGCCGTCCACCACCGAGGACGCGCCGCCGGACGTGCCGGGTGTGCTGTTTTTCGCCTACGCCATCTACGCGGCGGTCGACTGGCTGTACTCCGGTCTGCCCAGCAGGTTTCCCGAACTGAAGATCTGCCTGTCCGAAGGCGGGATCGGCTGGGTGGCAGGGCTACTGGACCGGCTCGACCACATGCTCAGCTACCACGAGATGTATGGCACCTGGCAGGAACTGGGTGAAAGTCTTACTCCCGCAGAGGTTTTCACACGTAACTTCTGGTTCTGCGCAGTGGAAGACCAATCGTCGTTCGTACAGCATGACCGAATCGGCACGGAAAACATCATGCTGGAAGCCGACTATCCGCATTGTGACTCCACCTGGCCGCACACCCAACAAACCATCCATGAACAGATCGGAGATCTGCCGGCGGACGTGATTCGTCAGATCACGTGGGAGAACGCGTCGCGACTGTATCGCCATCCGGTGCCGGTCGAAATCCAGCAGGATCCGGAGGCATTCTGACCGACCGGGACCGCGCCCGCTGGGACGCGAAGTACACGGCCAGCGGACCGCCGGCAGGCGACGCAATAGGCCCACCCGAGGCATTCACCGGCTTCGCCGACATGTTCCCGACGACGGGGCAGGCGCTTGATCTGGCGTGCGGGCAAGGGTTGACAGCGGTCTGGCTGGCCCGTCGGGGAATGGCGGTGTGGGGACTCGACGTCTCCGCGGTGGCGATCGACCAGGCGCGGGATCTGGCCCGGGCCTGCGGCGTCGACGACCGGTGCCGGTTTGAGGTGGTCGACCTCGACCACGGCTTACCGCCCGGCCCGGCGGTGCAGGTAATCGTGTGCAACCGATTCCGGGACCGCCGTCTCGATGCGGCGATCATCCGGCGCCTGGCGCCCGGCGGCCTATTGGCGATCACCGCGCTGAGCGAAGTCGGGGCGGCGGCCCCGGGGCCGTTTCGAGCCGCCGCCGGCGAGTTGACCGCGGCTTTCGGGCAGCTCGATGTGATCACAGCAGGGGAAGGCGGCGGCGCGGCCTGGCTGCTGGCGCGGCGCTGAGCGCATACTGACAACCGTGACAGGCCAGATGCGGGTCGACAGTTTGCGCCGCTATCCGGTCAAGTCGATGCTCGGCGAGGTCTTGACGTCCATGTTTGTCGACGAACGCGGCGCGGCGGGGGACCGGCGGCTGGCTCTCGTCGACGCGGAGACCAACCGAGTGGCCAGCGCTAAGCAGCCCCGGTTGTGGCGCAGGCTTCTGCAGTTCACCGCCAGCAGCGGCGACGGCGACGGCGTGTGCATCCGGCTGCCCGACGGAGCGAGTGTGGCCGCCGACGATCCGGGCATCGACGATCTGCTTTCCGAATTGGTGGGACGGCCGGTCACCTTGGTCAGCAAGCGGCCGCAGGGCGCCAGTCTGGAACGCCCCGACCCCGAGAAGGTGCTGGAGCTTGGCGAGGACGCAGACATTGCGGGTCAGATCCTCGAGATCGCCCAGGCCACGCCCGGCGACTCGTTCACCGATCTCGCTCCGCTGCATGCGATTACGACGGCCACCGTGCAGCACATCGGCACCGAGGCACTGCGCTACCGGCCCAACCTGGTGATCGCCACCCCGCCTGACTACCCGCCCTACGCCGAAAACGAGTGGGTGGATAGGGACGTGAGCGTCGGTGAGACCCGCCTACGCGTTTTGAAGCCCACGTCTCGGTGCGCGTTACCCACGCTCGAGCATGGCTCGTTGCCGCGCGCCCCTCATGCGCTTCGCACGCCGGTTGCCGAGAACCGGGTGGGACCGGCGAAGCTGCCGTGCGCCGGGGTTTACCTGAAGGTGTTGGTAGAGGGCACTATTCATACCGGCGACCCGGTCGTCTTGCACTAGCGGCTGGCAGACGCGTTCAGAACTTAAGGTGCTGGCTGACGTCGCCGACCTGGTCGACGAACATGATGCGGGTGTCGAACCACCAGGTGCCGTCCAGCCGCTGGAAGGTGTCCTTGTAGCGCCCGGTGACAATCACTTGCAACGGCAAGTCGGGGGTGGCTTGCGTGACGCAGTAGTACGAGGTGCTGCGCGCGGTCCCGGCCGCCTCATCGATGTGCAGCTGCACATTGCTGGTGTTGTGTTTGGTCTTCGGGGTGCCGTCTTCGTAGATACGAGTGGCCATCTCGTACATTTCCCGCACCCTTGTCGGGCCGGCGAACACCGTTTCCGGCGGACCGTTCTCCACGCCGCAGATGCGGCCGTGCTCGAAAAGCCGTGCTACACCGTCCAAATCACCGCTGTCCAAGAGCTCGGCGTAGGTGTAGATCAGATTGGTGATCTCGATGGCGCTGTCACTCATGTGTCACAGCCGTCGGCGCGTCGGACAGCTTCACCACTTTCGCTTCCGGCCGGGCGGGCACCGCATCGGCAAGAAACCAACGAAACGCCAGATTTCCGCGTGGATAGTCCAACGTCGTCAGTGAATTCGGGTGCGAGGTCATGCCGCGGGAGATGACGATGGTCACCGTCCCGTCGGTGTTGAGGGCGGCGCTGTGCCCGTTGATCGAACTGCGTGCGTCGGTCACGCAGTGGGTGGCCATGAACTGGTTCCACACCACCAGGTTCCAGAACCTGCACGCGGGCGGACGGTGGGTGACCACCAGCGCCTCATCCTCGGCCAGCACGAAGCTGCCGTAGGCGTAACACGCGTCGCGCGCCGACCAGCCGAAGTTTGCGTCAGGCACCTGATAAGGCTCCGCGAATTGGTTTGCAACATGGGCTACTTCGTGACCAAGCGCATGCTTGTCATCGACGCGCACCCCGACGGCGAGCGGCACGATCGCGAACATGGTGCGCAGCCAGGCGGCGCTGGCGCGCAACGCCGCAGCGGTCTCGGCATCGCCGTGCCGTATCGGGTCGGGCTCGTCGAGCGCCTCGATGCGCCAGGTCACCGGGCGGCCGGTCAGCGGGTCGGCCTGATAGTCGCGGGTCATCAGCACCGCGGCGTCCGGCGTCGGCCCCAGCTCGAAGGAGAAGTTGCCCGCCGCGTCGATGTCGAGATCGTCGTCGCGTACGATCGCCACGATCCGATCCGACCAGGCCCCGGGCGAAGGCTCGTTGTAGGCGGTCAGCGAGAAGTACACACTGTCACCCTTGTTGCCGCTGATGCGGTAGCGGCGCTGGGGATCCACCGGGCAGATGCTGTAGTAGGCGTCGGTGTTGTCGCCGCCCCAGCGACGATCACGCCGAAACGGCGTGTTGACGTCGACGAACATCGGCCGGCTCGGATCAGCGAACAGATAGGTATCCAGCGCCACGCCCAGGGTGGTGGCGAGCATCCGGTAGCCGTCGGCGACGTGGCGCTCGTCGGTGACGGCACGATCGCCCTCCAGAAACGACCGATCGAGGTCGCCCAGCGTGTCCAGCAATTCATGCCACGCGGCGGTGGAGTTGTGTTTCATGCGCCGCTCCTTCTCATCGCTGCGCTCTGCATCGTCGCCGGCGCGTGTTTCATGCGGCGATTCCTCTCGTGATGAAAGCCGAGGTGCGGTCCACCCAGGTGTCGTCGAGCGCGTCGCCGCGGGTGAGCAGCGCCAGGAATGTGGTGCCGGCGACGGCCTCGACCACCTCGGCGGCGGTCACGTCGGGGCGTGCCTCCCCGCGTCGAACGGCGTCCTGCAGGCGCTCGGTCAGACCGCGCGACAGGATGCCGGCGAAGCGTTCCAGCAGCGCCGAGTGCAGGGTCAAATCGGCGGCCATCTCGCCGACCAGGCCGGGCAGCGCCGCCCGGGCGGCCGGGGTGGTCAGAACGGCCGCGGTGCGGCGCACCATCTCCCGCACGTCACCGGCCAACGATCCGGTCTCGGGCAGCGTGGTGTCCTCGTCGATCGGGAACACCGCCTCGTGCACCAGATGCGCCTTGCCGGGCCACCGCCGGTAGATGGCCGGCTTGCTGGTGCCGGCCCGTCGCGCGATCGCATCCACCGACAGCTCGGCATAGCCGGTCTCGCCCAGCAGCTCGACCGTCGCACGCAGTACCGCGTTGTCGATGCGTTTGTCGCGAGGTCGGCCAATTTCCGTCGTCATTACGGAACTCAAAGTAACATAAGTCGCCGTGACCGACACGACCACCAGCCTCGTCCACCTCGATGACCTGGCCGAACCCCGCTTCTCCCCGGAGATCGAGCAGATCCGCCAGCTAATGGCGGCGATGGCGCCGGATTGCGACCTGGATGCCGAGGCGCTGCACGCCAAGGCCACCGCCGAGACCGATCTCGATGATTTCGGGCCCGATGACTATCGCGAGCGCCTCGATGTGTACCTGGCGGCGCTGCATGAGATCCCCGACCTGCACGGGCCGGGCATCGTCAACATGCACGCGCAATTACTGCAATGGCTCAAGAACCGGCTGCTGCTGACCGACCTGCTGAAGCGGCATCCCGAAATCGAGGACATCGAGCTGGCCCCGCCGGTGGTGATCGCCGGCCTGCCCCGCACCGGCACCACCCACCTGCACAATCTGCTCGCCGCTGCCGGCACCTTCCGCACGCTCCCGTACTGGGAAAGCGTCGAGCCGTTCCCGCTGCCAACCGAGGTCGGTGTCGAACCCGATCCGCGCCGAACCCGAATGGACGCCGCCGTCGAGTTCATGAACGCGGTGATGCCGCACTTTCGGCTGATGCACGAAATGACCACCGACCATGTGCACGAGGAAATCCAGCTGCTGGCCAACGCCTTCTCGTCGATGCTGTTCGAAACCCTCGCGCACGTACCCCGGTGGCGCGACTATTACTTGGCCCACGACCAGACCCCGGCCTATGAGTACCTGGCCCTTCAGCTCAAAGCGCTGCAATTCCTGCGGGGTGGGCGTCGCTGGCTGCTCAAGTCGCCCCAACACCTCGAGCAGTTACCCGTGCTAGATCGGGTCTTTCCCGGTGTGGTCGTGGTGTGTACCCACCGCGACCCCGTACCGGTGGCTTTGTCGATGGTCGCAATGATCACCTACTCGGCACGGATGCATCGTTCACCGGTGCCGGTCAACGAAATCGCGGCGTCGTGGGTCGACCGGCTCGACGCGATGCTGGCCGCGCTGGTACGCGACCGCGATCTCATTTCACCGGAGCGCTCGGTTGACATTCGCTTCGACGATTTCATGGCCGACGAGCTTGGTGTCGCCGAACGCGTCTACGACCTCGCCGACGAGTCGGTTACGCCCGAGGCGCGTGCGGCGATGACCGACTATCTGGCAGGTCACCGCCGCGGCCGGCTCGGCCAGGTCGCGACGTCGGCCGAACTGTTCGGACTTGATATGCGCGACCTGACCAGTCGCTTCACCTCGTACACCCAGCGCTTTCTGCAGTGAGGGCGGCTATACCTCCATGCCGGGTTGCATGCCGGCCGGCTCGTCGGCCGGTGCCGGATCATCCTGCGGTGCAGGTGCTTCCGCGTCCACTGGCTCAGCCGGGGCCGGGTCTGCTTCCGGGGCAGGCGGTTCCGGTGCGGGTGGTTCCGGTGCGACAGCATCGGCCAGAACAAAGCCTTCCGCCGGCGGCGGGGCATCCTCCATCGCGGCGGGGTCGACCGGCAAGAACATGTGGTGGGTGAACTGCGGCTGGTAAGCGCCGCCGCCACCGATTCGCACGCCGCCGCCTTCACCGCTGGAAACCGGGGTGCCGTCGGGCAGCGTCGCCGCGGTGTGGTGGCTATTCCAGCCGATCACCAACGCGCCCGGCGCGGTGCCGTACTGGAACCCGCGCGCCAACAGTGCGGCTTCCTCGTTGCCGGTGTTGAACCTGCTGCCGAAAACCGGTCGGTCGGTGGCCGCATTAGCGACCCAGGAAACCAGACCGGAACAATCCGTTCCGGCAGGCGAATCCCCACCCCGGACATACGGGGTGCCCGAAACCTGCTGAATAAGGGTCATCAGCGTTGCTAACACAAACATGGGGCGCGACGCTAACAACAGCTAGCAGGGGCAATCAAAATTTGTGAAGCCCATCACTTTTGGTGCCAAATCATGATCTGGACTACACTGACAGCGCTAAAACTGCTGGTGGCGAAAGATGTTCAGCTGACCTGTGATGCCGTATCGCTCTTATCGTTTCGCTTCCGAAATCGCGAACGTAATGCAGATCACGATTATTCGCAAATTGCCTGCGCGACCGACGGCAGTTGCTGATTCAATTATCAACCGCGGTCAACGCGTTTGATGATCCGCGCGGTCGCCCGCTCGAGCAAGTGCTGGCGTCCCAACGCGGTTCGCTCGCGCTTGACTCGACGCAGGGCGGGAGCAATCGTGATCCCTTGCTCATATGCCGTGACAACCCGCGGGTCCACATACGAGCCGCGCGCTACGGCGGGTGTGTTTCCCAATTCCTCGGCCACTGCCCGCATCACCGCCGCCTCTTCGCGGCGGCGGGCGGTTTTCGACGTGGGCTCGGAGGCGGTCGCGAAGGCCTCCGCGGCCAGCACTGTGCCGTGCCACGTCCGTAAATCCTTGACGCTGAATTCGTCACCGACGAGTTCACGGAACCGCGAGTTGAGATCGTCGGCGCGCACCTCGTGCCAGCCGTCCGAGGTTCGGTAGACCAACAGACGGGGGATCCTGGTTTCGGCCCGCAGCAATGACCGGACCGCCCGGATGATTAACGGATCATCCAGCGAAATCGCCTGTCGTACACCGTTTTTAGCCGGATAGTCGAAGGCCACGCTGTCCCGGTGCACTTGGACATGGTCGCGCAGCAGCGTCGCCAGCCCGAAGCTGCCGTTTTCTTGTGCGTATTCCTCTCCGCCGGCGCGGAAATAGCCTCGATCGATCAGGTGCTGGGCCACGGCGAGAACGCGGTCGCGTCCCAGACCACGGCCGCGCAGGTCGGCGATGATTCGGGCGCGCCAGTCCGGCAGACATTTCGCCAGCGTCAACGTCCGGTCGTATTTCTCCTCGGCCCGCTCGGTCTGCCACTTTTCGTGGTAGAGATACTGGCGGCGTCCGGCGGCGTCGGTGCCCACGGCCTGAATGTGGCCGCTCGGGTGCGGACAAATCCAGACGTTCTTCCAGGCCGGAGGAATCACCAGTGCTTCGATGCGGGCCAGCACTTCTGGGTCGTCGACCGGCTCACGCTGTCCATCGATATAGGAGAATCCGCGGCCACGCCGAACCCGCCGAAATCCCGGGCCGCCGACGCTACTTCTGCGCAGCCTCATCGGGCTGGCTCCCTGTTCACAGCGGTGGTTTACCCGCGGCGCGAAGCGGCGACACCATCGAGGCGACACGATCGGATCAGCGGTCGACGCAGACCAGGACGTGAGACGGTATCAACTTATGCAGACCTTCGACTACATGACCTACGAAGATTTCGGGCGGCTGTTCTTCGAGGAAGCCGTGACCGAAGAGCGCGTTGCGCAAGCCTTCGCGCAGGTCTCCGGCAGCGAGTTCGAGATGGAGCCGATTGCTCAGGGACCGGGCAAGATCGCGAAGGTCAGCGCCAAAGTCAAGATCCAACAGGCCCAGGTCAAGCGGCACGTCGACGACCTGATCACCTTCACGATCCACATCCCGCTGGCGATCGACCTGTTGGTGGACCTCCGGCTGGACAAGCAGCGGTTCTTAGTCGACGGTGACATCGAGTTGCGTGCCGTCGCCCGCGCCGCCAAGCCGCTGCTGGTGGTGGTCGAAGTCGCCAAGCCCCGGTCTTCCGATATCACCGTCCAGGTCTCGTCGAAGTCCATCCGTGGTGAGGTGTTGCGCATCATCGCCGGCGTCGACGGCGAAATCCGGCGGTTCATCGCGCATTACGTCGCAGAGGAGATCGATTCCCCGCAATCACAAGCGGCGCAAGTCATCGACGTCGCCCAACAACTCGGTGAGTGGGGCAGTTAGACGGTTTACCCTGTCGGCGCAACCGGGTATGGACCCCAGATGGCACGAGTAGATGTCTCGACGTCATCTGACCTTGAGCCGGAATCGGCGTGGAAGCTGGCTTCGGATCTGCACCGCTTCCAGGAGTGGATGACGATTTTCCACGGCTGGCGCAGCGAGGTTCCGACCCACATCGAACAGGGCACCACGGTGTCGTCGTGCATCAAGGTGAGGGGATTCCGCAACGTCATCCACTGGACGGTCACCCGCTATGACGAGCCGCACGAGGTGGAGCTAAAGGGCCGTGGCCGCGGCGGGATCCGCATCAAAGTGAAGTTGACGGTCACCGCCGAGGATTCGGGGTCGAGGTTCGATCTGAGCGCCGAGCTCAAGGGCGGGGTGCTCAACGGGCCGGTCGGCCGGCTGGTCGCCCGCGTGCTGCAATCCGACATCCGTAAATCCGTGAACAACCTTGCCGCGCTGCGCTGACCGCGTCGTGGCGTGAGTGCTCAGGCTGGGGTGAAGCCGTTGAGCAACGCGCGCATGGATTGCGCCACGGCATGTCGCGTCGCGACAGGATCCGCCGAATTCGCGATCAGCATGGCGCCGCGCGTCAACGCGCCCAGCAGCAGCCGGGTGATGGTTTCGGGATCATCGACGCGCAGCGTGCCGGCGTCGGTCGCGGCCCGCAGCGCTTCGACGATCACCGCGAAGGCATAGCGCTCGTCCAATTCGGTGTAGCGGGCCAAGCCGAGCACAGCGGGGCCGTCGAGAATCAAGATGCGCTGCAGGTCCGGTTCCAGGATTGCGTCCAAAAACGCGTCGAAGCCGCGGGCCAGCTCGTCGAGTTCGTCGGACGCATCTTGGGCGGCCTCCATCGACGCGCTCATCAGCTCGGTGTGCGCGTGCTCGAAAACGGCCTCAAAAAGTGCGGTCTTGGTGGGGAAGTGGTGGTACAACGCGCCGGTCGTGACCCGGGCGGTGCGGGCCAGATCCTCCACAGATGTGTGACGAAAACCGTTCTGCCCGAACAATTCCCGGCCAGCGCGGATCAGCGCGTCGCGCGTCTGAGCCACCTGCTGGGCGCGCAGCGACGACGGCTGTGGTGTCGATTCGGACATGCTCTTGCTCCCTGCACGAAGACCGCACCAGCCTATTGACATAGCAACATTATGTGGAATAGTAGCATTATCTCAGGTCGCATCCCGATGGAGGTCGTTTCCGATGACAACTGTCCCCGTACTGCCCGCAGGGCCGGTCGACGAGGTCCGCCGCGCCGATGCCCGTACCAGGGCCGCCTTAAATCACGCCGTAGAACGCACGGCCCGGCTGTGGCGCAGCGTCGACGATCCCGCGGCGCCGGTGCCCGGGTTGGCCTGGACCGCCGGCGAGGTGGCCGCCCACGTAGTCGGCGATATGGGCGAATACGCCGCGGCACTGACCGCGCACGTGGCCGGCAGCACGTCCGTCACCGAGCTGCCCGACGGGTCACCTGCTCGGCTGCGAACCGCGGTGAACGCCGGCCATCTCGACGAGGTCCGCGAACGTGACCCGCGCCGTCTGGCCGACATGCTGGAGGAGACGGCCGCGAAGTACCTGGCCGTGGCCGCCGGGCTCGACCCGTCTGAGCACTCCGCGATCCTGACCGCCGACAGCCTGGTGCTCGAACCGGCAGTCATGACGTGTCTGCTGCTCGGCGAGCAGTTGGTGCACGGGCTGGACATCGCGCGCGCGGCCGGCCGGCGATGGGTTATCAGCCGCGAGGACGCACTGCTCGTGATACCCGCCGTACTGGCGCTCACGCCAAAGTACTTGCGGCCGTCGCGAACCCAGAATCTGCGCGCCAGCTTCGAGTTGCGGATGAGCGGCGGCGGACGCTATCGGATCGCAATCGACAACGGTGCCGGCACCGTCACCACGGCAGGCGAGAAGGCCGACTGCGTCATCACCGCCGACCCGGTCACCTTCCTGCTGCTCGGTTTTGATCGCGTGCCGCAATGGCCGCAGATCCTCCGCGGCAGGCTGCGGGCCGGCGGCCGCAAGCCTTGGCTGGCCGCAAAGTTCGCCACCTTGCTGGCCAGTCCGTGACCGAAAGCGGCGACGGCGGCCGCGTCAGATCGTCTGGTGGCGCCCGAAGTACTTGTGGTCTTCGCTGTAGCCGCCGTAGCCGCTTCCGATCTCGCGGTAGTCGGCGACGAACTCAATTCCCTTGATCCACTTGACCAGTTTGAAGCCGTGCTGCAATTCGTTACGCAGCCGCAGCGGCTTGCCGTGCATGTAGGGGAGCGGCTGGTCGTTCATGTTGTAGGCCAGCATGGTCATGTGGTAGCCCATCTGGTCGATGGGATGGGCGTTGTAATAGATGCCGCCGGTCGCGCCGAGGCCCATCGAGTAGAACACCACCCACTTGGCCTCGGGCAGCGGTTTGACGATGTCCATGATCGTCTTCATCTGCACGCCACCCCATTTGGCGACACCCGACCAGGCTTGGATGCAGAAGTGCTGACTGATCTGCTCGTGGTAGGGCAATGCCTTGAGGTCGTCGAGCGAGAACTCCATCGGGTGCTCGACCAGCCCGTAGACCCGCAGCCGCCAGTCTTTGAAGTCGTTGGCCTCCAACTCCTTGTACTCGACGGTTTCCGGCAGGCGGCCGTTGCGCCAGTGGTGCGGGGAAATGTCTTTCTCGGTGAAGGCGCCCGGCTTGGGGTTGAGGTTTTCCAGCAGTCGCTGGAACGGGCCGACCAGCGCATAGCCCACCCGCTGCACCACACGCGGATGCTTGATCGTGAATGGCGTCGCCCACACCCAGGCCACCGCGCACACCACCATGGCCACCGTGAAGATCCCGAAGCCGATCCAGCTGTCGTCGTCGCGGGCGGCGAACATGTGGTTGAGGTTCCGCAGTGCGGTGGTCGCGAACACCAGCGTGACATGAACGACGATGAAGAACAGGAAGTACACCAGCACCAAGAAGTGCAGCGAGCGCGCGTGCTGAATGCTCAGCCGTGTGCTCAGCCAGTGCACTCGCTGTGATAGCGCCGGCGACATGCCCAAACCGGTGATCAACGCGGCCGGCGCGGCAATGAAGACGGTGGTGAAGTACGCGAGTAGCTGCAGACCGTTGTAGGCGGTCCAGCCGTTGTCGGCCGGCCAGTGCGACACCGACAGGTATTGGATCGCCACCGACGCGGCGTTGGGGAACACGTCCCAGCTGGTCGGCACGATGTGGCGCCACTGACCGGTCGCGAACAGCAGCACGTAGAAGATCAGCCCGTTGAGCAACCACAGCACATCCATGCCCAGGTGCCACCAGCGGGCCAGCCCGATGGAGTGCCGGAAGCCGGGCAGCCCGAATTGTGGAGGCAGCGCGACGGTGTCGGCGTTGGCCGTCCACAGCTCGTCGTCGGGGACCGGCGGGCCCACCCGCAACCACTCGTCCTTGCCCGGGGTGGCGTTGCGGCTGAAGTAGAGCCGTGGGTGGTCGCACAAGATCTGGATCCCGCTTCTGATGATGAAGATCATCAGGAACAGGTTGAAAAAGTGGGTCCAGCCCAGCCAGCCCGGCATGCCCGGGCGGACGTGGCGGTCGTCGACGCCGGGGTAGCGCTCAATGAAATCCTGTACCGCGGGCATGTTGTAGAGCCCTTTGCCGATCGCCACCGCGGCGACCAGACCCGCGAATCCGATGGGGATCAGCCACAGCAGGTTGAACCACTTGTCACGGCCGACCCGCAGCTTGGGTGCGGTGGCTCGCCGGGTGAGGTCGAACCCGCCGCCGTAGGTTTCGACATCGATGCTGTCTTCCTCGGCGGGGTGGACTTCGCTGCGATAGTCGGGGTCGAACGTCAGCGGTGTACCGACCGCCAACGTCGCGGTACCTGATCGTGGGGATTGTGGTGAATCAACATGGCCGTCAGCATCATTAGCGTCGGTGGTCGTCACGCGGCCGACCATACTCCACGCGAACAGGCCATTGGCGTCCGGAGGGCTAAAAGTATCTGTTAGGTAGCTCATAAGAACGCCTGTTCAGGGGCCACATGGCAACCCGACGAGCGGGGCGCGCGATATCTGTATCCGAATTTCCGAAGTGATATCGGTGTTCCAATCGAATTTTCTACAAAATAGCTTGTAATAACTCGAAATTACGGAATCGAGAAACGCCCAGCTCCCTTCAGCGCCGGGCTACAGATCGAGCACGAGGTTGTCGCCCTTGGCGGCGCGCGAGATGCAGATCAGCATCATCCCGTCGGCGCGTTCGGTGTCGGTGAGCAGCGTGTCGCGGTGGTCCACACGGCCCGACAGGACACGGGTGCGACAGGTGCCGCAGAACCCTTGCCGGCATGAGTACGGCGGCCAGACGTCGGCGTGTTGCAGCGCCGACAGCAGGGTTTCGTCGGCGCCCACCCGCACCGTGGCGCCCGTCGAGGCGAGCTCGACGTTAAACGGCTCCCCGTCGATCACTGGCGGTGCGGCGAACCGCTCGAAGTGCAGCTCGACGTTGTCGCGGCCCGCCAGCTCTGCGCGGATCCCGGTCAGCATCGGGGCCGGCCCGCAGGCATACACCGCTGTTTCGTCCGGACATTCACCGAGCAGCTCAGCCGGCGTCGGCAGGCCGTGGACATCGTCGGTGCGGACCTCGACCCGCTCGCCGAACACGGCCAGTTCGTCGATGAAGGGCAGGCTGTCGCGGCTGCGACCCGCGTACACCATCGACCAGTCGACACCGAAATGTTCGGCGTGGCTCACCATCGGCAGGATCGGCGTGATGCCGATTCCGCCGGCGATGAAGCGCAGGCGCTGTGCGGGTGATCCGTACCCGGGCAGGGTCAGGGGAAACGCGTTGCGCGGTCCGTGTGTGGTCACGGTGGTGCCGACGCCCAACGCGTCGTGCACCTCGGCCGAACCGCCACCGCCATCGGGGATGCGGCGCACCGCGATCCGGTACACGTCGCGACGGGCGGGATCACCGCACAGTGAGTATTGCCTGAGTCGCCCGCTGGGCAGCTGAATGTCGAGGTGTGCACCAGGTCGCCAAGGCGGCAACTGGGCGCCGTCGGCCGCCGCCAATGTCAGCGCCACGACGTCCTCATCGCACGCGACCACACGGCGATCTGTCACCGTCAGCGCGATGTGGTCGTCGTGGGCAGCCGGTGCGCTGATCCGTCTGATCGATCCCGACAGCGCCAGCAGCCCCGAGATCGCGGCGTCCCCCAGGCCGATCAGCGCGTCGTGCCGCAACCGACCGAACGCGCTCGGCGGCACCTGCCGTAACCGGTCGAATACCTCCATCACAAGTGCGCCGCGCGGGCGGCGGGCGAACTTGCCAAATAGGCGACAGCCTGCGCCGTCGAACCCATCTTCTCGGGCGAGAAGCCGGGCAGGAAATACGCAAAAGTGTTGGAGCCAAACAATTTTCGATAAGTGGGCAGCAATCCTTTCTTGGAGTCCTGCGCGCGAAGCCACTGCATTTTCCACCAGCCCATGTCGAGTTCCGGGTCGGTCTTGGTCAGGTACCAAGTGCCGCGCTGGAAGAAGACCCCGATCAGCGTTACCGCCACTACCATCGCTCGGATCCGATCCAGGTAGCTGTCGCGGAAATAGACCGCGACGTCGTGAGCTACGTTGCGGTGTTCGACTTCTTCACTGCCGTGCCAGCGGAATAGGTCGACGATCATGGGATGGGCGTCGTAGTCGTCCCACCGGGAGTTGAGGGCGAAATCCCCGAGAACCGCGGTGTAGTGCTCGATCGCGGCGATGAGCCACAGCCGGTCGCACAGATGGTTGAGCCGGCGCCGCGGATCCGGCGAGGTGGACGGCGCCAGCGTGCGTGAGAAGATGTGGTCGATCTGATCCAGCAGTGGTTTCGGGTCGACGCCGTGGGCGACCATCAAGTCGTACAGGATGCCCTCGTGGACATCGGCGTGGGTGGCCTCCTGGCCGATGAACCCGCGCATGTCGTCGGCAAGCTTGGGGTCCTTGACCAGCGGCAGTGCCTCGTTGAACACGGCGACGAACCAACGTTCGACCGCCGGTAACACGACGTTGAGCAGGCTGGCGAAGTTCGACGCCACCGGATGTCCGGGGATCCAGTGCAGCGGGACGTCCGAGACGTCGAAGTGGACTTTGCGGGCCTGGATTTGCACTGGGCCCGGGTCGTACTCGTGGTCGAACCTGCGTGGTCGCAACATAACAGCTCCTTGGCCTGACAGTGTAAGTGAAAACGGCTTCGGTTATGCCCTATCGGTGGGGCGCAGGCTGCGCGCCGGGCGGTGTTCGATCGCGTTGATCGTCAGTGCCCGCCGACTGATCCGCCAGCAGGCGTCGGTGCACTCATACTCGTCGTCGTACCGCAGATGCCAGACCACATCGGTGATCTCGTCGCCGCGCGCAATCCAGTGATGCGCGATGCAGGTGATGCGGCCGAGCGCTGTCGCGTGCCGCGCGCCGACGTCGTAGACCTCTCCCACGATGGCGTGTTCGGTGCGGGCGGTGGCCGCGACGGTGCCGACCGCCGCCGCGATGGCGTCCTGGCCGCGGTGCCGGGCGACGGGTTCCAGCGTAGCCGGTGGCTCGGGCACTAGCAGCTCCGCGTCCTCTGTGAAAAGTCTTGCCACAGCGTCGAATTGGCGGTCGTCGACGCCGGCGCCGTACCGGTGCACCAAGTCCGAGAGCGCGGCCCGGTCCGTTGCGGTGAGCATCATGTCGGCAACGACAGACGCTGTGCGCACGCCGACAACGTGTCCTTGGCCTCTTCGATGTCGGTGATCGGCGGCATCGCCAGCACGATCCGGTCCGCGCCCTGGTCGGCCAGCCTGCCGGCACGCTCTGAGTCGACCTTGGTGACCGAATGCCCCAGCGAAACCTCGAGGCCCGCCGGATCACGGCCCGCGGCCGCAGCCGCCTCCCGCATCAGGCCCAGCAACGACGCCAGCTGCTCGCCAGCCACTCCGAGCGGCTGAAAGCCGTCGCCCAGGCGTCCGGCTCGCCGCGCCGCCGCCGGGCTGTGCCCACCGATGTGTATCGGAAGACGTGCTCGGGCAACGGGCTTCGGATAGCACGCGATGTTGTCGAAATGAAAGAACTCGCCGTGGTGACTGACCCCGCCCGGCTGATCGTCCCAGAGCGTGCGCAGCACCGCCAACTGCTCGTCGGCCCGTCGTCCCCGGCTCTCGAAATCCGTTCCGCAGGCTTCGATCTCCTCACGCAGCCAACCCACGCCGACACAGAGCCGAAGCCGACCGCCGGACAGCGCATCGATGGTCGCCGCTCGTTTGGCAAGGACGACCGGGTGGTGGTTGGGCAGTACCAGCACGCCGGTGGCCAGGCCGAGGTGTGTCGTGTGAGCGGCCAAAAACGCCAGCACATCAAGGGGATCGGGGATCGGACACTCGGGCGCCAGATCCACCCGTCCGGAGCTGTCATAGGGATAAACACTGTCGTAGCGGGTCGCCAGCACGGTGTGCTCGACGATGACGATCGACTCGAACCCACACGCTTCCAGGTGTTGCGCGAAGGCCGCCATCCACACCGGGTCGGCGGTCACGCCGGCACCGACCGGCGCAACCACGCCGAACTTTGGAACCTTCATGGCCACTCGAAGCTAACAGCTGGGCTCGGCGGCGGTGTGCGCCCTGAGCGTCTCGGCGAGCCGGGCCGCGCGCCGGTCGGTGAAAACCTCCTCGAGAAGCATCGGCCGGCCGTCCGGGCCCGACAGCGGAACCCGCCAGTTGGGATATTCGTCGGTGGTACCGGGCTGATTCTGGGTCCGCCGGTCACCGACCGCATCGGTCAGCGCCAGACCCAGCAGCCGCGACGGTGTGCGGCCCAGATACTCGTGCAAGGCCACCACGGTCTCTTCGAGGTCGGCGTGCTTGCCCAGCAGCCCGGCCCGGCGCAGCTCGGCCAGCCACGCGGCGCGCTCGGCCTGCGCGGCGGCGAGTTCGGTGTCAACCGGGCGAGTCAACAGCCCCAGTGAATCCCGCAGGCGCACGTGCTCGTCGGCCAGATATCCGGCGGTTGGCGGCAGGTCGTGGGTGGTGACCGAGGACAAGCAGTACTCCCGCCACCGTTCGGCCGGCAACGGACGTGGGGTGGGGCCGCCGTCGCTGTCGCGGTCGAGCTCGAACCACAGGATCGAGGTGCCCAGTACCCCGCGAGCCCGCAGATAATCGCGCACCCAGGGTTGCACCGTGCCCAGATCTTCACCCACCACGACCGCTTCGGCGCGATGCGCTTCCAGCGCCAGAATCCCGATCATCGCCTCGTGGTCGTAGCGGACGTAGGTGCCGTCGGTCGGCGGCGCGCCGGAGGGGATCCACCACAGCCGGAAGAGCCCGATGATGTGGTCGACGCGCACGCCGCCGGCATGGCGCAGCACACTGCGGATCAGGACTCGAAACGGCTGGTATTCCTGCTCTTCGAGCCGATCCGGCCGCCAGGGCGGCTGCGACCAGTCCTGGCCGAGCTGGTTGAACTCATCCGGCGGGGCGCCCGCCGTGACGCCGAGCGCCAAGGTGTCCTGCAGCGCCCAGGCGTCGGCGCCGTTGGGGTGCACGCCGACGGCGAGGTCATGCATGATGCCCAGCGCCATGCCGGCCGCGACCGCCCGCGCCTGCGCGGCGCCGAGTTGCTCGTCGAGCTGCCACTGCAGCCAGCGGTGGAAATCCACCCTCGCCGCATGCTTGGCGACGAACTCCGCGACTTCCTCGCCGGCCGGATGCTGCAGGCCCCGCGGCCACTGGTGCCAATCACCGCCGTACTTCTCGGCGAGTGCGCACCAGGCCGCGAAGTCGTCGAGCGCAGCACCCTCCCGCGCGCGATACGCCGCGTACGCCAGCTCGCGGCCCGCCGAGCGCGGCACTCGGTACACCAGTCGCAGCGCCTTGCGTTTGGCCGCCCACGCGGTGTCGCGGTCGATGGTGTCGATGCGCGCCGCGTGTTTGCGAACGTCGTCTCGCAACCGCCAGACCCGGCCGCGTTTGCGCAGATAGCCGAACTCGTCAATCGCCTCCACGCGAAGGTAGAGAGGGTTGACGAAGCGCCGCGACGACGGCAGGTACGGCGACGGCTCCATCGGCTCGACGGGCGTGGCCGCATGCAACGGGTTGACCAACAGATAGCCGGCGCCGTGCGCGGACGCCGCCCAAACCGCCAGGTCGGTGAGGTCGGTGAGGTCGCCGACTCCCCAGGACCGTTCGGACCGCACGCTGTACAACTGAGCCGCCAGCCCCCATGTCCGGCGAGCGCCGACGCGCTCCGGCAACCCCAGCCAGTCCGGCGTCACGATCAGCGCGGTGCTGGCCTCGTCCTGGCCGGACCGCAGGTGCACCCGGTGATAGCCGAGCGGCAGGTCGGCGGGCAGCACGAAGCTCGCTTCGCCCACCCGGCGACCGTCCAAGTCGAACGGCGCAGTGAAATTGTCAATTTGGCGAATCCCGCCGTGCACCGTGCCGTCTTCGAGTCGTAACCAAACTTCGGCAGGATGTCCGTCCGTCACATGGACCCAGAACTTCGTCTCCGTCCCGGCCCGCGCCACGATCGTTACGGGCAGCGGGCGCGCCCAATATCGGCGCTCGTGGGCGGCCAGCGCGGCCGCGCGCTCCGATTCGGTGCGGGCGGGCACGCCGAACGCGGCGAGGACGGCAACGACGGTGCTTTCCGGGACCACCACCCGGCGGCCCGTCCAGTCCTCGTATTCGGTGGCGATCCCGAACCGGCCGGCGAGCTCGCCCAACGAGGCAGTCATGGCGCCAATCTATCCACGGTTTCTTCCCGGGCCGACTGTGCGCGACACCGCTACCATGCGAGTAGATAATCAGGCGGTTTCAGCAGGGCTAATGGCAAGCAATGGCGCTGGCGTGCAGACCACGCCGGGGCAAATGACGTGCTCGGTCGATTTCGCGCGGCAACTTCTCGCGTGGCGAGGCAGGTCGGGGTGTCTTACGGTGATCGGTGTGAATGTGGGGAATCGGCAGTATCCAGGCGTTTCTTTCCGACGGAGTGTGATTCACCATGCCGTCTGAGGGCGGGCAGCGCGGGTCCGGCTACGGACTTGGACTGTCAACCCGGACCCAGGTAACCGGTTACCAATTCCTGGCGCGCCGGACGGCGCAGGCGCTGACCCGGTGGCGGGTCCGTATGGAGATCGAACCGGGACGGCGCCAGACCCTGGCCGTCGTCGCCTCGGTCTCGGCCGCGGCGGTGATTTGTCTGGGTGCGCTGCTGTGGTCGTTCATCAACCCCTCCGGCCAGATGAACGAGTCGCCGATCATTGCCGACCGTGATTCCGGTGCGCTGTACGTCCGGGTGGGCGACACCTTATATCCCGCGCTCAATTTGGCGTCGGCGCGGCTGATCACCGGTCGGGCGGACAATCCGCACAAGGTGCGGTCGAGTCAGATCGCCGAGCAGCCACACGGTCCGCTGGTCGGCATACCCGGCGCACCGTCTTCGTTCGCGCCGACCAGCCCGGAGTCCTCGTCGTGGCTGGTCTGTGATGCGGTCGCGTCGACGTCGGGCGTGGGCGCTCCGTCCCCGGTGACCGTAACGGTGATCGACGGCACCCCCGACCTGTCGAATCACCGACGGGTGCTGAGCGGCTCCGACGCGGTGGTGCTGCGCTACGGCAACGACACCTGGGTGATCCGCGATGGTCGCCGGTCGCGCATCGATGCGACAAACCGCGCGGTGTTGTTGCCGCTGGGCGTAACGCCCGAGCAAGTCACGCAGGCCCGGCCGATGAGCCGTGCGCTGTATGACGCCCTGCCGGTCGGACCGGAGCTCACGGTGCCCAAAGTGCCCGATATCGGCAGCCCGGCCAATTTCCCGAACGCGCCCGGGCCGATCGGGACAATCTTTGTGACGCCACAGATCAGTGGGCCGCAGCAGTATTCGGTGGTGTTGGCCGACGGCGTGCAGACGGTGACGCCGGTGGTCGCGCAGATTCTGCAGAACGCCGGCGCCACCCCGGGTGCGCGACCGGCGACGGTCGCGCCCTCCGCCCTGGCGAAAATGCCGGTGGTCACCGGGCTGGATCTGTCCGCCTATCCGGAGGGCCCACTGAACGTAGTGGACATGCGCGAAAATCCGGCAACGTGCTGGTGGTGGGAGAAGACCGCCGGTGAAGAGCGCGCCCGCACCCGGGTGATCTCGGGGCCGACGATCCCGGTGGCCCCGGCCGAGGCCGGCAAGGTGGTGTCGCTGGTCAAGGCGGACACCACGGGGCGGGAAGCCGACCGCGTCTACTTCGGCCCGGGCTATGCCAATTTCGTCGCCGTCACCGGCAACGATCCGGGAGCGTCGACGACGGAGTCGTTGTGGTGGCTTTCGGATTCAGGTGTGCGGTTCGGGGTAGACAACAGCCGTGATGCACGGACGGCCCTCGGATTGACCTCGAACCCGAGTCCGGCCCCCTGGGTGGCATTGCGGTTACTGGCGCCGGGCCCGACGCTGTCGCGGGCCGATGCGCTGGTGCGCCACGACACCCTTCCGAAGGATATGAACCCTGCAGAGTTGGTGGTACCGAAGTGAAACGTGGCTTTGCCCGGCCGACGCCGGAACGTGCGCCGATGGTCAAGCCGGAGAACATCGTTCTACCGACGCCGCTGAGTGTTCCTCCGCCCGAAGGCAAACCGTGGTGGCTGATCGTGGTCGGCGTCCTGGTCGTCGGCTTGCTCGCCGGCATGGTCGGTATGACGGTGGCCAACGGTTCACGACTGTTCTTGGGCGCCGGTTCGATCTTCCCGATCTTCATGATCGGTGGCGTCGCGATGATGATGTTCGGCGGTCGCTTCGGCGGCGGCCAGCAGCAGATGAGCCGGCCGAAGCTGGACGCGATGCGCGCACAGTTCATGTTGATGCTCGACATGCTGCGCGAAAGCGCGCAGGAGTCGGCCGACAGCATGGACGCCAACTACCGGTGGTTCCACCCGGCGCCGGACACCCTGACCGCCGCAGTGGGGTCGTCGCGGATGTGGGAGCGCCAGCCGGACGGCAAAGACCTCAACTTCGGCGTGGTGCGGGTCGGGGTCGGCATGACACGGCCCGAGGTGACCTGGGGCGAGCCGCAGAACATGCCGACCGACATCGAGTTGGAGCCGGTCACCGGCAAAGCGCTGCAGGAGTTCGGGCGCTACCAAAGCGTCGTCTACAACCTGCCCAAGATGGTGTCCCTGCTGGTCGAGCCATGGTATTCGCTGGTCGGGGAGCGCGAGCAGACCCTGGCGCTGATGCGGGCCATGATCTGCCAGCTGGCGTTCTCCCACGGTCCCGACCACGTGCAGATGATTGTGGTCACTTCGAATGTGGCCCAATGGGATTGGGTCAAGTGGCTACCGCACTTCGGGGACCAGCGCCGTCGTGACGCCGCAGGCAACGCGCGCATGGTCTACACGTCGGTGCGCGAGTTCGCCGCCGACCAAGCCGAATTGTTCGCCGGCCGTGGCTCGTTCACACCTCGGCACGCCAGTTCGTCGGTGGAGACTCCGACCCCGCACCATGTGATCATCTGCGACATCGAAGATCCGCAGTGGGAATACGTGATCAGTACCGACGGTGTCGACGGCGTGACGTTCTTCGACCTCACCGGCTCACCGCTGTGGACCGCCGCTCCCCAGCGGGTGCTGCAATTCGACAGCAAGGGGATCATCGAGACACTGCCCCGCGACCGCGACACCTGGATGGTGATCGACGACAACAAGTGGTTCTTCGCGTTGGCCGACCAGATCAGCGAATCCGAAGCCGAGGAGTTCGCGCAGCGCATGGCGCGCTGGCGGCTCGCGGAGGCCTACGAGGAAATCGGTCAGCGGGTAACGCACATCGGCGCGCGAGACATCCTGTCTTACTACGGGATTGAAGATCCCGCGTCGATCGACTTCCAAGCGCTGTGGGATGGCCGCGGCGACCCGATGCGGCGGTCGCGGTTGCGGGTGCCGTTCGGTAACCGGTCGGACAACGGCGAGCTGCTGTTTTTGGACATGAAGTCGCTCGATGAGGGTGGCGACGGCCCGCACGGCGTGATGTCGGGAACCACAGGTTCCGGGAAGTCCACGCTAGTGCGTACGGTGATCGAGTCTTTGATGCTCGGTCATCCGCCCGACGAGCTGCAGTTCGTGTTGGCCGACCTCAAGGGTGGGTCTGCGGTCAAGCCGTTCGCCGGGGTGCCGCACGTATCGCGGATCATCACCGACCTGGAGGAAGACCAGGCGTTGATGGAGCGCTTCCTGGACGCGCTGTGGGGCGAAATCGCCCGGCGCAAAGCGGTTTGCGACAACGCCGGTGTCGATGACGCCAAGGAATACAACGAGATGCGCACCCGGATGCGGGCGCGCGGGCAGGACATGCCGCCACTGCCGATGCTCGTGGTGGTCATCGACGAGTTCTACGAATGGTTCCGGATCATGCCCACCGCGGTCGATGTCCTCGACTCGATCGGGCGGCAGGGTCGCGCCTACTGGATTCATCTGATGATGGCGTCGCAGACCATCGAGAGCCGCGCCGAAAAGCTCATGGAGAACATGGGATACCGGTTGGTGCTGAAAGCGCGGACCGCGGGAGCAGCGCAGGCCGCCGGCGTGCCCAACGCGGTGAACCTGCCGGCGCAGGCCGGGCTCGGTTACTTCCGGAAGAGCCTCGACGAGATCATCCGATTCCAGGCGGAGTTCCTGTGGCGCGACTACCGCCGCGGCGTGTCGCTTGATGACGACGGCCAGGCGCCGGTGGTGCACAACGTCGATTACATTCGGCCGCAACTTTTCACCACCGCGTTCACGCCGCTCGAGGTCAGCATCGGTGGCACGGACTTCGACGGTGATGGCCAGGCCGGCAACGGCGAGGTGCTCCTCGACCGTGAGCTCCCGGACGTCGAGATCGCGCCGGAAGAGGAAGAGGAAGAAGAAGCCATCCGCACGCCGAAGGTCGGCACGGTGATCATCGACCAGCTGCGCCGCATCGACTTCAAGCCCTACCGGTTGTGGCACCCGCCGCTGGACGAGCCGATAGCCATCGACGAGCTGGTGAACCGCTTTCTGGGCCGACCGTGGCAGGAAAGCTACGGCACCGCGAGGAATCTGGTGTTCCCCATCGGGATCATCGACCGGCCCTATAAGCACGACCAGCCGCCGTGGACGGTCGACACGTCGGGCGCCGGCGCCAATGTGCTGATTCTGGGTGCCGGCGGCGCGGGCAAGACCACTGCGCTGCAGACGCTGATTTGCTCGGCCGCCATGACCCACACCCCCGAGCAGGTCCAGTTCTATTGCCTGGCCTACAGCAGCACGGCCCTGACGACCGTGGCGGGGCTGCCGCACGTCGGCGCGGTGGTCGGCCCTACCGACCCATACGGTGTGCGCCGCACCGTCGCCGAGCTGCTGGCCTTGGTCCGGAACCGCAAGCGCAGTTTCCTCGAGCACGAAATCGCCTCGATGGAAATGTTCCGGCGACGCAAGTTCGGCGGGGAGCCGGGTGCGGTGCCCGACGACGGGTTCGGCGATGTGTTCCTGGTGATCGACAACTACCGGGCGCTGGCCGAAGAGAACGAGATCCTGATCGAGCAGGTGAACCAGATCATCAATCAGGGACCGTCATTCGGCGTGCACGTGGTGGTAACGGCCGACCGGGAGTCGGAGCTGCGGCCCCCGGTGCGCAGCGGATTCGGCTCCCGGGTGGAGCTACGGCTGGCGGCGGTGGAAGACGCAAAGCTGGTGCGGTCTCGGTTCGCCAAGGACGTCCCGGTCAAGCCGGGACGCGGCATGGTCGCGGTGAACTACGTTCGGCTGGACAGTGACCCGCAGTCCGGCCTGCACACGCTTGTCGCCCGGCCGGCGCTGGGCAATACCGAAAAGTCCGTGTTCGAGTCCGAGAGCGTGGCGGCCGCCGTCAGTCAGGTGGCGGTCGGGCACGCGCCCCCGGTACGGCGGCTGCCTGCGTGGTTTGGCCTGGACCAGCTGCGCGCGTTGGCGGCGGCCGACCGGCGCCAAGGCGTCGGTGCCGGCGGAATCGCTTGGGCGATATCGGAATTGGACCTGCAGCCGGTCTACCTCAACTTCGACGACAACGCGCACCTGATGGTGACCGGCCGGCGCGAGTGTGGGCGCACCACGACGCTGGCCACGATCATGGCCGAGATCGGCCGGATCTATGCGCCGGGCGCCAGCAGCGCACCGCCGACATCGCAGCCGTCGGCGCAGGTGTGGCTGGTTGACCCGCGCCGCCAGCTGCTGACTGTGCTGGGCACCGACTACGTGGAGAACTTCGCCTACAACCTCGACGGCGTGGCCGCGATGATGGACCAGCTGGCCGCCACCCTGGCGCGCCGCGAGCCGCCGCCCGGGTTGTCGGCCGAGGAGCTGCTGTCCCGGGCGTGGTGGAGCGGGCCCGAGATCTTCCTGATCATCGACGACGTGCAGCAGCTTCCGCCGGGATTCGACTCGCCGCTGCACAAAGCGGCGCCGTGGGTGACCAGGGCCGCCGACGTCGGCCTGCACGTGATCATCACCCGCACCTTCGGCGGCTGGTCGTCGGCGGGTAGCGACCCGATGTTGCGTGCGCTGCATCAGGCCAACACACCGCTGCTGGTGATGGATGCCGATCCGGACGAAGGCTTCATTCGCGGCAAGATGAAGGGTGGCCCGCTGCCGCGCGGCCGTGGCTTGCTGATGGCCGAGGACACCGGCGTTTTCGTTCAGGTCGCGGCCACCGATCTGCGCCGCTGACCGATACCGGCCTGCGCACCGCGGTTTGACCGTCGTTGAACGGCGGATGAACACCCGTTGATCGTGGATGAACACTTGCCGTCCAGGCATGAATAGTTGGCGTCGCCGCCGGTCAAGCGTGTTTTGACCCTTTAATGTCGTCAACGAACGACGAATATCGAATGTGTCGACGCTAAGAGTTTGGAAGTGAGACGAAACCGCGCTTCGGTAAGGCACCCCATCGGGTGTGCCGAATCTGACGGGGGCATGTAGCGGTGGATTTCGGGGCGTTGCCGCCGGAAATCAATTCGGGTCGGATGTATTCAGGTTCCGGGGCCGGGCCGATGCTGGCCGCTGCGGGCGCCTGGGACAGCGTGGCGGCCGAATTAGGTCTCGCGGCAACGGGCTACAGTTCGGTGCTCGCCGACTTGACCAGCGGGCCCTGGGTCGGCCCGGCGTCGATGGCGATGGCCGCGGCCGCCGCACCGTATGTGTCCTGGCTTAACACCGCCGCCGCGCAGGCCGAACAGACTGCCGCGCAGGCCAGGGCGGCGGTGGCCGCCTACGAAGCCGCGTTCGCGATGACGGTGCCCCCACCGGTGGTCGCGGCCAACCGTGCGCTGCTGATGGTGCTGATCGCCACGAACTTCTTCGGGCAAAACACTCCCGCGATCATGGCCACCGAGGCGCAGTACGCCGAAATGTGGGCTCAGGACGCGGCCGCCATGTACGGCTATGCCAGCGCGGCGGCCAGCGCCTCGAACGTCACCCCGTTCGAGGCGCCCCCGCAGACCACCAATCCCGCCGGTGACGCCGGTCAGGCCGCAGCGATCGCCAAGGCCGCGGCGACCCCCGCGGGTGACTCCGCCCAGACCGCCGCAACAGCGACGACGCAGCTGAGCTCCGCGGGTGCTGTTTCGCCTGCAGTGCAACCGATTTCAGCATCGCCGGTTGCGGCGGCATCAACCTCGACTTCGCCGCCGACATCGACGCTTCCGTCGTGGCTGGTCGGGCCGACTGGACTGCTTGCCACCGTGTTCGGCAACACCGGGAATATCTGGAACTCGGTTACCAACTATCCCTATTTCGCCCTTGGGTCGGTCAATTCGCTGCTAGGGGTCGGCGGTGGTCTACTGCCTGGCGCCCCAGGTCCGAGCCCGGCGCTCGGAGGTGCGCTGCCGATAACCGGGTGGACAGGCTTAGGCAACTTGGGCGGCCTTGGCAGCGCCGGATCAGTGGCGGCGAGTGTAGGTCAGGCCAACGCAATCGGGAACTTGTCGGTGCCCTCCACTTGGGCCGCGGCATCCCCTCAGGTGAGCTCTTCCGCCCCGGCGCGGTTGGTCGTCACCCCCGCTCAAGCGGCCACCGAGGGTCCTGGAGGTCTGCTGCGCGGCATACCAATGGCGACGACGACGGGTGTGGGCCGACGGGCCGCCGGCGGTTTCATCCACAGTTACGGATTCCGCCACGCCGTGGTGGCGCGCCCGCCGTCCGCCGGGTAGCTCCGGCTTGCCTGGCGCTAAGAACACTAGGGCCGCCCTGGGTCATCGCGCTGATGTTGGCGACGAAAACCGGTGCCAATCCGCTTTATTCGCGACAGGATTTTTATCCGCGTCACCGTGTGGCCGTCACATAGCGGCCATCTTCGAAAGTCCTGCTCGCGATCCGAATAACAGGTCGTTTGTGCAGGTACCGGCCATTGGGCGGAGCTGACGGGTCAGCTTGCCAGCAGGCGTTGATTCCTGCGGACAATCGCTGGTGGCCTACAAAGGCAAGGCTGCCACCGCGGCGCGTACGGGCATGGCCATTTACTCTCGGCAACCAGCGAAGCTCCCCAACCAGCACTGTCTGGAGCGCTCAGACACCAGAATTGCCGGGAAGAAAGCGGATTGGAGTCCATGAGTACACCGCCGCAAACGCTGCTACTCCCGAAATGCTCTTGTGGGCCCGACGATCTGGCCGGATAAGGAACGTCGGCGCCGATAGCGGCATGGGTCGCAAAGCACGTCATTTCTTATGCGTCAGCCGGCGTCCGGACGGCATCGGTTGCACGCCGTTGTGAAAGGAGTGCTCAGCGCGTTCGCGCACGTCGTGGCCATCAAAATGGGCGAACAACCGAACTGTCGATGAACGGCAGGTACTCGTGGATGAACACTGGTGGCGCGCGAATGAATAGTTGGCGTGGGATGCGCGTATTCCGGCCGAGGCCATCTAATCTCACTAGCGAGTCTCACTAGCGAGCACTCCACTAATGGTCGTCAAGTGATGGGTATCGAGGAGGCACGCGGATGTCCTTCGTGAGCACGCAGCCGGAGGCCTTGACGGCAGCGGCCGGCGCTCTGCAAGGAATCGGTTCGGCGCTCGCTGCCCAGAATGCGGCTGCGGCGGCACCGACGACGGGGGTGATTCCCCCCGCCGCCGACGCCGTTTCGGCACTGACAGCGGCCCAGTTCGCCACGCACGCGCAGATGTACCAGGCGGTCAGTGCCCAGGCCCAAGCGATCCACGAGATGTTCGTCAACACCCTGGCCACCAGTGCCGGTTCGTACGCGACCACTGAGGCCGCCAACGCGATCGCAGCTCGTTAAGGAGGAGGAGTAGTGGTGGATTTCGGGGCACTACCCCCAGAGATCAACTCCGCGTTGATGTACGCCGGTGACGGTTCGACGTCGCTGCAGGCTGCCGCATCGGCGTGGAACGGGCTGGCTGCAGAACTGAACTCCGCCGCCCTCGGCTACGAGAAGGTGCTCACGCAGCTGTCCAGTGAGGAGTGGCTGGGGCCGGCGTCGGCATCAATGGTGAATGCGGCCGCACCGTACGTGGCCTGGTTGAACGCGACCGCCGCACAAGCCGAGCAGGCGGCCACCCAGGCCCGGGCGGCGGCGGCCGCCTATGAGCAGGCCTTCGCGGCGACGGTCCCTCCGCAGCTCGTCGTCGCCAATCGTGCTCAGACGGCGCAGCTGGTGTCGACCAACGTTCTCGGCCAAAACACCCCGGCAATCACGCAACTCGAGGCGGCGTACGCCGAAATGTGGGCTCAGGACGCGGCCGCTATGTACGGCTATGCCGCCCAATCCGCGGCCGCAACGAATGTGACACCGTTTTCCGCGCCGACGCAGATTGCCAACCCGGCGGGGCAGGCCGCGCAAGCCGCGGCCGTCACCCAGGCCGCCGGCACTGCGGCCGGCACCAGCACACAGTCGACGCTGTCAGATTTGATGTCCTCGTTGCAGGGCTTGCTGACGGGACTCGGATCGCCCACATCATCGGCCGCAAGCTTCCCAACGTTTCCGTCGGATTCGGTCGTTGGTTCGATCCTGAGCGGTATTGGCGGTTCGACCACCCTGAACCCGGCCTGGTTCATCACCGCGTTCAGGAACTTCGCCGGTCCCATTTACAACATTGAAGGTCTGCCGTATTTCTCCACCGGTATGGCCAACACGATGTTGTCGATCTCCAAGGCACTGACGCCGGCCGCCGCGAAAGCCGCGGAAGGCGCGGCCGGGGCGGCCGGAGCGGCGGGTGGCTTAGGCGGTCTCGGAGGCTTACTCGGCGGCGGTGGCGGCGCCCCCATATCCGCCGCCTTAGGCGGTGCAGGATCAGTTGGCAAGCTATCGGTGCCGCCGGTCTGGACCGGTGCGGGCGCGCCCCCGGTGGCTTCCCCCGCAGCGCCCTTACCGATCAGCAGTGTGAGCGCAGCGCCGGACAACGGCGCTGGCGCCGGAAGTCTGCTGGGTGGCATGCCGCTGGCCGGCGCCGGTGCCGGCGCCGGCGGCGCGGGTCCTCGATACGGGTTCCGTCCAACCGTGATGACACGCCCGCCGTTCGCGGGATAACTCAAAGCGCTCCGTTCGGTCTCCGGCTAGCTACCCGAGGGCAGCCGTGGTCTTCGAGCGTCATGACACGGTCGTGACGCCGCAATTATCTTGTGCGAGTGTCTGTCTCACTGAGCGCTACTCCAATTCATTGGGAGCGCTTGCCAATTGGATTGGCGGCAGCGAGCTTGGGTGAACGGCGGGTGCCGCGAGTGTCGGTTCCGTTGCGACGACATGAATAGTGCGAACAACTTTGAATTGTTCGAAAGCGTTGCGCGCAAACAGGAGTAGGTTCCCAGTCGTTGGAGTAGCCCACTTCAGGGTTAGGAGTCTGACATGGTGCATCTCTCGCAGTCTGCTCCGCTGGCCATGCGGCACAGAGTTACAACGGACGGAGGTCGTCAGGCGACGTTGTCGCCCTTCTCGAGCAACCACGCTCGCTGCATATCTCCGGATCCCAACCGCCAAAGCACGTTCGATTCGCCCGACGCGCTGACGCCGGGAGTGAATCCCGCTGAGGTAGCTCAGGCACGGCTCTTCGAAGCAGCTTTGCAAGCTGAGTTCGCCGAATTGCATCGAATCGCGAGCACGATCGCAGAACGACGGAATCGGACGCCGGAAAGCAACACCGTCACCCCCCAGCAACCGCGAGAGATGACGCGGATCAATGTTCGTATCAATGCTCGTATCAATGAAGTCCACCGTCTTCTCGAGGCGTTGCGGGACCGTTTTCCGTCCGTCCGCTCCGGCGAACGAGCTGTCGCCAACGCCGGCCTGCACATCAATCAGGCGAATCTTTAAGCGACCCCCGCATCGTCTTCGGGGAAGCGCTCGCGGGCTGGCACCGGTCCGATGGCCGCAGAGCCGAGGTGGCGAAAACCTGGAATATCAGTGTGTTACTGGGCGCGCGTATAACAAATTGCGGGATTGAGTTCCGCGCTGCCTGAATTTTTTTCTTGCCAACGTGGTCGTCGCCGGGTGGGCGCCGCCTTGTCGACGGCGCACGGCACTGGCAGCGTTCGCCGGCTGACCAACGCGAAGGAGTTCGCGCTGGTGGCGCGCTACCTCGACGACCGGGACGGAATGGCCGGACGCGCCTGTTACTGCACGATTACGGGAGGTGAACAATTGATTCTGACAGGTAAACACTTGCGAACACCGGCCTCGGCGGGACGCATCCTGCCATTCGGCCATCTAGGCTCATGCACGAACCGATCATCAACTCGCTGGTGAGTAAGGAGAAAGCTAAATGTCGTTCGTGACCACACAACCGGAGGCATTGACGGCAGCAGCTGGCAGCCTGCAGGGGATCGGCTCGGCGTTGAGCGCCCAGAACGCGGCTGCGGCGGCCCCGACGACGGGGGTAGTCCCGGCGGCCGCCGACGAGGTCTCGGCGCTGACGGCCGCGCAATTTGCCGCGCACGCGCAGATGTACCAGGCGGTCAGCGCCCAGGCGCAAGCGATCCACGAGATGTTTGTCAACACGCTGGGCACCAGCGCCGGGTCGTACGCGGCCACCGAGGTGGCCAACGCGGCGGCGGCCGGTTAGCGGGGAAGGGGGAGCGCCCATATGTATTCGAGTCGGCGGCTACGCCACCGCGTAACCCGTCCGGCAACCATCGCGCCAGTCAATGACGAGTAAGGAGAGATTTACGTGACTACGCGCTTTATGACCGACCCGCACGCGATGCGGGACATGGCGGGCCGTTTTGACGTGCACGCTCAGACCGTTGAGGACGAGGCCCGCAAGATGTGGGCATCCTCGATGAACATCGCCGGTGCCGGCTGGAGCGGCACAGCCCAGATGACCTCGCACGACACCATGGCCCAGATGAACACCGCGTTTCGCAACATCGTCAACATGCTGCACGGGGTGCGCGACGGGCTGATCCGCGACGCCAACAACTACGAACAACAAGAGCAGGCCAGCCAGCAGATCCTGAGCAGCTGACCTGCTGCGCTCGCGTTCGCGGCTGCGTAAGCTTTCACACGTTAGGAGAACACTTGCAATGACGATCAATTACCAGTTCGGCGATGTCGATGCCCACGGTGCGCTGATCCGTGCCCAGGCCGCCGCCCTGGAGGCCGAGCACCAGGCCATCATTCGTGATGTGCTGGCCGCCGGTGACTTCTGGGGTGGTGCCGGTTCGGTGGCCTGCCAGGAGTT
>LQPU01000056.1 GCA_002101905.1 Mycobacterium shimoidei | reverse complement strand
TGCTCGACTGGGTAATGCTTGGCCATGGACCGCATCCTCCTCAAAGAAGGAAGCGGCATCAAACACGGAACGGTTCAGCCACCCAACGCCAACTCCAAGCCCTCACCACCTAGCTGTTCACTCTCACCACCAGCAAAGCCCCACCCGGCACCACAGCCCCCTCAACAAGCGCGCACGGTTACGTGAGGCAACGAATCCCCCTATGCGCGCATCTTGACATGAGGCAACTTGGCCACAAGGACCCCGTGTCCAAAGCGCCTGCCGACCGTCGTCCCAAGCGCGCCATAACGCTGTCTAGCTGCGGCGATGTGTTTGTCGATTATGTGTCCGAGGGGGTGTGTGAGTTCACGACATCGTTGACTGATGAGTCGCGTCATAGGTGACGCTATGGCGGGTGTCGAAATCTCGAGTCATCGTCCTTGCTGTCGTCTGCGAGCAACTGACCCCCAGCCAGGCCGCCGCCCGGTTCGGCGTGTCTCGGCAATGGGTGCATCAACTCTTGGCCCGCTACCGCGAGGGCGGGCTAGAGGCCCTCGACCCACGATCGCGACGGCCAGCCAGCAACCCGCGTGCGGTGGCCGATGAGGTCATTGCGGCGATCGTGCGGTTGCGCGAAGAGCTCGTCGGGCACGGCCTGGATGCCGGACCGCTGACCCTGCAATGGCACCTAGCCCGCCAAGGGCTGGCGGTGCCGTCGACCTGCACGATCCGGCGCATCCTGCACCACCACGGCCTGATCACGCCCGAGCCGGCGCAAGCGACCAAAAAGCTCCTACCTTCGTTTCGCCGCGGCCCAACCCAACCAGTGCTGGCAATCGGATTTCACCCACTGGCAACTCGCCAACGGCAGCGACGTGGAAATCCTCAACTGGCTCGACGACCACTCCCGGTTCCTGCTGACCTGCACCGCCTATCACCGCGTCGGCGGTCCCGACGTAGTGGCCAGCTTCACCGACGCCGTCAACGCCTATGGACTGCCGGCCTCCACACTCACCGATAACGCCGCGGTCTACACCTCACGATTCACCCACGGCCACAACGACTTTGAACGCCTCCTGGCCAGCCTGGGCATAACACAGAAGAACGGCCACCCCGGACATCCACAAACCCAAGGCAAAATCGAACGCTTTCACCAAACCCTCAAACGTTGGCTGACGCCGCGACCCCGACCAGCCACCGTGGCCGAACTGCAAAACCTGCTCGACAACTTCCGCAACCTCTACAACAACCACCGACCCCACCGCGGCCTACCACCAGGCACCACTCCCGCACAGGCCTACACCGCCCTACCTAAAGCCAGCCCACCTGGGCGGCCCACCGACGAGCACTTCCGCATCCGCCACGACACCGTCGATCAATTCGGCAAACTCACCCTGCGCCATGCCAGCCGCCTGCGCCACCTCGGCATCGGCCGCGCCCACGCCGGCACCAAAGTCCTCATCCTCGTCACGACAACCACCGTCACCGTGATCACCCAACCCACACACCAGCTAATCGCCAGCCACACCATCAATCCCGACCGCAACTACTGGCCCAACACAAAAACAGCCCCGAGAAACCCCGGGGCTGCGCAAACAAAGACGCGACTCATCAGTCAACGATGACCCGACTCAGCAGTAAACGATGACTCGACTCATCACAACGGTGTCCGAGGGGGGACTTGAACCCCCACGCCCATCAATAGGGCACTAGCACCTCAAGCTAGCGCGTCTGCCATTCCGCCACTCGGACCGAATCTGATTTGGCAGCTAAGGCTATCGGATCTCCCACAGCGGACCCAAACCGAAGTCGAACGGGCCAATTGTCGTCCAGGTGGTAGGAAAGGTGACTGTGACGGTGCCAACTGAGACTTCTGCCGACGATGTGGTGAGCGTGGTCAGCAGGTTGATCCGGTTCGACACCAGCAACACCGGTGAACTCGAGACCACCAAGGGCGAGGCCGAGTGTGCCCAGTGGATCGCGGCCCAGCTCGAAGAGGTCGGCTATCAGGTCACCTACCTCGAGTCCGGCGCGCCGGGCCGCGGCAACGTATTTGCCCGGCTGCCGGGCGCGGACAGTTCGCGGGGGGCCCTGCTGGTCCACGGCCACCTCGATGTGGTGCCCGCCGAGCCGACGGATTGGAGCGTGCACCCGTTCTCCGGGGCGATCGAAGACGGCTACGTGTGGGGGCGTGGCGCCGTCGACATGAAAGACATGGTGGGCATGATGATCGTGGTGGCGCGCCATTTTCGCCGCGCTGGGATCGTGCCGCCCCGCGACTTGGTATTCGCCTTTCTCGCCGATGAGGAACACGGCGGCAAATTCGGCGCGCAGTGGCTGGTGGACAATCGCCCCGAGCTGTTCGAGGGCGTCACCGAGGCGGTCGGTGAGGTCGGCGGATTCTCGCTGACGGTGCCGCGGCGCGACGGCGGTGAGCGCCGGCTCTACCTGATCGAGACCGCGGAGAAGGGCCTGCAGTGGATGCGGCTGACCGCGCGGGGGCGGGCCGGGCACGGCTCGATGGTGCACGATCACAACGCCGTCACGGTGCTCGCCGAGGCGGTGGCGCGGCTGGGCCGGCACCGCTTCCCGCTGGTGTTGACCGACACCGTGGTCCAGTTCCTGACGGCGGTGGGTGAGGAGACCGGGCATGTCTTCGACATCGCGTCGCCTGACATCGAGGGCGCCATCGACAAGCTGGGCCCCGTTGCCCGCATCGTGAAAGCCACGCTGCGCGACACCGCCAATCCGACCATGCTCAAGGCCGGTTACAAAGCCAACGTTGTCCCGGCCGTCGCCGAGGCGATGGTGGACTGCCGCGTGCTGCCAGGACGCCAAGCGGCGTTCGAGGCCGAGGTCGACGAGCTGATCGGACCCGACGTGAGCCGGGAATGGATGACCTCGTTACCCTCTTACGAGACCCATTTCGGCGGCGACCTGGTCGACGCCATGAACTCCGCACTGCTGGCGGTGGACCCGGATGCGCGGACCGTGCCCTACATGCTTTCCGGCGGCACAGATGCGAAAGCCTTCGCGCGGTTGGGAATTCGCTGCTTCGGCTTCACCCCGCTGCGGTTGCCGCCGGAACTGGATTTCACTGCACTGTTCCATGGCGTCGACGAGCGCGTGCCCGTCGAGGCGCTGAAGTTCGGCACCGAAGTGATGTCGCACTTTTTGACCCACTGCTAGCGACAAGACTGCGATAAGAAAGGACTGACCATGAGCACACCGCCCGACCCGTACGCGAGGCTGCCCAAGCTGCCGTCGTTTCGTTTGCGCTCGGATTCCATTACCGATGGGCAGCCGCTGGCCACCGCACAGATCAGCGGGATCATGGGCGCCGGCGGCCAGGATGCCAGTCCCCACTTGAGCTGGTCGGGCTTCCCCGAAAACACCCGCAGCTTCGCCGTCACGGTCTACGACCCCGACGCGCCGACGCTGTCCGGGTTTTGGCACTGGGCGGTGGCCAACCTGCCGGCCGATGTCACCGAGTTGCCCGAAAATGCCGGTGATGGCCGCGAATTGCCCGGTGGGGCACTGACCCTGGTCAACGACGCCGGTTTGCGCCGCTACGTCGGCGCCGCCCCGCCGAAGGGCCACGGGCCGCACCGTTACTACGTCGCCGTGCATGCGGTCGATGTCGACAAGCTCGATATCGGCGAAAACGCCAGCCCGGCATTTCTCGGGTTCAACCTTTTCCAGCACGCGATCGCCCGGGCCGTTATCCACGGCACCTACGAGCAGCGTTAACCGGCCGCCGAGCCGACAGCATCGCTCAGCGACGCGAACCCGCCGTCATGCAGCCGACGGGCGACGCCGTCGTGAATGTGCTTGGCCCACAAGCCCCCGCCGTAGATGAAGCCGGTATAGCCCTGGATCAGCGACGCGCCCGCGGTGATGCGCTCCCACGCATCGTCGGCGGTCTCGATACCCCCGACGCTGATCAGCACGAGCCGATCACCGACCCGCGCGTAAAGCCGGCGCAGCACTTCGACGGACCGGCGTGCCAGCGGCGGCCCCGAGATCCCGCCGGGGCCGAGCGTGTCGACACCAGGGGTGGCCAGTCCGTCGCGGCACACCGTGGTGTTGGTGGCGACGACGCCGGCCAGGCCCAGCTCGACGGCCAGGTCGGCGACGGAGTCGATATCGGAGTCGGCCAGGTCCGGCGCGATCTTCACCAGCACCGGCGTGGCGGTTTCGGCGAGCACCGCCGACAGGATCGGGCGCAGCGACTCGACGGCCTGCAGGTCCCGCAGCCCGGGAGTGTTGGGTGAGCTGACGTTGACCACCAGATACGACGCCAGCGGTCCGACCAGACGGGCGCTGAGCCGGTAGTCCTCAGCGGCGTTTTCGGGTGGCACCGTCTTGGTCTTGCCGATGTTGACGCCGATCGGCACGTCGGCGTGCCGGCGCCTCAGCCGGGCGGCCAGCGCAGCGGCGCCGGCGTTGTTGAAGCCCATCCGGTTGAGCAGCGCACGATCCGCGGGCAGCCGGAACAACCGCGGCGCGGGGTTGCCGGGCTGCGGTGCGGCGGTCACCGTGCCGACCTCGGCGTACCCGAAGCCCAGCGCACCCCAGGTCGCCAATCCGAGTCCGTCCTTGTCGAATCCCGCGGCCAGGCCGAGCGGACCGGGGAAGCGGACCCCGAACACCGTACTGGCCAGCAGCGGGTCGGTGGGCGCCAGCCGCCGGCGCAATTGGCGGCGCAGCACGGGCGAGGCGGTGGCCGAGCGCAGCGCCGCGAACACCAGCCGGTGGACGCGCTCCGGTGGCAGCGCGAACAGCACGCGGCGAAGCGCGCCGTACCCCGTCACAATTCCGGCTGGTCGGTCCACCCGGCGCTGTCGACACGAGACTTCTTGCGGCGCAGCAAAACTCGCCTACTACCGTCTGTGTAAAGCCGCACCCGGGTCAGTTCCCAGCCGCGGTATTCGGCTTCGATCGACAGCCGGGTCGACGCGCTGAGCCTGGTCACCTCCGGCGGCAGGCGCAGCGGCGCCCACTCGTATTCGTCGGACATCTCGGTGTCCCACCCTGCGGGCAATCGGCCGCGCCGCGCCGCGGTCAACGCGGCCCCGCAGCGTGCTCGATGACCTGGACTCCCGCGCCCAGGCCCGCCACGACGTACAACGTGTCGGTCACGTCGTCGAACGCCAGCGAGTTGGGTTGCCGCACGGTTGGGTAACGCACCCTTTCCACGGGGATTCCGGTGGACAGATCGTAACCAATCACCATATTCGCCGCCGTCTGCGACACCCAGGTGAGCCCACGCGACCCGGCCAGGCCGTAGGGCGCATCCAGCACCGGATAGGCCTGGCGCAAGATCAGCGGGTCGGTGCCGTACACCAGTAGCTGGCCGCCGCGAGTATCGGCGACCAGCACCCGGCCCAACGGATCGGCGGCCATGCTGGCGGCGCCCTGGCCCGCGCGCAGCGCCTGCCCGACGGTGCCGTCCGCGCCGATCGCGGTCACCGAGGTCTGGGCTCGATCCAGAACGACGACGGTATTGCCTTGTGCGGCAAGGGAATCGACGCGAACGGCAATCTTGGCGCGGTTGACGACACCGGTCCCCGGCGACAGCGTATAGACCGCGCCATCGGCGGTGCCCAATACCACCGCGCCGTCGGCGCGCCGGGCGATCGCGGTGAAGTCGGCGTCGTGTGCGCCGTCGACATCCACCCGCGAGACCGCGCCCGCGGCCAGATCGACGACGAAATAGCCGCCGCGCCCGGCCAGGTACGCGGTGCCGTCGCCGGTTCCGGTCAGCGCGGTTGCCGGCCCGGGCACTGCAACGGCTCTCGGCGGTGTTTGCTCGCGCTGTAGCAAATACACCGTGGCTGGGGCCTCAGGCTGGGCACCGGGCGTCAGCACGACCAGTTGCTGGGTGCGCTGATCGAACGTCGCAGCCCGCGCAGGTTTTACCAACGGCCGTACCGTACCCGCCGGGCTGGCGGTCACCGGCGGCGACGCGGCCGGCTGGGCGGGCTGGATGGTGGGCGGCGCCGCGTCGAGCTTGGTGGACGTGCACCCGGTCACCACCGTCAGCGAAAGCAGCAGGCCAGCGACGCGTCGGTAAATTGCGGGTTTACAAAATCGCGACAAGGGGTAACTTTCCGTACGTGTCATGGGCGGCCGAATCGGAGTCCGATTCTAGGGATCGTCGGCGGATAAGGCCTCGGCCCAACGCAGATGCCACGTTTTACCGGAAAGGTATGGTCGCTGCATGACCGTCGCTGAAGACCGTCAGTTCGCCGAGTCCGAGTTCGTCATCGAGGAGATGTGGAACGGGGTTTCCCCGGCCAAAGCCTTTGCCAGTGGGTTCGGCCAAGTCGGCGATGGTCGCAGTTTCGCATTCCGAGTCGAGCGTCGATGGCTCCTGGTGGAGATCTACCGGCCGCGGTTGAGCGGGCCGGTTCCGCAGCCCGAAGACGTGGTCGCATCATCGCGGCGAAGCCTGGTCGACATCGACATCACCGACGAGCGCAGCCTCGCCGCTGCCGTGCGTGACGCGGTCGCGGCAGCCCAGCCGGTCTGACCCGTCCCGTAGCGCGCGGCCGCACCGGGTACGGTCGTCGTCGTGACGGCGGCCTCGGCGATGTCTTGGTGGCAGGTCGTCGATTTGGCGGTGGTCCAGGGTCTGACTGAGTTTCTGCCGGTGTCGTCGTCGGGGCACTTGGCGGTGGTGTCGCGGCTGTTGTTCGGCGGGGATGCCGGCGCGTCGTTCACCGCCGTCACCCAGCTTGGTACCGAGCTTGCCGTGCTGGTCTACTTCGCCCGCGATATCGTGCGCATCATCAAAGCTTGGATCAATGGGCTGGTGGTAACCGCCCACCGCAACGCCGATTACCGGCTGGGCTGGTATGTCGTGATCGGCACCATCCCCATCTGCGTGCTCGGCGTGGTGTTCACCGACCAGATCCGCTCCGGGGCGCGCAACTTATGGGTGGTGGCCAGCGCACTGGTGGTGTTCTCGGCGGTGATCGCGCTTGCCGAGCATTTCGGGCGCCAGACCCGTCGCATCGACCAGCTCAGCTGGCGCGACGCGATCACGGTGGGCATCGCCCAGACGCTGGCGCTGATACCTGGGGTTTCCCGCTCGGGGGCCACCATCAGCGCCGGGCTTTTCCTCGGACTCGAGCGCGAACTGGCCGCCCGGTTCGGCTTCTTGCTGGCCATCCCGGCGGTGTTCGCCTCCGGCTTGTTCTCGCTACCGGACGCGTTCCATCCGGCGCGTGAAGGGATGAGCGCCACCGGACCCCAGTTGCTGGGGGCCACCGTCATCGCGTTCGTCGTGGGGTTGACCGCAGTCGCCTGGTTTTTGCGATTCCTGGTGCGCCACAACATGTACTGGTTTGTCGGCTACCGGGTGATCGCCGGAGTGGTTGTGCTCGGCCTGCTGGCCACCGGAACGGTGAGCGCCAGATGACCGCCGGTGACGATGCAGAGCGGAGCGATGCGGAGGAGCGGCGCATATGACCGTCATCCTGTTGCGCCATGGGCGCTCGACCTCCAATACCGCGCATGTTCTGGCCGGTCGGTCCGAGGGCGTCGACCTCGACGACAAAGGCCGCGGGCAAGCCGCCGAATTGATCGAGCGGATCGGAGACTTGGCGATCCAGGCGGTGGTTTGTTCGCCACTGCTGCGTTGCCGGCGCACCGTCGAACCACTCGCCGAAGCGCTGGGCCTGCAAATCCTCATCGACGAAGGCCTCTCCGAAGTCGACTACGGCGAGTGGACCGGCCGCAAGATCTCCGAGCTGACCAAAGAGCCGCTGTGGGCGGTCGTGCAGGCCCATCCGAGCGCGGCGGTGTTCCCCGGCGGCGAGGGCCTGGCCCAGGTGCAGACGCGTGCGGTGGCCGCCGTCCGCGAGCATGATCGGCGACTTGCCGAACAGCACGGCGGCGATGCGCTGTGGCTGGCCTGCACCCACGGCGATGTCATCAAGGCCGTCGTGGCCGATGCGCTCGGCCTGCACTTGGACGGCTTCCAGCGCGTCAGCGCCGATCCGGCCTCGATGAGCGTGATCCGCTACACACCGCTGCGCCCATTCGTGATGCACGTCAACCACACCGGTGTCCGGCTGACGTCCGCGCTGACGGCGCCGGCATCCCCGGACGGTGCCACGCCGGCCGGCGACGCCATCGTCGGTGGCAGCACCGACTAACGTCTTACGGCGCAGCACCGACAGCCGGTATTTTGGAGATGCCATGTCTCGTGCAATCCATGTTTTCCGAACACCGGACCGGTTCGTTGCCGGGACCGTCGGCCAGCCTGGAAACCGCACGTTCTATCTGCAGGCGGTGCACGACTCCCGGGTGGTGTCTGTGGTGCTGGAAAAGCAGCAGGTCGCGGTGCTTGCCGAACGAATCGGCGCGCTGCTGCTCGAGGTCAACCGCAGATTCGGCACCCCGGTCCCGCCGGAACCGAACGAGGTCGAAGACCTCAGTCCGCTGATCACCCCGGTCGACGCCGAATTCCGGGTCGGCACCATGGGCCTGGGTTGGGACTCCGAGGCGCAGACGGTGGTAGTAGAACTGCTGGCCGTCACCGACACCGAGTTCGACGCATCAGTGGTCCTCGACGACACCGAAGAGGGCCCCGACGCGGTGCGGGTGTTCTTGACGCCCGAGTCGGCTCGGCAGTTCGCCGTTCGCTCCAACCGCGTCATCTCCGCGGGCCGGCCACCGTGCCCGTTGTGCGATGAACCGTTGGACCCCGAGGGACACATCTGCGCGCGCACCAACGGCTACCGGCGCAGCGCGTTGCTCGGGTCTGACGATGACGCCGAGGACTGACGCTCGTGAGGTGCTGCGACGCGGCGAGCTGACGGTCCTTGGACGCATCCGCTCGGCGAGCAACGCCACCTTCTTATGCGAATCCGCGCTGGACGGTCGCAGCGTGCACTGCGTCTACAAGCCGGTCGCGGGCGAGCAGCCGCTGTGGGACTTTCCGGACGGCACCTTGGCCGGCCGAGAGCTCGGCGCGTACCTGATTTCGAAGCAGCTGGGCTGGAATATCGTGCCCTACACCATCATTCGGGTCGGACCAGCCGGCCGCGGCATGCTGCAACTGTGGGTTGACCAGCCCGGCGACGTCGGCGACACCGACCGCGAACCCGGCCCGGATCTGGTCGACTTGTTTCCGGCCGCCAAGCCACCGGCGGGTTACCTGCCGGTGCTGCGGGCCTACGACTATGCCGGGGATGAAGTGGTGTTGATGCACGCCGACGACATCCGGCTGTGGCGGATGGCGGTGTTTGACATCTTGGTCAACAACGCCGACCGCAAGGGCGGGCACATCCTGCGGGACATCGACGGGCACGTTTACGGTGTCGACCACGGCGTGTGTCTGCATGCCGAAGACAAGCTGCGCACGGTGTTGTGGGGCTGGGCGGGAAAACCCATCGACGACGAGACGCTGGACGCGGTGGCACGCCTCGCCGACGCGTTGCGGGGACCGCTGTGCGAGGAGCTGGCCGGCCACCTGACCGCCGCCGAAATCGCGGCACTGAGCCGGCGGGCACGCGGACTGCTCGACAACCCCGTTATGCCCAGCCCGGACCGGCACCGCCCCATTCCCTGGCCGGCGTTTTGAGTCTGCGCCACCGTCGGCCCCAACCCGCGGTTTGCGCGGTGGACGCCGAGTGAACGCAGATAGGATCCGTCCGATGACCTCCGAGCTGACCGACGCGGCGCTGGCCGCCGACCTGGCCGCCGAGGCTGGGCGGTTGTTGCTGGCGTTGCGCGACAAGGCCGGGTTCGACGCGCCGTGGCTGCTCGGGGATGCCGGCGACACCAGCGCCAACGCGCTGTTGCTGCGGCGGCTGGCGGCCCAGCGGCCGGCCGATGCGGTGCTGTCGGAGGAGGCCTATGACGACCTGACCCGGCTGCGGGCCGATCGGGTGTGGATCATCGACCCGGTGGACGGCACCCGCGAGTTCTCCACACCCGGCAGAGATGACTGGGCCGTGCATGTGGCGTTGTGGCGGCGCGATGGCGGTCCGCACGGTGCCATCACCGACGCCGCGGTCGCCTTGCCCGCGATGGGGGAGCTCTACCGCAGTGACACGGTCCGCCGAGAAAACCCCCTCACGGCAACCCATTCCGGACCGATCCGGATCACCGCCAGCTCCAGCCGGCCACCGGCGGTGCTGTATTACCTGGCTCAGCGCCTCGAGATCGAACTGGTGCGGATCGGTTCGGCGGGGGCCAAGGCGATGTCGGTGGTGCGCGGTGACGCCGACGCCTACATCCACGCCGGCGGGCAGTGGGAGTGGGATTCTGCCGCTCCGGCCGGGGTGGTGCTGGCGGCAGGCCTGCACGCCTCGCGGCTGGACGGTTCCGAGCTGATCTACAACCGGCCCGACCCGTACCTGCCGGATTTCCTGATGTGCCGCCCGGAGCTGGCCGATGTGCTGCTGGGTGCCATTCGGTTGGCCGGCTGACGCAACGCTTTAGAGTCGACGGTATGCAGTCCTGGGCTTTCGCTTCGCCGCCGGCGCTGCCGGGACGCGGCCCGGAGCTGCGGCTCTACGACACCGCCGATCGGCAGGTACGTCCGGTGGCTACCGGTCACACCGCGACCATGTATGTCTGCGGGATCACCCCTTATGACGCCACCCATCTCGGCCATGCCGCCACCTATCTGGCGTTCGATTTGATTCACCGATTGTGGCTGGACCTCGGGCACGACGTGCACTACGTCCAGAACATCACCGACGTCGACGATCCGCTATTCGAGCGCGCCGAACGCGACGGGGTGCCATGGCGCGACCTGGCAGCCCGTGAGGTCGCGTTGTTCCGCGACGACATGGCCGCGCTGCGGGTGCTGCCGCCGCATGAATACGTCTCAGCGACCGAGGCGATCGACGAGGTGGTCGAACTCGTCGAGAAGATGCTGGCCTCCGGGGCCGCTTATGCCGTCGACGACGGCGACTATCCCGACGTGTACTACCACGCCGACGCCACGCTGCAATTCGGCTACGAATCCGGCTACGACCGCGACACCATGCTGCAGTTGTTCGCCGAGCGCGGCGGCGACCCGGACCGGCCCGGCAAGACCGATCCGCTCGACGCGCTGTTGTGGCGTGCCGCGCGGCCGGGGGAGCCCAGTTGGCCGTCGCCATTCGGGCCGGGCCGGCCGGGGTGGCACGTCGAATGCGCCGCGATCGCGCTCAGCCGCATCGGCACCGGCCTGGACATCCAGGGTGGCGGCACGGATTTGATCTTCCCGCATCACGAATTCACCGCGGCGCACGCCGAATGCGTCAGCGGCGAGCGGCGATTCGCCCGCCACTATGTGCATGCCGGGATGATCGCCTGGGAGGGGCACAAGATGTCCAAGAGCCGCGGGAACCTGGTCCTCATCTCGGACTTGCGTGCCCAGGGCGTCGAGCCGATGGCGATCCGGCTGGGCCTGCTGGCCGGCCATTACCGCGCCGACCGGGACTGGGACGCGCGAGTGCTTGAGCAGGCTGTAGCGCGGCTGGATCGCTGGCGCAGCGCGACCGCGCTGTCGGCCGGCCCGGACGCCACCGACACCATCGCGCGGGTTCGCCGCTATCTGGCCGATGATCTGAATACGCCTAAAGCGCTTGCTGCACTTGATGCTTGGGCTACTGACGCGCTCGAGTACGGCGGCCACGACGCGGGCGCGCCGCGGGCCGTGGCAACCGTTGTCGACGCACTGCTAGGAGTGGACCTGTAATGGCATCCGTCGATTCGCAAGTCGTGTTCATCACCGGTGGTGCGGGCGGCATCGGCGCGGAGCTGGCGCGTCGTCTGCACGCCAAGGGCGCCAAACTGGTGCTGACGGATCTGGACCGGGTGCAGCTGGAGACGCTGGCCCGCGAACTGGGCGACGACCGGGTGCTGACCGTCGTCGCCGACGTGCGCGATCTGGCGGCGATGCAGTCCGCCGCCGACGCGGCCGTCGAACGCTTCGGCGGCATCGACACCGTGGTGGCCAACGCCGGCATCATCAGCCACGGATCGGTGTTGCACGTCGACCCCGAGGCTTTCCGCCGCCTGATCGATGTCAACGTGGTCGGGGTATTCCACACGGTGCGGGCCGCGTTGCCTTCGGTGATCGAGCGCCGCGGCTACGTGCTGATCGTGTCGTCGATGGCTGCCTACACCGCCGCTCCCGGACTGGCGCCCTACAACGCCTCCAAGGCCGGCGTGGAGCTTTTCGCCAATGCGTTGCGGCTCGAAGTCGCGCACTTGGGTGTCGCGGTCGGCGCGGCGCACATGTTGTGGATCGACACGCCGATGGTGCAGGACAGCAGAGCCGAGTTCTCGGCGTTCAGCGAGATGCTGAGCAGACTGCCGTTTCCGTTCAACCGCACCACGTCGGTACATACCTGCGCTCAGGCCTTCGTCAAGGGCATCGAGCGGCGCAAGCGTCGCATCAACGTCCCGCGTTGGGTTGCCGCCGCCCGCTGGCTGAAGCCCGTGTTCTCCACCCGAGTGGGTGAGTTACCGGTGCAGCAATTGGTGCCCGAGCTGTTGCCGCGGATCGACGCCGAAGTCGCCGCGTTGGGCCGGTCCGTCAGCTCCCACACCAAGGCCATCGAAAAGCCGTGAGCTGACTGCCGGTGCGCCCCGGCTGGATGCGGCGGTTCCGCCGGGCCCGGCCGGACGCTTTAGGCGCGCCAGCAAAGGGGTATTGCCAAAGCGCTGAAAGTCTTTGGGCGCTAGATGTTTTACTGTGTCGTTAATTTGGGTACGTTGAGCGGCTGTGGGCTCTGTTCGCGACAAAGTCGCATTGATTACCGGCGCTGCCAACGGGATCGGGGCGGAGGTGGCCCGCCGATTGCACGACAAGGGCGCCAGGCTGGTCTTGATAGATCTCGACGAAACCCAACTCATCAAGACGGCCATCTCGTTGGACGACGACCGGGCACTCACTGTCGTGGCCGATGTGCGCGAATTCTCGGCGATGCAAGCCGCCGCCGCTTTGGGCATCGAGCGGTTCGGCGGCATCGACATCGTGATGGCCAACGCCGGGATCACGGCCTACGGGTCGGTGCGCCAGGTCGATCCCGATGCCTTCCGGGCCCTGATCGACATCAACGTCGTCGGCGTCTTCAACACGGTCCGCGCGGCCCTGCCATCGGTGATCGAGCGCGCCGGTTACGTGATGTTCGTTTCCTCGGGCGCCGCATACTTCGCGTACCCGGGCACGGTTCCCTACAGCGCATCGAAAGCGGCGGTGGAGCATTTCGCCAACGTGTTTCGGTTGGAGGTCGCCGACCTGGCTGTCGACGTCGGCTCGGCGCACCTGTCGTGGGTCGACACACCGCTGGTGCGAGACAGCAAGGCGGACCTGTCGACGCTTCGCGACGTCCTTGACGCACTGCCGGCCTCGCTCGGTCAGCCCACGGCGGTGAAAAAATGCGGGGCGGCGCTGGTCCGCGGGATGGAGCGCCGCAAGCGGCACGTCAGCTGCCCGCGATGGGTGGGCTTGTTCCGGTGGCTGAAGCCGCTGTTCACCAGCCGGGTCGGTGAGCGTCAGATCCTCAGAACGGTCCCGCCGAGACTGGCGCGGCTGGACGCGGAGGTCGCGACGCTGGGCCGTTCGGTGAGCGCCCGCACTCAGGCCCTGCAAAAAGGGCTGACCGCGATCACCGACCGGCCTTAGCGCCCGAATCCGGGGCGGCGGCGACGCAGATAGCGCTCGAACTCGGCGGCCAGCGCGTCACCGTCGATCTTGCCCAGTGCCTCGTTCATGTCGACGTCGGCGTCGCCGCGCTGTTCCAGAGCCTGCACATACTCGGCGATCTCGTCGTCCTCGGCTGTCATCTCGGTGACGGCCTGCTCCCACTCCTCGGCCTGGGCCGGCAGGTCGCCCAGCGGTACCTCGATATCGAGCACCTCCTCGACGCGGCGCAGGAGCGCCACCGTCGCCTTCGGGTTGGGCGGCTGCGATACGTAGTGCGGCACCGCCGCCCAGAACGTCACCGCCGGGATCCCGGCGGCCACGCAGGCGTCCTGAAATACCCCGGCGATGCCCGTCGGTCCCTCGTAGCGGGTTTCCTGCAGACCGAACCGGCGCGCGGACTCGGGGGAGTAGGCGGCACCGGACACCGGCACCGGCCGGGTATGCGGCGTGTCGGCCAGCAACGCCCCGAGGATCACCACGGTGTCGACGTTGAGTTTGTCGGCGATCGCCAGCAGCTCGGCGCAGAATGTGCGCCACCGCATGTTGGGTTCCACCCCGTGCATCAACACGATGTCGCGATCACAGCCCGGTGGGCGGCAGTGGGTGATCCGCATCGACGGCCACACAAGTTCGCGGGTGACCCCGTCGACCTGGCGGATCACCGGCCGGTTCACCTGATAGTCGTAGTAGGCCTCGTCGTCGATCTCCACCACGGGCTCGGCCTCCCAGATCGCGTCCAGATGTTCCAGCGCGTCGCTGGCGGCATCGCCCGCGTCGTTCCATCCCTCGAAGGCCGCCACGACGATGGTGTTGTGCAGCTCGGGCAGCACGAGGTGGGGATCCGGCGAGGTCACAAAATCAGCGTACGGCCTGTGCGAAGCTGGCGACGTGGCGATGAAACGACCGAATTTCATAGACCGGCTATGCTTGTGGCGATGACTTCTGCCAGCAATCACGGCTACGACACCGACATCCTGGAGGCTTTGTCGCAGCGCGTCATGGTCGGCGACGGCGCGATGGGCACCCAACTTCAAGCCGCGGACCTGACGCTCGACGACTTCCGGGGCTTAGAGGGCTGCAACGAGATCCTCAACGAGACCCGTCCGGACGTGCTGGAGACCATCCACCGGGGCTATTTCGAGGCCGGCGCCGATGCTGTCGAAACCAACACCTTCGGCTGCAACCTGTCCAACTTGGGTGACTACGACATCGCCGACAGGATCCGGGAGTTGTCCGAGAAGGGCACCGCGATCGCGCGCCGGGTCGCCGATGAGCTGGCCACACCGGACCACAAGCGCTACGTCCTCGGGTCGATGGGACCCGGCACCAAGCTGCCCACCCTGGGCCACACCGAGTACGCGCTGATTCGCGACGCCTACACCGAAGCCGCGTTGGGAATGCTGGACGGCGGCGCGGACGCCATCCTGGTGGAGACCTGCCAGGATCTGCTGCAACTCAAGGCCGCGGTGCTGGGTTCGCGACGGGCGATGGCCCGGGCTGGCCGGCGCATTCCGGTGTTCACCCACGTCACGGTGGAAACCACCGGAACCATGCTGCTGGGCAGCGAGATCGGCGCGGCGCTCACCGCCATCGAGCCGCTCGGTGTGGACATGATCGGGCTGAACTGCGCGACCGGGCCCGCCGAGATGAGCGAGCATCTGCGCCACCTGTCGCGGCACGCCGGTATCCCGGTGTCGGTGATGCCCAACGCGGGCCTGCCGGTACTGGGCTCCAACGGTGCCGAATATCCGCTGCAGCCAGACGAATTGGCCGAGGCGCTGGCCGGCTTCATCTCCGAGTTCGGGCTGTCGCTGGTCGGCGGCTGCTGCGGCACCACTCCGGCGCACATCCGTGCGGTGGCCGAGGCGGTACGCACCGTCCAACGTTGCGAGCGCCAGGTCACCCGCGAGCCGTCGGTGTCGTCGCTGTACACCTCCACCCCCTTCGCGCAGGAAGCGTCGGTGCTGGTGATCGGCGAACGGACGAATGCCAACGGTTCCAAGGCTTTCCGCGAAGCGATGATCGCCGAGGACTACCAGAAGTGCCTTGACATCGCCAAGGACCAGACCCGCGACGGCGCGCACATGCTGGATCTGTGCGTCGACTACGTCGGCCGCGATGGCGTCGCCGACATGACTGCGCTGGCCAGCCGACTGGCCACCGCGTCGACATTGCCGATCATGCTGGACTCCACCGAAACCCCGGTGCTGAAAGCGGGTTTGGAGCATCTGGGAGGTCGCTGCGCGGTCAACTCGGTGAACTACGAGGACGGCGACGGTCCGGAGTCGCGGTTCACCAAGACCATGGAGCTTGTTGCCGAGCACGGCGCCGCGGTGGTGGCGCTGACCATCGACGAGGAGGGCCAGGCGCGCACCGCCGCCAAGAAGGTTGAGATCGCCGAGCGGTTGATCGACGACATCACCGGTAACTGGGGAGTCGAGGAGTCGTCGATCCTGATCGACTGCTTGACCTTCACCATCGCCACCGGCCAGGAAGAGTCGCGCAGGGACGGCATCGAAACCATCGAGGCGATCCGCGAACTGAAGAAGCGGCACCCGAACGTGCAAACCACACTGGGGTTGTCCAACATTTCGTTTGGGCTCAATCCCGCTGCGCGCCAGGTGCTTAACTCCGTGTTTTTGCACGAGTGCCAGGAGGCGGGGCTGGATTCGGCGATCGTGCACGCATCGAAGATCCTGCCGATGAACCGCATTCCCGAGGACCAGCGCGAGGTCGCACTGGATCTGGTCTACGACCGGCGCCGCGACGGCTACGACCCGCTGCAAGAGCTGATGGGCATGTTCGAAGGCGTTTCGGCGGCGTCGTCGAGGGAAACCCGCGCCGCCGAACTGGCCAAGCTGCCGCTGTTCGAACGGCTGGCACGGCGGATCGTCGACGGAGAACGCAACGGCTTGGAAGCCGATCTCGAGGAGGCGATGAAGCAGAAGCCGCCGCTGGAGATCATCAACGCCGATCTGCTGGCCGGCATGAAGACGGTCGGCGAGCTGTTCGGCTCGGGTCAAATGCAATTGCCGTTCGTGCTGCAGTCAGCCGAGGTGATGAAGGCTGCCGTCGCGTATCTGGAACCGCACATGGAGCGCACCGATGACGACGCCGGCAAGGGCCGGATCGTGCTGGCCACCGTCAAGGGTGACGTGCACGACATCGGCAAGAACCTGGTCGACATCATCTTGAGTAACAACGGCTACGAAGTGGTCAATCTCGGCATCAAACAGCCGATCGCCAGCATCCTCGAAGTCGCCGAAGACAAGGGCGCCGACGTGGTCGGCATGTCGGGGCTGTTGGTGAAATCGACGGTGGTGATGAAAGAAAATCTCGAAGAGATGAACAACCGCGGGGTGGCGAGCCGGTTCCCGGTGCTGCTCGGCGGCGCCGCGCTGACTCGCAGCTACGTCGAGGACGACCTTGCCGAACTCTACGAGGGCGAAGTGCATTACGCGCGAGACGCTTTCGAGGGCCTCAAGCTGATGGACACCATCATGAGTGTCAAGCGGGGCGTGGGCCCGGACCCGGAAAGCCCGGAAGCCGTCGCCGCGCGAGAGAAGCAGGCCGAACGTAAGGCTCGTCATCAGCGATCGAAACGTATTGCCGCCGAACGCAAGGCAAAAGAGACACCGGTGCAAGTGCCGGAGCGCTCCGATGTAGCAGCCGATGTCGAGGTGCCGACACCGCCGTTCTGGGGATCGCGCATCGTCAAGGGATTGTCCGTGGCCGACTACAGCCAAACCCTCGACGAGCGGGCGTTGTTCCTGGGACAGTGGGGATTACGTGGGGTACGGGGCGGCGAGGGACCATCGTACGAAGAACTCGTCGAAACCGAAGGCCGTCCCAGGCTGCGGTACTGGCTGGACCGGCTGTCCACCGATGGTGTACTCGCACACGCGGCAGTGGTCTACGGCTACTTCCCGGCGGTGTCGCAAGGCGACGACGTGATCGTGCTGTCTGAGCCGCGTCCGGACGCGCAGGAGCGGTTCCGGTTCAGTTTCCCGCGCCAGCAGCGTGACCGGTTCTTGTGCATCGCCGATTTCATCCGCTCGCGCGAGCTGGCCACCGAGCGCGGCCAGGTTGACGTGCTGCCGTTCCAGCTGGTGACGATGGGCAACCCGATCGCCGACTTCGCCAACGAGCTGTTCGCCGGCGACTCCTACCGCGATTATCTGGAGGTGCACGGCATCGGCGTGCAGCTCACCGAGGCGCTGGCCGAGTACTGGCACCGCCGAATCCGCGAGGAGCTGCGTTTCTCCGGTGACAGGGCGATGTCGGCCGAAGATCCTGCGGCCGTTGAGGATTACTTCAAGTTGGGCTATCGCGGCGCCCGCTATTCGTTCGGTTACGGCGCCTGCCCCGACCTGGAGGACAGAGTCAAAACGATGGCGCTGCTGGAGCCCGAGCGCATCGGCGTGCTGCTGTCGGAGGAGATGCAGCTACATCCCGAGCAGTCCACCGACGCTTTCGTCCTGCACCACCCGGAAGCCAAGTACTTCAACGTCTGAGTTCTCCACATGCGTGCGACATGGTGGCTTCCCCCGGCGGAAGCGCTGAAGAACCTGCGCACCACGCTGGGAATCCTTGCCGATTCGCGTGCGCTGAGCCGCATCCGCTTCCTGCGCGCCGCCGAGCGCATTGGTTTGATCGCGGCGCTGCACAAGCCGGCGACCCTCGACGAAATCAAACAGTCCATCGGCACCGCCGACACCGACCTCCTCGACGGATTGCTGGACGTTGGTGTCGCCGTCGGCGAACTGCGATGCCGCAAGGGTCGATACAGCCTCAAAGGCAACCGAATCCGTGCAATGGCGTCGCAAGACGCAGTGGCACTTCGCGGGTTCACCGCGGAGCTGGCCGACTACCGCGGCGACGTCTATCGCGACTTGCCCGCGCGGCTGCAAAGCGGCGAGCGTGGCCCATACCTGGACCAATACGACGAAGTGGTCGCGCAGGGTTCACGGCTGGTCGAACCATTCATCGCCCGTTTTGTGCGACAAGTCGTCGAAGCGCGGCCGGTTCGCACGATGCTGGAAATCGGTTGCGGTACGGGCATATATGTGCGGCACGCGGTGCAGGCCCGCGAAGAGCTGTCCGCGGTCGCAATCGACATGTCCGAGCGGGCCGTCGACCTCGCATCGGCCAATTTTCGGGCGTGGGGACTGGCCGAGCGATGCGCTGTAGTGCATGCGGACATCCGGGACTCGGACCGCGCTGAGCTCGCCGGCCCTTTCGACATGATCACCCTGCACAACAACATCTATTACTTCTCGCCAGCGGAATGGCCGAGCTTGCTGGCGGATCTGCGTCGGCGCCTTGCACCGACCGGCCGGCTGATCCTGACCTCGATGTTTGCCGGAAATTCGCTCGCCGCAGCCGAATTGGATCTCGTGTTGCGTGCGACTGCGGGGTGTTGGCCGCTGCCCGAGCGTGCTGAACTCGCCGATGCGCTCACTGACGCGGGTTATCGGGCCGTCGCATTCCAGCGGCTGCTGGCCACCGATCCGCTCTTCGGTGTGGTCGCCGAGGCCGGCCCGCGCTAGCGGTGGCCCAGGCGTTCGAGATAGGCCAGCGCCGCCGCGCGTGATTCGGCGTCACCTAACGCGCTGACCAGCGAGTCGGCGTCGTTCCAGGCGCGTGCGGTGCCGACCATGCCGTCGGCGACCGCGTTGGTGTGCCGCTTGGTCGCGGTCAGGGTGAGCGCCGACTTGCCGGTCAGCGTGGTGACCAGCTCGTCGATCGCGGAGTCGAGTTCGGATGCGACGACCACCCGGTTGAGGAAGCCCATCGCCAATGCCTCGCCGGCGCTGAAGGGCCGGCAGGTCATCACCAGCTCCTTGGTGCGGGCCGCGCCGATCTCGCGGACCAGCCGGGGGATGCCTCCCCAGGTGAGCGGAATCCCCAGGTCGACTTCCGGGATTGAGAAGCGGGTGTCGTCGGCGGCAATCCGCAGGTCGCACGCTGCTGCGAGGACCACCCCGCCGCCGACACAATGGCCGTGGATGCGGGCGACGGTCACCGCGCGCATCGCCTCGATCGCCTCGGCCATCTGCCGGCCGGTGTCGGCTGCCTCACGCGGTGACAAGCCGTCCTCGGGCGCCGACGCGAACGAAGCGAGGTCGGCTCCGGCGCTGAAGGCCCGCCCGCGGCCGGCGATTACGACGACCTTCACGCCCGCCAGGGTGTCCAGCTGCCGGGCGGCTTGCGCCAATTCGCGCAGGGCGGTGGTGCTGAGCGGGTTGAGCTTGTCCGGCCGGTTGAGCGTGATCGCCGCCCGGGCGCCGTCGACCGTGACCTCGATCTGGGAGAAGTCCATGCCACACCGTAACGTCGCGGGGAAATGGGACGTATCCTCTGGCGGGTCGGCACGGGAGGTACCTGACGATGGCAACGGTCAGCGTGCGCTACATCGTGAACGACGTCGACGCCGCCATCGCCTTCTACTGCACGCACCTGGGATTTCATGAAGACATGCACCCCGCGCCCACCTTCGCGATGCTGTCTCGCGGAGATCTGCGCCTCGTGTTGAGCAGGCCGGGCGGTGGTCCCGGTGGCGGTCAGGCCATGCCCGACGGCACGCTGCCCACACCGGGCGGGTGGAACCGCTTCTCGATCGAGGTGACCGATTTGGACGCCATGGTGGGCCGGCTGCGCGCGGCGGGAGCCCGTTTCCGCAATGACATCGTCACCGGCGTAGGCGGGAAGCAGATCCTCCTCGAGGATCCGTCGGGGAACCCGGTTGAACTCTTCGAACCCACCATCCCCGAGGCCCGGCTCGGCCACGGCGACAGATAGGGCACCGGGATGGTTGACGACGTTTCCGCCGGGGATACGTCCGGTCACGCCCTTCGGTTCGCGTCGGTGGCCGCGATCGGCGGGCTGTTGTTCGGCTACGACGTTTCGGTGACCAATGGCGCGGTGAAAGCGCTGGAGGCTCAGTTCAAGATTGGCAACGCCGCGCTCGGGCTGGCGGTGGCCTCGGGATTGCTCGGGGCCGCGGTGGGCGCAACGATCGCCGGGCGGATCGCGGACCGCAGCGGGCGGTTGGCGCTGATGAAGCTCGCCGCGGTCCTGTTTTTGGCCTGTGGCCTGGGCACCGGCTTGGCGAACAGCATCTGGATGTTCATCACGTTCCACGTGGTGGGCGGCCTCGGTATCGGGGTGGCGTCGGTCATCGGCCCGGCCTACATTGCCGAGATCTCGCCGGAGCGCATCCGCGGCCGGCTCGGCTCGCTGCAGCAGCTGGCCATCGTCTCCGGCATTTTCCTGGCTCTGGCGGTGAGCTGGCTGCCATTTCACCTCGCGGGCGGCCCGCTCGGCGACTGGTGGCTGGGGCTGCCGGCCTGGCGATGGACATTCCTCGGCGAGGCGGTTCCGGCGATCGCGTATGGGGTACTGGTATTCACCATTCCGGAGTCGCCGCGCTATCTCGTTGCTTCCCAACGTATTCCAGAAGCTCACCGGGTGCTATCGATGCTGCTCGGTGAGGATGACGTGGACACCACCATCACACGGATCGCCGAGACGCTGCGGCGAGAAGCGCCACCGTCGTGGCGCGATCTGCGCAAACCGACCGGTGGTCTGTACGGCGTCGTGTGGGTGGGGCTGGGTGTGGCGGTTTTTCAACAACTGGTCGGCATCACGGTCATCTTCTTCTACTCCGATGCGCTGTGGGAGCACGTCGGCTTCGGCGCGGAATGGTCGTTCACCATCGCTGTGATCACAGCCATCGTCAACGTCGTCATCACCTTGGTGGCGATCGTTTTGATCGACAAGGTTGGCCGCAAACCGTTGTTGCTCTTCGGGTCATCGGGCATGGCAGTGATGCTGGCGACGCTCACGGTTGTCTTCGGCGGCGCGCCGATCCTCGACGGCAAGCCGCACCTCGCCGGAACGTCTGCGGTGGTTGCGTTGGTCGCGGCGAATCTTTTCGTCGTCGCGTTCGGGGTCTCCTGGGGCCCGGTGCTGTGGGTGCTGCTGGGTGAGCTGTTCCCCAACCGCATCCGGGCCGCCGCAGCGGGGCTCGCGGCCACCGGACAGTGGGTCACCAACGCGATGGTGACCGGAACTTTCCCGGCGCTGCGCCACATGCTCGGCGGCGCGTACGCGTTCTACATGCTGGCTGCGGTGGTGTCGTTTCTGTTCGTGTGGCGCTGGGTGCCCGAGACCAACGGCGTGTCGCTGGAGGACATGCCCGCCGACTGGCCACACGAGGCCTGACGTCCCACCGACCGAAACTGCCGTGACTTTGCTGACCGCCGCATGAAACAATCGCTGCCCGTGAAGAGCTTCGAGGATCTGTTCGCCGAACTCGGCGAACGCGCCCGCACCCGCCCGGCCGGCAGCGGCACCGTCGCCGCGCTGGACGCCGGGGTGCATACGCTGGGCAAGAAGATCCTGGAGGAGGCCGGTGAGGTGTGGTTGGCCGCCGAACACGAATCCGATGACGCACTCGCGGAGGAGATCAGCCAGCTGCTGTATTGGACGCAGGTGCTGATGATCTCCCGCGGCCTCACGCTCGACGACGTGTATCGGAAGCTGTGATGGGAATGCTGCGGATCGCCGTTCCCAACAAGGGAGCGCTGAGCGAACCGGCCACCGAAATCCTCGCCGAGGCCGGATATCGTCGTCGCACCGACCCCAAGGATCTGACCGTCCTCGACCCGGTGAACAATGTCGAATTCTTCTTCTTGCGGCCCAAAGACATCGCGATTTATGTGGGGTCGGGGGAGCTCGATTTCGGCATCACCGGACGCGATCTGGCCCGCGAGTCCGAAGCGCCGGTGCGCGAGCGGTTGGCTTTGGGATTCGGGTCGTCCAGCTTTCGCTACGCCGCCCCCGTCGGTCGTGACTGGACTACCGCTGACCTGGCCGGGCGACGGATCGCGACGGCTTACCCCAATTTGGTGCGTAAAGATCTGGCCGCCAAGGGGATTGAAGCGACCGTCATCCGACTCGACGGAGCGGTGGAGATTTCAGTGCAGCTGGGGGTCGCCGACGTCATCGCCGACGTGGTCGGGTCGGGCCGAACGTTGAGTCTGCACAACTTGGCGGCATTCGGTGAGCCGCTGTGTGATTCGGAGGCAGTGCTTATCGAACGCGACGGCGGCGCGCAAAGCAGCCCGGCCCGTGACCAACTGGTAGCCAGGGTGCAGGGCGTGGTGTTCGGCCAGCAGTATTTGATGCTGGATTACGACTGTCCGCGGTCGGTGCTCGACGACGCCACATCGATCACACCCGGGCTGGAGTCTCCGACGATCGCACCGCTGGCCGACCCGGAGTGGGTGGCGGTGCGTGCGCTGGTCCCGCGTCGTGACGTCAACGCGATCATGGACCAACTCGCCGCGATCGGAGCCAAGGCGATTTTGGCGTCCGACATCAGGTTTTGCCGATTTTGATCTTGTCCACCCCGTCTGAATGTCCTCGCTGTGTTAGCGTCCGGCTAAGGGGCCGACGCCCAGGAGGTTATCCGTGACGCACGTGTATGTCCTGCTGCTAGCTCTGTTGATCGGTGTTGTCGCCGGATTACGGTCTCTGACCGCGCCGGCGGTCGTGGCATGGGCGGCCGTGCTGCACTGGATCAACCTGGACGGGACGTGGGCGGCCTGGGTGGGCCATCCCATCACGGTGGCCGTCCTCAGCATCCTGGCGGTCGGCGAACTGGTCCTCGACAAGCTTCCCAAAGCACCGAGTCGCACTTCGGCGCCGTCGTTCGCGGCCCGGATCGTCTTGGGCGCCTTTGCCGGCGCGGTCATCGGCACAGCATGGGGCTACAAATGGGGTGCACTCGGAGCGGGCGCGATCGGTGCGGTCCTGGGCACCCTGGGCGGCTACGAAGCGCGCACCCGGCTGGCATCGCGTGGCCGCGACCTGCCGGTCGCGCTGCTCGAGGATGCGGTTGCGGTGCTAGGTGGATTCGCTATCGCCGCGACGACAGGCGTTCTGTAACAAGGCATTTCAAGCCATTTCTTGCCTGCGCTGGACCAGAAGCGTCTGCGCTGAAGTCCCGATAAACCCGGTGCGGTCGAAGATTTCGGCGGTGGTCACCCCGATACCGTCGGGCCCGATCGAGCCGCGGGCTCGCAACCCGAAGTCTGCGCCCTGCGGTGCCCGATGCAGGTGCACGACGGTGTCGGTGTTCATGAAGACGAACTGCGCCGGGTGCAGCGCCGCACCCACGCCGTTGGCGGAGTCGACGACCATGGCCAGCCGCTGCAACGACGTGGTGTCCTCGGCGTCGACGAGATTGACCCGCGGACTCAGCCACCACACCGCCGACCCTGTTGGATCGTCGGGCTGTGGGCGCCACCGTACCGATTCCAGGTAGCCGCGGACGTTCCACCAGTGCGGCGGCAGCGGCTCGGTGGGGCCCTCCACCAGCGGTGGGTACCGGTCGGTCGCTACGTCGGCGGTGTCGCTGGTGGCAAGCGCCCAGGCGCTCACCCGTGCCACCGCGCGGTCACCGTGCCGCATTTCGGCGGCCAGCAAGGAGATTCGCCTGCCGGGCCGTTCCACCCAAGCTCGCACAGCGACCGGGGCGACCGGGATGGCGCCGAGGATATCGAGGCCGAGCCGGGCGATCCGCAGCGGGGAATCGGTCAACCGCTCCTCGATGGCCTTGGTCAGCAGCGCCAGTGGCGGTGAGCCGTGCTGAAGGTCAGCCGCCCAGTTGCTGCGGGTGAAGTCGGTGGACTCGAACCGCAAGAACTCGCCCTCGCCGGGCAGCCGGCGGTAGTGACAGTGGTTCACGCCGCGGGATCCGCGCGGCGCAAAACCGCGTCCTGCCCGCCCTCTTCGGGATGCTCCGGCCAGCCGGGATAGGGCGGCGGTGTTCCACCGTATTCCGGACAGTGCGCCTGATGGGCGCACCAGTCACACGGTTTCGACGGCCGGGGCCGGAAATCGCCAGTGGCTGCGGCTGTTCGGATAGCCCGCCAGATCGCCATCAACGTCTTCTCGAAGCGCAGCAACTCGTCTTCGTCGGGGGTGTAGTCCAGCAGCTGGCCGTCGGCGAGGTAGATAAGCCGAAGCCGCTTAGGCAGCAGGCCCCGGGAGCGCAGCACCGCGACGGCGTAGAACTTCATCTGAAACAGTGCCTTGAATTCGGCGAGCGCGCGCGCCTCCGGCGGCGCTTTGCCGGTCTTGTAGTCCACCACCCGTAGCTCGCCGGTGGCGGCCACGTCGATCCGGTCGATGAACCCCCGCAGCAGCGTGCCGTCGGCGAGTTCGACCTCGACGCGCTGCTCGCAGCTTTGCGGGTCGAACCGGGTCGGGTCTTCCAGCCGGTAATAACCGGACAGCAGCGCGCGGGCCTCGTCGAGCAGAACGGCACAGTCATCGGCGCTGAACTCCCCGGCCAAGTCGGGGTATTCGGCGACCAGCTGCTCCCAGGCCGGGGTCACCAGCGCCCGGGCGGTGTCGGGGACCCGCTGCGGGGCCGGCAGACCGTACAGCAGCTCCAGCGCGGCGTGTACCAACGATCCCCGCAGCTGGGCGGTCGACGGCGGCTCCGGCAGCTTGTCGATGGCACGGAATCGATACAACAGCGGGCACTGCTTGAAATCAGCCGCACGTGACGGTGACAGCGCCGGCCGCGACCTGGCACCGTCCGGCTCACGCATAACCGGCAGCCTAGAGCCGGGGCACGACATTTAGCCTCTGTGTGAGTCCACGGGCAGGTCCGAGGGTACGACTGGGACACGTGGTGATCTCTGAGGTTTG
>LQPU01000055.1 GCA_002101905.1 Mycobacterium shimoidei | reverse complement strand
TGGCTCAGGTGACAGCTGCGCAGAAGTCGTTGGGTAATGCGTGGGACGGTTCAGGCGGGCAGGCGCAGGCTGCGGCAACCGCCAGGGCGATAGAATTTTGAGGAGAACCGTGACTTCGGATGACACTGGTGCCGACGCCGGGTTCGCAGAGCTGATCAGCCGATACGAGAAATGGCGCCGGATCTATTCGTACGCTGGCAAACCTGTTAGAGACGAGCTGATTTGGGGAGACGGGCGGTTGAACCTCCGATACGGATATCCACATATGGACTGGACCGCATATGTAATCGAACCAAAAGATAACGGATACAACGTTTTGCGAGTTACCACCGAACGCCGTAACGAACCCCACGAAAGGCTTGTTGGATTCTTTTCTCACCTCGATGATGCCGGAAAATACGTCATCTGGTATGTCGGAGAAAGTCTGAGAATGTATTGCTCGCTACCGCCTCTGACACCATCATGGCGGGCGGCGGGGCTTGATCCTCGTGTGAAGCAAATTTCGCTCGACAAATACGTATCCAAATATGAATTTCGGGACGACCCTAGTCGCTACTTCGTGCCGCAAGTTGGAGGTGTCCAACCAGAGAACCGGTTACTGCCGCTAACCTATGATGAGTTAGATGCGCAGTTGTTGGATGGAATGCCGGAATCGGTGACTTCGCGGTTGTAAGCCGTTGTTTGGGTGCATGCTGTCCGTCTGACCATCTCGCGATCGGATTCCGATAGCGGATTCATAGTTCCTGCTCGAGTAATCGGTGCGCGCTAGCTATTGAAGCGCCTTCATACGATGGCAATTCTAGAATTTTCACGGTCGACAATTAGACCGCATCTGTGACGATGAGGGAAGGTATCTGGCGGTAATGGAACATGGCAAGCCGGCCCCATGGGAGCATCGTTCATTGCACATTGATTCTCTGGGCAATCCTCTTAATTCCTATGCCATCGACCACCTTCCGGAAGGGTGGAACATTGTCGCGTCCGAATCGAGCCCGCTGTTGGGAAGCTTGGCGGAGCGCTACGAGTATTGATATTCGGTGAAACGGGTGAGGTACTGACCGCGCGAGACTTGACTAAAATACCGTTGGGTGTTACGGAAGTTGCGATGATAGAACCCATCGATGTCTCACCGAGACTAGCCGAGTGGGCGAATCTCGCCGACTTTACTCTCACTCCGGGACGGCGTACAGATGACGGCCGAGCGTTATTTTGGTCGGTGGGCGGCGAGACACGTCTCTTCATAGGAAAGAATCACGACGGCTGCTACTTAGTCACCGACTCATTTCGTATGGGACCCGAAAAATTTAGATTTGCGGCACCCTTGATGGACACCGTTGAACGGTACCTTCTCGGAAGGTTCGGCGAAGACATCAGGGCTCTAGGTGAACTGCCGCCTGTGCACATACCCGGCAGCGAGGAAGAAATAAGTGCCGGCTTCACCATCGATAGCCGACCGTTCGCCGGAGTTGAGCGCCGCGCTTTAATCGCTTCCGATGGATCTACTGTAGCTATCATCAGCGGCGGCAAGTTGATTGCCACGATTGAGTTGGTAGCCTTGTCTCTGTACCTCACAACGACGGTGGACGACATCGTAACCTCATTTCTCGATCCTGGAGGTAAGCCCCTTTTCAGACCTCGTTAGCAATTTCGTCTCATCGCGAATGTGTAATTCGGTTCGTGTAAATAGAGAAGGTCGTCCTCTGTATAAAAACGGAGACATGGAGCGAGACTCCCATCGCCGTCTAACCCGCGCTTAGAATTCCTGAGTGATCACTACACTCCTTGCCGAACGAGGCGCCGCTGTTCAGGTGGGATACCTGATCGGGATGTTCGGTATTCCGTTGGCAGGCTTGGTAATGCTGATCATCGGCCTGCAGCAGCGCTCGCGCAGCCGGGCGCAGCTGGGCCCGTATCCGCCGGGCTATCCGCCGCCCCCTCCAGGGATGCCGGGGGGTGGTGGCTATCCACACCAGCCCGGGCCGTGGCCGCAATACGGACAGCCACCAGGCAGCGGGTATCCATACCCGCCTGCCCCGGGGCCTCAACGGCCGCAAATGCCCTACCCTCCACCGCTATACCCGGGCTACCCTCCGCCACGTCCTCCCGGAGCTTCACCGGGTACGGCACTGATTGCTATCGGCATCGTCTTACTTGTCCTGGGCTTGCTGGGCATCCTGGGCCGTCTGGCCAGCGCAGGATCTAGCAGTTCGGGCCAAACTTCGAGCCAGTTGAGCCCGCCAGAGGCTGTAAGCCAACACAGCGGCGAGTGCAATTTCCAGATTGTCCGCCCCGTTTAGACGCCCGCCTGTCACCCCTCACCGCCACACTGCACGCATGCTCGATCTGGTCCTGTCGCTGGAATGCGGCGGCTGCGGCGCGCCGAAGACCCGCTGGTGCCAGACCTGCGCCAACGAACTGACCCCCACCAAAGAGCAGCCCCACGCCGTAACCCCCCGCGTCGACCCTGGAGTGCCGGTGTTCGCACTCGGCCGCTACGCCGGCGTGCGATGAAAAGCGATCGTCGCGATGGAAGATCGCGGCCGCACCGACCTCATCGCGCCGCTCGCACACGCGCTGGCCCTCGGCGTCCGTCGCCTCATCACCTGGGGCCTGCTCGACGTGCCTCTGACCATCGTCCCGCGCCGACCCGGCGCTCGGCAGCCAGAAAACGCGGGGCGAACCGGTACCCCGGATGGCGAAAGCGGCGGTAGAAACCATCCGGAGATCACGGTGGGCGCCCCCGCCAAAGATGAAGGCGTTGGCCCGCGACTCAGCCGGCTTGGGCACCGCCGAGCGGGAATGCAACATCGCCGGCCGCGTTGTGCTGACCTGGCGAGCACCTATTCAACAAGAAGTACCCACTACGGACCTGCCAAAGAAGCCTTCGGCCAACTGGGTGGGGCCAACCAATGGGTCGTCATCGACACAGCTACCAAAGACCCGGTACCAGTTGAACAATTGATAAAGAAGAGATTGATCACTTCGGCTGGGACTTGAGGAGGGTAATATGGCATTTGAGAAAGAAGGCAACAATATCGATCCGGAATTTCCGAAATTGATCGATCAATATAACAAGTGGCGATCAATATACTCCTACGCGGGTCAACCGGCAGGAGATGAACCGCTGTGGGAACATGGGCGACTGCACTTCCGATACGGGTATCCGCTTGAGGGTTGGACTGCCTATATCATCGAGCCCAAAGACAATGGTTACGAGGTCCTACGAACTACTACTGAGCGACACAGCGAATCATCTGAAAGCCTTATGGCCTTCTTTACCAACATCGAAGACGCTGGGAAATATATCATCTGGTACACGGGCGATAATCTTCGAACTAAATGCCATCTTGATCCTATTGAATGGGTGTGGGCCGACGCCGGGCTTGACCCTCGGGTACGACAGATCTCGCTTGACAAGTTTGTATCGAAATTTGAGCTGAAGGACGACCCGAATCGCTACTTCGTGCTTCAAGCGGGCGGCGTACAGCCCGAGAACCACCTACTTCCATTGACGTACGACGAGCTCGACACCCTGCTTCTGGGCGGAATGCCGGCGTCTATTACCTCGCATCTGACGTGACCACATAAAGTGCGGCACACCCAAGAGCTAGCATAGCCTCGGCGCGGCCCTCCCGATCCTCGTCCATGTCAACGAACCGGTGTCGCGCAGGGGTCCATGCGGTCCTACTACTGCCGTGGGGCCGACGAAGCGGCGCGAACGGTGCCGGCCGCTGTTAGGTGGCGCGAGCCGCGACGGAATCGCTGGTCGGGTGCCAGGTGCGGTATCGCCGCGCAGGTTCTAAGTTGCCCCCGTGATCTCGACGCCGTCGATCTGAAACCGGCTGAGTTTACGGAATTGTCGATAGGAATACACCGCCATGTCGATAGGGCATTCGAGGAGACACGGCACTTCGGATGATCCTGGTATTGATCCTGGCCCAGACGCTCAAAGGACGATCAAAGGTCACGAAAATAACCGGCGATACCAGCCGCTCCACAGACTTGCTCCATGCGCCCTAGAATCCTCGAATGATCACTGCATTTCTCGCCGAGCGGGACGGCGCTGTTCAAATGGGGTACCTGACCGGGATGTTCGGTATTCCGTTGAATATTTGTTGCCAGAGTACATTGAACGCCACCTTGAGCAATTTAATCAGGGCGCGACTCGCTATGCCTGAAGAAAACTTCGAGAACTATGGAAAGGACAACGGGACGGAACGACCTTTGTATCATTGGATACCAGGACGCTTCTACCCATCGGCATGCCGGAAGCAGTCATGGATGATCTAGGAGGCAAATGAATGAAATACGAGTTCACCTACTTCTCCAAGGAACATGACTATTGGCTCGGGACGGATCTGCAGTCAGGCCAGCACATACTTGGGATTCCAGTTTCTAATCCGATGGTTGACTACATCGAATCGTACTGGCTAGACGACCAACAATATCAAAACTTTTTGAAAAATCAAGATTTGGCCATTGAGTTCTCAGACGCATGTCGCCGACACGAGCACGATGACCGCCTCACCCACAAGCCCGGAAAGTATCGCGGAACCCCCCGTTAACATGTCCCAATTTATCATCGGCGTTTGAGGCGGTCTGGCGCGAATGGCATGAGGGTGCGTCGAAAGTGTTGCAGGGGTTGACTGTGATGTC
>LQPU01000054.1 GCA_002101905.1 Mycobacterium shimoidei | reverse complement strand
AACCAACCAAAGAATCACCGCACGGGGTGGGGACTTTTATCCGGCCACCAGCGGGGACAACAACTTGGCCATTGACACCTGGGAGACCCCATACTCGAAGGCCACCTCAGATTGGCTGCGGCCCTCAACGACAACGGCAGTGATGACTAGACGAGCCTTCGACACCCGCCGACAGTCGGGCGCTCACCTTATTCCGATGTCTTGCGACACGCTATTCGCATGTCCTGAAACCACACACCGCCACCCCGACACAAATCACAAGGCCTCGACCAGCAACAACACAGTCGAGGCTCGTTTTGTGCATATGCCATGCTTCGGGCATGCAGCTACCCGCCCAGCGAATGGTAGGGCCATGACAGAGACGATCAACGCCGACGAACAGCAGCCGCGGCGCAGGTGCGGACTCTCGTCACTGCAAAAGTCGCTTTTCGGGGTCCTGGCGTTTTTCTTCGCCATTCATGTCGTGTTCTGGTTTCTCGAATTTCACGGCGGGGTTTCCCATGTCGTCGCTTCCACCGGATTGGTGGTTGTCGTCGTTGGATGCTTCTTGACGGCGCTTGCCCTGCCCTGGCTGCCGGTGGCGGGCCGTCGCGACTGGACGAAGTCGGAGCGACTGAGCGCGATGGTGATCGTGTGGGTCTTCATTGCTCTCATCCCACGCTTCATCTGGGAGCTGCCGTGGCTATTGCTGTTCGACCAAATCAGGGCCGGCGTACAGCGCGGCGCTCTGTGGACGTACATGTGGGCGCCCATCCTGCTCGGAGGCGACGCACGCTACTTAAACGGTGACCCGCTCATTGTCGTCCTTGAATGGATTGCCTTCTTCGTCGGCCTCTTCGAGGCCTACGCGATGGTGCAGTTCTTCCGGAATGGCAAGCAGTTCACCACCACTCAACTGTCATTCATCATGGGCGGGATGATCGTGGAGGTCACGCTGCCAGCGGTCTACTTCGGGGTGGAGATTGCGAACAATCTGCAAAGCATGAGCAGTCCGGTTGAGATGTGGATCAAGTTCGTGGTGCTGAACCTCTTGTGGTGTGCCATGCCCTTTGTTACTTACTTCTGGGGCGTTCGCCGTATAGCCCGCCACGACCTTGCAGTGAAGTTCAAAATACTCGACGCGGTCAGCACACCCAAACACCCAGGTCGCTTCGTTCGGGCCGAAGAGGCCGCGGGTTAAATCCCGCCAGCCTGACTCAAGGGTCTAAGACCGCTGCCTCTTGGGTAATCACCTGCCGGTACTGATCCGGACAGGAATGGGGTGTGCGATGGCGAGCACGTTGGTTGCCGATTTTGTGCTCGAACGGCTGCGCGATTGGGACGTCGAGAAGGTTTTCGCGTACGCAGGTGACGGGATCAACGGCCTGTTGGCAGCGTGGGGGCGCGCCGATAACAAACCGAAGTTTGTGCAGGCCCGCCACGAGGAGATGTGCGCGTTCGAAGCGGTGGGCTACGCGAAGTTCAGCAACAAGCTGGGGGTATGCGCGGCGACGTCGGGGCCGGGGGCCATCCACCTGCTGAACGGACTGTACGACGCGAAGCTCGACCGGGTTCCGGTGCTGGCGATCGTGGGGCAGACCAACCGCAGCGCGATGGGCGGGTCCTACCAGCAAGAAGTCGACCTGATGAGCCTCTATAAGGACGTCGCCAGCGATTACATCCAGATGGTCACGGTGCCCGAGCAATTACCCAACGTGCTCGACCGCGCCATTCGCACCGCGCTGGCCCGGCGCGCACCGACGGCGGTCATCATTCCCGCCGACGTCCAGGAGTTGGAGTACTCGCCGCCCACTCACGAATTCAAGATGGTTCCGTCCAGCCTCGGCTTCGAGTGGCCGCGAACGCAAGGTTCCCCGGAAGGTTTGCAGCGCGCCGCCGACGTGCTCAATGCGGGCGAACGCGTCGCGATGCTCGTTGGGTGCGGAGCCAAAGGAGCGGTTGAGGAGGTCACCGAGATCGCCGATATGCTTGGCGCGGGTGTGGCTAAGCCGTTGCTGGGCAAGGACGTATTGTCCGACGAACTGCCGTGGGTGACGGGCTCGATAGGGTTGCTGGGCACCCGGCCGAGCTATGAGCTGATGCGTGATTGCGACACTCTGCTCACGATCGGTTCGAGTTTCCCCTACACCCAGTTCCTTCCAGGGTTCGGCGACGCCCGCGGTGTGCAAATCGACATCGATCCAGCGTTGATCGGCATGCGATACCCGAACGAGGTGAATCTGGTCGGTGACGCCGCGGCAACGCTGCGGGCGCTGATCCCGCTGATCGAGCGCAAGTCCGACCGGTCCTGGCGGGAAAAGATCGAAAAGAATGTCCGGCGCTGGTGGCAAACCATGGAAATGGAAGCCAACGTGTCGGCTGATCCGATCAACCCGATGCGGCTGTTCTCTGAGTTGTCGCCCAAACTGCCTGGCAACGCCATCGTCACGGCCGATTCGGGATCGGCCGCCAATTGGTATGCGCGCCAATTGAAGTTCCGCGGCGAAATGCGCGGTTCGCTATCGGGCAACCTCGCCACCATGGGCCCGGGTGTGCCCTACGGCATCGGCGGCAAGTTCGCCAACCCGGACCGCCCGGTGATCGTGTTCGCCGGTGACGGGGCAATGCAGATGAACGGCATGGCCGAGTTGATCACCATTTCGCACTACTGGAAGGAATGGGCTGATCCGAGGCTGGTCGTCGCGGTTTTGCACAACAACGACCTCAACCAGGTGACGTGGGAGATGCGGGCGATGGCCGGTGCGCCGAAATTCCCTGAATCCCAGACACTTCCGTCTGTGGACTTTGCCGGTTTCGCGGCCAGCCTGGGTCTGGCCTCGGCCACACTGACTGATCCCGATCAAATCTCGTCAGCATGGGACCAGGCCCTGGCCGCCGATCGGCCCACTGTGCTCGACGTGCACTGCGATCCCGACATCCCGCCGGTTCCGCCGCACGCCACCTTCGACCAGATGAAGGCCGCTGCTACTGCGGTGCTCAAAGGCGACGAGGACGCATTCGGTTTGATCAGGGAAGGCATCAAAGTCAAAGCGCAGGAGTTTATCCCGCACCGCAACTAGAGCCGCACCTAAAGCAATGGGTCAGATGTGGCCCATGCCTCCGCCGATGTGGCCCATGCCTCCGCCGATGTGCGGCATCCCGCCACCGATACCGCCACCGATGTCGTGGGGCATTCCGCCACCGATGCCGCCTCCGATGTCGCCAGGCATGCCGCCACCGATCCCGCCACCGATGTCGCCGGGCATCCCACCACCGATGTCGGGAGGCATACCGCCACCGATCGGCCCATCGGGCATCCCGCCGCCAGCCGGGTCGAGCGGCGGCGGCGCGATCGGTGGCGGAGCGTTGTCAGGCGGTGGCGCGACCGGTGGCGCAGCGTTGTCGACCGGGGACGCGGGCGGTGGCGGCGCAGAAGACGGGGGAGCGAATGGGCTTCCCACGCACCCCGCGCTACCCGGCATGCCGGCGCATGCGGGATCCAGCGGACCGGTGGGTGGGCTCGAAGGTGACCCGGGCGCAGGCGGAGCAAACGGGCCGCCCGCACATATCGGGTTGTTGGGCTGGCTGATGCATGCGGGATCCGCCGGACCGTTGGGAATCGTGTTGTTGTCGTACGGGCCGCCCTGGCATGGGGCGACGTCAGGCATCCCCGCGCATCTGGGATCGTTCGGGTTGGCGGGCATCCCGGGATCGGGATCATCGAGCGGGGCGAGGGTACCGGGCATGCCGGCAGATACAGGTGTCGCGTTCGCGGGAAGTGTAAAACCCAACCCAGCCATTCCGAGAAATGCGACGGCTACAGCTATTTTCGTCAGCACGCCGGGATTTCTTGAGGTCATCGTCGCTCCTTAACGTGCGGGGCCAAACGACCAAACTGGTGTTTGCTGTTGTCCAACCATCACGTGCATGCTGGCATTTCCATTGGCTGCGCACAGCGAATTCGCAATAACTGTCTGCCGATTCGGCACCGCATCGATAATGGCATCGGCGATATCGGTGTCGTCGAAACCGGCGAAATGTGCCCGTATTCTGCGCAAATGTCGCGATATTCAACATGTGTCGGAATTTCGCCACATCGCAGAGAGACTGCTTTACTTCTGCCTCATTTGGGGTAAACCAGGGCGTGACCCAAGTACAGACCACGCTGGAACCTGCGTTGCCGGCGGCCAACGGCCCGCTGTCCATGGCTGTCCGGCGCAGCCTCACCGAACCTGCGCCGCGCGATCAGCTGACGCGCATAGGGGCATCGGTGCGCGAGTCGGATCCCTACGGGCTGGATCTGCAACTGGCGCTGTACATGTGTTACGAGCTGCACTACCGCGGCTTCGCGGGTGTCGACCCGACCTGGGAATGGAATCCGGGATTGTTGCACCTGCGCGGCCAAATGGAACGGGCCTTTCTGGCCGGCATCCGCCGGGAAGTCGGCCCGATCGACCCCGACCGCACTGCGGCAGCCGAAATGCACGCGCTCTCAATCGAACCCGCCGACGGTACCGGACCTTCCTACTGGCTGCGCGACCACGGGACCTGGGAGCAGATGCGCGAGTACTTCGTGCACCGATCCCTGTATCACCTCAAGGAGGGTGACCCACATGCCTGGGCGATCCCCCGGCTCACCGGCCAGGCCAAGGCGTCGTTCGTCGCCGTCGAATTCGACGAATTCGGTGCCGGGCGCGGGCATCGAGTCCACCAGCAGATGTTCGCCGACTTGTTGAGGGCCGCAGGCTTGGATGCGACGTACCTCGGTTACCTGGACGCGGTTCCGGCGCAGTCGCTGGCGGTGGTGAACTTGATGTCGATGTTCGGTCTGCACCGGCAGCTACGTGGCGCCGCCATCGGGCATTTCGCGTCGACGGAGATCACCTCGCCACCGGGCTCCCGCCGATTGGTGGAGGCGTTGCAGCGCATGGGTGCACCCGCGGAATGCATTGCGTTCTATAGCGAGCATGTCGAAGCGGACGCCGTACACGAACAGGTGGTGCGCATCGACGTGGTGGGCGATCTGGTCGCCCGGGAGCCGCACTTGGAGGCCGACGTGGTATTCGGGATCCGCGCCCACGCACTGGTCGAAGACCGATTGGGCGACGCCATGATGGAGGCCTGGAAGGCCGGCCAGAACTCGCTACGACGCCCGCTGGTCTGATTTCGTGCGGGCAGGGCGACACCGCCGGTGGCTGGTGTCGCACAGTGGGTAGTTTTTGCTCCGGCGGCAGGTGCAGACGGCCACCGTGAATCGGTCGGACTCGACGACGCGGCCATTGGGCATCTCGATGCGCACCGGCCCCGGAATCAGTACGGGGCCGTTTGGGATGATCTGCACTCGGGTCGGCTCGGTCATCGTTTGTCCGCTCGGATGACGATGAGTTCTTCGGTGCGACGGCCGTGCGGGATAAGGCCGATTTCTTCCAACCACCCGGCTCGCGCCGACATCACCGGACCGAATGGAATGATTTGCGAGACGACGACTTCCGCGTGTAGGCCGGATTTGCGTAACGCGTACAAGGACTTTTCCGTGCCGGCCAGCTCGGAGTGCACCAGCAACGCCGAGCCGCCATCGTCGAGCAAATCGAATACCGCGTGGCACAAAGGATCCAGCAGCAGGCGTCCGTCGGCACCTGCGTTCCAGGCCCGCGATGGCCCCGCGGTGTGCGGGATGACCTTCGTGTCGCCGTCCGGCGGCGTGGGTACATACGGTGGATTGCACACCACGAGGTCGAACGGCCCGCATTCGTGCGCGCGGGTCCACGATCCCTCCCGGACGTCGACATCGACGCCGGCATGTACCGCGTTACCCCGCGAACAGTGCACGGCACGCGGACAAACATCGAACGCGGTGACGCTGCCTGCCCCCAATTCGGCGGCGGCGATCGCGACGAATCCACTGCCGGTACAGATGTCCAGCACCCGCGCTCCCGGCACCAAACCGGTGGTGTCCATGGCGTAGACGAGCAACTGTGAATCTTGCTGCGGTGGGTATACCCCCGCAGCGGCCGGCGAGTCCGTGACGGCCGGCGCCAGGTATGGAATCGTCACGTGGGCCTCTCAAGACGTCGCCGCGACGTTCGCGGCACTTGAGTGACTAATGCCCACAAACCACCGATTTAAAACTGTCAGTTCAGGCGCTGGCCCGCGCGTGTGCGAGCTTTTCGACGATGGTCGAGCAGAATGCGGGCAGATCCCGCGGCGAGCGGCTCGAGATCAAATTCCCGTCCACCACGACTTCCTCGTCGACCACGTTGGCGCCCGCATTACGCAAATCGGTGCGGATGCTCGGATATGAGGTAACCGTTCGTCCGCCAACGACGCCGGCCTCAACCAGCGTCCATGGTCCGTGACAAATGGCGGCCACCGGCTTTCCCGAATTGACGAAGTCGCGCACGAACGAGACCGCCGAATCGTCCATCCGCAGCTTGTCCGGGTTGACCGTACCGCCGGGCAGCACCAGCGCGTCGAAATCGTCCACCGATACGTCCGACACCGTTCGGTCCACCGGAAAAGTCCCGGCCGGCTCCAAATCATGGTTACGCGCCTGGATTTCGCCGGGCTTGAGCGACACCACCTGGACCTGCCCACCCGCCTCTTGTACTGCGGCTCGCGGCTGTTCCAATTCCACCTTCTCGACGCCGTCAGCGGCGAGGATGGCGACTGTCTTGCCCTGCAAATCGTGATGCGACATGATTTCCCTCCAGATGGGTCACTAGGGTTTCAAAACAACTTTCGTGCAGTTGTCCTGTTTGTGCTTGAAGATCTCGTAGCCGTGCGGTGCTTCCTCGAGTGAAAGCCGGTGAGTGATCAGGAATGTGGGATCTATCTCACCGTTGCGGATCCTCTCCAGCAGTGGGCGCATGTATCGCTGCACGTGACACTGACCGGTCTTGATGGTCAACGACCGATTCATGACCGCGCCGATCGGAAACTTGTCCATGAAACCGCCGTACACGCCGATGACTGAGATGGTTCCGCCGTTGCGACAACTCAGTACGGCTTCTCGAAGTGCGTGGGGCCGTTCGGTTTCCAGCCGTCCCGCCTGCTTCACCCGGTCGTAGGCGTCGACGACGGTCGACCCGTTGCGGGCCTCCATACCGACCGCGTCGATGCAGTGGTCGGGACCGCGGCCCGCGGTGATGTCCCGCAACGTCTCAAGCACCGACTGCTCGCCGAAGTTGACCGGTATCGCGCCTTTCTCGGCGGCCAGCGCAAGACGATACGGAACGCGGTCGATAGCAATGACTTTCGACGCGCCGAGCAGATAGGCGCTGATGATCGCGAACAGCCCTACCGGGCCGGCACCCCAGACCGCGACAATATCGCCCGGCTGGATACCACACATTTCGGCGCCCATGTACCCGGTCGGCAAGATGTCGGAGAGAAACAGCACCTGTTCGTCGGTGAGATCGTCGTCGATCTTCAGCGGTCCCACGTCGGCAAATGGCACCCTCGCGTATTCGGCTTGCCCGCCGGCGAATCCACCCAGCATGTGCGAATAGCCGAACAGTCCGGCCGGCGAATGGCCCATCAACTTCTCCGGAATTCCGGCGTTGGGATTGGAGTTCTCGCAGAGCGAGTACAACTCGTTTTCGCATGCCCAACAGGCGCCGCAGGCGATCGGGAACGGCACGACGACCCGGTCACCGGCTTTGAGATTCGTTACACCCTTGCCCACTTCGACAACCTCACCCATGAATTCGTGTCCGAGGATGTCGCCGTGTTTGACGGTCGGGATGTAGCCGTCGTAGATGTGCAGATCGGAGCCGCAGATCGCGGTCGAGGTGACCTGCACGATAGCGTCGCGGTCGTTGAGGATCTTCGGGTCGGGAACCGACTGCACCTCCACGCTGTTGCAACCGGCCCACACGGTGGCCTTCATCGGTTGTCTCCCTTCGGCTGCGCTGAGTGCTGATGCATCTGCCGGCTCGCGGCAGTCCCCTCCGGCGAGCCGTCCGAGCGCATGACTTCGCCGGTCTCCAGCAGTTGTTTGAATCGGCGAAGATCGTCGTTGACTTGCTGGTCGGCCGATTCGCCGAACAGCGTCCCGACCGCTTTGCCCAGCGCCCCGCCCGGCAGGCGGTAGCTGATCACCACCCGCACCTCGGTGCCGCGCCCACCCGGCGCGGCTTTGAACTCCACGCTGCCGCCGTTCTCGATCGTCGACCCGGGTAGCGATTGCCAGGCGATGCGCTCGCCTGGCTCGTCGGCGGTGATCTGCGCCTCCCACTGGACGGACTGCCCGGCCGGTGCGGTGGCCACCCAACGCGTGCGACCGTCGGCTTCGACCGTCACCGACTTCAGGTGATGCATGAACGATGGCAGGTTTTCCAGGTCGCGCCAGAACCGGTAGACCTCCTCGGCAGACTTGCGCACCGTGACGGCCGCTCGAACCGTGCGGTGAGGTGTTCCGTCAGCGTGTCGGCCACCGTTTCTGGTGCTGCGAAGCGCCGCGTAGAGATCGGCCGCAGCGATGCCCACCAGCGCGGCGGCCGACACGGCGGTGCGGCGGCGTCGCTGCCGGTCTTGGTTGGTCGCTCCGATACCCAGCAGAGCCAAGTCAAGGGCGTCGCCGGCCACTCGCGTCCACACCAATTTGCTCGGCCCGAACAGCAGCGCCGCGGCATGGCCGCATTCACGCAAGCCCAACGCCCGGATCACCGGCCGGGTTCGGCCGTTGGCGTCGACGCCGGTCAGCGCCGCGACTTTCTCGGGCGCGAGCATTTCGCTTAGCCCCAGGCCCAGGCTTGCCCCGCCCAGCCCCTTCACCAGCGCAGTCTTGGTGTTCATGAACGACGGATTAGTCATCGCCATCTCCCTTGCCGGCCGCGGCGCGCAGCGCATCCAGCAGCGGCTCGGCCGCCTCCTTGAAAAACAGGTCTTGTGCCTCGCCGCCGATTTGGATCAGCGCGACGTCGGTGAACCCCGACTCCCAAAACGGACGTACCGCGTCGACGATCTGGTCCAGGTCCGGTCCGCACGGGATGCTGTCGGCGACGTCATTGGGGCGGACGAACTGCGTGGCAGCCGCGAAACCCGCCGTCGTCGGCAAGTTGGCGTTGACGTGCCAGCCGCCGCCGAACCAGCGGAATTGATCGTGGGCGCGTTGCACTGCCGCGTCGCGGTCGGGGTCCCAGCAGATCGGAACCTGCCCGATCACCCGGCCGCCCCCGGCCATGCCGGTGGCCTGGCGCGCGGCGTGCCACTCGTGAACCAGGTCTCCGTTAGGTTCGACCGCGACCAGGTGGTCGGCGAGGGTGGCGAACCGGGCGATGGACCGTGGACCGGTCATCGACACGGCGATGCCGACCGGGTCCTCTGGCAGGTCCCAGAGCCGGGCCGAATCCACTTGGTAGTAATGGCCGTGCCAATCGACCAGGCCGCCGCCGAACAGTGCGCGGATGATCTCAATGGCCTCGCAAAGCATGTCGTGACGTTGCTTGACCGCCGGCCAGCCTCGTCCGATCACGTGCTCGTTGAGGTTTTCCCCGCTGCCCAGGCCCAGGATGAACCGCCCGTCGGCGAGGATTTGCACGGTGGCAGCCTGCTGTGCGACGACGGCGGGGTGATAGCGCATCGTCGGGCAGGTGACGTAGGAGTACAGATCCACCCGGTCGGTGGCGTGAGCTACCGCTCCCAGTACCGCCCAGGCGTTGGGAGCATGTCCCTGCGATGCCAACCAAGGCGAGAAGTGGTCGCTGCAGACTTCGAAGTCGAAACCTGTCCGTTCAGCTGAAATCGCGTATTGGACAAGGTCTTTGGGGCCGTTCTGCTCGGTCATCAGGGTGTAGCCAAACCGCGTCATAGCATTCGGGTACCCCTGAGCAGCCAGGGCAAACGGCCGAGCTGCGATCGCACGCGCGCCGGCACCGGACGCGGCGGGCGGCGGCCGAGTCTAGAGCCGGTCCTTCACCGCCGCGGCCAGCCGCGATCCGTCGGCCTTGCCGGCGGCAATGGCGGTGGCCGCCTTCATCACCATCCCCATCTGTTTCATGCCAGGCCGCTCCCCCAATTGCTCGGCCACCTGCGCGATGGCGGTGTCGACGACGTCGGCGAGCTCACCCTCGTTGAGCGGGGGCGGCAGGTACTCGTCGATCACGCGTGCCTCGGCGTGCTCCTGGGCGGCCAGCTCACCGCGACCGTTTTGCGTGTAGACCTCGGCCGCCTCGGCCCGCTTGCGGGACTCCCTGGCCAGCACCTTGATCACCTCGTCGTCAGTGAGTTCGCGCGACTGCTTCCCGGATACTTCTTCGGTTTGGATCGCGGCCAGCACCATCCGCAGCGTCGCGGTGCGCAACTTGTCCTGCGACCTCATCGCCTCGGTCAGATCTGCCCGCAGCCGGGCCTTCAGTTCAGCCATGGCCCAGACGCTACGCGAGCCACCGGAGTTCAGGGACGCCTACGACAACCCGTGGCACGTTGAGAAATGGCCGGATCGCCGTAAGGATGGAGCCATGATCTGCGCTGCCGGCGATGCGCCACGAATAGGCGGAGCAGCGCTAGTGACCGACTTCGGGGGCGGCGCTTTGGTGCCCGTGTCGTGAGCATGCCGCCACAGGACTACCCGGATTACCCGGGCTATCCGCCCCCCGGCTATGGACCGCCCGGTTACCCGGGAGCGGGCTACCCGCCGCCCGGCTACGGACCGCCCCCGGGCTACGGACCGCCCCCGGGCTATGGACCGCCCCCGGGCTACGGGCCACCCCCGGGCTACGGGCCACCACCGGGCTACGGACCGCCCCCGGGCTACGGGCCAGCCCCGGGTTACGGGCCAGCCCCGGGTTACGGGCCACCCCCGGGTTACGGGCCACCCCCTGGTTACGGTCCGCCTGGCGGCTTCGGGCAACAGCTCGGGCCCGGGACGTTCAAGCCGGGCATCATTCCGCTGCGGCCATTGAGTCTCAGCGACATCTACAACGGCGCCGTCGGATACATCCGCGCCAATCCCAAAGCGACCTTGGGACTCACCGCCATCATTGTCGTGACAGTCCAGCTGATCGCGCTGGCGGCGTCGGCTGGTCCGTTCTCCGCCGCGAACCAGCTGCAAACCGGTTCGCCTGACGAAGTGACCGGCTACGAGGTAACCACCTGGATGGTTTCGCTGGGGGCTGGTGGCCTGGTCAGTTGGCTGGCCGGAATCCTGCTCAGCGGCATGCTCACCGTTGTCGTCGGACGGGCAGTGTTCGGTTCGACGATCACCATCGGCGAAGCCTGGTCCAGAATCAGCGGGCGGCTGTTGGCGTTGATCGGCCTGGCCGCGTTGGAAGCCGGCGGAGCGATACTGCTTTTCGCCGGTGTGGCAGTGGTCATCGCTGTAGTCGGCGCAGTCGGTAATGCCGCTGCCGCATTCGTTTTCGGGTTCCCGTTGGTACTGGCCGTGATCGCACTCGTGGTCTACCTCTACACCGTACTGTCGTTCGCGCCCGTGCTTATCGTGCTCGAGCGGCTGCCCGTTGTCGACGCCATCACCAGGTCGTTTGCATTGGTGCGCAACAGTTTCTGGCGCGTACTCGGGATTCGGCTGCTGACCGGTTTCGTGGTGACCCTGGTGTCAGGCACCGTCGCCGCACCATTCAACTTCGCAGGCCAGTTACTGGTCGGACTGAGCAGCGGCAGCGTCCTGCTCAGTCTCACGATCAGTGCCGTCGGCTCGGTGATCGGCCGAATCATCACCGCTCCGTTCAGCGCCGGAGTCGTCGTCCTGCTCTACACCGACCGCCGGATCCGCGCCGAGGCATTCGATCTGATCCTGCAGACCGGGGCCGCCGGCGGTCCGGCGGCGACCGCGTCCACCGACAACCTGTGGCTGACCCGGCCGATGTGAGGTTGGTTGCCGATGCCTGCTCTCGACATTGACCGCGATGCCGCACACGAGGCCGCACAGCGTGAGCTCACCAAACCGATCTATCCGAAAGCGTCCCCGGCGCAACGCTTCCATGACTGGCTCGACGAGCTGATCTACCGCATCGTCGAGAAAGGATCCTCGTTGCCCGGCGGGTGGTTCACCATCGCCGTGCTACTCACCCTGCTGGCGGTCGCGGTGGTTGTCGCCATTCGCATCGCGCGACGCACCATGCGCACCCGCCGCGGTGCCGATTACCAGCTCTTCGGGGGTAGCCAACTCAGCGCTGCCGCGCACCGCGCTGCTGCAGAACGTTTTGCGGCCGAGGGCAATTGGACAGCTGCAATCCGGCATCGACTACGGGCCATCGCGCGCGGGCTGGAGGAGACCGCGGTTCTCAACCCATCTCCAGGCCGCACCGCCAACGAACTGGCTCGTGACGCCGGCGCGCGCATACCGCATGTCGCATCGCAGTTCACGCAGGCCGCAACAGCTTTCAACGACGTCACCTACGGTGAGCGGCCCGGAACATCGGAGGCCTATCAGCTGATCGCCGACCTCGACGACCAGCTGCGGGCCGACGCGCGGGTGCCGATCCGATGACAGCGACAATGCCGGCAACCCGAGGGGCGGGACGCTTGCGCTCGTGGCGTTGGGTCCTGCTGTGCCTGGTCGCCATTTGCGCCGTGGCTGCCGTGAGCACCTACCTGACTGCGCCACGGCCCGGAGGCCAGATGGACCCGGCGTCCACCAACCCCGGCGGCGCACACGCGTTGGTCGCGCTGCTGCGCAGTCACGGTGTCGACGTCGTCGTCGCCCGCACCGTTGCCGACGTCGAAAAGGCAATGGATACCCAGTCTTTGCTGCTGATCGCGCAGAGCCAACGCATCGCCGACCCCGAGCTGCTGCACCGGCTGGCAGAGCTTCCGGGCGACCGGCTTCTGGTAGAGCCGACGTCGCGAGCGCGGGCTGTGCTGGCTCCCCAGATCCGCATCAGTGCTGCCAGCACGCCAGACAGTCAACCCAATTGCGCATTGCGCGAAGCGAATCGGGCCGGATCAGTGCAATTCGGGCCGACCGACACCTACCGCGCGATTGGCAGCCGCGAGATCATCAGCTGTTATGGCGGGGCGCTCATCCGCTACCGCGACGGCGACCGCACCGTCACCCTGGTCGGCAGCACCGACTTCATGACCAACGGTGGCCTACTGCGGGCAGGTAATGCCGCACTGGCGATGAACCTCGCCGGTGCCCGCGCTCGTCTGATCTGGTACGCACCACAGCGAGTCGAGGGACACACATCCTCGAAGACAACGCTTTTGGGTCTGATCCCGGATAACGGGACCTGGATGGTCTGGCAGCTAGTGCTGGCGGTGTTCCTGTTCGCGCTCTGGAAGGGCCGGCGAATGGGCCCACTGGTCGCCGAAGAGCTACCCGTGGTTGTGCGCGCGTCGGAGACGGTGGAGGGCCGCGGACGGCTCTATCGGTCCCGGCGGGCCCGCGATCGCGCCGCGCAGGCGTTGCGCACCGCGACTCTGCAACGACTACTCCCGCGGCTGGGATTGGCCACTCCCAGCCCAGACGCGGCGGTCGCAAACGCCGTTGCACAGCGCAGCGGCTCACACCCGGATACGGTGTGGCATACGCTCTTCGGACCGCCACCGGCTACCGACACTGACCTGGTGCACCTGGCCCGTGCTCTCGACGATATCGAAAGGCGGATCAATTACTCATGACTCAGTCGGCCCCCGCCCCAGCTCAGCCGCCGGCGGCGGAATCGGCACGTCATGCATTGCTGGCGTTGCGAACCGAAATCGCCAAAGCCGTCGTCGGGCAGGAAGCGGTTGTCAGCGGCCTGGTTATCGCCTTGCTGTGTCGCGGCCATGTGCTACTGGAAGGTGTTCCGGGCGTGGCGAAGACGCTGCTGGTGCGCGCAATGGCAGCAGCATTGCAGCTGGATTTCAAACGAGTGCAGTTCACTCCGGACCTGATGCCCGGCGACGTCACCGGCTCGCTGGTTTACGACGCCCGCACCGCGGCGTTCGTCTTCAGGCCCGGTCCGGTGTTCACCAATCTGATGCTCGCCGACGAGATCAACCGCACACCACCCAAGACCCAGGCCGCGTTGCTGGAGGCAATGGAAGAGCGGCACGTCAGTGTGGAAGGCGAACCGCGGCCGCTGCCCGATCCGTTCATCGTTGCAGCAACCCAGAACCCGATCGAATACGAGGGCACTTACCAGCTGCCCGAGGCTCAGCTCGACCGGTTCTTGCTCAAATTGACCGTGCCGCTGCCGCCACGTGACGCAGAGATCTCCATTCTCGGCCGGCACGCGCACGGATTCGATCCCCGCGACCTGTCGGCAATCGAGCCGGTGGCCGGCCCGGACGAGTTGGCCGCCGGGCGCGACGCCGTCCAGCAGGTCCTGGTCGCCGACGAGATCCTCGGCTACATCGTCGACGTGGTGGCTGCTACCCGCCACTCGCCGGCACTGCAGCTCGGGGTTTCGCCTCGCGGTGCGACGGCGCTGCTGGCTACGGCGCGGTCATGGGCGTGGCTGTCCGGGCGAAACTATGTCACGCCCGACGACGTGAAGGCCATGGCCCGAGCGACGCTGCGCCACCGCGTGATGATGCGTCCAGAAGCCGAACTGAAAGGCGTCACCGCCGACGGTGTGCTCGACGGAATACTGGCGTCGGTTCCGGTGCCACGCTAGTGATCCTGACCAGGCGCGCCGGTCTCGCCGCGTTGGCTTGCGTTTTTCCTATCACGGTATCGCCGTGGCCGGCAACAGCTTTCGTCGTGCTGATGGTGGCGCTCGCGGCGGTGATCCTCCTCGACGCCGGGCTGGCCGCCAGCACTCGCGCATTGCGCTTCAGCCGCGGGCCCAATCCTTCGATGCGGCTGGGCGAGTCGGCGAACGCCGTTCTGCTGATTCACAATAACGGCCGCCGCCGGTTTCGCGGGCAGGTGCGCGATGCCTGGGCGCCGAGCATGCGCGCCCAACCGAGCCTGCATACCGTCGACATCGCTGCCGGGAGCACGCAGCGGGTGGAAACCTCGCTTCGGCCGGTCCGCCGCGGTGATCACCGGTCGGCATCGGTGACCGCGCGATCGATCGGGCCGCTGGGCATTGCCGGGCGCCAGAGTTCTGCTCCGGTTGCCGGACAGGTGCGGGTGCTGCCGCCGTTCTTGTCGCGCAAACACCTGCCATCGCGACTTGCCAGGCTGCGTGAGATCGACGGCCTGCTACCAACGTTGACCCGCGGCCAGGGCACCGAATTCGACTCGCTGCGAGAATATGTCGTCGGCGACGACGTTCGCTCAATCGACTGGCGCGCCACCGCTCGGCGCGCCGACGTTGTGGTCCGGACCTGGCGTCCGGAACGTGACCGTCGCGTCGTCCTCGTCCTCGACACCGGGCGCACGGCAGCCGGCCGGGTGGGCGTGGACCCGACAGCCGGCGACCCCAACGGCTGGCCCCGGCTGGACTGGTCGATGGATGCCGCGCTGCTGCTTGCGGCGCTGGCCAGCCGCGCCGGTGATCACGTCGATTTCCTCGCCCACGACCGGGTGACCCGCGCCGCCGTGTTCGGCGCGGCACGGACGGAGGTACTGGCCCAGCTCGTCGACGCGATGGCGCCGTTACAGCCGGCGCTCATCGAATCCGATTCCGCGGCGATGGTTTCCACCATTTTCCAGCGGGTCCGGCAACGGGCGCTGGTAGTGCTGCTGACCGACCTGAATGCGGCTGCACTCGACGAAGGCCTGCTGCCGGTACTGCCCCAGCTGTGCGGCAGACACAAGGTGATCATCGCCGCTGTTGCCGACCCGCGGGTCGATCAACTGGCCACCGGGCGCAGCGACGCCCCCGCCGTGTACGACGCGGCGGCGGCCGAACGGTCCCGCAACGACCGGCGGGCGATCGCCTCGCGGCTGCGCCAGCTCGGGGTGGAGGTGGTCGACGCAGCACCCGGCGATCTCGGCCCGGCGCTGGCCGACTGCTACTTGGCGATGAAGGCCGCCGGCCAGCTCTGAGATTTGGGCCGTCATCAGCCGGTGGGCACCACGTCGGGCGCGTCGGCGATGTCGCCGGTCTCGCCGGCACGGGCCGCCCGCCGGCCGAAATGGATTACATAGGTCAAAAATGCGGCCTCGGCGGCGATTCCGATCCCGATCCGCAGGAAAGTCGGCAACGGGGACGGAGTCACCAGTGCCTCGATCGCGCCCGAGACGAGTAAAACCACCACCAGCCCGATCACGACCGCGACGACGGCGCGGCCCTGCTCAGCGAGAACCTGACCGCGCGGTCGGTGGCCGGGCGCGATCACCGACCACCCCAGCCGCATGCCGGTCGCAGCGGCCAAAAACACCGCAGTCAATTCCAGCAGGCCGTGTGGGATCAGCAATCCCAAGAGGATGTCGCCCTTGCCCGCCTGCCACATGAGGCCCGCGACCCCTCCGAGGTTGGCAGCGTTTTGAAACAGCACCAACGGGATCGGCAATCCCAATACGACGGCGAACGCGATGCACTGAGTGGCCACCCAGGCGTTGTTCAACCACACCTGCAGCGCGAACGCCCCCGCCGGATGCTCGCTGTAGTACGAGGCGAAGTCGTGGTTGACCAATTCGTCGATCTCGCTTGGTGTTCCGATGCTGGCCTGGACCTCCGGATTGCCCGCGACCCACATTGCGATCGCGATCACCACCGCGAAGAACACCAGGGCCGTCGCGAGCCACCACCGCCAGGCACGGTAGGCCACCACCGGGAAGGAGACCGTCCAAAACCGGGTGAACTCGTTGCTCAACGGAGCGTGGGCGCCGGTGACGGCGGCGCGGGCCCGCGCCACCAGTGTCGAGAGCCGACCGATCAGCACCGCATCCGATGACGCAGAGCGCAGCATCGACAGATGCGTGGACACCCGCTGGTACAGGTCGACCAGTTCGTCAATCTCGGCACCGGTGAGTCGACGGCGGCGCTTCACCAAATAGTCGAGCCGCTTCCAGCTGTCACGATGCGCGAGCAGGAACGCGTCGACGTCCACAAGCGCCAAGGGTAGCGGCCGCCAGTACGTAGCGGGGAAGCCGAGTGCAGCGGGTCGCCGCCAGTAGGTAGCGTTTGCCCTATGGCGGAGGTGGTGACCGGGGACGCGGTGGTGCTCGATGTGCAGATCGCGCAACTGCCGGTACGCGCGGTCGGGGCGGTGATCGACATCGCGGTGACCGTCATCGGTTACTTGCTGGGCCTGATGTTGTGGGCGGCCACCCTCGAGCAGTTCGACGAAGCAATCACCGCCGCCATCCTGATCATCTTCACCGTCCTGGTGTTGGTCGGATATCCGGTTGCCATGGAGACCGCTACCAGGGGCCGCTCGCTGGGCAAGATTGTGATGGGCCTTCGGGTGGTGTCCGACGACGGTGGACCAGAACGGTTCCGCCAAGCGCTTTTTCGCGCGCTGGCCGCAGTTGTCGAGATCTGGATGCTGCTGGGAAGTCCGGCGGTGTTGTGCAGCCTGCTGTCGCCGAAAGGTAAGCGGATCGGCGACATCTTCGCCGGTACCGTGGTGATCAGCGAACGCGGCGGCAGACTTCCGCCGCCGCCGGCGATGCCGCCGTCGCTGAGTTGGTGGGCGGCGTCGCTGCAGTTGTCGGGGCTGAGCGGCGCACAGGCTGAGCTGGCTCGCCAATTCCTCGCGCGTGCACCACAACTCGAGCCGCACCTGCGCTATCAGATGGCCTGTCGCATTGCTGCGGACGTGCTGGCTCATGTGGCGCCGCCGCCCCCGCCGGGCACTCCGCCGCATCTCGCGCTCGCCGCGGTGCTCGCCGAGCGACACCGCCGCGAGCTCGCGCGGCTGCGTCCTCCCGGTCCTCCCGCAGCACCCCCGCAACCCTGGCCTCAGCCGCCGCAATCATGGCCGCCGACAGGCGGTTTCACACCGCCGCGGTGAGTTATTGCACCACCGTGACGGCGACGATGACGATGTCGGCGACCAGCAACGCCAGTGCGCATAGCGGGACAGCAATCCCCCAGCGGCGCCGCGCGGTGAAAACCGACAGCACGATCGCCAGCGCGGCGACGATCGGGGCGCCGTAAAACAACACCCCAAAGCTGATACCGCCAGGCCCGAGGTTGGGGCATTGCCCAGGGCTGCAGCCGGCCGTGCTCATCACAGCGCCGAGCGCGAAGACCAGCACCACCGCCGCGGCGGGCACCGTCAACAGCGCGAGCACCCAGTTCACCCAGACGCGCAGCCGCCCACCTTCTGGTGCCTCGTTTGGGGCCGCCGGTGCGGCTGCGGTGTCGAGCTTCCCTGCGTTTGCCTCGTTCATCCGTGCAGACCTACCCACGTGGCTCCGACGGGAAACCGCGCGCACACGCCAGCCGTTGCATCGCGATATTATTCGATATATCGTAATCATATCGGTAGCGCATCGGGCGCTGCCTTTCCAGAAACGAGACACAGCATGGATGCACCATTTCCCCCGTTCGGGACCCCCTTCGGCGGCGGTGCCGGCCCGCATGGGTTCGGCTTCGGCCCAGTCGACCGCCGCGCACTGCACGAGCAGCGCCGGCAGGCTCGCCGCGAGTTCCGCAACTATGTCCGCGGCCACGACGCCGGTCGCACCGGGCCGTTTGATGGACCGTTCGGGCCGGGGTTCGGATTCGGTCGAGGTTTTGGACCCGGCGGGTTCGGCTTCGGGTTCGGCCCCGGCCCGCGCGGTGGGCGGCGCGGCGGTCCCGGTCGGCGTGGGCGTCGCGGCGACGTACGCGCGGCGATCCTGGTCCTGCTGGCCGAGCGAGCGATGCACGGTTACGAAATGATCCAGCAGATCGCCGAACGCAGCCAAGACCTGTGGCGTCCCAGCCCCGGCTCGGTGTATCCGACCCTGCAACTGCTCGTGGACGAAGGCCTGATCGTCGGTTCTGAAACCGAGGGCAGCAAGCGACTTTTCGAGCTGACCGAGGAGGGTCGGGCCGCCGCTGAAAAGGTCCAGACTCCGCCATGGGACGAGATCGCCGACGGCGTCGACCCAGCGCACATCAACCTGCGGACCGCCCTCGGCCAACTGTTCGGTGCCGTGGCGCAATCCGCGCACGCGGCGACGGCCGAGCAGCAGCAGCGCATCATCGAGATCGTCAACAATGCGCGCCGCGAGATCTACACGGTTCTCAGCGAGGACGAGTAGCCAGTTGGGCGGCGGGGGATCAGGACACGTCGACCCAGTCCAGGGTGCGTTGGACGGCTTTGCGCCAGCCGGCATACCCCGCCGCGCGTTCGTCGTCGCTCCAGTTCGGCGTCCACCGCTTGTCCTCGCGCCAATTGGCCCGCAGCTCGTCGGGATCAGCCCAAAACCCCACCGCCAGCCCGGCTGCATATGCCGCCCCCAGCGCGGTGGTCTCGGCGACCACCGGGCGCACCACGTCGACACCGAGCACGTCGGCCTGGATCTGCATGCATAACTCGTTGGCGGTAACGCCGCCGTCGACCTTCAAAACCTCAAGGCGCACACCGGAATCGGCTGCCATTGCCTCGATCACGTCGCGGCTTTGGTAGCAGATCGACTCCAGAGTCGCACGCGCCAGGTGCGCATTGGTGTTGTACCGCGACAGCCCGACGATCGCGCCGCGGGCATCCGATCGCCAGTACGGTGCGAACAGCCCGGAGAACGCCGGCACGAAATACACTCCGCCGTTGTCGGAGACCTGACGGGCAAGTGCCTCGCTTTGCGCCGCGCCGCTGATGATGCCCAGCTGATCGCGCAGCCACTGCACCGCTGATCCGGTAACCGCAATCGACCCCTCAAGGGCGTAAACGGGTTTGGCCTCTCCGAACTGATAGCAAACCGTAGTCAGCAGCCCGTGGGCCGACCGCACGATCTCTTCGCCGGTGTTGAGCAGCAGGAAATTGCCGGTGCCGTAGGTGTTCTTGGCGTCGCCCGGAGCCAGGCACACCTGGCCCACCATCGCCGCATGCTGGTCACCCAGGATTCCGGTGATCGGTACCTCGCCGCCGAGCGGGCCGGCCCCTGAGGTCACCCCGTGGGGCTGCGGAGACGCCGACGGCCCGATAGTCGGCAGCATTGCGCGCGGGATTTTGAACAGCGACAACAGCTCGTCGTCCCAGTCCAACGTTTCCAGGTTCATCAACATGGTCCGGCTGGCGTTGGTGACGTCGGTGCGGTGCACGCCGCCACGCGGACCACCGGTGAGGTTCCACAACAGCCAGGTGTCAGCGGTGCCGAACACGGCCTCACCGCGTTCGGCGGCCTCGCGCACCCCGTCGACATTGTCCAGAATCCACTGCAGCTTGCCCCCAGAGAAGTACGTCGCCGGCAGCAGACCGGCTTTACGACGGATCACGTCACCGCGCCCGTCCCGGTCCAACGCCGAGGCGATGCGGTCGGTGCGGGTGTCTTGCCACACGATCGCGTTGTAATACGGACGCCCGGTATGCCGATTCCACACCAACGTGGTTTCCCGCTGATTCGTAATTCCCAGGGCGGCAATATCTTTAGCCGCCAGGTTGGTCCGATTGAGCACCGAGGTCAGCACCGAAGAGGTGCGCTCCCAGATCTCGACCGGGTCGTGCTCTACCCAGCCGGCCTGCGGCAGGATCTGCTCGTGCTCGAGCTGGTGACGGCCCACCTCCGCGCCGCCGTGGTCGAAGACGATGCAGCGGGTACTGGTGGTGCCCTGGTCGATCGAGACGATGAACTCCGGCGACTCAGCCACGTCATCCATGATGGCGTACCTGGGCACTCGGGCATTCGACATTGTGGCCATCCGCAGCGTGCGGTGGCTTTTCGCGGCTAGCCTGGCACTGTGGGCGAGGAGGTCAAGCGGACCAGATACAGCCACGCGCAGCGGCAGGATTACCGGCGCAAGGTGCAGCTGTGTCTGGACGTGTTCGAAACGATGCTCGCCCAGTCGAGCTTCGAATTCGAACGCCCGCTCACCGGGATGGAGATCGAGTGCAACCTGGTCGACGCCGACTACCAGCCGGCGATGTCGAACAAGCATGTGCTGGCCGCGATCGCCGATCCCGCTTATCAGACCGAATTAGGCTTGTACAACATCGAATTCAATGTCCCGCCCCGGGCATTACCGGGCCGCACCGCAATCGAGCTGGAAGCCGAGGTGCGGGCGAGTTTGAACGCCGCGGAGTCCAAGGCCCATACCGACGGCGCCCACATCGTGATGATCGGAATCCTTCCCACCCTGATGCCCGAGCATTTGCACGAGGGTTGGATGAGCGACTCGACGCGGTATCGGGCCCTCAACGACTCAATCTTCATCGCCCGCGGCGAGGACATCCAGATCGACATCGACGGCCCTGAGCCGCTGAGCCTGAACTCGGCGACGATTGCTCCCGAATCGGCCTGCACCAGCATGCAATTGCACCTGCAAGTGTCCCCAGCTGACTTCGCCAACAACTGGAATGCCGCCCAGGTACTGGCCGGCCCACAGCTGGCACTCGGAGCTAACTCGCCGTACTTCTTCGGTCATCAGCTCTGGGCAGAAACCCGGATCGAACTGTTCGCACAGGCCACCGACACTCGGCCGGACGAGCTCAAGGCTCAAGGAGTGCGGCCACGGGTGTGGTTCGGGGAGCGCTGGATCACATCGATCTTCGATCTGTTCGAGGAAAACGTGCGGTACTTCCCGTCGTTGTTGCCCGAGGTGTCCGACGAGGATCCCATGGCCGAACTCGCCGCTGGGCGCACGCCGCAGCTGTCGGAATTGCGGCTGCACAACGGCACCGTGTACCGGTGGAATCGCCCGGTGTATGACGTCGTAAACGGGCGGCCGCATCTGCGGGTGGAGAACCGGGTGCTGCCGGCCGGACCGACCGTCGTCGACATGATCGCCAACTCGGCGTTCTATTACGGCATGCTGCGCGCGCTGTCGGAAGAGGATCGTCCGCTGTGGACGAAAATGAGTTTCGCTGCGGCCCATGCCAATTTCCTGGAGGCCGCGAAGAGCGGCATGGCCGCGAACCTGTATTGGCCCGGCGCGGGCCAGGTGGCCATCGACGACCTGGTGTTACGCCAGTTGCTGCCGATGGCCGACGAGGGCCTGCGGCGATGGGGAGCTACCGCCGAGGTCCGCGACCGGTTCCTCGGCATCATCGAGGGCCGCGCGAAATCCGGCCGCAACGGGGCGACCTGGCAGGTGGCCACGGTACGAAAGCTGCAGGAAGGCGGCATGACCCGGCCCCAAGCGCTGGCCGAGATGCTCCGGCGCTACTGCGAGCACATGCACGCCAACGAGCCAGTACACACCTGGGAATAGCGATCAGCTCACGTCGGCCAGCGCCCCGGCGAACATCGCCAGATCCTCGCTGGTGGCGTCGACGTGCGGGGAGATTCGCAGCACGGGTGCGGTCAGCTCCAGCGGCGCCCGCTCCACCCCGGCTGCAGTGGTGACGATCTGGCGTTCGCGAATCAGCCGGCCGCGCACCACTTCTGGATTGGAGCCGTCCACCGCGGCGAGCGTTGTGATCGCGCTCGGCTCGTCGAGTGGCTCGACGACCCGCCATCCCCGCACATCGGCCAACGCGACGCGGGTCATCCGGCCCACTTCGGCGAGACGATCCCGCACCGCCGCCGGCCCGGCGGCCATATGCTCGCCCAGCGCGACCGAAAAACCCACTCGCGCCGCGATATTGGCTTCGCCGAGTTCGAGTCGCGCAGCCACCGGAAGCGACGACACCCAATCCGGTGGCGGCAGCCGCGGCACCAGCCGCTGCATGAGCTCGGCACGCACCGCAAGAACCCCGACACCGCGCGGGCCGGCGATCCACTTGCGCGACGACGCATAGGCCGCGTCGGCGCCCACCGCGCAATCCACGTGACCGAGCGCCTGGGCAGCGTCGACGACCAACGGCAATCGGAGTTCACGGCAGAGCTGGGTCATCTCGGCGAGCGGCTGCACCACCCCGCGGTGGCTGGCCACCGCGGTCAGGTGCACCAGGTCGGGCGGGTCGGTCGCCAGCCCCACCGCGGCTTCGTCGACCGCGACCCTGCCATCGCCGTCGACGGGCAGCGGTCGGCGGGCGAAACCATGCGCGGCCATCACCGCCAAGTTGGGCCCGTATTCGCCGGGCAGGCACGCCAGCGTGCGACCGCCGGGCGGCCAACTGCCCAGCAGCAGATCCAATGCGTGCAGGGATCCGGTGGTGAACACCACCTCGGCGCCGGGCATACCGAACAGCTCAGCAACCGCGGCTCGACCGGCATCCAGCGCCGGTGCGGCGGCCTCCGCCGCGACGTAACCGCCGACTTCGGCCTCGTGCCGCGCGTGTCGGGCGGCGGCGTCAAGCGCGGCGAAGCTCTGCCGCGAACAGGCCGCGCTGTCCAGGTGCAGCCCGGCCACCATCGGACGCGCCGCCCGCCAGCTCTCGGCCAACGAAGTCACTTGACGGCAAGCGACAAGCCGAAATCGCCGGCGTCGTCGGTCCACCATTGAGTGCGCCGCAGCCCCACCTCGGCGAGCTCAGCGGCCACCGCCTCGGCCCGGAACTTGCACGACACCTCGGTGAGCATCTCTTCGCCGGCGGTGAACTCGACGGTCAGTTCGAGCGCACCGATGCGCACCCGCTGCGGGCTCTCGGCACGCAGCCACATCTCCATGCGCTCCGCGTCGGCATTCCACCGGGCCACGTGCACGTAGGCGTCGATGTCGAAATCGGCGTCGAGTTCCCGGTTGATCACCGCGAGCACATTGCGGTTGAACCGGGCGGTGACTCCGGCGGCGTCGTCGTAGGCGCGCACCAACCGGCCGGTGTCCTTGACCAGGTCGGTGCCCAGCAACAGGCTGTCATCGGGCTGCATCACCGCGGCCAGCGACGCCAAAAAGTCGGCACGCGGACCCGGCGTCAGGTTGCCGATGGTCGATCCCAAGAACACGAACAGCCGCCGACCGCCCCCGGGGATCTCGGCCAGGTGTTCCTCGAAATCGCCGCACACCGCTGCGATTTCGATATCCGGATAGTCACGCTTGATAGCGGTCGCCGCCGAGGACAGCATGCTGGCGTCGACGTCGAACGGCACGAATCTGCGCAATGACCCGGCGGCCTGCAGTGCCTCCAGCAGCAACCTGGTCTTCTCCGACGTTCCGCTGCCAAGTTCGACCAAGGTGTCCGCCTCGGCGGCCGAAGCGATCTCAGCCGAACGGGCACGCAGGATCTGCGCTTCGGCGCGGGTCGGGTAATACTCCGGTAGCCGGGTTATCTGGTCGAACAGCTCGCTGCCTATCGAGTCGTAAAACCACTTGGGCGGCAATGTCTTCGGGAAGCTCCGCAGGCCGTCGAACACATCACGCCGCAGCGCCTGATAAGCGGAGTCCGCGCTCAGATGGTTCGACAGGGACAGCGTCATCGTTTTCCTCCCAGTGCGGTCAGGGTGACGCCGTCCGCGGTGACCTCGACGAGATGGCAGTCCGGAACGTCTTCCCAATCGGGGTCGTCGTCGTACGGCTCGCTGGCCACCACCACACCATCCTCGCGGCGCAGCACCGACAAGGTGTCACCCCAGGTGGTGGCCAACAGCCGTGAGCCGTTGCCGGCCAGTATATTCAACCGGGCATGCGGGTCAGCGGTGCCGAGTTCGGCGATTACGTCGCCCAGCGCATCAAGGCCGCGGGCAAAGATCAGGTCGGCGAGAATGGCGCTGTCACAAATTGATTCGGCGGACGACGTGACCGGCATAATGCGCCGGTCGACGATGCCGTTGTGCGAGAGCAGCCACCGGCCGTCGGTGAAAGGCGCCGTCGCGCTCACTTCGATCGGCATGCCCACCGTCGCCGAACGCACCGCCGCCAGCACGCAGTGACTGCGCAGTGCGGGCGCCACCGAGGTGAACGACACGTCTCCCCACAGCGGTGCTGCGCTGCGCCACCGCCGAATCTCATCGCCGTCGAAAAAGCCCACGCCCCAACCGTCGGCGTTGAGCAACCCATGCTTTTGCCGCCGCGGCGCGTAGGACTGAGTCCGCAGGCCGTATGGCGGATCGAGCACCAGCGACGAGACCGTGACGTCGCGGCCGAGCCATCCCAAGTGCCGGCACATCAGGCGTCCCAGGCCAGCCGGACGCCGCAGAAGATCTGGCGACGATACGGGTGATCCCAGTTGCGGAAGCTCGGCCGCAGGATGCCGGCCTCGACCGCCCACGATCCGCCGCGCAGCACTTTGTAGTCACCGAAGAAGAACGGCTGCGAATAGCGCTGGTAGATCATCGGGGTGAATCCCGGCCACGGCCGCAGCTCCGAGCTGGTCCACTCCCAGACATCACCGAGCATCTGCTCGACGCCGTAGGCCGACACCCCGTCCGGGTACGCGCCGACGGGCGCGGGACGCAGCGCCGCGCCACCGAGGTTGGCGTGCGTGGCTGACGGCTCCTCGTCGCCCCAGGGGTAACGGCGCCGGGCGCCCGCGGCCGGATCCCACGCGCACGCCTTCTCCCACTCGACTTCGGTGGGTAGCCGCGCCCCAGCCCACTTTGCGTAGGCCTCCGCTTCGAAATAGCTGACATGCTGGACCGGTTCGTCGGGCGGGATGTCTTCGACGTGGCCGAACCGGGTCCGGGTTTTCTGATCGGCGCTCCAGAATTGCGGCGCGGTCAGTCTGGCGCGCTGGCGGTGCTCCCAGCCGCGCGCCGACCACCACCGCGGCTCGTCGTAGCCGCCGTCGTCGATGAACTGCCGCCACTCGCCGTTGGTGACCGGTACCCGCCCGATGCGGAACGCCGGCACGTCGACGACGTGGGCGGGACGTTCGTTGTCCAACGCGAACGGTTCGGTCGCGGCGTCGACGCCCAGCACGAACGGGCCCTCGGGAACCAGCACCGACGTCCCCGCGACGCCGGGACGCCCGGGCGGCAGCGCTGTACCCGACGACAGCAACGGCGAGCCGGTGCGCAGGTTCAGCGCTTGCAGCATGGTTTCGTCGTGCTGGTGTTCGTGGCTGACCACCATCCCGAATGTGAAAACGGCGTCGGGCTCGTCGGGCAGCGCGTCGAGAGCATCCAGCGCCGCTGAGCGCACCGTGCTGCAGTACGCGCGGGCCTGATCGGGCGACAGCAGTGGCAATTCGGCTCTACTGGCCCGGGAGTGCACGAAGGCGTCGTAGAGGCCCTCGACCGCCGGCGGCAGCATCCCCGGCCGGTTCGGGTCGCCGTCGCGAAGCAGCCACAGCTCCTCCTGCTGGCCGATGTGGGCGAGATCCCACACCAGCGGGCTCATCAACGGGTCGTACTGCCGGCGCAGCTCGGCGTCGTCGAAATCCACCAGCCGTAGGGTGCGTTCGCGTGCCCGTATCAGGCCGTCCGCCAACGCTTCTCGTGATGTCACGATTGTCCTCGCGCTAACTGGCTGACGGTCGGCGCAATGCCGTGTTTGATCACCCGATCGCAGAAGTCGTCCGCGGGACAGCGGCCCTGCTCGACCGCCTGAACCAGGCGGCCCATCGCGCCGGTCATTGCAGGGGGCACCCGTTCGGCCGCGGCGGTCACGCAGCGCGTGGCGGCGGCGTGCAGCCGCCGATCGGCCAGCCCCACCCGCGCCGCGGTGTCCCAGGCCGTGGCGACGGGTTCGACGGCCTCGGCCGCGATGCTCGTCAGCTGCGGGTCGTCCAGCAGCGCCACCAAGGTGTAGACCAGCGCGGGCCAGATCGCGTCGGGCACGCTGTCCAGATAGCGGATCTCCAGCCAACGTCGGGGCCGCACCGGCGGGAACAGCGTCGTGAGGTGGTACTCCAGGTCTGCCGTGGTCGGCCGGCGTCCACCGAGCACCACCCGGCCGTCGGCCCAGTCGGCGAACGGCACATAGTGCCGCACGGGCTCCGCGGCGCCTTCCGGGGGCATGTGCACCAACATCACCGGCGCCTTGAGCGCGTAACGCGCCCAGTCGGTGCCCGGATCGTCGCCGCTGGCGGTCAGGATGGGCCCACAGCGCGCCGCATCGAGTTGACTCCACACCCGTTGACGGGTGGACACCCAGCCGGAGAATTCTCCGCGCAACATCGGAGAGTTCGCGGCCATCGCGATCATGACCGGTCCGAGCGCGTGCGCCAGCCGCACCCGCGCCGCCCACCCGGCCTGCGGGCCCGCATCGACGTTGACTTGCACCGACGCCGTCGACGTCATCATCGCCGCCCCGGCCACGGCGGTGTCGGTGGCGGCGAAAAACTGTTCCATCGCCCGGTAGCGCGGTCCCGGATTTATCCGCTTGGCGGGTCGCAGCGGGTCCGCGCCCAGCAGCACCAGCCCCAGCCCGGCGGCGGCGAAAGCGGCCCGCAACACGTCCTGGTCGCGTGTCATCGCCGCGATGGCCGCTGCGACGCCGTCAGCGGGCGGGCCGGAAAGTTCCACGGCGCCACCGGGTTCGACGGTGACCACGCTGCCGCCCGGCATCGCCGGCAGTGACTCGATCACCTCGATGATCTCGCCCCACCCGGGCCGGCGGTGCGGCGCGACCGGGTCGTAGCAATGGGCTTCCAGTTCCAGCCCGACCCGGCCCAACGGGCCGTCGCACAGGCAGCTGTCGGTGATGTATTGCGCGGCGGCCGACAAGCCGGCCAGTTCCCCGTCAGCGAGGCGCGTGCCATCCAGCTGCGACGCGACGGCGAACGCCATATTTCAAATCCCTCCGGGCCCGGACCCTGGTCGCGGGCCGCTGGTTGCGCGCGGCTATCTCACGATAGCCGTAGGTTCCATCTTCCAGAGGGGTCCGACATATTCCCCCTGAGCCGGCTGTTTACTGCCCGAGCGCGTTCTCCATGGCTCCGGCCAGCACGTTCACCGCCGGACCGCCGTTACCCGATTGGCAGACCTTGGCCTGCAAAAGCACGTTCTCGCGCAGCCGGGTCTGGGTGAAACAACGCCGATCGGTGCCGGCTTGCTGCTTGGTCCAGGCCGCGTCGGTGGGCCCCGGCGGCCCACCGTCGAAGGACCAGACCTCGGTGACGCCGCTTTCCAAATGCATGCCGGTGGTCTGCCCGGAACAGCCGACGGTGCGGTCGGTGATGCGGTGAAAGGCCCGCTCCGCGGCGTCGTTGGTGGCAAACACGCCGACCGCCTGCTTGACCAGATGAGTCTGGTCAGTCGGCGACGTCTGGGTGCTGGCGCCGTTGAACGACGCGAGGTCGGGGTCGTTGTACACCTCGGGCAGGCCGATGTCCGCCCAGTTGTTGCACACCGGATTGTCGACCCAGAACCCTTGGAACGGCTCGGTGAACACCGACTCCGCACGCATCGGTCCGCCGACGATGTTGCCGACCGATCCCTTGCCCATGACCGCGTAGTTCACCACGCCGGGCACCGAGGGGTCGGCAGCCGTGCTCGGCGCGACCACCACTGCCAAGCCGATGCTCATCACCGCGGCAGCGACTCGCATGGTCAGTCCTCGGCGAAGACGTCGATGGTCATGGCTTCGATCATGCCAACACCCGCGCCCCGCTCCGGGGGCCGGGCATCAAAACGTACATCTTCGCGGCGTTCCTCAGCGATACCGTGGCTGCCGTCGTCAAGGGAACGCTGCCGGAAAATCCCAAGGCACAAGACGTCTTTGAGGATCTTCTCGGCAAAGTGGTCGACGCCATCGGCGACTAAACCCGCCAACGCAATGCTTGGTTAGGCCAAGCCGAGAACTTCGGCGGCCTCTTGGACCGCCTGGTGCTCAACCGAGAGCACCTCGACACCGGTGATGGTCAGGTTCCTGACGGCGCGGTCGAACAGGGTTACTTGCGGCCAGCTTGCTTCGAGAACCGACCACCATCGCAGCCCGGCCGCATCGGGATGGGCGGCGAACAGTTTTCTGGCGTAGGTCTGCGTCGCGGAACGCTCACGCGTCGCGACAACCGATGGGCGCAACCGTTCGGTGACCAACACGGCCGGGTCGTCGAGATCGACCAGGATCGCAGTGTCGGTGAGCTCGGCCTCGGCCAAGGCCAGCTCGCGGCCCTGCCGCACCAGCATGGCCGGATGTAGGTCACCTGTCCCGCGGAACGGGGCCAACATCTCGGCCACAGCCGAAACGGCCTTTTCGGCCATGTAGAGCACGCCATACAGCTCTGGTGCGTCGTGGCGTCCGACACCCTGATATTCGCGGGGTACCCACAACGGATGGCCCGGTTCGTCGGGCTGCGCAGACCGGTCCCACGGCCCGACTCGCCAGAGCCTCACGCAAAGCTGCCGGCGCGCTCGTTAGCGATCGCGTCGAGCACCTCACGCGTCTTGCCGCGCCGGATCAGGTCGATGGGCCGGCGGTCTGCGAGGTTGGGGTTCGTTCCGAGAAGCCAGAGCTGAGCTGCCTCGATCGAGTACAGACGCAGCAGGTGGGCCATGACGAGCTCAAGCAGATCGACGCGTTCAGCGTTGGCGTCATCGATCCCCTGGCCGCGTTGCCAACGGGTCACCTGGGCGGGGTCAACGCCCAATAGCTCAGCCAGGCGCCGCTGCGATCCGAAGTCTCGGCTGAGCGCGCTCACCTTCACCTCCGTCGATACCGGCATACCCCAAACAGTAGCGCAACAAAAAATGTTGCGCCAATGTCGGGTGGTGACCTGGCGCTGTTCGTCTCGGGTCGATGCTCGGGGGTACACCGAGTGTGGTTACGGGCGCCGGGAGGACGAGGTCGAGCCTGCGGTGTGGCCGGCGGGAGCGGCAGGGGCCGGGGTGGCGCATGCTCAGGCTCCCCAGGGCTCGGCGTGAGGTGCGCGATGTTGCCTGTTGCGCCGCGATTCTTGCGACGCAAAACACGGCCCGAAGGCGACCCCTTAACTTCAGACATCGTGGCACTGGTCGACAACGTAACCGTCCGACGCGTCGTGGGAGAGTTCGCCGCGCAGCCCGGCCAGGTGCGAGCCATGAATGTGCTGCGATCGTGCATGTACGGGGAATTACTGTTTGACATCACCGGTTCGGATGCATTCGATCGATTCAACGGCGATACACGCTCGATTCCCGAAGGGTCTCACCTGCAGATCCGTGGCGGAACCGGGCCCGACGGCGGGCGGGCACTGTTTGCCTTCACCCGACAGGAGGAGATTGGCCGCTTGCACCCGGGAGGGCACTCGCACCCAATCGCTGGTCACACCTGCGACCGGAGCGTTGGAATTGGCTCGCGACCAAGGCGACTCGTGGCTCTACATCGATCCGGCCGGACCTACGTGTGCGCTGTCGGCCGCCGAGATCGACTTCGCACTACGCAATCCTCACAACGAGCCGCTCAAGGCGGCACTTGCAGCGCTCGCGGAGGGTCGTGCCGATAGACGGGCAGTGCTGCAATTGGTGCAGACGGATGGCCCGATGATGCTCGCTGCGGACGACTCAGATCCGGGCAACGTACGAATGCGTACTGTCACGCATTCTGATGGCTCCATAAGCCTTTTCGGTTTCACAAGTGGTCCCGAAGTGCTCGCGTTTAATCCCGCAGATGCCGCGGCCTCGGTAGGCACCCGCGAAGTCGTGGACATCGTGCGCGAAAAAGGGTTCGGCAGTTTGATCGTGAATCCAGCTGGGCCCTCAGTGCAATTTTCTGCGGCAGAGCTTCTTAGCTGACGTCGGTTGGCTCGGGTTAAGGCGCGGCAGTCCGATTCTTCTGGGGCTGGCTGATTTTCGCCACCGCGGTTTCAATCCCGGCAATGTCACCCATGTCCAGCCGTGCTGCCTTGTGGCCGATCGGCACCGACTTGCCGATCGTCCCACCCTCGACCGGCCTCGCGAAGCCCAGCCGGCACACGAGCTGCGTCGGGAAACGTCGACCCCGACCGAACCCGGCACAGGGCCGCCGCTCTGGCGCCGGGCCTGCCCGGCTAGCGGCGCGGCGGCGGAGGTGGCGGCGGGGCGGGCGG
>LQPU01000053.1 GCA_002101905.1 Mycobacterium shimoidei | reverse complement strand
TTCATCTTCAGAAGACCTCGACCCCTACCCCGGTAACGACGCGCCGGCCAGCTCTACACCCTCAACTGCGAAGAGCCCGATAACCCGGTGGTCAGCGACAACGGTGAAATCACCGCCGTCGGGTTCAACAACGAATCATCGATCATCGTCTGGGCGCTCACGCACGTCAAAAACCCGGATCTGTCATTTATTGTGCGGCGCGGCATCGACATGATCACGAGTCCGGAACCGAACGAGCATGCCTTCCTGCCCAACGCCGGAATCGTAGAAATCAAGGGAAACCCCGAAGACGGCTGGACGCTGGTGAGCTGGGCCGGGGAACCCATCCCGCAGGATCCGGATTTGGCGACCTCGCTGTTCGTCGACTTCCGCGACCTGATCCTCGCGCCGCAAAAGGCGTCGTATGACATTTTCGAGGCGATTCTTGCCGGCGACCCGACAACGATCCAGGATGCGATTCAGACCGGCGTGCAAGACGTTGGCGCGGCGATAATTCAGTTCCCCCAAGCGGTTTTCACCGACATCGCCGACGCGTTGCTGCCGGATACGGTAGGTATCGCTTCAGTGTTCTGAACCGTGTCCTGAACCTTGTTCTGAACCGCCGAACGGCGGGAAAACACCGTCGGGTCCGGGCCGATAGGGAACGGCGTCGATCACGGCGTCGACCGGCAACGATCCGTACAGGTGCGGGAACAGCATCGCCTCCGGGTCGGTTTGAACGCTCCCAGCGCAGCGGTGACCGCAGCCGGCCGGGCTCGATGTGCAGCAACAGCAGATCGTGACGCCCCCGGTACAGTCGGTTGGCGGGCAAGTGCACCTGCTCAGGCGTCGACAGGTGAACGAACGCGACGCCCGGCTCAGGGCGCAGCTCCCCGCGCTGCTGGATGCGCGACCAGGACTCGGCATCGCACAGGTGCACCAGGACGTCATTGCGGGTAATCACCGGTACATCCTGCCGGACCTGCAGCGGCTGGGGTGAGGCAAGACACACCGGGGCGGGGAACAACGCACCAAGCCCGAACGTCTGACAGAGTCAAGGGATAGGTCGAGAAAGAGGTGCTATGAACACGACCCTGACCGGCCCGGAGCTGACCAGGGCTGACCGCTGCGATCGGTGCGGAGCCGCCGCTCGTGTCCGCGCAACGCTGCCCTCTGGTGCCGAACTTCTCTTCTGCCAGCACCACGCGAACAAGCACGAGGCGAAGCTGATCGAGCAGGATGCGGTGCTGGAAGTCAGCGCGCCGGTCGAGTCCTAGGCATAACTCGCGCGCAGGCAATCCGGACGACGGAGCGCTACGTCAGGAATCCTGGATTGAGCATGAGCGTGGAAACCAAGAAGCCCTCGCGCCACCATGTGTGGCGTATCACCCGCCGGACACTGTCGAAAAGCTGGGATGATTCCATCTTCTCAGAATCGGCGCAGGCGGCATTCTGGTCGGCGCTCTCGTTGCCGCCGTTGCTGCTGGGGATGCTCGGCAGCCTTGCCTACATCGCCCCCTTGTTCGGGCCGGATACCTTGCCGGCCATCGAGTACCGGCTGGTGTCCATGGCACACAGCTTCTTCTCCGACAACGTCGTCAACGAGATCATCAAGCCGACGATCAGCGACATCGACAAGGGCGCGCGCGGTGAGGTGGTGTCGCTCGGCTTCGTGATCTCGTTGTGGGCGGGGTCGTCGGCGATCTCGGCTTTTGTTGATTCGGTGGTCGAAGCCCATGACCAGACGCCGCTGCGTCATCCGGTGCGGCAACGGCTGTTCGCGCTGCTGCTGTACGTGGTGATGCTGCTGTTCCTCATCGCGATAGCCCCGTTGATGGTGAAAGGACCGCGAAAGGCCGAGCAATTCATCCCAGACAGTTGGCTGACTGTCGGCTACTACCCGGCGCTGATCATTGGGCTGGTGGTCGCGGTGACATTCCTGTATCGAGTGGCGCTACCGGAAGCGCTGCCAACCCATCGGCTGATCCTCGGCGCGGTGTTGGCGGCCGGCGTATTCCTGGTCGCCACGCTGGGGCTGCGGGTGTATCTGACCTGGATCACCAACACCGGCTATACGTATGGGGCACTGGCCACACCGATCGCGTTCTTGCTGTTCGCATTTTTCGGGGGGTTCGCGATCATGCTGGGTGCCGAGCTCAATGCCGCCATCCAAGAAGAATGGCCGGCGCCGGCCACCCACACGCATCGGTTGCGGCGGTGGCTGAAATCACGCGCCCAGGCCATTCGCGGCGACGAGGACATCGACGTCGACCCGGCCGCCGATGGTGCCGACGCCGAACGGGTCAGCCCTTCTTGAGGTGGTCGTAAATCCTTTTGCAGTCAGGGCAAACCGGTGATCCCGGTTTGGCCGAGCGGGTGACCGGAAACACCTCGCCGCACAGGGCCACAACGTGGGTGCCCATCACGGCGCTTTCGGCGATCTTGTCCTTTTTGACGTAGTGGAAGTATCTGGGGGTATCGCTGCCGGTCCCGTCGTCGACGCGTTCGTCAACATCGGTGCGTTCGATCGTCTGGGTCTCCATGGCAATTATTGTGCCGGAAACCGGATGGCTGCGGACCCGTTGAGTGTGGGACAGTGGAGAAATGAAGCACGGCTCCGAGCTGGGTTTCGACGACGACGGCCGGCCGGTGCTGATCACGGCGGCAGCACCCTCCTATGAGGACCAGCATCGCGAGCGGGTGCGCAAATATTTGACCTTGATGGCGTTTCGGATTCCCGCACTGATCTTGGCAGCGGTGGCCTACGGCGCCTGGCACAACGGTTTGATCTCGCTTCTGATCCTCGTCGCATCGATCCCGCTGCCGTGGATGGCAGTTCTTATCGCCAACGACCGACCACCGCGCCGTTCCGACGAACCTCGGCGATTCCACCAGGTCCACCGGCGTATTCCGCTGTTTCCCACGGCCGAGCGCCCGGCGCTTGAGTCGCGCCGCAGCACCGGAGGGCCGGGTTCGGGCGGCTCCGCCGGTTCCTGAGCCGGTTCCTGATAGCCCGTCGCCGCGGCCACTCTCAGCACATTCACAGCTGGTCGCCACATTCCTGCACGTCACAGCGTGTGGGATCGCCGCGTTGCGGGAACTCAGGCTGCGGGTTGGTCGTTGGACCACATGACAGTTCAAGCCGATCAGGAGGGCCGCCATGGCAAATGCCACCACAAGCTGGGTTGACAGCGATCTGGACGCTCAAAGCCCTGCCGCGGACTTGGTCCGGGTGTATCTGAACGGCATCGGAAAGACGGCGCTGCTCAACGCTGCCGATGAGGTCGAACTCGCCAAGCGCATCGAGGCCGGACTCTACGCCCAGCATCTGCTGGAGACCCGCAAGCGTCTCGGCGAGAACCGCAAACGGGATCTGGCTGCGGTGGTTCGCGACGGCGAAGCGGCACGTCGCCACCTGTTGGAAGCCAACTTGCGCCTGGTGGTTTCGCTGGCCAAGCGCTACACCGGCCGCGGCATGCCATTGCTCGACCTCATCCAGGAAGGCAACCTCGGCCTGATCCGGGCGATGGAAAAGTTCGACTACACAAAGGGATTCAAGTTCTCGACGTACGCGACGTGGTGGATCCGGCAGGCGATCACTCGTGGAATGGCCGACCAGAGCCGCACCATCCGGCTGCCGGTTCACCTGGTCGAGCAGGTCAACAAACTGGCGCGGATCAAGCGGGAATTGCACCAGAATCTCGGCCGCGAAGCTACGGACGAAGAACTGGCCGCCGAGTCGGGCATTCCGGTCGACAAGATCAACGATCTGCTCGAGCACAGCCGTGACCCGGTCAGCCTCGACATGCCCGTCGGGTCCGAGGAAGAGGCGCCGCTGGGCGACTTCATCGAAGACGCCGAAGCCATGTCCGCCGAGAACGCGGTGATCGCCGAACTGCTGCACACCGACATCCGCAGCGTGCTCGCCACCCTCGACGAGCGTGAGCATCAGGTGATCCGGCTGCGCTTCGGCCTCGACGATGGTCAGCCACGCACGCTCGACCAGATCGGTAAGCTCTTCGGTCTGTCGCGCGAACGAGTTCGCCAAATCGAGCGCGAAGTAATGGCCAAGCTGCGCAATGGAGAGCGTGCCGATAGGCTGCGGTCGTACGCCAGCTGATGCCTGAACAGAGTGTGCCCGCCGCGACGCGGCGGGCACACTGCTGTCGATGGGGATCGCACGCGGCGCCCGAGTGTGTTAGCGAGCCATTGATGCAGCTGGGCAAGTAGACTCAGCTGCGATGGAAGGTGCGGAATGAACGACCTGGTTGACACCACCGAGATGTACCTGCGGACCATTTACGACCTCGAGGAAGAGGGCGTAACGCCGCTGCGTGCCCGGATCGCCGAGCGCCTCGAACAAAGCGGGCCCACCGTCAGCCAGACCGTGTCCCGCATGGAGCGAGACGGGTTGCTGCACGTCGCCGGCGACCGTCATCTCGAGCTGACCGACAAGGGCCGGGCGCTGGCCGTCTCCGTTATGCGAAAGCACCGGCTCGCTGAGCGGCTGCTTGTCGACGTCATCGGACTGCCGTGGGAAGACGTGCACGCCGAAGCTTGTCGGTGGGAGCACGTGATGAGCGAAGACGTCGAGCGTCGCTTGGTGCAGGTGCTGAACAACCCGACCACCTCACCGTTCGGCAACCCGATTCCCGGCCTGCTTGACCTCGGCGTGGAGACCGGTACCGAGGGCGCCAACCTGGTGCGGTTGACCGAACTGCCAAGCGGCTCACCGGTCGCCGTCGTCGTGCGCCAGCTCGCCGAGCATGTCCAAGGCGACATCGAGCTGATCAGCCGTCTCAAGGATGCCGGGGTCGTGCCCAACGCGCGGGTGACCGTCGAGACCAACCCCGCCGGCGGGGTGACAATCGTGATCCCGGGCCACGAGAACGTGACTCTGCCGCACGAGATGGCGCACGCCGTCAAGGTCGAGAAGGTCTAGCCCCCTCCCTATACCGCGCGACGGAACGTCCGTCGCGGCGGCAGCCGCACGCCGAGCCGGCGGGCCAACCGATAACCGGTCAGCGCCAGGTCCCGGATGCGCTCGGGCGGCAGACCCGACTGCAAGGCGGTGTCGAGCATGCCGGCCATGCGATGGTCCGGCGCGCAGCGCAGCGCGGCCTCCAGCGACACCCCCGCCAGCGGACCATCACCACGGACGTAGGCGCTGAACGCCAGCAACACCAACGCCTCAACCCGCCAGGGCTCGGGCAACGTGCGCGCCAACAGCGCCCACAGCGATTCGGCCGCACTGGCGCTCTCGCCGACCGCCAGTCCATAAAGCGTGTCACGCACCTCGATGTCGGCCAGCGCGCAGCCCAGCGTGGCGAGCTCCTCATTGTCGAGCGGTTGGCCGCCGCCGACACGCTCGGTCGCGGCCATCGCCATCTCCACGTCCTGGCGGGCGCGGCCGCGCGGATCCGCCCGGCATGCCGCTTCACGCGACGTGGCGTGTTGATCCATCAGCACCGCGAGCGCTGCGGTTCGGTCAGGATCGCCGACGGTGATGACGGCCTGCAAATCCGCTCGCCGCGCATATAGTCGCCGCCCGTCGAGCACCGCCGCCGCCGCCAGCGGCGACGCCGACGGGTCATCGACGGCACCGCCGGAACCGCAGCCGTCGACGCAGTGCCAGCGCCCACCAGCGGCCACCCGATCCACCACATGCGCAGCCCACAGCACGATGTCGTACTGCGACAACTCTTCGGCGAGCGCGGTGCACAGCTCGCGGTACTGCTCGTTGCAGACCGGGCAGCCGGCGCCGTCGGCATCGACAATCACCGCGATCGCAGCCTCCGGCTCGGCCGCGGCGGCGACTTGGGCGAGTTGTTCGAGCCGACTGGTCAGCGCGTCGGATAAGTCAACCCGCATCACCGAACCCAGTTCGCCGTCGTCGATCGACACCAGGACCAGCGAGCGCTCCGGAACAAACCCCAGGACTGCGGGCAGCGAGGCGATCAGCGCTCCGGGACGATTCAGTTCAAAGTCTGCTCGGTGTTTTGTCATGACCCGACGCTGACAATCGAGGCCGTCAGCGAGTGACCGCCAACCGCGGGCGGGCCGGTCAGCTGTGGATGAAGTCGCGACTGTTGAGCAGGTTCCCCGCGACGCCGCAATCAGCACTGGCCGCTGAGCGCGTTCGGGGCCCTATCCCCGGGTCCGCCCGCTTCCGCGCGAGCCAGCAACGCCGCGATGTGCTCGTCGAACGGGGCCGAATAGGACACATTGTCGTCGCAGCCACCGCCGTCGAGGCCACCGATCACACCCGACACTGTCGACCCGATCAGCCACGGCGCTCCGCTGGTGCCGTCGACGAGCCCCGAACACGGCAGCGCGGGATACCCGTCTTCGGTGACGTTGGTGCCGGCCTGGCATCCGACCGGACCGCCGCCGACGCGGGCCGGATAGCCGACGACGCGGATCTGGGTTCCCGCCTTGGGTGCGGTGCCCAGCGCCACTCCCGCACCGGCGGCAGCTTCGATCGTTCCGCCTTCGGGCCTGCTGACCCGTGCGATCGCGTAGTCGGCGTGCGGGTCCCGGTTGGCCAGCCAGCGCGGATCGAAGTACGCCGCGTCGACGGTCCAGACGTCGGGCGCCGCGGCGGCCCCGGAGAATCCAGGCACGAAGGTGGTGTTGATACCGGCCGCCAGGCAGTGCGCGGCGGTGAGCACCAGGTCGCCGCCGGCCGAATGCAACACCGAACCGGTACAGGTGTGCAGGTCTCCGGCTCCCAGGAAGATGGCCCCGACCCGCGGATCCGGGGGAACCGGAGCGGCCGGACCCTGGACTGCGATATCGGTAACATGCCGTTGAGACGGGCTGATCGTCGGCGAAGCATCCAGAGTGTTCGGGGGATGCTCGCAACCGGTCAGGGCCAAGGTCAGCCCGGCCAGCAGGCCGGTGGCCGTCGTCACAATCCGCATCGCTGATGATCATGCCCGCTCATGTGCTTCGGAGAAACGGGGTACTCGACAAGGAATGCGATCCGGTGCGACCGCGTTTCGAACACACAGGCGGGTTCGCCGTGCTAGGTGTTGTCCGCCGATGTGAGCGAAACTATTAGCGCGGTGCGACATTGGGCCGTGACGAGGAGACAATAGTTATGAGCCACAACCAGCCCCCGGAACGGGAACAGCATTACCAGCCCGAACAGAACGGGATGTATGAGCTCGAGTTCCCGGCTCCGCAGCTGTCGTCGTCAGATGGCCGGGGTCCGGTATTGGTGCACGCCCTGGAAGGCTTTTCCGACGCCGGCCATGCGATCCGGCTGGCCACCCGTCATCTGCGCGAAGAGCTGGACACCGAGCTGGTGGCCTCTTTCGCGATCGACGAGCTGCTCGACTACCGCTCCCGGCGTCCGTTGATGACGTTCAAGACCGACCACTTCACCCACTACGACGACCCCGAGCTCAGCCTGTACGCGCTGCATGACAGCGTGGGCACCCCGTTCTTGCTGCTGGCGGGCATGGAGCCGGATCTGAAGTGGGAGCGGTTCATCAGCGCAGTGCGACTACTCGCCGAGCGGCTCGGGGTCCGGCAGACGATCGGGCTGGGCACCATCCCGATGGCCGTCCCGCACACCAGGCCGATCACGATGACGGCGCACTCCAACAACCGCGAGCTGATCGCCGACTTCACGCCGTGGATCGCCGAAGTGCAGGTGCCCGGCAGCGCGTCGAATCTGCTGGAGTACCGGATGGCTCAGCACGGACATGAGGTCGTCGGCTTCACCGTGCACGTGCCGCATTACCTGGCCCAAACCGACTATCCGGCCGCCGCGCAGGCGCTGCTGGAGCAGGTGGCCAAGACCGCATCGCTGCAGCTGCCGGTCCAGGCGCTGGCTGAGGCGGCAGCCGAGATCCGAACCAGAATCGACGAGCAGGTCGAAGCCAGTTCGGAGGTCGCCCAAGTGGTCGCCGCCCTCGAGCGCCAATACGACGCGTTTGTCGCCGCTCAAGAGAACAGGTCGCTTCTCACCCGCGACGAGGATCTGCCCAGTGGCGACGAGCTCGGCGCGGAGTTTGAGCGGTTCCTCGCCCAACAGGCCGAGAAGAAGTTCGACGACGACAATCCGGCCTGACCCCCGGAGCGGTAGGCACCCATGAGCATCGACGTGACGGTGTTGCGGGTGTTTGTCGATGCCTCAGGCAATTTCGGGAATCCGCTCGCCGTCGTCGACGCCAATAGCGTGCAAGGCCTCAACAGACAGCGCCTGGCGAGCCAACTCGGTTACAGCGAAACGATTTTCGTCGACTTGCCGGTTGCCGGATCGACCACCGCGCATGCGCGCATCTACACCCCGGCCACCGAACTCGCGTTCGCCGGCCATCCGACCGTGGGGGTGGCGTGGTGGCTGCGGGAGCGGGGCACACCGATCCGCACGCTGCAAGTGCCGGCCGGAATCGTGCAGGTGGATTACGACAACGACGTCACCGCGATCAGCGCCCGCTGCCAGTGGGCGCCCGAATTCGCCATCCATGAACTGGAGTCGCTCGACGGTCTCGCCGCAGCCGACCCCGCCGACTTTCCCGACGACGCCCAGCACTACCTGTGGACCTGGACCGACCAGTCGGCAGGACGCATACGTTCCCGGATGTTCGCGGCGGGCCTGGGTGTGCCCGAAGATGAAGCCACCGGCTCCGCCGCGGTGCGCATCACCGACTATCTCAGCCGCGATTTGACCATCGTTCAGGGCAAAGGCTCGGTGATCGAAACGACGTGGAATCCCGAGGGTTGGGTTCGAGTCGCCGGCCGCGTCGTCAACGACGGAGTGACGTACTTTGTTTAGCCCTGACGTCTCAGCACCGCGGCGAGGTGGTTTTGCAGCGGCTGACCGACGGCACCCATCTGCACCGAATATGACAGTTCGTCACCGTCGATGCGAATGCGACGACCGAGGGCGGTCACCTCTTTGGCGGTAGGTGTGAGGCCGATTGTCGAAGCGGTCAAGTCGATTTCGATGACGCCGTCGCTCTTCTCGTAGGTACCGACCTCGATTTCGGTGATGCCGCTGGGGTGGGCCAGCACCAGCTCGATGTGGCCGGGCTGCGGCACTCGTAAATATCCGGTCTCGGCGTGCAGCGGCTTGCCATCGGTTGCGGCCTTAGTCTTTTGGCCGTAGGCCAGAAACGGCTTACCGACATGCGTGAAGACGACTTCCTCGAGGTACTCGAACGGCTCGATGGTCGGAAACTTCCCCGAACCCCGGCCGGTCCAGGTACCCAACAGCGGCGCCAGTGCTTCGAGGTCAGGATGCAGGTCGGCGGGCATGTAGCCAGCCTACGTCGTCGCCCTCAGCCCGGACTCGACACCTTGCGATGCGCGCGTAGCGCCTCGATCTCACGCTCGAAATCGTCTGCGGAGGAAAAGGATCGGTACACCGACGCGAACCGTAGATACGCGACCTCATCGAGCTCGCGCAGCGGTCCGAGGATCGCCAAACCGACCTCGTGGCTGGGAACTTCGGGTGAGCCCTTCGCGCGCACGGTGTCTTCTACTTGCTGCGCCAGCAGGTTCAGCGCGTCGTCGTCGACCTGGCGGCCCTGGCATGCCCGACGCACGCCGCTGATGACTTTTTCCCGACTGAACGGTTCGGTGACGCCGCTGCGCTTGACCACGGCCAGCACTGCGGTTTCCACGGTGGTGAATCGCCGCCCGCATTCAGGGCACGACCTGCGACGCCGGATCGCTTGACCTTCGTCGGTTTCCCGCGAGTCCACCACCCTGGAATCCGGGTGACGACAGAACGGACAGTGCATGGCCGCTCCTTCACCGCGCTGGTAGCCGGGTATTTCAGGACAGCCTGAGCCTACCCGCGCCGCGCTGTGCGGACTCAGCGTCGTCGAGATCGGCCGGTGCCATTCGCCGTGCACGGCTCAACCCGTCAGCCGACCGGGGCGATCAAGGTCTGGCCCGCGGCCAGCGCGGGCGTGTCCAGGTTGTTGAGCTGGCGGATGCGCTCGACGACCTGACCGCGCGGCGCGTCCGGCGCCACGCGCCCGGCGAGGTGCTGCAGCGACTCCCCCGGCTCGACCCGCACCACGGCGAGCCGCTCCGGTACTCCGGCCGAACTGCCCTGCACCGCGTCGCCGAAGTGCGCCACCACCCCCAGCCAGATGGTGATCAACGCGGCGAGCATGGCCAGCGCGACCGTCGTCGCCGGCGTGATCGGGCGCGGCCGATGCGGCGCCGTGGACAGCATCACGCCCGTGCCCCGGTAGCGCGGCGGCGCGACGGCCGGCCGCGACGGCCGCGGACCCCGCGACCTCGGCCGGCCGGCGGGGCTGATCGGCTGGATCCGGACCGGCCTGACCACGCTTCGCCGGCCCGGCCGCGTCGTCTCGATGACTGTCATCTGTGCCCCTTTCCCGAAGAGCGTGTCGATCACTTGTTCGAAATATAATCGATAGTGCGTTCGAATTCCGAATGTGTGATCGAACTGTTGCATTGTGTCGGGCAGCGTACGACACCGCACCGACAAGCACGGACCCCGACGAGTCGGCGCGATTCGACACGCCTCGAACAAATGTTTGAGCTTTGGGACAATTGCGGCTACATTCGTCCCTATGAGCGACAGCAGCGAGGGCCCCGGCGTGCAGCGCCGCGAACGGGCGGCGGATTCAGCCCTGACCGAGCGGCAACGAACCATCCTGGAGGTCATCCGCGCTTCGGTCACCAGCCGCGGGTATCCGCCGAGCATCCGAGAGATCGGTGACGCCGTCGGCTTGACCTCGACCTCTTCGGTGGCCCATCAGTTGCGCACGCTGGAACGCAAGGGCTACCTGCGCCGGGATCCGAACCGGCCGCGCGCGGTCGACGTCCGCGGCGCCGACGAGGCCGCCGGGCCCACCGTGCTCACCGACGTATCGGGCTCGGACGCGCTACCCGAACCGACATTCGTCCCCGTCCTGGGCCGGATTGCCGCAGGCGGCCCCATCCTCGCCGAAGAAGCGGTCGAAGACGTCTTCCCGCTGCCCCGGGAGCTGGTCGGCGAGGGAGCGCTGTTCTTGCTCAAGGTGGTTGGCGACTCGATGGTCGACGCCGCGATCTGCGACGGAGACTGGGTGGTCGTACGTCAGCAGAACGTCGCCGACAACGGCGACATCGTCGCGGCGATGATCGACGGCGAAGCCACCGTCAAGACGTTCAAGCGCACCGGCGGTCAGGTCTGGCTGATGCCGCACAACCCGGCTTTCGACCCCATCCCGGGGAACGACGCCGCCGTGCTCGGCAAGGTTGTGACCGTGATCCGCAAGATCTAGTCAGCCTTCAGTCCGCCGTTAATCAGCTTTGGTGAAACCGTTCGCTTGCGCGACTTCTTCGCTGCTGAACCATATTTCGGCAAACGCGTCGTCGTAGAGCGAGCTGTCGGGCGTGTAGTACAGACCAAAGCTGGCGTTGCCCTTGACCGGATAGCCGTCAGGTGGCTCGTGCGGGTCGTCCAGCGGAAGGTGGATCGTCGGGTAAGCAGGCCCGCCGGATGCGGCCGGCTCGAGTCCGGCATCGTCGTCATAGTCGTTATCTTCGTCATAGTCGTTGTCGGCGGCTGCGTGTCGCCCACCGGAGCTCACATTCACATCGCTGGCCGTGGGAATCCCCGTCGGTGCGGTGTCCACCGCGTCGGGATCTTCATCGGCGAGCTCCTGATCGAATCCGGAACGAATCGCGGCGGTGTTGCTGTCGTCGTCCAGCCGGCCCTCGTCGAGGCGGGCGCCGACGCGGGCACGCGGCCTCCATTCGACCCCGGGCCGGTCTGGCACGTCCGCCGCCGACTCGGCATACGCATCGGAGAACGGGACCGGGCCGAGGTCGCTGCCAGTGTCGGCCTCCCACTGCTGGTCCGTCTCCGGGACCATGTCGTAACCGCGTTGGATGTCGCGTTCGGGTTCGAGCGCCGGTGTCGGCATGCGAGCAGCGGTAACGCGGCGGCGGCGCCGTCGCACACCCAGTGCGATGAGCCCGAGCAACAGCAGCACCGGGATGATGCCAGACAGCCACCACCATTGCCATGCGCGTTCAGAGCCGGTGTCGGCGGGCCGTGCGACGCCGGACGGAGACTGCTGTCCCGGTATCTGCAGACCGGACAGCGCCGTCGCGAGGTTGGCCGGCTCGGTGCTGAACGTGTTGTTGGCGCGGTCCCAGGAGATTTGGCCGCCGGTGAACTTCTGCGTGACCACGTGGTGGTCCACCGTCTGATCCCCCACCGGCGGGCCCAATTGACCTGCCGCACCCCGCAGTTTGTCCCACGCGGCCTTTATGGCACCGCGCACAACGAACGCCCCGTGGTCGGGTGTCCAAAAGATCACCGGCTCGTCGGTGGCGGAAAACGTGCTGACCCGGCTGGGCTTGATCGGGCCGTCGGCCTCGTTGGTGGTGGGGAACCCCAGGTCGCCGGTGGGCCCGCCTAATGATTCGTACTTCGCCAAGATGTCGGTCTCGACGGCGTTAGCGCCGGTGGCGGAGCTGAAAAACACCTTGCCCTCGGCGAAGTTCTGCGCCTGTCCGTCGTCGCCAATGGGATACTGCCCGCCTTGCTTGGCGCCCAGCGGACCGGTTTCTCCGCCGGCCGAACGCCAGGCCAGATTGATGGCGGCGGTCGCATCGATCGGCACCTGCAGGCCGGTCAGTTGTTCGGCCAGCTCGGGTGGGGTGGTGGTGAACGTCTTGGTCACCCGGTTCCACGACACCCGGCCCCCGCTGAACGGCTGGGTGGCGACTTCGCCGTCGTAGGTTTCATCGCCAACCGGCACTCCGAGTGCGCCGCCCGAGCTGCCCAGCTTGTCCCAGGCGGCATTCATCGCCCCGCGCACGACATAGGCACCGTGCTCGGGAGTCCAGAAAATGACCGGCGTGTCGCTGGCGGAGAAGACGCTGGATCTGCTGTCCGGTCCGGCCAGACCCGGCGCTTCGTCGGTCGTCGGGAAGCCCAGATCGCTGTTCGCAGGTCCACCCAGGGCTTCGTATTTGTCCAGCACCGCCCCGTACAGCGCCCTGGCGCCGGTATCCGGGGTGAAGAAGATCTTCCCGTTGGCGAAGTTCGCGGCGAACCCTGTGCCGATGGCGTAAACGTCGCCTTGTCTGGCGCCGACCTCTGAGTTGTCTCCGCCGGCGGCCTCCCACGCCGCGGTGATCGCATCGGCGGCGTCGCTTTCCGGGGATGCCACGGCGGTCGGCACCCACGCCACGGCACTCGCCGCCACGGCCACCACAGCGAGCGCGCTACGTCGCACTGCCGCCCTCAATCGCCCCTGCTGCCGTTTCACAACACCTCCCGGGCCCCGGACCGTCGCCCGGGCTTCACCACCTTGCGCCGCGCAACGAGGAATTGCGAACTCCTAGCGCTGCCATTATGGAAACAGATACCCACCTGATGTCGAAATGGTGCCCTAATCTTTCGTCGATTGCGCGCGCCTGAGGTGCAACCGCCGCCAGGGGTGCGTTACGGTGCCCAGGGTCCAGCACGGGACACCACGAAAGGAAATCGCATCTCACATGGGTGTTTCCGGACTCGTTTGGTCGCTGACCATCGCAGCGCTCGTCGGCCTGACGGTGTTCGACTATTTCTTCCATGTGCGCAAGTCGCACAGGCCGACGGTGCGCGAAGCAGCCGTCTGGTCGGCCTCTTATTTGCTGGTTGCGATGGTATTCGGGGCTGGTCTGATGGTCTTCGGCAACGCCGCGATGGGCGTGGAATTCTTCGCCTGCTACCTGAGCAACGAAGCGCTGTCCGTCGACAATCTGTTTGTCTTTTTGGTGATCATCGGCAGTTTCCGCGTGCCGCGGGTCGCCCAGCAGAAAGTGCTGTTGTTCGGCACCGTGATCGCGATGCTGGCTCGCATCGCATTCGTATTTCTCGGCGCGGCATTCATCTCGATCTTCAGCTGGGCGTTCTACCTGTTAGCGGTTCTGCTGTTCGTCACCGCGAGCAACGTCATCAAACCGGCGGCGTCCGACGAGCCCACCGCGGACAACGCGTTGATCCGGGTTGCCAAGCGGCTGTTGCGTACGTCCGAGGACTATGACGGCGACCGGCTTTTCACCGTCGAGAACGGCAAAAAGGTGATGACGCCGATGCTGTTGGTGATGGTCGCCATCGGGGGCAGCGACCTGTTATTCGCCTTCGACTCGATCCCCGCGCTCTTCGGTCTGACCCAAGACATCTACATCATCTTCGCGGCAACGGGGTTCTCGCTCTTGGGTCTTCGCCAGTTGTACTTCCTGATCGACGGCCTGCTGGACCGGCTGCTTTACCTGCACTTCGGCCTTGCCGCCATCCTGGGCTTCATCGGTGTCAAGCTGTTGCTGCAGGCGCTCAATACGAACAATGTGCCGTTTGTCAACGGCGGAAAACCTGTCGGGGTGGGCGATGTGAGCACGACAGCCTCGTTGACCGTCATCGTTGTCATCCTGGCCATCACCACGGTGGCATCGCTGCTTTCGGAGCGGGGACGGATGCAAAACGCTGTCGCCGGGGCCCGCCGGCACGCGACGGAATACCTGGACTTGCACTACGAGGTCGATCCCGCTGAGCGCGAGAGGATCTATGCCCGGCTACTTAAAGAGGAGAGCCAAATCCAAGCGCTCCCAATGAAATACCGATCGCAGATCCATCAGGAAGATGAGCTGATGGAGTTACTCCGCCGAGCCCATGAGGCCCACGACGCGCACACCCAGAACTGAGCGTTACACGCCCAGGCTGCGGCCGATGATCTCCTTCATGATCTCGGTGGTGCCGCCGTAGATGGTCTGCACCCGCGCGTCGAGATACGCACGCGCGACCGAATATTCGCGCATGTAACCATACCCGCCGTGCAACTGCAGGCAGCGGTCGATCAAGTTCACCTGCTTTTCGGTGGAATACCATTTGGCCATCGCGGCCTGTTCGGCGGACAGCTTCCCGTCGAGGTGCAGGCGGATGAACTCGTCGACCATCATGCGCACCACGGTCGCCTCGGTCGCCAGCTCGGCCAGCACGAACCGGCTGTTCTGGAAACTGCCGATCGGCTTGCCGAAAGCCTTGCGTTCCTTGGTGTATTGCAGCGTCTGCTCCAGCACGGTCTCCATCGCCGCGGCCGCCATGATGGCGATGGAAATCCGTTCCTGCGGCAGGTTCTGCATCAGGTAAATGAAGCCCATGCCTTCCTCACCGAGCAGGTTCTCGGCGGGAACTTTGACGTCGGTGAACGACAACTCCGCGGTGTCCTGGGCGTCCAGCCCGATCTTGTCCAGATGCCGACCCCGCTCGAACCCTTCCATGCCGCGTTCGACGACCAGCAGCGAAAAGCCTTGGGCGCCTTTGTCCGGATCGGTCTGGGCCACCACAATCACCAAGTCGGAGTTGATGCCGTTGGTGATGAAGGTCTTGGACCCGTTGAGCACGTAGTGGTCGCCCTGTTTGACCGCGCGGGTCTTGATGCCCTGCAAGTCGCTGCCGGTGCCCGGCTCGGTCATCGCGATAGCGGTGATCAGCTCGCCGGTGCAGAACTTGGGCAGCCAGCGCTGCTTTTGCTCGTCGGTGGTCAGCCGCAGCAGGTAGGGCGCTACCACGTCGTTGTGCAAGCCGAAGCCGATGCCGCTGTAGCGGCCCTTGGTGGTCTCCTCGGTGACGATCGTGTTGTAGCGAAAGTCTGGATTTCCCCCGCCGCCGTACTCCTCGGGCACCGCCATGCCCAAAAAACCCTGCTTGCCTGCTTCCAGCCACACCCCGCGGTCGACGATCTTGGCCTTCTCCCACTCGTCGTGGTACGGGGCGACGTGGCGATCCAGGAAGGCCCGGTAAGACTCCCGGAATAGTTCATGCTCGGACTCGAACAGCGTGCGCTCATATTTGACGGCGCTACCCATGATTACCTCCGGCTCGGCGACTCTGCCGCCCAACATACCAACCGGGTGGTTGGTTGGATGAGTCGGTCGCGGAGTCGGACGCGCCCGAGACGATCCGGATACTCATCCGGCCCGAAGCTGCTGAACGCATCCTGAGAAGCTCTGACGTCCCTTCACAACGACGACGCAACCGGCTCTCGTCACCAACGCCACTGACCAAACCCGGAAGTTGTTGTATCAGCGTCAAATACATGGTCGGCGGGCGGTGTGATAAAAATTTGGACCTGAGTCCCACTTGGGGGTTCACAGGTGCTTGCGTAAGCGGTAGCTTAGATACACCTGAGAAGATCGGGTCTACAAGGAGGGGTAGGGCCATCATCGGCCGGCAGAGCAACTCGCCGTCCGCGCGCGCCGATTCGGGGATCGACGTTGCTACCCGTTCTACGCAACCGCCGCCGTCAACCGAATGCGAACCGTGAAAGGAAGATCATGCACGCTGCGATTACCCGAACGACGATCGGTGCGGCCGCTCTTGCAGCGGCGGGGCTTGTCGTCGCGTTGCCCGAACACGCGACCCCGGCGCCGGCCGTAAGCCGAGACGTTGCGTTGGTGGACATCGTCGACGACCAGATTGCCACTAACGACAACTTTCTGAACAGCATCATCGGCCCCGGGGAATTCGAAGAGACGCTGTACAACCTGTTCGCGGATCAAGACCTCCAGGTTTGGCTCGGGGTGGACGGCGCCGAACCGCCGTACAGCGGCATCTTCAACGGCGCGGTAAGCCGCTACGCCGAGGCGCAATACCTGGGGAACACGATATTCTTCTACCTGTCAAACGTGATCACTGGCCAGGGCGGACCCGACAATGGGGCGGCGGACTTCGCCGCTGCGGTGAACGACCTGCCCCTGCCGCTACCCATTGGCTTGCCGGAAGACTTCACCGTCGACCCCGTCTTCCCGACAGTCGACCTCTTCCAGTACTGGGGCGCGGACCTCTTCAACGGGTTCGTGGACTTGCTGGCCTATCCAGGCGTGGTCCTCGAGGACATGTTCGGTGACATGCCGGACATGTTCGCGCTCTTCTAAAGCCAGGGCAGAAGCACCGGAACCGACTGGTTCCGGTGCTTCTGTTATGTGCGGGATGACTCAGGTTGTCGAAAACTCGCGCAGGCTCGCGGCCAGCGCCACCGGAACCCGCGCCTTGATCCGGGTGCCCTCGCTGTTGTGCTCGGCCTGTTGCACGCGGCCTTCGTCATGCAGCCGGGCGACCAGATCACCACGGTGGTAAGGGATTACCACGTCGACCCCGGTGTCGGTCGGGGCGACCAATTCGGCCATCCGCCGGCGCAGCGCGTCGATGCCCTCGCCGGTCCGTGCCGAGACGAACACCGCCCCGGGCAGCGCGCGGCGCAGCTTGGCCAACGCCAAATCGGTTGCAGCATCGACCTTGTTGACGACAATGAGCTCCGGCGCAGTGTCACCGTGGTGGTCGGCGACCACTTCCGAGATCACCTGGCGCACCGCACTGATCTGGGCGAGCGGATTGACGTCGGAGCCGTCGACGACATGCACCAGCAGATGGGCGTCCACCACCTCTTCCAGCGTCGAGCGGAACGCCTCGATGAGCTGGGTGGGCAGATGCCGGACGAAACCGACCGTGTCGGTCACGACGAACGGTCGTCCGTCATCGAATTGCCCACGGCGCGTGGTGGGTTCGAGGGTGGCGAACAGCGCGTCCTCCACCAACACCCCCGCGCCGGTGAGCGCGTTGAGCAGGCTCGACTTGCCGGCGTTGGTGTAGCCGACGATCGCAATAGATGGCACGTCGCTGTGTAGCCGACGGCTGCGCTGAGTGTCGCGGATCCGCTTCATTGCTTTGATGTCGCGGCGCAGCTTGGCCATCCGTTCCCGGATGCGGCGGCGATCGGTCTCGATCTTGGTCTCACCAGGACCACGCAGGCCGACGCCGCCGGTGCTGCCACCGGCACGGCCGCCGGCCTGCCGGGACATCGACTCACCCCAACCGCGCAGCCGCGGCAGCATGTATTCCATCTGCGCGAGCGAGACTTGCGCTTTGCCTTCCCGGCTGGTGGCGTGCTGGGCGAAGATGTCGAGGATCAGCGCGGTGCGGTCGATGACCTTGACCTTGACCGCCTTCTCCAGCGCGGTGAGCTGCGCCGGCGACAGCTCACCGTCGCAGATCACGGTGTCGGCGCCGGTAGCCAGGACTACCTCGCGCAGCTCCTGGGCTTTACCCGAGCCGATGTAGGTCGAAGGGTCCGGTTTGTCTCGGCGCTGGATGAGCCCTTCCAACACCTGCGATCCCGCGGTTTTGGCGAGCGCGGCCAATTCGGCCAGGCTGGCTTCAGCGTCGGCCGCGCTGCCCTCGGTCCACACGCCCACCAGTACGACGCGCTCGAGGCGCAGCTGGCGGTACTCGACCTCCGAGACGTCGGCGAGTTCGGTGGAAAGCCCGGCAACTCGGCGCAGCGCCGAGCGATCATCGAGCGCAAGCTCGCCCGTGCTGGGGGTGTTCTGTTCGGGAAAATGTGGATACGTCATAGGCAATAACTCATGGTGCACGCCAAATCTGTGACATGCATCCGGAGTAACGCTGCGCCGCCTGCCACCATTCCTCGCTGATCTCGCCTTGCGCCACCAAAACCGACGGCCCGCGCAGGTAGCTGGTGGATTCGGTGACGGTGACGACGACCTCGCCGCCGGGCACCCGCACGCTGACTGTGCCGGTGACCGCGCCGCCCCAGGCCAGCGCGGCAACGGCGGCGGCGACGGTCCCGGTCCCGCAGGACCGGGTTTCGCCGACGCCGCGCTCGTGGACCCGCATCGACACCGCACCGTCGTGCGGCGCGGTGAGGATCTCCACGTTGACCCCTTCGGGGAACTGGTCGCGGTCGAACGAGACCGGCGCGCCCACATCAAGGGCGGCCAGGTCCTCGGCCGTCATATCGGCGTCCAGGCACGCCAGGTGCGGGTTGCCGACGTCGATCGCCAAACCCGCGAACGGCCGGCCGCCGACGATCGCCTCCCCCACCCCAAGCTCGTTGGCCTTACCCATGTCGACGGTGACGTCGGCGCGGGTGGCGTCGGCGCTGTGCAGCACGACGGGCCGCGGACCGGCCAGCGACCCGATCACGAACTCGTCTCGCGACTCCAACCCGCCGGCCCGAAGGTAATGGGCGAACACCCGAATTCCGTTGCCGCACATCTGCGCAACGGATCCGTCGACGTTGCGGTAGTCCATGTACCAGTCATCCGCGCCAACACCGTCGGGCAGCCGGTCGAGCGCGCCGGCCGCCAGCAGCGCGCCCGCGGTGCTCACCCGCAACACACCGTCGGCACCCAGCCCGCGGCGGCGGTCGCACAACGCGGCTACCGCTTCGGGGTGCAGCGCCAGTTCGGCGTCGAGGTCAGGCAGCAGCACGAAGTCGTTCTGCGTGCCGTGACCTTTTGTGAAGATCACCTGCTCAGGATACGTGCCGCCACGCCCGCACCACGTCTTGCGCAAGGCCGGCCGCGGTCGCGTCGAACCACTGAATCCGGTGGTCGCGGCGAAACCAGGACCGCTGGCGCCGAACATAGCGCCGGGTGCCGGTGAACGTCGGCTCACGCGCGCCCTCACCGGTGCCGCCGGCGTCGAGGTCGGCGATCACTTGCGCGTAGCCCAGGGCCCGCGACGCGGTGACGCCATCGCGCAGGCCCTGCCCAAGCAGCGTGATCACCTCCTGCACCAGCCCGGAGTCGAACATTGTGTCGGTGCGCCGCGCCAGCCGATCATCGAGAAGCTCTGTGGCACAATCTAATCCAATAATGACGGTGTCCCAGCGCGGTGCGCCGATGCTGGGCGCCGACGCGGCGAACGGCTGGCCGGTCAGCTCCACCACCTCCAGCGCACGCACGATGCGGCGACCGTCCGAGGCCAGGATCGACGCCGCCGCGGCCGGATCCTGGCGGGCCAGTTCGGCATGCAGCGCTGCGGCCCCCTCCACGGCCAGCCGTCGTTCCCATTTGGCCCGCACCGCCGGATCGGTGGCCGGGAACGACCAGTCGTCGAGCAGCGACTGAATGTAGAGCATCGACCCGCCGACCACGATCGGCACCGCTCCCCTGGTCATGATCGCCTCGATGTCAGCGGCGGCGGCCTGCTGGTAGCGGGCAACCGATGCGGTTTCGGTGACGTCGAGGACGTCGAGCTGGTGGTGTGGAATGCCCCGGCGTTGCGCTACCGGCAGCTTGGCGGTGCCGATGTCCATCCCGCGATAAAGCTGCATGGCGTCGGCGTTAACGATCTCCACGTTTCTGCCGAGCCGTTCGGCGATCTCGAGCGCCAACTGCGATTTGCCGGTGCCTGTCGGTCCGACGATCGCCAGCGGTCTCATGGCTGCCAGATGCCGGCGAAGTAGCCCACCCCGTAGGGCGATCCGCGGTAGAGCTCTTTGGCCGATCGCGGCGTGGGTTCGGTCAGCCCGGCCAGCACCTGAAAGGCCACCCGGCCGACTATCTGGTAGGGCAGTTTGGTCAGAGCAACGACATCACCGCAGGCCAGCGCCTCGTCGAGACCCAGCTGGACCTCGATGTCGTCGGGCCTATACCCGCCGGGAGCGGCCGCGCTCAGCGTGGTGGCACCGTCGGCGACGATCAGCACCCCGATCGGCTCCGCGGCCGGCTCGATTTCCGCCCGCAACTGTCGCCCGCTGGCCTGTGCGGCATCCACGGCCAGGTCAGCGGGAAAGACACGTACCTCGGCGCTCGCGTCGGGTTGGGCCTGCTCGCGAAGCCAGGCGGTGAACAGCGCGCACAGCGGCAAGTCGGCGGGTTGACCGGTGAGCCCAGGCGATAGTCCGACCGTCACATCGGCGCCGAAGCCTGCGAAGGTGCCGACGCTGCGCGGCCCGTACACCCCAGCGTCGTCGGCCACACCAACCGCGATCCAGCGCTGCGGCAACGAGGCGGCGGCCGCGATCGTCGCGGTCCGCAGATCGGTCAACTCCTCAGCCGCAGCTCCGGCCAGCTCGGGGACCAGTACCGGCGCGGACGGCACGATCGCGATGGCGCCCAACACGCCACCAAAACTATCCTTCGGCGAATGCCGCGGTTTGGTGGGTCATTTGCACGTCGCGCCCCGTGCCCGCCGCAAGGCCGGCGGCCTCGCCGCGGGCCAATGCCACCGTAGCGGCGATGACCACCGCGACCGCCGCTATCAGCACAGGAACTTCTGGACCTTCCACCCGCAAGCTTTCCTCGAGGAGGATCACGCCGAGCGCCGACGCCATCACCGGCTTGGCCACCGTGATCGTCGGCAACGAGGCGGTCAGCGCGCCGGCGCGAAACGCGGACTGCTGGAAGATCATCCCGGCCAGCGAGGCCGCGATCCACGCGTAGAACTCGGGCGCCCGCACCACCGCCCCGAAGCCGCCCTCGAGCAATTCGACGACGCCCTTGGTCAGGACCGCGAACAACGCCAGTGACGAGCCCGCCACCACGGCCAGCAGCACCGCCGACGCGGCCCTGCCCGACCAGATGCGCGCGCCGACCACACACAGCACCAACACCGGACCCACGACCACGATCACCGTCATCCAGGTTTCCACCGGCGCACGATGGCGCCCGGCCACCGGGTCACCGACGATGACGACCACTGCCAGCGCGGCGGCAAGCAGCGCCGCCCACATCCACTCAAGGCGGGTCACCCGGTAACCGGTCAATCGCGCATAGATCGGCAACGCGAAAAGCAGCGACGTCACCTGCAGCGATGTCACCAACATCACCGAGGCCAGGGCCAAAGCACCGGCTTGCAGCGCGTAATTGGCGACTGCTCCCGCCCCGCCCAGCCACCACCGGGGGTCACGCAGTGACAGCCCGAACAGCTTGAGATGCCCGACCTGCTGGTCGGTGATCTCCTGGGCGGAGCGTTGACGGATCACGTCGCCGAACGCCGACGCCAACGCGGCGCACAGCGCGATCAGCGCCGCGACCTCTACCCTCCACATAAATGACCTCCTTGCCGTGTTCGGCCCGGAAGCCGCTACCTCTGCTCTTGCGCTGGGCGAATCCGGCGACCAAGCGACCGATGCCTCTTACCGGCCCGGCAGCGCGACCAGCGTCCCAGGCGGGTTTGTTCCCACTGCCGGTCCAGTGTTCCATGTCTTGGTCGCGGATACCGGAAGAGCAAGCTGGCGGCGCGCCGCTCGGCAAGCTGCTTCAATACTGATGGGTGCGCAACTGATGGGTGCGCTGTAGACGGCGTCGCAACGCGCGGCAGGTGCGTGGGATCAACCCACGCGAAGGGTAGGTGACGGGGCATGGCTGACGAACCGAACAGCGACCAGTCCAGACCGGTTCCCCGGCCCGGACCGCGTCCCGGGCCCCGGCCGACACCCCGACCGGCTCCGCACCCGATCCCAGCGCCGCTGACGACCGATCCGCACCGGTTCGGCCGGGTCGACCCCGACGGCACGGTGTGGCTGATCACCAGCTCCGGCGAGCGGGTGATCGGCTCCTGGCAGGCCGGCGACACCGAAGCCGCCTTCGCCCACTTCGGTCGGCGCTTCGACGATCTGTCCACCGAGGTCGCGGTGATGGAGGAGCGGCTCGACGCCGGCACCGGCGACGCCCGCAAGATCAAAGCCACCGCCGCGGCGCTGGCCGAGACCCTGCCCACGGCAAGCGTGCTCGGCGACGTCGATGCGCTGGCCGCTCGGCTGGCGAGTATCCGCGAACGCGCCGAGGCCGTCGCGGCCGCCGATCGCGCCCGACGCGAGGAACACCGCGCCGCGCAGACCGCCCGCAAAGAGGCGCTGGCCGCGGAGGCCGAGGAACTGGCGGCGAACTCGACGCAGTGGAAAGCGGCCGGCGACCGGCTGCGGGCGATTCTCGACGAATGGAAGACGATCACCGGTCTGGACCGCAAGACCGACGACGCGTTGTGGAAGCGCTATTCGGCGGCCCGCGAAACGTTCAACCGGCGGCGTGGCTCGCATTTCGCGGAGCTGGACCGGGAACGGGCCGGTGCCCGCGAAGCCAAGCAACGATTGTGTGTGCAGGCCGAAGAATTGGCCGACTCCACCGACTGGGCTGCCACCAGCGCGAAGTTCCGCAAGCTGCTCGCCGACTGGAAGGCCGCAGGACGGGCCGCCCGCGACGTCGATGACGCGCTGTGGCGTCGCTTCAAGGCCGCCCAGGACACCTTCTTCCAAGCGCGCAATGCCGCGACGGCCGAACGCGAGGCGGAGCTGCAGGCCAACGCGACCGCCAAGGAGGCGCTGCTGGCCGAGGCGGAAAAGATCGACATTTCCAATCTCGACGCCGCCCGGGCGGCCTTGCGGTCGATCGCCGAGAAGTGGGACGCGATCGGGAAGGTGCCGCGGGAGCGCTCGGCCGAATTGGAGCGCCGACTGCGTGCGGTGGAAAAGAAGGTGCGCGAGGCGAGTGAATCAGACTGGACGGATCCGCAGGCACGGGCGCGCGCTGAACAGTTCCGGGCACGGGCCGAGCAGTTCGAGCGGCAGGCTCAAAAGGCACAGGCGGCCGGCCGCGAGGAAGAAGCCGAGGAAGCCAGGGCGAACGCCGAACAGTGGCGGCAGTGGGCCGACGCGGCCGCGGACGCGCTGAAGTCTTAGCCGTCCTCGCGTCGAATGTCCTTGTCGGCCTTGTCGTCCAGGGTTTCCAGCAAGCTGCGGGACTGGCGCTCGGCCGCGGCGCGGCGGCGCTGCTCCTCGGCGGCGAGCTGCACGATCGTGCGTGACCACACCACCCGGCCCCAGTGAAACGTCAGCAGCATCACGGTGATCCAGGCGACGATCAAGCCGACACCGGGACCGGGATGTCCCACGCTCACGGTCTGCCGCGACCACACTGCCAGCAGACCGACCGCGCTGGCCAGCGCCGAGCCGGCCAGCGCCACCCAGGCCAGCGCCCAGCGCCGGGTCAGCAGCGCCAGCATTGAAAACCCGACACTGAACACCAACACCAGCCAGGTGAATACCCGCGACGGCAGGGCCACCGCAGCGTCGGCCGAGACCGGACCGCCGAACAGCACATCCCAGCCGCGCACACCGCCGGTATGCGGCAGGATGAACGACGCCAGGAGCACGAACACCAGGATCGAAACCACCACAGCCCTTGCCCCGGGATCGATTTCGCGGGCTACCCGCTGCTCGGCGGCTTCCATGTCGGCACGGTAGGCGTCGAACTCGCCGGAATTCATCGCCGCGCCGCCGGCATACCCAGACTGACACCCCGCGGTGCGTCATGTGCATCGCCGGCGCGGGTCCGGCGGTGGGAGACCATCGCGCCGTCGGCAATGAGGTGGTGTGGTGCCGCGTCGGTGATCACCGTGGTGACGACATCGCCGGGACGCACGTGTTGTCCTCCCGGCGTGAAATGCACCAGCCGCCCGTCACGGGCCCGCCCACTCATCCGCGCCGTGCGGGTGTCTTTGCGTCCTTCGCCGGTGGCGACGAGTAACTCGACGGTGCGCCCGATCTGGGCGCGGTTCTCCTCCAGCGAGATCTGCTCCTGCAGCGCCACCAAGCGTTCGTAGCGTTCCTGCACGACGGCTTTGGGCAGCTGGCCGTCGAATTCGGCGGCAGGCGTGCCGGGACGCTTGGAGTACTGGAAGGTGAAGGCGCTGGAAAACCGGACCTGCCGCACGACATCGAGGGTGGCCGCGAAGTCCTCCTCGGTTTCACCGGGGAACCCGACGATGAGATCGGTGGTGATCGCCGCGTGCGGCATCGCCCGCCGGACCCGGTCGATGATGCCCAGGTAACGCTCGGCGCGGTAGGACCGCCGCATCGCCCGCAATATCCGGTCCGAACCGGATTGCAGCGGCATGTGCAGAGCCGGGCAGACGTTGGGGGTCTGCGCCATCGCCTCGATCACATCGTCGGTGAACTCGGCCGGATGCGGCGAGGTGAAGCGCACCCGCTCGAGGCCCTCGATGCGCCCGCACGCTCGCAGCAGCTCGGCGAAGGCGCCGCGGTTGCGTGGCAAGGCCGGGTCGGCGAACGACACGCCGTAGGCGTTGACGTTCTGGCCCAACAGCGTGATTTCGAGCACACCGTCGGCGACCAGCGACCGTATTTCGGCCAGGATGTCGTGCGGACTGCGGTCGACCTCTTTGCCGCGCAGCGACGGCACGATGCAAAACGTGCACTTGTTGTTGCACCCGACCGAAATAGAAACCCATGCGGCATAAGCGGATTCGCGAGCAGTCGGCAGGTTCGACGGAAACTGCTGCAACGCTTCGGCGATTTCGATTTGCGCGGCCCGATTGTGGCGGGCCCGGTTGAGCAGCGTGGGCAACGACCCGATGTTGTGCGTGCCGAAAACGACATCAACCCACGGCGCCTTGCGCAGCACCGTGTCCCGGTCCTTCTGGGCCAGGCAGCCACCCACCGCGATCTGCATGTCGGGGTTGGTCCGCTTCCTTGGCGCCAAGTGGCTCAGGTTGCCGTAGAGCTTGTTGTCGGCGTTCTCCCGCACCGCGCAGGTGTTGAACACCACGACGTCGGCGTCGGTGCCGTCCGGTGCGCGCCGATAGCCGGCGGCCTCCAACAGCCCGGCCAACCGCTCCGAATCGTGGACGTTCATCTGGCAGCCGTAGGTGCGGACCTCATAGGTCCTGCCCACGTTTGGCGCCAACGTCGAAGTCACGAAGGCCATGGTACGGCGGTGTGGTGCGGCAGCGAGAATCGGACGGTGGCGTCATTGCGCCCTATGCCAGGCTGAGCCGATGGAAACGGCGCACACCTACCGCACCCGCTGCCAGTGGAGTGGTTCCACCGGGGGTGGGTACCAGAACTACTCGCGCGAGCATGCGGCAACCGCCGATCCCGCACAAGACTCGCTGGTGCTTTCCGCCGACCCGGCGTTCCTGGGTCAGTCCGACCACCTCAACCCCGAACAGTTGCTGGTAATGGCCGCCTCGTCCTGCCAGCTGCTGTCGTTCTTGGCGGTGGCAGCGCGCGCACGAGTCGACGTACTGGCCTATGCCGATGATGCCGAGGGTGTGATGCCCCGCGACAATCCGGTGCGCCTCAGTCGGATTACGCTGCGGCCGCGGATCATCGTGGCGGCCGGCTCGACCGTCGACCAGATCCGTCGCCTGGTGGAGGCGGCGCTTCGCGACTGCTACATCGCCAACTCGCTGCGCACCGAGGTCGAGGTTGTGCCGCAGATCGAAATCGCAACCGAGGCAAGCGGCTAGACGCGGCGGCGCTCCCGTTCGGCGGCGACCTCGACGCTGACCACGTCGTAGGCTAGGGTCTGGCCGTAGCCGCGGCGCGCCAGCATCGCAACCAATCGTCGGCACACCCGGGCCTCGTCGCTCGCGTCGTTGAGCGTCTCTCGCCGCAGCCTGGCCCGCACCAGTTGTTCGGCTTTCTCCCGCTCCGCGCCGGCGTCGATGTCGCTCAGGACCGCAGTGATCACGTCGTCGTCGACACCCTTGGTCCGCAATTCAGCGGCCAACGCCCGCTTGCCTTTTCCGGCGTTGACCCGACGGGAATGCACCCACTGTTCGGCGAAATCGGCGTCGTCGACCAAACCGACGGCGGCCAGGCGGTCCAGGACGCGAGCGCTCACGTCGTCCGGGTATCCCCGCTTTGCCAGCTGGCCGGCCAGCTCGGCGCGAGTGCGCGACCGCGCGGTGAGCAGGCGCAGGCACAACGCCCGCGCCTGCTCCTCGCGAGCCGGCTCCCCGTCAGAAGTCGACGGGGGCGGGCAGGACGCTGTCATCGGCCAAGCCATCGGTCACCACCGCACCGATGCCGAGCTTTTCCTTGATCTTCTTCTCGATCTCGTTGGCCACGTCGGCGTTCTCCAGCAGGAAATTACGGGCATTCTCCTTGCCCTGACCGAGCTGCTCGCCCTCATAGGTGAACCAGGAGCCGGACTTGCGGATGAAGCCCTGATCCACCCCCATGTCGATCAGCGAACCTTCTCTGCTGATGCCTTTGCCATAGAGGATGTCGAACTCGGCCTGTTTGAAGGGTGGCGACACCTTGTTCTTGACAACCTTGACCCTGGTGCGGTTGCCCACTGCGTCAGTGCCGTCCTTGAGCGTCTCGATCCGCCTGACATCCATACGAACTGAGGCGTAGAACTTCAAAGCCTTTCCGCCCGTTGTCGTTTCAGGGGAGTTGTGCACCATTACGCCATCGACGAAGTAGTTATGGTTGCCCTCGACCTCGATGTCGAACCGATTCATCGATCGGGTGTGCGGCTTGACGTGCACATCGAGAATCCGCGCCGGCACCAGCCGCTGCGTCGGCTCGACAAACTGCGGCCGCACGGTGCTTCGACCACGAAACCGCGGCAGCAGCTTGTACTCCATGGACGGCGCCATGTAGGGAGCGACCAGCTCTTGGAACTTCGCTGTCGCCGCCATGGAAAACACCAGCACCGTCTTGCCGGCCGAGCCGGCGGAGCGCAGACGTACATCCAACCCATGGGTATCACGGAGATAGTCGCGCAACCGCACCCGCGTGCCTTCAGTCATGGCCTCGACGCAGATCGCAATGCGTCCGCTGCCGCCAGCAGTGCGCTCCTGTAATCCCCTGGATCGCAGGGTGAAAGAGCCGTCGTCCATGTACCAGATGGCCAGGGCCAGCGGAGTCAGTGCCTTGAGGTATTCCTCAGAGAAGAACTTCTTGCCGTCCCCCATGTACACCGCGCGCTGCAACTCGGCAAGCTCTGGCAGCGGGGTGAAGTCGACAAAGCTTGCACCCTTGGCGTTCTCTCGCACCGTATGCCCGATGTTGCCCATCAACGCGGTCTTCCACTGTAAGTACTCCGCCTGTTTGGCGCCGTGTCCCAACCGGAAGCGGACGCCATTGCGATCCCGCCGATTGGGTGAGAGGTTCCCGTCACCCATCAGCGAACCGAGCACAACCTGGAACTGCTGGTCACTGAGAAGATGGGGTTCGGCGGCCAATACACGGTCTCCGGTATTGAGGTCACCCGCCTCGGTCCAGCCAGCAGGCGTGCGGATGAGGTGATTGGGCGTTGCCGCGAACTGCGACTTACCGTTGCCGCCGGACTTCTCAACCGTGAACTGCAGGAACTGTTCGGCCGGTCCGTTGTTGAACCAGTTCACAATCTTTCGAGGCACAATCCGGTCGGAGTCCGGATCGTAGGACAGCACCTTGACGTCCATCTTGTTGTTGACGATCTTGCCGATCTTTTCAGTGGAGCCGTCGGCCAGGGTTACACGAGTGGAGTAATTCATGCACCCGAACATCACTCCGATTTTCTCTCGCAACTGGTTGATGAAGATCGCCGTGGTGCCCGAATTATTCAGTGCCCCAGTCATTTTCCGTAACGCCTGACTCATCAGCCGGGCCTGCAGCCCGACATGGCTGTCGCCCATCTCGCCTTCGATCTCCGCGCGCGGCACCAACGCGGCCACCGAGTCGATGACCAGGATGTCAAGAGCGCCGGAGCGAATCAGCATGTCGGCGATCTCCAGCGCCTGCTCACCGGTGTCGGGCTGGGAAACCAGCAGCGAATCGGTGTCCACGCCCAGCTTCTTGGCGTACTCGGGGTCCAGCGCGTGCTCGGCGTCGATGAACGCCGCGATACCTCCGGCCGCTTGGGCGTTGGCCACCGCGTGCAAAGCGACGGTGGTTTTACCCGAGGATTCCGGGCCGTAGATCTCGACGACACGGCCACGCGGCAGGCCGCCGATCCCCAGGGCAACGTCCAGGGCGATCGAGCCGGTCGGGATGACCGATATCGGCTGACGCACCTCGTCGCCCAGGCGCATCACCGAACCTTTGCCGTGATTCTTCTCAATCTGCGCTATCGCCAGTTCGATAGCTTTCTCGCGATCAGGGGCTTGCGTCATGGTGCTACCTCTCGATGTGGTCGGTGTTGAAGTTGACCGGTCTTGGTCAGTTGGCCGCGACGCTAGAACAGCCCACCGACAAGCCGCTGTCGTGAACGCTCACCACAGTAGCCGAACACCTGTTCGACTCAAGTTGACACGCCGCACCAGACGCTAGGAAGTCCCCACAGTCCTTTCTGGTGCTAGACGACCACGGATTTCGGCATCACGGTGGGCTTGAAGCCATAACGCGGGGCGCCGAAACCCACGCCACCGCGCCCGGCCGAGGCCACCGCCGGCATCCCGGCCGGCATTGCTACCGGTGTGCTTTCTTCGACGCCGGCCGTCCAACCGGCGCCCGCTAACGTCGTGGGGCCAGCACTCGCCGGGGTGGCCACCGACCAACTGGCCGGCACTGATAACGCACCCGCCGAGGACGCCTGACCCAAGCCCGCCAGCACCGGCGCTCCAGCGAAGTCCGCGGCACCCGTCGAGCCCACCGCACTCGCCAGGACCGTTTCGCCCAATCCGCCGGTTGCGACCGTTGCTGCGCCGCCGAGCAGCCCAGAACCGACACGTGCAGCCGCGACCCCGGCGTATATGCCGGCGAACATGTTCCAGGCCCCAAGGTTCGTTGCCCCCTCCAGAAACGCATTGCCGAAGAAGGCATTGAGTCCGGCGAGACCCGATGGTGACGCCGCAGACCCTGCCAGCGGGGCGGCGAGGCCTTGAACCGCGGTGGGCAGGGTCGAGATCAGCTGTGACAACCCCGTTTGCGTGCCAGAGGCGCCGGCCTGGGCGACCGCGGCGGCTTGGCCGGCCAGCCCGGCCGGGTTGGTGGTCGGCGTCGGCGACGTCAACGGACTCAACATTCCGGCGGCCGCCGACGAGGCAGCGTAGCCGTACATCGCGGTGGCGTCCTGGGCCCACATCTCGGCGTAGAGAACCTCGTTGGCCGCGATCGCCGGCATGTTCTGCCCCAGCACGTTCGTCGCGACCAGCACCGCCAGTGCGGCCCTGTTGGCCGCGATGACCGGCGGAGGCACCGTCATCGCAAAAGCCGCCTCGAAGGCAGCCGCAGAGGCCATGGCCTGGACGCCCGCATGCTCGGCGGCCGCGGCGGTGGTGTTCATCCACGCCACATAAGGCGCAACTGCCGCCGCCATCGCCGCCGACGTCGGCCCCAGCCATTCGTCGCCGGTCAGCATCGAGATCACCGACTCATAGGAGGAGGCGGTAGTGCGCAACTCGACGCCCAGACTGTTCCACGTCGATGCGGCGGCCATCATCGGCCCCGCCCCCGGACCCGCGTACATCAGTCCGGAATTGACCTCCGGGGGTAATGCTCCGAAATCCATTTTCAAATCCTGTCTCTGCCAAAGCGATTAGATCTATTGACCGCTGGTTGCTAAACGACCGCTGATTTGGGCATCACCGTGGGCTTGCAGCCGTAGCGCGGGGCTCCGAACCCGAAGTTTCCGCGCCCGGCCGAGGCGACCGCGGGCATACCGGCCGGCATCGTCGCGACCCGCGTGCTTTCCGGCGCGGCGCTGGTCCAACCCCCGCCGGCCAGCGTGGCGGGGACAGGGCTGGATCCCGGTGCGCCCATCCCGGTCCAGCTGGGAGGCACCGACAGCCCGCCAACTGAGGGCGCCTCGCCCACGCCCGCCAATACCCCACCCAGGCCGGCACGGCCCGCTGGCCCTGCCGCGCCCGTCAGGACTGCCCCACCTAAGCCCGCGCCGAGAGCATCGGTACCGCTCAGGGCAGCGGTGCCTGGAGCGGTCGACCAGTTCAGCGCGCCCAGCTCCAACAGATCCGATGCGGCGCTGCCAATGTTCCCCGGGCCGACGTTGAAAATATTTCCGGCGAGGCTGGCCAATGTTCCCAATGGGGACGACCCGGCAGCGGTCGAATTTGCGGCCTCGGTGGCGTCATAGGAATTGGCGCTGGTGCCCAGCGCGTGCACAAACATTTCGTGAATCGCCGCGGCTTGGGCACTCACCTGCTGGTAGAGGGCACCATAGGCAGAAAATTGTGTCGCCTGCAGCACTGATACCTCATCGGCAGCGGCGGGACTTATGTTCGTGGTCAGCGCTGCAGCCGCGGAATTCGCGGCGGACATCGCCGAACCGATATGTTGAAGCTTGGCGCCCGCGGCGGTTAACGCCGGAGGTTGGGTGGTCACAAAAGACATGCAATTCTCCTCACGTTTAATAAAGTGCGCCCTAAACGAGCCTTGTGATCTGGGTACACCCGCATGAGTCGTTCTGCTGACGAAATGGAGCAGAGAGATTTGCGAAGTTTCTTAACGGTCCTACCCGTGACGTACGACTATCACGGGTAGGTAATTCATCGGCCCGTTAAGGGGCTCTTCATGATTGAGGGTGTAGTCGGGGTCTGAATCCACCGGTTTCCAGTAGAGACCGTGCGATGTAGTGGGTGAGATTGCGAAATCCGAGGGCGGAGCCGCGCAGGTGCTCGAGTCGGCCGTTGATCGCTTCGGTTGGGCCGTTGGAGGTTCCGGGCCTGTCGAAGTAGGCCAGGATGTCGGCGGCGCGTTTCTTTAGTGTGCGCCCGAGCGTGATGAGCTCGTGCAGGGCTTTGGGAACCCCGTTGCTGAGCGTGTCGATCACGGCCTGCATCATCGCGCGGCCCTTGGTCCGGTCGGGTTCGCGGTAGGCGGCCACGGTGCGCTGGTAGATCGTCCAGGTGGCTTCGACCTCGACATGGGCGTCGGCGGCGAACAGAGCATCGAGTCGGGTTTTCTGTTTGTCGGTGAGCAGGTCGGCGCCGGTGTGCAGGGTGCGCCGGGATGCGTAGAGCGGGTCGGTTTTGCGGCCCCGGTGCCCGCAGGTGTCCAGCTGCACCCGGCGTCGGCACTCATCGAGGGCGTCGCCGGCCAACCGGACCACATGGAAGGGATCCATCACCGCGACCGCCTCGGGGAGTTCGTCGCTGGTGGCGGTCTTGAATCCGCTAAATCCGTCCATGGCAACCACTTCCACATGATCGCGCCATTGTTGTGGCCGGTCGGCGAGCCATTGTTGGAAGGCCTGTTTGGAGCGTCCTTCGACCATGTCGAGCAGCCGCGCCGTGCCGTTCCCTTCGCGCACGGCGGTCAAGTCGATGATCACCGTGACGTACTTGTCGCCTTTGCGGGTGTGCCGCCACACGTGCTCATCGACG
>LQPU01000052.1 GCA_002101905.1 Mycobacterium shimoidei | reverse complement strand
TTCATCTTCAGAAGACCTCGACCCCTACCCCGGTAACGACGCGCCGGCCAGCTCTACACCCTCAACTGCGAAGAGCCCGTAAGCCTCACGGTAGTCTTTGAGGATTCTGACGACCTGCGAACCAGTGAGGTGCTCTTTGTCGGCAACGTCTTTTCGCCGAGGGTGGCCAGTACCTAATGCTCGGCGATTTTGGTCGACGTGGCGCTGCCTATGGCGGGGCCGTTTGTTCGCGTAAACGGCACGCAGTCGGCGCGCGACTGGGGCTTTCACGATTGAGGAAGCGGACTTAACGGGCTCGCCTTCCTCGGAGAGCCGTGCCAAGATTTCCTTGCTCGTCACACCTAACTCTTTTGCGAGTTGGTGCACCCGTGCTTTACCGGTCATCGAGCACGCCGCTGCCAACGCAAACCATTGATAACCCCTCCTCCCTCCAACGTAGGAGTTCTGAAACTAAAGCTTGGGAGGCTCCTCGGAACGGGAACCACATCATTCAGCATTGTCTACGATCAGATACCGTCGCAGATAGGCATTCGTCTCGCCGATCACAAGCGAAGTGGTAATCGAATGCCCAGTCGTCTCGTTCCTAACGACGTTTCATTCGAGACGACAGTAGGCGAGCGGCGACCTGACGACGGCGGCGGACGCGAGTCATAACATCATGGCCGGCTGACGCTCTGGAGCGGAGCGGCGCACGACGGATCCGGGGCGCCACGATCGCCGTGATGGTTAGGTGGCCAGCACTTATTGCTCGATTGTCGCGGTTCGTAGGCCATCGTGCTCGAATGTCGGTCTCGAAAACCAAGACTCGACGCCCGGTTCCACTAGGCTGCACCGGAATGTCACAAGCACGCGGGTCATACGATCCGTCAGGGAGCTGAAGAGCTGTTTGCCGCGGACTTTGAGCCGTTGGGGGAAGACCAATCTAAAGCCGGCTTCTGATGCCACCGATGCCAATGAAAATGGAGCTGCTTGGCCGCGAACTCCACAAGGAGCTCCAGCCCAGCTAGCGCCCGGGCGGCGCATCATGGGAGGGTGCGGATTGGAGTCGGGGTTTCCACCGTGCCCGACGCGCGACGGGCTGCGGTGCAGGCTGCCGCGCAGGCCCGCGACGAGCTCGCGGGCGCGGCGCCGTCGCTGGCCGTGCTGCTCGCCTCGCGCGCGCACACCGACACGGCCGGCGACGTGCTGGGCGCGGTGCAGGAGACGCTTGCGCCGCCCGCGCTGATCGGGTGCGTCGCGCAGACGGTGGTGGCTGGCCGCCGCGAATTGGAGGACGAGCCCGCGGTGGCGGTGTGGCTGGCGTCGGGTCTGGCCGCCGAGACGTTCCAGCTGGACTTCGTGCGCACCGGCTCGGGTGCCCTGATCGCCGGATACCAATTCGATTCTGCTGCAAAGGATTTGCATCTGCTGTTGCCGGACCCGTACACGTTTCCGGCGCAGCTGCTCCTCGATCACCTCAACGCCGACCTGCCGGGGACGTCGGTGGTGGGCGGCGTGGTCAGTGGTGGGCGGGGCCCCGGCCAGAGCCGGCTGTTCCGCGACCGCGAGGTACTGACCTCCGGGCTGGTCGGCGTGCGGCTGCCCGGGGTACACGCGGTCCCGGTGGTGTCGCAGGGCTGCCGGCCGATCGGGCGGCCCTACATCGTCACCGGCGCGCAAGACGACGTCATCACCGAGCTGGGCGGCCTACCGCCAATGGTGCGGCTGCGCGAGATCATCGAGGGGCTGCCGCGCGACGAGCAAGAACTGGTCAGCACCGGCCTGCACATCGGGATCGTCAGCGATGAGCACCTGGCGGCTCCCGAGCAGGGCGATTTCCTGATCCGTGGGGTGCTTGGCGCGGACGCGGCGTCTGGGGCCATCGAGATCGGCGATGTGGTCGAGGTCGGCTCGACGGTGCAGTTCCAGGTGCGCGACGCGGTCGGGGCCGACAAGGATCTGCACCTGAGCGTGGAGCGTGCTCTGGCGGAGTCGTCAGGTCGTCCAGCGGGCGCATTGTTGTTCACCTGCACCGGGCGTGGGCGGCGGATGTTCGGGGTCGCCGACCACGACGCGTCGACGATCTCCGACCTGCTGGGCGGGATACCGCTGGCCGGGTTTTTCGCCGGCGGGGAGATCGGCCCGATCGCCGGGCGCAACGCGCTGCACACGTTTACCGCGTCGACGGCGTTGTTCGTCGAGTGAGCTTCGGCCCAGACCTGTATCACAGCAATCAGCCCGGGATCCCAGTTCAGCTCGGATAACGGTTCACCCGCCACTGGGCCAGCGCATAGGAGTAGCAGTCGCCGAGGTTGAGCGTCGCGGGATGTCCACTGCCCCTGCCGAAATCGCGGTAGGCCCGGCTCACGACGTCGGCTTGCTCCGCATCGAAAGGGCACGAGCTCGATCTGCCACTCGGTGAGCAGACGCTCGACTCAGTCTTTGATACGACATCAACATGGTCATGGTGTTGCGGTTCTCGACGCACATGGCGCGCACGCACTGATTAACGGTTGCTTTTCACCGGTCAATCACCAGGTGACGTGCTTTTACCGATCTGCTCAATGTCATCGACCGACTTCAACATAATGTGACTAAAAATTTCAGCAGTACCTGTAACCAAAATGGCGCAGTCGTTGTTCAGGCATACTTTGATATGTGCATCATCTGCTTGCGAAACCGCAATCCCAGAAGCGTAGCCCTGCCTGTATAAGTCAGCACCGGACGGCCAGTTGGGCCCGGTGTTCGGCTTGGACGAAATTCTGCATTGCTTGTCAGCGCGATGGTGTACGAGGGCTCCCAGTATCAAGATTCTGTTGTCAGACGTCGGTACGACGCCGAACGTTTGCGCGCATTCGCCTCGCGCAAAGCAACGAGCTCGTCGCATATGCGAGCGATCTGTGACTCGTCTGAAAACAATCGTTCGACGCGTGGCAGATTGCTTGACAGCCAATTGGCCTCATCAACGGGTGCGACAACCTGAATCTCATTGCCGCCTTCCAGATACTGCCGGACGAGTGAAAGCCAAAACGAATTCTTGGCACTGCTTAATGGCACAACAGTGAAGTAGATTTGGCCGCGATCGTTGATGATATTCCATCTCAGTACATCACTTGTCAAAGAGATCGATGCATCAATCTCTGATAGACCTCTATTTTTTGAATCAGTAAAACGATAAGCGGGATTAAGATACAAGAATTCAACATTGTTAAGTATAAACTTAAGTAGCGTCTTCACGAACGACCTCCACTCGTAGGGGGAACTAGTGTACGACTATCGACAAATTGATATCCATGCGCTTCCAAGTAATCGACTTCCGCTGCAGTAAATGTTCCAGTACGGACCTCACTAAACGGCACTGACAATGTGATGGTGTCACGGTTAGCGATTGCCATGTCGAGCACATGCTGATTTGCCGCAAGTCGTTCGGTGGGGGTAGCCGCATTCCACGCTTCCCGATGTCGAAATAGCTGGCTCCGCGCTCCTGTGCAACTTGGATATACGATTGGCCGCCGTCGGCAGGGTTAAATGGCCCGAGGACAGTTTCGCCGCTGCCGGTGAGATGCTGCTCCGACAACGCCTGTAGCTGTGGACTCATATGATCCAACGGGTTGTCCAAGGTGAATGCAGGCGCAGGTGCGACAGAATCAGTCAGCTGCGCGTGCGCGACATCGCCGGTCGGTACCGGGGAACCGTGCGGTTCGCCGCTGGGCAGCGGATGGTCGTGAACCGGCGCCGGATGCTCACTCGCCGGCAACGGCGTCGGGTGCTCAGCGACAGCGCCAGCGGGTATATGGGACACGGGGGCATGGTCAGCAAGGTTCTGGGCGGCCAGTTCGGCGCGGTGTTCGGCTTGGACGACGGCGCGGGGTAGGACGTTGTCAGCGGTGACACCGGCCGCGGCGCCCGCTCCGGTTTCGACGGCTTCGCGGGTGAACAGTGCTCGCATGCCCTGCCAGGCGACTTCGGCGCCAGCTTTGCCGGCCATGGCGGTGGGGCCGGCGCCCACGGCGGTGAAGACCGCGTTCTGAAGCAACTCGTCGTTAGGAATGGCGCGGCCCTCATCCAAGATGCGGGTGCCCACCAGTTGGCCGTCCTTATAGGTGTAGTAGGCGTGGCTGCCCTGATCGAAGATTTCGCCGGTGCCGTTCTTCAACGAACCGGTTACCTGCATCGTCTGGCCGTTAAGGCTGTAGCTGAACAGCAGCTTGCCATCCGGGCCGATGCTCATCGATTTGGGGTCGATGCCCGAATAGTCAGGAACCTTGCCCAACTCATCGAGTGCAGTGGCCAGATTCTTCTTCAGCTCAGGCAGTTTCGCCCGTGCGGTTTGGGCTTCCGGGCTGCCGGCCCCGTGCGTGTAGGCGTCTTTCGACGCCTCATCGAGGGCTTTTTGAGCGGCCTTGACCTTGGCCATGGCGTCGACAACAGCTTGGTCGTTCGCGCGCCCAAGGTCAGCCAATGTGGAGGCAGCAGTCGGGGCGTTCGGATCCGAGGGCCGGTCGCCGGATTGCTCGGTAACCGGTGATTCAGCAGCGGTGGCCGCTCTGAGCACAGCCGCCAAATCGGCGTCGGCTTTCTCCGCAGTAAGAAGCAACGACGCTATTTTTTGTTGCAGCGCTTCGACTTTGGCCGTGGCCCTCGCTACGTCCTCGTCAGCCCACCCGCTCGTGTCCGGCGGGGTGACCACATTAGTTGCGGTGTCGATGTGCACCGCCGGCGCAGCGTTCGCCTCGGCGAAGATGTCATTGAGTTCCTTTTTGACCGCCGCGGCTTCCTCATAGGCGTGCCCCGCGCCAGCCCACACCCGAAACGCGTTCTGCGCCGACAGCTCCATCCGGGTGCTCTTCTCGGTGCCAGCGTCTTTGGCGGCTTGCGCGGCCTCGCCGCGCCAGGTGGCGAACACCGGCAGGTTGGCGATGTTTCGCGCGGCTTCCCGGCTGTGCCGTGCAGTGACCGATACAGGTGCACATCCCTATCCGATTGAGCCCCACGTACCACGTATTCGGTGCGCGAGTTCGCGCTGGAGATCGCTGGGACGGTTATCGATTCCTGATCGCGTCGCGCACACGCCCGCGCGCCCGGTCGAGTCGAGCGGCGGCCTCGGCCGCGCCGACGCCCGCCAGCAGCGCGACGATCGCGGTCTTGGCGTTACCGCCCGTGGCAGCGAGCGCGGCAGTCGCGGCCTCCTCGTCGACACCGGCGGCATCTCGGACGATGCGCACCGCACGGCGGCGCAGCTTCGCGCTGGTCGGGCGGACGTCGACCATCCTCGGTCCGTAGGCCTTGCCGAGCGTGATCATCACGCTCGTCGACAGCGCGTTCAGCACGATCTTCTGGGCCGTCCCGGCGGTCAATCGGGTGGATCCGGCGAGAACCTCGGGGCCGGTGAGCAATTCGATCACGACATCAGCGGACGCCTCGCTGCCAGGGTTGTTGACGATCGCGACGGTCAGCGCACCCACCGCGCGTGCATGCTCGAGCGCCCCCAGCACGTACGGGGTGCGGCCCGACGCCGTGATCCCCACGAGTGCGTCGGCGGCGGTCAGGTCAGCGAGATCGGCGGGATCGAATGCGTCTTCGGCACCCTCGATCGCCGTGGTCAGCGCGGCCTGCCCGCCGGCGATCACAGCGCGCACCAGGTCGGTGCCGAACGTTGGCCCGCACTCGGCCGCGTCGAGCACGCCGAGTCGCCCGGGCGTTCCGGCTCCGGCGTAGATCAGGCGCCCGCCCCGATCAAGCCGCGCGGCAATCGCCTCGGCCGCTGCCGCGATGCACGGGATCGCCGCCGCCACCACGCTGTGCGCCTGGCCCTCGGCCGCGACGAGCAGCGCCACGATCTCGCCGATCGGCCGCGCGTCGAGGTCGTCCAGGTCCGGGCGCACCGCTTCGGTGGTCAGAGCGTCAAGCCCCTGCGGCGCAGGGGCTTTGGGGCCCGCCTGAACGCGGATCACGTGCGGCTCGTGAATCGCCCCGAGCCGCAGCGCGCCGTCGAGCGCGTCGCCGGCAGGCGGGACGAGGTCGAGCTGCGCGCGCAGCGCTTCGAACCCCGCCAAGCCGCCGACGATCGCCACCGGACCATCGCCCGCGGCGCGGGCGGTCGCGGCCAGCGCCTCGGCGGCGGCGCGGACGATCGCCCGTGCGGTGGCGTCGCCCTCCAGTGCGAGGACGTCGGGCGCGAAGGATGCGAGCGCGGCGGCGTCGTTGAGCTGTGCTGGCCAGGTCTGCGGTGCGCCGAAGCGGGTGTGCGCGGCGTCGAGCAGCAGGGTGGACGGCCCCCGGCCGTCGTAGGCTCGCAGGGCCGCGCGCAGCCCGGCGTCGCCAATCCACGCACCGCCGCCCTCGTCGCCCAGCCACGGACCCCAGCCGTCAGCGGTCCGCAGTGCGCCGTCCGCATCGATCGCAAGTGCGACGACGCCGGTGCCCACGATCAGCACGACGCCCGGCTGCCCGTTCAGCGCGCCGGCGTGCGCGGTCACAGCGTCGCTGGTCACCGCAATCCGTTGGGCGGGCAGCGAAGTCAGCAGCGCATCGCCCAGCGCTCGCGCCGCGTCGGGCGCGGCCAGTGCCCCGGCAGCCCCCACGATCACCTCGTCGACCGGGCCGAACTCGTGCGCGACGGCCAGGATCGCCGCCTCCGCGGCTCGTACGCCGCCAGGCGCCGTGAGCCCCGGCGCGCCCGCGCGCTCGGCCCGCCGGCCGCCAGCGGCGGCCCTGCAGGAGGTCTTGCCGAGGTCGACGGCCAGGATCACCATGCACATCCTTGCAGCGCTCTAGCCCGTGCGACGGCCCAGGTTCATGCAAAGTTGTCAGCAGAAGCCGCCCCGGGTCCCCGGTTCTTTAGCCGGGTGTGGCGCCGATGGTCACCTTCACCTCATGACGCTCGCCGCGGCGGATGAACACCAGTGGTTGCGTTTCCCCGGGCTGAGTTTGGCGCAGCGCAGTGAGCACATCTTCGATGGTGCGCACCGGCCGACCCGCGAGTTCCACGATGACGTCGCCCGGGCGTACCCCCGCCTTGGCCGCCGGCGCGTCAGGGTCCATGCCCAGCACCAGCGCACCCTGGTCCACGTCGAGACCGGAGAGCCGCCGGATCGCCGGCGTCAACGGTCCCAGCGACACCCCCAAATAGGGGTGCAGCGCCTTACCATGTGCCAGCAGTTGATCGGCGATATCGAGCACCGTCGCCGAGGGGATGGCAAACCCCAGCGACACCGCTCCGGCGCTGGGCGGTATATAGGCCTCGTTGATACCCACCACCTGACCGGTGGCATCGAGCAGGGCCCCGCCGGAGTTGCCCGGAGAGATCGACGCGTCGGTTTGGATCAAATCGACCAGCGACGGGTTTTCGGCCGCCGATCCGGGGATGTTGCGGTGCAACCCCGAGATGATGCCAGCGGTCACCGAGTGCTGAAAGCCCAGCGGGCTGCCGATGGCCAGCGCCCGCTCACCGGGCTGGGGCAAGTCGGTGCGAAACTTCGGCACCGGAAGATCGGTGCGCTGGCTGCGCAGCACCGCCAGGTCGGTGATCCTGTCGGTGGCCAGCACCTTGCCCGATGAATCCTGACCGTCGGCGAAAACGATGGTCACCTCGCGGGCGTCTCCCACCACGTGCGCGTTGGTGATCACAACGTCAGAACGCAGCACCACCCCGCTGCCCATCCTGGGCTTTGCCTCGATGGTCACGATGCTCGGGGTGACCTCCTTGACGACGTCGACGTAACCGCCGGGCGGCTCGGGAGGCGGAGCCGGAGCGTTGGGCGCTGCTGTGTTGGGGGCTCCGGTGTTGGCCGAGGTGCTGGGCTGGTTACCGCCGTGGGGCTGGTGTGCGCATCCGGTCGACACCGCCGCGATCAAGACCAGCACCGCGCTGAGCGTTCGGAGGTTGGTCATTTGCCGGACCTTACCGAACGGGAGGTGGGGACGGTCCCAGTGCTTTTCGGGGCGATCAGCTGTGAGATCGCGGGCTTGCCGACACCAGGCGGCGGCGTCACTCACCGATCTGCACGGGCCCCGAGTCGAGCCGGGGCCGAAGCGGTGATCAGCGCGGCTCCGGCTTGTCGGTGCAGCGTCGCATCATCGATCCATGACGTGCGAGCGGGCAGCCGTGCGACGGTCCCGCAGCCGAGTTAGCGGAGCAACGCCATGACTGACAACGCAGACGGACTGGGATTCGATGAAATAGCCGAAATTGCGGACACCCCGGAAGGGGTGGAGCGGCTGATTCGCGACAAACCACTCTTCTGGGAGTGGGCGGTGTTCGCATCCACCCTCCTACAACGAAAAGAGAAGCTACAGCTGGAAATTCGCAAGCATCGCATCGGGTATGCCCCACCGTCGGGGCAACGAATCACCAACGTCGACGAACTGTCCGACCTCGTCGGGGCCACCACCCGCGAGGTCGGACGCCGAGTGCATGACATGGATCAATACTTGCGGTCCCCCACTTTCAAGGCAGTGCTCGGCATCGATGACAGTGAGCCCGACCCCGATGGCATCATCGCCGCGGCCGAGACCCTCATGGAGTTTTATGCCGCTAACCTCCGTCTGGCACAGCGGGTCCGGGGCGCCTCGGCTCCAGACAAGTTCGCCAAAGTCATCGAGGACACCACGCACCTTGTGGATCGCTCAATAGCCGGCGTCGATCGGTTCATTACCGAGTTGGTCGGTACCCTAGAGTTGCTCCCCAGCCTGGCGATCGCCTCCGGCGGCGATGCCCACTTCCACGAAATACCGTTCACCCTCCACATGGACAACGCGTTATTGGCCCGCATCATCGCGCGGCTCTACCGCCTGCGACGCCGCTACATTCGCGCAGTCGGATGGCGTGCGATTAGTTGTATGGTCAGCACGCCTCTCGGAGAACGGCTGGGGGCGCGACTGTTCAACTAGAGTCGTGCTCAATCGCTGTGAGCCGATCCGCGGGTGCAGGCACACCTCTGTCAGCTTTGTCCCCGATCCCCACGTGGGGACTGGAAGCCGCGAACTGATGATTATCGAGACCGCGGGAAGGCCCGCTGCATCCGGCCAAGCGGATCAGGCGTTGATCGCACGTGACACGCTCTCGCCAACGCTCCAGACCTTGTCTGGATCGAGATTCGCGACGGGAGTACTTGTCGCAGGGCCGTTTTCGTCAATATTGAGCATTGCTGCTAAATCGGCGAAACCGGGATGCCCTTTGATTTTTGGAAAGCCGGTCCAACAGCCGGAGATCATGAGCTGCCCATCTTTGACGGAGAACTTGAACGGCGGGTACCTGCGCCCGAACGGATAGACGAACATGGAACCGCCGGGCCGCCTCCCGAAGTAGAGCCGGACGTGAGTGCCCAGCGAGGGAAGCTTGCTGTTGGCATCTACCAAATCGAGGAACTTCAGAAGGAAGGCGCGGTCGTTTGCATCTTCGACCGCCTCGATGAACTCGTCGCGAGTCCAGTCGCCTAGCTTCTGGGTGAAATCGACTCTGCTCGTACTTGGCTTCGCCGTTGGCTTGGCAGCGCCAGATTGGTCCGTCAACCATGCCCGGAGCCGGTCGTTTTTTCCCGCGGAGTCTTGGTAGAAAACTTCCCCCTCACGATCCGGGCACCATCTCGCAATGCTGGAGATGTGATCGTCCGACGAATACTGAACCGTGATAGTGACTTCTTCCCGGTTGAATTCGTCGGTATGACGCATCGACTCGACCTGCCATCCGGACCCAAGCGCGATGTCGACGGTGTCGAGTCGGAACGTTGCTGCGTCTGTCAACTCCTCTTCCTCTGCCATCTCTAACTGAGCTGTACCGGGTTTGATGCCTAGTCTAGGACCCGCCCAGGGTATGCACAGGGGCTTGCGCAAGTGCGCGTCGTCGTGCCCGGAGATTGTGCGGTTGGCAGCCACGGCAACGATGATCTCGGATCCGGTACGCCGCGTGTCCGGCGCATGCTGCCGCTCGTGCGGCGCATGCACGTGGCCGCCGGTGGACGGGTCCAGGGCGTCGGCGCCGCGCGCGCTTAGTTGGCGTTGCCACCGCATTCAGCACGGTAGGCCCGAAAGTTGTTTGGAAATGCTGCACACAGGCCTTGTACGCAGCCAGCCATGCCCTCGAGTAAGAGTGACCACAGGGCCATTGTTTGGATGCCATGTTGCGACGATGGTCGACTCCGTTTCCCTTGCTGTACTCATATCCATTTCGCGACGGTAGTAGCCCTGTTCGATGGTCGCGTGGCTTAGGACGAGGTACCACGTACTGACCTGCTTTTTCATCTGATCGACAGTGCGGGGTGTCCGCGCGTCGCTGTCGTCCACCACCTCTTGTGTGGGCCGGTGCAGCCATTTCTCCCGACTCCAGCTCAACTTCTGCTGCCTCGACCCGTATCCCTCCGCGCATCTTGTGGGTTGTGCCGCTGGCTTGTCGGCGGCAGATGCTCGACCCGTTAGCCACGCCCGGAGCCAATCGTTCTTTCCGGCAGCTTCCCGCGGGAAAAATTCCTCCTCACGATTCGGGCGCCACCTCGCGATTGTGGAGATGTGATCGTCCGACGAGTACTGAACCGTGACAGTGACTTCCTCCCTGTTGAATTCGTCAGTGTGGCGCGTCGACGCGACGTGCCATCCGAATTCAAGGGCGATATCAACCGTGTCGAGTCGAAATACTGTTGCATGTGTCATTTTCATGTCTTCCGCGATCTCTACCTGAGCCGCGCGCCGTTTGATACCGGCATGAAGTCCCGTTTGGGGGCGTCCGAGCCACCACCGAAGGACGCGGCTAACCCATCAACCTGGCCAAGCAGATCGGCCGGCCGCAAAGCAAGGTCGAGAGCGTGGCAGTGGATAGTAATTCCAACTTTTTGCACAGTATGGACGCTCACCGGCTCATTACCCTTCGCGTAAACGAGGTGACCCTCCCTTAGCCCGAGAACCGTGCAATAAGCGAGCATTTGGTACAAATCAGCGTTGGGAAATCCCTCGGGCTTCTCGGCCTTGTACTTGGCGTCGATGACCGCTACCGGCGCTCCATCCCCAAGGCACAGCAGGTCGGGTCTCATCTCCACCTGGCGCGCGTCATCCAGGTGTAGAGCGGCTTGCATCTCACACCTCCAGCCGAGGGCGATCAACGATTCGCCCAGGGCGACTGTGACGAAGTCTTCGAAGATGCGCCACATGTCGAACATGTAGCCGGAAACCCGGAGATCGCCGATGTGGTGCTCGAAAGACTCTGCCGCAAGTATGATTCCAGCGAGGCGAAGTGCCGCGTGATAGCGGGCGTTAAGGCGCGTCGGTTGCCACACCGGAAGTGCGGCACCGCGGGGCAGCACCGACACGTCAGCAAGAGTGCGCCGCAGCCGCTGTAATCGTCGCCGGGCGACCTCGCTGGTTCTCGGCACGGTCAGCAGCCGCAGCGCGGCTAGCAGTAGGAGCTGGTTTTCCGGGATGTCGACCGTAAAGTCGTCGTACTCCACCGCAACCGGCACCGGTAGACCGTGGAGCCGGGTCATCTGCTCGCCGGCAAGGAGCTGACCGCGAAGCACCGGCAGCACGTCGGAGACCGTCCGGTAGCCCTGGATCACGCCCTGCTCCAGCGCGCGCGATGCGAGACGACTGAACGCCTCGGCGATACCTGGGAGCAGTTCGTCGGCGCCAACCAGATCAACTTGCTCGTCACGCCAAATACTCGGGTCTTTGGCATACCCGATTAAGAACAGCAGGCGGTTCAGATCGGTGATCTTGGGGTGAACGATGAGCTGGCGCTCCCCTACCGTGAGGGCGCCGACCTTGCGGCCAGCGGAAACCTCGTACCAGCCAGGGTCGTGTGTGGGAGCCACATTGACGAGCGCCAGCTGCTGCAGCGCCCGATACTCGAGTCCGGTCAGCGCGACGGTTTGAGATGCGCCGCCCTCAGTCAGAATCAGCGCCGGTGGTGCCATCGCTGTGTTCCTGCACCGGGGTGGCCGGAGAGTCGCTACTGCCCGCACCGATCAGTGCGCTGGCGCTCTTCGCCTGCACGGCCTTGCGGATCGCCGCAAATCCGTACCGGGCCTCGATGTCCACGGCGCGGTCACCGTAGTGGTGTTCTTCCAGGAGCGGAAGGATCGCGGTACGCCACACTCGTTCGAGCCCATGGTCGTCGGAGTCATACACCGCGGGGCGCATAAAGTACGACGGCCCAATCTTGAAGTCCGGGTCGGCGATCCGGGCGTTCAATTCGTCGAGAAGGTCCGCGACCTCGGCAGGATGGTTCTTGGCCGCCAGCCACTTGCGAAGGATTCCGTTGGTTGGTTCCTCTGACGGGTGCAGGGCGAGAAAAGCGAATCGGCGGCGCATCGCGGAGTCCACGAGTGCGATTGAGCGGTCGGCGGTGTTCATCGTCCCGAGGATGATGATGTTCTTCGGCAGCGAGAACGGCTCGGTGTTATCCGACGAGTACAGCAAGTCAATGGACTCGTCGCGGTACTCGAGCAGGAAGTACAGCTCGCCGAAAATCTTGGCCAGGTTGCCGCGGTTGATCTCGTCGATGATTAGCACGTGTGGCGCCTCAGGGTTGTCGATCGCATGCTCGGCTAACCGCCGCAACGGACCGGCTTTGAGTGCGAACCCAACCTGCCCGCCACTTTGGTCCATGGGGCGGTATCCCTCGAAGAAGTCCTCATAAGAGTAGGCCGGGTGGAACTGGACGATCTTGACGTTCTCCTCAGGGGCCAGATGGCGGGCCAGTTCCTGCGCGATGTAGGTCTTTCCCGTTCCGGGCGGTCCGTAGAAGATCAGCTGCGGTCGGTCACGCAGCAGATCAACGCACTCCTGCAGCCACTCCCTCGGCACATACAGACGTTTAGCCAGGTCCTCGGTGGCATCGGCCAAGTGCACAGCGCCGGTACCGACGGGTGGACGTCGACGTTCGGCGAGCGCGACCAGCGTTTCGAGATGCTGACTGAGATCCAGCACCTCCCCTTGGGCGCTTAGCCGCGCCGATACCTCGCTGGGCAGGTCTGTCAACGGCAGCGAGTTGTCATACCACTTCACCGGCCGGCGCAGGTTTGAGCGTCCGTCATCGCTCTTCAGGAATTCGGCATCGCCGGTGATGATTCCGAAGTACACCTTGCCCTGGCTGACGGTGACGACGAGGTCTTGGGGGTACATGCGACCCAGAAAGGCGAAGAACTCGTCAAGCTTCTCTTGGCGTTGGGCGTAACCGGATGAACGGTAATCCTCGTCAACGAACGCCTTGAGTTCGTCTCGGCTGACGTCCGCATCGACGGGGCGCAATAGGCTGGCGGCCAAAGAGATCGTTCCCTTCTGCCGCCAGATCGGGATCATGTCTTGGCCTTTGACGTTGGAGCCGTGGACTTTCCACGCATGCTGAACTGTTGGTTCGGCCTTCTTCAGCCAGCGTTCTATCCAGGGTTTGGCGTAGAGGTCGACATGTCCGCCTTCTGCGTCGGTGATGGCCTCATAGATTTGGGCGATGTCGGTGTCGAGGTCGCCGGACGGGGCCGCCAGGTACTTTCCGGCGAGGCCGTCGCGAAGCAGTGTGCGGTGCTCGGTGTTGACGACCGGTAGATAGAAATGTGGGAATGCCAGATACAGAAGGGACTGTCGTTGAGCTGCTTGGCCTGTCGGGACGGCATTGACCTCGTCGCGAAATATCAGCGGGTCGGCCAGGGCGTCGACCTGCCGCTGCTCGGGCAGCGATTTGAAGTGGCGTGCGAACTGAATGAGGTACACGATCTGCGCCCAGCGATAGGTGGTGAATGCCTGACCGCCGTGGAATACGCCGCCGCCTAGTAGCGCAGCCTCAACGTCACTTGGGAGTGCCACGGGAGCGCTGCTCATGTTGAGCACGTTTTCAACCTGTTTGACTTTCAGCGTGCCTCCAAGGTTGGTGATGGGAAGTATGTTGAGAATCAGCAGCTCGGCGAACAGCTGTACAGCAGCGGGCGATGAACCTGCCAGCTGATGCTTCAGCTTTTCAAAGAACCCGCCGGGCCCGACATCTGGTCGGTCGACGTAATCCCGGGTGAGTTCCTCTAAGTTCGCCATCGTCCAGATCGGTCGTCCAGGTGTAAGAAGCGAATCATCCTTACCTAGACCCGAATCGATGACCCGCCGCCCAACATTCTCAACCCCGACGGCGGATTCGCGGGCAAACGTCCCGACCTTGACCTCGTTCATCGCGTACCTGCCTTGTTGGTCATGATCGGACCGCCCAGCGGTGACTTATACGGCGTGCCAGTGGCTTCTGCCTCAGCCATCGCGTCGTAGATTTCGAGGATCATGCGCTTGGTGCGGTACTCCCCGTTTTCGGCGATGTCCTTGCGCTTTACGATCGGGAAGGTCTCCATGATGTAGTCAACGTCGTCACGCTCGATGCCGTAGAGGTGGAAGAATGCGGCATCCAGTTCGCTGCGCACTAAAACGCGTCGTTGCGCGTTCCATACATACGGTTCACGCCGCAGGCCAACAGACACAGCAAACGGGCGCATATCCACTGCGGTGTATGACAGTTCGCTGACCCGCTCCATGACCCAGTGCTCAAGCGACTGTTTCCGCTCCCATGGGCATTGGATGTCAAACTGCCCCGGGCCGAGCGCTGGGAACTGCTTCACGAGGTAGAAGTTCAATGTGGTTCCGCCTACCTTCTGGCGCACCACGTAGTCGAACACAAAAGATGAGAGCAAAGCCAACAAGGCGCTGCGCTTAGGCGCCGGCTGTTCCGATATGACAAGCGGAACCTTATTACCCACGGCAACGGCGGGCAGCGGATACGCAACCATCGTGCGCTCATTTGTGGGGCTCGTTATGTCGGAAAAGCCGATCAGCCACTCTGGCAGACCTGTCACCTCCGTTGCCGCAATCCAATACGCGGGCATCGCAAGTCTGTTGGGGTTCGCAAGATCGTCGTTCGCGAGATAGTCGGGTTGGTTTTGACGTTGAGCCGCAGTAGAGCTGTGAACCACGTCCGCCGCTCGGTGGTTGTAGAAGGTCGCCATCATGCCCTGGTACAGCGGAAGCATCTGCTGTTTACCCCGCTCAAAGACGTTGCCGTTGAGCGTCCAGCCGTCGGCTTCCAGCTCATCGCGGGTATGGAAGAGGTGCGAGTCGTTGGACATGTGGAACATCGTCATGAACCTGATGCCCCACGGGTTTCCGTCAGGGTCGCCCTCCCGGATGAGTACAGGCACCCTCCGGTAGATGCCGAGGGTGATTTCGGCGTCGCGTCGGCTGCGGAACACCGGGCACGTGCCGGTGTTGGGGTTTAGCAGCTTGATTTCCTCCGGCGTCAGCGCGAAGCGCGCGTTCGAGCGTTGCAAGTCGGTGGGGTCATGAGCGAAGAACGCGAAATCTGCGGCGGGTTCTCGGCTGTCTCGCCCAACGAGAGTGAGCAGGCAAAACTTTTGGCTGCGATGTACTCCCTCGAATAGGGGCTTTGAGTTCTCAAAATCGTAAAGGCTCGAGATGGATCCATTGGCAACGAGATCCTTAAAGAAGTACTGAGTGGTGGCATCGGTGGCTATGCCGGTGGGCAGGATCACCCCCAGTCTCCCGCTGCCGGCCAGCAGGTTTCGGTCAGCCTCTGCGAACACCTGATAGGTGTTGATGTCTCCACGCCCGGTCAGCGGGTACCGCCCGGAGTTGCGCATGAAGTGCGAAATGCCCTCTGCGCGTCGTTTTTCGGCACCAAATGCAGCGTGCAGTGTTGGGTTGGTTTTTGGTAGCGCTTTGATCAACCCCTTGCGTGCGGCGGCGTTCGGCGCGGTCGCGATGTCGGGGTCGCGGGATGCGAAGAATTCCTGCTCTTGGAGTTTTACCCGCTCCCACGGCGGGTTGTTGATGATGACCGAGAATCCGCCGGCCCAGCCGGTGGCGGGGTTGACTGTCTCGTCGCTATCTGGCGTCGGAGGAAACAGATGCGGGAATTCCAAGTGCCAGTGGAAGAACCGGTATTCGGCGGCCAGCCGTCCGACCTCGCCTCGGGACGCCGCGTTCAACGCATCCTCTCCGTCGGCCAGCGCGGCGATGGTGCGGTGGGTGGGCGCTGCTGGCGCGCCCGGGTTCTTGGGCCAGACGAATGCGGCGCACCAGGCATCGGCGGCGAGGTGTTGACGTCGGTATGCCTCCGAGTCGATGCAGGTACGCCAGCGTTGCTGTTGGACATGCACGTCGGCTAGCGACAGTGCGGGCGCCGAAACCACGTCCTGGACCTGTTGGCCGAGCTTTTCGGTGGCTGTAGCAATGTCAATGTCGAACAAGCTGCCTTGCGCCCTGCGCTCAGCCCTATTCTGTCTTGACAGCGCCGAGGCGATCCTTCTGTCATCGCCCTCGATCGGCTTGAACGCATCGTCAGGCAGACCCTCCGCGAGCAGTTTCGGGGTGGCGCCCACCAAGGCATGCCCCACTTTGATTTGCGCATCGAGGAAGGCAAGGGGCCGGCCGGGGTCGAGGGTTTCCATCCACAGCGACACCTTGGCCAGTTCGGCGGCCAGTGGGTTGACGTCCACGCCATAAATGCAGCGACCGACCACATCACGCATCGCTGAGCGCACTTCTGCAGGCGCCGGTTCGGGATCGCCGGTGCGGATGTGCGCAACCCGTTTAGCGATTCGGCGCGCCGCGCCGACCAGGAAATGCCCGCTACCACAAGCGGGATCGCACACGGTGACGTTGAGCAGCGCCTCCTCGGGATTCGCGGATTTCTGCGCGTCGTCGAGCACCGGATCCAACGCGGTGTCGAGCAGTGATTCCACCAGCGATGTCGGCGTGTAGTAAGTACCTGTGTCCTTGCGCTGATTTCCCGATGAGACCGTCAGCTGGTAGGCCTTGGTGGCCGGGTCCCAGGCGGGTATGAACTCCAGCAGCGCCTCGTAGATGCTGCCGAGTTCTTCGGCACCTAGGTTGCGGTAGTCGACGATTCGCAGCGCCTGCGACCTGGGTTCACGCACCAGCGATAGTGAGCGCACCGCTGATTGCAGCGCCGCGTTGGTCAGCGAGCAGTCCATCAGGAAGTCCAACTGGCCTGCGTCGAACAGCCCCCCGATTCCGGGCAGCCCCAGTTCGGGCAGCCCGTCCTCGTCGCCGAGCCCCCGCCACACCAGCGTGAGTGCCTGCCACCGGTCGCTGTAGCGGCCGCCGCGCCGGCGCCGTGAGATACGGCGCAACCGCTCGGTGGAGAAGTAGTCCAGGTAGCGCTGGCGCGCTATCGGGTCGGCCGTTGGGTCGAGCAATACACCGCGGTCTTCGGCGACGAAGGTGAACAGCAGCCGGTACACCACCCGCAGCAGCGCCTCGTGCACGTCGCGCACGGTGATGGCGCCGTCCTCAAGTTGTTGGCGCAGCGCGGCGTTGTCGGGGTGGGTGAGAAATCCGGCGCCCAGTGTTTGCAGCGCCTCGACCACGCCGTCGCGCAACAGGTTTAGGGCGCGTGAGCCGGTGTCGAGGGCGTCCTGGCGCCACTGTTCCAGCCAGCACGACGCGGGACCGACTTCCGGATCGCGAACTTCCAGCCGCGACTCGTGGCACAGGATGTACAGCAGCAGAAAGTCGGCGAACAGATCGCCCTCGAAGATTGCCTCCAGGTCGAATTCGACGTAGGCCGACCCGACCAGCGACGTGGAATCGTGTAGCAGCCGCAACGTCGAGTCGTTGGCCAACAGTGCCCACAGGTGCTCGTCGGAGCGGTTGAGCAACTCCTGCACCATTGATTGCGGTGATGCCCCTGCCGCACCGGCTACGCCTTTGGTACGGGTATCCAGCGAGACACGGCCCAGCAGATGGATCGGCACGTTGCCCCAAGTGTGGGAAACGGGGAAACTGCGCTCCCCCACCACGATGCCGCCCCTGCCGGTGGTAGGCACCCGGCCGTAACCGAGCTGGTCGAGCAGCACCAGGGTGAACCGCTCCCTCGTCAGCGACGTGGCCATGTCGGTCTCGGGCAGCGCGGCCAGCGCCTCACGGTATGCCGTCCATGCCCCGCGCAGATATGCCCATACCCGATTGGCGGCGTCGGACACCGACTCGCCCGCGGCGAGGTGATAGTCCTTCGACGACAATCCGTCGACGTCGGTTCGGCTTGCCAGCAGTGCCAGCAGGTCCGCCGGAAGCAAGCCACCTTGAACCCGCACACCGACAAATGTGGAAGTGCCACTGCTCATTTGCCGCCTCCCGTCGGTGGCACGAACACGAACACGCCTAGGATGTCGGCGCCGGGCTCAACGGTCACCTTCAGCCCTCGCAACACGTCGGCCGAAGCGCGCCGTACCCGGCGATGAGCCTCGAGCAGCTGACTTGCCAAATGCTCACCGTAGGCGGCGAGATGCTGGGCGATGTCGGGCAGGCCGTCGAGGGTGCGGCCCAGGAACTGTGTGGCCTGCGCCGCTGGCACATTGCCCGACGGCCGAGCGTGGAGCAGCGGTTCCACCGACTCCGGCGCCAGCCAGCGCGCGTGGGCGGACGAGCCCTCAAAGGCCAGCGTTGCCGCGTCCTCGGCCACCAGCTGTCGGGCGCCCGAGCGTGACGGCAGCTGAAGATGGAACCGGTAGCGCACCACCAACAGCGTCGTGCGTGTGGACACCGAGTTGGTGCGCACCACCGCGCAGCGGCGGGCCGGGCGCTGTTCGTCCGGCAAGTTGGGGTCTAGCGCCGATTCCAGAACGTAGTGCGCAACAGCCTCCACGGAGGCGTCGGTGCGGGTTAGCACCGCGTCACCGTGGCGCACCGGAAGCTCGGTGGCGAAATGCAGCGGATCGTTGCGACCCGGGGGCAGCGCGTCACGGAGACCCAGCGGTAGCGGCCCGAGGGTCGCGGTGAATCCCGAATCGGCGGGCGTCACAGTGGAGCGCAGCGCTCGCAGCGCCTGCTCGACAAACTCGGCGACTTCGGCGTTGGTGCCGAGGGAGGCTCGCGTCTCGCGAAGTTCGGCCGCCACTTCCTCGGGTTTGATGCCGTGCTGCGCGTACTTCGTTTGGGCGACACGTTCCCGCTCCGCCGCCGACTCCCACTGCCCATAGAGAAGGTCCCGCTGTTCTTGGACGCCGAGGTCCAGGCTCAGCTGCTCAGCGTCCTTACCGCGCAGAAGCAGCCCCTCCATCAATGCCTCGACCACGGCGTCGCTGCTATCCGGAACCGGGACCGAAACCCCCGTTGCCTGGCGGATTGCCTTGTGTTTGCGCAGTAGCACTTCCAGCACGATGCCGTCGATCTGGTTGTCCCGGCCGTACAGCATCACCGTTCGCACAGTGTCGGCGCTTTGATTGAACCGGTCTACCCGGCCCTCGCGCTGCTCGTGGCGGGTCGGGTTCCACGCCAGGTCGTAGTGCAACACCGCCTGGAAGTTCTCCTGCAGGTTCACCCCTTCCGATAGGCAGTCGGTGGCCACCATTACGTGCCGGCCCGGTGTAGCCGCCAGTTCATCGATGCGAGCCACGCGCTCGTCGGGGGGCAGTATGCCGGTGACCGCCCGGACAGTCACGCCGTTGCCCAGAGCGGCGGAGAGCTGTTCGGCCACGTAGTCGGCGGTGTCGATGAAGCGGCAGAACACGATCGGATCGCAGCCCAGACCTAGCAACTCCTTGACACTTGTGATCGCCGCGGCGACCTTGTTGTCCGGCTTGCCTTCCAGCTTCTGCACCTCGGCCAGAAACCCGCGCAGCCGCCGCGATTTCGAATCGCCGCGCTGCCCATCGGTTTCGGCGCCGGGCGTGGTGTCGGCGGCCTCGATGACTTCGTCGTCGGGCTGGTCCAGCACGATGGCGCGGCCGATCGCGTCGGCTTCCTCCAGTGATTCGGCGGCGGCTGCTGCGGCGCGGGTGCGCAGGGTTTGCGCCGCTGCCCGTGGAGATGACGCCAGCGCGCGCAGGAGTGCGAGCGCCGACCACCAGTTCACGCGTCGCGCAAGTCCGCCGTCTTCAGCGCGCACCGTTTCGCGGGCATAGTCAAGCACTTTGGTGAACAGGGCATGGTACTCACGGCTAAGCGTGTAGGGCACCTCGGTGGAAAGCCGGTCTTTGGGGAACGGCGTTTCCTCATCCAGGTAGCGGCGAATGTCGGCACGGCGGCGTTGCACGAAATGCTTGGCCAGCAGCTCGCGCCCTTTCCTTTGCTCCAGGTCTACGGTGGCCAACTCAGGATTTAGCAGTCCCAGTAGGTTGCGGAAGGTCTCCTCTTTCCCGCTGTGCGGGGTGGCGGTGGCCAGGATGAGGTGTCTTGACCGGTCACCGGCAAGCTCACGGATCAACTCATAGCGCTGCGTGCGGCCAGTCCCGGCGCTGGTGGAATCGGCAACGCAGGTGTGCGCCTCGTCGAGGATCACCAAATCGGGGCAGGTGCGCAGGAATTCATGGCGGCGGCGGATGCTCTTGATGAAGTCTGTCGACACCACCGTGATTGGGTAACGCTCGAAGATCGACTCGGTTCCGATGCGTCCGCGTTCCAACCGTCGTACCGTGCTGGGCAGCACCAATTCGGCTTCCAGGCCGAACTTGCCCCGCAACTCGTTCTGCCACTGTTCCGCCAGCGCCGGGCTACACAGCACCGTCAACCCGCGAGCGTCCCCTACCTTGAGTAGTTCGGTGGCCACCAGCGCAGCCTCGATTGTCTTGCCGATTCCCACATCGTCCGCGATCAGCAGCCGCACCACGTCTTGGCGCAGCGCCATCATCAGCGGCACGAGCTGGTAGGCGCGCGGCTCCACCGAGATCGACGCCAGACTGCGAAACGGGCCCGCGGTGGAGCGAAAGCCTATGCGCAGCGCGCTGCGCAGCAGCGAAGCGCTGAGATGATCGCCTAGATCGTCGGGTCGCGGCGGCGGAAACGTTGCAGGAGTGACGCCTTCGCTGACCAGCACACCGGCGATGTCGTCGTCGATCCCGCCGATGGGCCGCAGCACCAGGAAATCATCGCTGCTCTCGGGCAACACCACCCATTCACGGCCACGCGCCTTCACCAAGTTGCCGGGGGCGAATCCCACTGCTACGCCCTTCCTTCACCGAACACGTATGAGTGCTCCCGCACCCGTGCCAGCCAGTCCTCTCCGGGATGTAGCCGCAAGACCGACCAGCCGATATCGATGAGCCGTTCTTCGACTTCGTCGGCATTTTCGGGCAGGCCGGGCTCGACGAAAACAGCCAAAGCGGAGTCGTCACCGTGGAAGGCGAAGTGCGCTCGGATTCCTGAGGCGCCGATCACCTCCTGGACGGCGTCCGGCAACGCAAATTCGTGTTTGACGAGCAAGTCAACGAAGTCGCGCTCCAGCTCGGATTCGCATTGTGCGCGAATCTGTTCGGCTCTATCGCCACGCGGCTTCGCGTCGAGGTAGGGAACTGTGGCGGCAGACGCGAGTCGCAGCAGCAGCTCGCGCACTGCGTGTCGGTCGATGGCGGCATGATCGCTTTGGTTTGCATACGACAGCAGGCAGTCATAGCAAGCTTTTTCGCACCGCTCAGTTGCCCCTTTCGCCCGGCCGAGGTCAGTTCCATCGAGTGCGAAGTGGGCGATCTGCAGCGCTTGGCGCGCAGCACGTGCCAGTGCGTCTGGTTCCGCGTGCAGCCGCCGCAAGACCCCAGCGCCTCCCTCGGCGGACTCGGTGAACAGCATGCGGCCGCGTCCGTCATTGTCGGGAAGCGCCTCGCTGGAAAGCTCAGCATCTTCGAGTTGGAACTCTGCTTCGATGCCCCGCTCCAGCGCGTACCGCAAGCTAGTGGCAACAACGTTGGGAACTGGTTCGGTGAGCCGGAACACGAGGATGTTGCGGGTGTCCTCCACGTAGGGGATCACCTTCTGCTTCGTCGGAGTTTCCGCCGCGTCATTCAGCGTTTCGTCTTCAGGCGTCGCGTCTTCGGCGTCCTTCTCGCTGAGCCAGTCGCCCTTGACCGTGTCTAGCCAGTACCCAAGCTCATTCGGATCCTTACGCCGCCGGCGGCCGACATTGGTGACCCGCACCGTCGCGGTGTCTCCGTAGTGCAGGGTTCCTAAGTCGTGGGTCTGATCGCTGGAGCGCACGACGGCGTCCAACCTGCCCAGACGTGGCCCGTACTGACTGAACCGGTAGGAGGTGTGCAACTCGAACCCTGCCCTCCGCCGCTCCTCCTCGTCACTGGAGATCCGCTCGCGGCGACGGGTAAACACGGTTTGCATGCGCATTAAGCCGTACAGTGGATGGCCCAGCGCCGCACCGCAGTACTCACACACGTCGAGGCCCGGACGGCGGACGTGATGGTATCCGCACGACTCGCAACGGTAGGCGTCCTGCAGCTCGACGGTGCCTATGCCACCCGCGGCCATCGGCACCTGGATCCGTTTCACCTCATAACGCGCGCCCTCGTGGTAAATGATTGCCCCCGGTCCGAACTCGCTGATCGCGAGGAATCGCGGCCGCTGAAGGTAATCCCCGCCATCGCGTGCCCCGGCCGACTGCCGAACACCCGGTATGTATGCCGCCAGCGGCAGTCTGGGGAAGCTGTATCCGGGCAGGAAGCCTTCCGAAGCGAAGTAGCGGTACGTGTAGAAATCGGAGTAGGCCTGGTCGGTGTCCTCGTTGCGTAATAGCCTCAGCTGACCTTCGGCGTCGCGACGTCGGGCTTCGGCGGCTTCACGGGCACGTTTGTTGACCGAGATGTCCAGAACGACGCGGTTTTGCTCTTTTTGGTCTTCCAGAGCGGCACGGTAGAGCTCCCGCCACCGGTTGCAAGCGTCGTCGAAAGCCTGTGGAGCACCAGCGATTACGTCGGCAGCCCAGCCTTCATGCCACCACGAGGTGCGCTGCAGCTCCTCGGTGAGTGGCGCTATCAGGTCATGCGCGCGGTCGGCGGCACGTCGGATAGCATCTGGATTTGCTAATGCACGTCGAAGATCATCGGCCAACGGCATGTCCGGCTCGTCGATGTCCAGCAGTTGAGGCATTCGCGCGTGCAGACTGGCGCCAGTCTCCGCTAGCCAGAGCGCATGCAGGTGCGATGCCAACAATGCTTCGTTGGTGAGGTCGAGCCGCGGTGCAACCACCGATCCGGCAACCATGTCTTGTGAGCGTCGGAAGTAGTATTGGTCGTGAGCGTTGCCCGTGGCGCAGTAGGTCGTCACTAGCGCGGGCTGACCCGAACGACCGGCGCGACCACTGCGCTGTGCATAATTCGCCGGTGTTGGAGGCACGTTGCGCAGCGCGACAGCGTTAAGACTGGCGATGTCAACTCCAAGCTCCATCGTCGGCGAGCAATACATCACCTTCAGCTGCCCCTCGCGGAACGCCTTCTCCCGCTCCTCCCGGTCAGCAGCGGCGACCTGGGCGGTGTGTTCACGGGCGTACATCCCGCTGAGTTCGGGCGCCGTGGTGCGATAGAGGTCCAAGAAAAACGGGTTGACACGGGTGCCCTGGTCCGGGTCAAATCCCTTGCGCAGTGGGTCGGGCGCTCCCGACTTTCCGTCGCCCGCAGTCCAAATCACCGCGGATGCTTTGAGCCGATAGTTCGGGCCGGGAAGCCCTTGAATGTCGACTGTCGTCAGTAACCCGGCACGCTGCAGGGTGGCGAGCAAATCCTCGATAACCTTTTGAGCGTCGGCGGTATCCAAGGGCGCGCCGGGCACACTCAGCCCACTTTTCTCGCGAATATGGCGGCCAACTGCCGATCGCCCCGTCATTCTGACATCGGCCCGCGGTCTGCCGGGTTTTCCGGGTTCGGTGGATACCACGCCGGGGCGTGGCCGCGGTTCATGCGGCGGAATTGACCACAATCCCTTGAGGTGCTGGTCGGATTGCCGTTTGATGCGATCAAATCCGTCGTCGGTTAGGCAGTGGACGTCAACCGCCAAGTCGCGTCTGAACTCGTCAAGCACGATGCGGCACAGCTCTTCTCGCTGGCCGGCACGCGCGTTTCGCAATGGAGGATAAGTCCTCTCCCAGAGGCCAGTATCGGCCGCGATTTCCGACAGCGACTCATATGCGATGCGCAGCAGGCCAGTCTGCTCCAGGTTGGGCATGGTGACACGCCAGCCGCGCTGGAGGTCGGAGTACAGCCGGTACTCGATGAACTCCTTGAATGCCCGCTCGGCCGAAGCCCTCGCCCCATAAACCGCGTCTGGGTTGGCCGCGTAGTCTTCGAACGGCAATGTGAGACTTTCGACAACCCGCTGCGCGACATCGTCGTGACGCAGCGATCCTCGCAGGACTGCCTGATATAGCGCACCGCGCAGTTGCGTCATCTGTACGAAGTCATTGAAGTGTCCTGCTTGGAGACTGGCGTCTTGGCGGTTGTCCACGAACGTCAGCAGCTTGCGCGACTCCTGGCTGAGCTCCGCCGGTGGGATCTTGCCAAGTGAGCGCACGATCGAAGCACTGAGCACCGACATCGCCGAGCTGCGGCCTTCGACGTCCAGGCTTGCCAGCTTGGCGAAGTCGTTACCGCGTGCTTGCTCATAAGAAACCTTGCAGCGCAAGCAAAACCGGAATGGTGCCGGGACGTAAGCTGCGTCTATACCTCCGCTGGATACCTCGTTACCGCCGACGTCGACCTTGACCCGGCGCGGCAGATAGGGGCGACGCCGGTCAGCGACAGCGCCGTCGACAAGCCATGAGTCGGGCAGCCGGCCCTCGGGGATGGGATCGACCGGCCACGGTTGATCAGTCGAGATGTACAGGTAGCCATTTGCTTGGTCACCGCCACTGGCGTCGCGGTCGCGTCGGGGACGGTAGAACACCTCCGAGCCGACGGCCGAACGGGCGACAACCAAGTACTCCTGTCCGCATTCCCGGCAAAACGCCAACGGCATAAGCAAGTGGTCCGGTCGGCCGGGGACCGCCACCTGGTACTGCGAAGTGATGTGGCGCGATGCTTGGTCCTCGACCGAGACGTAAACCGTGTCGCCTTTGGACAGAAATTGATGTAGCCGGAAGGCAAACAGCGGGCGACCTGTCGTGGGATTCCGCTCCGCGGATCCCGCTAGCAGCGTGGCGCGGATTGCGCGCTCACACTCGTCGACGGTGTGACCCGTCAAACCCGCCAGCTGGGCGGCCGACTCACGGACCAGCGCTGGACGTTGACGGATGACGCGTTCAGAACCCGGTTCGGTGGCGAGTCCGAACGTTTCCTCGATCCAGGTCGCCAGTGGCGACTGGATCAGCGTGGCGTAATTACCGGTCGCACCACCTCGCTGCACGTCGCGCGTCAGGCCCTCGACGTCGCCGGCATCTCCGATGGTGGCACGGTCCAGCGTCTCGCCGATCACCCGATCCGGCGTGACCTCGGTTCCGAATAACGCGGTTGCCACCTCAGCCACAACGCGGCGTTGCTCCGTCTGCGAGTTGCCGCTGGCCATCGTCGCGGACGTGCCCACGCACTGCAGCTGTGGTGACTGGCAGGCACCGCGAACCCGGCGCACGAGCATCGCGACGTCGGCACCCTGGCGGCCTCGATAGGTGTGTAGCTCGTCGAGGACCAGGAACTGCAGACCTCGTGCGGCATCGACCATCTTGCGCCGCTCTTCGGGGCGGATAAGCATCAGCTCGAGCATCACGTAGTTGGTGAGCAGGATGTCCGGCGGCTGACGCAGGATGGCGTCCCGCTCCTCACCCTGCTCCTGTCCGGTGTATCGGGCGAACGTGACTGGCTCCTGGCCCTTGCCGTAGCCGTAAAGCAGGAACTTCTCGAGTTCTCCGACCTGGCTATTAGCCAATGCATTCATCGGGTAGACGATGATCGCCTTGACTCCAGGCTGGCGCGGCTCCTGGCGAAGCACACGGTCGACGATCGGAACAATATAGGCGAGTGATTTACCCGACCCGGTTCCGGTGGTCAGCACATAGCTTTTGCCGGAACGTGCGGTTTCGATCGCCTCCCGCTGGTGGCGATGCAGTGTGATCGGGTGGGTTCCCGTGTCGTCGATTTGCTGCTTCGGGCGGAAAATCCTCTGGCATTCGGGGTGCAACAGACCCTCGGCGACTAAATCATCGATCGATCCACCCGAGGCAAACGTCGGATTCAGCGACACCCAGGGCTGTGGCCACTGTTTGCCCGCAGCGAGCTCATCCTGGACGTGTTGTCTGATCCTCGGGTCCCGCGGTTCGACTGCAGCCGTCGTGAAGAGCCGGTAGTCGTCGATCAGCTCCTTATGAACCCGGAAGATGTCCATTGTTTTGCCTGCTAGTACTGAAGTTGCTGGCAGTCTGTCGCCTGGCCGCGACAGTCACGAGTAGGTCGTTCCGAATACACGTACACCTGCCTCTGAATTAGCGGCTGCCGTTACGGCCCAGCGCTTGAGCAGCATAGGTTTCGGCACCGACAATCCCCGTCGGCGCTATGTTAAGCACGATCGTTCGAGCTTCTCGTCGATTCGGTACATCTGTACGACTACGCCACAAGGCGCCGGGACCTCTTTTCGAGCGGTTCGTTCTGCTTTGCCTCGCGCACGGCCGAATGAGGGACGGGTCAGAGCACCAGGAGGTATTTTGACTCGCAAATTGGGGATCGGATCCGGTGACCAAGGCGGCGCCTCTTTCCGCACTGACGGCACCTCGCTCACCCGGCCGCATAGGGCGGAAAAGTGAACTTTGCTCCGAAATGTCGGACGTCACAAGTAGGGTCGCGTCAACATAGACATTAGGTATTTCCAGGGAGGGTTATACACAGGCCGATGCCATTGACGATGCCGTGGACGCCACTTCGACCTAGACAAGGGCGCCAGTGCCCCCGCCGGCGCACCCGCATCGAACGTACGAAGAATTCGAACATATGTTTGTGTAGAGCCACAAATGCCGACGCTAGCGATTGACAAGGGATTCCTCAGTGACCTGGTCAAGCTAGAGAAGCCAATCGCCAAGCGGGTCACCGAGGTGTTCGACGAGTTCGAAGCCGCGACCTACAGCGGCCTCCACCTGGAGAAGATCAACAACGCCCGCAATCGCCGCTTCCGGTCAATCCGGATCGACCAGTCATGGCGGGGAATCGTGCTGGCACCCGAGCACGGAGACGTCTTCACGCTTCTCAAGGTGCTCCCCCACGATGACGCGTACGCATGGGCGCAGCGCAGCGATATCTCAGTAAACGCAGCTACCGGTGGGATCGAAATCCGCGATGAAGAGGCGATCGACCGCGCCCTGCCCGAGCTGAAGAAGTCCGCTGAGAATGCCGAATCTCTGCTATTCGCGCACGTCAGCGATGCCGACCTGAGGCGGCTCGGCATCGACGAAAGGACACTGGCGTTCGCGCGAGCATTGACGAACTCGGCGCAACTCGATGCGGCCAAATCGTTTCTCCCGGAAACACAGTGGGAGGTGTTATTTGGCTTAGCCGCCGGATACACCCCCGATGAGGTGTGGTCCGAGCTCGGCGCTGCGATCCTGGCCGAACCCGTAGACACCGACGACCTCGACGCCGCCGTACTTCGCAGTCGCGACCGGGTGGTGTTGGTGAACGGCCCCGATGAGCTGATGGGTGTCTTCGCCTACCCGTTTGCGACGTGGCGGGTCTATCTGCACCCTACCCAGCGCGCCGTCGTCGAGGCGTCGTTCAACGGGCCTGCCCGGGTGACCGGCGGCCCTGGCACGGGTAAGACGGTGGTGGTGCTGCACCGGGCGCATACGCTCGCTAAGCGCAACAAGGGACGGGTTCTCGTCACCACCTTTACCTCCACTCTGTCCGACTCTCTGCAGTCGGGGCTCGACATGATTGTGGACGACGATGAAGTCCGAAACAGGATCGAGGTCTCCCATGTAGATCGAGTGGCGCACCGAGTGTTTCGCCGCAAGTATGGAGCACCAAATCTGCTGCGCCCGGCCGACGAGAAAAACCTGTGGCTAGGCATCATCGACAAACTTGAGTTGCCATTCAACGACGTGTTTCTGGCCGATGAGTGGCGCCACATCGTTCTGGCCCGCTGCATAAATAACGCAGGCGAGTACCTGGCCGCCAAACGAACCGGACGAGGCCGCCCTCTGGGCCCCGCTCAACGCGCTCAGGTGTGGCAGGCGATATGGGAATTTGAGCAAACGCTTACCCGACTTGGAGCATGCACACATGAGACCATTCGACGTGAGGCCACAACTCTGTTGGAAGCAGAAACCGATAAGCCGTATCGGCACATTGTGATCGATGAGGCTCAGGACCTCAGCCCGGACCAGTGGCGGCTGCTGCGGGCCGCCGTGGCCGAAGCCCCCGACGACATCTTCATCGCCGGTGACACCCACCAACGTATCTACGACGGCCGGGTTAGCTTCCGAGAGGTGGGGATCAACATTGCGGGCCGATCGGCGCGGCTGAACTTGAACTATCGAACGACCGCGGAGATCCTCGGCTGGAGTTTGGGGTTACTTCGCGGAGAACGCATCGACGACATGGACGGCGGCCTTGATTCCATTGCCGGCTGCAGGTCCTACGTTCACGGCGCTATGCCTACGCTGCGGGGTTTCGACAAATACGAGGCCGAGACCAAGTTCATCGCGGCAACCGTCCAAGAGTGGCTCGCCAAAGGCATCAAACCATCCGAGATCGGGGTTGCCGCCCGCACCAAGTGGTTTGGGTCAAAGATCGAGGATGCGCTGAAAGCTGAGGGCATCAAGACGGTCGATCTGGCCAAAACGGCAAAGCGGGATGACGCCGTCCGTGTTGGAACCATGCACCGGATGAAGGGCCTGGAGTTTCGCTGCGTGACCGTCGCCGGGGTCGGGGCCACGATGGTGCCCGCGGCCAACGCCATCACACCGATCGACGAGGACAAGCAGACCCACGATCACGACCTCGAACGAGAACGCTGCCTGCTGTTCGTCGCATGCACCCGGGCCCGCGAGGAACTTCATGTCACCTGGCACGGAGAACCCAGCCCCTTCTTAACCGCTATATCCGGCGATTGCTAAGGAGATTTCGGTGACCCGCCTGCCGACCAGCCTCCAAGAGATCGATTTCGGCGCTGTGCTTCCCGCGCGCCGATGCGATGAACAGTTCGCGTACCAGACATAGCACGCCATGTCGACAGCTCCTAAGCCGTTACCCCCGGCTATCGAAGCCGCCTACCAGATCCTCGCGGAGCGCGGACCGCTATCCGCGGGCGACCTGAGCGAGTTGCTGCGGTCGAAGGGTTTCGCTAAGTCCATCGACAGCCTCGCCCAGCTTCCGGATCGCTTTCCAAATCACTTCCATTTGACCGCCGACGGTTTGTTATCTGTTGCCTCCACGGCGCCGGGTGCCGCGGTCGACGACACACCAGATGCAAACGAGGACACCGACTGGTACCGTCCCACCAGCCTGCGCCGCGTTCCGGTCGAGCGGGTGGCGATCCTCGACATCGAGACCACGGGCCTCGACCCCGCTAAGGACTTCGTTTGCGAAATTGCGCTGGTCGGCTTGGACGGCAACTTGATTGCCAACCTGATGGTGAAAGTGCCGGACGGGGTGGCGCGCCCGAGCGAGGCCCTCACCGCAGAATTCCCCCTCGACGATGCGCTGCAATTGCTGGATGCGCAACTGACCGACATGGACCTTGTGGTCGGCCACAATCTGCTCGCCTTCGACGTGCCGTTCCTACAGGCTGCAGCCAAGCGCGTCGGTGTCGATCCCCCTCAGCTTCCAACCTGTGTCGACAGCATGCACCTGGCCACGCTCGTCGACGTGGCGATGCCCAACCGCTCGCTGGCCGACTTGACCGAGGAATTCGGCATTGCTCATCAGGATGCCCATCGCGCTGTCACAGACGCAACCGCTACGGCCGCCGTTGTTTGGGCGCTCCTGGGCAAAATCGACGCAACCGACCCCAGTTGGCAATTGACGATAGGAGTGTTGGAGGCATTTGATCATCCGCTCGTGACGTTGCTACCCGAACTCGCCTCAAAGCCGGATCTATCAGCGTTAACGCGCGAGCCGGATTCTTTGCTGATGCCGTCGGGTTCACCTGCTGCTGATGCGTGGTCGGCCACTCGCGACACCTTCGAGGTTCTGCAAAGCCAGCCTGAGTTCCGGCCCCGCACAGCACAACAGATGATGGCGCATGCCGTGGCCGAAGTTTTCGATCACGGTGGAAGGCTCGCGGTCGAAGCGCCGACGGGTACCGGCAAGACGTTGGCCTACCTATTGCCAGCGTTTGGACGCGCATCGCGACCTGGTCAACCGGTCATCGTCGCCACTGCCACCAAGGCGCTGCAGCGCCAATTGCGTGAAGAAGCCGGCCGTCTACACCGGCAAGGGTTACTTGGTGCCCCGTTCCGGCAGCTGCAAGGCGTCACCAACTATGTCTGTACGCGCGAACTGGAAGATGCGCTGTCCGACCGTGAATCATCCCCGCTCGCGCTGGCAACCGCAATCAGGGCGATCGCCGCATCGCCCACCGGTACCTGGGATGACGTCACCGATTACGCTCTCCGCCGTCGGGACACCCGCTATGCCCGTACCCGAGCACGGCTTCGCACCAACGCCGGCGGGTGTGAACGGCTGAAATGTCCCTGGGCGCAAGTCTGTCCGCTGACCCAGCAGCTCGATAACCTCGGCAAGGCACCCGGCGTAGTGTCTGTGAACCACGCCCTTATCGCTAGCTGGGTGATGACCGACCACGCACCAGGCGACGTCCTCGACGAATCGCGCGCAGACCTGGTTTTCGACGAGGCACATGCGCTTGAAGATTCCTTGACAGCCGCGTGGACGGAACGCGTAGATGCCTTGGAACTCGAGATCCTCGTCAACAGCCTGTCACCTCGTACCAAGCTGATGCGCGGCATCCGATCACGCGCCGGCACAGACTCGTCCGCTAACGAGGCAATTCAAGCGATCGCAGCCAGCAGTATCCAAGTTCGTACAGCCGGGGCAGAACTGGCCGAGGCGATTACGACCTACCTCCACGAGTATGCCGGCAAGTCGGATTCCGTGGTGCTGCGCTTCGGTGTCGTCAGCCACCGCCCCGAATACCGCGCGTTGCGGCAAACAGCGGGGAGGGTGCGTTACGCGCTGATTCAGCTAGCGAAAGCCGTGACGGCACTGCGCGATGCCGCGAGCACGGAGTCGGCACGACGACGCCTACACGGGTTCTCCGAACGACTCGACACAGCGATTCATCTGCTCGACACCATGCGCGAACTACCGGACGACCACCTGTGGGTGTATCGCCTCGCGGCCGAAGAGGAAGACCCTGCCGCGTGGACTTATGAGCGCATCCCCATCCACGTCTTTCCGCAATTCAAGCAGTCGATAGTCGATCAAACACACTCAACCGTCCTCTGCTCGGCCACTCTCACCGTCGAACGCCGCTTTGACTACATCGCGTCCCGGCTAGGCATTCGCATCTGCGCGGAGCCTGGTGAAGATGACTTCCGAGCACTAACTCTCCGGTCACCGTTCGACTACGCAAAACAATCGTTGGTGATCTTGACCAATCACCTGCCCGTCCCGATACCGATGAACGAGCGGGAGTTCTGCGAGGAGATGGCCGCGGACCAGACCGGATTCCTGTCACTTTCCGGCGGCAAAACACTCACCCTGTTCGCGGCCCGAACCCGCATGGAGGCCGTCGCCGCTGGAGTGCGCGCTCATGCTGCCGAACTCGCCGAACGTGGAGTGGAGCTGCTCGTTCAGCATCAGCAGAGCCCTTCGCAAATTCAGCATCGATTCCGCTCCGAACCCGGGACCGTCCTCTACGGATTGCGCTCGTACTGGGAGGGTTTCGACGCCCCTGGGGAAACCTTGTCTTATCTGTTTATCGAGAAGCCGCCCTATCCGCATCCTGACGATCCTCTGGTCTCCGCGCGGCAGCGTGCGATCGCCGAGCGCGGCGGTGACCCATTTCGGGACTATGTGCTGCCGATGACAGCCATGCAGTTCAGCCAGGGCTTCGGGCGTTTGGTGCGTTCGGAAACCGACCGTGGCGCGGTGTTGGTATGCGACCGGCGGCTGCATTCCCCGACTCAGGCGCAGCGGGTCATCCTTGGATCACTGCCAGACCCCGAAATTCACGAGGCGATTGATCGTGACGACGCCTGGACCCGTGCGATCGAATTCGTCACTGGTTCGCCGCCTGATCTGTCTTCCGCGATCACCTTTGGCCGCGACGACGTCACCCAGCTACTGGAAAGCCTGCGCCTTGTCCCAGGCGAAGACCCGACGGCCAAACTCATCGAAGCTGCCGAAAAACTCTTCGGTATAACGCAACTTCATTCCAAACAGTTGGAGGCGATGCGAGCGTTCGTCGATGGCAAGGACTTTCTCGCTGTCCTCCCGACGGGTTTCGGCAAGTCGGTGTGTTTTCAACTACCGGCGTTACTCGCGCCCGAATCGCGGGCGACCGTCGTCGTTTCGCCGCTAATTGCCCTGATCAAAGACCAAGTTAACGATCTGCGTGGGCGTCGGGGGATCCGCCCGGTCCAAGGCATCACTGGAAACACGTCAAGAGTGGTGCAGACCGAGATCCTGCGCGATATCGCGGACGGCCGAGTGCGGCTGTTGTATGTCTCCCCGGAGCGGCTTGCCCGAGACCCTGTACTACGCGAGGCGCTGAGTCGTCAGCAGCTCAACCGCGTGGTGGTCGACGAAGCGCATTGTATCTCGGTGTGGGGACATGATTTTCGGCCGGAGTTTCGCCAGGTGCCGGCGTCCGTCGCGACCTTTGCCACCCGGCCGCCGCGCGCCGGTTTGACGGCGACCGCTACCCCGAAGGTCGAGAACGACATCACGATGTCGATGCACATGCAAGAGCCGGTAACCGTCCGCGAACCGAGCGACCGGAAGAACCTGCGATTCCGCGTCGTCCAATGCGCCAACGACCGGGAGCGAGCACGTGAGTTGCTGCGGTTCGTGACCTGGGCGCAAAAGGAGCCCGGCATCGTGTACGTAATGCGTCGGGCGCTCGCAGAGGAGATCGCAGCCCTGCTGCGTCGCGCCGGCTACGCGGCACGCGCCTACCATGCCGGGATGGTTCCGGAGCAACGCGATGCGGTTCAAGAGGACTTTGACTCCGACACCACCCGCATCATCGTTGCTACGAAGGCTTTTGGGATGGGGATCAACAAGCCGAACATCGGCTGGGTGGTGCACTACGACCTTCCTGATTCGCTCGACGGCTATGCGCAGGAAGCGGGACGTGCTGCGCGGCGGCCAGACCTTACCGGCGAATGTCTCCTGTTGTACACCCGTCACGACCTTGCTCGACGACGTGCACTCATCAACGCCGGCGACGCTAAAACCGACGTCGCGCTCACACAACGCTTACTCACTGCACTATGGGCGTGCCCCGAGCGCGGCGATAGCCGAGTATTCGACGTTGACGAAATGGCTGACTCACTAGGTATCGATGACGACGAGCTCAATGTCCACCTCGCCCAATTGGAGCGGGTAGGTGCCCTGACGCAGGGTTTGGATTGCTCAGCACGATGCACGGTCGACGTCGGCTTTAGAGAGCCAGCTGATGAGGAGGAGCGTCGCTGCTTCCGCAAATTGTTCTATCAGCACAACCGAGCACGTCCGAATGTTCGCATCCAACTCGACTTCCAGCAACTCCACGACCAACACGGCTACGACCCGGACAAGCTGGAGCAGCAACTGATCGAATGGTCCCTGGACCGCCTGATTACGTTCTCCAGTTCCCAACGGCTGCGCCGCGTTCGGCTGCTCAAACGGACTGCTCCTGCCGATGCTTTGGCACGTGAAACAGCTCGATGGCGCGATTGGCAGCAGGGTCGCCTCGAGGCAATGATCGACTACGCCACCAACCGATCAGTGTGCCGGCGGATCGTCATCGGAAACCATTTCGGTGACAACGTAGCCGATTGCACAAGTCGCGACATCGTGGCCTGTGACATCTGCGACCGGCAGCCACCACCGTGGTCGACGTTGACCGACCACCAGGTCACCGATCCAGAACTGCTGATCAACGCGGAGCTGACGGTATTGCAGGCAGTGGCGTGGGCGTCGGCTTACCGTGGCGGGGCTTACGGGGAGGCCAGTCTGCGCGCCGCGATCCTCGGCAAGGAATCCCTTGGCCCCGGCCGGCCCCTCGGACAAGGGGTGCTGAGCTGTCCCCAATTCGGCGCACTGCGACACGTCCGCAACGGCGAGAAACGCTACGACGACGCAGTCACCGGGCTTCTGGACAAGGGACTCATAAGCCGCCGAACCGTCGAACGTGCTACCTCGAACACCACTTACCAAACATTGGCGCTAACTCCGCTCGGCGCCCAAACACTCGGAGTACCAGTACAACCCGATGATTGAGAAACGCATTACCCAACCATTACTAGAGGCTGGCACACTTGCACTCACTGCACACGAGCGTGCCGACCTTTCGCTGCCTGAACACAGCACAACCATTGAGATCGAGCTGGACGGTGAGACGTTCGGGGCCCAGTGGAGCGGGCGCAGCCGACAGCTCAGCGGTGACATGCTCACCGAGCGCCTCCAGGACTACGGCCAAGTCGGCGGGCTGCTGCGGCTTGATTACGATGACCACACCTATCGGCTGCGACTGCTTCCGCCCGGCTCCGCGATGCAGGTCCCCCGCCCGACATCACAGCCGGCTGTTGTGCAGAAACCGCCGGCCGGAACCAAGGCGGCACGCCGGCGAGCCACCGTAGACCGCCAATTTCACTCCGACGACAAGTACGACTGGGGTCCGGGCGATAACCGAACAATAGGCTTCTTGACCGAAGCCCGCGTCCTGCTCACCGACCAGCTCAAGGCGGCCGGATTCGATCCGTTCGAAATGGTCGAGTTGCGCCTTCAAGGCGAAGAACTCGCAACGCTTGACGACTTCGAGGAGCTGCTCGCCGTCGATGTCGCCAACGTAGACCGCATGCCACACCAGGCGGCCGCGGCGCGACATGCACTGTCTCGGTTACGCGGCCGAGCAATCCTGGCCGATGAGGTCGGTCTGGGCAAAACCATCGAAGCCGGACTCGCCGTGAAAGAGCTGACCCTGCGCGGCCTCGCCAAACGAGTCATCGTGTTGTGTCCCGCTCCGCTTCGCGACCAATGGCGCGAAGAGATGAATCAGAAATTCGACATGCAGTTTGATGTGGCCTACAGCGGGCTTGACATCGGTAGCCAGGACAAGCTCATCGTCAGCCTCGCCCTGGGCACGCGTCATATTGGGAAGCTGGCCAAAACGCCTTGGGATATCGTCATTGTCGATGAGGCGCACCGTGCGGCAGGAGCGGGCGCGCGCAAGCGACGCGAACTGGTCACGGCCCTGACAACAGAGTGTCGTTACGCGTTTTTTCTGACAGCAACCCCCGTTCAGAACGATTTGCTGGAGTTGTACCGGCTCGTTGAATTGCTGCGCCCGGGCACCTTCAGATCGGAACGCGAATTCCGGCGCGAATTCATGACGAGCTACGACCCCCGGAGGCCAACCGATCCAGCGGCACTGCGCAGTCTCATCAGCAACGCCATGATTCGCACTACCCGAGCGCAGGCAGGAGTAGACCGGGTCACCCGCAAGCCCATCGACATCGGGATCGACCTTGGTCCGCGAGAGCGAGAGCTCTACGCGTTGAGTACTGATCTGCTGCGAAATGTCATGACAAGCCCGGGCGACACCATGAGGAGGCGCAGCCTTGCATTGCGCCTTACCGCAAGCCCATTCTCGATGGGAACGACAGCGCTGCGCATGGCAGAGCGCCACCCCGACGAGCATGTCCGCAAGGTGCTCACCGAGATCGGCCACTTCGCCATGGATATATCAGGTTCGGCTCGAGAGGACCGAGCACTCGATATAACACACCGTTGGCTGAAGGATCACGGCCGCGTGCTGATTTTCACGCAACACACCGATACCGTCACCGGTCTCTTGCGACGAATGGAGCTTGAGGGGTTACGAGCACGTGCGTTTCACGGATCGATGTCGCCAAGCGAACGCGCCAGCACCATCGCCGCTTTTAGGTCGGGCGAAGCACCGATCATGGTCTCGACTGACTCCGGCGCTGAAGGCCAGAACCTGCAGTTCTGCAACTGCGTGCTTAACTATGACCTGCCGTGGAACCCGATGCGCATCGAGCAACGTATAGGACGCGTCGACCGCCTCACCCAGCCGCGCAACGAGGTCTTCGTCGCCAACCTGTATGCCCGCGGAACTATTGACCAAAGTGTCTACCAGCTGTTGGCCGACAAGCTGCGGATGTTCGAGCTCTTGTTCGGGCAAGTGACCACGATTCTGGGAGAGCTCGACGACTCGAAATCGGCAACCTTCGAATCAAGGGTTCTTGACGCGCTTTTCGCCGAATCCGACTCGAAGATGCAGGAATTGCTCTCAGAACTTGGCACCGAACTCGCCGACGCGCGCGAACGCGCTAGCACACTCATCGCCGCCGACAGTGGCCTTAGCAAATGGATGACATCGGCGCTCGATCATCGGGAAGGGCTCACCAAAGAAGGCAGCACCGACCTGGCGCCCGAGATCCGCCGGCGAGCACGAATTCGCCAGCGGCGCGTTCAAGCCTGGGTTAGGCGGGTACTGAAAGCCCTTGATGCCCAGATACTTCACGATACCGGCGATGGCGAAGGGGCGTTTCTGACGGCGCAACTTGGTGAGGAAGTCGCCGACGAGCTCGGCGGGCGGACACTGCTACATCTGGCTTTTGACCGACACGGCCTGGAGAACCACCCCGACGCCGAACTGTGCGCGGTTGGGTCGCCGGTATTCGATGAGCTTCTCGGCCTCCTTCGGGTGCGCGGAGACATGCATGCGACCGTTCCAGTCATTCCGGAAGATCTGGGGCCCAGCCCGTTCCATCATGCTCCCACCATCACACTCGTCCGCCGCCGACTCGTCCCCTCAGGGACGTGGAGCGGGCAGGCGACGTTCCGCGCCCGGATCGGCGAAGCGGAAATCACCGAACACATCATCACCGCTGAGGTCAACGGCACCAAAGAAGTACGGTTGCCTCGGCGCCCACTACAAGAGGGCGAGTCACTGCCGGCCGTGTTCGATGAACCGGCCAAGGTCATCGCTGCATTCGAATCTAGCGTGGCCGGCCATCTGGAGAAGCTGCGACGTGACCGTGCGGAAGAAGTTGAACGCCAGCAAGCTCTCGAATTGGAACGGATACGCCGCGGCTATCAGGCACAGATAGACGAAGCGCCACATGAAGATAAGGCCCGACTCCGACGTGCTCTGTACTCTGAAGAACGTCGCCTCACCCGACGCCCGGATGTACGCGCACGCGCCAAACTGCTCGCCCTCACGCTCGATGAGGACGACTGGGTAGTTGAGGAGACATGGGCCGGCCCCAACGGCGTCGAGGCAACGCTGACCTACGAATGGGGGCTATCTAAGCCGCCGACAATCGAAAGCGATGCAACACGTGCTCCAATCAAAGTGCTGGCGCTGTGCTCTAATGCCCACTGGATCGACATAGCGGAGTTCAAACGTTGCGACTCGTGCAATACCGATTTGTGTCAGGCTTGCGGTGACGTCGCGATATTTGCCAATTGCCCACTGTGCGATATATCTGTTTGCGGCTCCTGCCGTACCGCGACTGGTGGGCTATGCCTGCGATGCGGGTCCCCTGAGCGTGCACCGGAGCTTGACCGAGAGTTCGCTGTTGGGTGGCGCCTTAATCAGGGTGTGACGCTCTTACTCGGTGAACGCACCGCTGAGCTGATGTGGCCGGATCAATCGGACTCCGCGTTGGTGGTACGGGATGAGGACGTTGATGACCCCAACCGCATCAAAATGCGGTCTTACGCCGTGCTGAACGGCTTGCCGGCCGACACCGGCCTAGTCCTAAACGACCGTACCGGCCGTCCGTCGTCCCAAGATCCAAATCGCCTCCGGCTGCGCACTTCTGAAACCGTCGAAGTTGAATTTTCGGTCGCAGAAGGCCGTGGATCCTCTATCGACGCTTCGGCCATCGGCGATCTACCCGAGCATGACCAACCTGTCACCGTGGCCGAAAGAGTAGCGAAAATCGCACCGCTCTTAGAGAAGCTCCGTGAGGCGGTACCGCCACCAACTCCGCCAACCGTCGTCGTTACGCATCGATCCAGGTTTACCAACGTTTACCTGGGTGCGAACGGTCTTATTGAGCAAGTCTCGCGCATCGGTGACGATGGCGCCCTGCAGGTAATTAGCGAGAGGGAAGCGACATTTGATTGGCTAGAGGAATCACTGCGCGACCCAATCATCGCCCAAGTCGAGTTCGGTGGGCTGGAAGTTGTTCTGGAGCGCAGGAACGATGCGGTGCTCATTAGGGTGACGGATGACAAGCAGCCGGAGAGCGTTTCTCTGTGGATGGCGCTCCCCGACGGCGTCTCGCCCGAGGATCAATTCGCATGGTTCGACCTGTTGCGTTCGCAGGATATCCCAGGAGGCCGAGTCGGCAGGCGTCCTGACGAGCCGATCGAAATGGCCGAGACATTCCCATCGCCGTCGGAGTGCCAACTGATTCATCGAAGTATTCAACCTGTCGCTGAGCTTCAAATATCAGACGAAGCAATCGATTTGATTCCAGCAGACCGTGCATTGCTAGTCGCATTAGGCTGCGGAAGTGTTGCTCCCCATCCGCGGAACGTCAACATGATTCCAACAGGATTGAGCCGCGCACTGCTGAAGCGAACAAATCGGACGTTCAGCGCTGTAGTGCGCAGTGGATTCGAAATCCACGAAAAATGGCAAGGACACGGAGCTGCGACCCACCAGTACCGCGTGTTCGACGGTCAGCCGATCGCCCCGATGTTGGATGATCTTCACACTCGCGAAACCAATTTCGGTGTTTGCCGTGATGGCCATTTCTATCGGGCGAGTACGTCCGCGTTGTGTACCTCGTGCCGAACATGGGCATGTAGGGCATGCGATGGCGTCGACCACCGATCGTCGATCGATTGTCCTAGTTGTGACCGGCCTGTCTGCCGCCGTTGCTTAGAGCAATCTCACACAGTAGTTGACGCTCAATGCCTCCTATGCCATGACCGCCCATGCCCCCAGTGCGGTCGGGATCCAGAGGTTCTCGCGTGTTCAATCTGTGGCCGCAGCATGTGTTCTAACTGTCGTGTCCAGGAATTGTGCCCTGCGTGTAGCGAGCTAACTCCGGCCAGCGCAGAACAACTGGAAAGCCTTCCCCTTGAGCTAGCGATAGCAGGGTCCACAGTACTTGCCGGCGCAGATCAGGATGCGATGACGATTTTGATCAACCGTGGCGACAGCGTCGAAAGCGTGGTTATTCGAGATTGCCAAATTGAGCGCTGGGTTGCGTTCGGCCAAACCGAAATTGACGATACATACCAGCTTCGTCTGGCCGCAAGCCAAATGTTCAAGACGCAGGTCGCTCCCGCCCTAGGATCTCTCGAGCCCGAGACTGCCATCAACATGCCACATGTCCTTGTGGACTTAGATCGACAGTTCTATCCCGCCTGGTCCATTAAGGAGCTCGGAGCATCTGGTCGGAGCACCAGGTCTTTCACCTTAACGGAAGGCAACCTCGCGCGTTTGGTGGCCGAAGACTTCCCAGCGGTCACCAGGTTGCCGAGCGCGACCGATGCGACGCCGAGCCAAGTCGAGCGTGCCGTCGCTTCGGTATCGCAGCCGCATATCGCAACTCTCGAAATACGCTGGCATCGTGTGCGTCGGGACGTGGCAGTCTGTGGTTCCGGAATCCTCACACGCATACTTGACGGAACAGCGGTCCACGAAACGATGTCTGCCTGGCACGACGCCGGGACAGCCCCGTCGTGGGTAACCGAGGCGTGGGCACCAGTCCCGACCGTCCTCAAATACGCGGCGTCAGGATCTGTAGAGGTAGTGATCGTTGCCATGGCCTCACTCCTTGCCCTGGGTGTTCGAATCGACAACAGGTCGGAGTGGTATGGCATCTCAGGCTCGCCAGAAGCCGCCGTAGCAACGACGCTCTCGCGGTGGATGGGCATTGGAGACACCGACGAAGTTGCTACCTGGACCGATCCCAACAAGATCACGCTCTCAGCGGTCACAAATGCAACGAATATTTCCCGCAAGGTGCATCCGCTAGGCGCAGTTAAGCTGATTTCAGGGCAAGAGCACCCGCACACGAGCCTGGATGCATTGACTGCCTGGTTGCCGACAGCTCAAGTGACCACACCAGAGCTTGGCGTGTTGCCTCCCAAATTCCGCACTTCCCTTGAGCAGCTTCTTAAGCCGACAGGTGCGCGAACGGAACTGGTAATCGGCGCCCATGTCGAGGAGACAGTTACGGTGGAAAATGGACATATCTGGAACTACGAGATGCGTCTCATGCCAGGCCAGACGGATGCGCGGCGGTTCGATAGCGCGACAAGGGTCTTGTTGAAGGATGGCGTAATCTGCCGCGAAGGCCACTTTGTCGCCGCGTGGAGCCTATGCAAGTATTGCGACAGTACGATTTGCACCATTTGTACCGACAATTTGGTTTCCTGCGATTGCTGCCAGGCGACGATCTGTAGGCGATGCGTTCGTGAGCCACACGCGAATCTCTGGCTCTGCCCAGCATGCGCGACGATGCGTCGGCCAACCCGCAGTGAAGCCAGGCGCCACGGACGGTTCTTCTCCAGGCGCGGCTTGCTTGTCGGCGTTGACACCCAGCACACCGTCGTTGTCGAGCATGTGAAGCACCGATGGATGCGGCAGACCGACCATGGCGAAAAGTGTGCTATCGCCGCTCCCGCGGTCGCTAACTTTCTCTCTGAGCGCTTGGCGCTCAGAAGCGACTGAGCAGCACTTGTTCTCGGGCAGAAGGGTGAACTCCGTAAGAGGATCGGGTGACCTTCTGGGTGCAGTTTGGGCAGAAACGGCGCAATGAACCGTTCCGTGTTTGATGCCGCTTCCTTCTTTGAGGAGGATGCGGTCCATGGCCAAGCATTACCCAGTCGAGCA
>LQPU01000051.1 GCA_002101905.1 Mycobacterium shimoidei | reverse complement strand
TCACCCACTACATCGCACGGTCTCTACTGGAAACCGGTGGATTCAGACCCCGACTACACCCTCAATCATGAAGAGCCCGTTGACGTCGAGAGGCAACTTCTCGACCGGCTTGTTTCCGACGTTGGCGCATTTCTCGAACATCCGAATCTGGCGAAGCGCGCCATAGAGAGTGAGTTCCGCGACCTGATCGATCCCGACGACATCGGGCGCTCAGCGGCTGACGAACTGCGCCGCGTTAGGGCCAAGGATCGCTTCCTCCGGCGCGCTGTCGTCCTGATGATCGCAAGCCCGGATTATGACGAACGCTTGTGGACAATGCTTGGCCGGATACGGCCGCCGACACCAGGTCAGCTTGTAGAAATCACCCCACCGCTGATGGCGGCAATAGACAGACTCAACCAACAAATCTCAGCTGTTGAAGCGCTCTTGTCCTCAGATGACGAATCTCTAAGGAATTTCTTTCACCAGTCGCATTCGGAACTGATCGCCCTTCAGGCTGGACGGTTTGACTTCTTGCGGAACTTCCAGGACGTTGACTCCCCTTCGCCAAATGTCTCGCGTCAAGTAATTCATGGTCTTCCCTTCGCGATCCTGCCTCGGGGCGAGCAGCTCCGCAGGTTTCTCGACGGTCTGCGCTCATCGCGGCAGTACCTCGGCTACCGAGTCGATGTAAATCGCCTTACCGTCTTGGAAGATCTCGAGAATTATTTCGGCGCTTACATGTGCGATTGGTATGAAGGCTCCGAGTCGTCCAAAGGTGTGAACAATCGGTACTTGGTCTTGGCTATTAGATCTGCCAACGGATCCGTCGAAAACGCGGTCGCGATCAGTCCGCTGGCAGGACAGCATGCAACATACGTTGTCCGCGGCGAATGCGCAGAAGCGCATTGGGCCAACATCTTCAGCAATCCGAAGCTTGAGGCACGCCTTCGTGGCGCGCGGCGGCTACTATTTACCACCCCTGCTCGCCGTACCGACCAATACACAGCGATGCGGGACAAGATCATCACCCTCCTGGAATGCCACCGCGATGATTTTCACAAACGACTTGTCTTCGACGAAAACTCATACCGTTACCGTATGGTGTGAAACGTGCCGGATCCGTCACTACTACGTAACGACGTCGAGAACTCGTCTTTGGACGACGACCACGTGGAACGGTGGATCGGTTGCGCCCCCATAATAGGTTTCTAACACGGCTGTCGGGCGCGCAGCTGCGCGTCTGTGCACCATGCCTATTCTTACCGCCGCCGCTGTGCCGAATGGTCGACAGGAACCGGCCGGATGTCGCCGTGAGCTGCACCGAACTAGGTTGGTCCTCATGCAGATCCCGTTCGCCGACGCGCTGCTCAGCCGGCTGGGCCGCCGTGAGGCCGGGCTCGAGCTTCTCGAGGAGATCGAGGACGAGGCGAGCGAGACCCCCGACGCCGCCGATCTGCTGTCGGCCGAGCCGGCGCTGCTGCTGCAGCGGATGGAAAACCGGCTCATCCGCCACCACCTCGCGCACCCGGACGTGCTGCGCGCCGAGGAACTGCGCCGGCTGCGCTACATCCTCAACTTCGCCCGGCTCGCCGACTTCGAACCCGGCGCCGCGGGCCCGCGCGGAAGCCGCGGGCGCGGCGACGTCTCGGTCGGCGCCGAAATCGCGCCGTGGCTTTCCCGGGTCGCCGACGCGCTGTACGGGCCGCTGCGCGAGGAGCCCGATCCGATCACGGCGCTGAAGACCGCACGCGAGGCACTGGAGACTCTGGCCGCCGACCAAGACGATCAGCGGTGCGTGCTGATCGAGCGGCACGGCAATGACTTCTCGGCCGCCGAACTGGACGCCGAGGTCGGCTACAAGAAGCTCGTCACGGTGCTCGGCGGTGGCGGGGGAGCGGGGTTCGTCTACGTCGGCGGCATGCAGCGGCTGTTGGAGGCCGGGCATGTGCCCGACTACATGATCGGCTCGTCGATCGGGTCGATCCTGGGCAGCCTCGCCAGCCGCGAATTGCCGATACCGATCGAGGACTACCTCGCGTGGGCCAAGTCGGTGTCCTACCGCGCCATCCTCGGACCCGAGCGGCTGCGCCGTCGCCACGGTCTGGCCGGCGTGTTCGCGCTGCGCTTCGACCAGTTCGCTCACGCCATGCTCAGCCGCGAGGACGGCGAACGATTACGCATGTCGGACTTGGCGATTCCGTTCGACATCGTCATCGCCGGTGTGCGCAACCAGCCGTATTCGGCGCTGCCGTCGCGGTTCCGCCGTCCCGAGTTGGCGGCGTTGCGGCTGCAGTCGCTACCGTTCCGCCCGATCGGTATCGGCCCGGTGGTCGGCGCGCGGATGTGGCAGGTGGCCGCCTTCATCGACTTGCGGGTGGTCAAGCCGATCATCATCGGCGGCGACGACCCGGACCGCGACTTGGACGTCGTCGACGCGGCGTCGTTCTCCGCCGCGATTCCCGGTGTGCTGCACCATGAAACAAGCAACCCGCGGATGATCCCGCTGCTGGACGAGCTCTGCGAAGAAAAGGACGTCTCGGCTCTCGTCGACGGCGGGGCGGCCAGCAACGTGCCGATCGAAATCGCGTGGAAGCGCATTCGCGACGGGCGGCTGGGCACCCGCAATGCGTGTTATCTGGCCTTCGATTGCTTTCACCCGCAATGGGATCCGAAGCACCTGTGGCTGGTGCCGATCACCCAGGCGATCCGGTTGCAGATGGTGCGCAACCTGCCCTATGTCGATTATCTGGTCCGATTCGCGCCGACACTGTCGCCGGCCAACCTGGCCCCCTCGGCCGCGGCCATCGACCGCGCGAGCCGGTGGGGGCACAGAAGCGCCGACGTGGCAATACCGCTGATTTCGGCGCTGTTGGAGCCGGTGTGGTGGGAAGGTGAGCGCCCGCCGGTGCCGGACAAGCCCGTGACGCTCGCCAAATCGGTGGCCTCACCGATGAGCGCGGTCATGGCGGCGCTTGAGGTTCCCGCCAATCGGTTCGCGCGGTGGCGGAACCGGCTGACGTAGGGATGCCGCGCAAACGCTAGAGCAGTTCTGTTCCGAAGCACGCAATCGGAGGTAGTCGTAGTTCGGGGTCACGTGTGAGAACTGGCACAGCGCAACGAGCGTCGTTGGATCCGGTCAATCCAATCTAGGACCCCACCTAGTCGGCCTCCAATGTTCAATACCTCTGAATGTTCATTCAAACTGAACTTCCGAATCTACTGAACGCTATTCGCCCAAGACCTGATCGAACAGCGCATTGACGATTGGACGCCGGTCCCGTTCGGTGTTAGGCCAGTTTGGGGCTGCGACCCGGAAATGTTGCGCAAGCAGGTCTCGGTCTGCACTGGCGATTCGGGCTTTCAGTACTGCAAGCTCCTCTGAACTCAATCCGTTTCGCATGTCTTGTCCCAACAATGCGCCAGCGGCCAGTCGGAGATCGAAGTTATGGACGTCGAGGGCCCAGGTGTTTTCTTTGTCGTAAATGCGATCCAGATCCTCGACATACCAAAAGATTGCGAGCGCAAGGTCGGGCCCATCTCTGTACTCATGCCATGCAGAGCGATCTAACCACGCATGGGTCTTGAGTATTGCGTACCCTTCCGGGCGCGGGATTCGGATATGAACACCTCCCGAAATGGGAAGGTGGTCTGCCCGCTGGTAAGCGTCGGTGAAGCCGTGCACGTTCAGTGTTTCTGTGCCTGGCGGATGGCTTATTGTCCCTGGCAACTTCTCAACATCGCCGAAAGGAATGACATCCGTCGGGATGCCGCCGACGAGAAACCGATGTCCCGTATGTCCGACTGGGGGAAATTCTGCGCGGATTTTAGTGAACTGAGCCCAGTCTTCAAGTGCCACCGCAACGTCCGTGTCATTGGTACTACGTCGTGGAGCGCCACATTCAAAACGCCAGTTCAGCAAGTCTCGGCACTGCGCTCCGACGAGCATTACCGGCTCTTCATGATTGAGGGTGTAGTCGGGGTCTGAATCCACCGGTTTCCAGTAGAGACCGTGCGATGTAGTGGG
>LQPU01000050.1 GCA_002101905.1 Mycobacterium shimoidei | reverse complement strand
CACCCACTACATCGCACGGTCTCTACTGGAAACCGGTGGATTCAGACCCCGACTACACCCTCAATCATGAAGAGCCGCAAAACTCACCGCAGCCAAGTTACATACGTTACGAAATCCTCACCGCCGATTAAAAGCAGCTCGAATTACCTTGCCTGCGTTAAAGTGACGTTACCGACTTTGTTCAGCCGGGTCCCCGCTACGTCTGGGTCCGCCCACATCCACCCCGACCGAGCGAGGTGCGGCGTCACCGCTGTCCAGGTCGGCCGGTTGGCACAACGTCAAGGCGCCCGCCATGCTGGGGCGGCAGCCCAGGAGGAGGAGGCACCGCCGCCATGAACGACGATCTGCACGACGACGCCGTCGGCGGCCAGTACGAGCGCTGGCGATATCCGCACCCCATAACCGACCTCGAAGAATGGACCATTAACAATTGGGAATGGTTCGACCCGGCGCATGCGCACCGCCTTTTATGGCCGGATCGGGAATATCAGCCGGATTTAGATATTCTCGTCGCGGGGTGTGGCACCAATCAGGCGGCGGTGTTTGCGTTCACGAATCCGGCGGCGAAAGTGCTGGCGATCGACATCAGTCGTTCGTCGTTGAAGCATCAGGAATATCTCAAAAACAAGCACGGGCTGAGCAATTTAGAGCTGCGGCGGATTTCGGTCGAAGAACTGCCGACATTGGGACTCGACTTCGACCTGGTCGTAGCGACCGGCGTATTGCATCATCTGGCGGATCCACTGGCCGGGATGAAGGCGCTCGCCAGTTGCCTGCGTCCGTGCGGGGTACTGGCGGTCATGCTTTATGCGAAATTCGGCCGGCTCGGCGTTGAGCTGCTGGAGTCGGTCTTTCGCGACTTGGGGCTCGGTCAAGACGAGCCGTCGCTGCGGATAGTCAAAGACACAATCTCGCTGCTTCCCTCGCACCACCCGGCGCGGGGCTATCTGCAACTCGCGCACGATTTGCAGTCCGATGCCGCACTGGTGGATACCTTCTTGCACGCTCGTGCACGGAATTATTCTGTGGCGGAGTGCATCGAGCTGGTCACCTCGGCCGGGCTGGTTTTCCAGGGCTGGTTCCACAAGTCGCCGTACTACCTGCACGATCTGTTCACGCCCGCCAGCGCGTTGCATGCGGCGGTAAATCGGTTGCCGGAACGGCAAATCTGGTCCGTGATGGAGCGGCTGCAGACGTCGAACGGATGCCATTTCTTCATGGCCTGTCACCCTGACCGACCGGCGCAGAGCTATACCATCGATTTCTCGACGGACGACTCACTTGAATACGTGCCGATGATGCGTACGCGCTGCGGAGTCAGCGGCGACGAGATCTTCTGGCCCGGGGCGCGCATGCGTCTGGCTCCGGCACAGATGCCGTACCTGCACCAGGTCGACGGCCGTCGCAGCATTCGCGAGATCGCACGCCGCGTGGCCCAGCAGCGCGAGTCCGCAGGCAGCACCGCTGACCACCAGAAGGTCGCCCGCAAGCTGTTGCAGTCGCTGTGGCGGCTCGATTTCGTCGCCGTGGCGCTGAATACAGAGCACCGCAGCTAGGAAACGTTCGCGAGGTCGCGGGTTTCCAGCCACGCGTGAATGCGTTGGGCGACGCGCGCCCACCCGGGCTCGAGCATCATGTTGTGTCCCATGCCACCGAAGAACTCCGGTTCGGTGTGATACGCCCGCGCCGTGGCGCGGACTTCTGCCTTGGTGACCAAGCCGTCGTCCTCGGCGCCGAGCACCAGCATCGGGGCAGATACCCGCTTGGTGCGCACGCGGCGGATCAGCGGGTCGATGAGGGAAGCCCGGAAGGCTTCGGTCTGCACGCTGGCCGCACACGAGTCGACGATGTCGTCCGGCGTGGTTGCGCAGAACAGATGCTCGCGGACCAGCGGCGCGGTCCCGATGAATCCCGCCAAGTTGCCGACCGGCAGCGACCGCATGGAGATCCATGGGTGCCGACTCCAAACGCGCATCGCCAATCCCAGCACGCCCTGCGGCGGCACGGAGGCCAGCAACACTGCAGCAGGGGTATCGTGCGTTTCGAGATAGCGCTGCACGACGAAGCCACCCAGCGAGTGGGCAATGAGCGCGGGCCTGCCGCCCAAGTCGGTGGCCGTGGCGCGGACATCGTCGACATAGTCGGCGATCGAGCACGCGTGAAAGCGCTTCGCGCATGCGCTGGCGCCGTGTCCGCGCAAGCTCATCGCGACCGCGCGGTAGCCGGCCTGAGCGAAGAAATCCAAGAAGTTGGCCCAGCACGACGCGGAATGCCAACCGCCGTGAACGAAGAGCAACGGCACTGGATGCGCGTCGCTCACGGATCCTTTGTCAATGATTTCGAGGGCTTCGAGCATGCCCCTCATCGTCGCCCATTGGCGCCGAGATCGACGCCAGCGCGGAAAAGGTCGAGTGGACTGCACGCTAACGTCGATCTCGGCGCAGTGACCGGCCCCTGCTCGGCTGATGGTGGCGGCCCGCCGCGCCCGGCTTCGCCGCGCTCGCGACCCCCACTAGGCTGGGCCGCGTGTTTGAATCGCTGTCCGACCGGCTCACCGGTGTCCTGCAGGGGCTGCGGGGCAAAGGCCGGCTGACCGACGCCGACATCGACGCCACCACGCGCGAAATCCGGCTGGCGCTGCTGGAAGCTGACGTGTCGCTGCCGGTGGTGCGGGCCTTCGTCAGCCGCGTCAAAGAGCGCGCCAAGGGCGCCGAGGTGTCCGCCGCCCTCAACCCGGCGCAGCAGGTCGTCAAGATCGTCAACGAAGAGCTCATCGGCATCCTCGGCGGGCAGACCCGCCAGCTGAACTTCGCGAAGACCCCGCCGACCGTGGTGATGCTGGCCGGGCTGCAAGGCTCCGGCAAGACGACGCTGGCCGGCAAGCTCGCCTTGTGGTTACGCGGCCAGGGGCACACACCACTCTTGGTGGCTTGCGACTTGCAGCGACCCGGCGCGGTCAACCAGTTGCGGATCGTGGGGGAGCGGGCCGGAGTCGCGGTGTTCGCCCCGCATCCGGGAACCTCTGCCGACGCGGATGCGTCGCAGCAGGCAGGTCCGGGCGACCCGGTCGCCGTCGCCTCGGCCGGGCTCGCCGAAGCTCAGAGCAAGCATTTCGACGTCGTGATCGTCGACACCGCCGGCCGGCTCGGCATCGACGAGGAGATGATGACCCAGGCCGCCGCCATCCGCGCGGCCATCGATCCCGACGAGGTGCTGTTCGTCGTGGACGCGATGATCGGCCAGGACGCCGTCACCACCGCGGAGGCGTTCCGCGAGGGCGTCGGCTTCACCGGTGTCGTGCTGACCAAGCTGGACGGCGACGCCCGCGGCGGCGCCGCACTGTCGGTCCGCGAAGTAACCGGTGTGCCAATACTTTTCGCGTCCACCGGCGAGAAACTGGAGGACTTCGACGTCTTCCACCCGGACCGGATGTCCAGCCGCATCCTGGGTATGGGCGACGTGCTGAGCCTCATCGAGCAGGCCGAGCAGGTCTTCGACGCGGAGCAGGCCGAGGCCGCCGCGGCCAAGATCGGCTCCGGTGAGCTGACGCTGGAGGACTTCCTCGAGCAGATGCTCGCCATCCGCAAGATGGGGCCCATCGGCAATCTGCTCGGGATGCTGCCCGGGGCCGGGCAGATGAAGGATGCTCTGGCCGCAGTCGACGACAAACAACTCGACCGGCTGCAGGCCATCATCCGCGGCATGACCCCCCAAGAGCGGGCCGACCCCAAGATCATCAACGCCTCGCGGCGGCTGCGCATCGCCAACGGCTCCGGAGTCACGGTCTCAGAGGTCAACCAGCTCGTCGACCGCTTCTTCGAGGCCCGCAAGATGATGTCGTCGATGGTCGGCACGATGGGCATACCTGGCCTCGGCCGCAAGTCGGCGACCCGCAAAGCGGCAAAAGGCAAGGGCGGCAAGGGCAAAAAGGGCAAGAAACGCGGCCCGACACCACCCAAGGCGCGCGGTCCGTTCGGGCCCGGAATGCCGGGCATGCCGGCGGGATTCCCGGACTTGTCCCAAATGCCCGAGGGACTCGACGAATTGCCACCCGGGCTGGCCGACTTCGATTTGTCCAAGCTGAAGTTCCCCGGCAAGAAATAGCCGCATGCGGTTACACGTTCGGGGCCGAGGGCTGCCCGACGAAGAACCCGTGCAGTGGTGGATCATCGACGGCAAGCTCAGCGCCGAACCGGTCGCCGGCGCCGAAACCGTCTTCGACGGCGGCTGGATTCTGCCCGGACTCGTCGACGCGCACTGCCATGTCGGTATCGGGCCCGGCGGTGCGGTCGAACTCGATGAAGCCGTCCGCCAGGCCGAAACCGAACGCGACGCGGGTGCACTGCTATTGCGCGACTGCGGCTCGCCGATCGACACCCGCAGCTTCGACAACCGCGACGACCTGCCGCGGATCATCCGCGCCGGCCGGCACCTGGCCCGGCCGAAGCGCTACATCCATGGTCTGCCAATAGATATCGACGACGAATCTCAGCTTCCGGCGGCGGTGGCCGAGCAAGCGCGGCGCGGCGATGGTTGGGTAAAGCTTGTCGGCGATTGGATCGACCGCAGCGTCGGCGATCTGGCACCGCTGTGGTCCGACGACGCGCTCAAGGCCGCTATCGACGCCGCGCACACGCACGGCGCCCGCGTCACCGCCCACGTGTTCGGCGAGGCCGCACTGCCCGGGCTGATCGGTGCCGGCATCGACTGCATCGAGCACGGCACGGGGCTCACCGACGACACCATCGAACTGATGGTCAAACACGGCACCGCGCTGGTACCCACTTTGATCAACATCGACAACTTCCCGCGCATCGCCGACTCTGCCGGGCGTTACCCGATCTACGCCGAGCACATGCGCGATCTGCATGCGCGTAGCCGGCAGCGGGTCGCCGCCGCGCACGATGCGGGGGTGCCGATTTATGCCGGTACCGACGCGGGCGGCAACATCACCCACGGACGCATCGCCGACGAGGTCGACGCGCTCAAGGGCATCGGGATGAGCTCCACCGAAGCGCTGGCCGCGGCGTCCTGGGAGGCGCGCCGGTGGCTGGGCCGGCCCGGGCTCGAGCACGGCGCCTCCGCAGATTTGTTGTGCTACAACGACGATCCGCGCGAAGGGGCCGCGGTGCTGAACCATCCGGAACTCGTCGTCCTGCGCGGCCGGGTGTTCTGACCCGAGTGCGCTCACTTCACGCCGACTAGGCTCTGTTCCATGTCGTTGGCCAGCGGCGCGACGTTTGCTGGATACACGATCCTGCGAATGCTGGGTTTTGGCGGGATGGGCGAGGTCTACCTTGCCGGGCACCCCGCGTTGACACGCCATGTCACCTTGAAGGTCCTGCCGGCGACGATGACCGGCGACGACGAGTTCCGCGAGAGGTTCCTGCGGGAAACCGACTCCATCACAGCGCTGTCCTACCCGAACATCGTCGACGTGCACGACCGGGGCGAATTCGACGGCCGGCTGTGGGTCGCCATGGACTACGTCGACGGAATCAACGCAGCGCAGCAGGTCGCAGAGCGGTATCCGAATGGAATGCCAGCCGGTGAAGTGCTGGCGATCGTCGCAGCAGTCGCCGGCGCACTCGACTACGCGCACCGGCAGGGGATCGTGCACGGTGCCGTCAAACCCAGCAATATCATGCTCAGCAAAGACCAGGGTGAGCAACGAATTCTGCTGACAGACTTCGGGATTGCCCGACGTCTCGGCCAGTCGGCATACGCCGCGCCAGAACAAACACGCGGCGACGATCCCGACGGGCGTGCTGACCAATACGGGCTGGCGGCCACCGCGGTTCACCTGTTCACCGGCGTGGCGCCAAGCTGGTCTGGCGGCCGCCCGCCCCAACTGAGCGAGCGGCACCCCGAACTGGCGCCGCTCGACGACGTATTCACCGTCGCGTTGGCCCAACGACCTGCCGATCGGTTCGGTCGGTGCAGCGACTTTTCCGCGGCGCTGAGCGAGCGCGCCGCCGGCTGGGTCAGCGACCGCGGCCCCGAAGCGTTCTCCACCGTCATCGACTATCCCGAAGACGCAGAGCCTCCGAAAGACTCCGAACCAGCGCAGCCCGCAGCCGCCAACCGGAAAAGGCTGTGGGTCGGCCTTGGCTCAGCGGCCGCTGCCGCGTTGCTGGTCTCCGTGGGTCTGGCGGTCGGCATCATGATCGGTCGCAACAACAACGCCTCGCCCAGCCAGGCCGGCCCTACACCGTCCGAGCGAGTACCGAGCGCCGCGCAGACGTCGACCGCGGCGGCCCTGCCTGCCCCCGGGCAGCTGCTCGACGGCACCTACCAAATCGACATCAACCGCGCCCAGCAGACCTTCAACGACATGCCGAACCCCCAACCGCCCAATGTGACGACGTGGTGGGCATTTCGCGCATCATGCACGGCCGCCGAATGCATCGCCACCGGTGTCCAGCTCGACGATGAAGACCACCAGACGGTGAGCCCGGCGGCGGCCAGTCGGCCGCTGGTGCTCGATTTCCGCGACGGTGCCTGGCACTCACGCCCGGAAATACTGCAGTTCCCGTGCGTAGGGCCGCACGGTGAACCCGACCAGGAGACCACAACGCAGGCGTTGTGGCTGCAACCGCAGGATCATGGTCCGCTGCGGGGGGTGATGACGGTGACCGTCGAAACCGACGAATGCGGCCAGCAAGGCGGCCACATCGTGATCCCGGCGGTGGCCGGGCGAGTCGGCGCCGCGCCGCCCGGGGTGACCGTACCCGGTCCTTCGGTCGCCCCCGCACCGCCGCCACCAGACACGTCGAGCCCCTCCACGCCGCCCGGCGAGACCCCGGCTGCACCTTCCACTCCGGGCCGCTGAATCACCGCGGAAAGATTGTGAGTACTCGCTATCTGTGCTAGCGTTGGGGCTTACCAGCAGCTTTTGGAGGCCCGCTATGACCTACGACGTGATCGTGCGCGACGGTCTGTGGTTCGACGGCAGCGGCAACCCGCCGCAGGTCCGCAGCCTGGGCATTCGTGACGGTCTGTTGGCCACGGTGTCGGCTGAGCCGCTCGACGAGACCGGCTGCCCCGAGGTGATCGATGCGGCCGGCAAGTGGGTGGTGCCGGGGTTCATCGACGTGCATACGCACTACGACGCCGAGGTGCTGCTCGATCCGGGCCTGCGGGAATCGGTACGGCATGGGGTGACCACCGTGCTGTTGGGCAACTGTTCGCTCTCGACGGTCTACGCCGACTCCGCCGATGCCGCCGACTTGTTCAGCCGCGTCGAGGCGGTGCCCCGACGCTTCGTCCTCGGCGCACTGGAAGCCAAGAAGACATGGTCGGGTCCGGCGGAATACGTTCGGGCGCTAGACGAACTTCCACTGGGCCCGAATGTCGGCTCCTTGCTGGGTCATTCGGATCTGCGCACCGCGGTACTGGGGTTGGGGCGCGCCACCGACGACACGGTCAGACCCACCGACGCCGAACTCGACCGCATGGCGGCCATGCTCGACGAGGCGCTCGACGCCGGCTTGCTGGGCATGTCCGGGATGGATGCGGCGATAGACAAACTCGACGGCGACCGTTACCGGTCGCGGGCGTTGCCCTCGACATTCGCGACGTGGCGTGAGCGTCGCAAGCTGATCGCGGTGCTGCGCGAGCGCGGTCGGATCCTGCAGAGCGCACCCGATGTCGCCAACATACTGTCAGGCCTGTTCTTCTTTTTGTCCAGCAGCCGGATCTTCGGGTGGCGCAATGGTGTTCGGATGAGCCTGTTGGTGTCGGCCGACACGAAGTCGATGCCGGGCTCGGCAACTTTCTTCGGCCCGCTCACCCGACTGCTCAACGCCGTCCTGGGCGCCAGCGTGAGATTCCAGCATCTGCCGGTGCCATTCGAGGTCTATTCCGACGGGATCGATCTGCCGGTCTTCGAGGAGTTCGGTGCGGGCACCGCGGCGCTGCATTTGCGCGACCAAATCGAGCGCAACAAGCTATTGGCGGACACCGAATATCGTCGCGAGTTCCGCAGGGAGTTCGACCGGCGCAAGCTCGGCCCGACGTTGTGGCACCGCGACTTTCATGACGCCGTGATCGTCGAGTGCCCGGACAAGACGTTGATCGGCAAGAGTTTTGGGGCGATCGCCGACGAGCGCGGACTGCACCCGCTCGATGCCTTCCTCGATGTCCTGATCGAAAACGGCGAGCGCAATGTGCGGTGGACTACCGTGCTGGCCAACCACCGGCCCAAACAGCTCAACAAGCTCGCCGCCGACCCCAGCATTCACATGGGCTTTTCGGATGCCGGCGCGCATCTGCGCAACATGGCCTTCTACAACTATCCAGTGCGGCTGCTGCGACGGACCGTGGACGCCGAACGTGACGGCGCACCCTTTTTGACCGTCGAGCGCGCCGTGCATCGGCTGACCGCGGAGGTGGCCGACTGGTTCGGCCTTGACGCCGGCAACCTGCGGGAAGGCGACCGAGCCGATTTCGCCGTGATCGACCCGGCGGGACTCGACGAATCCGTGGACGCCTACCACGAGGAGAAGGTGCCCTTTTACGGCGGACTCAGCCGCATGGTGAACCGCAACGACCGCGCCGTCATCGCCACCGCAGTAGGCGGTGTGGTCGTCTTTCGCAATGGGCGCTTTTGCGACGGCTATGGCACAACGGTGAAGTCGGGCCGTTTCCTGCGGGCCGGGGCCCGCCAGCCGCACGGCGCGCGGGTCTAAAGATGGCGACCCAGCAGGAACGTCGCGAGGAGACAGTTGCGCGGCTACTTGACGCCAGCATCGCGACAATCGCCGAAGTCGGCTATGCGCGCGCGTCGGCAGCGGTAATCACCAAGCGCGCCAACGTTTCTGTCGGCGCGCTGTTTCGGCACTTCGACACCATGGGTGATTTCATGGCGGCCACCGCCTACGAAGTGATGCGCCGCCAGCTCGACGAATTCAACAAGAAGGTCGCCGAAATACCGGCAGATGAGCTGGTTCTCAAGGCCGCGCTGACCATCCTGCGCGATCTGACCGCGAACTCCACCAACACGGTGATGTATGAGCTCATGGTCGCTGCCCGCACCGACGAAAAGCTCAAGGACACATTGCAAATCGTTCTCGAGCAGTACAGCTCGAGGATCTACGAGGCCGCGCGGTCGCTGCCCGGCGCCGAGAGCATTCCCGAGGAAGTGTTCCCTGCCCTGGTGGCGGTGATGGCCAATACGTTCGACGGCGCCGCGCTGGTGCGCGCGGTGCTGCCACAACCGGAGCTCGAGGCACAGCGCATCGAGTTGCTGGTGACACTGTTGAACCAGATGTACGCCATCGACCCCCCGCCCCAGGCTTAGCGGTCGGAAAGTTCGCTGACCGCATCGTCGAGCGTGCGGTGCAGCGACATGATCTCGTTGAGACCCAGCAACGTGAGCGGCCGATGGGTGGCCGGCCCGTCGGCAACCACGGCAAACCGGCCTGAGTCACCCATGTTGCCGTGCGTGGTCATCAGCACGCTGATTCCGGCCGAACCGAGGAAGTCGACCCGAGAAAGGTCGACCACCAACCCGGCGGGACGTTTGGCGAGCGCGGCATCGATGGCTTCAGTCAGCCACGGTGCGCTGAGCATGTCCACATTCCCGCTCACCGACAGCACCACCAGCTCATCAACCCGCTTTTCCGAGACGTCGAAGTCGTTCTTCCCCGACTGAGACGGCATACCGGCTGCTGGGTGGTTGTCGGCCATCATCGATTCCTCGTTCCTTGCACGCATCTACCGGCCTGCTCACAACGTCGGCCGCTGGCAAGGGCTGTGACCTCAACCCGGTATGGGGCAGCGTCGACTATATCGGCGCTACGCCGCAGAAGCCCTTATGCAACACTTGCACAATAGAATGCTGCGGCATAGGCAGACTAGCCCACCGAGCTAAAGCGTGCCCACCGCCGACTGCGGATTGAGGGCGAAGCCCCAGTCCAGCAGGCTCGCCGCCTGATCCCAGTAGCTGGGACCGCCCTGGTGGACCAGCCCGTACATCATGGCGATCACCAGCCGCCTGCCGCCGCGGGCGGCGGCGCCGACGAACGTCTTGCGAGCGGCGTTGGTGAAGCCGGTCTTGCCGCCGATCGCACCCGGATACCGGGACAGCAGTTCGTCCTGGTTGATGATCGGGTGGTCACCGTCGTCGCCGGGAAACGTCGCCGAGGGCTGGGCGGTGATCTGCGCGAACACCGGATTGGCCAGCGCGGCCCGGAAGATCACGGCTAGATCGTGGGCGGTCGACACGCCCGGACCACCAGGCCCGTCCAGACCAGACGGGGTGGTCGCGTGGGTGTTCACCGCGCCCAGCGCGGCCGCCTTGGCGTTCATCTTTGCGACCGCGGCCGCCTCGCCGCCCAGCATCTGCGCCAACGTGTTGGCAGCGTCGTTGCCCGATACCAGCAGCACGGCGTCGAGCAGCTGACGGGCGGTGTAGGTGCGGCCGGGTTTGATGCCGACACAGTTGCACTCGACGTGGGTGGCGGCCTCGTCGGCGACGACGGTCGAGTCCAGGCTCAGCTCGTCGAGCGCGACCAGCGCCAACAGCACTTTGATGGTGCTGGCCGGCGGGTGACCCACATTCTCGTCCCGGGCGGCCAGCACCTGACCGGTATCGAGATCGGCGACGATCCAGGTCTGTGCTGGTCCGTCCGGGACGGGCACCGAGCCGACCGGCTGCACGACGTTGTCGGCCCACGCTGGTGCGCTGTATCCGATGACCGCGAGAAGGGCCGCGATCGCGGCGAAAAGCCTTCGCATGGGCGGTCAGCCTAACCGGCCGAGACATCGTGTTGAATCAGTTTCCATGTTGAGCCAGGCCGAAATCTCCGACCGGTTGGAGATCCAGCAACTGTTGGCGGACTACGCCGCCGCGATCGATTCACGCCAATTCGATGATCTGGACCGGGTTTTCACGCCGGACGCATTCATTGATTACAGCGCATTCGACGGCATCGTCGGGCACTACCCGGAGGTCAAGCCGTGGCTGGCCGAGGTGCTGCCGATCTTCGCCAACTATGCGCACATGCTCGGGCTGCCGACTATTCGGATCGACGGCGACGCGGCGACCGCGCGGACGTTTTGCTTCAACCCGATGGTGTTCGGCGGCGAGACTGGATCGACCACTTTGTTGGGGCTGTGGTACGACGACGAATTCGTGCGCACCCCGGATGGCTGGCGGATGAGTCGGCGCGTGGAAACCAAGTGCTTCGACCGGCAGCCGTGATTCTGAGGATTTTTTGTCGACGTGCGCGTTCTGGCACAATGGGCGGCTGCACACGCGAGGCAAAACCGGACCCGGGCAGCCCGCCCCGGTCGCTGAATTGCAGCGTGACACCCACAGGAGAAGTCGCAGAACCATGGCTGTGAAGATCAAGCTCACCCGGCTTGGCAAGATCCGCAACCCCCAGTACCGCATCGCCGTCGCCGACGCGCGGACCCGCCGCGACGGCCGCGCGATCGAGATCATCGGCCGTTACCACCCCAAGGAAGAGCCAAGCCTCATCGAGATCGACTCCGAGCGAGCCCAGTATTGGCTTTCGGTGGGTGCTCAGCCCACCGAACCTGTCCTCAAGCTGCTCAAGATCACCGGTGACTGGCAGAAGTTCAAAGGGCTGCCCGGCGCTGAGGGCAGGTTGAAGGTCCGCGAACCCAAGCCGAGCAAGCTCGAGCTGTTCAACGCGGCACTGGCCGCTGCCGAGGGCTCGCCCAGCACAGAAGCTGCGACCCCGAAGAAGAAGAAAGCGCCGGCCAAGAAGGCTGCTGACTCGAAGAAAGCCGAGAAAGCCGACGAATCCGACAAGGGCGCCAAAGCCGAGGAAGCCGCCAAAGCCGAGGAGCCGGCCGAGAGCGTCGAGCAGCCCGCCGAGGCCAGTGCGGGCGGCGAGCAGTCTGAACAGTCCGAGCCGACGACCGAAAGCTGATCACCGCGATGAGTAGCGTCGTCGTCGACGCCGTCGAGCATCTCGTCCGCGGAATCGTCGACAATCCCGATGACGTCCGGGTGGACATGGTTACCAGCCGGCGCGGCAGGACCGTGGAAGTGCATGTTCATCCCGACGATCTGGGCAAGGTGATCGGTCGTGGTGGCCGCACCGCGACCGCGTTGCGCACGTTGGTTGCCGGGATCGGTGGGCGCGGCATCCGTGTCGATGTGGTGGACACCGATCAGTAGCTCTGATGGAGCTGGCGGTCGGGCGTGTGGTCAAAGCGCACGGCATTAGCGGCGAGCTCGTGGTCGAGGTCCGCACCGACGACCCCGAGGACCGGTTCGCGCCGGGGGCGACGGTGTCGGTCAAAGATCGCGACGGACGACGCCGCGGCTACGTCGTCGAGACGGCCCGCGCGCACGGGGGACGCCTGCTGGTGCGCCTGGAAGGCGTCGGCGACCGCGACGCCGCCGACGCGCTGCGAGGCAACCTGATCGTCATCGACTCTGAGGACCTGCCTCCCATCGACGAGCCGGACACCTATTACGACCACCAGCTGGAGGGGCCTTCGGGTACGAACTACGACGGGCCGCGATATCGGCACGATCGCCGAAGTGCTGCATACCGCCGCAGGCGAATTGTTATCGGTGCGGCGCGAGGATGCCGGCGATCTGCTGGTGCCATTCGTCGGCGCCATCGTGATATCGGTGTCCCTGGAGGACCGCGTGGTGGAAATCGATCCGCCGGACGGTCTGCTCGAGCTGGGTGGTGAGGGCGCATCAACATGAAAATTGATGTGGTAACCATCTTTCCGTCCTATCTGGATCCGCTGCGGCAATCGTTGCCGGGCAAGGCAATCGAGAGTGGTCTGGTCGAGCTCGAAGTGCACGACCTTCGGCGCTGGACCCACGATGTGCACCGCTCGGTGGACGACGCACCCTATGGTGGCGGTCCCGGAATGGTGATGCGAGCGCCGGTCTGGGGTGAGGCGTTGGATGAAATCTGCTCACCGGCTTCACTTCTCGTTGTCCCGACCCCCGCGGGCAGGCTGTTCACTCAGCGGACCGCACAGCGCTGGAGCGGCGAGGAGCATCTGGTGTTCGCGTGTGCGCGCTACGAGGGTATCGATCAACGAGTCGTCGACGACGCCGCGCGACGCATGCGGGTCGAAGAGGTCTCGATCGGGGACTACGTACTACCCGGGGGGGAATCGGCGGCACTGGTGATGATCGAGGCGGTGGTGCGGTTGCTGCCTGAGGTGATCGGCAATCCTGCATCGCACCAAGATGATTCGCATTCCCCCGAACGAGGGGGCCTGCTGGAGGGGCCGTCCTACACCAGACCGCCGAGCTGGCGGGGGCTCGAGGTGCCGGAGGTTCTGCTGTCCGGCGACCATGCCCGCATCGCCGAGTGGCGCCGCCAGGCGTCGCTGCAGCGTACCCGTGAACGCCGGCCGGATCTTTGGCGTCGTCACAACCCCGACAGCGAGGAAGGCTAGATCCGGCCCTGCGGGAACATCGTTTTGACCGCTTGGGTGATGGTCGTGCGCGCCGTCGCGTCATCGGAGGGCTGTAGCGACTCGATCACCATGATGTAGCGCTGGTCGGAGCCGATGATGCCGGTCGAAAGGTGCATCCAGTCGCTGCCGATGCAGCACATCCACCCCTGCTTGACGGCCACCGGCTCGGCGTCCAGCCCATCCGGAATGCCGAACCGTTGCGGGTAGCCGTCGACACCGGTAGCCGTGAACTGAGCCAGGTTTTGCACGATGATGTTGCCCCGCTCCCGCGAAAGTCCGCCGGATCCGCTGAGCAGCATGTCGTAGTAGCGGATCAGATCCGACGCCGAGCTCATGGTGTCCCACCAGCGCCCGCTGCTGGGCGGAGTGGTGGAGGTCAAGCCATAGCGACCCGCGACCTCGGTGATGATCGCGTCGGCGCCGTACTCGCTCCAGAAAATCTCCGCGGCGTTGTCGTCGGAAGAGCGCAGCATGGTCTCGATCGCCTGGCGGTCATCGGCTGACAACTGGATCAGACCCTGGGCATCACGCAACAGCAGGTCGTCGGCGATGAACAGTTTGGCCACCGACGCGATACCGATCAGCTGGTCGTTGCCGTTGGAGAACGTCTGCCTGGTGGCACGGTCGAATATCGAGACCGAGATCGTTGCGCCGTCGGCGGCGGCTTGCTCGGTGGCCTGCTGAATGCGGGCGGGCAAGCCGGTCTGTTCGGCGGCCTGCTCGAAGACCTGCTCGACGGGCGGCGAATCGGGCGGGGAATCGGGCGGCATGATCATTTGCACCAGCGGGGCGACACGGTCGGTCCGCTGTTCCGGTGACCTGCTGTGGGATGCCCCGTACACCTTGGCTTCGCACCCTGTTATCAACATCGCCAGCACCGCCGCGATCACGACGAGCCGCTTCGGGTGCCGCGCGAGCATGCGTCTCCTCACGGTCTGCCAACCACTACCTCGGGCTTGCCGCAACCGCCGTCCGCCCGACCCGTCAGGACCAACGTGCGCATTTCCGGTTCGTGTGGCAAAGCCGCGTCTATATCTACCACGCGCACCGTAGCCGGGGCGGTCTCATTCACCGGCGATTTTGTGTGATTTCACTGCGTGGGCGGCATCTGGCACAATTGACCAGTTGTCTGTCGCGGTTGTCGGCCCGCCCGAGTTGCTGCCGCCCGCTGCGAGACACGCCTTTCGAATGCCCGAACCCATCGGCTCGGTGACCACAGCGTGCTTTCTGCGCAGGTCGTAACCCGTAGCCGCGAACCGCAAGGAAGCGTCCCGACATGAATACGCTGGACTTCGTCGACAAGGCGTCGCTGCGCGACGACCTCCCGGCTTTCGGCCCCGGCGACACGGTCAATGTGCACGTCAAGGTGATCGAGGGCAACAAGCAGCGCATCCAGGTGTTCAAGGGTGTGGTGCTCCGCCGACAGGGCGGCGGGATTCGGGAGACGTTCACCGTCCGCAAGGAGAGCTACGGCGTCGGCGTCGAGCGCACCTTCCCGGTGCACTCGCCCAACATCGATCACATTGAGGTCGTGACGCGCGGAGACGTCCGTCGCGCCAAGCTCTACTACTTGCGGGAGCTGCGTGGCAAGAAGGCCAAGATCAAGGAAAAGCGCTGACCGCGTTGAATCTGCCGTGGGCCTCGCCGCCGCCGATGGCTCCCTGACTACGCTGATCGCGTGACCGAAACCACCGACTCGTCACCCGAGGGCCAGCCGGATTCCGATTCGGCGGAGCCGAAAATCGCGACCGACGATTCATCCGCCCCGGAGCCGCAGGCCGAGGAAAGCCCGGTAGAGAGCCCGGCAGAGCCGGAGGGCAAGCGGGGCAGCGCGCTGCGCGAAGGCGTGATCCTGGTGACGATCGCGGTGGTGCTGTATTACCTCATGCTGACCTTTGTGGCCCGGCCCTACCTGATCCCGTCGGAATCGATGGAGCCCACGCTGCACGGGTGCTCGGGCTGCGTCGGCGACCGCATCATGGTGGACAAGATCAGCTACCGATTCAGCTCACCGCAGCCCGGCGACGTGATCGTGTTCAAGGGGCCGCCGTCGTGGAATGTCATGTACAAGTCGATCCGCTCGCATCAGCCCGTGATCCGTTGGATGCAAAACGCGCTGTCGTTCATCGGTTTCGTGCCACCTGATGAAAATGACCTGGTCAAGCGCGTTATCGCGGTGGCGGGTCAGACCGTGCAGTGCCGGCACAGCACCGGGCTGACCGTCGACGGGGTGCGGCTGACCGAGCCGTATCTGGACCAGGCCACGATGATGGCCGACCCGGCGGCCTATCCGTGTCTTGGCAGCGAGTTCGGTCCCGTCACCGTCCCGCAGGGCCGGCTGTGGGTGATGGGCGACAACCGCACGCACTCCGCGGATTCGCGCGCACATTGCACCAGCGTTCCGGCCGACGCGTTGAAGGGGCTGCTGTGCACCGGTGATCCGACGTCGGGCACCGTGCCAGTGTCCAATGTGATCGGTAAGGCTCGTTTCATCGTCTGGCCGCCGTCGCGGTGGGGTGGTGTGCGTTCGGTGAATCCGCAGCAGAATCAGTAACCATGGCCACGACCTGGCCACCGCGGACGGTAATCCGTAAGTCCTCCGGCTTGCGCACGCTCGAGTCGGCGTTGTACCGCAGCGGCCTCGGGCCGGTGGCCGGCGTCGATGAGGTCGGCCGCGGCGCCTGCGCCGGCCCGCTTGTGGTCGCGGCCTGCGTGCTGGGACCTGGACGGCTGGAAAGCCTTGCACTGCTTGATGATTCAAAGAAGTTGACCGAAAAGGCGCGGGAGAAGCTCTTCCCGCTGATTCGTCGGTATGCCCTGGCCTACCACGTCGTGTTCATCCCGCCCACCGAAGTTGACCGTCGCGGCGTGCATGCGGCCAACATCGAAGGCATGCGCAGAGCGGTGGCGGGGCTGTCGGTGCGCCCGGGCTATGTGCTGAGCGACGGCTTTCGGGTACCGGGCCTGCCCATGCCCTCGCTGCCGGTCATCGGGGGTGACGCGGCGGCGGCCTGCATCGCCGCGGCCAGTGTGCTGGCCAAGGTCAGCCGCGACCGGTTGATGGTGGCGATGGATGCCGAGTATCCGGGCTATGGCTTCGCCGAGCACAAGGGGTACAGCACACCCGCCCATTCGGAGGCGCTGGCCGAACTGGGGCCCTGCGCTGAGCATCGCTATTCGTTTATCAACGTCCGGCGAGTCGCCACCGACTTGGGCACCCGGGTCATCGCGGAGTGCCGGCCCGCTGAGGAGTCCGGCAATGGAACCGAGCCGGGCGACGATGCGGGCCTGTGGCCCGCTGAGGAGTCCGGCAATGGAACCGAGCCGGGCGATGATGCGGTTCAGCTTGACGCGGACGGGTGGGGGAAGATGGACGCAGAGCAACCAGAAGGACGGCTGGGCTGATGAGTGCCGAAGATCTCGAAAAGTACGAAACCGAGATGGAGCTCTCGCTGTACCGCGAATACAAGGACATCGTGGGTCAGTTCAGCTACGTCGTGGAAACTGAGCGGCGGTTCTATCTGGCCAACAGCGTGGAGATGGTGCCGCGCAACGCCGACGGAGAGGTCTACTTCGAGCTGCGGCTGGCCGATGCCTGGGTGTGGGACATGTACCGGCCGGCGCGGTTCGTCAAGCAGGTGCGGGTGGTCACCTTCAAAGACGTCAATATCGAAGAGGTCGAGAAGCCGGAGTTGCGGCTGCCCGAGTAGGACGGGTCGCCGCAATGGCCCTCAATTGTCCAGCGGAAACTTCTCGCCGAAGTCCCCTCGATGCTCGATGACGGTGCGGGCCACGTCGGCGAGTTTGATGTTCAGCTCCTGGGAGTATCGCCGCAGCACACCGAACGCTTCGTCCTCGGAAACGTTGTGCAGCAGCATCAGCATGCCGACGGCCTTGCCGATCTCGCGGTTGGACAGCAGGCCGCGGCGCAGGGTGGCGGCGTCTTCTCCATGCGCAATCGCATTGATGGCCACACTGGCGAACGACGCCAGGACGATGGCCTGGCCTGCTGATTCGGTATCGAAGCAGTTCGGAGTGTCGCTGAACAAGTTGAGCGCACCCATCTTGTGGCGATCGACCAACAGCCGAAAACCCATCACCCCGCGCACCGGGGTCTCGGCGAGGAGGCGAGCCGCCAGTTTGGGCCATTGACCCGGCGTGGTCAGGTCCGTCTCGATCTGGGGTGTCTCCTCCTCAATGGCGTCGACGCACGGGCCGTCGCCGACCGCGCGTTCCAGGTCGTCGACGTGCCGCGCGATCCGGTCGCTGGCGCCGACGGTGACGTAGCGATCGCCCTCGCGGGTCAGCAGGCTGGCGTGGTCACAGCCGGAGACGGTCAGGGTGGCCGCGACGCAGATGGCCGCGTACACCTCGCGGGGATCGGTCCCCTGGTAGATGATTTCGGCCAACGCGGCGAACACCGTCGCAGGATCGGCTTTCACCTGCTGGCTTGCTTCGCCAGCGCCGGATTCCGCGTCGTTTGCCACCGACCCACGGTATACCCGGCAATCGCGGCAGTTAGGGTTATGTCAACCGGCGGCCGGCGAGCGGGGAATCACGCTGCTGCGCATCCTTGCCGCCACATGGCTGACACCGCGCCCGGCCAAGGTACCCAATAACACTTCGCCGAACATGCCCGGTGGCGTTGTCGTCGAGGCAGCAGGAGCGACTGCGGCGGCGGCAGTCGGTAACGCTGCAGCAGGGCTGGTCGGCAGCGTGGAGGTCGCCGCCCAGGTTTGCGGCACCGACAGCGTGCCGACCAAGCTGGCTCGACCCATGCCCGCCGAGACCAGCGGCGCACCGATACCGGCAAGACCGGTCGGTGCCAGAGGCCCTGCCGAACCCGCCAGGAAGGGCCCGATCCCCTGGGCGGCGTCGCGCATCGCGTTGATCGCCACCGCATTGTTCGTCACCCCGATAGAAGATCCGGAGAACGACGCGCTGGTGGTCGAGGCGATTGCACTAGTGGTGGCCGTCGTGTTGGTCAGTATGTCGACAGGCGAGATCGCGGTGGGTGCGGCCTGCGTCGGGCCTATGGCCGACTGGGCAAGCGCAGCAGCCTGCGCGGCCACGCCGGCCGAATCGGTGGTGCGTGGCGGATCGGTGAAGGGCGACAGCCTCGTCGCTGTCGACGACGATGCGGCATAGCCATACATCGCAGCGGCATCCTGTGCCCACATCTCGTCATAGGCGGTTTCGGTGGCCGCAATCGCCGGGCTGTTTTGCCCGTAGAAGTTGCTCGCGATGAGTGACATCAACAGCGTGCGATTTGCCTCGATCAGTGGTGGCGGCACGGTCATCGCGTGTGCTGTCTGATAGGCGCCCGCGGCAGCGATGGCCCCGGCGGCGGTCTGCTCCGCCTGAGCGGCGGTGTTGTGCATCCATGCCACATACGGCGCGAGCGCAGTCGCCATCATTGCCGACGACGGCCCCTGCCATTCGGTTGTCGTCAGCCCTGTGATCACCAACCCGTACGCGGCGGCGGACGAATTCAGCTCGTGGGCCAGCTGGTCCCACGCGGAGGCGGCGGCTAGCATGGGACCCGAGCCAGGGCCGGAATAGATCCTGGCCGAGTTGATTTCTGGGGGAAGCGTTCCGAAGTCCATGTCTTAGAACCTTTCTGAGTGATGGGCGGTTACTAACCTGCTGCCGGTGTGCGCACGATGATGGGTTTGGTCCTCACGCGAGGACGGTCGAATTCGCACCGAGATAAGGTCCCCAGAACTGACTGGCTGAACGCACTACCCGGAAGGAGAGACTCGGTGGTGGCAGCAGGGACAGGGCAGGACTCGGGCAATGCGAATGCGACGTTTCGGATCTCCGGCGCGGCGATGGCCCAATTGGGCGGGGCTGCCAACGTCCCGACCGAGATGGAGCGGCCCATTCCCGCCCACACCGTTGATCCGCCTAACCGCATCGGAGCGGTCGACACGAGGCGCCCGGCGGCCTTTCCTGCGTCCTGAGCCTCCTGAAACGCCAGCCGCGAATTCTGGATGAAAATGCCGCGCCCGGATGTGACGGCGCTGCTCGTCGACATCACGGTGTTCACAATCTTCGGGACTGTCAGCACTGTGCTGTACGCGGACATGAGCGAAGGGGGATCCGGCGATGCGGTGGGGTCAGCGAGCTCCTGCAGTGCACTGGTGGCGTGTGCGACGGCCCCGTACTGAGTCGCCACCCCATTTTGGTTAGTGGTGGAGTTTGGTCGGGTAAACGGGCTCAATTGGCTTGCCGCCGCTGAGGATCCCGCATATCCGTACATGGCCACTGCGTCCTGGATCCACATCTCGGCGTAAATCGCCTCGGTGGCTGCGATCGCCGGGGTGTTCTGTCCGAAGAAGTTGGTCGCCACGAGAGTCATTAGCAGGCCGCGGTTAGCGGCGATGACGGGTGGCGGAACCGTCATCGCGAAGGCCAGCTCGTACGCTGCTGCGGCCTCCTTGGCTTGGGCGGCGGTTTGCTCGGCCTGCGCTGCGGTGGCGTGTAGCCACGCCACGAACGGTTTCGCCGCCGCAGCCATCGACAACGACGCCGGTCCTCGCCAGCCGGTGCCGATCAGCTCGGAGACGACTAATTCGTAATTCGTTGCAGTGGAGTACAGCTCGACTGCCAGCGCATCCCAGGCCGTTGCAGCCGCGACCATCGGCCCCGAGCCTGGCCCGGAATACATTCTGGCGGAATTGATCTCCGGTGGATAGACCCCAAAGTCCAGCATCCGCTGTTCCCGTGTCAGCCTGTTGCTGCCGCGTTGGCGGCCTCGGTGGTCGCATACGATGCAGCGCTGGTCAACAAGGTGCTGACGAACATCTCGTGAATCGCAGCGGCTTGCGCGCTTACGGCTTGATACATCTGGGCATGCGCGGCGAACTGCGTTGCGGTTAGCGCTGACACCTCATCGGCGGCCGCGGGAACCACCCCGGTCGTAGGGGCGGCTGCAGCGGCATTGTGGGCGTTCATCGCGGAGCCGATGGCCTGCAGGCTTGCCGCTGCCGCAGTCAGCATTTCCGGCTGAGCAGTTACGAAAGACATCGTTGATCCTTTCTCGAAGACATCTGGGCGAGGTGTTGGGTTGCAACGCATCTCGTGGCGGAGCGCGCGTGGATATAACACGCTGCGCTTCAGGAACGTTCAACGCAGAATGTCGGGGAAAGGTGTTGGAATGGTGATTCATTCGCCGCTGCCCGCCCTCCTACACCGTTGACAACGGGTAGAAGCCATCAGCCAGGTGCGGCGGTTAAGGCGAGCTTCATCGCCTTTCGGCGATGCTACGTCGCGCAGTGCTAAGCGCGCAATCAATCAGTGAATCGCGGGGATTGTGAATCAATGTTCAATTGGGGATAACTGGCCGCCGCGGCCTGATGACGGACCGGCTATGTCGGCGCACCCGCGCAGGGTGTGCCCATGACGACGTTGACGCGAGCCGAACTGGGCGCACTCGGCGAACAGCTGGCCGCCGAGCACCTGGGCAGGCTCGGGCTGCAGATCTTGACGCGTAACTGGCGATGCCGCTACGGCGAGCTTGACCTGATCGCCGTTGACCCCGCCGCGAACACCGTGGTGTTCGTCGAAGTCAAAACCCGCACCGGGGACGGCTTCGGCGGCCTGGCCTACGCGGTGACCGAGCAGAAGGTGCGCCGGCTGCGCCGACTCGCCGCAGCGTGGCTGGCCAGTCAGGACCGGCGCTGGGCGGCGATCCGGATCGATGTCATCGGCGTGCGGATCGGCCGGCGCCGCACCCCGGAGATCAGCCATGTCCAGGGGGTCGGCTGATGGCGCTGGGGCGGGCATTCTCGGTCGCCGTGCGCGGTCTCGACGGCCAGATCGTGGAGATCGAGGCCCACATCACCTCGGGTCTGCCGGGAGTGCATCTGGTCGGCCTGCCCGACGCTGCGTTACAGGAGTCCCGCGACCGGGTCCGCGCGGCGATCACCAACTGCGGCGACGACTGGCCGCAGGCCCGGCTCACGCTGGCGCTGTCGCCGGCCACCCTGCCGAAGGTGGGCTCGGTTTATGACATCGCGCTGGCCGCGGCCGTGTTGTCGGCTCGGCGAAGAACGCCCTGGCGCCGCCTGGAGACGGCGGTGTTGCTGGGCGAGTTGGCGCTGGACGGTCGCGTCCGCCCGGTCCGCGGTGTGTTGCCGGCTGTGCTCGCGGCCAAAGGCGAGGGCTGGCCGACGGTGGTGGTGCCGGTGGAGAACCTGGCCGAAGCCAGCCTGGTCGACGGTATCGAGGTGTGGGGAGTGCGGACGCTCCGCCAGTTGCGGGCATGGCTCGGCGGATCGGCCCGGCTGGCCGAGCGGATCACCGGCGCTGTCCCGACGGTGGAGCCGTCGGCGGACCTAGCCGATGTCGTGGGACAGGCCCAAGCCCGATTCGCAATCGAAGTCGCCGCCGCAGGGGCACACCATGTGATGTTGACCGGCCCGCCGGGAGTAGGCAAAACCATGCTCGCGCAGCGTCTGCCAGGCCTGTTGCCGCCCCTGTCGGAGAGCGAGTCGCTGGAGGTCACCGCCATCCATTCGGTGGCCGGCTTGCTATCGGACGACACCCCGTTGATTACCAGGCCACCGTTTGTGGCGCCGCATCACAGCTCCAGCGTCGCCGCACTCGTCGGTGGCGGATCTGGGCTGGCTCGGCCCGGCGCCGTGAGCCGCGCCCACCGCGGGGTGCTGTTTCTCGACGAGTGCGCCGAGATCGGTGTCAGCGCTTTGGAGGCACTGCGAACACCGTTGGAAGACGGCGAAATTCGGCTTGCCCGCCGCGACGGGGTGGCGCGGTACCCGGCCCGCTTCCAATTGGTGATGGCGGCCAACCCGTGTCCGTGCGCACCGGCCGACCCGCGCGACTGCATCTGTAAGGCCGCGGCAAAACGCCGCTACCTGGGGCGGTTATCCGGACCGCTGCTGGATCGTGTCGATCTGCGGGTCGAAATGGATCCCGTGCGTAAGAGCGCTCTGTCGGTCACTGAGGCCGAGTCGACGGCGCGGGTACGCGAAAGAGTGGCAGCCGCGCGCGCCGCCGCCGCCGAGCGATGGCGAGCACACGGCTTTGCGACCAACGCGGAAGTCAGCGGGCCGCTGCTACGGCGAAAGTTCCGGCTGGGCAACGCCGTAATGCAGCCGTTGCGCACAGCACTGGACCGCGGCCTGCTGAGCATTCGCGGCCTCGATCGCACGTTGCGAGTCGCCTGGACACTGGCCGATCTGGCGGGGCGAACCTCGCCCGGCCTTGACGAGGTGGCCACCGCGTTGAGCTTCCGCCAAGCCGGGACGGCCCGATGAGCGACGCGACGTCACGAGCGTGGGCGTATCTGTCCCGGGTGGCCGAAGCGCCGTGCGCGGAACTGGCCGCCCTGGTCGATCGGGTGGGACCGACGGAAGCCGCCGAGATGGTGCGCCGAGGTCACGTCGACGACGCCCTGGCGCGACACACCGAGGCACGCCGCGACATCGACCGTGCCGCAGAAGATCTCGACTTGCTGCACCGTCGGGGTGGGCGGTTGATCACGCCGGAGGACGACGAATGGCCGGTGCTGGCCTTCACCGCGTTCACCAGCGTCGGCGCCGCGAGCAGACCGCAGGGCAGGCCACCGATGGTGTTGTGGGCCGTCGGCCCGGAACGGCTCGACGACCTCACCCAGCGGGCGGCCGCCGTGGTCGGCACCCGGGCCTCCACCGCGTACGGCGAGCACATTGCGGCCGACCTGGCCACCGGGCTGGTCGAACACGACGTGGCGGTGGTCTCCGGCGCGGCCTACGGCATTGACGGTGCGGCGCATCGCGCCGCGCTCGCCGCGGATGGGACAACCGTCGGCGTGCTGGCCGGTGGTATCGACATCCCTTATCCCGCAGGGCATTCCGCGTTGCTCCATCGAATCGGCGGGCACGGGCTGCTGGTCACCGAATATCCACCCGGTGTGCGGCCGGCGCGGCACCGGTTCTTGACCCGCAACCGTTTGGTGGCGGCGCTTGCGGGCGCGGCGATCGTGGTGGAAGCCGGTCTGCGCAGCGGCGCGGCGAACACCGCCGCATGGGCCCGGGCGCTGGGCCGGGTGGTGGGGGCGGTGCCGGGGCCGGTGACATCGTCGGCATCGACGGGCTGCCACGTCCTGTTGCGCGACGGCGCCGAGGTGATCACCCGCGCCGCAGACATCGTTGAACTCGTAGGCCGCATCGGCGAGTTGGCCGCCGAACCATCCCGACCAACCACGCCGCTGGACGGGCTCAGCGACGCTGAGCGGCAGGTGTATGAAGCGCTGCCCGGCCGTGGACTGGCGACGGTCGATGAGATCGCCGTCGCCGCCGGGCTGGCGCCGGCGAAGGTGTTCGGTCCGTTGACGATGTTGGAAGTCGCCGGGTTAGCCGAACGCGAGGATGGCCGATGGCGCATCGTCCGGACGCGAAAACGGTGACCGTATAGTCGACGACGTGGCCGGTCGACCAGTGCACACCTTCGAAGTGGTAAGCAGCGAGGAACTTACGCCGCACATGGTCCGGGTGGTGCTCGGCGGTGCAGGCTTCGACACCTTCAAGCCCAGCGAGTTCACCGACTCCTACGTCAAGCTGGTGTTCATCGCCGACGACGTCGATGTGACCGAGCTGCCGCAGCCGCTGACGCTGGACAGCTTCGCCGAGCTGCCATCCGAACGAAAGCCGGTCATCCGCACCATGACCGTGCGCCGCGTCGACCGCGCCGCCCGGCAGATCGCCATCGACATCGTCGTACACGGCGAACACGGCACCGCCGGGCGATGGGCCGGCGCCGCCGAACCCGGCCAGCCGGCCTACTTGATGGGTCCCAGCGGGGCGTATGCCCCGGATCCGGCAGCCGACTGGCACCTGTTCGCCGGCGACGAATCGGCGTTGCCGGCGATCAGTGTGGCGCTGGAAGCGCTACCCGATGATGCCGTCGGCAAGGCCTTCATCGAGATCGCCGGCCCCGAGCACGAAATCCCGCTGAAAGCCCCGGAAGGCGTGGCGGTGAACTGGATCTACCGCGGCGGGCGCGCCGACCTGGTGGGCGAGGACCGCGCCGGCGATCATGCCCCGTTGATCGAGGCCGTCACCACGACCCAATGGCTACCCGGGCAGGTGCACGCGTTCATCCACGGCGAGGCCCAGACCGTCATGCACAACCTGCGGCCCTACATCCGAAAGGACCGCGAAGTCGACGCGAAATGGGCGTCGATCTCCGGTTATTGGCGTCGCGGCCGCACCGAGGAGATGTTCCGGCAGTGGAAAAAGGAACTCGCCGAGGCTGAGGCAGCCGGCTGACCTGGCATCCTCACTGCATGGCATACGGGAACTATCAGTTCGAGATCTACCTGCAGGGCCTGTCCGGCGTACAGCCGTCACTGCCGATGGCATTCGGCGAGTTGGAAGCCAAGGCACAGGCCGCCATGCCGCCGTCGGTATGGTCGTATGTGGCCGGCGGCGCCGGCGACGAACGCACCCAGCGGGCCAATTGCGAGGCGTTCGAGCGATGGGGGCTGATCCCGCGGATGTTCGTCGGTGCCACCGAACGCGACCTGTCGGTCGAACTGTTCGGAATGACGCTGCCCGCACCGATATTCATGGCGCCGATCGGGGTCATCGGTATCTGCGCTCAGGACGGCCACGGCGATCTGGCGTCCGCCCGCGCGGCCGCCCGCACCGGCGTACCGATGGTCGTCTCCACCTTGACCGCCGACCCGCTCGAAGATGTCGCCGCCGAATTCGGCGACACGCCAGGGTTTTTCCAGCTGTACACACCCAACGACCGGGAACTTGCCGCCAGCCTGGTCCATCGCGCCGAGGCGGCCGGCTACCGCGGCATCATCGTCACCCTCGACACCTGGGTGCCCGGCTGGCGGCCACGCGATCTGTCCACCGCCAACTTCCCGCAGCTGCGCGGCCATTGCCTGAGCAACTACACCAGCGATCCGGTATTCCGGGCCGGCCTGCAGCAGGCGCCGGAAGACGACATCCAGGCCGTCGTGCTGCGCTGGGTACAGGTCTTCGGACATTCCCTGACCTGGGATGACCTGCCGTGGCTGCGCTCGCTGACCAGCCTGCCGCTGATCGTCAAAGGCATCTGCCATCCCGAGGACGCCCGCCGCGCCAAGGACGGCGGCGTCGACGGCATCTACTGCTCCAACCACGGCGGCCGGCAGGCCAACGGCGGCCTGCCGGCGCTGGACTGCCTGGCGGAGGTCGTCGACGCCGCAGATGGACTGCCGGTGCTGTTCGACTCGGGCGTTCGCAGCGGCGCCGACATCGTCAAAGCGCTGGCCCTGGGCGCGACGGCGGTCGGCATCGGCCGGCCCTACGCCTACGGACTGGCGCTCGGCGGCGCCGACGGCATCGTCCATGTGCTGCGCGCACTGCTGGCCGAGACCGACCTGATCATGGCCGTCGACGGGTATCCGACGCTGGGCGATCTGGATCGCGACGCGCTGCGGCGCGTCACCTGAGCCGCGGGCCCGGCGTCTGCCACCGTGGGGGAGTGCAGGCCATCCTCGAACAGTTCGACGACTACCTGGCGCTGCAGCGCGGCCGCTCGGAACACACCCGCCGCGCCTATCTGGGCGATCTGCGCTCGCTGTTCGCCTTCCTCGACGAACACGCGCCCGGCGCCGGCCTGCGGGGGCTGAACCTGCCGCTGCTGCGGTCCTGGCTGGCGGCGCAAGCCGGCGCCGGTGCGGCCCGCACGACGCTGGCGCGGCGCACCTCGGCGGTCAAGGCGTTCACCGCGTGGGCGGTGCGACAGGGCCTGTTGGACACCGACCCGGCCGTGCGGCTGCAGCTGCCCAAAGCGCGTCGCACGCTGCCGGCGGTGCTGCGCCAAGACCAGGCGCTGGCCGCCATGGCAGCCGCGAAATCCGGTTCGCAGCAAGGCGATCCGCTGGCGCTGCGCGACCGGCTGATCGTCGAGCTGCTGTATGCCACCGGCATCCGGGTCAGCGAACTGTGCGGCCTGGACATCGACGACGTCGACACCGGCAATCGGCTGCTGCGGGTGCTGGGCAAGGGCGACAAGCAGCGCACCGCGCCCTTTGGCGGGCCCGCCGCCGACGCGCTCGAGGCGTGGCTGGCCCACGGGCGTCCCGAACTGGCCACCGCGGAGTCCGGGCCGGCGCTGCTGTTGGGTGCTCGCGGGCGGCGCCTCGACGTGCGCCAGGCCCGCACCGTCGTGCATCAGACCATGGCCGCGGTCGACGGTGCGCCCGACATAGGCCCGCACGGGCTTCGGCACAGCGCCGCCACCCACCTGCTCGAAGGCGGGGCGGACCTGCGTGTGGTGCAAGAGCTGCTCGGGCACTCGAGTCTGGCTACCACTCAGCTCTACACCCACGTCACCGTCGCCCGGCTGCGCAAGGTGCACGACCAGGCTCACCCGCGGGCCTGACCGCTCGCCCTAGCCGCGCAGCGGCTTGAGCCGGATCGGCGTCGACGCGAGCAGACCGAGCGGGTCGACGTAGTCCGCGCGCGACGCCGGGCCCCACATGGCGCCCCAGTGCAGGCAGGCCGCTGTGCCACAGCCGGGGTGGCCGGCCAGCAGTTCGCCGATCACCGTCGCGCTGGTCACCTGCTGACCCGCCTGCACCGCGGCCCGCACCGGCTGGTAGCTGGTGCGCAGTCCGCCCGGATGGGCCAGCGACACCACCGGTCGCCCGCCGGAAAGCCCGGCGAACACCACCGTCGCGCTGCCCGCGGCGTACACCGGCTGACCGGCCCGTCCGGCCAGGTCAACGCCTCGATGGCCCGGGTGCCAATCTGGCGAGGGCGCATCGAAGCCGCGCACAACGGCCGGGGGCGGCCGCATCGGCCAGTCCAGACGCGCATCGTCGGCCGCCGCCGGGGCAGCACAGCACACCATGACCAGGAGCACTGCGAAGATCCGCATCGGGCCAGTCCAGCGCGCAGCGGGCCGGCCCGCCAGCCGGTCTGTGGACAAAGCACCTGCTTGAACCGTGTAAACTCGTGCACGCAGCTCGCTTTAGAGCGGGCTGACTTCGCGTGTCTACAGCCGACGGATGCCGCGCGGTCCCGTTTAAAGCATTGCTTAGCCGGGCCGGTATCCCGTGGACACCAGGGCCCGGCTTCACCCGTCGCCGGGCGACAACCGACGACAAAGGCATACACATGGCTGTTGTAACCATGAAGCAGCTGCTTGACAGCGGCACCCACTTCGGGCATCAGACCCGTCGCTGGAATCCCAAGATGAAGCGGTTCATCTTCACCGACCGCAACGGCATCTACATCATCGACCTGCAGCAGACGCTGACGTTCATCGACAAGGCGTACGAGTTCGTCAAGGAGACCGTCGCCCACGGCGGCACCATCTTGTTCGTCGGCACCAAAAAGCAGGCGCAGGAGTCCATTGCCGCCGAGGCCATCCGCGTCGGCATGCCCTACGTGAACCAGCGCTGGCTGGGCGGCATGCTGACCAACTTCTCCACGGTGCACAAGCGGTTGCAGCGCCTCAAAGAGCTCGAGGCGATGGAGCAGACCGGTGGCTTCGAGGGCCGCACCAAAAAAGAGATCCTCGGGCTGACTCGAGAAAAGAACAAGCTGGAGCGCAGCCTCGGCGGTATCCGGGACATGAACAAGGTGCCGTCGGCGATCTGGGTCGTCGACACCAACAAGGAACACATCGCCGTCGGCGAGGCCCGCAAGCTGGGCATCCCGGTGATCGCGATCCTGGACACCAACTGCGACCCCGACGAAGTCGACTACCCGATCCCGGGCAACGACGACGCGATCCGCTCGGCGGCGCTGCTGACCAAGGTGATCGCCTCGGCGGTGGCCGAGGGCCTGCAGGCCCGCGCCGGTCTGGGCCGCGGCGACGGCAAGCCGGAAGCCGAAGCCGCCGAACCGCTGGCCGAGTGGGAGCAGGAGCTGCTCGCCGCCGCCACGGCCCCCGCCGGCGATGCCCCGGCCGCGCCCGGTGCGCAGACCGATACGACCAACACGGAAGGCTGAGATGGCAAACTACACCGCTGCCGACGTCAAGCGGCTTCGCGAGCTCACCGGCGCCGGGATGCTCGACTGCAAGAATGCGTTGGCCGAATCCGACGGGGACTTCGACAAGGCCGTCGAGGCGCTGCGCATCAAGGGCGCCAAGGACGTCGGCAAGCGCGCTGAGCGGGCCACCGCGGAAGGCCTGGTCGCCGCCAAGGACGGCGCGTTGATCGAGTTGAACTCCGAGACCGACTTCGTCGCCAAGAGTGCCGAATTCCAGCAGCTCGCCGACCAGATCGTCGGGGCTGCGGCATCATCGAAGGCCGCCGACGTCGACGCGCTCAAAGCTGTCAAAGTCGGTGACAAGACCGTCGAGCAGGCGATCGCCGAGTTGTCGGCCAAGATCGGCGAGAAGCTCGAGCTGCGCCGCGTTGCGTTCCTGGACGGCACCGTGGAGACCTATCTGCACAAGCGGTCGGCGGATCTGCCGCCGGCCGTCGGCGTGCTAGTCGAATACAGCGGCACCGACCAGGAGGCCGCGCACGCGGTCGCGCTGCAGATCGCCGCGCTCAAGGCTCGTTACCTGACCCGCGACGACGTGCCCGAGGACGTGGTGGCCAACGAACGGCGCATCGCCGAAGAGACCGCCAAGAACGAGGGCAAACCCGAACAGGCGTTGCCCAAGATCGTCGAGGGCCGCGTCAACGGCTTCTTCAAGGACGTCGTGCTGCTCGAGCAGCCGTCGGTGTCCGACAGCAAGAAGACCGTCAAGGCGCTGCTCGACGAGGCCGGCATCACCGTGACGCGGTTTGTGCGTTTCGAGGTGGGACAGGCCTAGCGGCGATCGCCGGCACGGCAATCGTCACCGAGCGCCACACGGCCGGGCCGAAATCGAATAGTTTCGACCCATGCGACATGTACACGCCTTCGGTGACGACGCTCTCGGTGACTTCGACGCGGTCGCGCTCGCGCAGGCCATCAAGTCCGGCAAGGTCTCCCCGGCCGAGGTCGTCGACGCCGCGATCGCTCGTATCGAAGCTGTCAACCCGGCGCTGAACGGCTTGGCGTATCGGGCGTTCGACCGGGCCCGCGCCGAGGCGTCAAAGCCGTCCGGCGCGGGCTTTTTCGCCGGGGTGCCGACGTTCGTCAAGGACAACACCGATGTGGCCGGGATGCCCACGATGCACGGAACCGACGCGTGGACACCGCGGCCGGCTCCCGCCGATGGCGACTTCACCCGGGTCCTCCTCGGCTCCGGCCTGACGGCAGTAGGCAAGACGCAGATGTCGGAATACGGCTTCAGCGGCTCGGCCGAGCATCCCCGGATCGGACCGGTCCGCAACCCGTGGAACACCGACCACACCGCCGGCGCCTCGTCGTCGGGATCCGGTGCGTTCGTCGCAGCGGGTGCGGTACCGATCGCCCACGCCAACGACGGCGGCGGATCGATCCGAATTCCCGCGGCTTGCAACGGACTTGTCGGCCTCAAACCATCGCGTGGTCGGCTGCCGCTGGACAAGGACATGCGCAAGATGCCGATACGCCTGGTCACCAACGGGGTCGTCACCCGGTCGGTACGGGACACCGCCGCGTTTTTCCGGGAAGCGGAACGCATTTGGCCTGTCCGAAAATTACCCCCGATCGGCGACGTGCAGGGGCCCGGTAAGCAACGGCTGAAAGTCGCCGTGATCACCCGCTCGATCCAGCGAGAGTGCAGCCGCGAACTGCGTGAGTTGACGTTGAAAACCGCGGGCCTGCTCGAAGAGCTCGGCCACCACGTCGAGCAGCTCGAAAAACCTCCGGTGCCTTCGAATTTCGTCACCGACTTCGTGTCGTACTGGGCGCTGTTGGCGTTCGGTCAAATTCAGGTCAGTCGTCGCGAGTTCGCCGATTTCGATCGCGCACGGCTGGACAACCTGACGTTGGGGTTGGCTCGCCACGCCCGCCGCAACCTGCACCGGCTGCCGCTGGCGGTGATGCGGTTACGGGGTGTACGGCGACACACTGCGCGGTTGGCCCAGACCTACGACGTCGTGCTTACCCCGACGCTGGCCGATCCGCCGCCACCCATCGGCCATCTCGACCCGACCGCCGAGTACGAGCAGGTCATGGACCGACTCAAGGATTGGGTGGCCTACACGCCACTGCACAACGTCACCGGCGAACCCGCGATCTCGCTGCCGCTGGCCCAGTCGGCGGACGGCCTTCCGGTGGGCATGATGTTCTCGGCCGACATCGGGCAAGAGGCCCGGCTGCTGGAACTGGCCTACGAGCTCGAAGAAGCGCGGCCATGGGTCCGCATCCAAGACAGCGCCGCCTAGCTTTCCGCCCAGCTCTCCGCCGAAAGTGAGGCTAGCTTCACGCTCGATGCCGACAGTGAAGCCAGGTTCACGCTCGACGCGTTAGCCCGTTCCCAGCTCTGCCAGCATCCGTTTGAACTCGTGCTGCTCGGCGGCCGACAGCTTGCTCAGGATCCGCGCGTCGGCTTCGTGCACCGCGGCCTCGGCCCGCTTGAGCAACGCCCGCCCCGATGAGCTCAGCGTGGCCGGCAGTGCACGACCGGACGGTACCGACGCGGGGCGCGTGACCGCGCCGAGCTCCTCGAGCCTGCGCAACACGGTGTTCATCGCCTGCGGCGTGACGTTGGCGTGCCGGGCCAGCTCGGCACTGGACATCCCCGGGTACATCGAAAGTATTCGCATACAAACGAATTCGGCGAGCGACAGGCCAATCGGTCGCAGCGCTGCCGATACCTCTGGGCGTAGCGCAGCGGCGACCCGGTGCAGCAGATAGCCGAGCGGAGCGTCGTTGACCTGGCCCACATCAAGTATCTTGACATATATCAATCATCTTGATATACAGGGCGGCATGACTGAAACGCAGGAATTCGACTTCGACTTCGATCCGGCCTACCGCGGTGAAGCAGCTCAGTTCGGGATCGGCGTCCGCCCGCCGTGGAGCATCGGGGAGCCGCAACCGGAGATCGCGGCACTGATCGAGGCGGGCAAGATCCACGGTGACGTTCTCGACGCCGGCTGCGGGGAGGCGGCGCTGTCGTTGCATCTGGCGGCCTTGGGCCACAACACGGTCGGGCTGGACGCGTCGCCCACCGCCATCGAGTTCGCCAAGGCCGAAGCGGCCAAGCGGGGGCTGACCAACGCGACCTTCGCGGTCGCCGACATCTCTGACTTCACCAGCTGGCCGCCCGGCTGCGGCGGCCGGTTCGACACCATCGTCGACAGCACGCTGTTTCACTCGATGCCGGTGGAGCTGCGCGACGGCTACCAACAGTCGATCGTCCGCGCCGCCGCGCCGAAAGCCCGCTATTACGTCCTGGTCTTCGACCGCGCGGGGATGCCGGAAAGCCCGGCCAACCCGGTCACCGAGGACGAGCTACGCGAGGTGGTGTCCAAGTACTGGGTGATCGACGAAATCCGCCCGGCCCGCATTCACGCCAACTTCCCCGGCGCCCCGTCCGAGCAGTTCCCGGTGGTGGACCTGCGCGACGAGGGCAACGGGCGTGTGTCGCTGGCGGCGTGGCTGCTGTCCGCGCATCTCGGCTAAGCCGCCGGAGCGGACAACCGCAGCAGCTGGCTGAACTTCTCGAGGTGGGCCCGGACGTCGAGTGGGCCGGCGTAGATCGCCGCCGCCCCGGCATGTTCTAGTGCCTCGCGGGCGATCCCGCCGCTGAGCACGGCTGCGGTCGCAACGCCGGCGCGCCGGCCGGCCTGCACGTCCCACACGGTGTCGCCGAGGAAGATCGCTTGCGACGGTTGAGCATCGATGCATTCCAGCGCTGTGGCGACGATGTCTGGGTGCGGCTTGGCCCGGTCGGTGTCGGCGGCCGACGTCACCGCGCAGATCAGGTCTTCGGCGTCGAGCACATCGCGCAGCACGGCCAGCTCTTCTTCGCCCGCTGAGGTCGCCAGGACCGCCCGCCACTCTTTGTCCGCAACGGTTTCCAGCAGTTCGCGGGCGCCGGGCAACCGCCGCAACGTCGATCTGCTTTCCAGGAAATACCGGGTGTGCAGCTTCTTGACCTGGTCGCCCACCGCGTCGGCCATCTCGTCGCCAAGCAGGATTTGGACGAGTTCGGAGCCGGATCGGCCGATGAGGCCCAGGATCCGCCAGCAGGGCACCTCCTTGTCCACGTCGAGAAACGCGCGATGCCAGGCGACCACATGGTGGAAGTTGGAATCCACCAGCGTGCCGTCGACATCGAACAAGACCGCGGGTTCCTCGGCGATAGAGCGGGTGGGTCGGGCCATACGAGCAGTCCTTTCATCGGCAATCAGCCGACAGTGAATACCCACCCTGCGGCCAAATGACGCGTCGGGTTTCTCCTCGTGGATCGCCCGTGGATTGCATGGCCGCGACACCGGGTAACCGCCTTGCTGAACCCGACCCGAGGAGCGGCAGTGGGCGACGTGACGGACATGGCCAAGCGGGCACAGCAGGAAGCCCGCGAAGAGGCAGACGCGTACCGCGGCGACAACCCGCGACCATTGGCCGGTTACCTGGCCGTCCTCGTCATTTACAGCACCGTGGTCGCGCTCACCGCGGTGCTCGCCGCGCTCACCGGGCGCAAACTGCCCGAGCGATGGCGGACTCAGGATCTGATCACGGTGATGTGTGGCACCCACAAGTTGTCGCGCACCCTGAGCAAAGACGCGGTGACCAGCCCGCTGCGGGCACCGTTCGCGCACTATGCCGGCACCGGGGGTCCGGCCGAGGTGCAGGAGGAGACTCGGCGCTCCAGCCAGTTGCGGCACAGCCTGGGCGAGCTGTTGACCTGCCCGTTCTGCCTGGACATGTGGGTGGCCACTGCGTTTGTCATCGGGCTGATATTCGCGCCCCGATTCACCCGTTTGATCGCCGGCAGTTTCACCGCGCTGGCCGGTGCCGACTTTCTCCAGCTGGCCTACGCGATGGCCCAGCAGTCGGCGGAGAAAGAATGATCAACCTCCATGGTGTCCGGGGCCGGTGAGAACAGCCGGGTTGGCCAGGCCCTCAAGGCCCTGACCGAGATCCTGCTGTGGTGGGTTCTGACCACGGTTGCCTGGCTGGTGACGCTGACATCGTTCACCGCCGCCGAAATCGCGCTCGCCGCGATGTGCACGCTGCCATGTGCGGTGGCGGCACGGGCGGCCCGCCGCGCCAATGACGGGCATTGGCGATTCCGGATCGGTTGGCTGCGGTGGGCGGCAACGGTGTTGCGCGACGTGCCGATTCAAACCGTCCAGGTGTGGAAGTATCTGCTGGGTCCTCGCCGCCGCGGCGTGATCAGCGTCGTGAATTTACCGGCCGAACCTGAACGGTTGGCGGCCGGACGGCGCGCGCTCGCTGTGCTGGCTTTCGCAACTACGCCGGGAACCGTTGTGCTCGACTGCGATTCGCACGACGGCGTGCTGATGCTGCACCGGGTTCGACCGGGGCCCGGCCGGCTGGAGACGGTGGTGAAGCGGTGAACTTCGGTGAGATCGCGGCGCTGCTGTTGCTGACAGGGGTGTTTTTGCCGGGCACGTTTATCGTGTCTCGCGGCCAACCGCACGACCGGCTGGTCGGCTTGGAGTTCGCGAGCGTCGCTGCAGTAATGACGGTGATGGTGATTGCCGTTGCTTGGCAACGGAATTCGGATCTGATTGTCTCGTTGGTGTTGGCACTGGTGACGTTGCCCGCCACATTGGTGTTCACCCGGCTACTGGCGGGCAAACCGTGATCGCCTGGTGCGTGGTCTTCGCCGGCGTCGCAGTTATGGTGTTTTGTGCGGTGGTCGCGGCAGCGGTGCCGCGGGTGTTCGACCGGCTGCACCTGCTGACCGCCACGACATCGTTCGGTGCCCCGTTGATCGGTGTGGGGCTGATGGTTTCGCAGGGCTGGACCGAGGCGTCGGCGATGATCGCGGTGACGGTTTTCTTCACCATGCTCAGCGCCCCAGTGGTCTCGGCGGCGACGGCTCGGCTGGCGGCACAGCACGAGGGCCTGGTCGACGAAAGCTCGCCGTCATGACCCCACTGATCCTGGTGTTGGTGACGTTGACCGGTATAGCCGGAACGGTTGTCGCGCTGACCGGCCGGCCTGAACGCCAGGCCATACCCCTGTCGGTGTTCGGGCTCGCCCTCACCATGCTCTTCGTAGTGCTGCAGGCACCCGATGTCGCGTTGTCGCAATTGGCTATCGGCGGCATCGTGGTTCCGCTGATGGTCATGCTGACCTTCCGGGCAGTACTGCGGCACAGCGACGAGCGCACGCACGGGGACGGCCGGTGAATCGCGCCCTGCGCACCGCGCTGTTTCTGGCCGGGGCTGCCGGGCTGGCGGTGTTGCTGTGGCAGGCTATCGGGCAGTTGCCGGCCTTCGGAGGGGCCTCCCATTTGTATCGGGATTTGGCTGTGCCGGCGGCGATTTCACGGGCAACCGCGAACGTCGTCGCTTCGGTCAACTTCGACCAGCGCACGTTGGACACGCTGGGCGAGCAGACTATCTTGCTGGGTTCGGTGACCGGTGTGATGGCACTGCTGCGCCCGGCGACCGAGGAACGTGAATACAACGCGCCGGGGGGCGCCACCGCGCTGGACGCGACGCGGCTGGTCGGCTATCTCATGCTCCCGCTGACAATCGCGGTGGGTATCGACATCATCGTGCACGGGCATCTCACCCCGGGTGGCGGATTTCAGGGTGGGGTGGTGCTGGCCGCGGGTTTACACCTGCTCTACATCACCGGCAGCTTCCGGGCACTGGATCGGCTGCGTCCGGTCAATGTCTTCGACATCGGGGAAGCGCTGGGTGCGGCGACGTTCGTGGCGATCGGGCTGGCCGGGATGATCGTCGGCGGTGTGTTTTTCCTCAACCTGCTGCCGACAGGGGCCATCGGCAACCTGCTGTCGTCCGGCTCGGTAGTGCTGCTCAACCTCGCCGTCGGTATAGAAGTTACTTGCGGAATGACCGTGTTACTGGCCCAATTCCTGGCCCAGGAGATCACTGTCGCCAGGCGCGCCGGCACATGAGTATCTACCCGTACTGTGTCGCCGGCTGGTTGGTGCTGATCGGCGCATTCGGAATCATCCGCAGCCACAACCTGATTCACGCAGTGGTGTGCCTGTCGGTGGCCCAGTCCGGAACGTATTTGCTGCTGTTGGCGATCGGATATCAGCGCGGGGCTGCGCCACCGATCTTCGCCGGACCCAACCCGCCACCGCCGTCCGGCGTTGTCGATCCCGTCGTGCAGGCGATGACGTTGACCGACATCGTCATCCAGGCGACCGTCACGGCGCTGTTGTTGGCACTGGCGATCCAGATCCACAAACGGCACGGCACGTTGGATCCCGACGAGTTGTCGGCGCTGAGGGGATGAGCACTACCGCGGAGCAGCTGTTGCCGCTGCTGGTCGCGGTGCCGATCGTGGCGGGCTGCCTGCTGTTGGCGCTCGGTGGCCGGATCTCGGGCGCGAGCTCGACCTGGCTGACCCTGGCGGTGTCGTTCGGCGCTACCGGGCTGGCGGGATTCGCGTCAGTTGCCGCGCAACAGCACACCTTGGTCAGCTGGATCGGCGGCTGGCGCATGCAGGGGCACGCTACCGTCGGAATCGCGCTGGTCGCCGACCCGCTCTCAGCCGGATTGGCAACGCTCATCGGCGTTTTGATGGCATGCGCAGCGCTGTACAGCCGGCTGGGGCTCGACGAAGCAGGCCCGCGCTTCGACGCGCTGATGCTGCTGTTTTTGGCGGCGATGAATGGTTTCGTGTTGGCCAGCGACCTGTTCAACCTGTTCGTGTTCTTGGAGTTGATGGGCGCGGTGGCGTATGCGTTGACCGGCATCAAGATCGAGGACAAGTCGGCGATTCAGGGTGCGCTCAATTTCGGGATCATTCAATCGCTTTCAGCCTGCCTGTCGTTGGTCGGCATCGCCATCCTGTACGCGCAGACGGGGCAACTGGGCATGGCTCAAACCGGGATTGCGTTGGCCCGCGGTGCGCCCGCCTCGATCACCCTCGCGGCGTTCGTGCTGATTCTCGCCGCTCTGATGGTGAAGGCAGCCATGGTGCCCTTGCATTTTTGGCTGGCCGACGCACACGCGGTCGCACCGGCCGGCGTCTGCGTGCTGTTCTCGGGGGTCATGGTGGAGCTCGGTCTGTACGGGATGTGGCGGGTGTATTGGGTGACGTTCGCCGATGCGTTGCCGCGCGCCGCGGTCACTTACACATTCGTGGCGCTCGGGGTGTTGACCGCGAGCGTCGGAGCGGTGATGTGTCTGCTTCAGCGTCACCTCAAGCGGCTGCTGGCCTATTCGACGATCGGCCACATGGGACTGTTCCTGGTGGCCGTCGCGGCGTTGCGTCCCGAGGCGACCAGCGCAGCGGCCGTCTACGTGCTGGGTCATGCCGGGGCAAAGTCAGCCCTGTTTCTCATTGCCGGGATCTTGCTCGGCCGCTATCAGAGCGTCGACGAGTTGGAGCTGTCCGGGCGCGGCCGTGGTCAGTGGTTGCTGGGCGGGCTTTATCTGGTGGCGGCGCTGGCGATGGCCGGGTTGCCGCCGTTCGGCACCGCGCTGGGGAAATCGCTGTGCGAGGAGGCCCTGCACTCCGGATGGGGTTCTGGGTTGTTCCTGGTGATCTCGGCGATGACCGGTGCAGCAGTGTTGCGCGCCGGCGTGCGCTGTTTCACGCGGTGGGGCGGTGGCGCAGAAACGGAGGATTCTGACGATCAGGTCACCAAAGGTGAGGAGGAACCCGACACCGTCCTGCCACGCACCCCGCCGAGCATGTACGTGTCGATCGTCGTGCTGCTGGCCGGCTGTCTTGCGGTCGGTGTGCTGCCGAGGGTCGCCGGTGGCGCCAGTGCGGCGGGACGACGCTTCGTCGACAGCGCCGGCTACCTCGCCGCCATCCTGGGACACACCGTCGCGGCGTCACCGACCGGGCCGCTGCCGGGCTGGTCGCTCACCGGGATCGTCCTCGCGGTGGTAGGCGTCCTGGTGGCCGCGGGTCTGGCCGGTATTGCGTTGCGGGACAACAGCTCACCGCTGCGACGGGCAACTGCGGTGGTGTCCCGGCCGGCGGTCACAGCATTGCACAGCGTTCACTCTGGTCACGTCGGCGACTACGTCGCATGGATGTTCGCCGCCTTGGCCGTGCTTGCGGCCGTGCTCGGCCTGCAGTGGAGGTGAGCGCTTGCGCAGCACCTCAGATCTTCCTTGCTGTTTCCCTGCCGAAAGTTTCAAAAAAATCTGGTTTGACAAAGAAATCGAATGGGCACATCCTGCGGCATGAATGCTCGTGACCTGGTTCGTTTCCTCGCTCCCGCGCTGCTGACAGCGGGAGGCTTCAGCGCTTTGGTTCTGTCGGGCTCCGCCCTTCCCTCCGCATCCGCGCAGCCGTGCCCCGACACAGAGGTGGTGTTTGCCCGGGGCACCGGGGAGGCACCTGGTGTCGGCCCGACGGGACAGGCCTTCGTCGATGCGCTGAGCCAACGGGTTCAGGGAAAGTCGCTGGGGGTATATCCGGTCGACTACCCGGCCACCGAACAGTGGGAGACCGGCGTCGACGGGATCAGGGACGCCGGCGCACACGTCGTTTCCATGGCCGGCAGCTGCCCCCAGACCAAGATGGTGCTCGGCGGATACTCCCAAGGCGCGGCGGTGATGGGCTTCGTGACTTCGGCTGCGGTACCCGACGGGGTCGATCCCGCGACAGTGCCGAAACCGCTGGACCCGACCGTGGCTGACAACGTCGCCGCGGTCGTGCTCTTCGGAATGCCCAACGCGCGGGCGATGAACTTCCTCAACGAGCCGCCGGTTGTCATCGGCCCCGCCTATCAGGGCAAGACCCTCAAGGTCTGCGCTACCGAAGACCCGATCTGCTCCGACGGGATGAATTTCGCCGCGCACGATACCTACGCGGTCGACGGCGCCATGATCAGCCAAGGCGCGGACTTCGCCGCCAGCCGGCTCGGTGCGGCTCCCGGTGAGCCGGCGCCGGCGCCGCATCAAGGCTTCGGAGACTGACCCCGCACTGATCTGACACCGGGCCGGCGCGGCAGTGACTCCACGGTCACGGTGGAGAGTTCGGGGGCGGCCGCGAGCACAGCCTTCCGCACGATGTCGGCGACGCTGATCGCTTCGGGCCTGTACGGGGGGAGCCGCCGCAGGGGCATTGTGCGCTCGAGCGTGGTCAATCGAGCCTGACCGCCGCGATCGCCGGAGGGTCCGGCCAGCTCGGCGGTCACGCGCAGAACTCGGCCATGATCCGATTCCGCGCCGAGCTCGTGCACGATCGTGAGCGGCGGCAGCAACGTCGGGTTGGCGGCCAACCGAGCTATCAGCCGCGCCAAGGCTTCGCCGTAGCACCAGGCCAGGGTTTCCAACGCATCGATAGCGACCCCGCGGGGCGGACCGGCAGATACACCCAGCGCCTCGATTACGTCATTGAGCCGCCTCAACGCGGCTGAAACCTCAGGATCTGTCAACCGAACGGGCAACCGTGTCCCCGCGGCTACCTCAGCCAAATTTCACCCCGCCGTTGGAGTTCACGGCCGGATTCGGCCGACAAAAAGCGTGATACCCGCTCTCGGTGAGCGCCAAACGCGGGCCTGATCGGCTGGTCGGGGGCCGTTACTGCTCTTTGATGCCTCGTGACAAGGCAATTTCGACGGTCGAATAGATTCCCAGCAGCCAACGCATACCTGAGATGGCCACCATGCGCGCGACGATCGGCTGTTGGGTCACCAGGCATAGTGCGACGCCGCGGCGCCGGCAGTGCTCTGCCGCGCGCGCCAGCGCGGGAAAAGCGCAGCATCCCATGAAGTCGAGGTCGGTCGCGTCGACGACCACCGGTCCCGGGAACTCGGCGGCGGCGGCTATCTCGGCTACCAGGTAGTTCCACTCGACCTCGTTGCTTGCGTCTATTTCACCTCTGACAAAGATGATCACTGCCGGACCCCGGCGTTGGGTGACAGCGCGCAGCACAGCGCTCGGGCCGGCAAACGGATATCGAAGCGGCTGCGTCGGAACTGTTCCGTCTCGGCTAACTCTGGTCGTAGGGCTCATATCTGCACTCCGAATCGCGCACCGGATATCGGCGCTTTGCGAATGCCAGCCCTACTCTGCTGAAGACAGCGAACTATTCCTTCGTAGCAACCATGGTGCGTCGTGTCCAGCGGTCCAGCGTTACGACGATGTGTCACCGGCGGTGATAGGCCCGATCGCAGGACATGACCGGACGGCGGATGGGGTATCCGAAACGGCATGGGTGCCAGCGATCACAGACCCGCGCAACTACGTGACCAAGCCGAACGACAAGCGTGGCAAGCACGTGCCGCGATGCAGGGGCGACGCGAAAAACAGCAAGGCGGGCTCGGCGGCTGGATAGCCGGCCGCGCCGGCCGATGGGATCTCAGTGGTCAGGACGAAACCACCCTGCAGCGGCAGAAGTTTTTCTGGAACCTGTTGGTGGATTACTGGTTTCGGATGGAGATCGACGGCTGGGAGAACATCGGCAAACCTCCGACCCTGTTGGTGGGCATCCACTCCGGCGCCCCGTTCGTGTGGGATGCCTGGACGGTCGGGCTGCAATGGTGGCGACGATTCGGTCCCGAGCGAACCCTGCACGGCACCGCCCACGACGCGCTGATGGCCATCCCCGGCTTCGGTCGGTACTTCCGCGCCATGGGCGTGCTGCCGGCTGCGCCGGACGCCATCGCGACGGCACTGGCCGAAGGACGCGATGTCGCGCTGTGGCCCGGCGGTGAGGTTGACTCGTTACGACCGTTCAGTGAACGGGACCAGGCCAACCTCGCGGGGCGAAAAGGCTTCGTGAAGATGGCAATTCGTGCCGGGGTGCCGATCGTCCCGATTGCAACCGTCGGTGGTGCCGATGCCATGCCGGTGCTGATCCGCGGTGACAAGCTGGCGCGCACGCTGCAACTCGATCGGTTGTTGCGGCTCAAAGTGTTCCCGCTCGCAATCTCGCTGCCCTGGGGAATCGCTCCTGCGGCGCTACCGCAGTTTCCGTTGCCGGCCAAAATCAGGACGAGGTTCATGCCCGCCGTTGAGTTGGACCACGATCCGGCCCGCGCCGACGACGAGGAATATGTCGAGTGCAAGTACCGGGAAGTGCAGGACAGCATCCAGCGCGGGATGGACGCGCTGGCCCGCAAGCGGGCGTTACCGGTATTTGGCTGAGCCAGCACATTTTTGACTCAAGACAGGCGACAGGCCCGGTCCACCACAGACCGGGCCCGTCCTCGTATCCAGCTATTGGTGGGACTGCTGGCGCTTTTCCGACGCTTCGGCGCTGCCTCGTGCGGCTTCGGCTTCGGCTTCCTTTTTCGCCGCGTCGCGCTGCGCTTCGGCCTTGTCTTGCTGAGCCGCACCCTCACGGGCCATCTCATCCTGACCGAGCACGTTGCCGGCGGCTTCTTTCGCCTTGCCCTTGACGTCCTCGACGACGCCTTTCACGCCTTCCGCGGGTCCGCTTTTGTTGTCGTCTGCCATGGATTCCTCCTATTTGGCTTGCTTTTCCAGCCGACGTCTCGACCGGACTCGGCGGCGTGGAGACTGCGGTGTCTCCGATTTCTTTCCCGCCCCGTCTCGGCGGGTTCCCGGCACGCCTGGTGCTCAAACCTTTCTTGTTTCGTCGCCTGCGCGCCGGGTACCAGGAAGCGATGACGATTTCACTGTGGCTGGCCGGCAGAAACCGGTCCGACGCGTCAACCCATCCCGGACAACCATCCGCTGATGTGGTGGTGGTGGGGGCCGGCATCACGGGCTTGATCACCGCGGTGCTGCTGGCCCGCGCGGGCAAAGACGTTCTGGTGCTGGAGGCTCGCACCGCCGGCGCGGTGACCACCGGCAACACCACCGGCAAGATCAGCCTGCTGCAGGGGACGATGTTGTCGCAGATCGTTGCCCGGCACGGCCCGGGGCTGGCGCGCGACTACGTGCAGGGCAACCGCGAGGGTCAGGATTGGTTGCTGCGCAACTGCGAAGCAAACGGCATTCCTGTTCAGCGTGAGGACGCCTACACCTACGCCCAGTCTGCAAAAGAGGTGCTGTCGGCCCGCGCCGAGCTGGCCGCGTGTCGCCTGGCGGGGTTGGACGTGCAATGGGATGCCGACGCCGAGGCGCCCTTTCCCTACCGCGGCGGAGTTCGGCTGGCCGATCAGGCGCAGTTTGACCCAATGCCGTTGCTGGACAAGCTAATCGACGAACTTAGGCAGCGTGGTGGTCGACTGGCTGAAGGTGTGCGGGTGCACGGTGTGTCACATCGCAGCGGGGGCGTGCGGGTCGCGGCGCGCACCCGAGACGGGCAGCTCGACGTCGACGCCGCACAGTGCGTGCTTGCCACCGGTATGCCGATTCTCGACCGCAGCGGGTTTTTCGCCAGGCTGAAACCCAGCCGGTCGTACTGCATCGCGTTCGATGTCCCTGGCAAGATCACCCGGCCGATGTTCATTTCCGCGGGCTCGCCGACCAGGTCCGTGCGATATGCGCCGACAGGTGACGGTGAGCGGCTGATCGTCGGCGGGGCCAGCCACGTGGTCGGCCGCAAGAGCCCAACCGCGGAACTCGACGAATTGCAGGCGTGGACCACCGAGCACTTTCCCGGGGCGGTTGTGACTCACAAATGGTCTGCCCAGGACTACACGCCCGCCGCGCATCTGCCCTACGTCGGCTCGATCTTGCCCCGTGATGAAAACGTTTTCACCGCAACGGGCTTCAACAAGTGGGGAATGACCGCCGGGGCGGCGGCGGCACTGATGCTCAGCGCGCGCATCCTTGGTGGGCGGATGGACTGGTCGCGGGCGTTTTCGGCATGGAGCCCGCACGAGATCGCCGGCATCCCCACCGCGGTGCAGGCGAACCTCGAAGTCGCGTTCCACATGGCTAAGGGCTGGCTCGCGCCGGCCACGCGATTGCGGCGAGCGGCCCCCGCCCGAGGCGGTGTGGTCACCGGGCCACCGTGGCGCATGCAGGCCCGCTGCGCGATAAACGGTACGCAGCATACGGTTTCGCCGGTCTGCCCGCATTTGGGCGGCATCGTGGGTTGGAACGACGCGACCCAGTCATGGGAATGCCCGTTGCACGGATCGAGATTCGCACCCGACGGGGCGCTGCTCGAGGGCCCGGCGACTAGAGGTCTGACGGGATCGTAGGCATCCTGGCCGGCCCCGCCACCCCCGCGGCTGGACGCCACCAGCATCGGAGGAATGGCGCAAGCAAACTTGGCCACCCTGTCACCGCGGCGTAGGGATGAGGCAGGATGTAGATGCTATTTGGGGGCGCCAGTAGGGCCAGCGAGACGAGGAGTCCGATTGAGCGAGCCGAAACCGACGGACAACAGCGGCGGGTGTTCCGCCGGTGGCTCGGATGGTCGGCCCAGGTACTCGCGAGTACTGCTAAAGCTCGGGGGCGAAATGTTCGGCGGCGGGCAGGTCGGATTGGATCCCGACGTGGTGGCTCAGGTCGCGCGCCAGATCGCCGAAGTGGTCCGCAGCGGCGTACAGGTTGCCGTGGTGATCGGTGGCGGGAACTTCTTTCGCGGCGCACAGCTGCAACAGCGCGGCATGGAGCGCACCCGCTCGGACTATATGGGCATGCTCGGTACAGTCATGAATAGTCTTGCACTGCAAGACTTTCTGGAGAAAGAAGGCATTGCGACGCGAGTCCAGACCGCCATCACCATGGGTCAGGTCGCCGAGCCTTACATTCCGCTGCGGGCCCGCCGGCATCTGGAGAAGGGGCGGGTGGTGATCTTCGGCGCCGGCATGGGCCTGCCGTACTTCTCCACCGACACCACCGCCGCGCAGCGGGCGCTGGAGATCGGCGCCGAAGTGGTGCTGATGGCCAAGGCCGTCGACGGGGTGTTCGCCGAGGACCCACGGGTGAACCCGAAAGCGGAATTGCTCACCGCGATCAGCCACCGCGAAGTCATCGACCGCGGCCTGCGGGTGGCCGACGCGACGGCGTTCAGCCTGTGCATGGACAATGGCATGCCGATCTTGGTGTTCAATTTGCTGACCGATGGCAATATCGCCCGTGCAGTGGCGGGTGAGAAGATCGGAACGCTGGTCACCACCTGAGGAGCGCCGGCGACCAAGCAGTGCGGGCAGCACCCGCGTGCGGGGACTCAGCCGATGAAAAGGAGCGGCGCACATGATTGACGAGGCTCTCTTCGAGGCCGAGGAGAAGATGGAAAAAGCCGTGTCGGTGGCGCGGGACGACCTGTCCACCATCCGGACCGGTCGGGCCAACCCGGGCATGTTCTCCCGGATCGTCATCGACTATTACGGCACCAACACCCCGATCACCCAGCTGGCCAGCATCAACGTGCCCGAGGCGCGCATGGTCATCATCAAGCCGTACGAAAACAACCAACTGCACGCCATCGAGACCGCGATTCGCAACTCGGACCTCGGGGTGAATCCCACCAACGACGGCAACATCATTCGGGTGGCCGTGCCGCAGTTGACCGAGGAACGCCGCCGCGAGTTGGTCAAGCAGGCCAAGCACAAGGGCGAGGAAGCCAGGATTTCGGTGCGCAACATCCGTCGTAAGGCGATGGAGGAGCTGCACCGTATCCGCAAGGAAGGCGAGGCGGGTGAAGACGAGGTCGCCCGCGCGGAGAAAGACCTCGACAAAACCACGCACACCTACATCACCCAGATCGACGACTTGGTCAAACACAAGGAAGGCGAACTGCTGGAGGTCTAGTGACCGCCCAGCACTACACGTCCGTGGCAGAGACCGATATCGGCGAAGGCGCCCCGGCAGCCGACGGGTCGGCACCGAGTACATCACGAGCGGGCCGCAATTTGCCCGTCGCCATCGTCGTGGGTGTGGTCATGGGCGGGGCGGTCGTCGCCACCTTGGTATGGGCCAAGTACGCGTTCCTCGGGATCGTCGCTGCGGGTATCGCGCTGGGCACGTTGGAGATGGGTCGGCGGTTGCGCTCCGGCGGCTATGTCATCCCGATGATCCCGCTGCTGGTCGGTGGCCAATTCACACTCTGGTTGACCTGGCCCTTTGGCACCGGTGGCGCGCTGGCCGGCTTCGGCGGCACGGTCGTGGTGTGCATGATCTGGCGGTTGATCAGCCCGAAAGGGCGACGGGCCGTGCGCGGCCCGAAAGCCCCGCCGGCGAATTACTTGCGCGACGTCTCCACGACTGTGATGGTGGCGGCCTGGGTCCCGCTGTTCGGCTCGTTTGCGGCGTTGCTGATCTACCACCACGACGGCCCGGCGAAGGTGTTTGCGTTGGCCGTGGGCGTCGTCTCATCCGACGTCGGCGGATATGCCGCGGGCGTGCTCTTCGGCAAGCACCCGATGGTCCCGGCAATCAGCCCGAATAAATCCTGGGAGGGGTTTGCCGGCTCGCTGCTACTCGGAATCTCCGCGACCGCCGTGACGGTGATCTACCTGGTCGGCAAACCGTGGTACGTCGGCCTGTTGCTGGGCCTGGCCGTGGTGCTCACCGCGACGCTGGGCGACCTGGTGGAATCACAGGTCAAGCGGGATCTCGGGATCAAGGACATGGGGAGCCTGCTGCCCGGCCATGGCGGAGTGATGGATCGCTTCGACGGCTTTTTGCCGTCGGCGGTGGTCGGCTGGATCGTGCTCACGCTGGTGCCCTGACATGGCGCGCCAACTTGTGTTCGAGGCACCGGGACGGGCATTGCCGCCGCGGCATTTCGCCGACCTCGACGAGGCGGGCCGTGCGGCCGCCGTCGCCGAGCTGGGGTTGTCGCGGTTTCGTGCCAGACAACTCGCGCATCAGTATTACGGCCGGCTGATCGCCGATCCGCGGCAGATGACCGACCTGCCGGCCGCGGACCGTGACCGCGTCGCCGAAGCGTTGTTTCCCAACCTGCTGACCGCCGCCCGAGACATCGCCTGCGACGGGGGCCAGACCCGTAAAACGTTGTGGCGGGCGCTCGATGGCACCACCTTCGAGTCGGTGCTGATGCGCTACCCACAGCGCAATACGGTGTGCATTTCGTCGCAGGCCGGGTGCGGCATGGCGTGTCCGTTCTGCGCGACGGGGCAAGGCGGGCTGGCCCGCAACCTGTCGGCCGCCGAGATCTTAGAGCAGGTGCGCGCCGCGGCCACCGCGCTGCGCGACGACTTCGGCCCGTCTTGTCAGCGGCTGTCCAACGTCGTCTTCATGGGCATGGGCGAGCCGCTGGCCAACTACTCGCGGGTGGTCGCCGCGGTCCGTGGCATCACCGGGGGGTTCGGAATCTCGGCGCGGTCGGTGACGGTGTCGACGGTGGGGCTGGCCCCAGCCATCCGCAAGCTGGCCGACGAACGGCTCGGCGTGACGCTGGCGCTGTCGCTGCATGCACCCGACGACGAGCTGCGGGACACGCTGGTGCCGGTTAACCACCGGTGGAAGATCGCCGAAGCACTCGACGCGGCCCGCTATTACGCCGACGTCACCGGTCGGCGAGTGTCGATCGAGTATGCGCTGATCCGCGACGTGAACGACCAGCCGTGGCGGGCGGATCTGCTGGGCAAGCTGCTGCATCGGGTGCTGGGCCCGCTGGCCCACGTGAACGTCATTCCACTGAACCCCACGCCTGGCAGCGATTGGGACGCCAGCCCCAAGCCGGTGGAGCGGGAGTTCATTCGTCGCGTCCGCACCAAAGGCGTGTCCTGCACGGTGCGTGACACCCGCGGCCGAGAGATCGCGGCCGCGTGCGGCCAGCTGGCCGCCGAAGGCGCAATTACCTGATCCAGCCGCGGCGGCGGCCCCACCAATCGCGCACCACAAAGAACAGCGACAGCGCCGCGAAGCAGATCAAAAACACATCCTCGATATGCCCGACGTGGTTGCCGCGCAGCATCAGCAGCAAGAACGCGACGATGAAAAGTCCGGTCAAGCGCCAGGTTCGGTGGTTGATCCTGCTCCAACCCCATTCCGCGGAAGGCACCTCGGCAACGTCGACTCTGTCGGCGCGCTCCACCTCAGTACCGGCCACGTTGACTCCTCACGTTCGAAAAGCTTCGAAAAGCGGATGCCCCGACATTCTGGCATACGCCAACGATCGCCAACACGGCACAATGAATGGGTGAGCAGCCCGGTTGACGGCCACGCCGAACGTGAGGCTGGCCGCACGTTCGGCGCCGAAAGTGAAGCTAGCTTCACACTCGACCGGCGGCGACGCGTCCTGGTGCTCGGCAGCACCGGCTCGATCGGCACCCAGGCGTTGGAGGTGATCGCCGCCAATCCCGATCGGTTTGAGCTGGTCGGACTGGCGGCCGGCGGGGCGAATCCCGACCTGTTGGCCCGCCAGCGCGCGCAAACCGGGGTGACCAACATCGCGGTCGCCGACGAAAACGCCGCGAAGACGGTCGGCGAGGTCAGCTACAGCGGCCCCGACGCCGTCACCCGGCTGGTGGAAGAGACCGAGGCCGACGTCGTGCTGAACGCCCTGGTGGGTGCGCTGGGGCTGCGTCCGACGATGGCGGCGCTGGCCTCCGGGGCGCGACTGGCGCTGGCCAACAAGGAGTCGCTGGTCGCCGGCGGCCCGCTGGTGCTGCAGGCGGCGCGACCGGGCCAGATCGTGCCGGTCGACTCCGAGCACTCCGCGCTGGCGCAGTGCCTGCGCGGCGGTACCCCCGACGAGGTCGCCAGGGCGGTGCTCACCGCATCCGGCGGGCCGTTCCGCGGCTGGTCGGCCGCCGAACTCGAGCACGTCACCCCCGAACAGGCCGGCGCGCATCCGACCTGGTCGATGGGGCCGATGAACACCCTGAACTCGGCGTCGCTGGTCAACAAGGGGCTCGAGCTCATCGAGACCCATCTGCTGTTCGGCATTCCCTACGAGCGCATCGAGGTCGTGGTCCATCCGCAGTCGATCGTGCACTCGATGGTCACCTTCACCGATGGCTCGACGATCGCGCAGGCCAGTCCGCCGGACATGAAGCTGCCGATCGCGCTGGCGCTGGGCTGGCCGGCCCGGGTTCCCGGCGTCGCCGCGGCCTGCGATTTCTCCACCGCCTCGAGCTGGGAATTCGAGCCGCTCGACGAAACCGTTTTCCCGGCGGTCGAGCTCGCCCGGCGGGCCGGCCAGACCGGCGGCTGCATGACCGCCGTCTACAACGCCGCCAACGAAGAAGCAGCCGAGGCGTTTCTCGCCGGCCGGATCAAATTCCCGGCCATCGTGCGCACCATCGCCGAGGTGCTGAGCGCCGCCGACCAGTGGGCGGTTTCACCCGCTACCGTGGATGACGTACTCGACGCGCAGTCCTGGGCCCGCGACCGGGCGAAGCGGATCGTCACACAGGAGGTCATTGGCACCCGATGATGTTCGTAATCGGCATCGTGCTGTTCGCGTTGGCCATCCTCATCTCGGTCGCCTTGCATGAATGCGGCCACATGTGGGTCGCGCGCGCCACCGGTATGAAGGTGCGGCGTTACTTTGTCGGCTTCGGGCCGACGCTGTGGTCGACGCGGCGCGGCGAAACCGAATACGGACTGAAGGCCGTGCCCGCGGGCGGCTTTTGTGACATCGCCGGAATGACTGCCGTCGAGGAGTTGCAGCCCGACGAGCGTGAGCGCGCCATGTTCAAGCAAAAGACGTGGAAGCGCAGCGCGGTGTTGCTGGCCGGGCCGGGTATGAACTTCCTGATCGGGCTGATACTGATCTACGGCATCGCGGTGGCGTGGGGACTGCCCGACCTGCGCCCGGACACCCGCGCGGTCGTCGGCCAAACCGCATGTGTGGCACCGGAGATCGCCAAAGGTGAACTGGGCAAGTGCACCGGAGCCGGGCCCGCGGCGCTGGCCGGCATCAAGTCCGGCGATGTGATCAGCAAAGTCGGCGCCACCGACGTGGACAGCTTTACCGACTTGGTGGCCGCGGTGCAAAAGCTCAACGGGCCAACGCCGTTCGTCATCGAGCGCGACGGCTCCAAGTTCACCGTCATGGTCGACGTCACCCAAACCCAGCGGTTCACCGACGGCGACCGGTCCAGCACCGTCGGGGCCATCGGTGTGAGCGCCGCCCAACCGGGGCCGACGCACTACAACCCGGTCAGCGCGATCCCCGCCACCTTCGTGTTCACCGGAGACCTGTCGGTGGAACTGGGTAAGGCGCTGGCCAAGATTCCGACCAAGGTCGGAGCGCTGGTGCATTCGATCAGCGGCGGGGAGCGCGATCCGGAAACCCCGATCAGCGTGGTCGGAGCATCGATTATTGGCGGCGACACCGTCGACCACGGGCTGTGGGTGGCGTTCTGGTTCTTCTTGGCCCAGCTGAACTTCGTGCTGGGCGCCATCAACCTGGTGCCGCTGCTGCCGTTCGACGGCGGGCACATCGCCATCGCGGTGTTCGAGAAGATCCGCAACACGATCCGTTCGGCGCGCGGCGTCCTGCCCGCCGCGCCGGTGAACTACCTCAAGCTGATGCCGGCCACCTACGTCGTATTGGTCGTCGTGGTCGGGTACATGCTGCTGACCGTAACCGCCGACCTGGTCAACCCGATCAGGTTGTTCCAGTAGGAGATTCATGACTATCGGCTTGGGCATGCCGGAACCACCGGCGCCCACGTTGGCGCCGCGGCGCAAGACCCGCCAGTTGATGGTGGGCAACGTCGGCATCGGTAGCGATCATCCGATCGCCGTGCAGTCCATGACCACCACCAAAACCCACGACGTCAACAGCACGCTGCAACAGATCGCCGAGCTGACCACCGCCGGTTGCGACATCGTCCGGGTGGCCTGCCCGCGCCAAGAGGACGCCGACGCGCTCTCGGAAATCGCTAAGCACAGCCAGATTCCGGTGATCGCCGACATCCACTTCCAGCCCAAGTACATCTTCGCCGCGATCGACGCGGGCTGCGCGGCGGTGCGGGTGAACCCCGGCAACATCAAGGAGTTCGACGGCCGGGTCAAAGAGGTCGCCAAAGCCGCAGGGGCGGCCGGTGTTCCGATCCGCATCGGCGTCAACGCGGGTTCACTGGACAAGCGGTTCATGGCCAAGTACGGCAAGGCCACACCGGAGGCACTGGTGGAATCGGCCCTGTGGGAGGCGTCGCTGTTCGAGGAGCACGGCTTTTCCGACATCAAGATCAGCGTCAAGCACAACGACCCGGTGATCATGGTCGCTGCCTACGAGCAGCTGGCCGCCCAGTGCGATTACCCGCTGCACCTGGGTGTCACCGAAGCGGGCCCGGCGTTTCAGGGCACCATCAAGTCGGCGGTGGCCTTTGGCGCGCTGCTGTCCAAAGGCATCGGCGACACCATCCGGGTGTCGCTGTCGGCGCCGCCGGTCGAAGAGGTCAAGGTCGGCAACCAGATCCTGGAATCGCTGAATTTGCGGCCCCGCTCGCTGGAAATCGTGTCCTGCCCGTCCTGCGGGCGTGCCCAGGTCGATGTCTACAAGCTGGCCAACGAGGTCTCCGCGGGCCTCGACGGCCTCGAGGTGCCGCTGCGCGTCGCGGTGATGGGCTGTGTGGTCAACGGTCCGGGCGAGGCACGCGAGGCCGACCTCGGGGTGGCGTCGGGCAACGGCAAGGGCCAGATTTTCGTACGCGGCCAGGTCATCAAGACCGTGCCCGAAGCGCAGATCGTCGAGACGCTGATCGAAGAGGCCATGCGATTGGCTTCGGAGATGGGGTCGGACGGCACGCCGGGCCCGACAACAAGTGCGAGCGGTTCGCCTGTTGTGACCGTAAGCTGAGGGAGGCCCAGTCCGGCCGCCTGCTCGCAGAAAGTGTTGCCTATGTCGGCTCCGCCCATCCATCGCTTAGTCGACGAGCGACGGGTGTCGGTGGTCCGGGATGCCGCGGCCGTGCGCCGCGTCCTCGACCAAGACCCCGTCGGGTCATGCATGGTGGCTGCGCGGGTCGCCGACCACGGCATCGAGCCCAGCGCGATCGGTGGTGAGCTGTGGACGCGACGCGGCGCCGATGAATCGCTGTGCTACGCCGGGCCCAACCTGATTCCGGTGCGCGGCGGGCTCGCCGACTTGGAAGCCTTCGCCGACGAGGCGATGAGCGGTTCACGGCGATGCTCGTCGGTGGTCGGCCGGGCCGAATTGGTGATGCCGATGTGGCGCCGGCTCGAGACGGCGTGGGGCCCGGCCCGCGATGTGCGCGACCATCAGCCGTTGATGGCACTGAGTTCGATGCCGACCTGCGCGATCGATCCTGAAGTGCGCCAGGTGCGGCTCACCGAAATCGACGCGTATCTCGTGGCGGCCGTGGACATGTTCATCGGCGAAGTCGGTGTCGATCCGCGGCTCGGCGACGGCGGTCGCGGCTATCGCCGCCGGGTGGCCAACCTGATCACCCAGGGCAGGGCGTGGGCACGCTTCGAGCACGGCGAGGTCGTGTTCAAGGCCGAGATCGGCTCGCAGTCGCCGGCCGTCGGGCAAATCCAAGGGGTGTGGGTGCGTCCGGATCGGCGTGGCCAAGGGCTGGGGACGACCGGCACCGCCACGCTGGCGGCGGTGATCGTCGGGACCGGGCGGATCGCCAGCCTTTACGTGAACAGCTTCAACACCGTGGCCCGCGCCGCCTACGCCCGGGTGGGCTTCAGAGAGGTCGGCAGTTTCGCGACGGTCCTGCTGGACTAGGGCTTCACGGCCGGCCGCGTGGCCGGCGCGATTACGGCGATAACGACAGTCTCGGTGCGCCTCCGCTGACGGAGCCGCCGCAGTTCGTAACATCAGCCCCAATGGCAACTTTAATATCACGGGTCGCGGGGTTTTCGGCGGCATGCGTCACCGTCGTCGCTTTGCAGGGATGCACCCCGCGTCCGGATGGTCCGGCGCCGGCAGCCGAACGATTCTTCGCGGCGTTGTCCAACGGGGACACCGCGGCGGCCGCCGATCTCAGTGACAACCCCAGCGAAGCGCGTGAAGCGCTCAACGCGGCGTGGGCCGGCCTGCAGGCCACCCATCTGGACGCCGAGATCCTGGGCGCGAAGTACACCGAGGATGCCGGCACCGTGGCGTACCGCTACACCTGGCATCTACCGAAGGACCGGACCTGGACCTACGACGGTCAGCTGAAGATGGTTCGCGACGACGGGCAATGGCAGGTGCGGTGGAGCAACAGCGGGCTGCATCCGCGGCTTGGCGAACATCAGTCGTTCGCGCTGCGCGCGGACCCGCCCCGGCGCGCTTCGGTCATCGACGCCGGCGGCACCGACGTGTTGGTGCCCGGCTACCTGTACCACTACACACTCGATGCCACCCAGGCCGGCAATCAGCTGATTCACACCGCACGCGCGGTGGTAGATGTGCTGCATCCGTTCGATGACACGTTGAATGATCCGCAGTTACTCGCCGAGCGCGCCAGTTCGTCGGCCAAGCCGCTCGATCTGATCACCTTGCGCGTCGGGGACAACAACAACGTGGCACCGGCGCTCGGCCAGCTGCCGGGCGTGGTGATCACCCCGCAGGCCGAGTTGTTGCCCACCGACGAACATTTCGCGCCCGCCGTGATGAGCGAGGTGAAGAAGGCCGTCGTCGATCAGCTCGACGGACAACCTGGTTGGCGGGTGGTGAGCGTCAACCAGAACAACGTCGACGTCGCCGTGCTGCACGAAGTCGAGCCCTCACCGGCGCCGTCGATCTCGATCAGCTTGGACCGAGCAGTCCAGAACGCCGCCCAGCGTGCAGTGGACAATCAGACGCGGCAGGCGATGATCGTGGTAATCAAGCCGTCGACGGGCGAGATTTTGGCCGTCGCGCAGAACGCGGCCGCCGATCTCGGCGGCCCGATCGCCACGACCGGTCTGTATCCACCGGGGTCGACGTTCAAGATGGTCACCGCCGGCGCGGCGATCGAGCGCGACATGGCCACTCCGAACACCCTGCTGGGCTGCCCCGGGGAAATGGACATCGGGCATCGCACCATCCCCAACTACGGGGGATTCGATCTGGGCGTGGTGCCGATGTCGCGGGCGTTCGCCAGTTCGTGCAACACCACATTCGCCGAGCTGGCCAGCCGGATGCCGCCGCGGGCGCTCAATCAGGCGGCGGCGCAATATGGCATCGGGCTGGACTACGAAATCGACGGTCTGCCGACGGTGACGGGGGCGGTGCCGCCGACCGTGGACGTGGCCGAGCGCACCGAGGACGGCTTCGGGCAGGGCAAGGTGCTGGCCAGCCCGTTCGGCATGGCCATGGTCGCGGCGACGGTGGCCGCCGGGAAAACGCCGGTGCCCAAGCTCATCGAGGGACGGCCCACGACCACCACCGGTAATGCCACACCCATCAGCGCCAAGATGCTCGACGGGCTGCGCCCGATGATGCGGCTGGTGGTGACCAATGGCACCGGCACCGACATCGCCGGTTGTGGCGCGGTGTTCGGGAAGACCGGCGAAGCCGAATTTCCCGGCGGATCGCATTCATGGTTTGCCGGATACCGCGGCGACATGGCATTCGCGTCGCTCATCGTCGGGGGCGGCAGCTCGGAATATGCGGTGCGGATGACCAAGTTCATGATCGAGTCACTGCCCGCCGACTATTTGGCCTGAGCGCTGTAACTTCGCTATATCGAGGTTATGAGAACCTCACACTGATATTTGGCGTCGGTCCGATATATATTCAACATCTGTAAAACCACCGGTCGCCCGGCCGCATTTCGCGACCGGGCGACCGGCTTAAATTGTCGAGCCAGCATCCCACCCGGGAACGGGAGAACTTCCATGCTTGCCCGACTGGGCACGCTGACCTACGGGGCCGGACGTTCCCCGCCGGTCAGAGTGTCCACCTCATCGGAGAAGTGGATTGTCCAGCCTTTCCAGCGAACTGAATAGCCGAAACTATCCAGCAGCTCAGCTCAATCCTCAGAACGGAGGCTGCCCCGTCAGGATGTCGATCAGCGGGTCGAGCACGAAGCCAAGACCGGTTGGGGTCAACAACATGAAATCGAGGGTCTGAGCCAGGTAGCCCAGCGCACTGTCCGGGACAAGGAATGCGCCATCGCTGAAGGTTCCGTCGATGTCGGGGTCAACCTGGAAGTAGAACGCGGTGGGGATCAGCGCAAACACCAGGTCGGATAGCGGGTGAGTTTGGTGGCTCTTCGCAGTTGAGGGTGTAGAGCTGGCCGGCGCGTCGTTACCGGGGTAGGGGTCGAGGTCTTCTGAAGATGAA
>LQPU01000049.1 GCA_002101905.1 Mycobacterium shimoidei | reverse complement strand
ACGGGGGCATCAGAATGCGGCAAAAACAACAACAAACAAAACCACCAAACACACTATTGAGTTCTCAAACAACACCCGTGAACAGGCAACCCTGCTACTATACTCCGCGACATTAGGGCGGTCAACTCCGATAGTCGCTCCCCTTCGGGATGGACCGGAGTTGTTTTGTTGCCGCTATTCTACTCGCTCGATCTCGGCGCCGAGACTGACCAGGTTCTCCACAAACAAGGGATAGCCGCGGTCGATGTGGAACACGTCGTGCACCTCGGTGTCGCCGTCGGCCACCAGCCCAGCCAGGACCAGGCCGGCGCCCGCCCGGATGTCCGAGGCCCACACCGGTGCGCTGGACAGTTGCGGGATCCCCCGCACCACGGCGTGATGGCCGTCGGTGCGGGCGTCGGCGCCCAGGCGGATCATCTCCTCGACGAACCGGAAGCGTGCCTCGAAGACGTTTTCGGTAATCATCGACGTGCCGTCCGCGATTGCCGCCAGGCCGATCGCCATCGGCTGCAGATCTGTCGGGAACCCCGGAAACGGCAGCGTCGCAACGTTGATGGCCTTCGGGCGCTCGTATTGGACCACCCGGAAACTGTCGTCGGTCTGGGTGACCGTGGCGCCGGCGTCATGCAGTTTGTGCAGCACGAGCTGCAAGTGCGCCGGGTCGACGCCGGTCACCGTGATGTCCCCGCGGGTCATGGCGGCCGCGATGCCCCAGGTGGCCGCGACGATCCGGTCCCCGATCACACGATGCTCGGTCGGATATAGCCGCGAAACGCCGGTGATCGTCATCGTTGGTGAACCCGCGCCCTCGATCTGTGCCCCCATCTGGTTCAGCATCGTGCACAGGTCGACCACATCGGGCTCGCGTGCCGCGTTGTGGATCGTGGTGACGCCTTCGGCAAGTACCGCGGCCATCAAGATATTTTCGGTCGCTCCCACCGACGGGAACTCGAGCTGAATCTCCGCGCCCCGCAACGTGTCCGCCTGAGCGACGACGCAGCCGTGCTCGATGTTGCAGCGCGCTCCGAGCTGCCGCAGCCCAGCCTGATGCATATCCAGTGGGCGCGATCCGATGGCGTCACCGCCGGGCAGAGCGACCTTGGCCCTCTTGCACCGCCCGACCAGGGGGCCCAATACGCAGACCGACGCGCGGAACTGGCGGACCGCCGCGAAGTCGGCGTCGTACTTCGGCTCGTCCGGGGAGGTGATGCGTGCGGTGTCCCCAGTCAGTTCGACGGTAGCGCCCAGGCCCCGCAGGACTTCTGCCATCAACGGGACATCCAGAATGTCGGGGCAATTGGTGATCGTGCTGGTGCCCTCGGCCAGCAGCGCGGCCGCCATCAACTTGAGGACGCTGTTCTTAGCACCCCCCACAGCCACTTCGCCTGACAACCGGTTCCCGCCGGTCACCACGAAACGCTCCGCCACCCCGGTTAGTTTAGTGAGCGGTATCGCCGCTGTCAGTCGGCCGGTACGGTTTTGACCATGGCCGTACATCTGACCCGCATCTACACCCGCACCGGTGACGACGGGACCACCGGCCTGAGCGATTTCTCACGGGTCTCCAAAAACGATGCCCGCCTGGTGGCATATGCCGACTGCGACGAGGCCAACGCGGCGATCGGCGCCGCTCTCGCCCTGGCAAATCCCGACGAGCGGCTGACCAGGGTGCTCCGACAGATTCAGAACGACCTCTTCGACGCCGGCGCCGACCTTTCCACCCCGGTGGTGGAGAACCCGAAGTACCCCCCGCTGCGGGTGACACAGGATTACGTCGACCGCCTGGAGGCATGGTGCGACGAGTTCAACGAAGGATTGCCGCCGCTGAATTCTTTTGTGCTGCCAGGAGGTTCACCTCTCTCGGCGTTGTTGCACGTAGCTCGCACGGTGGTGCGGCGCGCCGAGCGCTCGGCGTGGGCCGCAGTGGAATCACATCCATCCGGGGTCAACACGTTGCCCGCGAAGTACCTGAATCGACTGTCCGACTTGCTGTTTATCCTGTCACGGCTGGCCAACCCTGAAGGCGACGTGCTCTGGAAGCCCGGAGGCGGTAGAGCCAAGCCGGCCGAGTAGGTCAGGTACTGCGGCGTCGCGCGCGCGGCGACGGACGTGACTCCAGCCACGACAGAAACGCCGTCAGCGCTCCACGATCCAAAGCGATTTCATAACCGGATCTGCGTTCTTGGATCCCGTCGCGCAGTCCCAGTACCACGATTTCGTCGGTCATGATGTCGAACTCGTCCCCGCGCGGGCCACGACGGGAGATGATCTCGATTCCGCGCCTGCTCAGTCGACGATCGGGCCACAGGCGAACGCTGGAGAGCCGGTAGAACGCGGCAGCGTCCCCGTGGTAGCGAACCACCCCGTGCCGCCAACCATGACCTCCGACGGCGGGGGTGTCGCGCAGGATCGCCGCAGTCCCACCTTGCCGCAGTTTCCAGAGCCGGTAGCTCAATGCGATTACGGCAACCGCTAATACAGCAATGAGCACGACCATGGCGGACATGAGCGCGCTCATCGGCGGCCTGGCCCCTAGTCGAGCGCGCCGACAGCGCGCAACCTGGCGCGGCCCCTAGCGGCGATACGAGGATCGTCGGACTCGGAATCCTGCCTTGCGGCGGACTCGTCGATCTCCGACTCGAATTCCGCGGATTCGGCGAGGATCGTGACTCCTTCCTCGGTCACCGACATAAAACCACCGTCGACCGCGATACGCAGATCGTCCTCACCCTCACGTTCGACGCGGACCATGGCGTCGTCGACCAGTTGCGCCACCACCGGGATGTGCCGTGGCAAAATTCCGATTTCGCCGACCGTGGTGCGAGTGAAGAGAAACGTCGCCTTGCCCGACCAGATCTTGCGGTCGACGGCAACGATCTCCACATTCAACTCCGCCATTCACACATACCTTTCGACGGTAACCCTCCCCGTGGGTTAGGAGCCAATCACAGTTTGGCGCCGAAGCTTTCGGCCTTCTTGGCCAGGTCGTCGAGACCACCGATCAAGAAGAAGGCCTGCTCGGGTACATGGTCGAATTCGCCCTTCGTGAGCTTGTCGAACGCTTCGATGGTTTCCTTCACCGGCACGGTCGAGCCGGGCTGGCCGGTGAATTGCTCGGCGGCCATCATGTTCTGCGAGAGGAACCGCTCGATCCGCCGTGCCCTCTGCACCTGCTGCTTGTCCTCTTCGGATAGCTCGTCGATACCGAGAATCGCGATGATGTCCTGCAGGTCCTTGTAGCGCTGCAGAATTCGAATGACTTCCTGCGCCACCCGGTAATGCTCTTCGCCAACCACGGCGGGATCCAGGATGGTCGAGCTGGATGCCAACGGGTCCACCGCAGGGAATATGCCCTTCGAGAACACCGCCCGACTCAGCTCGGTGGTGGCATCCAGGTGGGCGAACGTTGTCGCCGGCGCGGGGTCGGTGTAGTCGTCGGCGGGGACGTACACCGCCTGCATCGACGTGATGGATCGACCACGTGTCGAGGTGATGCGCTCCTGGAGCTCGCCCATTTCGTCGGCCAGCGTTGGCTGATAGCCCACCGCCGAGGGCATCCGGCCCAGCAGCGTGGACACCTCCGACCCGGCCTGGGTGAAGCGGAAGATGTTGTCGATGAACAGCAGCACGTCTTGGCCCTGCTCGTCGCGAAAGTACTCGGCCATCGTCAGCGCCGACAACGCCACCCGCATACGGGTGCCGGGCGGCTCGTCCATCTGGCCGAATACCAGCGCGGTGTCCTTGAGCACATCCGCCTCGCCCAGCTCGACCCACAGGTCGTTGCCTTCACGGGTGCGCTCCCCCACACCGGCGAAAACCGAGGTGCCACCGAAGTTTCGCGCGATACGGTTGATCATCTCCTGGATGAGCACGGTCTTGCCGACACCGGCACCGCCGAACAGCGCGATCTTGCCGCCGCGCACATATGGGGTCAGTAGGTCGACGACTTTCAGCCCGGTCTCGAGCATCTCGGTGCGCGGTTCCAGCTCGTCGAACGCCGGTGGCTTGCGGTGAATGGGCCAGTGCTCAAAGTCTTTTCCGTAGCCGGGGTCATCCAGGCAATCGCCAAGCGCATTGAACACATGGCCCTTGACACCGTCACCGACCGGGACCGAGATCGAGTCTCCGGTGTCGATCACGTCGACCCCGCGCACCAGTCCGTCGGTGGGTTGCAGCGAGATGGTGCGCACCAGATTGTCGCCGAGATGCTGTGCTACTTCCAGCGTCAACGTCTTCGCCAGCGACTTGAATGTGACCTCAGCGTGCAGCGCGTTGAACAGCTCAGGCACTGAGCCGCGAGGAAACTCGACGTCGACGACGGGCCCGGTGACCCGCACCACGCGGCCGTGATTATCGGCGCTCTTGGCGTTGTTCGATTTCTGAGCCTGTTTGGTGGTAGCAGCCATATCTTTTCGCTTCCTAAATGGGGCTTATCCAGCGGCCTCGGCGAGCGCGTTTGCGCCACCGACGATTTCGCTGATTTCCTGGGTGATCTGGGCTTGCCGCTCGCGGTTGGCCTGCAGCGTGAGATCTTTGATGAGATCGTCAGCGTTGTCGCTCGCGGACTTCATTGCGCGCTGGCGCGATGCCAGCTCTGATGCAGCGGAATCGAGCATCGCCGCATACACGCGGGTGGTCAGGTAACGCGGCAGCAGCGACTCGAACAGCGTTGTCGCGTCTGGCTCGAATGAGTACAGCGTGTGCAGCTCAGCCGGTCCCTCGACGTACTCCACAACCATTGGAGCGATCCGATGGGCCTCGGCGGACTGCGACATCATCGACTTGAACTCGGTGTAGACGATGTGCAGCTCGTCAACCGCGGGCTTGTCCTCCCGCTCCCGAGCCTCGCCGTTGTTCCCGGCGCCCGCCATGAAGGCGTCCACCAGCGTCTCGGCCACCTCCGCTGCATTCTCGTAGCTGGGTCGCTCGGAGAAACCCGTCCATGACTCGCTGATGTCCCAGTTCCGGAAGCTGTAGTAGTTCAGCGCTTTACGGCCGACGACGTACACCACCGGCGTCTTGCCTTCTTCTCGCAGCAGGGAGAACAGCTCTTCGGCCCGGCGTAAGACATTCGAGTTGTATGCGCCACAAAGACCACGGTCGGACGAGAGCACCAGCACGCCGGCCAGCTTGGGGTCATCCCGCTCGACGAGCAGGGGATGATCCAGGGCGGCTTCCGCCGCCAGGGTGGTCAGCATCCGGGTGATCTCGTCGGCGTAAGGTCTGGCGGCTTCTAACCGGGCTTGCGCCTTGCCGATACGCGAGGTCGCGATCATTTCCTGCGCCTTGGTGATCTTTTTGATCGATTGGGCGGAACGGATCCGGCCTCGCAGTTCGCGAAGTGTGGCAGCCATCTGAGATTACTTCTTCTTCTTTGGCGGCGCGGGCTTGTGAACCTGCACCGCTTCCTTGGCCAGTTCGCCTTCGTCGAGGGCTTCGACGTGCTCATCGGGCACCACCGAGCCGCCACCGGTCGCCGCGAAGCCCTTCTTGAACTCGTTGACCACCTCGGTCAGCTTCTCCGACAATTCTTCGCTGAGCTTCTGTGAGTCCCGGATCTCGGCCAGAATGGCTTCTTCGGAAGCCCGAACGTGGTCGAGGAACTCGCTTTCGAAGCGCCGCACGTCTTCCACCGGAACCGAATCCAGGTGGCCGCCGGTACCGAGGAAGATCGCAACCACTTGCTCTTCCACCGGAACAGGCTGGTTCTGCGGCTGCTTGAGCAACTCGACCAGGCGCTCACCGCGCTCCAGTTGGGCCTTCGATGTGGCGTCGAGATCGGACGCGAAGGCCGCGAACGCCTCCAGCTCGCGGTATTGCGACAGATCCAGTCGCAGCGATCCGGCCACCTCCTTCATCGCCTTGATCTGTGCCGCGCCACCGACTCGCGACACCGACACACCGACGTTGATCGCCGGACGAACACCCTGGTTGAACAGGTCGGACTCCAAAAAGCACTGCCCGTCGGTGATCGAGATGACGTTGGTCGGGATGTAGGCCGAGATGTCGTTTGCCTTGGTCTCGATGATCGGCAGCCCGGTCAACGAGCCGCCACCGAGTTCGTCAGAAAGCTTGGCGCAGCGCTCCAGCAAGCGCGAGTGCAGGTAGAACACGTCACCCGGATAGGCTTCGCGGCCGGGTGGGCGCCGCAGCAACAGCGAAATGGCTCGGTACGCCTCGGCCTGCTTGCTCAGGTCGTCGAACACGATCAGCACGTGCTTGCCTTCGTACATCCAGTGCTGAGCAATCGCCGAACCTGTATATGGCGCAAGCCATTTGAAGCCAGCGGAATCAGATGCGGGAGCGGCCACAATCGTGGTGTAGTCCATCGCGCCGCCCTCTTCGAGCGTGTGGTGGACCGAAGCGATCGTGGTGCCCTTCTGCCCGATCGCGACGTACACGCACCGCACCTGCTTATCAGGGTCGCCGGATTCCCAGTTCTGGCGCTGGTTGAGGATCGTGTCGACGCACACCGCGGTCTTGCCGGTCTTACGGTCGCCGATGATCAGCTGACGCTGTCCGCGTCCGATCGGGGTCATCGAATCGATGGCCTTGATCCCGGTCTGCAGCGGCTCTTTCACGCCCTGCCGTTGCACCACCGATGGGGCCTGGATCTCCAGCGCCCGGCGCTGGTCGGATTCGATGTCGCCGCGACCGTCGATCGGCTGACCGAGCGGGTTGACCACCCGGCCCAGGAACCCGTCGCCGACCGGGACGGACAAGACGTCGCCGGTGCGCTTAACCTGCTGGCCCTCTCCGATTTTTTCGAAGTCGCCGAGAATCACCGCGCCGACGCTGTGCTCGTCGAGGTTGAGCGCGACACCCAACACTCCGCCGGGGAATTCGAGTAGTTCCTGCGTCATCACCGACGGCAAGCCCTCGACGTGCGCAATACCGTCACCGGCGTCGATGACGGTACCGACCTCTTCACGAGCGGTGTCAGAGGTAAACGAGCTAACGTATTCCTCGATCGCGCCCTGAATGTCTTCAGCGGAGATTGTCAACTCTGCCATGGCTTTTCGTCTTCCTGCTTGTTGATTGGGGTATCTGGTCGTGGTTCAGGCTGGTGGGTGTGTCAGTCGGGTAGCTGGGTCTGTGCTTTGGCCAGGCGCGACGATAACGTCCCGTCGATCACCTCGTCGCCGACCGAGATCGAGAGGCCACCCAGTAGGCCGGGGTCGACTTGCATCTGCAGTGTCACCGGGTGACCGTAGATGCGGCTCAGCACCTCGGTGACACGGGTGCGTTGGGTGTCGGTCAGTTCGGTAGCCGCGGTGACGTGCGCGACGACCTCGCCGCGGCGAGCCACCGCCACTTCGGCGAGCCGCAGGACGGCTTCCTCGGCGGGTTGACCGCGCAGCAACTCTATGGTTTGCGACAGCAGCGCCGCCGCGATCGGGTTGACGCCGCCTGCGCTGTCAAGCACCTTGCGCAGCAAGCTGACCCGACCTTCGGCGGGCGCGGCGTAGTCGCCCAGCAGAATCGCCAGCCGCGGCTCGGCGTCGAGAATGCGGCTGAAGCGGAATAGCTGGTCTTCGACCTCGTCGACCTGACCGGCGCGTTCGGCCCGCATCAGCAAGGCGTGCCGGGCAATATGTTCGATGGCGTCGATCAGATCGGAGTTGGCCGACCAGCGTTCCGAGACAGCGCTTCTGAGAAGCTCGAGGGCGGGGTCGCCCACTTTGCCCGACACCAACCGCTCGAGCAGTTGGACTCGGGGTCCGGCATCTTCGGCCGGCACAGTCAGATACCGGGTGACCACGGCCTCGCGCTGTAGCAATGCGGCCACGGACGCCAGTTCGTCGGCGAGGGTCGACAGCCCCTCGTCGTCAAGGTCCTTCGATATCTCACCGAAGCGGTCGACCAGGTCGGTCAACGCCCGCCGGCTGGCCGAGCGCATCTTCGTCAGGACGGGATAGTCGATCTCGGCTTCCGACGGTGCCATGGCTTCGAGGTCATCGAGGAAACGGTCGACGGTGCCTGCTTGCTGTTCCGGGTCAGCCACGTACGAGCGCACCAGTTCGCCTGCCCGCCGCACGGATTCGGCGCCAATGTCCTGGCGCAGCTGGCGAACCAGCTGAGCACGCAGCAGCTCGACCTGCTTGGCGCCTTGGGTTTTGATCCGCTCGACCTCGACGTCAGCTTGGGCTCGCAGTTGCTCGGCGATCCGTTCGGCGTCGATGCGGGCTTCTTCGGTGACCCGATGCGCCTCGGCCTTGGCCTCTTCCAGCGCCGCGGCGTGGGCCCGGCCGGCTTCTTCCAGCCTCTTGGCCGCTGCGGCGGAATCTTCCAACTCACGTCGCACGGTTTCTTGCCGGTCGGCCATCAGCTTGCGCACCGGCGGTACGACAAAGCGCCATACCAGCCACACGATGACGATGAACCCGGCTAGCTGCCCCACGAAAGTCGACACTGCGGCTACCGCCCCGATCCGGTCGTAGTGACTGAGGTGGTGATCTCGACCCCGATGATGCGGCTCGCCAGCGTCGTGGCCATGCCCTCTACCCGAGAGTGCAGCTCCGCGGCCACGGCGTCGCCCTCCCGCTTGAGTTGCTCGGCAGCATCTTGAAGTGTCGACGTCACCTCTACCTCGGCGCGAGCACGCATCTCCTCGATGACCTTGCGGCCTTCGATCCGGGCTTGGTCGCGGGAGGCTGACGCCGCCACCCGGGCTTCGGTCATTGCCTTCTCGAAGTCCTCCTGAGCGGCGGCGAACTGCTCAGCCGATTTCTTGTTGTCCTCAAGTGTTTTGGTGACCATTCGCTCGCGCTCTTGCAGCACCTTCATGATCGGCGGCACGACGAAGGTGCCGATCACGCCGAGCACGATCAAGAAGATGATCAGCTCGACGAAGAAGGTGCCGTTAGGGATGAGGAAGTTATTACCCTCGGCTTCCTCGGCTGCCTGGCCGGCCAGCACCAGGATGCTTGCGCTCACGTCACCCATCTCAGCCGATTACTTGACTGGTGTTGCGAAAACGAACAGCGCCATGAACGCCAGGTTGATGAAGTACATAGCCTCCACCAGACCGACGGTGATGAAGAACGGCGTGAACAACCGGCCTTGCGCCTCCGGCTGCCGCGCTACGCCAGAGATCAGCGCGTTACCGGCGATGCCGTCACCGATAGCCGCGCCGACCGCACCGCCGCCCAAGATCAGTCCGCCGCCGATGAGTGCGCCGGCCGCGATTTGTGGGTCCAGTCCTGCCATTAGATTTCCTCCTTGACGTCTGGTAGCGGTCTACCAGATTCCTGATGTGGTCCTTGCCTCGTGCGAGCTCGATCGTCTACCCGTGGTCTTCTTCCATTTCCATTGCCTGACTGAAGTACAGGATGGTCAGCAACGCGAAGATGAAGGCCTGAATCAACCCGACGAACAAGTCGAACGCTTTCCATATCGCATTAGGCGCCCACAAAATGTACGGGGGGAACAGCGCGATCAAGGCCACCAAAATGCCGCCGGCGAAGATGTTCCCGAAAAGTCGGAGCGACAACGAGATCGGCTTTGCGATCTCCTCGACGAGATTGAACGGAGCCATGAAAGCGACGTGGCCCTTCAGCACGCTGATCGGGTGGCCCAGCACACCGCGGCGCCAGAAGCCGGCCGCGTGATAGCAGATGAACACGAACAACGCCAGCGCCAGCACGTAGTTGATATCGGCGGCGGCAGGCTTCAGCAGCTCGGTGGTGTGCCCTTCGGCGTCGGTGTACTGCAGCGGCAGTACCGAGAGCCAGTTAGAGATCAGAATGTAGACAAAGATCGTCACCGCGAGCGGCAATACAAACGGTGCGATCCGCATCCCGATCGCACTCTCGATTTGGTTGCGCATCCCGATGGTGATCGCCTCGAAGAACAGCTGCACCCCGCCCGGCACTCCGGTCGAAGTCACCTTGGCGCGCAGGAAGAACGCCAGCGCAATCACGATCACCGCGGCGATCGCGCTCGACAGGACCGTGTCGGTGTTGACGGTCAACCCGAACCAGGTAGCGGTGCTGTGTTCGCCGACTTCGATGTTGGCCTCGGCCAGGATCGCCTCAGTCATCGCCGTCTTCCCTCCCCGTGATCCCGGGCGCGCCGGGTTCTGGCTCGCCGGCTCCCGCGCGCAGCTTCTGCCAAACCGGCAAAGCGGTAGTAAAGACCAAAAGCAGCTGGAATATGGCGAGTCCGAAAACTATGCCCAATCCTTCCGGCCGGAAGATGAACGCGACGATCAGCGCGACCACCGAGATCACCGCCAGCCGTGCTGCGGAATTCAGTGCCATCTTTCGCTTCAGCGGATGCGCCTCGGCGGTGATCACCGCCACCGAGCGCCGCACGCCAAGGGCGTTGAGCAAGCCCATCAAAAGCCCGATCCCGAAGAACACGCCGATCATCGGGTGGTGCAGGAAACTGGCGACGACTACCGCCACAGCGGTAATGGCAACGGAGATGACAAACAACCGAATCGGCCGGAACGCAACCGCTGGGAACACCAACGGCGCATCCTGCGCTGGCGTCGTCACTGCTGCACCTCAGTTCCTCACTGGTTGTCCCGTGACGATCCGCTGCGCCCGGCTTCGCCGCGCTTGCGGTCGCCACGGTGGGAGTCGCCGCGTCGCCTGGTTGATTCTTGCGTGGCCCGCCACAGCGTATCGGAGGGCAAACAGCGCGCTCGAATCGCCCAAGGAGTAGCTCCCCATGTCGGTCGTACAACGGTCCGTACGGACAAAAGTCCGACGGCCGGGTGGCCGGCAACCCGCGAGGTTTTTTCGGGTTCTACCAGCACCGTACCACAAGATAGACGGCCCTACTACCCTTCGTCGTAGACGTCGTCGTCGCGGCGCAGCAGCGGTATCAGCGTCGCAATCGTCGCCAGCAGAAGCGCCGCCAGCATCACCGCGCCGGTGTAGCGCGGATCGAAGAAGATCGTGCTCGCCGTGCCGAACGCGACGATGCCGACCCATAGATAGATGAGCAGCACCACTCGGCGGTGGGAGTGCCCGATCTGCAACAGCCGATGATGCAGATGCATCTTGTCGGGGCTGAACGCACTGCGCCCCGCGCGGGTGCGACGCACGATCGCCAGCAGCAAGTCGAGCATCGGCACGAACATCACCGCGACGACCAACAAGAACGGCGACAGCAGGACGAACACGTCGCGGGCTCCGTAGGCGTTCTGCGAAATCGGCCCGGCAGCCGTGGTCGACGCGGCGGCCAGCATCAGTCCGATCAGCATTGACCCCGAATCGCCCATGAAGATCTTGGCCCGGTGGAAGTTGTGCGGCAGAAAACCCAGACAGGCGCCGGCGAGCACCACCGAGATCACAGCCGGCGGATAGAACAACACGTCACCGCCGTGGTCGCGAAGTAGGCCCACCGAGAACGTGCAGATTGCCAGGGCGGTGATCAGCCCCAGCCCGGCGGCCAGCCCGTCGAGCCCGTCGACGAAGTTCATTGCGTTGACGATGGATACGGTGAGCGCAAGCGTGAGCAGGATCGACGAGGCCTGGTCCAGCACGATGGTGCCGACGCCGCCCAACGGGATGTACAGCACGCTCCAGGCCACCCCCATGGTGACCAGCACACTGGCGGCGGTGATCTGCCCGGCGAACTTCGTCAGCGCGTCCAGCCCCCACCGGTCATCGACCAGACCGGTGGCGACGATCACCGTGCCGGCCACCAACACCGCCGGCATACCCGAGGAGTAGACGAACCCGCGGGTGAGCGCGGGCAGTTGCGATGCGAGGAACACCGCGGCGACAACACCGAGAAACATGGCCAAACCGCCCATCCGCGGCGTCGGCGTCACGTGCACGTCGCGCTCGCGGGGGTAGGCCACCGCCCCGAATCGGGTGGCCAGCACACGTACCGGACCGGTCGCGAAATAGGTGACGATCGCAGCGGTCAACCCCACCAGCGCGAGCTCGCGAAGTGGCACACCGGCACCGCGATCGGACAGCGCGACCAGACCGCCGGCAAGGCTGTTCACGTCGCTAAACACCCGCAAGACCGTACTCCACTCGGCCTGTTGATCAGATCATCCCGTCAGACTGCCGGGGTCCATGTCGAGCACCGCGGCAATGCGCTCCGCGCTGACCGGCCCGGGTCGCAGAATGCGCGGTGTTGGCCCGGTCAGGTCCACGATCGTCGAAGCCGCCTGCTGTTCGGCGATGCCCGCGTCGAGATAGACGTCCACCAGGTCACCGAGTTGCCGACGCGCGTCCTCGGGGTCGACGGCAGGCTGACTGCCCGAGACATTGGCGCTGGACACCGCCATCGGCCCCACCTCTCGCAGCACTTCGATCGCCACGGGGTGCAGCGGCATCCGAAGCATTACCGTGCCGCGGGCGTCGCCGAGATCCCAGTGCAGCGACGGTGCCTGCCGGACCACCAGACTCAGTGCGCCCGGCCAAAACGCGCGAATCAGATCGCGGGCGCCCTCGGGCATCGTGTAGACCAGCCCCTCGATGGTGTGCCATGACCCGACTAGAACGCCCACGGGCATGTCGCGGCCGCGCCCTTTGGCCGACAGCAGCGCAGCTACCGCGGCGCTGTTGAAGGCGTCGGCGCCGATCCCGTACACGGTGTCGGTCGGCATGACCACCAGCCGACCGTTCTTGACCGCACCGGCCGCTGCAGCGATCCCGCGGGAGCGCTGGTCGGGGTCAGCGCAGTCGAAAACCTCAGTCACAGCTGGTCCGTTCGGCGCCCGGTCACGAACCTGGGCCGGCCCGCGAAATCCGCCCGCGCCACGACGTCGTCGAAAAGTCCGGTATTCCAGATCATTTGAGTTGTCAGCGCCGACGTGGTGGCGTCATGCTCGACGGCGAACAATCCACCAGGGCGCAGCCAGCGCCCGGCCAGCCGGGCGATGGCGGTGATCAGCGCCATTCCATCGGGTCCACCGAATACGGCGTGGTGGGGCTCATGTTGGGAAACTTCGGGTTCCAGCGTGTCCCCCTCGGGAACGTACGGCGGGTTGGCCACCACGAGGTCGACGCGACCGTCGAGATCGCTGAGCAGATCGGGTGTCATGACGTCGGCCTGCAGCAGTTCGACCGCGGTGCCTGCCGCATTGCGCCGGGCGTAGTCGAGCGCGACATCGGAGTCGTCGATCCCGATCACCCGGGCCGACGGCCAGTAGTGCGCCAGCGCAATGGCCAGCGCGCCGGATCCGGTGCAGACATCCACGATGACTGGGTCAGCGCAAAGCTGTTGCGCGGCCGCCCATTCCAGCATCGCTTCGGTTTCCGGACGCGGAGTGAACACACCTGGCCCGACGTGCAGTGTCACCGGTCCGAACTCGACGGTGCCGATCAGGTGTTGCAGCGGTACCCGGCGCGACCGCTCAGCGACAACAGCCTCGTATCGACCGAAGAACGCATCGTCGGGTGGGTCGAGCAGCGGTAGGCGTCCGCGCTGGGTGCCGGCCAGATGAGCAGCCAGCTGCTCGGCATCGTGACGGGCAGACACGATTCCAGCCTCAGCCAGCACCTCCGCAGCGGAGTCGATCGCGTGCCGGAGCCGGGACCTCATGATGTCTTTTGTAGACGGGCTTGTTTGTCCGCGGCACTCAGCGCATCGAACAACGCGTCGAGGTCGCCGTCGAGAACCTGGTCGAGATTGTGCGCCTTGAAACCGATCCGGTGATCGGTGATCCGGTTCTCCGGGAAGTTGTAGGTGCGGATACGTTCGCTGCGATCAACCGTGCGGATCTGGCTGGCCCGGTCGGCGGATGCGTCAGCCAGCGCCTGCTCTTCAGCCATCGCCTGTAAGCGGGCGGCCAACACCTGCATGGCGCGAGTCTTGTTCTGCAACTGTGAGCGCTCGTTTTGGCAAGTGACGACGATGCCGGTGGGCAGATGGGTGATTCGCACCGCGGAGTCGGTGGTGTTGACGCCCTGCCCGCCCTTGCCCGACGAACGGTAGACGTCGATGCGCAGGTCCGACTCGTCGATCTGCACCTCGGCGACTTCCTCGGGTTCGGGATACACCAGCACGCCGGCCGCCGAAGTATGCACGCGCCCTTGGGATTCGGTCACCGGCACCCGCTGCACCCGATGCACCCCGCCTTCGAACTTCATGCGTGACCACACCCCGTCGGGGGAATCGCCCTTGCTGGCAATGGACAACGTAGCGTCCTTGTAGCCGCCGAGATCCGATGTGGTTTCGTCCAGGATGGTCACGGTCCATCCGTGCCGCTCGGCGTAGCGGATGTACATCCGGGCCAGGTCGGCGGCGAACAGCGCCGACTCCTCGCCTCCCTCACCGGATTTGACCTCGAGCACAATGTCGTCGGGGTCGTGCGGGTCACGCGGCGCCAGCATGTCGGTGAGCTGGGTGTCCAGTTGGGCTTCCTGGGCTTCCAGCTCGGCGACCTCGGCGGCGAATGACTCGTCGGAAGCCGCCAGCTCGCGTGCGGCCTCCAGATCGCCGCGTACCGCTTCCAGCTTGCGGTGGGTGGCGACGATCGGCGCCAATTGCGCGAACCGTCGCCCGACCCGTCGCGCGTTGGTCGGGTTGTTGTGCAATTCCGGGTCGGCTAGCTGTCGTTCGAGGTCGGCATGCTCGGCCAGCAGCGCGTCGATAGCCTGCACGCTCTGGGTCATGTCAACCTCCTAAGCCGAACACAAAACGACGCCCGACCCGCGCGGGTTCCGCGGCAGGTTCGGGCGTCGGTGCTATTTGTCGGCCTGCGCAGACGATTCCGCCTGCTTGCCCGCGGCAGGCTTGCGCTTGCCGTAGCGCTTCTCGAAGCGAGCCACGCGCCCGCCGCTGTCCAAAATCTTTTGCTTACCGGTGTAGAACGGGTGGCACTGCGAGCAGACCTCGACCACGATCCGGCCGCTTTCCTTGGTGCTGCGGGTTTGGAAGGTGTTGCCGCACCCGCAGAGCACGGTGGTCTCGACGTATGCCGGGTGAATCCCTGATTTCATGAGTTCCTCTTCAAATCGTCGGCCGCCGGGTCGCCCGCATCACAGAAATAACGGACGTGAACCGGGACCTGAGGTGTTGGCGGTTGATTATGCCAGGTCAGCCACCGTTAGCCCAAACGCGGGGCCGGCGTTGTGCATTCCCGGTCGGCGCGCACGGCATAGGTAGTGCCCCGAGCCTCGCGGGTCCACAGCACGCCGCCCTCGGGCGCGGCGCCACGGGCTCTCAGTTCTCGTTTGAGGATCTTGTTGGTCGCCGTGGTGGGCAGATGATCGGTGAGCCAGACATACCGCGGCCAGGCTTTGGGTGACAGGTCGGATTGACCGGCCAGAAAGTCGCCAAATTGCTCGGGCGTCAATTCGGCCCCGTCGGCCAGCACGAGCGCCGCCATCACCTGGTCGCCGACCAGCTCGTCGGGCACGCCGTACACCGCCGCCTGGCTGACGGCGGGCAGCCGCTGCAGGATGCGCTCGATGGGCGCGGTCGTCATGTTCTCCCCGTCAACCCGCAACCAGTCCCCGCTGCGTCCGGCGAAGTAGATCCAGCCGTCCGCGTCGCGGTAGGCCAGGTCGCCGGACCAGAACATGCCATCACGCAGCCGCGAGGCGGTCGCGTCGGGATCGTTGTAATAGCCGGCGAACAACCCGGCTCCCGAGGTATTGACCAGTTCGCCGATGGCTTCCTCGGCGTTGATGAGCGCCCCGTCGGCGTCGAACTGCGCCACGGGGCACTCGGTGCGCGTCTCAGGATCGTAGATGGCGACACCGGGAAAGCCACGTCCCAGCGCACCCGGCGGGCAGCCGTCCTCGCGGGTGATGATGATGGCGCCTTCGGTGGAGCCGAAACCGTCCCACACCGTGCAGTCGAAGCGACGGCTGAATTCGGCGATATCACGGTCGCTGGCCTCGTTGCCGAATGCGACCCGCAGCGGGTTATCGCGGTCGTCGGGTTGCTCGGGCGTGGCCAGCACGTACGCCAGCGGTTTGCCGACGTAATTCATGTACGTCGCACCATAGCGGCGCAGGTCAGGCAGCAAGCCCGACGCCGAAAAGGTGGCCGGGACCATCGCGCTACCGGAACCGACGGCCACACTCCAGCCGGCCAGCAGCGCATTGGAGTGAAACAGCGGCATCGACAGGTAGCAGACGTCGGAGGCGGTGACCTCGAACCGCTCGATCAGCGCCGTCCCGGCGAACAGCACGGTCAGGTGGGTCACCTGGACCGCCTTCGGTTCGCCGCTGGTACCCGAGGTGAAGATCATCATGAACGTGTCGGTCGGCGCCACCTCGCGGTGCGGTGTCAACGCGCCCGCCATTGCCAGCAGCGCCGACCAGTCGGCACCGGACGTGTCGAACACCCGCACTCCGGGCAGGTCGAGCCCCTCGAGCAGCCCGCGGTGGGCCGCATCGGTGATCAGGATCTGACAGTCGGCCCCCAAAATGTCACGGGCCAGCGCCGCGCCGCGGCGGGTGTCGTTGATGCCGCAGAGCACATAGCCGCCGAGCGCGGCGGCGGCCATGGCGGTGAGCATCTCAGGCGTGTTGCCCAACAGCGCGCCGACGTGCAGCGGTCGTTTCGGGTCGGCGACGCCGATCAGCGCGGCGGCGAACGCCGAGGCGTCTGCAAGGTGTTCACGCCAACTCCACACCCGCTCACCGTATTTCACCGCGGGGGTGTCGTCGTCAACCCGCTCGCGCAGCAGTTGCTGGATCGTGTCCGCCACGGCACATCACTGTATGCCGCGTTAGTCGTTGTCCATTCCCGGCGTCGTCTTGGAAACCTGCACCAAGAACTCGTAGTTGTTCTTGGTCTTGCGCAGTTGTGACAACAGCAGGTCGATCGCTTGATGCGAATCCAGCCCGGACAGCACCCGGCGCAGTTTGTGCACAATGGCGAATTCGTCTGGCGAAAGCAGCAATTCGTCCTTACGGGTACCGGACGGGTTCACGTCGACCGCCGGGAAGACCCGGCGCTCAGAGATCTTTCGATCAAGTTTGAGCTCGGCGTTACCGGTGCCCTTGAACTCCTCGAAGATGACGGTGTCGCCGGTGGATCCGGTTTCCACCATCGCCGTGGCGATGATCGTCAGTGATCCGCCCTCTTCGATGTTGCGTGCCGCGCCGAGGAAACGCTTCGGCGGATACAGCGCCGTGGAGTCGACACCACCGGAGAGGATCCGTCCCGATGCCGGCGACGCGTTGTTGTAGGCACGCCCTAGTCGGGTGATCGAGTCGAGCAACACCACCACGTCTTTGCCCTGTTCGACGAGCCGCTTGGCGCGCTCGATCGCCAGCTCGGCGACCGACGTGTGGTCTGACGGCGGCCGGTCGAAGGTCGAGGCAATGACCTCGCCCTTGACCGAGCGCTGCATATCGGTGACCTCCTCAGGCCGCTCGTCGACGAGCACGACCATGAGATGGCATTCCGGGTTGTTCTGGGTGATCGCGTTGGCGATGTCTTGCAAGATCGTGGTCTTACCGGCCTTGGGCGGGGACACGATCAGCGCGCGCTGACCCTTACCGATCGGCATGATCAGGTCGATGACACGCGTCGTCAGGCGCTCACTGGTGGTCTCCAGACGCAGCCGCTGGTTGGGATACAGCGGTGTCAGCTTGTTGAAATCTGGCCGCTTCTTGGCGTCTTCGACCGGGCCACCGTTGACGCTGTCGAGCCGGACCAACGGGTTGAACTTCTGTCGCTGGTTGGGTTGCTCACCGTCTTTGGGCACCCGGACGGCACCGGTTACCGCGTCGCCACGACGCAAGCCGTTCTTGCGCACCATGTTCATCGACACGTACACGTCATGCGGCCCGGGGAGATAACCCGACGTGCGCACGAACGCGTAGTTGTCCAAGACATCGAGAATGCCGGCCACCGGCTGGACGACGTCGTCCTCGCGCAGTTCGGTTTCACCGTCGCCGGCCCGTTCGCCGCGACGCCGGCGCTCCCGGAACCGACGGCCCCGCCGGCCCTGGCGCCCTTCGCCTTCCTCGTCTTGCTGAGTCGAGCCGCGGCCCTGTTGCCCGCCGCCGTCTTTTTGGGTTTGCTCGTCCGTCTTGGTGTCCGGTTGGGCAGCTTGCGTCTCTTGGGCCTTGGCGCCTTGGCCATCACCCTCGGACTTGTCACCAACAGGTGCACCTGCCTCGCGTGCGGCGCCGCGGCGTTCCCGGCGCGGCGATTCGTCAGAGGCGTCAGAGGCGTCAGGGGCCGACTCGGGCTGCTCGACCGACGCGGTGGTGATGCCGTTGACGTCGGATCCCCCGCTGTCGCCGGTGTCGGCAGCAGCACCATTGGCCTGGCTCTGCCGCTCCCGGATCGCGGCGATCAGCTCGTTTTTACGCATACCCGAGGTGCCCTTGACGCCGGCCCGATTGGCCAGTGCGCGCAGTTCAGGCAGCACCATCGTTGAGAGGTTTCCACCCGATGGGGTGTTCGCATCGACCACCGCCGCGGAGCTCTCCGGGGCTTCGGCAGTGTTAGCAGTGTTAGAGGTCACAGAGCTCGACAGCTTCTCGTTTTCGGTGCTGTCGTCAGCCGTGATGAGGTCCGTATCAGTCACGGATTTCCTTTCTTCCCTCGCTGATCAAATCACGCGAGGGGTTCGTTGCATCCGGCAAATTCGCCGAGTGCTGTCAACCATCGACTCTGCAACGGTGACCGCCACGATTAGCAATTTGAAAGGCGAACCATGGTCCCCGAGAAGAAGTGGTGGTTGTCCTGCTGTGAACGCAGACCAGATGCTGCGATTGCGGGACGGCTTCGAGGATAACGCGGTTGGTTGCCGGAAGCAAGAAACCCCTTCACCGTCGTGTGAGTAGTCAGCTGTGCAGGGCCACGCCAGAACTCCAGCGAACTCCGTGTCCCGCTGCCATCTCCCTGACCGCGAAGCCGTTCGCGATGCCGTACTCCACGGCCTCGGGGGGCAATTGTGGGTCGGTGCTCAACGCAATCACTGCAGGCCCGGCCCCGGAAAGCACAGCCGCAACCTCACAACGCCGCAACAGCGCGATGTATTCCGCCGTCACCGGCATGGCCGGTGCACGCTGCGGCTGGTGCAGCATGTCCTCCGTCGCGGCCATCAGCAGGTCGGGGCGTTCGGTGAGCGCCACTACCAGCAGCGCGGCCCGGCTCACGTTGAAGCGGGCATTGTCGTGACTGACCTGCGCCGGAAGCAGCCCGCGGGTCTTTGCCGTCGACGAGCGTTCCTCTGGGATTGCCGAAAACAGATGGATATCGGGGTGAAGCCGCAGCGGCACGGCCGCATAGCCGGCCGGCTCGCGGCTGCTGTCGGTCCACGAAACCACCGCTCCCCCCAGCACGGCGGCCGCGGCGTTGTCGGGATGGCCTTCGAATTGAGACGCCAGTTGGATGAGTTGGGCTTCGCTTAGCGGAGTCGAATCCGCTTGCACCAGAATGCCGTTGACCGCGGCAAGGCCACCGACCACTGCCGCTGCCGACGAGCCGAGCCCGCGCGAGTGCGGGATGGCGTTTTGACATCGCACCGTCAAACCGGGGACAGCCACACCTGCGGCCTCTAACCCGCACTCGACGGCTCGCACGACCAGATGGCCCGCATCCAGTGCCAGCTGTCCGACTCCCTCACCCTCGACCTCGACGGTCAAGCCGGAAGCCGTTGTCTCGACCCCGATTTCGTCGTAGAGGCTCAGCGCCAGCCCGATGCTGTCGAAGCCCGGGCCGAGATTGGCGGCGGACGCCGCCACGACGGCCTTCCCCGACAGCCCGGCCGGCAGCATCTGGGACACCGAAAACCCTTCCCTAGCAGGGTGCGTGGCGGCCTGCCGCGCTTGCGATCGCCACTACACCAGCCCCAGCTTCGCGACGACGGCGACAGGATCGACAGGCACAGGCGAAACGCTCGGCATGTCTTTCAGCGCCGTGTCGGGATCCTTCAAACCATTCCCGGTCACGGTACACACCACCGTCGATCCGGGGCGGACCCAGCCGTCCTCGATGGACTTCAGTAGACCGGCGATGCTGGCCGCCGACGCGGGTTCGACGAAGACGCCCTCGGCGCGGGCCACCAAGTGATACGCGGCCAGAATCTCCTCGTCGGTGGCGGCCAGGAACCGCCCCTTGGACTGCTGTTGCGCCTCCACAGCCGACGCCCAGGACGCCGGCGAGCCGATACGGATGGCGGTCGCGATGGTCTCGGGCTGGCTGACCGGTTCTCCGAGCACCAGCGGAGCCGCGCCGGCCGCCTGGGTACCCAGCATGCGGGGCAGCTTGTCGATCACCCCGTCGCGGTGATATTCGGTGTACCCCTTCCAGTACGCGGTGATGTTGCCGGCGTTGCCCACCGGCAACGCATGCACGTCCGGCGCCGTGCCCAGCACGTCGACGATCTCGAACGCCGCGGTTTTCTGGCCCTCGATGCGCAGCGGGTTGACCGAGTTGACCAACGAGATCGTCGGGAAGTCGGACGCCATTTTGCGGGCCAGCTCCAGACAGTCGTCGAAGTTGCCGTCGATCTGGATGATCTTGGCCCCGTGCATGACGGCCTGGGCCAACTTGCCCATCGCGATCTTGCCCTGCGGAATCAGCACCGCGCAGGTGATGCCGGCACGTGCGGCGTAGGCCGCCGCGGACGCCGACGTGTTGCCGGTCGACGCGCACAGCACGGCTTGCTGGCCTCGCGCTACGGCATCGGTGACCGCCATCGTCATGCCGCGGTCCTTGAATGAGCCGGTGGGGTTGAGGCCCTCGACCTTCAGATGCACCGTGCAGCCGGTCTGCTCAGACAACGTAGTCGCAGGGATCAGCGGGGTGCCGCCCTCGAACAGCGTGACCGGAGCCCAGTCATCGCCGACCGGTAGCCGGTCGCGGTATGCGGCGATCACACCCGGCCAGCGCTGGTGCGTGCTGGTCTTGGCAGCACTCGACGGGCTCATTTAGTCGGTTCCTTCCAGTCGCAGCACGCTCGCGACAGTCTGCACCACGTCCAGATCCTCAAGCGCGGCGACGGTTTCGGACAGCGCCCCGTCGGTGGCCCGGTGCGTGACTACCACGATGCGGGCACCGACTCGCTGACCGCCTTCGTTGACGACGCCCTCCTGGCGCACTTCGGCGATGCTCACTTCACGTTTGGCGAATTCCGCTGCCACCGAAGCCAATACGCCGGGCTTGTCGGCCACGTTCATGCTGACGTAATAGCGGGTCGACGCGAGCCCTATTGGCAGCACGGGCAGTTGAGCGTATTTGGACTCCCGCGGACCACGGCTGCCCAGCACCCGGTTGCGCGCTGCCATCACCAAATCACCGGTCACCGCTGAGGCGGTCGGCGCTCCCCCGGCACCTTGGCCGTAGAACATCAGCCGGCCGGCGGCCTCTGCCTCCACCACCACCGCGTTGAAGGCGCCGTTGACCGCGGCGAGCGGATGAGTCAGGGGGACCAACGCAGGATAGACCCGCGCCGAAACCCGTTGCTGCCCATCAACCTCGACGCGCTCACAAATGCAGAGCAACTTGATGGTGCAGCCCAAGGCGCGCGCGGACGCGAAGTCATCGGGGGTGATGTGGGTGATGCCCTCGCGATACACGTCGTCGGCGGTGACCCGGGTGTGAAACGCGATAGACGCCAGGATCGCGGCTTTGGCGGCGGCGTCATATCCCTCGACGTCGGCGGTCGGGTCAGCCTCGGCGTAGCCGAGCGCGCTGGCGTCGGCCAGGGCGCTGTGATAGTCGGCGCCGGTGCTGTCCATCTCGGACAGGATGTAATTGGTGGTGCCGTTCACGATGCCGACCACCCGCTGCACGACATCGCCGGCCAGTGACTGGGTCAACGGACGGATGACCGGGATGGCACCGGCCACGGCCGCCTCGAAATACAGGTCGACATGGGCGTTTTCGGCCGCCTGAGCCAGTTCACCGGTGGATACCGACAGCAGAGCCTTGTTAGCCGTCACGACGGATTTGCCATGCTCGAGAGCCGACAGAATCGCCTTGCGCGCCGGTTCGACCGGCCCCATCACCTCCACGACGATATCGACGTCCTCGCGCGCGACCAGCTCTTCGATGTTGTCGGTGAGCAGCTCGACCGGCACACCGCGATCGGCGGCAACCCGGCGTACCCCGACCCCGCGAAGCACCAGCGGTGCGCCGATGCGGGCGGTCAGATCGTCAGCGCTGTCCTCGATGATGCGGACGACTTCACTGCCGACGTTGCCCAATCCCAGTACCGCTACACCGACCGGCTTTTCGTCAGCGCTCATGTACGTCTCACCTCACCTCCAGACTCAGCAGATCGTCGATCGTCTCCCGGCGCAGGATCAGGCGGGCCTGCCCGTCGCGCACGGCCACCACCGCGGGCCGACCGATCTGGTTGTAGCGGCTCGACAGCGAATAGCAGTATGCGCCCGTCGCGGCCACGGCGACAAGGTCACCCGGTTGCAGGTCGGCGGGCGTCCAGGCGTCCCGGACAACGATATCGCCGGTCTCGCAGTGCTTTCCGACAACACGGGCCAACTTCGGCGGCGCATCTGAGCTACGGGAGACCAGCCGGACGTCGTAGTCCGCGCCGTAGAGCGACGTGCGGATGTTGTCGCTCATGCCGCCGTCAACGCTGACATAGCAGCGGCGAACGGTTGCGCTCACATCGACGTCCTTGACGGTTCCGACCTGGTACAAGGTGATGGTCCCGGGCCCGGCGATGGCGCGTCCGGGTTCGACCACCAGCCTCGGCGGGGGCAGACCCACCGCGGCAGATTCGTGGTGCACAATGGCGCCCAGCTTGGCGGCCAGATCGGCCACCGGTGGTGGATCGTCGGACGGGAGATACGAGATCCCAAGGCCGCCACCAAGGTCAACAGTCGAGATTTGTGCGGTCTTATCGACACCGAACTCCGCGACAACGTCGTGCAGCAGACCGATGACCCGGTGCGCGGCCAACTCGAATCCGTCGACGTCGAAGATCTGCGACCCGATGTGACTGTGCAGCCCGACCAGTCGCAGGTGATCGGTGGCGAACACTCGCCGGATCGCGTCCATCGCGGCCCCGTTAGCCAGCGACAGTCCGAACTTTTGATCTTCGTGGGCAGTGGCGATGAATTCGTGGGTGTGCGCCTCCACGCCGACGGTGACCCGGACCAACACGTCTTGGACCACACCGGCGTCGGCCGCGACGGAATCGAGGCGCTCGATCTCGGTGACCGAGTCCAAGACGACGTGGCCGATTCCGGCCTTGACGGCCGCGGTCAGCTCGGTGACCGATTTGTTGTTTCCGTGCAGGGCAATTCGCTCCGCAGGAAAGCCGGCGTGCAGTGCCACGGCGAGCTCTCCGCCGGTGGACACGTCGAGCGACAAGCCTTCTTCGTCGACCCACCGCGCAATCTCACTGCACAAAAAGGCCTTGGCGGCATAGTGCACGTTTGCGCCACCACCGAATGCGGTCGCGATCTCGCGGCATCGGGAACGGAAGTCGTCTTCGTCGATGACGAACAGCGGCGTGCCGTACTCGCGTGCCAGCTCGGTCACGGCGACGCCCGCGACCCGGACCACACCGTCGTCACCGCGAACCGCGTTGCGTGGCCACACGTTCGGTGCCAGCCGCAACAGTTCCTGCGGGCTCGCCGGGCGCGGCGGGATACCCGCGTGATAAGTGTCGCCGGCGTGCCGTGGGCCGGCGGGGTGGGCGCTCACATCCGCTCCGGCGCGCTGACCCCCAAGATGGCCAATCCGTTGGCAATTACTTGGCGGGTGGCCTGGCACAGCGCCAGGCGTGCGGTATGCAGGTCGTTGGGCTCCTCGTCGCCCTGCGGCAAGACCCGGCATGAGTCGTAGAAGCGGTGGTAGTCACCGGCGAGGTCTTCCAGGTAGCGACACACCCGGTGCGGTTCTCGCAGTGACGCCGCGGTTTTGAGCACTCGCGGGAATTCGCCGAGTGCGCGGATCAGCGTGCCCTCTTTCTCGTGGGTGAGCAGGTCCAGGTGGCTGGTGTCGGGTTCCAGACCGAGCTGTGCGGCGTTGCGCGCCAGCGCCGAGAGCCGGGCATGCGCGTATTGCACGTAATAGACCGGGTTTTCGTTGGACGCCGACGACCACAGCGCCAGGTCGATGTCGATTGGGGTGTCCACCGACGAGCGGATCAGGCTGTAGCGCGCGGCATCGACACCGATCGCCTCCACGAGATCGTCGAGAGTGATCACGTTCCCGGCGCGCTTGCTCATCCGCACCGGCTGGCCGTCGCGGACCAGATTGACCAGCTGCCCGATCAGAACCTCGACGGTGGCCGGGTCGTCGCCGAACGCGGCGGCGGCCGCCTTGAGCCGGGAGATGTAGCCGTGATGGTCGGCGCCGAGCATGTAGATGCACAGGTCGAATCCGCGTTGCCGTTTGTCCAGGTAGTAGGCGAGATCACCGGCGAAATAGGTTGGCCGACCGTCGCTTTTGATGACGACGCGGTCCTTGTCGTCGCCGAAAGCGCTGCTTCGCAGCCACGTTGCGCCGTCCTTCTCGTAGATGTTTCCTTTTGCGCGCAGCCGTTCGATGACCTCGTTGACATGGCCGCTGCTGTGCATGGACTCTTCGTGGGTGTAAACGTCGAAGTCGGTGCCGAAGTCGTGCAGGGACTGCTTGATGTGGGCGAACATCAAGTCGACACCGATTGACCGGAACGTTTCGTGCTGCTCCGCCTCGGGCAGGCTCAGCGCGTCGGGCGCTTTCTGCAGGACCTGCGCGGCGATCTCGCCGATGTAGCTGCCGGCGTAGCCGTCCTCCGGCGTCGGCTCCCCTTTGGCGGCGGCGATCAGCGAGTTGGTGAACCGGTCGATCTGCGCACCGTGGTCATTGAAGTAGTACTCGCGGGTTACCTCGGCGCCCTGGGTCGTCAGCAACCGGCCCAGCGCGTCGCCGACGGCCGCCCAGCGGGTGCCGCCGATGTGGATCGGGCCGGTGGGGTTGGCCGAGACGAATTCCAGGTTGACCTTGTGGCCGGCCTGGGTGTCGGAGTGGCCGTAGCTGGCACCTGCCTCGATGATGTTGGCGACGATGGCGCCTTGCGCCGACGCCTTCAGGCGCAGGTTGATGAAGCCGGGCCCGGCAACCTCGGCCGAGGCGATACCGTCGGCGCCGCCCAGCGCCTCGGCGAGCCATCCGGCCAGCTCGCGCGGGTTGACACCGACCTTCTTGCCCAGTTGCAGCGCCAGGTTGCTGGCGTAGTCGCCGTGTTCGGGGTTACGCGGCCGCTCGACGGTGACCGTGGCCGGCAGCGCCGCGGTGTCGAGCGCATGCTCGGTCAACACCGCGGTTGCGGTGGCCTTGAGCAGCTCGGCAAGGTCGGCGGGGGTCACGAGGGTCCATCCTATTGGCTGAGGTGGTCGCGGCCCGAATCCTTCCGGTGCTCGGCAGGGCGCCGTCATGCGTTAGTCTGTCGGGGCCCGATGGCGCAGCATTTTTCGCATGCGCCCCCGTAGCTCAGGGGATAGAGCGTCTGCCTCCGGAGCAGAAGGCCGCAGGTTCGAATCCTGCCGGGGGCACCAGGCCGAAAACCCGTTCTGATAACAACGGGAACTCTTATTATCAGTTAGCCATCTAAGTGATGATAAGATACGTTTGTGTCGTCAGTTAGCTCAGGTACGGCAGTCAAATACGAAACCCTTATCTGGGGCACGCCGGCCCAGGCGGGTCGCCAGCGCTCTGACCTGCGCGCCGCCCACCGCCAGTCCGGCCCGTACGAAGCTGCTATCCCCGCGAACATCGCCGCGCTGGAGGTCAACCTGCCGTCTGCTGTGCTCGCTGACGCCGAGGAAGCGAGCCAAGAGATCGCCCGATTCGATACCGAACTCGGGGGCGAGATCGCCCCGTTCTCTTCGGTGCTGCTGCGGACAGAATCAGCAGCCAGCTCCAAGATCGAAAACCTGACCGCCAGTGCGCGGGCGATCGCTGAAGCCGAAATCTTGGGAACCAGCGGGCGGCGTAACGCGGCGATGATCGTTGCGAACACCAAAGCGATGCAGGCGGCAATCGACCTAGCCGACTCGATCAGCGGCGACGCCATTCTCGCCATGCACGAGGCGCTGATGCACGACAGCGAACCGGCTATCGCCGGCAAATGGCGTACCGAGCAGGTGTGGATCGGCGGCGGGAACTACGGTCCACGAGGCGCCGACTTCATCCCACCACACAAAGACCGCGTCCCTGCTGCTATTGACGACCTCATCCGATTCGCCAAACGCAGTGACGTCGCCGTCCTTCCACACATCGCGATTACGCATGCGCAATTCGAAACCATTCACCCATTCCCCGACGGCAATGGGCGCTGTGGCAGAGCCCTAATCCAGTCGATGCTGCGCAACAAACGGCTGGCACGCCAAGTCACCGTCCCCGTCTCAGCGGGACTTCTGACGGACACCAACTCGTATTTCGAAGCGTTGACCGCATACCGCGAAGGCGACCCCGCCCCGATCGTCCAGAGATTGTCAGAGGCGTCGATGCTGGCTGTCGCCAATGGTCGACAACTCGTGGCTGATCTGCAAAAGATCCGAGGGCAGTGGGCGTCGAAGATCACAGCCCGCCGCGGATCGGCTGTCCACCGTGTGGCTGATCTGCTTATCAAGCACCCTGTCGTCAACGCGCAACTCGTCAGCGATCAACTCAACATCGCGATCAGCAATGTCTATCGATATTTGGATCCGCTCGTCGAGTCGAAGATCATCGTCGAGTTCACCGACCGGGCCCGAAATCGGGCGTGGCGCGCCCCGCAGGTTCTCGGTGCTCTGGACGCTTTCGCCGAGCGCGCCCGTCGCCGCGCTCCGCTCGCCTGACGATTACGCGCCGCCGACGCGGCGAGCTAGTGATGATAAAGCCAACCCGAGGCAGGCGACGCCGGCCGCGCGACAGCTGCTATCTGTCTAACCGTGGCGAACATGATCATTCGCAATCACTGGTAGTGCTCGTACTCAATTACCGTGCGCGCTGGCGCGGCGTGCGGGACAGAGTCTTTCGACCCAACGGAAGCGCCGAACGTCACCAACCGCGCCCTTGGGAACCTGCAGGCAAGGTCCTGAGGGAAAAGGTCTTGCGATGCAGTATCTTTCAACGCTGCACTAACACCGGCTACGGCAACTCGGTGTGCATCAGCATCACGTCGTAGGCCGACCACAACGACAGGTTGAAGTACAGGTCCTTGCCCGACGCCCACGGGTGCAGCATCGGCCCGTAGATGCCACCGGGCATCTGGAACGACGACACGAGCAGTTGCTCTGGGCTCCACGGCCCCTGCGGAGCCGGCGCCGTCCTCGCCACGACGTCGTTGTTGCCGTTGGTGTAGAGCACCAGGTATTGCTTGAGGTAGGTGTTGTACTGGGCCGACATTTCGCCGACCGGGCCGGGAATCACCGGTGTGGCCGCACCGGGATTGGCCGGGACCCACGCGTTCTGATCACCGTTCCAGTACTGGTATTTGGTCAGATCCGCGATGAACCCCTGCGGAACTCGCGACAGATACGCCGAGCCGCCGCGTCCGGACGGGGTGCCGAACGAGTACACATAACCGTCGCCGGTCTTCAGGAACGCGCCCATCTGGAAGTTCTCGTTCCCGGGTATGTAGCGGGCATGGGGGACGCTGTCGGCAGCCGCCGGGCGGACGGTCTGCGGGTAGATCCCCCAGTTCTGGCCGTTGTCTTTGGACACCGCGATCGCCGAGTAGTTGGTCGACCATTCGCCGTCACGGCCCCAGTTCTTGATGGACATGAAGTTCATGTATTGCGTTCTGCCGATGGCGATTCCGGCGGTGGGGATCATTCCCTCCTGGGTTCCGGCCAATTTGATGCCGGGAATGACCTGCTTGGAGAATGCCGGAGACCGCACCGGTGAGCCGGAGTAATTGTTGTTGGGAACGCCCGGTGGCACGGTGATGCCGTCGTTCAGGTTCTGGTCGGAGGTGCGGAAGAGTACGTTGTAGCGCCATTGCTGGCCGTGGACCTTGCAATAGCCGAACGTGTCGCCGAAGGCCATCAGCACCTGACGGTTGACCGGATCGCCGTTGTCCCACATGATCCCGAGGTCGGTCCCGGAGATGCCGAACCGCTCCAGGGTCTTGTTCGGACCCATCGGTCCGGTCACCCACTCCACCAGCGAGGTTGGCGCCCCGGCGATCGAGGGAGGAGGCTCCGCCGCCGGCGGCGTCGGAGCGGCCTCCGGGGCCAGCGGAACAGCGTTCGGCGGCATCTGGCCTGCCCCCGGCGGCACCTGACCTGCCCCCGGCGGATTCGGTGCGGGCGGCACGATCGCCGCTTGCTGTCGCACCGGCCCGGAGACCCGGCCGTTGGGGTTCAGCAAGGCAGAAATCAGCGGACCCAGTTTCGGTAGCGGCGCGCGGGGGTTGGCGTTGCGCGGGCGGCGATAACTCGGGATCGGAGCGCGCGGGGCACGCGGAGCAGGTGTCTGTATCGTCGGCGCCGACTGCGCCGGTGGCGGGTCGACGTTGGCTTCCGGCGCCTCGCAGGTCAAGGCGGCCGCGTGCGGCGCGAGGCCTATCGAGCCGACGAGCCAAAACGCGGTCGCCGACGCCATCGACCCCGACATGATTCGACGCAGCGCCGACATGTCCCACCTTTCAGGCGCGAGCGCCGCATTGACGCCCGACAGTTAGCTCAAGTGACGATAGTTGCTGATGTGTCTGGTGTGACCAGTGAGTCACAGAAAGGTATGCATCCGTGACCGTGTCGCAATCCGAGTTACAAGCTGCCCAGATCGTCGGGGACGTCGACGGCGCACCGTGACCAGCTCTTCTTCGGTTCCGGCAAATCCGGTCATCGGCGCCATCGCATCGACGTGGCGCACCGGTATCCAGTTCATGTAGCGACGCAGATGCCGGCGCATCTGCTCGCGCGCCTCGTCGGCCGGGCCGAGGGCGAACCAAAACGACGTCGCCAGATGTGGCTTGGGCTTGCCGGCGCCCGCCCAAGCCGCCCGGGCCACATCGAACAGCTCGCTCTGTTTGGCGACGTCGAGATCCAACGTGGTGCCGGCCAGGCCGTCGGCCCAGGCGGCCGCGCTGCGAATCGTCTTCGGCCCGATACTTCCGACCAGCAGCGGCGGCCCGCCCGGCTGAACCGGCAACGGGCCGACCGGCAGCACCGACTCGGTGACCTTTTCACCCGACCACACGCGTTTCATGACTGCGACGGACTCGGCCATGCCGCGCATGGTCTGGGTCGCCGGATCTGCGCCCACCGCCTGGTAATCCTCCGTGCGCCCGCCCACGCCGACGCCGACGGTGAGCCGGCCGCCCGAGAGCATGTCACCGGTCGCGATCGCCTTCGCCAACATCACCGGGTCGTGCAATTGAGGCACGATCACCGTCGTCACCAACCGCACCCGATCGGTCCAGGCGGCCAGCGCGCCCAGCAGCGTCAACGTCTCCGGGTTGTCGAAGGCGATGCGCTCGCCCCAACACAACGACGAGAACGGGCCGGTGTCGATCGCCCGGGCCCAATCGCGCAGCAGGTGCGCATCCAGGTCAGGCTCCATCACCGGCATCGTCATTGCTATCTGCACCACGCGATTCTGGCACCATGTCTCGGATGGCCATCCCTACCACCTCGATCGCGCATCTTCGACTGACCGTCACCGATATCGAACGGTCCCGCCAGTTCTACGAAAGTGTCTTCGGCTGGCCGGTGCTGCTCGAGGTTCCAGACAACGCCGACGAAGCAACCCGCAGCCAGCTGGCCTTTCTGTTCGGTGGAGTTATCTACGACCTGGGCGGCCTGCTGATCGGGCTGCGGCCGGTCGCAAGCGACCGCTTCGACGAGAATCGCGTCGGCCTGGACCATTTGGCCTTCCGATGCACCGACAAGGACGAATTGGACGCGGCGGCTAGGCATCTCGACGAGCTGGGTGTCGATCACGGGCCGGTCAAGGACATCGGTCCGTCCTACATCCTCGAGTTCCGCGACCCGGACAACATCGCCTTGGAGCTGACCGCGCCCAAGTAGCGCAGCCGACGTTGTGGTTGCCCGCTGAGAGTGGTTGACTGGCAAGCACAATGCCGATTGCTTTCAACCACACCATTGTCGCGGCCCGCGACAAGCGCGAGTCGGCGACATTCTTGACTGAGCTGTTCGGGCTGCCGGACCCGGTACCGTTCGGCCACTTCCTGGCCGTCGAACTCGAGCACGGCGCTACCCTCGACTACGCCGACGTGCCCGAAGACCAGGAGATACGCCCGCAGCACTACGCGTTTCTAGTCTCCGAGGACGACTTCGACGCCATCTACGGCAAGATCCAATCGCGCGGCCTGCAGCACTGGGCCGACCCCGCGGCGAAGCAGCCGATGCAGATCAACCACAACCACGGCGGTCGCGGCGTGTACTTCCAAGACCCCGCAGGCCATTTCCTGGAGATCATCACCCGGCCGTACGGCTCCGGCGGCTAAGCCCTAGGTGCCGTGGCGTTCGCGTTCCTGACCTTTGTACTCGTTGGCGAGCTGCTTTACGTGCTTGGGCAAGGTGCCGGCGGCGACGTCGGCCACCGTCGTTTCTTCCAGCACCGAACGCATGCTGGCTCGTAGCGCCCGCCATACGTCGGTCAGCGCGGCGGTCGGCCCGGAATACGGCAGGTCACCAAGGCCGATGTCACGCACGCTGGCCAGCGGCCCGTCGATGCAGCGCAGCACGTCGGCGATGCTGATCTCGGTGGCCGGCCGCGCCAGTTCGTAGCCGCCGTCCCGCCCGCGGTGGCTGCGCACCAACCGATCGGTGCGCAGGTCGGAGAGAATGTCTACCAGGAATTGCGGCGGTATGCCCTGCGCCTGCGCTAGATCATCGGTCTTGACCAGCACGCCGCTGTCGGCCGCCGCGAGCTGTACCATCGCCCGCACCGCATACTCCGCCTTGGCCGACATCCGCATTACGGGGATTCTTCCACTCGGCGCTATCCCGCTGTTCGCCGGTGACGGCCAGAACGGCGTCGGCGTATTCGGCGCGGCACACCAACAGATCCGGCAGCAGCGGGTCGGCCCGGTTGTACTGCAGCGACGATCCGTCGATGCGCGACGTGTGCAGCCCGGCCGCGCGGGCAACCGCGACCGGCGCCGCGGAATCCCATTCGTACTGGCCGCCGGCGTGGACGTAGACGTCGGCCAAACCCCGGACGACCGCGGCGACCTTCGCTCCGGCTGATCCCATCGTCACCAGGGTGCCGTCGAGGTGGTCGCGCACTTGCATCGCGATCGCCGGTGGCCTGCTGCGGGAGACCACAATTCGTACCGGGCCCGAAAATGGTTGCGGCGCCGCGACATCGGGAGTGGCGAGGGTAACGCCTTGTGCTGGGAGCGCGACGGCGCCCGCGACCAATTCACCGGACTGCCACAGCGCCACGTGGACGGCCCAGTCGTCGCGACCTAGTTCGGAGAACTCCCGGGTGCCGTCGAGCGGGTCGACGATCCACACCCGCTCCGCGCGCAGCCGCGCCGGATTGTCGACGCCCTCTTCGGAGAGCACCGCGTCGCCGGGCCGTTCCTGCGCCAGGGCCTCCATCAGGAAATCGTGGGACCGCTTGTCGCCCGCGGCCTTTCGCTCGGACTGCGTCGCGTCGGCGAACTCGTGGCGCACGCCGAGAAGCAGCTCGCCGGCCCGTGTCGCGAGTAGCGCTGCCAGCTCATGATCGCTCACGCGCGCGACCGCAGCAGGTCGATGACCAGCTCTGCGAGTTCCTCACAGCTGCGGTCGGGAGTCAGGCGCAGGTCCGGGTTCTTGGGTCGCTGATACGGACTGTCGATACCGGTGAAATGGGTGATCTCTCCGGCACGGGCCTTGGCGTACAGGCCCTTGGGGTCGCGCTTCTCACAATCCTCGAGGGGGGTATCGCAGAACACCTCGAAGAAGTCGATCCCGGCTTGGGCGTGCACCTGGCGGGCAAGCTCGCGGTGTTCGGCGAGCGGGCTGATCGCCGGTACCAGCACCGTGTGGCCGGAATCAGCGAGCAGCGTGGCAACGTGAGCCAGCCGGCGCAGATTCTCGGCGCGGTCGGCCATGGAAAAACCGAGGTCGGCGTTCAGGCCGTGGCGCAGGTTGTCGCCGTCGAGAACATAAGCGGGAACACCACTGTCGAGTAGCTTCCGCTCTACCACCATGGCCACCGACGACTTCCCCGACCCCGAGAGTCCGGTGAACCACACCGTGCGGCCCCGTGCCATCCGGTCCTCGGCGGTCACCAACGACTTGTGCCGGACCGTGTTCGGGCTGGACGTGCTTCCGGCGTCGCGCAGCACCATGCCCGCCGCCACAGTGCCGTTCGTGGCGGGATCGATCAGGATGAACGATCCGGTGCTGGCGTTGCGGGTGTACTCGTCGAGCAGCAACGGCACCTGGGTGCGCAGCGATACCCGGCCAAGCTCGTTGAGCTGCAATGCCGTTGCGCTCTTGTCGCGGTGCAGGGTGTTGACGTCGAGCCGGTAGTCCAGTGTCGTCACCTTCGCCCGCGTGGTCCGGGTGGTGTGCTTGATGAGGTATTCGCGGCCGGGCTCCAAGACCGAGCCGTCGGCCATCCAGCACACCGTCGCATCGAAATCCTGCGTCACCCGCGGATGGTTGTTGGTGCGGGCGATCATGTCGCCACGCGAGATGTCGATATCGTCGGCGAGCCGCACCGAAACCGCCATCGGCGGAAACGCCTCGTCGACCGGCCCACTGGGGCCATCGATCCCGGTGATGCGGCTGACCTTGCCCGCCGGCAGCACGATCACCTCGTCGCCCGGACGCATGACACCGCTGGCCACCGAGCCGGCGTAACTGCGGTAGTCGTGATGCTCGTGCGTCTTCGGACGAATGACGTACTGCACCGGGAACCGGACATCGACCATGTTGCGGTCCCCGGCGATGTACACCTTCTCCAGATGCGACAGCAGCGCCGGTCCGTCGTACCAGGGGGTGCGGTCGGACTTAGTGACGACATTGTCGCCGTGCAGTGCCGACATCGGGATCGTGGCCACGTCGTGGATGTCCAGGCGGGTGGCGAACGCGTGGAATTCGTCGCGAATCGCCTCGAACGTCTCTCTGTCCCAATCGATCAGGTCCATCTTGTTGACGGCGAGCACCACGTGCTGAATCCCCAGCAGCGACGCCAGGAATGTGTGCCGCCGCGACTGCTCCTGCAGACCGTTGCGGGCATCGACCAGCACGATCGCCAACTGGGCAGTGGAGGCGCCGGTGATCATGTTGCGGGTGTACTGGATGTGGCCCGGTGTGTCGGCGATGATGAATTTGCGCTTGGGCGTGGCGAAGTAGCGGTAAGCGACATCGATGGTGATGCCCTGTTCGCGTTCGGCCCGCAGACCGTCGGTGACCAGCGCCAGGTCGGTGTAGTCGTGGCCACGCTCCTTGGAGGTGCGCTCCACCGACGCCCACTGGTCCTCCATCACGGCCTTGGAGTCATACAGCAACCGCCCGATGAGCGTGGATTTGCCGTCGTCGACGGACCCGGCAGTCGCAAGGCGCAACAATGTCGTCATCAGAAGTACCCCTGCCGCTTGCGGTCTTCCATGCCGGCCTCGGATATCCGGTCGTCGGCCCGAGTGGCTCCGCGTTCGGTCAACCGCGACACCGCGGTTTCGGCGATGACCTCGGCCACGGTGGCCGCGTTCGACTCCACGCAGCCGGTACACGTGACGTCGCCGACCGTGCGGAAGCGCACCGTCGTCTCGAACACCTCCTCGTCGGCGCGCGGCTGCATGTGCCGGTGGACTGCCAGCAGCATCCCGTCGCGCTCGAATACCTTGCGGCGGTGCGCGAAATAGATCGACGGCAACTTGACCTTCTCGGCGCCGATGTAGGACCAGATGTCGAACTCGGTCCAATTCGACAGCGGGAAGACTCGGATGTGCTCGCCCTTGTGGTGCCGACCGTTGTAGAGGTTCCACAGCTCGGGGCGCTGGGACTTGGGATCCCACTGGCCGAACTCGTCGCGGAAGCTGAACACGCGTTCCTTGGCCCGTGCCTTCTCCTCGTCACGGCGGGCGCCGCCGAACGCCGCGTCGAACTTGTTCTCGCGGATCGCGCGCAGCAACGTCACGGTCTGGATCGGGTTGCGCGACGGGATCGTCTCGACCACCCGGCCCGCATCGATGTCGTCTTGCACTTTGGCCACCACCAGCCGCACCCCGGACTCGGCAACCAGTTCGTCGCGGGTGGCGATGACCTCATCGAAGTTGTGGCCGGTGTCGACGTGCATCACCGGAAACGGAAGCCGTCCCGGGCGGAACGCCTTCAGCGCCAGATGCAGCATCACGATCGAGTCCTTGCCGCCGGAAAACAGCAGGACAGGGCGCTCGAACTCGGCGGCGACCTCGCGGATGATGTGGATGGCCTCGGCCTCCAGCGAGCGCAAATGGCTCAGCTCGTATTGGCCGGCGGTCGGGCTGGCCTTCACTTGAGTGGTCATACGCACCCTTTTCTGGGTAAAGTTGGTAGGATTTACCAGACTTATGAGTATTACCGTGTATAAAACCAGCCCGAAGCGCGGCTGTCAATCAACTGGTCGAGTGTGAACTGAGGGATCCGAGTGTGAACCCAGGGCGGGAATTCTCGCTCAGGCCCGCCCAGGCTTCACACTCGGCGCCAAGGATTCACACTCGATGCGATCGGGGGCCGGCGGCCAGCGGCCGGCCTAGGACGAGAGCTTCACCTCGTTGAGCTTGCCGGTGGCGACGTCGAAGATGAACCCGCGCAGCGACTCGTGCAGGGTGATGAAGGGGTTGGCTTCAATGCGGCGCAACGACTGCCGCACGTCCTCCTCCACATCGGGGAACGCTTCGGCGGCCCACGGCGGCTTGATGCCGGTCTCGTCCTGGATGGCGCGCTTGAACTCGTCGTCCTTGAACGTGAGCATGCCGCAGTCGGTGTGGTGGATCAGGATGATTTCCCGAGTGCCCAGCAATCGCTGGCTGATCGCCAGGGACCGGATCGCGTCATCGGTGATCACCCCGCCGGCGTTGCGGATGACGTGGGCTTCGCCTTCGTTGATCCCGAGGGCGCGGTAGACATCCAGGCGCGCGTCCATGCAGGCAACAATCGCGACGTGTTTGCTGGGTGGCATCGGCAGCGGGCCGTTGAATGAACTCGCGTACCGGGCGTTATTGGCCAGATAGTCCTCGGTAACCGTCACGCCAATCTCCTTGCTTGTTTGCTGGATCGAGCACTTCGGGCGGCTGATTCTAACAATTCGATCGCTGCGGTTCACCCGTAGAAATCAGCCGGATCGGATCTGTTGGCATGAAACGGCCGGGGCGTCTCCTACGCTGGCGCCATGAGCCACGGGTGGGACCGGCGGGCATGATCCGCTTCCTGACGCGTCGGTTGCTCAACTACATCGTGCTGCTGGCGCTTGCGACGTTCTTGGCGTACTGCCTGACCTCACTGACGTTTCATCCGCTGGACAGTTTCGTGCAGCGCCACCCCCAGCCGCCGCCGGAGGCCATCCACGCCAAAGCCGTCGAGCTCGGCTTGGACAAACCCATACCGGTCCGATACGCGAAGTGGATTTCGGGCGTGGTGCACGGCGATTTCGGCACCACGGTGACCGGTCATCCCGTTTCCGATGAGCTGTGGCGCCGCATCGGTGTCAGTCTGCGCCTGGTCGTGATCGGTTCGGTGCTCGGCACCGCGATCGGCGTGATCGTGGGCGCCTGGGGTGCGATACGTCAGTATCGGCTGAGCGATCGGGTGATCACGGTGCTGTCGCTGATCGTGCTGAGCATCCCGGTGTTCGTGCTGGCGGGCCTGCTCATCCTGGCCGGCCTTCGGATCAACGATTTCGCCGGTGCCCGGATCTTGCTGTACACCGGTGAGACATCGCCAATCCCGTTGGACAATGCCTGGGATCAGTTCGTCGACCGCGTGCAGCACCTCATATTGCCGACGCTCACACTGGCGTTGGGTGCGATCGCAAGCTTCAGCCGCTATCAGCGCAACGCGATGCTCGACGTACTCGGTGAGGATTTCATCCGGACCGCTCGCGCCAAGGGCCTGACCCGCCGACGCGCGCTGTTCAAACACGGTTTGCGTACCGCGTTGATTCCGATGGCCACGTTGTTCGCCTACGGGGTCAGCGGGCTGGTCGTCGGCGCGTTGTTCGTCGAGAAGATCTTCGGGTGGCACGGGATCGGCGAATGGGCGTTGCTCGGTGTGTCGACTCAAGACACCAACGTGGTCGCGGCGATCACGCTGTTCACCGGCGCGGCGATCCTGCTGGCCGGACTGCTATCCGATGTCTTCTACGCGCTGCTGGATCCGAGGGTGCGGGTGTCATGACCACCGAAGTCCGCTCTGGCATCCATCCGGCCGGTTTCGCATCGCGGCGAAACCTGTTGATGCGTCGCTTCGTTCGTAACAAGCCGGCGGTAGTGGCGTTGATTTTGCTGGTCCTGTTGTTTATCGGCTGCTTCGCCCTGCCGCCGCTGCTCCCCTACGGATACAACGATCTCGACTACGACGCACTGCTGCAACCGCCGTCCGTGCGACATTGGTTCGGCACCAATAATCTCGGCCAGGACCTATTGGCCCGCACTCTGCGGGGCATGCAGAAGTCGTTGTTGATCGGCATCTGTGTGGCACTGATTTCGACCACCATCGCTGCCACCGTCGGATCGGTGGCCGGCTACTTCGGCGGCTGGCGCGATCGGGCGCTGATGTGGTTGGTAGACCTGGTGTTGGTGGTGCCGAGCTTTCTGCTGATCCTCATCGTGGCTCCGCGCGCCAAGCACTCCAGCAGCATTCTGTGGCTCATCGGGCTGCTCGCGGTGTTCAGCTGGATGGTCAGCTCACGGATGGTGCGTGGATTGACGATGAGCCTGCGAGAACGCGAATTCGTCCGTGCGGCACGGTATATGGGCGTCCCAAGCAGGCGCATCATTGCCCAGCACATTATCCCCAACGTCGCATCGATTCTGATCATCGACGCGACGCTCAACGTGGCCTACGCAATTCTGGCCGAAACCGGTTTGAGCTTCTTGGGTTTCGGTGTTCAGCCGCCCGACGTTTCGCTGGGGACGCTGATCGCCGACGGCACCCCGTCGACCACCACGTTTCCCTGGGTCTTCTTGTTTCCGGCCGGCGCGCTGGTGCTGACCGTGTTTTGCGCCAACCTCGCAGGGGACGGCCTGCGCGATGCCTTCGACCCCCGCAGCGGGTCGGCGCTCGGCAAGAAGCGGCGGTCGAAGTGACGACCTTGCTGCAGGTGACCGATCTCAACGTCACCTTCGAAACGGCCGACCTGGATGTGCCGGCGGTGCGGGGCACGAGTTACCACATCGACCCGGGCGAAGTGGTCGCCATCGTCGGGGAATCCGGCTGCGGGAAGACCACCGCCGCCATGGCCGTCGCCGGCTTGCTGCCCGAGTACGCCCGGGTGAGCGGATCGGTGCGGTTACACGGCCAGGAGTTGCTCGGATTGTCCGACCAGGCCATGTCGCGCATCCGTGGCAAGACCATCGGCACCGTCTTCCAGGACCCGATGTCGGCGTTGACGCCCGTCTACACGGTGGGCGACCAGATCGCGGAGGCCATCACGGTGCACAACCGCGGTATCGGTCGAGCGGCTGCCCGCAAGCGTGCCGTCGAGCTGCTCGAGCTGGTGGGCATCGCGCAGGCGCAACGCCGCGCGAAGGCCTTTCCGCATGAGTTGTCCGGCGGTGAACGCCAGCGGGTGGTGATCGCGATCGCGATCGCGAATGACCCCGATCTGTTGATCTGCGACGAACCGACCACCGCCCTGGATGTCACCGTGCAGGCGCAGATCCTCGATCTGCTGCGAACGGCGCGTGACGTCACCGGCGCCGGCGTGCTGATCATCACGCACGACTTAGGTGTGGTGTCGGAGTTCGCCGACCGGGCGCTGGTCATGTATGCCGGACGTCCGGTCGAAATCGCCGGTGTCCAAGAGCTTTACCGCAACCGTCGGATGCCGTACACCGTTGGGTTGCTGGGTTCGGTACCGAGGCTCGACGCCCCGCAGGGGACACGATTGATCCCGATACCCGGTGCGCCGCCGACAATGTCGTCACCGTTTCCCGACAACTGTCCGTTCGTACCCCGGTGCCCGCTGGCGATCGACGAATGCCGCTCTGCCGAACCGGATCTCGTCGCTGTCGGCGACGACCATTGGGCGGCCTGCATCCGCACCGACGACGTCGCCGGCCGCAGCGCCGCCGACATCTTCGGGGTATCGACAGCACCATCCGGCGTTGCCGACACCGACGGGCAGCCACCGGTCGTGCTGGAGGTGACCGACCTCGCCAAAACGTACCCACTTACCAAGGGGGTGGTGTTGCGCCGGAAAGTGGGTGAAGTGCGCGCGGTGGACGGGATCAGCTTCACCCTGCAGCAGGGCCGCACGTTGGGCATCGTCGGCGAATCCGGCTCAGGCAAATCGACCACCCTGTCGCAGATTCTCGAGCTCGACAAACCGCAGGCCGGCTCGATCAAGATTCTCGGCGCCGACGTCGGCGGGCTCGACTCGGCTACCCGCCGCACGTTGCGCACCGAGCTGCAGGTGGTATTCCAGGATCCGGTGGCGTCGCTGGACCCGCGGCTCCCGGTGTTCGACGTCGTCGCTGAACCGTTGATCGCCAATGGGTTTGACCGACGCCGGCGTGAGGAACGGGTCGCCGAGCTACTGCAGATCGTCGGGCTGAATCACGCCGACGCCAGCCGCTATCCCGGCGAGTTCTCCGGCGGGCAAAAACAGCGCATCGGTATCGCCCGGGCACTGGCCTTGCAGCCCAAGATCCTTGCGCTCGACGAGCCGGTGTCGGCGCTGGACGTTTCGATCCAAGCCGGGATCATCAACTTGCTGCTGGACCTGCAGGCGCAGTTCGGATTATCGTATCTCTTTGTGTCGCATGACCTTTCGGTGGTCAAACATCTCGCGCACCGGGTGGCCGTGATGTACAAGGGAACAATCGTCGAACAGGCCGACGGCGAACAGATTTTCACCAACCCGCAGCACGAGTACACCAGGCGCCTGCTGGCTGCGGTTCCGCGGGCGCACCCGGAGGCATCCAATGGTTAGGCGGCTTGCGGTACTCGCGGTGGCGGCGCTGTCGGTCGTCACCGGCTGCTCGAGCGGGTACCAGGACCTTCCGCAGGCCAGCGCCGCACGCGTCGGCACCACCAGCGACATCAATCCCCACGATCCCGCGACCTTGCGCAACGGCGGCAACCTGCGGCTGGCGCTGACGTCGTTCCCAGAGAACTTCAACGTGCTCCACATCGACGGCAACAACGCCGATGTCGGTTCGATTGTCGCGCCCACGCTGCCCGGGGCGTTCATCACCCAGGCCGACGGGTCGCTGAAAGTCAACACCGACTACTTCACCAGCGTCGAACTGACCAGCACTGACCCGCAAGTGGTCACCTACACGATCAACCCGAAAGCCGTATGGAGCGACGGCACTCCACTCACCTGGGAAGACCTCAAAGCCGAAGTCGAAGCGTGTAGCGGGCGCGACGAGCGGTACCTGATCGCCAGCAGGGCCGGGTTCGAGCGAGTGAAGTCGGTGACCAGGGGTGTCGATGATCGCCAGGCTGTCGTCACGTTCGCTCAGCCGTACTCGGAGTGGCGCGGGATGTTCGCCGGCGGTATGCAGCCTCGCAGCATGACGTCGAACCCGGAAGTGTTCAACAAAGGCCAACTCGACGCCCCCGGTCCGTCGGCGGGCCCGTTCATCGTGTCCACGATCGACCGGGCCGCGCAGCGCATCGTGCTGACCCGTAATCCTCGCTGGTGGGGTGCCAAACCGCGGCTGGACTCCATCACGTTCCTGGTGCTCGACTCCTCCGCCGTCATTCCGGCCCTGCAGAACAATGCGATCGACGCCGCCGGTGTGGGCACGCTCGACGATATGGTCACCGCCCAGCGCACGCCGGGCATCGTGATCCGGCGAGCGCCGGCCCCCACCTGGTACCACTTCACCTTCAACGGCGCACCGGGATCGATCCTGGCCGACGAGAAGTTGCGGCTGGCCATCTGCCGGGGCATCGACCGGCAGGCCATCGTCAACGTCGTGCAGCATGGCCTCACCGAACACCCGGTGCCGCTGGACAACCATGTCTTCGTGGTCGGCCAGGTCGGCTACCAAAACAACAGCTCCCCAGCGGCTTTCGATCCAGAGCAGGCCCGAAAAGACTTGGACGCACTGGGCTGGAAGCTCAACGGGGCAGTGCGCGAGAAGGACGGTAAGCAACTGGTCATCCGAGACGTGTTCTACGACTCGCCGACCGCCCGCCAGATCGCCCTGGTCGCGCAGCAGAACCTGGCGCAAATCGGTGTCAAGCTGGTGCTCGACGTCAAGCCGGGTACCGGGTTCTTCAGCCAATACGTCAGCACCGGTGATTTCGACATCGTGCAATTCGGTTGGGTGGGTAACGCTTTCCCGCTCTCTGCGCTGCCTCAGATCTACGCCTCGCACGGCGACAGCAACTTCGGCAAGATCGGCAACGCCGAAATTGATGCCAAGATCGACGAAACGCTGTCCGAGCTCGACGAAAACAAGGCGCGCGCGCTGGCTAATGAGGTCGACGCGATGATCTGGCAGGAAGGTTTCAGCCTGCCGCTGTTCCAGTCACCCGGTGACATCGCGGTGCGCAGTACCCTCGCCAACTTCGGCGCCCCTGGCCTCGCCGATGTGGTCTACACCGCCGTCGGATTCACTCGCTGACCCTCTGCGCCGCGAAAGTGCATTCCACGACGCATTTCACGAGTAACACCGTCGGTAGTTGCACTTTCGCGGTTAGGAGGAGATGAGGTCGGCGGCTTTTTCGCCGATCAACACCGAAGGGGCGTGGGTGTGCCCGCGGATGATGGTGGGCATCACCGACGCATCGGCAACCCTGAGCCCCTCGACGCCGCGGACCCGCAGCGCGGGATCCACCACGCTGGCTTCGTCGCTGCCCATGCGACAGGTGCCCACCGGGTGATAGAGAGTGTGCGAGCAGCTGGTCAGCGCCTCCTCGAGGGTGGCATCGTCGAGTTTGGTGGCGCCCACGGGCCGCGCGATGGCACCGAGTAGTCCGTTCAGCGGCGCGGTTTCGGCCATCCGGGCGCACATCCGCAGACCGGCCATCATCACGGCGCGGTCGGCGCCGTCGGGGTCCGACAGATAGCGGGGGTCGATTATCGGCTTGTCAAACGGGTCGGCGGAACGCAACAAAATCTGCCCGCGACTTCGCGGCGTCAACAGGATCGGGCCGAACACGACCGCATGGCCGGGATACGGGTCACCGATGCCCTGGTCGAAATATGGTGCCGGAGCGAAGATCAGCTCCAAATCGGGCAGCTCCACATCCGGTCGGCTACGAACGAACCCGTACGCCTCACCGACGTTGGAGGTCAGCATGCCGCGACGCCGCAGCAGGTAATCGATCAGCTGCTTCGGTTTTTCGGCGGTGTAGAGACTGTCCTGCTGCACGTCGAACCCCAGCGGGGTGACCAAGTGGTCGAGCAGATGCTGGCCCACTTCGGGGGCGTGGTACACCGCATCGATGCCGTGGTCATCGAGGTGGTCGGCATCGCCGATACCGGAGAGCATGAGCAGCTGGGGGCTGTTGATCGCGCCACCGCACAGCACCACCTCCCGACGCGCCTCGACGACGCGACGCTGGCCGCCCTGGTCGAATTCCACGCCGACCGCGCGGCTGTCGTCGATGACGACGCGGGTGGCGGTCGCCCCGGTGAGCACACGCAGGTTATTTCGCCGCATCGCGGGCTTGAGATAGGCATCGACGGTGCTCCACCGTGCACCCCGGTGCTGCGTGACGACGGTTTCGCAGAAGCCTTCCGGCTCAGGGGCATTGGGGCGTCCGGCGGCAAATCCGCACTCCCGCGCCGTCGCCAGCCAGGCCGTCGTCAAGCTGCGGGGGCTGCGCTGCCGTGACACCTTGATCGGACCTGTCACACCGCTGTCGTCGCCGCTGATGAAATGCCACGCGTCGGTGGCGTTCTCGATGCGGCGGAAGTAGCTCACTACCTGTGCGTAGGACCATTCGGGGCCGGCGTGGGTGGCCCACTGGTCGTAGTCTGCGCCGAACCCGCGGACCCACATCATCGCGTTCATCGACGACGATCCGCCGAGGACCTTGCCGCGCGGCCAATAGATCTCGCGGCCACCCAGCTCCTTCTGCGGTTCGGTCAGGTAATTCCAGTCCAGCTCGCTGCGGAAGAGCTTGGAGAACGCGGCCGGGATGCGAATGAATTTGTTGGTGTTCGGCGGCCCGGCCTCCAGGGCGACCACCGAAACGGCCGGGTCGGCGCTGAGCCGATTTGCAATGACAGCGCCCGCCGACCCTGTTCCAACGACCACATAGTCGCAGTTCAGATCCATGGCTCACCGCCTCTGCGGCTGAGTGTATTAACAGAGGCGGCCGATGCTCGTTGAATCGATGATTTGCCCGCTAAGCCGGCTCGCAGACCACAACCGGAATCACCCGGTCGGTCCATGACTGGAATCTGGCCCACCGCGGGTTCAGCGCGACCAGTCGCGGCCACAGTTGCGCCCGTTCGGCGTCGTCGGCGACTCGCGCGCGCATGCTGCGGATCTGCGACCCGATCTGCACCTGCACTTCTGGGTTGGCGAGGAGGTTGTGCACCCACTGCGGCTGTGTGGGCAGGCCGCCCTGTGCGGCCACCAGGACCACCCGGTCACCGTCGGCCAGGTAGACCAGTGCACGCGTCCGCGGTAGCCCGCTCTTGCGGCCAGTTGTGGTCAGCAAACACACCGGTAGGCCCAGCTCTCGGCCCCCGATGCGCCCACCGGTGGCTCGATAGATCGCGACGTTGATCTTCGAATACCACTTCATCAGGCGCGGAGCCAGCAACGAGAAAAGGACGGGCGGCCTTTTGGGCGACGACATTGCCCGAGTGTAAGTGGCGCACACTGGCCGACAACGCGGCGAGCGCTAGGCGCTCAACTCGATGCGGTGGGCGCCTTTGACTCCGTCGTATCGGGCCGGCATGCACGTCAACACGATGACTTGGCCGTTGGCGGCCAGCGTGTCGAACACTTGCGCCATCCGCGCCAACCGTTCGGGGTCGGTGAAGCCCAGCGCGTCGTCGATGAGTACCGGGACGGTGTCCTCCTTGGCGACCAGCGCCGCTCCGGCCAGTCGCGCCAGGATGCCGAGTTGTTCCTTGGCGCCACCGGACAACGAGTCATAGGGCACCGTGCAGCCGTCGAGGGTGCGGCTGCGGATACACAAGTCAGTGTCGACGTCGACCTCGAAGCTGGGCCCGAACACCGGACGGCCCAGTCGGTGCAGCTCGGCGCGGAACGGCTCCACGTAGCGCAACCGGGTGGCGTCGCGGTGCCGTGCCATCACCGATCGCAACAGCTGCACAGCTCGGGCTCGCCGGCCGACTCGGTGGTACTCGCTTCGGGCGTGCTCGTATATGGTTTCGGCGGCATCGAGTTTGCCCTGACGGCCTTCGGTGCCGAACACAGCGAGTTCAACAGTGATCTCGCGCAGGGCTTGCGCGGCCTCGTCGTGGCGGGTCCGTAACGCCTCGACTGCCTCGGTGGCTTGCGCCAACGCGGCGGCTACCACGTCCGGCTCGGCAGTGGCCAGCTGTTCGGACAATTCGGTGACCCGCTGCTGGGCGGTTTGCGCCTTACGCCGATCGGCGTCGGCGGCTACTGCCAGGTCATCGTCGGTGACGGAAGCCCGTTGCTGGACCAGCCGATCGGTGGCCGCGGCCAGCTCGGCCTGTTGAGTCGCGAGCTTGTCACGCAACACTGTTGTCTGCGTGGCGATCTCGGAATGCTTGGCGATCGCCGCGGCCACCACCTTACGGTGGGTCTCCACCTCACGCGCGGCCTGGGCATATGCCGCGTCCGCCGCATCGAGTTCGGCACGGGCCGCGGCACTGTCGATGGCGGGGTCGGTGTGAGCCGACGAATCGGCACGCAGCTCAGCCAGCCGCGCGCGCAGTTGCTCAATCTTGTCGTCGCCGCACAACCCGGTCAGGACTGCGGTGAGCCGGTCCTGTTGTTGCAGCAAGTCGCGGCGCAGCCGGCCGGTTTCGCGGGCCGCCGCCACGTCGCTCACCTGTCCGGCAGCCAGTGCGGCGGTGAGTTCGTCTTGCGCCGCCGCGTATTTGCTCTGTACCTCGACCGCACTCACGCCGGGGCTGAACCGCGCCGTGACGACGCCGGGAACGGTGACTTCGGTTGCGGCGCTGGCGGTCATCGACCAGCACTGCCCGGCGGGCAGTGATACCGGTTGCCCGTCGACGGCAAGTTCGATGTCGGTGGCCGCGGTGAATTCCACTGTCGTGGAGATCAATGCGAGTTGCCCCTCGGCGCGGTCAAGCGCGGCCGCGGCCTGCTCGATTCGCTGCAATCCGTCGTCGGTCAACGCGATCGCGGCGCGCTCGGCACGGATCTTTTCGAGATCGGCTTGGGTAGCGTCGATCTTGGCCAGCCGGGCCGCCAGCCGCTCGGCCTCCTCGCGGCGGGACACCTCGTCCACCGTGCGACGAGCGGACTCGGCCCGCTGCCGCGCGGCCGCCACGACCCGTTCGGCTTGCTCGACCGCTTGCTCGGCGGCCACGACGACCTTTTGCGCGGTGGACTCTGCCGCTGCCATTTCGTCGACCTCGGCCTGTAATGCGGCCAGTGTCGCTGTGCGAGACTCGATTTCGTCCCGCAGCCGCAGCCGTTCGGCGTGCGCGGTCGACGAGGTGGTGCTGGTCGCGGACGCGGCGGTGGCGATCAGCTGTGCGTCTCGCAGTTGTTCGGTGAGCTCGTCGACTTTGTCGGCGGCGGCTTGGGCGGCGGCATGCCGGCTGTGCGCCGCCTCTTGCTGGTGCGACAGCTCGGCGAGTTCGGCAGTCAACGCGGCGTGGCGACGCACACGCTCGTCGATCTCGGCGACCGCGGCCGCGCACCGCGCCACCTCCGCTTCGGCATCATGCAGCGCCGCAGTGACGGCGGCCCACTCCCCCGTCGGGCGCCCGGTCGGGGTGAAGTAGCGGGCGTATTCGGCGTCGATGCGCTCAACCAGCAACGGCTCGTTGCCTGTCAGCGCGGCGGCGTCTCCGGCGGCGACGTCGAGCGCGCGTGACAACGCATCACAGCCGGACAGATCCACCGCGGCCGTCGACGCCGCCTGCAGCACCCGTTGGGCGTGCCACAACTCGGTGTCCACCGTCTCGGCCAGCATCGCGCGCACCCGTTCGTGCGCCTCATCGCCGGTCAGCTGTTCGCGCCGCGGCGTTAACACTGTCAGTTGCGTCTGGGACTTCTTGTGAAAGCGTTTGTGGTAGACGAATCGATATGGGCCAGTGCTGATTTCCGCGGTGACCTCGGAGCCGACGTCGGAGTTGGTCGGCTTGACCTGCTTGACTTCCTTTTTCGCAGAGCGGTCCTTGAATTCCAGCAGTAGATCCAGCGCCTCGATCATCGACGATTTGCCGATTTCGTTGGCCCCGCATACCACCACCACTCCCTGGTCGGGGAAGTCGATCTCGCGATGGGTGATGCCGCGGTAATTGCTCAGGACCAGCCGATGCAGCTTCATGCCGCGCCTCGATCGCCTTGATCGCCTCGATCTGCGAGCCGCAGCAACAGCGCCAACGCCGCCTGGGCGTCGTCGGCAGTCTCGGGGTCGCCCGCGCGCGCCGTCACCACCAACTCCTCGACGGCCGCCGCCGCGAAGCCGCCGATGCCCAGGTCGTCGAATTCGCCGTCGCCCGGGATGACGGCCAGGTCGGTGTGGCGATCCCAGCAGCCCAGCCAGGCGAACAGCCGCGAGTACCTGTCCAGGCAGGAGTCCAGTGCGGCGCGGTCGGTGACCGTCAGCGAACCGACCAGCGCCAGCCGCACCACCGTTCGGTCCTTGTCGGGAATCTGATCGAGATTGACGTCCAAATCGGCGATGTCGCGGTTGTCGTCGAGCTGGTGGTGCAGAGTGAGGAACCGCCAGCGGCCCACCCGGCGGGCCTGCACCGTGACGGGGCGTGCCGGATCGGTTTCGTCGACGTCGACGACGAGCACGTGGCCGGGGTGGGGTTCGACGTCGTCGAAATTGGTGACTTCCGGTGAACCGGAATACCAGACCCGCCCGCCGGCGCCGACCTCGGTGACCGAATGCTTGTCGCCCAACGCGACGTAGTGGATCGCGCCGCGGGACAGGGCATCCTGCAGGGCGGCCAGCCGGATCAGCGCCGGGTTGGTGGGATCGGGGTCGAGCACGTCGACGCCCCCGTGCGCGACCAGGATGCGGGTGACGCCGTCGACCGGCAGATCGGCGAGCACCTCGGCGGTCAGGTCGACGCCGGGCGATTTGGACCGCCAGGGCGCCGCGACGATCTGCAGGCCCGCCCGCACCTGATGGATGCCGGCGTGGTCGAGCACCACCACGTTGTCGGGGCATTCTGCTTTGAACAGCGCGCTGGTGTACACCGACGAGGCATCCAGCGGGTCATGGTTGCCCGGCAACAGGTAGACGGGAATCCCGATGGCGCGCATGGCTTCCAGCGACTGGCTGATCACCTGCGGGTCGAGTTGGTTGTGCTCGAAGACGTCACCGGCCACCACCACGAACTCGGCGCCGACCTCGGCGGCCAGCTGCCCGAGCCCGGCCACCGCGTCGCGGCGGGCCGCCGAATACCGTGGCTGGGCTTCGCCGGCCAGGAAATGACGCGTCATGCCGAGCTGCCAGTCTGCGCTGTGCACGAACCGCATGTCGCATCCCCTCTCTCGCCCTTCTCCTAGCCGGGCACCGCGAGTGTAGGACCGGCTCCCGACAAGTCCGGGGACCTCGATCGGCATGCCCGTGCCCTACCGTGGGTCGGGTGAGTGAGCCACGCCGGACGCTGGTGCTGCTGCGGCATGCGAAATCTGCGTATCCGGACGGCGTGGCCGACCACGACCGGCCGCTGGCGCCGCGGGGCGAACGAGAGGCGGGGCTGGCCGGCGAGTGGCTGCGCGCGAGCCTGCCGACCATCGATGCCGTGCTGTGCTCGACCGCCACGCGGGCGCGACAAACCTTGCTTCGTACCGGGGTCGAGGCGCCGGTGCGCTACGTCGAGCGGCTTTATGGAGCTACACCGGGAATGGTGGTCGAGGAGATCAACGGTGTCGCCGACGAGGTGACAACGTTGCTCGTCGTCGGGCACGAGCCCACCATGTCCGCGGTGGCCGCCGTCCTGGCCGGCGCCGAGGGCACCGATCACGTTGCGCTCGACGCGATCGCGGCGAAGTTCCCGACGTCGGGCATCGCGGCGTTGCGTTTTGCCGGCCAGTGGGCAGACCTCAGTCCGGGCGGCGCAGCGCTAGTCGGGTTCCACGTGCCGCGCTGAGATTGACACCAGCGCGGCGTGCTCTCGAACTTTCTCGCGGTGACGTCGATCTCGACGCGCTAGCAGCGCTAGCAGCGCTAGGAGTTCGTCGACAGCGTCAGCTCCATGAGCTTGATCGCCTGCGCGCACGCATCGATGCCGGGGGCCTGCGGGTTGACCCACCAGCCGACCACCCCGGCGGCGTCGCTGGCCACACCGCAGGAACCGTTGGGGTCGTTGGTCCGCATCACGATCGATTGCACACCATTGATGGAACGGTTCTCGATCTGATACTTGAGGTTCTCGGCGACCTTGCGCTCGTTGGCCAGACTGCCCTGCTCGAACCAGAACCGGGTGATGTCGATCAGGCCAGCCGGGTTGGCCGCCTGCCACCGGCATATCGCGCCGACGAAGGTGCTCTGGATGTCCAACGGGTCGGCGCCGACCGTCTTGGCGAGGATGTCGGTGGTCAGCACTTCGCATTCCTTGAGCAGGTTCGGGTACTGCTGTTCGGAGTTGTTGTTGCGCTGCACGTCCCCGGAACCCGCCTTGACCGCGGTGCCGCCCACCGATCTGGTGCAGCCGGTCAGCACCGCCAACACCGTCAGCGGCACGGCGAGGCTAACCAGAAGCCGGGTCAGCTTTGAGCGGTTCACTTCGAGTTCGCAATCGACTGCCGTGTCAGCTCTTTGGCTATATTGCACGGATCGGGGAAGGGCTTCTGGTTGAAGCTGACCGACCATTCGATGAAGTCGTCCTGAAACTGGATACCTACTTCGCACAAGGAATCACCCAACGTCGGCTCATTACCTACGGCGATGAAACCGCTATGGCCGTTGATGTTGATGTCTTCGACACTGGAGCGCGACAGCTCCTCGGTCTTGCGCTCCCGACCGATCGGGCTGCCGCGATACCAGGAGAAAGAGAAATGCGGGCCGAGGATGCCGCCGCCGGCCAGCCACTGGCACCCCACCGAGTTCTGCGCGGTGTTGACCAGCCCGCTTATCTGGGTCAGCTGGGCAACCGTCTCGTCGCTGATGCCGCCGCATTGCGGGAAGAACGGCCCGTGATGTCCCTCCGCGGCAGACGGCGCCGACGTCTGGGTCTCCTGCGGTTGGTCGGAGTCGGAATCAGAGCATGCGGCCGCCATCGGGATCACGGTCGCTGCCGCCAGGGCCAGCGCCCCCACCTTGCGCCGCACCGCTACGCGCACCTCTTGCTGGTCACAGCATGCACTGTAGCGGGAGCGTCTGTGGCCAACCCAGGCACCACGCTGACCAGGCCTTTCCAATCCACCGCGTCGTCCCGACTCGAGGCCGTCGGGTGTGCAACAGTTACCAGATGCTTCTGGCACTGCTGCGCCAGTACGCCCGGCCGTACCGATGGCTGGTCGCGGCGGTGATGACGCTGCAGTTAATCAGCACCCTGGCCTCGCTTTACCTGCCGACGGTCAACGCCAGCATCATCGACGACGGCGTCACCAAGGGTGACACCGCGACGATCGTCCGGCTCGGCATGGTGATGCTCGCCGTCACCGGGCTGCAGGTGATGTGCGCGGTCGGCGCGGTCTACTTCGGGTCGCGCGTCGGGATGGGGTTCGGGCGCGATCTGCGCTCGGCGATGTTCCGTCACGTCATCACGTTCTCCGACCACGAAACCGTCCGGTTCGGGGCGCCGTCACTGCTGACCCGCACCACCAACGACGTCCGGCAGATCCAGTTCCTGGTGCAGATGGGCTGCACGGTGCTGGTGACCGCCCCGATCATGTGCGTCGGCGGCATCTTCATGGCCATCCACCAAGACGCCGGGCTGTCATGGCTGCTTTTGGTCAGTGTCCCGGTGCTGGCCGGGTCCAATTACTGGATCGTGTCGCGCATGCTGCCGATCTTCCGGAGCATGCAAAAGCTGCTCGACAACATCAACCGGGTCATGCGGGAGCAGCTGTCCGGGGTTCGGGTGGTCCGGGCTTTCGCGCGGGAAACCTTCGAGCGTCAACGGTTCCGCGAGGCCAATCTCGCACTGTCGAACACCGCCTTGGCCGCCGGCAACTGGCAGGCCCTGATGTTCCCGGTCACCACGTTGACCATCAACTGCTCCAGCGTCGCGTTGATCTGGTTCGGCGGTCTGCGCATCGACGCCGGACAGATGCAGGTCGGCTCGCTCATCGCGTTCCTGGCTTACTTCACCCAGATCCTGATGGCGGTGTTGATGGCGACGATGACGTTCATGGTCTGGCCGCGGGCCTCGGTGTGCGCCGAGCGGATCAGCGACGTGTTGTCGGTCCGTCCGGCGATCAGCAGCCCGCAGAACCCGTCGAGCCCCCCGGCCGCCATGCAGGGCCTCGTGCAGTTGGACGCTGCGACGTTTTGTTACCCCGGAGCGGACCGCCCTGTGCTCCAGGATGTCTCGCTGACCGCTCACCCCGGCACCACCACGGCCATCGTCGGCAGCACCGGTTCGGGGAAGTCCACGCTGATCTCGCTTATCTGCCGGCTCTACGACGTCACCGACGGTGCGGTGCTCGTCGACGGTGTCGACGTGCGCGACTACGACATCGAAAAGTTGTGGGCGCGTATCGGGCTGGTGCCGCAACGGGGCTATCTGTTCTCCGGAACGGTTGCGGACAACCTGCGCTACGGCAAAGCGGACGCAACCGATGAAGAGATGTGGGAAGCCCTGCGGGTGGCGTCCGCCGAGGAGTTCGTGCGGGCACACGACGACGGGCTTCGAATGCGAGTCGCCCAGGGCGGCATCAACTTCTCCGGCGGGCAACGCCAGCGGCTGGCGATCGCGCGAGCGGTGATCCGCCGGCCGCCGATCTATCTGTTCGACGACGCGTTCTCCGCACTCGACGTGCACACCGACGCCCAAGTTCGGGCATCACTGCGCGAGGCTGCTGCGGATGCGACGGTCATCGTTGTGGCACAACGTATTTCGACAGTCAGCCAGGCCGACCAGGTGATCGTGATCGATGACGGACGGGTAGTCGGTGCGGGCACCCACCAAGCGCTGCTGGCCGATTGCCCCAGCTATCGCGAACTGGCCGAATCGCAATCGATGACCGCCGAAGTGGGGGGCCGGCGTTGACCGCCTCGATAGACCGACCGATGCGCGGCGTGGTCCAGACTCCCACGGAGCGTTCGCGCGACTTCACCGGTTCGGCGCTTCGGCTGGTGAAGCGCTTGGCGCCGCAGCGTGGACTCGCCGCCGCGGTGATCGTTTTGGGGATCTGCGGCACCGCGATCGGGGTCGTAGTTCCGCGTATCCTCGGGCATGCCACCGATCTGCTGTTCAACGGTGTGATCGGTCGAGGGCTTCCGGCGGGACTGTCCAAGGACGAGGCCGTCGCGGCGGCCCGGGCACGCGGCAACAACACCTTCGCCGACTTGTTGTCCGGGATGAACGTGATTCCCGGCCAGGGGGTGAACTTCGCCGCGGTCGCCCGGACGCTGGCGTTGGCGCTGATGTTGTATCTAGTCGCTGCCGTGATGATTTGGGCACAGGCTCGGCTGCTCAACCTGACCGTGCAGCGCACCCTGCAGGGACTGCGCTCCGACGTCGAGGACAAGGTGCACCGGCTGCCGCTGGCCTACTTCGACGGACGGCAACGCGGCGAGGTGCTCAGCCGGGTCACCAACGACATCGACAATGTGCAGACGTCGCTGGCGATGACGATCACCCAGCTGTTGACCGCGATTCTGACGGTGACGACCGTGCTGGTGATGATGCTTTCCATCTCGCCGCTACTGACCGTCTTCGCACTCGTGACAGTGCCGCTGTCATTGCTGGCCACACGCGCGATCACCCGGCGTTCGCAACGGCTGTTCATCGCCCAGTGGGCCCGTACCGGGCGGCTCAATGCCCACATCGAGGAGACGTACAGCGGCTTCACATTGGTCAAGACGTTCGGCCATCGAGCACGCGCCGAAGACGATTTTTCGCGGCTCAACGATGACGTATACGAGGCCAGTTTCGGTGCCCAGTTCTTCTCCGGGCTGGTGTCACCGGCGACGACGTTCATCGGCAACCTGAGCTACGTCGCAGTGGCGGTAGTCGGCGGCCTGCAGGTGGCCACCGGACAGATCACAGTGGGAAGCATCCAGGCTTTCATCCAATATGTGCGCCAGTTCAACTGGCCGCTGACGCAGGTGGCTTCGATGTACAACACGCTGCAGTCCGGGGTGGCCAGCGCCGAGCGGGTATTCGAACTGCTCGACGAACCCGAAGAACCGGCCGACCGTGCGGCGACGCTGCCGTCCCCGAACGGTCAAAAAGCCACTGGGCGAGTCGAATTCGAGCACGTCAGCTTCGCCTACCGGCCGGGCACACCGGTGATCGAAGACCTGTCGCTGGTGGCCGAGCCCGGCAGCACGGTCGCGATCGTCGGCCCGACCGGCGCGGGCAAGACCACCCTGGTGAACCTGCTGATGCGCTTCTACGACGTCGATTCCGGCCGCATCTTGATCGACGGGGTCGATATCACCACGGTGAGCCGGCATTCGCTGCGTTCGCGAATCGGCATGGTGCTGCAGGACACCTGGCTGTTCGGCGGCACCATCGCGGAAAACATCGCCTACGGCCGGCCGGACGCCACCGAGGACGAAGTCATCGAGGCGGCCCGAGCGGCCTACGTCGACCGGTTTGTGCACACCCTGCCCAACGGTTATCAGACCTGGGTCAGCGACGACGGCGGCAATATCAGCGCCGGAGAAAAGCAGCTGATCACCATCGCCCGGGCATTCCTGGCCCGTCCACAGCTGTTGATCCTCGACGAGGCGACCAGTTCGGTGGACACCCGCACTGAGCTGTTGGTGCAGCATGCGATGCGCAAGCTGCGCCGAGGTCGCACGAGTTTCCTTATCGCGCATCGCCTCTCGACCATCCGCGATGCCGACGTCATCTTGGTGATGGAGTCAGGCCGCATCGTCGAGCACGGCAACCACGCCGAGCTCATGGCGCGCCGGGGTGCCTACTGGAAGATGGCCAGCGCCTAGGCTTAGCGAGCCTGCTGCTGCGGTGCTTAAAGAACATGACCGTCTCTTGCGAAATTGCACCGCAGACCAATCCGACATGCGTACACTGCCGTCGTCCGGGATGTTTGCCAGCGGCGAACAGACGCCAGTTGGTAACACATCCTTTACGTCGACCGGCGAGGTGACGGGATGGGGCAGCGGTGAGCGCGGCTGTTTACCACCGGTCGGTGACGTTTGCCCATGCCTCCGGTTGAGTCGACCGGAATCCTCAACAACCCCTGACTCTAAGGACCGCTATGAAGGCTACGTTCATCAAAAAGGCTCCTCATTTGGTCGCGGCCTCTTTCCTGGCGGCGGCCGGCGCGGTGACGGGTGCCCCTGCGGCAACCGCGGACGACAACAAAGCCGGGCTGGGAAGCCTGGAGAAGTCCATCGTCTTTCTGCAGACGCAGTGGGCCGGCTCCATCCTCGTCCCGCCCAGCGCCGATGCGGCCGGAGAGGGCTACTGGACAAAGAAACTCAAGTATTCGGTGACGTGCACCGGCTGGTATGCCAGCGAGCAGGCACATATCGTCACGGCCGGCCATTGCGTGGACCCCGGACAGGGGCGGCTGGTCCTCCTCGACGGCTACCTACACGAACAGGAAGCCCCGTCCTTCAAAGACGAGGCGTACGCCAACTGGCGGGTGGAAGGCGACCTCGGCGGATCGCCTCCCGACCGCAGCGTGCGCGCCATCCAGCCGAACGGCGTCGACGACGCAACCATCACTAGCCCGATAACGGTCGAAGTCGTCGACGTCAAGGCGCCCGAAGCCGGCGACATCGCGTTGTTGCACGTCCCGAATATGAGTAAGCCGACTCCGGGCTTGGTTGTCGCCGAGAACGCGCCAAAGGTGGGCGAATCGGTGACCTCGATCGGCTTCCCCGGTGACTTGCAGGACATCGCCGATCAGAGTCAGATCGCTCGCAGCTCCTTCAAAACCGGAACCATTTCCAGCAATCAGGTAATGCCGTCCGGCGTGGTCCAGATTGAAGTCAGCACCGAACTGGCCCCGGGCATGTCGGGCGGACCGACCGTCAACAAGGACGGTCAGGTTGTCGGTGTGAACAGTCGAGGTCTGACCACCCAGGCCGGCTTCAACTTCATCACCAACACTCCGGATCTGCGAGCGTTTTTGACGTCGCACAACGTGCCGCTCGTCAAACCCGCCGCGCCGGCTGACAAATCGCAAACGCTGTTGTACGTCCTCGGTGGCGTCGGCGTGTTGGTGGTGGCCGCGATACTCGGCACACTGTTACTGCTGCTGGGACGCCGCCGTAAGCCGCAACTCGCCGGAGCCGGAGGCCCAGTGCCTCCGGGTTATCAGATGCCGCAACAGCCGTCCTACCCGGCACAGACCCCGGGACAGGCCTGGACGCCCGGCTCGCCGCCTCAGCAGGCCGCGGCCAGCGCTCCCAGCTACGGGACGTCCGCGGCTCCGACGACCACCGCGAGTCCTTCTGGCGCGCAGACTGTTTCGTCGCCGCCGTGGCAGGGTGCCGGTCAGTCCGGTGGCGGCGACACCGTCACCGCCCCGGCCAGTATGCCGGGCAATGTCTGCCGGTCGTGCGGTGCCACCCACCGCCCGTCGGACCGCTTCTGCCCGGGATGTGGAAAGCCGTTGGGGTCGGGCTAGAGTTCGGGGCCCTGGGCGCGCAAATCGTCGACAGCCGACATGGCGTCCCGCAGTTTCGCCAGCCACTCTTGGGTGTGCTCGCCGACCAGCTTGACCGACCAGGCCAGCGCGTCCGAACGAGACCGGGCCACGCCGGCGTCGACCAGGGTGTCGAGTACTTGACGCTCCGGTTGCTTCAGTCGCGTCATCACCGGTACGGCGATGTGGGTGAACAGGATTCGTTGGTCACCGGCCTGCACGCCCCAGGACACCTTGCGGCCGTAGCGCGCCTGGGCCTCGTCGGCGATGTTCATGCGCTCGGCACGCGTCTCCTCGCGGAACCGTGAGACCCGGCCCGAAAGGTGGGCTTCCGTCTCGTCTTTGTCAGAGGTCTCGGGCAGCTTGCCGACAACCGTGATTTCCTCACGGTCGACGGTGACCGTCGGATCGCCGTCGAACCATGTTTCGGGCAACCGTCCGGCAAACCACTCGGCGGCGTCGCTGGCGTCCGGCTGCTCAGCTTGCTGCCAACCGCCGGGACGGCCGTAACGTCGTCCATGCCCATGATGTGCTTTCATGATTACATGATTACACCATTACGCGGACATAGGAACCCTGTTCTCCGCCGGCGAACAACCGGGTTGCAACAGCGGCGCCCGGAGGTCGCGTCGCCCGGCGCGCAGTAAATCCAGTGGGATTGTGAAAACCCGTGAACCCGTGAAAACCATTGATACGACGCGTTCTGAGGCGTAAGTTTGACCGCGAAGCAGGCCCGGATGTGACCGTTCCAAAGTGCCGGTATCAGGGGTTGAAGCCGGCCGCGCAGGATGAGTGAGACGCCCCCCATGTCCACCGGGCCTGCCCTATTGCGTGCGGCTATCCCGACGTCTCGCCGCGCCGCGCACGGAAAAGCTTCAGTTCACCCTTGATGCCCTTGAGGTGGCGTGCGCCGGCGAACGACCAGCTGAAACCGGCCGCGTCGCCGAGTGCGTCGCGGGTCGACTCGGCGGCCAGCACCGCACCGGGGCGGGCCACCCCGGTCACCCGGCTCGCGACATTGACCGGGCTGCCGAACCAGTCGCCGGCCCGACTCACCGCCATCCCCGACGCGACACCGGCCCGCAGCCGCAGTAACTCGTTGTCGGTGTCGGTCACCTCGACGAGCTTGAGGACCGCGTCGAGCAACGGCGCCGGCTCGGGACAGACGAACATCACCGCGTCACCGATTGTCTTGACGAATCGCACCGGCGGCGCGGCCACGTCACGGGCCAATTCCGCCAGCCGATTGGCGAGCTGCTCCAGTTCCTCAGGCGGCACCGCTTCACCCAGCCGCGTGAACCCGACGAGATCGGCGAAGGCGACGCTGACCTGCCGCGCCCCGGGAAGGGCGGTGCCGGCCGCGCGTTCGGAGGCGTTGACGGCTTCGGTTTCCATCTGATGCCGCAGGTGCAACAACAGCATGTCTTCGATCCACGGACCCAGCAGTGGCGCGATCCGGGCGACCAGTTGCCGGGAGCGCTGCGCAATTTCCAGCTCGGTCGCGCCGGGCCGAAGGATGACCGCCAACGCGCTGTAGCGCATCACCTCCGCGGCGTTCGAAAGGCCTTCGGCCAGCACGCGAACCACCTGCACCAGGTCGTCAGGATTCAGGCCGACTTCGAGAAACCGTTGCACGTGTGCGGCGGCCTCGCCGTCGGCGCGCATGTGCACAGCGGCGTCCGGATCGTCGACCCGGGCCACTCCGATGGCGCGTTGCACGCGTTGCAGCAACTCCAGGTCCACGCCGTGGCGTTGCGCGATTTGGCGTGTCGAAACGTACGTGCCGTCATCACCGATCAAGCGACGGGAGGCCAGCAGCACCGGAATCGGGGAGTCGCGGATCTCCTCGGCGGTGACGCCCTGCTCGAGCAGCCACTCGATCAGCTCCGCCCGCTCCGCGCGTGCACTGCCCTCGAGACCGTCGAGTAGTTCGGCTGGCACGCCCACGTCGTCAACGTATACGTCGGCGCGTGCTCATGACACCGGCGGTCGTCGGTCCGCCCACGGCCGCACCGCCTCGATCTGCGCGCTCAACGCCAGCAGGGTGGCCTCGTCGTAGGGCCGGCCGACCAGCTGCACCGACATCGGCAGCCCGTCGGCGTCGAGTCCCCACGGGACCACCGCGGCGGGCTGACCGGTCAGGTTCCAGATCTGGAAATACGGGATCCGCGGCGCCAACGTCATCAAGGTCGAAATCACGCCGCGGCGCTGGCAGGCGCCGACGCGCAGCGGTCCCATGGCAGCTCCCGGAGTGAGCAGCACGTCGACGTCGTCGAAAATCGACTGGATGCGAGCGGTCAGTGCGGCCTCGCGCGCCCGCGCGGCCGCGATCCGCCGATCCGAGATCAGACGCCCGATGCGGACGACGGTGCGGGTGCGAGCCTCCAACCGCTCCGGGTGCGGCAGGGTGCGTGCGTCGTTGTAGATGCCCCGGAAATAGTGCAGCAGATAGTTGCCCCATAGGGCGGTCAGCGGATAGTCGGGATCGCGGGCGATCACCTGATGCCCCAGCTCGCGCAGCAATGCGCCCGCCTGCTCGACGGCTTTTCGCTGTTCTTTACCGCACCGGGCCACGGTCGGCAGTGGGATCTTGGTACTCAACGCAATTCGAAGTCGAGTCGGTGCCCGGGTGGCGGCCGCGACGAATCCGCCTTCCGGCGCAGGCAACGTCGTCGTCGCATCGAGGAACAGCGCGGCGTCGCGCACCGATCGCGCGAGCGGGCCGTTGACGCTCAAACCACACCAGGCATCGTGGTGCGGGCCCAACGGAACCCGATCGCGGTGCGGTTTGATACCGAACAATCCACACCAGGTCGACGGAATGCGAATGGAGCCGCCACCGTCGGAACCCAATGCGAGCGGGGCCAGCCCGGCGGCCACCGCCGCTCCGCTGCCGCCGCTGCTGCCTCCCGGTGTGCGGGCGACGTCCCAGGGATTGCGGGTCGCACCGAAAGTCAGCGACTCGGTGTAAGGCATCATCATCAACTCGGGCACAGCTGTCTTGCCGAGGATCACCGCACCGGCTGCGCGCAGTGCGCGCACGACGTCGGCGTCCTCGGTGACCGCCGGGCCGTGCGCGCTGGTGCCGTAAGTTGTTGTCTGCCCGGCGATATCGACGTCATCTTTGATCGCGATGGGCACCCCGAGCAGTGGTAGTCGCTCCCCGGAGTCGATGCGACGTTGCGCGGCGGCGGCCTCCTCGCGCGCGCTGTCGGCCAGCACGACGCGATAAGCGTGCAGCTGCGGGTCCAGTTGCGCGATGCGTTCCAGATAAACCTCGAGCAAGTCCGGGGCGGTGACGACGCCTTCGGCCAACATCCGGGCCTGTTCGGCCGCCCCCGCGAACGCCAGCTCACGTGAGTCCACGAGCAGGCAGACTACTCGACATGAACAACTCGGTGTTCGATTCGTTGACCGAGGAGCAGCTTCGGGCACGCCGGACGATCAAGTGGAACCTGTTCGGACCCGATGTGCTGGCGCTGTGGATTGCGGAAATGGACTTCCCCACCGCACCTGTGGTGCTCGACGCGGTACGCACGTGCGTCGACAACGAGGAGTTCGGCTATCCGCCGAGCGGCGAAGACCTGCTGCCGAACGCGACGGCCGACTGGTGCCGGCGCCGCTACGGATGGAGTATCCGGCCGGAGTCGGTTCGCATCGTTCCGGATGTGCTCAAGGGGATGCAAGTCGTCATCAACTTCCTCACCCGCCCTGAGAGCCCGGTCGTGTTGCCCGTTCCGGCATACATGCCATTTTTCGACGTCCTGCATGTCACAGGCCGCCCGCGAGTGGAAATCCGGATGACTCAAGAACTTTCGGGACGATATGTGATGGATCTGGACGAGCTTGACGCCGCATTCGCCGGCGGGGCGGGATCACTGATCCTGTGCAATCCCAACAACCCGCTCGGCACCGCGTTCACCGCCGACGAGCTGCGCGCCATCGTGGACATCGCGGCCCGCCACCACGCCCGGGTGATCGCCGACGAAATCCACGCACCACTGGTTTACGACCGAGCCCACGTTCCTGCGGCGTCGGTCTCCGAGACTGCCGCCGACACGGTGATCACGCTGCTGTCGGCGTCTAAAGGATGGAATCTGCCCGGGCTGGTGTGCGCGCAGGTGGTCCTGACCAATCCCGGCGATATCGACGCGTGGGACCGGATCAACATGCTGCACACGATGGGCGTATCCACGGTCGGGATTCGGGCCAACGTCGCGGCCTACAGCGCCGGCGCCCCGTGGCTGGACGAGTTGTTGGTCTACCTGCGGGCCAACCGTGATCACCTGGCCCGGACGCTGCCGGAGTCGGTTCCCGGACTGAAGATCAACAGTCCGGAGGCGACCTACATGTCGTGGGTGGACTTTCGCGCGCTGAATCTGCCGGCCGAGCCCGCCGAGTATCTGCTGTCGAAAGCCAAGGTGGCGCTGTCCCCAGGCATTCCGTTCGGGGCCGCGGTGGGGTCCGGATTCGCACGGCTGAACTTCGCTACTCCGCGGGCGATCTTGGACCGCGCGATCGAGGCGATGGCCGCGGCCCTGGCCGACTGACTACGGTGGCCCTATGTCCTGTGTGTTCTGCGCGATCGTCGCCGGTGAAGCGCCCGCCATCCGCATCTACGAAGACGACAACTACCTCGCCATCCTTGACATCCGACCGTTTACCCGCGGCCACACCCTGGTGTTGCCCAAACGCCACACCGTTGATCTGACCGACACCCCGCCGCAGACACTGGCCGAGATGGTGACAATCGGACAGCGGATCGCGAAGGCGGCCCGGGCCACCGAGTTGGCCGACGCCACCAACATCGCGATCAACGACGGCCGCGCCGCGTTCCAGACGGTGTCGCACATCCACCTGCACGTACTGCCCCGGCGCAACGGCGACAAGCTGACCGTCGCCAAGGGGATGTTGCTGCGCCGCGACCCGGACCGGGAGGCGACGGGCAAGATCCTGCGCGACGCGCTGGCGCGAATCGCCGCCGCTGCACAAGACTGAGCTCATGGCGATATCCCAATGGGTTGAACAGCAGCTCGGACCACCGCTGCTGCGCATGCACGACGCAATCTACAAGCGCACCAATGGCCGCATTGGTCACCGGATCCCCGGATTGGCGCCTATGTTGTTGCTGCACACGGTTGGTGCCAAGACCGGGCAGCCGCGCACCAACTCGCTGACCTATGCCCGCGACGGCGACAACTATCTGATCGTCGCGTCGAAGGGCGGCGATCCTCGATCGCCGGGCTGGTACCACAACCTACGTAAGAATCCGAACGTCGAAATCAACGTGGGCCCAAAACGTTTCGGCGTTACGGCGCGACCGGTGCTGCCTGACGACTCCGACTATGCCCGGTTGTGGGAGATAGTCAACAAAAACAACGCCGACCGGTACAAGGCCTACCAGCGGCGCACGTCAAGACCGATCCCTGTCATCGTGCTCACGCCCTAAAACAGTTCCTTGGCCAACAGCTCCAGTGTGGTTTCGCGTGCCGGTGCGGTGGCCGGGTCGGTGCCGCGGTGAGCCGACGCGACCGGGTGCACCATCACCTCGTCGACGTCGAACCGTGCCGCGAGGGCCCGCAGCTGGTCGGCGGCTTCGGCGGGGGTTCCGAGCACCGCCCGGCGCAGCCCGCTGTCGACGATGTGCTGCTGCGGCGGGGTCAGTTCGACGTCTTGCGCGTCTTCGACGAGCCCCAGCGGCCCGAGCGGCTCACCGGTACGCAGCCGCGCCATCATCTGCAGGTTCGGCAGTATCAAAGCCGTTGCCTCGTCGTGGGTTTCGGCCACCACGGCGTTGACGGTCAGAAAGGTGGTCGGCTCGGCGGCCAACTCACTGGGCACGAACTGCGACCGGTAGGTGGCGAGCGCTTCCTCGGTTCCCTTGCCGGAGAAGTGGTGGGCGAACACATAGGGCAGTCCCTTGGCGGCGGCCAGTTGTGCCGAATACATCGATGAGCCCAGCAGCCACAGCCTCGGTTCGGTGGCCGCGGCCGGGGTGGCCTTGAGCCGGTAGTCCCCCTCGCGCAGTTGCACCCGCACACCGGCGCTGCTCATCATCGCCCGCACGTGGTCGAGGTAGTCGGGGAACTGCTCGATATCCCGATCGTCACGGCCGGCCGGCCCGCGCAGCATGTAGGAAGTCACCGGGTCCGAGCCGGGTGCCCGGCCGATGCCCAAGTCGATGCGGCCGGGCGCTGCGGCTTCCAACAGCGCGAACTGCTCGGCCACCACGAGCGGCGCATGGTTGGGCAGCATCACCCCACCCGACCCCAGCCGCAGCCGGGTGGTCTGCGCCGCGAGGTAGGCGATCAGCACCGGCGGGCTGGTGGCACCCACCGACGGCATGTTGTGGTGTTCGGCGACCCAGTAACGGGTGTAGCCGAGCCGGTCGGCGGTCTGCGCCAGCCGCACCGTGGCCGCCAGCGCATCGGCGGTGGTCTGGTCGGTGCGGACCGGGACGAGATCGAGGACAGACAGCCGCATGTTGGCGTCAACGTCGACGCTCACCGGGATAGTCCTGCCAGCCGTGCGGCCCGCCCGAAGACGTCGTCGAGCATCGCCGCGGTGAGCTTGCCGGTGAAAGTGTTCTGCTGGCTGGGGTGATAGCAGCCCAGCAGGATCACCTCGCCGTGCGCGGCTTGTAGCGTCGCGGTCGCGCCGTGGCCGAATTTGGGCTGTGGGCGCGGGATCTGGCCACCGGCAGAGCGGACCATGTCCAGCGTCGACCGCCATCCGAAGCCGCCCAGCGCCACGATGACCCGCACATCGTCGCCGGTCAGCCGCCACTCCGCGGTCAGCCACGGCGCGCAGGTCGCCCGCTCGGTCGGCGTCGGCGCGTTGGCCGGGGGCGCGCACCGCACGGCGGCCGCCACCCGGGTTCCGATGAGCGTCAGGCCGTCGGCGGCGTCCACGCAGATCGGCGAATTCGCCAGGCCGGCCCGGTACATCGCCGCAAAGAGCACATCGCCGGACCGATCTCCGGTGAACACCCGGCCGGTCCGGTTGCCGCCGTGCGCGGCCGGCGCCAGCCCGATAACCATCACCCGCGGATGCTCGGCCCCCCAGCCGGGCACCGGCCGGCCCCAGTACGGCTGATCGGCGAACGAGCGCCGCTTGATTTGCGCCGTCTGCTCGCGCCAGTCGACCAGTCGCGGACAAGCCCGGCACACCGACACCTGGGCGTCGAGCTGTCCGAGTGTTTCGACGGCTTCAGCCATGGCGACGACCTGCGCCGGGGACGACGCCACCGCGGTATGGGCGGTGGCCGGATCGCCCGGCCACCCGGTACCTGGCGGCACCGGAGATTCGAAGAGAGCACCGGTCCGTGGATGGGCGAGTTGGGCGAGGCTCACCGCTCTACTGTGCACGGTCCCCGAAATTGGGTCGTGACGCTGTCGGCTCAGTCGCCGAGGATCTTGCGTTTTTGCTGGTCGAATTCTGCGTCAGTGAGCATTCCGCGATCCTTGAGCGCCCCCAGCCGCTCGAGTCGCTCGACGGGATCGGACTCCGGAACGGCTGGCAGGACCGCTGCGTCGGCCAGAGCCTGTTCCTGCATCTGGGCGCCACGCCGCATCATCTCTGCCCGGAAGCCATCGGGATCGGCGATGGCCGCCCTGATCACGTCTGTCATCGGCATCCCCATCACATGGGCATCGGCCAGGTCGGGACGCGACGCGGTAATGGCGTCGATGGCCGTATCGGCTATTGCCACCGGTTCGTGATCGAGTTCGACGCGGCTGTGGTTTTTCGGGTCGTAAAGCACGCGCAGACGTAGGCCGGGACGCGGCCGGCTCAGCTGAGGGAACAGCGCAGCCACGCCGGCTTCGAAGGGCGGTTCGTTGTCGGGCATGACGCGCAATTGCAGCTTCCATCGAACCTGGTTGTTGGCAACCAAATTCGGGTTTCCGACCGACACGGAGATGGCCGACTGTTCGGCGGTGATCACCTCCGCGGACGCGCGAGCACCGACTTTGCGGAGTTTTCTTCGTTCGAACACTGGGCGACGACCCTTCTTGCGTCGCTCAAATTTAGCGCGGTCGCTGTCTCACCGGGCCACTAATCACCGTTGTGAAACGCTGCGCTGCGTCTCGGCTCCGTAGGATCAGGGTCGTGAACGCGGACGTGTTAGCCAGCCTGGTCGGCCAGCTGCCCGAGGGCATGGTGGTCACCGACCCGTCCGTCACCGAGGGTTACCGGCAAGACCGCGCCCTCGACCCGTCTGCGGGAAAGCCGATCGCGGTGGTGCGGCCGCGTCGCACCGAGGAAGTGCAGACCGTCATGCGGTGGGCCAGCGCCAATCGGGTGCCGGTGGTGACGCGTGGCGCCGGTAGTGGCCTGTCCGGCGGGGCCACCGCGGTCGACGACGGCATCGTGTTGTCGACCGAGAAGATGCGCGACATCGTCGTCGACCCGGTCACCCGCACGGCGGTCTGCCAGCCCGGATTGCTCAATGCCGAAGTCAAAAAGACCGTCGCCGAATACGGGCTGTGGTACCCGCCGGACCCGTCGTCCTATGAGATCTGCAGCATTGGCGGCAACGTCGCCACCAACGCCGGCGGGCTGTGCTGCGTCAAGTACGGCGTCACCACTGACTATGTGCTCGGTGTCCAGGTGGTGCTGGCCGACGGCACGGCGGTGCGGCTGGGCGGCCCGCGGCTCAAGGACGTCGCGGGGCTGTCGCTGACCAAGTTGTTCGTCGGCAGCGAGGGCACGCTCGGGGTGATCACCGAGGTGACGCTGCGGCTCGTTCCCCCGCAGCAGCCGTCGTCTGTGGTGGTCGCCAACTTCGCGTCGGTGGAGGCCGCCGCCAAGGCGGTGCTGGCGGTGACCAGTCGGCTGCGCCCGGCGATGCTCGAGTTCATGGATTCGGTGGCGATCAACGCGGTCGAGGACAAGCTGCGGATGGGCCTGGACCGTGGTGCCGCCGCCCTGCTGTTGGCCGCCTCCGACGAACGGGGGCAGGCGGGCGCTGAGGACGCCGAATTCATCGCCGCAGTCTTCACCGAACACGGTGCCACTGAAGTGTTTTCGACTGCCGACCCCGAGGAAGGCGAGGCGTTTGTCGCCGCCCGCCGGTTCGCGATTCCCGCCGTGGAGGCCAAGGGCCCGCTGTTGCTCGAAGACGTCGGCGTGCCGCTGCCCGCGCTGGCCGACCTGGTGAGCGGCATAGCCCGTATCGCCGCCGACCGCGAGTTGATGATCTCGGTGATCGCACACGCCGGCGACGGCAACACCCATCCGCTGATCGTCTACGACCCCGCCGACGCGGCGATGGCCGAGCACGCGCAGGTCGCCTACGGCGAGATCATGGACCTTGCCACCGGCCTGGGCGGCACCATCACCGGCGAACATGGCGTGGGCCGGTTGAAGCGCCCCTGGCTGGCCGGGTATCTCGGTCCCGAGGCGATGGCGCTCAATCGTCGCATCAAGGATGCGCTGGATCCGCACGGCATCCTCAACCCCGGCGCGGGAATCTGATCCATCGCTCCTTGACACCAGTCGGCGATTGTCGTACGAATAAGACATGACGACGACGATGTCTCACAAAGCGCGCTTCGAGCTCTGCACAGCCGACACCTGGCCCGCCCCGTGGGCGATGTACAAAGCGCTGCGCGATCACGACCCGGTGCATCACGTCGTCCCCACGGACAGGCCCGACCACGACTACTACGTCCTGTCCCGGCATGCCGACATCTGGGCGGCGGCACGCGACCACGAAACCTTCTCGTCGGCGCAGGGACTGACGGTCAACTACCATGAACTCGAACTCATTGGATTGCAAGATAATCCACCGATGGTGATGCAGGATCCGCCCGTGCACACCGAGTTTCGCAAGCTGGTGTCGCGCGGTTTCACGCCGCGACAAGTCGAGGCGGTAGAGCCCAAAGTGCGCGAGTTCGTCGTGGAGCGCATCGAGCGGCTGCGCGCCAACGGCGGCGGTGACATCGTCACGGAGCTGTTCAAGCCGCTTCCGTCGATGGTCGTCGCGCATTACCTGGGTGTCCCGGAAGAAGACCGGACCCAGTTCGACGGCTGGACGGAGGCCATCGTCGCGGCCAACACTGAAGTCAACGGCATCGCCAGCGCCGGCGACGCGGTCACCTCGATGATGACCTACTTCACCGGCTTGATCGAGCGGCGCCGCCACGAGCCCGAAGACGACACGATCTCGCACCTGGTAGCCGCCGGGGTCGGCGCGGACGGCGACGTCGCCGGCATGCTGTCGGTGCTGGCATTCACCTTCACGATGGTCACCGGCGGCAATGACACCACCACCGGGATGCTGGGCGGCTCAATGCAACTACTCCATGAGCGCCCCGATCAGCGCCGGCTTCTGGTCGACAACCCCGATTTGATTCCCGACGCGGTCGATGAGCTGCTGCGGTTGACCTCTCCGGTGCAAGGCTTGGCGCGCACCGCCACTCGTGACGTGACGATCGGCGACACCACCGTGCCGGCGGGACGCAAGGTGCTGCTGCTTTACGGATCGGGCAACCGCGACGAACGCCAATACGGCCCCGACGCCGGTGAGCTCGACGTGCGTCGGTGTCCGCGCAACATCCTGACGTTCAGCCACGGCGCACACCACTGCCTGGGCGCGGCTGCGGCACGGATGCAGTCGCGAGTCGCACTGACCGAATTGCTGTCGCGCTGCCCGGATTTCGAAGTCGATGTGGCCGGCATCGTGTGGGCGGGGGGTAACTACGTGCGACGTCCGCTGTCGGTCCCGTTCCGGGTGCTGTCCTGATGGCCGGCAGCGACTGGCTGGCGGCCCGTCGCACCGAGGTCGCCGCCGACCGGATTCTCGACGCTGCCGAGCAGCTGTTTACCGCCAACGACCCGACGTCAGTGGGGATGAATGAAATCGCCCGCGCCGCCGGATGTTCCCGCGCGACGCTATACCGATACTTCGAGAACCGCGACGCGCTGCACACCGCCTATGTACACCGCGAAACCTACCGGCTCCACGACGTGATCACCGAGAAGATCCGCGGCATCCACGATCCGCGGGAGAGACTTGTCGCCGGTGTCATCACCACGCTGCGTCTGGTGCGCGAAAGTCCGCCGCTGTCATCCTGGTTCGCTGCCACTCGCCCGCCGCTGGGGGCGGAGATGGCCGAGCGGTCCGAAGTGATCACGAAACTGGCGGCCGCGTTCGTCAATCAGCTGGGTAACGACGATCCGGCCTTGGTCGAACGACGCGCCCGCTGGTTGGTCCGCGTGATCACCTCACTGCTGATCTTCCCCGGGCACGACGACACCGACGAGCAGAGGATGATCGAAGAATTCGTGGTGCCGGTCATCACCGGCCGGCTCAGCCGCGCACCCGAGTGAAGCGGTGCAGCAGCCACGCCAGCGGGATGGTGATCACCAGCGTCGCGACGAACAGGTTCAGCATCGAGCCGGTGTAGACCGGGTATCGCACCACCTCGACCATCGCGATCTCCATTGTGACCAAATGGATCAGGAAGATCTCGTAGGAGATCTCGCCCAACCACACCATCGGTCGGCTTGCCAGCACTCTGCTGTACCAACCGCGGTTGCCTAGCGCCAGCGGCGCCACCGCCAGCGCGGCGATGGCCGCGTAAAAGCCGGACTTGACCAGCGCTTCCGCCAGTCCCTGCGGTGACGTGGTCGGTGCGCCGGCGATAGGGGTAGCGGCGATCAGATAGCTGATCAGCGCCAACGGTATCGCGACGAACGCATAACAGCGCACGCCCATCGCCTGCAGCACCGCCAGCGCCATCCCGGCCAGGAACCACGCCAAGTAGGTGGGCAGCCACAGCCGAGCGCCGTTGGGCACGGAGGTGACAGAATGCACCAAGACCAGCCACGCCGGGGTAATCAAGGACAGCAACGCCAAAGCGGTCAACAACCGAACGGGTTGCCACCGCCGCTTGCACACCCTCACCAGCAGCAGGTAGGCCAACACCGGCAAAACTACGTAGAACGCGGCTTCCACCGCCAGGCTCCACATTTGGGTGAGTCCCTGATGCAGATACGAGCCCAGGTAGTTGCCGGTGTAAATCTGCGTCAACGTGAGGTTGCGCACCAAGCCAATCCAGTTGTGGCCAGGATTCGGGCCGGCGGTCCGGAACTGATAGACCAGGTAAGCGGCCAGCACCGTGACGACGTAGGCCGGCATGATGCGCCGGACCCGGTGCCACGCATAGCGACGCACCGACGGCGCCGGGCCGTCGGCCGCGATCGCCTGCACCCATGGCCGGAACAACAAGAAGCCCGACAGCACAAAGAAGATCGGCACCCCGATCTCCATCCGTGAGCCGAGCAGCCCGGCGTACCCGTGCGGATATTTGCCGGTTGTGTATGCCGCGTGTGTGCCCACCACGAGTAATGCGGCGACCGCGCGGATACCGGTCAGCGACGCAACGCGGTCCGGCCCAGCAACTTGCTCGAGTCCCCCCTGGGCTTCCTGGGCGTCCGAGACGGTCATCCGGCGTTTTTCCGCCGCGGTTTGGCGCCGTCTCGACGATCCGGTCGCAGATTGATCAGAACGCCCGAAATACGGGTGCGCTCAAGCGCTTTGAGCGCAGCACGGGGCAATTTGGCCGGCAACTCCACTAATGAGTAGTTCGGGCCGATCGAAATATGTCCGAAATCGCTGCGGTGCAGGCCACCCTCGTTGGCGATGGCGCCGACGATCGCACCCGGGCCGACCTTGTGCCGCTTGCCCACAGCGATGCGGTAGGTGGCGAACCCGTCTTTTGGTCCGCGTGCGGGCTTGGCCGACCGGTCCCGGCGCTCTGGCGGGCGACGGTCGGGCGGTGGCTCCGGCGGCATGAGAAACGACTCGCCGTCGCGGGACTGCACCGCGAGGGCCGCCGCGATGTCGGCCATCGGAACGTCGTGCTCGCGTTCGTAGTCCTCGACCAGTTTGCGAAACAATTCGGTTCCCGGAGACCCGATCGCATCGGTGATGGAGTCGGCGAACTTCGCCACCCGCTGCGCGTTGACGTCTTCCACGCTGGGCAGTTCCGCCTCGATGAGCTTTTGCCGGGTTGCCTTCTCGATCGACTTGAGCAGGTGGCGTTCGCGTGGTGAGACGAACAACAGCGCGGCACCCGATCGTCCTGCCCTGCCGGTGCGTCCGATCCGGTGCACATAGGACTCGGTGTCGTGCGGGATGTCGTAGTTGAGCACATGCGAGATGCGGTCGACGTCGAGTCCGCGGGCGGCGACATCAGTGGCGACCAGAATGTCGAGCCCACCGTCACGCAGCGCACTGATGGTCCGCTCACGTTGGGCCTGCGCAATGTCGCCGTTGATGGCCGCCGCGGAAAACCCTCGCGCACGCAGCCTTTCGGCGACTTCCTCGGTGGCCTGCTTGGTGCGGACGAAGATGATCATCGCTTCGAACGGCTCTACCTCCAGGATCCGGGTCAGCGCATCCATCTTGCGCGGGCCGGCAACTTGGATGTAGCGCTGCGAAATGTTGGCAGCCGTCTTGGTTTTGGTGTCGATGGAGACCTCGAGCGGCTCATGCAGGTATTTGGCCGTCAGCTTGCGGATCGCCGGCGGCATCGTCGCCGAGAATAGGGCAACCTGCTTGTATTCGGGGGTGTCGGCCAAGATTCGCTCGACGTCTTCGGCGAAGCCCATCTGCAGCATTTCGTCGGCCTCGTCGAGCACCAGGTAGTCGAGGTGCGACAGATCCAGTGTCCCGCGTTCGAGGTGATCGATGATCCGGCCGGGGGTCCCGACGACGACTTGCGCTCCGCGTTTGAGCCCCGACAGTTGCACGGCATACGAGGATCCCCCGTAGATCGGCAACACGTTGATCTGCGGCAGGTGCGCACCGTAGCGGCTGAACGCCTCAGCGACCTGTAGGGCAAGTTCACGGGTGGGCGCCAACACCAGTGCTTGCGTCGCTTTGCTACCGGTATCGATCTTGGACAGAATCGGAATCGCGAATGCGGCCGTCTTACCGGTGCCGGTCTGTGCCAACCCCACCACGTCGGACCCGGCCATCAACGCCGGAATGGTCGCCGCCTGGATGGCCGACGGCGACTCGTAACCGACGTCGACGACGGCCTGCAGCACCGAGGGGTGGATCTGCAGGTCGGCGAAGGAGGGAGTCGCGTCGTCTTGGGAGGCCATTGCCCAACGAGTCTAGTGCTCGTACTGCAACGATCCGGGTGTACAGCCGTGCCTGCCACACTCGCAGGCCGGCTGCCGGTACGGTGCTGCGTTGTGTGGAAGGGGTTGACGGGTGCCGTCGTGGTGACCACGGCCACCCTGACCGGCTGCGGATCAGGCGATTCGACCGTCGCCAAGACGCCGGAGGCCAGCACACCGCATCAGAGCACAGCCCCCGGCAGGCCAGCTCCCCCGCCGGCGGTCCTGACGCCGTCCGGTGGCGCCGCGCCGGCCGACCCGTGCGCAATCGATCTCGCCAATCCCGCGATCGCCCGGGCGGTTTCCGAGCTGCCCCGCGATCCGCGCAGCCACCAACCCTGGAACACCGAGCCAGTGGCGGGCAATTACAGCGAGTGCGCCCAGCTGTCGGCGGTGATCGTCAAGGCCAACACCAACGCCGAGAACGCCAACACCAGGGCGGTGATGTTCCATCTCGGCAAGTACATTCCGCAAGGGGTGCCCGACACGTACGGGTTCACCGGCGTGGACACGTCGCAGTCCACCGGTGACACGGTGGCCCTGACCTACTCCGGCGGGATCACCGGGTTGACCAGCGTGGTGAAGTTCCACTGGAACGGCAACGGGGTGGAGCTGATCGGAAACACCCCCGGCTAAGCCCGCCCACCCCTCTGCCGCGAGCGGGCGTGTTTGTACGTCGACACGCCGCTGCGGGCGTACATTTGCGCCCGCTCGCGGCACCGGGGTGTCGGATGGCTGACTTACAGTGGCGCTGTGTTCGTCATCGACGACAACGTCGTCTACAGCGCCTCGGACCTTGCGGCAGCGTCCCGATGCGAATACGCGCTGCTGCGCGCATTCGACGCCAAGCTTGGCCGCGGTCCGGCGGTGGCCGTCGAGGACGAGCTGCTGGCCCGCACCGCCGAACTCGGTGACGAGCATGAACAGCGCCAACTCGACCGGTATCGCGACGAATTCGGCGATGCCGTTGCCGTCGTCGGCCGTCCCGCATACACCATCGCCGGGCTGAGTGCCGCGGCCGATGCCACCCGGCGGGCCATCGCCGCCGACGCGCCGGTGGTGTATCAGGCGGCGATGTTCGACGGCCGCTTCGTCGGGTTTGCCGATTTTCTGGTGCGCGACGGCGCGCATTACCGCGTCACCGACACCAAGCTGGCCCGCTCGGCCAAGGTCACCGCGCTGTTGCAGCTGGCCGCCTACGCCGACACGCTGGCGCGCTCGGGTGTCGCGGTGGCGCCCGAGGCCGAACTGATGCTCGGCGACGGCACCGTGCTGCGCTACCGCGTCGATGAGCTGATTCCGGTGTATCGCGCCCAGCGGTCCAGGGTCCAACGGCTGCTCGACGAGCACTACGCCGCAGAGCAACCGGTGTCCTGGGAAGACGAGCGGGTGGGGGCGTGCTTCCGCTGTCCGCTGTGCCAAGAGCAGGTGCGGGCCACCGACGATCTGTTGCTCGTCGCGGGAATGCGGGTGAGCCAACGAGCCAAGCTGCTCGACGCCGGGATCAGCACCGTCGCCGAACTCGCCGATCACGCCGGCCCGATACCCGACCTGGCGCCCCGCGTCCTGGCCAAGCTCACCGCGCAAGCGAAGCTGCAAGTCACCGAACGCCGAACCGGCACTCCGCAATTCGAGATCGCCGACGCCCAGCCGCTGGCGGTGTTGCCCAACCCCGACGACGGTGATCTGTTCTTCGATTTCGAAGGCGACCCGATGTGGACCGCCGACGGCAGCCAGTGGGGGCTGGAGTACCTGTTCGGCGTCCTGGAAGCCCGGGGCGCTTTTCGTCCGCTGTGGGCCCATAACCTCGCCGAGGAACGTAAAGCCCTGACCGACTTTCTGGCCATGGTGGCGCGTCGGCGCAAGCGTTACCCCGGCATGCACATCTACCATTACGGGGCCTACGAGAAGACGGCGCTGCTGCGGCTCGCCGGGCGACACGGCGTCGGCGAAGACGAGGTCGACGAACTGCTGCGCAGCGGAATACTGGTCGACCTATATCCATTGGTTCGCAAGAGTATCCGCGTTGGCGCCGAGTCGTTCGGCCTGAAGGCCTTGGAGCCGCTCTTCATGGGCCGGGAGCGCGCCGGTGACGTCACCACCGCCGCGGATTCGATCACCCAGTACGCCCGGTTCTGCGCGCTGCGCTCCGACGGCCGCCACGACGACGCCGCCATGGCGCTCAAAGAGATCGAGGAATACAACCACCACGATTGCCGGTCGACGCGTGCGCTGCGTGACTGGCTGCTGATGCGCGCCTTCGAAGCCAGCATCACACCGATTGGCGCTCAACCTGTTTCGGATGGCGGTAGCGTCGAGCCAGCTGATTCGCTGGCAGCCACCCTGGCCGAATTCGCCGGTGACTCCGCCGTCGACGACCGTACCCCGGAGCAGACGGCGGTCGCGCTGATGGCCGCCGCGCGCGGCTATCACCGCCGCGAGGATAAGCCGTTCTGGTGGGCCCACTTCGACCGATTGAACTATCCGGTTGAGGAATGGTCGGATGACACAGACGTTTTCCTCGTCGAGGACGCGTCGGTAACAACAGACTGGAATCAGCCCCCACGAGCCCGCAAGCAGCAGCGCAGAGTGCGGCTGGCCGGAACACTGGCCCGCGGCGAACTCAAGTCCTCAGTGTTCGCGCTGTACGAACCTCCCGCCCCGCCAGGGTTGACCGACCATCCGGATCGTCGAGCGGCAGGCCACGCCGACGTGATCGAGGCCGACGATTTCACGGTGCCGACCGAAGTGGTGATCTTAGAACGAACAGCCAAGGACGGCAGCACCTTTCACCAGCTTCCGTTTGCGCTGACGCCGGGCCCTCCGATCGGGACGGCGAAGTTGCAGGAGGCAATCGAGGTGACGGCGGCCGAGGTTGCCGCCGGCTTGCCGCAGCTGCCGCGCAGCGCCATCTTCGACATCCTGTCGCGGCGCGCGCCGCGAACCCGCACCGGCGCGTCGCTGCCACGCCATCCCGACACCGCGGCGGCCATTACCGAGGCGGTGTTGGACCTGGACTCGTCATACGTCGCGGTACACGGACCGCCCGGAACCGGCAAGACCTACACGGCGGCGCGGGTCATCACTCGACTTGTCGCCGAGCACGGCTGGCGGATCGGTGTGGTCGCACAGTCGCACGCCGTGGTGGAGAACCTGCTCGATTGCGCGGTATCGGTTGGGATCGATCCGCAACGCGTCGCCAAGAAGCCCTATGACCGCGCCGATCCGGCCTGGCAACACATCAGCGAAAACGACTACGCCGCATTCATCACCGGTTCGGACGGGTGCGTAATCGGCGGCACGGCATGGGACTTCGCCAACGACAACCGCGTGCCGCGTGGCAGTTTGGACCTGCTGGTGATCGATGAGGCCGGCCAGTTCTGTTTGGCCAACACCATCGCGGTCGCACCCGCGAGCCGAAACTTGCTGCTGCTAGGGGATCCACAGCAGTTGCCGCAAGTCAGCCAGGGCACTCATCCCGAACCGGTCGACGTCTCCGCGCTCGGCTGGCTGGTCGATGGCCGGCGCACATTGCCCGCCGAACGTGGCTACTTTTTGGACCGCACCTACCGAATGCATCCCGCGCTGTGCGAACCGGTGTCGAGGTTGTGCTATGAGGGCCGGCTACATTCTCATGTCGAACGCACCACCGCTCGTCGTCTCGACGGGTATGAACCCGGAGTTCACGCGCTTGCCGTTGACCATGAGGGCAACTCGACCGAGAGCCCGGAGGAAGCCGAAGCGATCGTGACCGAGATCGCCCGACTGCTCGGCTCGGCGTGGACCGACGAGCACGGCAGCCGGCCGTTGCAGGTTTCCGATGTATTGGTGCTGGCGCCCTACAACGCACAGGTTGTGCTACTCCGCGAACGGTTGGCCGCGACCGGCCTCGGCGGCGTCCGAGTGGGCACCGTCGACAAGTTTCAGGGCGCACAGGCACCGATAGTGTTCGTCTCGATGACCGCTTCCTCCGTCGAGGACATCCCGCGCGGAATTCCATTCCTGCTCAACCGGAATCGGTTGAATGTGGCCGTAAGCCGGGCGCAATACGCGACGGTCATCGTGCACGCCGAGACGCTCACCGACTACCTGCCCGGCACCCCGACCGCTCTGGTGGATCTAGGCGCGTTCATGTCTCTGATCTCCAGGTTCGACTAGGACTCGTCTAGTAGTCGTCGTCGCGAAACGAATGCCGTCCGTAACCCGCCGACTCGTCGGGATCGGGCCGGTAGTGCCGATTGCGACGCGGCGGCGGTGACGCCTGTCCATGCAGTCCGTGACGCGGTGGGCGCTCGTAGCCGTTGCGATACTCCGAGGCGAATTCGGTGAGCGGCCGGAAGCGCTGCTCGTCGTCGACGTGGAAGCCGTTGTGCGCAAAGCCAATTGGCTCGGGTTTCGGAGGGTCGACTGGGGCATGCTCGACTGGGGCCTGCCGGGTTCTCAGCGGCTGCGTATCGGACTCGTTGACCTCGACCGGCTCGGGTCGGGCCTCGGGAGGACGTGGCACCAGGTATTCGAGATAGTCGTCGAAGTCGTCGGAAATATTGGGCATGGGACGGATCCGTCCGGTCCGGGCGCCCAACCCGTCGAGACGTGATCGGTCGTCCGCGGCGGGCCGCCGCCCGGCGGCGTGAGCGGTGTTGGTCGACGGGGTGAAGCCGATCATGAACATCGCACCGGTCACCCCGAAAAGCGCGACAAACGCCGGCAGCAGCATCGCCTGGGACATCGCCGCCGAGAACGGCTCGCGGAGGAACTCCGGTAGCTGCAGCGCCCCGCCGTCGGGTGCCTCGCCATGCAGGCCACCCGGCATCGGCGGCAGCTCTTCGGTGATCCTCCACGTCATGAACGCTGCGATGCTGGCGCTGCCGAGCACCGCACCGACCTGCCGGGTCGTGTTGTACACACCCGAACCGGCGCCGGCCAGACGGGCCGGCAGGTTGCGGGTCGCGGTCGCGCCCAGTGGCGACCAGATGAACGCCATCCCGACGCCGAGCGTCACAAACGGCAAGGCCAGCCGCCAGATGGGCGTCGTCGGCGTCATCTCGATCGACAGCCAGGTCAGCGCGATCGCCAATATCGAGAATCCGAAGCCGATCACCGACCGGGGGTGGGCGCGGTCCACAATCCTGCCCACGATCGGGGCGAGCAGTCCGCTGGTGATCGCCATCGGAGCCGTCAGTAGCGCCGAGCGCGTCGGCGACAGTCCGCACGCCGCCTGTGCGTAGAACATCAACGGCAGCACCATCGCCGTCGCGGCGAACCCGATGACCGCCACTCCGACCGTGGACAGGCTGAAATCGCGGTCCCGAAAGATATCCAGCGGTATCAGCGGCTCGCGGGTGTTGACCGACTGCCAGTAGACGAAAGCGACCATGAAACCGATCCCGGCCACCATCACCGCCCAGATCCACGGCGCCCACCCCGCGGACTGGCCCTGCTGGAGGGCGAACACGATCAGGAACATCCCGACCCCGGACAGTGCCACGCCGGCGAGATCGAAGCGGTGCGGGTGGGTGGGCAACGCCGGGACCAACCAATACGCCAATCCGAGCCCGATCACGCCGATCGGGACGTTGACGATGAAAATCCACTCCCAGCCGGACGCGTCGACCAGGATGCCACCGGCCAGGGGACCCACCAGGGTGGCCATACCGGCGGTGGCGCCCCACACGCTCATCGCCACGCCACGACGATCGGGCCTGAAGATGCGGGTGATCGTCGTCAATGTCTGCGGCGTCAGCAGCGCGGCGCCGATGCCCTGCACCACCCGTGCGGCGACCAGCATGCCCACGCTGGCGGACAGACCGCACCACAACGACGCGGCCGTGAACACCGCCAGGCCGGTCAGGTACACGTTCTTCGGGCCGAACTGATCACCGAGTCGGCCGGCCACCAGCAGAGGCACCGCGAAGGCGAGCAAGTAGGCGCTGGTCACCCAGATGACCGTGTCGTATCCGGTTCGCAGCTCGGCCATGATGCTGGGATTGGCGACCGCGACGATGGTCGAGTCGAGCAGGATCATGAAGAAGCCGACCATCATCGTCCACAGCGCGGCCCAGGGGTTTCGGCTGTCAATCCGCGTCCTCGGCGGCGCACTGCGTCGGGGGCGTCCACCCGGTGCCCGAGTAGTCGCCGTGGGCGTCATGTGTTCACCTCGTCTCGGCCCCCGAAGCCCATGTCCTGCTGCCACTGCAGCCGACCGGAACGCAGCGAGTTAACGAACCGTCGCAGCCATGAAACTCGGCTCGCGTTGCGGTCAGCAAGTAATCCAACGCCGCCGGATACCCGACGGCCGGCGTGACGCCGGCGTCGCGGAGCGCCGTGATCTCGGCGGCTCGGGTCTCCATTGCCCCGATGCGCTCGTCAACGGCATTCGCCGCGGCCTCCGAACCGAGAGTATCGATGCATGCAAGTGCGCTGACAAGCCGCGGTGTGTCCGGTCGGGATTATTCCCGGTGGACCAGTTACGACGGCGCCTGCCCCACCTTCGGCGCCCGCGGCGTTAGCCTGGAGCAACGCCATTCGTCCGGCGACCAGGAGGAGCCGGCAACCGGGCACAGCTACGGAGGCACTATGAGCTCCCGAAGGAGCAGGTCCAAGGCGGACCCGCAGACCGCCGACAACGGCAAACCCAAGGCATCCGTGCGCGCATTAGCGCACGTCATCGAGCGTGTGTCGCGTTCACAGGCGCCCTTGGCGAAGACATATGTCGACCGGCTGCGCCACACCGACCCAGGCGCATCCCCGGCTGCGATCGTCTCCAAACTGGAAAAGCGTTACCTGGCCGCAGTGGCGGCCAGCGGGGCGGCAGTGGGTTCGGCTGCGGCGCTGCCGGGCGTGGGGACGGTGGCCGCACTCTCTGTTGCCGCGGGGGAAACCGCGGTGTTCCTGGAGGCGACCGCTTTCTTCGCCTTGGCGGTCGGCGCGGTGCACGGCATCTCCACCGACGACCGGGAACGACGCCGGGCTTTGGTGCTGTCCGTGCTGGTCGGCGACGACAGCAAGCACGCTCTGGCAGAACTGATCGGACCCGGCCGCACCAACGGGGCCTGGCTGTCCGATGGCGTGGCGACGCTGCCTATGCCGGCGGTGTCGCAGCTCAACTCCAGGCTGCTCAAATATGCCGTCCGGCGGTACACCCTGCGGCGCAGCACCTTGCTGTTCGGCAAGATGCTGCCGGTCGGTGTCGGCGCAGTCGTCGGCGGGGTCGGCAACCGCATCATCGGCAAGAAGATCATCACCAACGCCCGGGAGGCGTTCGGCGCACCGCCGAGCCGCTGGCCGGTCACCCTGCACCTGCTGCCGAGCGTTCGCGACGCGGGCTAGCGGGTCGCCGCCATCAGGGCCCGCGGCGATCGCAAGCGCGGCGAAGCCGGGCGCAGCGGGTCGCCGCCATCGAGCCAGCGGCGATCGCAAGCGCGGCGAAGCCGGGCGCAGCGGGTCGCCGCCATCAGGGCCAGCGGCGAGTCTGCTTTCAGGACGCCATCACAGCGGTGTCGACGACGCCGACGCGGATCCTCGGCAAAGGGTTAGCCTTTATGGGGCGGAAACCACAGGACCGCTGTAAGTGAGAGGCGAGCAGCTGCCGTGAGCAGTACGAATTCACCATTCGGGCAAAACGAATGGTTGGTCGAGGAGATGTACCGCAAATTTCGCGATGACCCCTCCTCGGTCGACCCGAGCTGGCATGAGTTTCTGGTCGACTACAACCCGGAGCCGACGAGCGACGTAGCGACCGCGGGTGACGGCCGCTCGACAGCCCCGGCTGGGCCGGCCGCCCCCGCCCAACCCGCGCCCGCGCCCAGTCCCCGACCCGCCCCACCGGGCAACGGCGCGTCCGCCGCAGCGGTAACCCCCGCCAAAGCCGCCGGTCCGCCACCGGCAGAAGGCGACGAGGTGCAGGTGCTGCGCGGTGCCGCCGCGGCCGTCGTCAAGAACATGTCCATGTCGCTGGACGTGCCGACGGCAACCAGCGTGCGGGCCATCCCGGCCAAGTTGATGATCGACAACCGCACGGTGATCAACAACCAGCTGCAGCGCAACCGCGGCGGCAAGATCTCCTTCACCCACCTGCTCGGCTACGCGGTGGTGCAGGCGGTCAAGAAGTTCCCGAACATGAACCGGCACTACGCCGAAATCGACGGCAAACCCAGCGCGGTCACTCCGGCGCACACCAATCTCGGCCTGGCCATCGACCTGCAGGGCAAGGACGGCAAGCGTTCTCTGGTCGTGGCCGGGATCAAACGTTGCGAGACGATGCGCTTCGCACAGTTCGTCACCGCCTATGAGGACATAGTCCGCCGCGCCCGCGATGGCAAGCTAACCGCTGAAGACTTTGCCGGCGTGACGATTTCGTTGACGAACCCCGGGACCATCGGCACCGTGCATTCGGTGCCGCGACTGATGGCCGGCCAGGGCGCCATCATCGGTGTCGGCGCGATGGAATACCCCGCCGAGTTCCAGGGCGCCAGCCCCGAACGGATCGCCGAACTCGGGATCGGCAAGCTCATCACGCTGACCTCGACGTACGACCACCGCATCATCCAGGGCGCGGAGTCGGGCGACTTCTTGCGCACCATCCACGAGATGATCCTGTCGGATGAGTTCTGGGACGATATCTTCCGCGAGCTCTCCATCCCCTACGAGCCGGTGCGATGGCGTCCGGACAATCCGGATTCGATCGTCGACAAGAACGCCCGTGTCGTCGAGCTGATCGCGGCCTACCGCAACCGCGGACATCTGATGGCCGACACCGATCCGCTGCGGCTGGACAACAACAGGTTTCGCAGTCACCCCGACCTCGACATCCTGACCCACGGCCTGACGCTGTGGGACTTAGAGCGCGTGTTCAAGGTCAACGGATTCGCCGGTGCCCAGTCCAAGAAGCTGCGCGACGTGCTGGGCTTACTGCGCGATGCCTACTGCCGCCACGTGGGCGTCGAGTACACCCACATTCTCGAACCCGAACAGCAGAAGTGGCTGCAGGAAAGAATCGAGGTCAAGCACGAAAAGCCCACCGTCGCCCAACAGAAATATATTCTGAGCAAGCTCAATGCCGCCGAGGCGTTCGAAACTTTTCTGCAGACCAAATACGTTGGGCAGAAAAGGTTCTCACTGGAGGGCGCCGAGGCCGTCATCCCGATGATGGATGCCGCGATCGACCAGTGCGCCGAGCACGCGCTCGACGAAGTCGTGATCGGGATGCCGCACCGCGGACGACTCAACGTGCTGGCCAATATCGTCGGCAAGCCGTACTCACAGATTTTCAGCGAGTTCGAAGGCAACCTGAATCCGGCACAGGCGCACGGTTCCGGTGACGTCAAGTACCACCTCGGTGCCACCGGTACGTACATCCAGATGTTCGGCGACAACGACATTCAGGTCTCGCTGACCGCCAACCCGTCGCACCTGGAGGCCGTTGACCCGGTACTCGAGGGATTGGTGCGGGCCAAGCAGGATCTGTTGGACAAAGGCATGTCCGAGGACGGCTTCTCGGTGGTGCCGATGATGCTGCACGGCGACGCCGCGTTCGCCGGGCAGGGCGTGGTGGCCGAAACACTGAACCTGGCGCTGCTACCCGGCTACCGGGTCGGCGGCACCATCCACATCATCGTCAACAACCAGATCGGCTTCACCACATCGCCGGAGCACTCCAAGTCCAGCGAGTACTGCACCGATGTCGCAAAGATGATCGGGGCGCCGATCTTCCACGTCAACGGCGACGACCCCGAGGCGTGTGAATGGGTGGCGCGGCTGGCGGTGGATTTCCGTCAGACGTTCCACAAGGACGTCATCATCGACATGCTCTGTTACCGCCGTCGCGGTCACAACGAGGGCGACGACCCGTCGATGACGAACCCGTACATGTACGACGTCATCGACAACAAGCGCGGGGTGCGCAAGAGCTACACCGAAGCGCTGATCGGCCGTGGCGATATCTCGATCAAGGAAGCCGAGGACGCCCTGCGCGACTACCAGGGCCAATTGGAGCGCGTCTTCAACGAGGTCCGCGAACTGGAAAAGCACGGCGTGGGTCCCAGCGAATCGGTGGAGTCCGATCAAATGATCCCCGCCGGGCTTTCCACGGCCGTGGACAAGTCACTGTTGGCCAGGATCGGTGATGCGCATCTGGCCATGCCGGAAGGCTTCACCGTGCACCCGCGGGTCAAGCCGGTGCTGGAAAAGCGGCGGGAAATGGCCTACGAAGGCAAGGTCGACTGGGCGTTTGCCGAGCTGCTGGCGTTGGGTTCGCTTGTAGCGGAAGGTAAATTGGTGCGGCTGTCCGGCCAGGACACCCGGCGCGGCACATTCTCCCAGCGGCATGCGGTGATCATCGACCGGGTGACCGGAGCCGAGTTCACGCCGCTGCAACTGCTGGCCACCAATCCCGACGGCACCCCCACCGGTGGTAGGTTCCTGGTCTACGATTCGCCGCTGTCCGAATTCGCCGCCGTTGGCTTCGAATACGGCTACACGGTGGGTAACCCGGACGCATGCGTGTTGTGGGAGGCGCAATTCGGCGACTTCGTCAACGGCGCTCAGTCCATCATCGATGAGTTCATCAGCTCCGGTGAGGCCAAGTGGGGGCAGCTGTCCAACCTGGTGCTGCTGCTGCCGCACGGCCACGAAGGCCAGGGTCCCGATCACACGTCGGGCCGCATCGAACGCTTCCTGCAGCTGTGGGCGGAGGGTTCGATGACGATCGCGATGCCGTCGACCCCAGGGAACTACTTCCACTTGCTGCGCCGCCATGCACTTGATGGAATCCAGCGGCCGCTGATCGTGTTCACGCCAAAGTCGATGCTGCGCAACAAGGCTGCGGTCAGCGACCTCAAGGAATTCACCGAGATGAAGTTCCGTTCGGTGCTCGAAGAGCCCACCTATGAAGACGGTGTCGGTGAACGCGACAAAGTCACCAGGATGCTGCTGACGAGCGGCAAACTGTACTACGAATTGGCGGCCCGCAAAGCCAAGGACAACCGTGACGACGTCGCGATCGTGCGGATCGAGCAGCTGGCGCCGCTGCCCAGGCGACGGCTGAACGAAACGCTGGACCGCTACCCGAACGCTACCGAGTACTTCTGGGTTCAAGAAGAGCCGGCCAACCAGGGCGCCTGGCCGCGGTTCGGTTTGGAGTTGCCCGAATTGATTCCGGATAAATTAGTTGGCATCAAACGGATTTCGCGTCGCGCGATGTCGGCTCCGTCGTCTGGCTCTTCGAAGGTGCACGCTGTCGAGCAGCAGGAGATCATCGACTCGGCGTTCCGCTGAGCCGCCCGTTCACAGGTCCAGGACCAGATCGCCGAGCGGAGCAGCACAACAGATCAGGACCGACCCCTCCGCGGGCTTTTCCAGCGGCGGCTGCAAATACGTGGCCGTGCCATCGACGATTCCGGTGACACATGTGTGGCAAACCCCGCTTCGGCACGAGAACCGCGTTGGCACATCGCAAGATTCGGCCAACTCGAGAATGCTGCCGTAATCCGGTGACCAGTTGACGGTCAGTCCGCTCCGCGCAAAAGTGATCGCCGGCCCGGTCCCCGGTGCGCCCGCGGGCGGATGCGGACGTCTGGCCACCGCGTCGACCACACCGGGGTTGATGGCAGGTAAGGCACTGAACAGCTCGGTGTGGATCTGGCCGGAGCTGAATCCGCAGGCGACGAGAGCATCGCGCATGGCATCCATGAAAGGAATTGGGCCGCAAAGGTAAATAGCGGCGTCGGTCGGCAGGTTCTGCGCCGCGATCGACTGCTGGTCGAGTCGGCCGAGGCTGACGTCACCGCCCGCCTGTTGACCTGCGGTGTAGAAGATATGTTGCCGCGCGTCGGGCAGAGCGTGCATCAGCGAGCTCACCTCCGCGGCGAAGGCGTGCGTTTGCCTATTGCGCGTCGTGTGCAACCACCAGACAGAACGGGGACTTCGGGCAGCGGCCAGCGCGTGCAGCATGGCCAGCACCGGCGTAGCCCCGATGCCTGCCGAAATCAATACGACGGGCGTGTTGTCTTGCGTGAGGCAGAATTCGCCGCGCGGCGCGGCCGCCTCGAGAACCGATCCGACCCTGACATGGTTGTGCAACCAACGGCTCACCTGACCGTGGCCTTCGCGTTTGACGCTGATCCGGTAAAACCGGGCACTGGGATCGCCCGAAAGTGAGTAGCTGCGCGCCGGTTTCGGATCACTGGCGGTAGGGATCCGGATAGTCAGGTACTGCCCGGGAAGTGGTGTGGGCAGCGCGGCGTGGTCGTCGGGTTCGAGCCGAATCGACAAGACAGACGCGGTCTCGTGGTGCGTCGCAGTGACCCGCAACGGCCGAAAGCCGGTCCATCCGGGTTCGGCTGTGGTCGTCGTGGCCGGCTGTGCGGTGAGCAGGTCGGAAAACGACTGTTGCCAGCCAGGGCTGAGCGCGGGCACGTCGACGGCCCGGCGGAGTAGGGCCATGTCACGGTCGGGCAGGTACAGCAGAGCGTCGACGTCGGCGACGCTGAGCTCGTGCGGGCCGCGTCGGGTCAGCACGATCGCGTCACCGGCCTGCACGCGGCCTTCGGTGATCACCCGGAAGTAGAAGCCGGGCCGATGATGCGCGACGAGCAGATTGGGCATTTCCGGTTCGCCGAGCCGCATTCCAACCCGAAAGCAAGTGACACGTGGCTGGGTGACCTCGAATTCGGCCTCGCCGATGCGGTAGCGGTCGCCGATGCAGACATCGCTATCACTGAGCCCGCTGACGGTGAAGTTTTCCCCGAAGTGCGCCGGTTGCAGGTCGTCCCGGCCCAGTTGAGCCTTCCAATAATCGTAGGACTCGGTCTGGTAGACCAGCACCGCGCGTTGTTCGCCGCCATGTCCGGCAAGGTCACCTTGGCCGTCGCCGTCGATGTTGAGCCGGCGCACCATGACCGGTCCAACTACGGGTGCTTTCCAGATTCCGGTGTGGACCGTTTTACCCCGCCACTGCACGTCTTGAGGCAGACCGACATTGACGGACACGAGCCGGGCCATCGGCTGCAGAGCCGTCATCGGGCCGCCTCCCAACGTCAGCAAATGGGATGGCCGGCCCAGAATATGCACGCCTGGCGCCGCACGTCAACGCCGGCAATCCCCGCTGTTGCGGATTGGCACCGATGGTGCATACTGGGATGCACATCCCAAAAAGAACGGGCGCGCGAGCGCTCTAGTCGAATCATGCCTCGGCTCTGGAGGACCGCCCATGCCGGCCGTTCATCACCGCTACACCACCGTCGATAACCATCGGCTTTTCTTCCGGGAAGCGGGCCAGCGCGATGCACCGGCGCTGGTCCTGTTGCACGGCTTCCCGACGAGCTCGTATATGTTCCGCCACCTGATCCCGGCACTGGCCGACCGCTACCACGTGATCGCCCCCGATCATCTGGGCTTCGGACTGTCCGATGCGCCGGGAGTCGAGGACTTCGACTACACCTTCGACGCCCTGACCGAGTTGACCACAGGCTTACTCGGCACGCTGGGCATCGATCGGTACGCGCTGTACGTCCAGGACTACGGCGCCCCGATCGGCTGGCGGCTGGCCCTCGCCGACCCGGCGGCGATAACGGCAATCATCAGCCAAAACGGCAACGGCTACGACGCCGGCTTCGTGGAAAGCTTCTGGAAAACGGTGTGGGACTATCACTCTGCGCAGACTCCCGAAACGGAGGCGCCGCTGCGGCAGTCTCTCACCCTCGACGCCACCCGCTGGCAATACCTCACCGGTGTGCCCGACGAGACACTGGTCGACCCGGAATCCTGGTATCACGACTATGCGCTGATATCCCGGCCGGGGAACGACGCAGTGCAACTCAAGTTGTTCCTCGACTACGCCACCAATTCACCACTGTATCCCCGACTGCACGAGTACTTCCGCTCCAGCAAGGTTCCGCTGCTGGCGGTCTGGGGTCGCGGCGACAAGATTTTCGGTCCGGCCGGCGCCCAAGCATTTGCCCAGGACCTGCCCGATGCCGAAATCCATCTTCTCGACGGCGGTCATTTCCTCTTGGAGTCGGCGCTGGTAGAAGTCACCGAGCTGATCCGGGCCTTCCTCGCCAAACACCTACCCGCGGCGTGACGAGCGCCGCTAGACACAAATGGGTTACATATCCCATAGTCGATGCCCGAGCAGATAGCCTGAGCACGTGCCCAGCGCCGACTTGTCCGACCGGGAACCGTTGACCGCCAAGGGGCGAGCCACCCGTGATCGCATCGTGCAGAAGGCGGCGGAGCTGATCGTCGACACTGGGCTCTCGACACTCACCATGGACAACGTGCGCAAAGCCGCATCCGTCAGTGGTTCGCAGCTGGCTCACTATTTCGTCGACAAGCAAGCGTTGGTGCGTGCCGTCATCGCCCGCCAGATCAATGTGGTGCTCGATTTCCACCGGCAGCCGAAGCTGCACGGACTGGAATCGTTTGAGGACTTCGAACGCTGGATCGATCTGAATATGCGCTATCTGCGTCGCATCGGCTACTCCGGCACGCCGACCTACCACGCGCTGGCCGGGCAACTCGCGAAGTCCGACGACGCGACACGGCAAATGCTGGGAGCGAGCTATTGGCGGTGGGTGGAGCTGCTCGAGCAGGCGATCAAGCAGATGAAGAATCGCGGAGTATTGGTCTCAGCGGCTGACCCGCGACAGTTGGCGCTGGTGATCGTCGCTGCCCACCAAGGCGGGGGGAGCCTGACCTTCACCTATTGTGAGGATTGGCCACACGCCCACGCCACACGGTTCGCGGTGAACTATCTGCGTATGTTCGCCACCGATCCCGCGGAACGGGTTGCCCGGCCACCCCGCCGGGTACGCCAGCGGCGCGAAAAGCGCTCAGCCGCCGCGCCATCGCGCGTTGTGACCCGGTATCGAGGCCACCGGCGGTACAGTCGAGATCCCGGCGAGCAGTAATCCACCGGCTGAGGTTAGTGCCAAAGGCGGCGCCATCGTGTCCGACGACGTGCGGTTGACCCACAAGGGAAGGGCAACTCGAGCGCGCATCGTCGACGTCGCGGCCAAGCTGATGTTCGAGCACGGGGTCGCCGGCACCAGTATCGATCAGGTGCGCGGTGCGGCCGCCGTCAGCGGCTCCCAGATCGCGCATTATTTCCAAAACAAGCACGACCTGACGCGTCAGGTCATCGCCGCTCGCCGAAACGATGTGGTGGCTTTTCACAGCGCACCGCCGGTGGCTCCGCTCGACACTATCGAGGCGCTGCGGGCCTGGGCCGATGCCTGCGCGGCCCAGGTGGACGACGTTTACCGCCGAGGGGGATGCGTTTACGGCTCGCTGGCCGGTGAGCTGATCGAGGCCGACGAACAAATTCACCAGGATCTCGCCACCGGCTACGAACAATGGATCGAGCTGTTTCGAGCGGGCCTGACCGCGATGCGCCGCCGCGGTGACCTGCGCCCCGACGCCGACCCACGACACCTGGCAATCGCGCTGGTGACCGCACATCAAGGCGGCGCAATGCTCACCCACGCCACCGGCAGTCCAGAGCCGTTGCAGGCAGCGGTTTACGGTGCCGTCGACTATGTACGCTCGTTCGCTACCGCACCCCGACGGCGCCGGGCCCCGTCGGCGCGCAAACGCAAATCCTGAGTCCCGCGCACCCCTGGACAACCTCGCCCGGAGTCGCAATAATACTGGGTTATACATCCCATTCTGTTGGGAGCTAATGTCCAGCTGAAAGCCGCTGCACCCGGATTCCGCAGTAGGTGGGCTCGATTTGCAGCAATAACCATCGTTGAGGAAGGGAGCAAGCGATGGGTCTGGCATGGCAACAAGGACCACTGAACACCGGATCGGTCGGGCACTTCCTGACACCACAGCCCATGCCGGAGCGATTGTTGTTCGCCGAGCCGCTGCGCCGCCGGATGCGGGTCCGGTTCGCCGACGAATGGATCGCCGACAGCCAGGACGTGGTGCTGCTGCACGAGCCGGGGCGCTATCCGGTGGCCTACTTTCCACGCGGCGATATCCGGGCCGATGTGTTGGTTGCCGAAGACCGGACCACCAACCATCGCGAACTCGGCGAGGTGCACTGGTTTTCGGTTCGGACAGCAGACCGCGAAGCCAAGCACGCCGCCTGGTACTACCCCACCCTGCCCGATTACGCCGGTCTGCTCGAAGCGCGGGTGGCTTTCGCCTGGCGAGCGATGGACGCGTTCTTCGAGGAAGACGACCGCATCGTCGGTCACGCGTCGGACTTTTACCACCGCATCGACATCCGGAACACCTCACGCCATCTGGTGGTGCGAGACCGCGATCGGGTCGTCGCCGACACCCGCGCACCGCTTGCCTTGTACGAGTCGGGTTTCGCGCCGCGCTGGTACCTACCCCGCGCTGACATCGACGAAGCGGCGCTGAATCCCGTTGATGGGCAGACTTTTTGCCCTTACAAAGGCCTGGCCAGCTATTACAACATCGGCGACCGCAAACGCGCCGCATGGTGCTACGTCAACGCATGGCCGGAAGTGGCCGCGGTGCGCAACCTGGTGTCGTTTGAACCCGACAAGATCGATGTCTACCTCGATGACACGCAGCTGCACCTCGAGCCTGGTCAGACCGTGGTCTCCCACGGCATCGACCGCGGGCTCGACCCCGACGAAATACTGCAGCAGAGCTCGGTCTGAGCGGCTTCGCGATGAAGGCACAGTTGGAGGTCGTGATGCTGCCGGTCTCGGATCCCGATCGGTCGCTGCGGTTCTATCGCGACCACGTCGGCTTCGCCCTCGACGTCGATTACGCGCCGGCAGCAGATTTCCGGGTCGTCCAGCTGACACCACCGGGTTCAGGCACATCGATCCAATTCGGCGTCGGACTAACCGACGCGCCGGTGGGCTCGGTTCGCGGCCTTTATCTCGTGGTCTCCGATATCGAGGCGTCTCGAAAGGAACTGGAAGATCGCGGAGTCACCGTCAGCGAAATCCGGCATAAGGACACTGACGGCGGCTGGCGCGGAGCATTTCGACCGGGCATAGACCCGGTCCGCGCCGACTATGCCAGTTTCGCGGACTTCGCCGATCCCGACGGCAATACCTGGGTCCTGCAAGAGCGCGGTCACTCGCCGACGTGACCGCGCCGTCAATGCCGGGCCCGCCGGCGGTACTGGTGTTCGATGTCAACGAGACGTTGCTTGACTTCGACGCGATGGCACCGCTTTTCCAGCGGGTCTTCGGTGACGCGCGGGTGCTGCGCGACTGGATGAGCCAGCTGTTCATGTACTCGATGACGATGACGCTGTCCGGCCGGTACGTCGACTACTTCACGCTCGGCGAGGGGCTGCTGCAGATGCTCGCTGATATCCATGGCGTGACGGTCACTGCGCGGGATCTGCGGGCAATACGAGACGGCATGTTGACGCTGCCGGCCTACCCGGATGCCACAGATGGCCTTGCCATGCTCCGCGACAACGGTTTTCGCCTTGTCACCCTGACCAACTCGCCGCCGAATCCGGACGGGCCGACTGCATTGGAGCATGCGGGTCTGGGCCAGTTTTTCGAGCAAAAGTTCAGCGTCGACGCCGGTCGGGTCTACAAACCCGCTGCGCAGGTCTACCGCCACGTCGCCGACCGGCTTGGCGTGCCAACGTCGGCTTGCATGATGGTCGCCGTACATGTCTGGGACATCATGGGGGCACAAGGCGCCGGGTTCAGCTCGGCGTTGATCACCCGCCCCGGCAACGCGCCGCTGCGGGTCGAGGGCCTGCCGCAACCGACGCTTGTCGCGTCCGACTTGTGCGTGCTGGCTCGGCGTCTGGGCACCGCGCGAGCATGAAGTCGGAGGTGGCGGTGGCTGACCGACGAATCGGCCCAGATCGGCTCAGACTGTTCTCCGACGCCGTGTTCGCGGTACTCATCACGATCCTGGTCTTGAAACTCAAGCCGCCGAGCAGCGCAACCTTTAGTGCCCTGATTCCGTTGTGGCCCACCGGTTTTGAGCTATGTGGTCAGTTACGTCTTTATTGCGATCGTCTGGGTCAATCACCATCATTTGTTCAGCTATGCCGATGTGGCGACGCCCCGGCTGGTGTGGTCGAATTTTGGCCACCTGTTCTCCGTCTCGCTGATTCCGTTTACCACCGAATGGATCGCGGACAGCAGGTTGGCGGCGGCGCCCACGGCCCTCTACGCGACGGTGTTCGTCTTCGTCGACGTCACCTATCTCGCACTTTGCTGGGAAGCCATCGACCGGCCCACCCATGACGATGTGCCCGCCCGGGTCCGGCGAATGCTGCACATGCGGTCGTTCATCACCATCGGTGTATTCGCGGCCGCGGCCGTGGTTGCGGTGAGATGGCCAGTGATAGCGATGGGCATGATCTGCCTGTGTCTGGTCGGCTACTTGCGCCCGGACTTTCCGTTACCGAAAGCAAACCAGATGAGAGGGGAACCGATGGAGATTGCCGGCAACCAGCAGTCGTCGGGGTCAGACCAGCTGCCGACGGCGCCGGCGGTGGTTCGGGAAAAGCCCGGCGGAGAGACCATGCGCGCGATCATCTTGGAAGGGTTCGGCGGGCTGGACAGCCTGGTCTACACCGACATCCCCAAGCCGTTGCCGAAAGACGGTGAAGTTGTCATACAAATCAAGGGATTCGGGATCAACCACGCCGAGATGCACATGCGCCGCGGGGAATGGGCCCAGGCCGCGGAAGTCAGTGGCATCGAGTGCGTGGGCATCGTCGACTCGTGTCCTGGCGGGGAGTTTCCGGTCGGAGCCAAGGTGGCCGCACTCATGGGTGGGCTCGGGCGAACCATCAACGGCAGCTACGCCGAGTACACCCGTGTGCGCACCGGCAATGTCGCGCTCATCGAGTCGGATCTGCCGTGGGCGCAGCTGGCTGCACTGCCGGAAACCTATGCGACCGCCTGGACGTGTCTTTTCCGCAGCCTGAACCTCACTGCCGGGCAAACAGTGGTGATCCGCGGGGCCACTTCATCTTTCGGCCAGGCTGCCGTGAAGATGGCGGCGGCCGCCGGTGCGCACGTCATCGCCACCACTCGCAGCCGGGAACGTTTCCCGCTGCTCGCGGAGCTCGGCGCGGCCCGCGTCGAGTTGGAACGGCGCGATCTGGCGCAGCACATCGCCGAAGCCAAACAACTCGACGCAGTGCTTGATTTGGTCGGCAACAGCACGATTCTCGACTCGCTCGACATGTTGCGCCGTGGCGGCACCGCGTGCCTGGCGGGATGGCTGGGTGGACTCGCTCCCATCGTCGATTTCAACCCGTTGCTGCAGATGGCCAGCGGTGTGTATCTGTCGTTCTTTGGCAGCTTCGTCTTCGGCACCCCCGGCTTCCCGCTGTCGGACGTGCCGTTGGCGCAGATCGCGCGCCAAGTTGCCGAAGGGCAGCTCGATGCCAAACCCTCACACGTCTTTTCTTTCAACGAAATTCACGAAGCACACCGAATCATGGAAGCCGGCGAAGCCGGCGGAAAAATGGTCGTCGTCATGGAGCCCGAGAAGGCGGCATGACGATGATCGAGCGCGAACTGCGGTGGGACTGCTTGACGAGCGCCGGGCAAACGATAAGCCGCTACGGCCTGGTGATCGTGTTGGCCTGGATCGGGTTCGGCAAGTACGTCAAAATGGAAAGTCGGGTTCTCATTCAGCACAGCCCGTTGATGTCGTGGGTTTACCACTTCCTCAGTGTTCATGCCGTCGCGGCCGCACTGGGCACCGCGGAGATTGTCGCGGCGGTTCTCATCGCGATGCGGCCGTTCTCGCCGAAGGTCTCGGCGGCAGGCAGTGCGATCGCGGTGGTGTTGTTTCTGGGGACGTTGAGTTTTCTCATCACCACACCGGGTGTCGTGGCGAGTCATGCTGGCGCCATCCCGGTGCTCAGCGCCCAGCCGGGCCAATTTCTGCTGAAGGACCTGGTGCTGATCGGGGTGGCGGTGTGGACCCTCGGTGACTCGCTCGTCGCCGCTGCTGCTCACAGGGCCCATGTACACAGAACCGACGGTACCGGCTAACCTCGACAGGACCCGACTGATAAGGAGTGTCCATGGAGGGCTTTGCCTGGAAGGTGGCCGTGGTCACCGGGGCTGGATCCGGGATCGGCCGTGCGCTGGCCATCGAGCTGGCCCGCTCAGGCGCCAAGCTGGCGATCAGCGACGTCGACATTGACGGGCTGGCACAAACCGAGGAGCGGGTGAAGACCATCGGTGCACCGGTCAAGGCCGACCGCCTCGATGTCACCGAACGCGAGGCCTTCCTGGCCTACGCCGACGAGGTCGCCGAACATTTCGGCAAGGTCAACCAGATCTACAACAACGCCGGTATCGCGTTCAACGGCGACATCGAGATCAGCCAATTCAAGGACATCGAGCGGGTCATGGACGTCGACTTCTGGGGTGTGGTCAACGGCACCAAGGCGTTTCTGCCGCACCTGATCGCCTCGGGCGACGGGCACGTCATCAACGTCTCCAGCGTGTTCGGGCTGTTCTCGGTACCTGGTCAGGCGGCCTACAACTCGGCCAAATTCGCTGTCCGCGGCTTCACCGAGGCGTTGCGACAGGAAATGGCGCGCGCCGGTCACCCGGTGAAGGTGACCACGGTGCATCCGGGCGGCATCAAGACCGCGATCGCGCGCAACATGGAGGCCCCGGACGGGGTCGACATCTCCCATTTGAGCCGGACCTTCGACAAGCGACTGGCCAACACGTCACCGCAAAAGGCCGCCCGGATCATTTTGGACGGGGTGCGCCAGAACAAGGCTCGGGTGCTGGTCGGCCTGGACGCCAAAATCTTGGACGTGATGGTCCGGCTGACGGGCTCCCGCTATCAAGAGCTGATCGGGCCGGCGATGCGCCGACTGCTCCCCGGCCCGCGCTGATCCCGTACCCCTATCGTCCGAGCGGGTGCTCGCCGAGCCAGGCATCGGCGACCGCCTGCGGATCGGCACCTTTTGCGACCTGGCGACGCAGATCGACCAGCGCGGCGGTGTCCAGTACCCCGGCCACCTCGTTGATCGCCAGCAGTTGCCGATCGGTCAACACATTGCGCCGATAAAGCGGCACCACGTTTTCGGCCTGCACCAGCGCCGGTTTGCCGTCGGCAAGCATCACCACATCGTCCGGCACATCCGGTGCGGCGGTGCTGGTCCACGCCGCGGTGACCTGCCCGGCCCGCAGCGCAGCGAACATTGCTGTGGCGGTGGGAAATTCACGTGGCGCGGGCAATTGGCACCGGCTGATCTTCCCGGGTGTCGGGGTTGCGACGATCGACGCCACGATCAGGCCGGCGCAATGCCGGGGCAGCGCGCTCAGGTCGTTGCCGCCCCACGCTTTGGCCGTCGCCGCGGTGACAACCAAGGCGGGCTTGTCCTCCGCGGCGGTCGTGTAGTCCCCAGCGGCGACGCCCTCGGGCAACACGCCCACCATGGCGCGGTAGACCTGCTCGTCGGAGCGCACCTTCGCGCCCGGGTCAAAGGTCCGCAACACCTGGCCGGTGAAGCCCGGGACGACGGTGAAGTCGCCGGCATCCAGCCTGCTCAGCGGGTCAGGCGCGGACTCGTTGCGCGCGGGGAACCCGTACGAACGCAGCGCCGCGACGTAGATGTCGGCCAGCAGCACCGATTGACTGTCGGGGCGCGAGCCGACTACCAGTTCGGCCGGGCGGTGCTCGGAAGCACCGCAGCCGGACAGCGCCAGCGTCGCGGCCAGCACCAGCAGAACAATCCTGCCGGCAGTCACTCCGCGGCAGCGGTGGCTGCCACCGCGGCGGCGACCGCCGGCCCGACCCGCGGGTCCAGCGGGCTGGGGACAATCCGGTCCGGCGCCAGGTCGTCGGCGACGACGGATACGATCGCCTCCGCTGCGGCCACCTTCATCGCTTCGGTGATCTTGCGGGCACCGGCGTCCAGCGCGCCAAGGAACACCCCGGGGAAGGCCAGCACATTGTTGATCTGGTTGGGGAAATCGCTTCGGCCGGTGGCGACGATCGCGGCGTGCCGGGCGGCCTGCTCGGGATGGATTTCCGGATCGGGATTCGACAGCGCGAACACGATGCTGTGCGGCGCCATCGTGGCGATCAGCTCTTCGGGCACGATGCCCGCCGACACACCCAAGAACACGTCGGCGCCTTTGAGCGCCTCGACCATGCCGCCGGTCAGCCCGTCGGGGTTGGTGCACTGCGCCAAGTCGGCTTTGACGGTGGTCAAATCGTCGCGCCCCGGATGCAGGATGCCGCGCGAGTCCAGCAACGTGATGTGCGAAATCCCCACCGACATCAGGATTTTCGCGCATGCCAGGCCAGCCGCGCCGACGCCGGAGATCACCACGCGCAGCGCGGTCATGTCGCGGCCGAGTACCTTCGTCGCGCCGATCAGCGCCGCCAGCACCACGATCGCGGTGCCGTGCTGGTCGTCGTGCATCACCGGGCAGTCCAGCGCATCGATCAGCCGGCGTTCGATCTCGAAGCACCGCGGCGCGGAAATGTCCTCGAGGTTGACCGCACCGAATGTCGGCCGCAGCCGCACCAGAGTGTCGACGATCTCGTCGGGGTCCTTGGTGTCCAACACGATCGGGATGGCGTCCAAGCCGGCGAACGCCTTGAACAGCGCGCATTTGCCTTCCATCACGGGCAGCGCGGCCGCTGCCCCGATGTCACCGAGACCGAGCACCGCGCTGCCATCGCTGACCACCGCCACCAGCCGGTTCGCCCAGGTGTAGCGGGCGGCCAGGGTGTGGTCGGCGGCGATCGCGCGGCTGACCTGTGCCACGCCGGGTGTGTAGGCAATCGACAGCGCGCGCTGGGTGTCCAGCGGAGTCCTTGACTCCACTCGAAGCTTGCCGGCTACATGCGCCTCGAAGATCTCTTCGTCTTCGAGCTCGATGTGCGCGTTTGTTTCGGACACGACTCGAGGGTACTGCCGGCTCAGATCAGGCCCAGCTCGGTAACGGCCTTGCGCTCGTCGGCAAGCTCGGCCGTCGACTTATCAATCCGGCTGCGGGAGAACTCGTTGATCTCGAGTCCTTGAACGATGCTCCAGTTCCCGTTCTCGGTGGTCACCGGGAACGACGAGATCAGACCTTCCGGCACACCGTAGGAGCCGTCGGAGACCACGGCCATCGACACCCAGTCGTCCTTGGGGCTTCCCAGCAGCCAGTCGCGGGCGGCGTCAATGGTCGCCGAGGCCGCCGAGGCCGCCGACGAGGCACCGCGCGCCTCGATGATGGCCGCGCCACGCTTGGCCACGGTCGGGATGAACTCGTTTTCGATCCACGCCTGGTCGCCGACCACCTCGGCGGCGTTCTTGCCTTTGATTTCGGCGTGGAAGATGTCCGGGTACTGGGTGGCCGAGTGGTTGCCCCAGATCGTCATCTTCTTGATGTCGGTGACGGCCGCACCCGTCTTTTTGGCCAGCTGCGAGATCGCCCGGTTGTGGTCGAGGCGCGTCAGCGCCGAAAACCGCTCGCGTGGAATGTCGGGCGCGTTGCTCATCGCGATCAGCGCGTTGGTGTTCGCCGGGTTGCCGGTCACCCCGATGCGGATGTCGTCGGCGGCCACCGAATTCAGGGCCTTGCCCTGTTCGGTGAAGATGGCGCCGTTGGCCTCCAGCAGGTCGCTGCGCTCCATCCCCGGCCCGCGCGGTCGCGCGCCCACCAGCAGCGCCAGGTTGGCGCCGTCGAAGATTTTGTTGGGATCCGCTCCGATCTCGACTCCGGCCAGGGTCGCGAAGGCGCAGTCGTCGAGCTCCATCACCACGCCCTCGAGCGCCTTCAACGCCGGCTCGATCTCGAGCAGGCGCAACTCAATCGGGCGGTCGGCGCCCAGCAGCGAGCCACTCGCCAGGCGGAACAACAAGCTGTAGCCGATCTGGCCGGCGGCGCCGGTGACAGCGACCTTGAGGGTGCTCACGTCGGGTCTCCTTGCTTAGTACGTCGGGACGAAACTAGCGCACCACGGCAGGCCGGAAATCTACCGGTCCCCCGAGCGGCTCACGGACAGGCCACGGCATGGCGCGTAGCATTGCCGAGGCTTGAGGCGATCTTTGCTGCGAACGGAGGTGACCGATGCCGTCGTTTCGTGCGTTGTCGCCGTCGCTGCGACCAGGTGTGCGACCCAAAAGCCCTGACGCCCTCACCCCGCCTGCGCAAACATCGGTCGAGCAGGTCATGGTCGATTGCGGCGTTTACGTCGATGGGGTGCGATTGCCCGGCGTCTACACGCACGCCGAGGCGCTTGCCAAGGTCCGCGACGTTGAACAAACCGGCCAGAGCGCGTTTGTCTGGATCGGGCTGCACGAGCCCGACGACCGCCAGATGCACGAAGTTGCCGAAGTGTTCGGGCTGCACCCGTTGTCTGCCGAGGACGCGGTGCATGCGCATCAAAGACCGAAGCTGGAGCGCTACGACGAAACGTTGTTCCTGGTTCTCAAGACTGTCAACTACGTTCCGCACGACTCGGTAGTGCTGGCCCGCGAGATCGTCGAGACCGGCGAGATCATGATCTTCGTCGGCCGAAACTTCGTGATCACAGTTCGGCACGGCGAACACGGTGGACTCTCCGAGGTTCGTAAACGCATGGACGCCGATCCCGAGCACATGCGACTTGGCCCCTACGCGGTGCTGCACGCGATCGCCGACCGGGTGGTCGACCACTACCTCGCGGTCACCAGCCTGATGGAGACCGACATCGACGCCATCGAAGAAGCGGCTTTCGCACCGCGCCAACAAACCGACGTCGAACCGATCTACCAGATCAAGCGCGAAGTGGTCGAGCTGCGCCGCTGCGTCAACCCGCTGTCGGTCCCGTTCCAGCGGATGCAGACGCAACACAAGGACCTGATTTCCAAAGAGGTTCGGCGCTATCTGCGCGACGTCGCCGATCACCAAACGTACGCCGCGGATCAGATCGCCGGCTACGACGAAATGCTCAGCTCGCTCGTACAGGCCGCGCTGGCCCGGGTGGGCATGCAACAAAACACCGACATGCGCAAGATGTCGGCCTGGGCCGGCATCATCGCCGTGCCGACCATGATCGCCGGGATCTACGGCATGAACTTCGAATGGATGCCCATCCTGCACAAGGCGTGGGGCTATCCGGTGGTGCTCGTGGTCATGATGATCATCTGCATGGTGCTCTACCGCACATTCCGGCGCAATCAATGGCTATGACGGCGAGTACACGCGAGACATCAACGAGGCTGGGCTGCAGGTCGATCCGGATCCACAACGTCGACCCCGTCGCTTAGCCATGCCTGGCGCATAGCGTCGGCGCCTTTCAGCCGCACCCACGCCGCCTCGGTCGCGGTGATGGGCGTCGCGGACAGGAATTGCACCGGCTCGCACGGCGGTTCCAGCGACAGCTCGGCGATGTCACTGCGGCCCAACAACACGGCGGTGAACGGCGCCCGCCCCGAGGGCCAGGTCCACAGCGGCGCGCCGAGGTCGATCAAAGCATCCGGGACCAGCACCACACCCTCGACCGCCGGTGTTGCCGCCACGATGGCCAGGCTGCGCACCAGCCCGCTCACTGACCCCGGATCACGCAGGCGCATAACAACTTCCGCGCGTGGGCCGCGGTGCGGGTCGGCGACGACGGCCGTCGGGTCCACCATCGGATGCCGTGAACAACCCAGCGACGCGTAGTGCACCACCCCGTCGGCGCCCGCTGGAAAGCGCAGCACCTCGATGGGCTCGGTTCCCAGGAACGTCACGCTGGCGACATCGGGCTCAGCTCCGTCGAAGTGAGCACTCAAATGGCGGCGTACCTTGGCGAGCGTCACTCGGCGTCAGGTGGTGGTGGCACAGTCAGGTTGACACCGGAATCGGCGTCGAACACGGCGAGCTTTAAAGTGTCGAAAGCCAATTGGAGCGACTGTCCCTTGGCGGCTTTCGACTGGGCCGGCACCCGGGCGATGAACTCGTGAGTGTCTCCAGCCGACTCCTCCTCGGCCTCCGCTAGCTGTTCGGAATGCACGACAGCATTCTCGGTGGTGAAATACACGTACTTGTCGGCACCCAGCGACTCGACCATATCGACTTTCACCTCGAAGAGCAGGGCACTGAGTCGCTGATAGGCGTCGATGAGCGCGGCATCCTGCAGATGCTCCGGACGTATTCCCACGATGACGTTTTCGGGTGTCGGGTGCGCCGCGATGACGTCGTAAACCGGCTGCGTCAGCGTCACCTCGCCGAACGGCAGGGTCAGCCCGGTCGGGGTCAGGGAGGCGGGGAAGAAATTCATCGCCGGCGAGCCGATGAAGCTGGCCACGAACAAGTTCGCCGGCCGTTCGTAGAGTTCGTCGGGAGTGCCGATCTGCTGGGCTACCCCGCCGCGCATCACCACCACCCGGTCGCCGAGTGTCATGGCCTCGGTCTGGTCGTGGGTCACGTACACGGTGGTGGTACCCAACCGCCGCTGTAGGCGCGCGATTTCACCGCGCATCGCAACCCGCAACTTGGCGTCCAGGTTCGACAGCGGCTCGTCCATCAGGAATGCCTTGGGATGGCGCACGATGGCCCGTCCCATCGCGACCCGCTGCCGTTGACCGCCTGACAACTGCGCAGGCTTGCGGTCCAAAAGGTCGGTCAGGTCAAGGATTCTGGCGGTCTCTTCCACCTTCTCGGCGATCTCTGCCTTTTTCATCTTCGCCAGAGTCAGCGGGAACGCGATATTCTGCCGGACTGTCATGTGCGGGTAAAGCGCGTAGGACTGGAACACCATCGCGATATCGCGGTCCTTGGGTGCTTTCTCGTTGACCCGCTCACCGTCAATGCGCAACTCACCCGACGAGATATCCTCAAGTCCGGCAATCATATTCAATGTCGTGCTTTTCCCGCAGCCGGAGGGCCCGACCAGAATTACGAACTCGCCGTCGGCGATGGTGATGCTCAGGTCCTTCACGGCCGTCGTGCCGTCGGAGTAACTCTTGGTCACGTGATCCAACACAATCTCGGCCATCGAGCTATCCCTTCACCGCACCAGAGGTCAAGCCGGCAACAATCCGTCGTTGGAAGATTAGAACAAAAACGATGATCGGGACGGTGATCACCATCGCGCCGGCCGCGATGGATCCAGTTGGTTCCTCGAATTGCGTGTTTCCGGTGAAATTGGCGATCGCCACCGGAGCGGTGATGGCCGCTTTGGTTGCGGTCAACGACAGCGCCAGCAGCAAGTCGTTCCAGGCGAAGATGAAGACCAGAATCGCCGCGGTCACGATTCCGGGTGCCGCCAGCGGGACTATCACCTTGCGGAAGGCCTGGCCCGGTGTGGCACCGTCGATCTTGGCGGCCTTCTCGAGATCCCATGGGATTTCCCGGAAGAATGCCGACAACGTGTAGATAGCCAGTGGCAGCGCGAACGTGATGTACGGGATGATCAGCCCCGCCCAGGTGTCGAACAACCCGAGGGTGCGCTCGATATTGAAAATCGGTGTGACCAATGAGATTTGCGGAAACATCGCGATCAGTAACGCGGCACCGACCAGCAGGGTTTTGCCCGGAAAGTCCAGCCGTGCCACCGCATAGGCCGCCATCGCTCCGATGACCACTGCGATCACGGTGGTGATCAAACCGATGCCGATCGAGTTGATCAGTGCCGAGCTGAAGAAGTTGCCGCGGAAAATTCCGCGATAGTTGTCGAAGGTCACCGATGACGGAATCAGCTTGCCGTCCTTGACCGTTGAGGTCGGTTTGAGCGACAGCGACAAAATCCACAGCACCGGAATCAGCGCATAAACCAGCACCAGTGCGTCGATGACCACCCAGCCGGCGGCGCGCCTGGTGTCGATCCGGTCAACCACGACCGTCACCACCGGGCGCCGCGGCACCGAAAACCTTGATGAAAATCAACGCGATCAGGGCCACGCACAGGAATATCAACACTGAAATCGCCGACCCCAGACCCACATTGAAGCCCTTGAACAAGTTGTCGTAGCCCAGTATCGACACCGAGCCGGTGTGGTTTGAGCCCCCGGTGAGGATATAGATGTTGTCGAAGATCCGGAACGCATCCAGGGTGCGGAACAGCAAGGCCACCACGATCGCCGGTTTCATCAACGGCAGGATGACTTTGAACAGTCGCCGCCAGGCGCCGGCGCCGTCGACCTGGGCGGCCTTCAGCAGATCGTCGGGCACCAACGCCAGCCCGGCCAGCAGCAGCAGCGCCATGAACGGCGTCGTCTTCCAGACCTCTGCCAAGATGATGATCGCCAGCGACGGGATCTGCGCGGTCAACGGCGCGGCACCTTGGGGCAGCAAGTTCGCCAGATACCCGGTGCCCGGCGTCCACGCGTAATACCAGCTGTACGACGCGGCGACGGTGACGATGCCGTAGGGGATCAAGACCGCGGTGCGCACGACACCTTTGCCCACCAGCGTCCGGTGCATCACCAGCGCGGCCGCAAGGCCCAGCGCAAACTCGATCGCCACCGAAATGGCCGTGATGGCCAGCGTCACCGCCAGCGCCGTCCACCACAACCGGTCGGTCAAGATGGTCTGGTAGTTGGCCAGCCCCACAAAGGCGGTGTTCTCCGGCGTGGCAAAGCTGTAACGCTGCAGGCTCAGCCAGGCGGCATACCCGATCGGGTAGGCCGTGACCGCCAGCATCAGCATCGCCGCAGGACCGACCAGAAAAAACGCCAGACGCCGCTCCGAACGGCTCTCGGGAGCCGCCGCGGTCATGGGATCAGCCCTTTCCCGTCGATGGCCTTTTGCACCTGCTCGGTCAGCGCGTCAGCCGTCGTCTCCGGGTCGATCTTCGTGATGGGAGCCAACGTCGCCGAGATCCTGGTCGAGACCGCTTGGTACAGCGGTGTCTCCGGGCGCACCGCAGCATTGGTGAGTTGCTGACGAATGACGTCGTACATCGGATAGGCGGCCTGGAACTGCGGGTCGGAGTACAGCGATGCCCGCGCCGCGGGCAGACCACCTTCGATCGAGATGTACTTCTGATTCGGCAGGCTGCGCAGGCAGCGCACCGCCTCGAAGGCCTCGGCCCGATGGCGGGTCGTCCTGGCCACCGCCAAATTCAACCCCCCGATCGTCACCTGGGCCGGCCGGCCGGCTTGCACAGCGGGATAACCGGCGAATCTGAACACCCGCTGGCTCGCGTCGTAGGCCGTGCGGAACTGCTGAACAGTCGGCGCGAAGTTGCCCGCGCTGTCGATGCTGCCCGCCAGCTCTGGCCGCCTGTCGAGTGGTAGAAACGCCACCCCACCTTTGACCGCGTTCTCCAGCATGGAAGGCAGCACAAACGGCCAGTTGACTTCCAGCGCGGCCTTGCCTTGCTCGAGCGCCAACCGGGCGGTGCCTTCGTCGGTCTGGGTGATGGACGGGTCGGCGCCGGGCGCAGTGGCCACCGCCTTGAGGATTTGCAGTGCCTTGATTGTCGCGGCCCGGTGCGCAGGCGTGTCGGTCAGCGTGACGGAGGTGCCGTCGTCGGAAAGCACACGGCCGCCGGCGCTGGCCAGCAACGTGTTGAACCACACCACGAGCCCCTCGTACTGCTTGGCTTGCACGCCGATCCAACTGGGTTTACCCGCGGCATGCAGCCGGCTTGCCTCAGCCACCACGGCGTCCCAGGTGATCGGTGGCTTGTCTATCAAATCCGCTCGGTACCAAAGTAATTGAGTATTGGTAGTGATCGGTGCGGCGTACAGCTTGTGGAGACGACGGGCGGTCGCCAGCGGGCCGGGCAGCGTGTCGGCGGTGGCGTCGGCCTCCGCGCGACCGGCAGGATCGTCCGACAGCGGCAGCACCCAGCCCGCGTCGGCGAACTCCGCGGTCCACACCACGTCGATGGCCATCACGTCCAGCGTGCGGTCGTTGCCGGTGAGTCGACGAGCCAGTTGTAGCCGCTGGTCGTCAGCCGAGCGGGGCAAGCTGTACTGCCGGATAGTGAACCGCCCGCCGACCTGCTCGTTGCATCGCTGAGCAAGTGCGGTGAACGTCGCTGCTTCGTTGGCCGGTGTGTAGAGGCTGACCACCACGCCGTTGTCGGCGGTCCCGCATGAGGACAGTGCAACGGTGGTCAGCGTTGCCAACACGGCTGCGCCCAACCGCCATACGCGGCTGCGACTCGCCACCACACCGCCTCTCTTCTCTTCATGCGGTTGTCCCGCGCCAGAACGGTAGAGGCCCGCGCGCGTGATACGCAACACGCCGCGGTTTGGCCGCCCGTCAGATCGCCAGGCGGGCCAGCAGGTCGCGGGCCTTCTCGGCATTCTGCGGGTCACACAGTACGTCGTAACGCCCGGCCACCAGCTGCATGGTCGAGCTGAAATCGCGTGTTCCGCGTGCCATCGCATACGGGACGGCCGAAGTGATCAGGCCGAAGAACACCCCGGCGATAAAGCCGGTGCCCAGTGCGGCCCACGGGTTCGGGCTGAAAAAGCCCAGCACCAATCCGATGAACAGGCCCAGCCAGGCGCCGGAGATCACCCCGCCTCCCAGAACTTTCGGCCAGGTCAGCCGACCGGTTACTCGTTCGACTTGCATGAGGTCGACGCCGACGATCGTCACTTGCTGGACCGGGAAATCTTGATCGGAGAGGTAGTCGACCGCTCGCTGCGCCTCGGCATAGGTGGGGTACGAGCCCACCGGCCAGCCCTTCGGGGGCGTCGGCAATCCGGGCGCTCCGCGGCGCCCCGCGGCTGGGCTGGCGGGAGTGGCGCCGGGAACTTGTCCGGGCTGGAAGGGGCTGGTCATGGTCCTATTCTCCTCTGCGGAGTACCAACTGGCGACACGCCGCGCTGGGTCGACGGCGCTGTGTGCCGCCAGTAATTGTGATGGTCCGCATCCGGCACACATCGCCTAGTTTGAAAGGTCTAGTTTGAAAGCATGACAGTTCCTGGCGGCGACCCCGACGAGAAAGCGCAAGACCGCCCAGACCAGCCCTCCCAACCCCAGCAGCCCCAGCAAAACACGGGCAACTTCCCGCCGCCGTCAGCCGGCTATCCGCCTCCGGCCTACCCGCCGCCCTCCTATCCACCGCCGGGTGGACCGCCCCCCGGCTACGCGCCTGGAAGCTACGGCGGGTCGCCATACCCGCCTCCGCCTGCCGACTACCGCGCGTCTGCCGGCGGTTACGGGGCTCCGCCGCAGCCCGGCGGCTACCCCGATTACACAGGCGGCTATGGCCAACCACCCACAACCAACGCGCTGGCGATCGCCTCGTTGGTTGCCTCGCTGATTGGTTGGGTCTTCTGTCTGTCCGGTGTCGTCGGCATCGTGCTCGGCGCCATTGCACTCAACCAGATCAAGCAGACTCGGCAACAGGGATACGGCCTGGCCGTCGCCGGTATCGCGATCGGCGTCGTGGTCCTCGTCGTCTACCTGATCGCCGCCATCACGTTGGGCCCGCGCACGTTCGGCGTGCGCTAGCGACCATGGCCGGCCCCGACCAGCCGTTTCATAATTTCGGCGGCGAACAATACCCACGATGGGATAACCCACCCGCACCGGTCGATCCCCCGGCGCCCCTGGATTACCCGGACTATCCACCACCACAACCGCCGTACGGATACCCGGCGGGCCCCTACCCCGGATCGGGTGGATATCCGGCATATCCCGGCTACGGAGGCCATGGAGGCTACGGGGGCTATGGGGGCTATGGATACGCCGATCCCTACAACCCGTACCGACCCCCGCCTGCCGGCACCAACAGCATGGCGATCGCGTCGCTGATGACCTCGATCATGGGATTTCCGCTGGTGTTTCTGTGTTATATCGGCGTCGCGGGGTGGATCGCCGGAATCGTGTTCGGCATCGTTGCGCTCAACCAGATCAGCGAAACGTCCCAACCCGGACGCGGTCTGGCCATCGCCGGCATCAGTATCGGCGCGGTCGCGCTGGTGCTGTCGGTGATGGCCTGGATCATCTTTGTCCTGATGATCCGCACAGCCACCTAGCCACCCGTTGGCGGCTCGAAGCGCTTCGACTGCCGCTGCATGCCGGCGGCGCGGCCTTTGGCCGCGATGACCAACGCCATCTTTCGGCTGGCCTCGTCGATCATCTCGTCACCGAGCATGACCGCCCCGCGCGCACCGCCTGCGCTCGAGGTATGCCATTCGTAGGCTTCCAAGATCAGCTCGGCGTGATCGTATTCATCCTGGCGGGGGCTGAAAATTTCGTTGCCGGCCGCGATCTGATCCGGATGCAGCACCCATTTGCCGTCGTAGCCCAGCGCCGCGGACCGGCCCGCCACCCGCCGGAATCCCTCGATATCGCGCACCTTCAGGTACGGACCGTCGACGGCGGCGACACCGTGAGCGCGCGCGGCTACCAGAATCGTCATCAACGCGTGGTGGTAGGCGTCGCCGACGTCGTAGCCCTCGGGCTGCTCACCGACAACCAACGTGCGGGTGTTGAGGCTGGCCATCAGGTCGGCGGGGCCCAGCACCAGCGCCTGCACCCGCGGTGCGGCGGCGATTGCGTCGGCGTTCAGCAGCCCGCGGGCATCCTCGATCTGTGCATCGATGCCGATGCCACCCACTTCCAATCCGTGGATTGTCTCCAACTGGGTGAGCAGCAGGTCGAGCGCGGTGACGTGTGAGGCGTCGGAAACCTTCGGCAGCACAACAACATCCAGCGTCGCCTCGGGCGCAGCACCGACAGCTGCCACCACTTCGATGATGTCTGCGTGCGTCCACGGTGTGGTCCAGCCGTTGACCCGGACGCCGCGCAACTGCCCACCCCAGCCGGGCTCGGTGAGCGCTGCAGCCACCCGGGTGCGCGCCGTCGCTTTGGCGTCGGGTGCGACCGCATCCTCGAGGTCGAGGAAGACTTCGTCTGCCGGCAGCGCCTTGGCCTTTTCGATCATCTTCTGGCTGCTGCCGGGGACCGATAGGCACGTTCGCCGGGGTCGATAAGCGTTATTCACCATTTCACTCCTACAGTTTGAATCATGACGTCGATCAACCGGGTGTACGCAGCACGGCTTGCGCGCATGCTGGTGCTGGGCCCGTTGGGCGAGTCAGTCGGCCGGGTACGCGATGTCGTCATCAGCATCAGCATTGTTCGTCGACAACCACGGGTACTCGGTCTTGTCGTCGAATTGCCTTCTCGCCGAAGGATTTTCCTGCCCATGGGTCGGGTCGCCGCAATTGAGCCGAATGCGGTGACGCTGAACACCACCAGCGTGTCGCTGCACCGGTTCGAGCAGCGGCCCGGCGAAGTGCTGGTGCTGGGACAGGTTCTGGACACCAAAGTCCGGGTCGACGATCCCGAGCTGCCGCAGCTGGCCGATACCGACGTCGTGGTCACCGACCTCGGCATCGAACAGACCCGCACCCGCGACTGGGTGGTGACCCGCGTCGCCGTTCGCAACTCCCGCCGGCTGGGTCGGCGCGCAAACGTCTACGTCGTGGACTGGGACAACGTGGTGGGTCTGACGCCATCGGCACTGGCAATGCCGGGACAGGGTGTGGCGCAGCTGCTGCACCAGTTCGAGGAGTGGCGGCCGATCGAGGTCGCCGACGCCCTGCGCGAGCTGCCACCGAAACGGCGCTACGAGGTGATCAAGGCGCTGGATGACGAGCGGCTGGCCGACATCTTGCAGGAGCTGCCCGAACAGGATCAGGCCGATGTGATAGCTCAGCTGGGCAACGAACGCGCGGCCTTCGTGCTCGAAAAGATGGATCCCGACGACGCCGCGGATCTGCTCGGGGTGATGAATCCCTCCGAGGCCGAGGTATTGCTGCGCCGGATGGACCCCGGGGAGTCCGATCCGGTGCGACGACTGCTGACGCACTCCCCCAACAGCGCGGGCGGCTTGATGACGTCTGACCCGGTGGTGCTGACCCCTGACACGTCGGTCGCCGAAGCGCTGGCCCGGGTCCGTGACTCTGACGTCCCCACGCCACTGTCGTCACTGGTGTTCGTGGTGCGCCCGCCCACCGCGACGCCGACCGGGCAGTACCTGGGTTGTGTGCCGTTGCAGCGGTTGCTGCGCGAGCCACCGGCCACACTGGTCGGCGGAATCCTGGACACCGACCTGCCCTCGCTGGCGCCGGAAACCTCGTTGCCGGCACTGACCCGGTACTTTGCTGCTTACGACCTAGTCTGCGGGCCGGTTGTAGACGACCAGCAGCACCTGCTGGGTGCGGTGACCGTGGACGACGTGCTCGACCATTTGCTGCCGGATGACTGGCGGGAGCGCGCCGAAGAACCGGTGCTGGACGCGGCCGGTGGGTCATCGTGATCAGGCCGTCGGGGCGCCAGCGCCTGTACACCCCGCGCACCTCACGCACGCGCGCGCCGCGCGTCGACCCGGAGACCCTCGGGGCGGTAACCGAATCCGTCGCCCGGTTCTTCGGCACCGGCCGCTATCTGCTGCTGCAGACCATCGTGGTGGCGGCCTGGATCGTTTTGAATGTCTTCGCCGTGAACCTGCGCTGGGATCCTTACCCGTTCATCCTGCTCAACCTGGCTTTTTCCACCCAGGCCGCCTATGCGGCGCCGCTCATCTTGTTGGCTCAAAACCGCCAGGAGAACCGCGACCGGGTTGCCCTGGACGAGGACCGTCGCCGCGCCGAACAGACCAAGGCAGACACCGAGTACCTGGCCCGCGAATTGGCGGCGCTGCGCCTGGCGCTCGGCGACGTCGCCAAGCTACGCGACTACCTACGCCACGAATTGGAACCTCTGCGTAGCCTCCTGGAGCAGCAGGCCCACCCGACCGCGGCAAGCACAGGCCACGGCGAGGACGCCCGCTCCACGAAGTCCGGGTAGCCGCAGCAAAAATGCGCTCGTAACATACTCCGCGATTGTGGACACGCCGCCACAACTGTTATGTATGGTGACTAAGTTCACGAGGCCCAAAGTGGTTTCACAAGTGCCTAATAGGGCTCGGAGACTGAGGACGGTCGGGTGCGCTTTCGGGGACGTTCAAGTGAGCGCACGGCGCTCGCTGGGAGCGCCCGCTTGCGAGAGTCGATACGCCGACGGATAGCCCACATAAGCGATACCCCGGTATTCGTTGTAGCCGCCATCATCTCGCTGGTATTCGCCGGCGCCGTCAGCGCCGCAGCTCCACCCTTGGCCACACCAAAACCGACCGTGCACGAAAACGGCATCGCTCGGGTTGCTGCCGTCGCGCCCGTTTCTCGCGATCCATCGGGCCCTTTGGTCATTTCGCTCGCACATCCGCCCAAGGCTTTGCATATCGCAGCGGGCAACTTGGCGGCGCCGCCACCGACTATGGTGGTGAGTGCCCCTGGCGCACTGCGTATTCCGACGAAGGCGCTGGCGGCGTACCGCAACGCCGAGCAGATAATGGCGGTGACCGCTCCGACGTGTGGGATCAGCTGGAACCTGCTGGCCGGCATCGGGCGCATCGAGTCGATGCACGCTAACGGCGGGGCGACCGACGCCCACGGCACCGCCATTCAACCGATCTTCGGCCCCGCGCTGGACGGCTCGCTGCCCGGCAACGAGGTGATCGTCCAAAGCAACACCGACGGACGGGTCACCTACGCCCGGGCGATGGGACCCATGCAATTCCTGCCCGGCACCTGGGCGCATTACGCCTCCGACGGCGACGGCGACGGTGTCGCCGATCCGCAGAACCTCTACGACTCCACGCTGGCGGCCGCCCGGTATCTGTGCAGCGGCGGGTTGAACCTGCGCGACCAACAGCAGGTGCTGGCGGCGATCCTGCGCTACAACAACTCGATGCCGTATGCCCAGAACGTGCTGGGCTGGGCGGCGGCGTACGCCACCGGCGTGGTGCCGGTCGACTTGCCGCCGCTGACCGGGCCCGCGCCACCGCTGGCCGACATGCGCCTGGAGCATCTGGAAAAGCCCGAGGGCCTCGGCCCGGACCTGCCGCTCAACATCCACGGCCTGCCATCCACCGACCCGCTGGCGCGAACGCCGCTGATCGACTTCGGGCCACCCGGGGCGTCCCCACAGCAACCGATGTGGCCGTGGCTGCAGCAGCAGACCGCTCCGCGCGCGTCGAACTGCACGGTGATCTGCATCGGGCCGCAGGACAGCATGCAGCCGCAGCCCGGACAACCGCCGTGGCTCGCGGCGTTGCCGCCCCCGGCACCACCGCCGTGGCTGGCGCCCCCGCCACCAC
>LQPU01000048.1 GCA_002101905.1 Mycobacterium shimoidei | reverse complement strand
TTCATCTTCAGAAGACCTCGACCCCTACCCCGGTAACGACGCGCCGGCCAGCTCTACACCCTCAACTGCGAAGAGCCTGATGACCACTCATCCCACGCCAATGAATGCTGGCTAGCGGATCGCGAGCGGACGGTCAGTGGAGCTGACCAGGTGCCGGATCCGCGCTCGGGACCGCATAAGGCAACACCGGGTCGCATGACGGTGGAAGAGCGGGCTGGTTGATCGCCTCGGAACGCCACCGCCACAGATTGGAGAGCCCAGATGAAGCGTCGCCAATTAAAACCTGCTGAAAACGGCTCCGGCGCCACGCGAGCGCCGGGGCTGCTGCATCGAATCCGGTATGCCGCCGCCTTCGCCCGGCGTCCGGCGGATCGGAACGCAGATGCCGCGATCGACACCGTCCCGGCGATCGAGGAACAGCTTCAGGCGCTGCAACCCGCCTGCAGTGCCCAGCGGGCATCGACCGGCATCAGCTGCGGTGCGCCGGCTATGGCGGTCGTCGAGGTGCACGCCGTCGACGAATGCGACGAGACGGGGCTGAGCCCAGACGGCGACCTCGTCGAGACACTCTGCCAAGCATGCCTGGCCACCGTGCAGACGGCGATGGCCGCGTATGTGAGCCACCGGCGCGAAATGGCGTCCCGATACGGCACCCCGCCGGCATGCACCACGTGCGGGCGTCCCACTCAATATCTGCGCAGCGTCTTCGCGGTGCGCCTCATCGGGCCCGAGGGGCTGGCACCGTGAATCGGTTGCGGATTGCCTCTTTGTTCGTGGCTGTGCTCGCCGGTGATTACGCGGTCCTTATGTTAATCAATGGCCAGCTGATCGAATTCGGTATTTCAGCCGGCATTTGTGCCGGATCGTTGATCGCGGCCGGTCTGATCGTGTACGCGGGCAAGCGACGTCGCAAGGCGATGGCGCGCGGACGAGCGGCCGTCTGGGAGCGCCGTGACCGGCAGGCGGCCAACGCCGATCAACAGTGCCAGTTATGCGGAGACACATGCGAAAAAGCATGTGAATCACCTAGCTTCGTTGACAGGCAGCACGCGCGCTTATGTGCGGCGTGCGCCGGCTCTCAAATGAGCGCACCCGCCGCGGAAAGCCTGATCAACCGCGTATCACCCGGGTGAACTACCTGGCCGGGTGATGACGACTCATCCCCCGTCGTGAATCCTGACTCAATCGCGGCGTAACACACGAGCCGCAACAGGAGAAGGTGCACCATGAAGATCGTAGTCATTGGCGGACGTGGGCTCATCGGCTCCAAAGTAGCGACCAATCTCGGCGCGCAGGGACACGACGTGATCGCCGCTTCACGCCGATCAGGTGTCAATGCGCTCACCGGTGAAGGTCTCGCCGACGCCGTCGCCGGCGCGGATGTCCTAGTCGACGTTGCCGATTCGCCACTGTTCGACGATGAACCGGTGATGCACTTCTTCACCACCGCGACCTCGAATCTTCTCTGTGCTGAACAAAAGGCGGGAGTCAAACACCACGTCGCATTGTCCGTGGTGGGCGCGGACAACATGCCGGACAGCGGCTACAACACCGCGAAAGCAGCTCAGGAAAAGCTGATCAGGGATTCGGGCCGCCCTTATTCGATCGTGCGAGCAACTCCGTTCTACGAATTCGCGGTTGGCTTGGCTGATTCCGCGACAGACGGAGACATCGTTAGATTGCCCCACGCGTTGTTCCGTCCTATCGCCGCCGACGATGTCGCCACCGCTGTGGCCCACGTGGCTGTCGCGCCTCCCATCAACGGAGTGGCGGAGATCGCCGGCCCCGAGGCGATGGGGATGGACGACTTTGTCCGCAAGGGTCTGGCTGCCACTGGTGATCAACGTCGGGTCGTGACTGACGCGCAGGCACCATACTTCGGCGCGGTGATCGACGACCAGACGCTCGCACCCGATGAGAACGCCACGATCTTCTCCACTCGATACTCCGACTGGATCGACACGTACTCCTGATCACCCGCTCACCCGGGTGAATTGGCGCGCCGGGTGATGACGACTCACCCCGCGTCGTTGAATGCTGACTCAGCAGCTGGCGAGCGGAGGGTAGATGCAGCCGACCATGTACCGGATCTGCATTCGAGGCCGAATCACCGAGCGGCTGGGATCCGCATTGGAAGGGATGCGGTTCGAGGCAGGCGCAACCGAAACCGTGTTCACCGGTGAAATCCGAGACCAGTCACAGCTTTACGGACTCCTCGACAGGGTCCGCGATTTAGGCCTTGAGCTCGTCAGCCTAGAACCGCAGCCCGCGGGAACCCACATCAGGAAGGACCTGTAATGAAAGCCATCACTGTTTCAGATCGTGACGCCGGTGTCGCTGGCCTGTCGCTGACGGAGCTGCCTTACCCCGAGGCTGCTGACAACGACGTCGTCGTGAAGGTACACGCGGCGGGTTTCACACGCGGGGAGCTTGACTGGCCGCACACTTGGATCGACCGCGGAGGCCGGAACCGGACACCGAGCGTGCCTGGCCACGAGCTGTCCGGAGTGGTGGTTGAGTTGGGTTACGGCACCACACTTTTAACCGTCGGTCAGCGAGTGTTCGGGCTCGCCGACTGGGCCCGCAACGGGTCACTGGCCGAGTACACCGCAGTGGAAGCCCGTAATCTCGCACCGCTGCCGATGGACATCGACCATACGGTGGCTGCGGCGCTGCCGATCTCCGGCTTGGCCGCCTGGCAGGGCCTGTTCGACCACGCCCACCTCGCCGCCGGCCAAACGGTTCTGATCCACGGCGCCGTGGGTGGGGTCGGGTCGACCGCGGTGCAGCTCGCTCGCGAGGTCGGCGCGCGCGTCATCGGTACCGGGCGAACCGCAGACAAAGACCTGGCCAAAGAGATCGGCGTCCACACCTTCCTCGACTTGGAGACCGAAAAGTTGGAGGACGCGGGCGAAGTCGACGTGGTGTTCGACGTGATCGGGGGAGACATCATGGAACGCTCGATGGCCATGGTGCGGTCTGGTGGAACGCTCGTCACCGTCGCCGAGCCGCCGAAGACGCAGCCGCGTGATGGGCGCGCCATCTTCTTCCTTGTCGAAGCTGATCGCACCCAGCTTGCCAACCTCGCCGCTCGGGTGCGGGACGGACGCCTGAAGCCGGTAGTGGGTGCCGTGCTGCCACTCGCCGAAGCCCCGGCCGCATTCACCCCCGGAAAACGCGTCGCCGGCAAGACGATCCTGCGCGTATCCGAAGACTAGCCGCTGTCGCTATGCAGTGGGCAACTACCCACTGTATAGCGACGTCGAAAGGAAGGCAGCCAGATGGTCCGAAAAGTACTACTCACTGCACTGATCGCTGTTGTGATACTTGTGCCCGCCGCTCACGCCGAGCCGGCGCCGCAAGAATCAGGTCAAAGCCCCGTTGTTCGAACCGTTTTCGATCAACCTACCAACCTTCTAGGCAAATCACTTGAAGCAGTGACCGTCAGCTATCCGCCCGGAGGCAAAAGCGCCTCTCACCACCACGCGAAATCGGCGTTCATCATGGCCTACGTGATCTCCGGAGCGATCCGCAGCCAACTCGAAGGTGAGGCTGCACGTGTCTATCACGCCGGTGAGACGTGGAGTGAATCGCCCGGCGCGCACCACACGATCAGTGAAAATGCCAGCAGCACCGAACCCGCCGAATTGCTCGCAGTATTCCTGGTCGATAGCGGAGACCACCCGCTCACCACGGACGACAACACGGAGAGATGAGCTGGCGCGTCAAGGACATGCACAAGCCCGATCCGGTTCGGGTTGTCAGTGCAGCACTACGATTCTCACTCGCGGCGGCCTTCCTGTCCGCTGTTGCCGACAGATTCGGTTGGTGGGAGCCGCTTGGGCAGGGTAGCTGGGGGAACATGAGTCGTTTCGCCGACTATGCCCACCAGCTTGTTCCGTTTGCTTCTGGATGGTTGCTGACCGTCGTCGTATGGGCTGCCACTGCCATCGAAACAACTCTGGGAGTCTTGCTGCTAACCGGCTGGTGGCCAAAACTCATTGGCGCGGCAGCTTCCTTGGTGCTCATAATATTTGGAACCGCGATGGCGGTGTCCCTCGGGATAGAATCACCACTTAGCTACAGTGTCTTCTCCGCTGCAAGCGCGGCCGGCGCTTACGCAATACTGGGCACTGACACCGCATGAAAGCAAGCAAAGACTTCGATGTGGTCGTCGTGGGCGCCGGGGTGGGCGGCGTGGCTGCCGTGCGAAAGCTTGTGGCGTTAGGCATCGCGGTAGCGCTCGTTGAGGATCGTTTAGCCGGTGGCGAGTGTCATTACTTTGGCTGCAACCCGAGCAAAACACTGCTTCGTCCGATCGAGGTGTTCAACCTCGCCAAAGCGGTTCCTGGTGTGCGAGAGACCATCTCAGGTGAGAGGGTGGACGTCGCCGGCGTCTTCGCCAAACGGGACGCGATCATTGAGTATCTCTCGGATCAAGACCGAGTCGCGTCGTTGCGACAAGCCGGTGTAACGGTGTTTCATGGGTTCGGTCGGTTGAGCGGCGAACGAACGGTGGTAGTGACCTGTGCCGATGACACCGAAACTGTCTTGATGGCACGCCACGCGGTCGTTGTTGCGACCGGCACTCGTCCATACATACCGGAGATACCCGGGTTGGCTCAAGCACGCCCGTGGACCAATCGGGACTTCACGACCATGACCCAAGTTCCACTTCGCGCGCTGTTGGTGGGTGCCGGTCCGGTCAGCGTCGAGTTCGCGACCATCCTGGCCGGTTTGGGCTCGGAGGTAACGCTTTTGGTGCGCGCGAAGACCCTGCTTCGAAACTGCGAACCCGAAGCCAGCGAGATGGTCACGCAATCGCTGCGGAGCAAAGGTGTCAAGATTCACTTCGAGACAGAGTTGTCGGCGGCAATCCGGCCCGCCGCAGGCGGGCCGGTGACCGCGACTTTCCACGACCAGACCATCGAGGTAGACGAGATCGTGCTCGCCGCCGGACGGTGCACCAACACCGACGACATCGGACTGGAAACCGTTGGCCTGTCGTGCGGCGAGCCCATTTCTGTGAACGACCATCTTCAGGCGGTCGGCGTCGAAGCCGGCTGGCTCTACGCTCTGGGAGATACCACCGGGCGTGCTCGACTGTCTCATATCTCCACCTACCACGGGCGTCTTGTCGCGGAAATCATCGCTGCGCGAGCTGCCGGGCGAGATCTATCTGAGAACGAGCTGGCAGCCCGGGATGCCGGCAATCTGGCGCAGGTTATTTACACCGAGCCGCAAGTAGTCCGGGTGGGGCGCACGGAAAGTCAGGCCCGCGCAGAAGGGTTTACGGTGCGAACGCGAACCGCCCGTTATCCCGATGCGGTGTCATTCCTCGCCCTTTACCGTGACGGCTTCGATGGTTGGGCGAAATTAGTCATTGAGGTCCCGACCAACAGACTGCTCGGCGCGACATTCGTCGGCCCGCAGTTCTCCGAACTGGCCCAAGCAGCCACCCTGGCCGTCCTCGCGAAGGTCCCCACCACTCTCCTACGCCATGCTGTCGCGCCACACCCAACGGTCAATCAGGTCTGGGACCCGCTGCTCGCCGAAGAATCCGAAATTGCGTGAGGGGACTGCGACCATGCTTGTGGCGGGGGTGCGCGCCCTAGGCGGCGATGTCGAGACACTCGAGGTGGACGACCCGCGGCCGTTGGCACCAGACGAGGTCCTCATTGAGGTCCGCGGCGCTGGAATTGGGAACTGGGACGACATCGTTCGGGTCGGCGACTGGGGCGTTGGCACGAGGCCGCCGACGGCGCTCGGCGTCGAAGCCGCCGGCGTCGTCAAGGCCGTCGGCGCCCACCCGAGCGGATTCAGTGTGGACGATGAGGTGCTGTGCCACCCTGTGCCGCTGCGGGACCAAGGCGCGTGGGCGCCGTTTCTGATTGCGCCCGTCGGATCGCTCGCTCGTAAACCACCCTGGATTTCGTGGGAGACCGCGGCGATCTTTCCGGTGCCGGCGTTGACCGCCGAGCAGGTAGTCGGCGAAGCGTTGGCACTTCACGGTGGGGAAACATTGCTGGTTCACGGCGCGGGTGGAATCACCGGCGGACTCATCGTCCAGCTGGCGAACCTGCGCGGGGTCGATGTGCTCGCCACCGCCGGCCCCCGCAGCGCCGAGCGAGTCCGCCGGTATGGCGCCCGCGAAGTGATCGACTACCGGGATCGGATGTGGCCACAACACGCAAAGGCGTTGGCACAGGGTTCTGTTGACGCCGTCGCCAACGCCGCCCCCGGGGGTGCTGCTACGGCGATGACCGCGCTTGGCGACGGCGGCCGACTGGCCACCATCACCCCGGACCTGCCTTCATCGACTCGCGGTATCAGCGCGACCGCGGTTTACGTCCGTTCCGACGGAACTCAACTTGACCGCCTGACCGCGCTTCTCGCCTCCCATTGGTTGAGCATGCCGACCCTGCGTTCCTGCAGCCTGGATCAGGCCGGCCACGCGCTCGCGCAGGTCGTCGCAGGCCAGGAGCCCAACGGAGTGGTCGTCACAAATGACATCCCGTGACGTCGCCCACCCGATTGGCCGCTTATCTGGGCAAGGTCGACAACCTCAGCGGTCCACACTTGCGTTCATAGCGGTGCGTTAATCACCCGGGTGAATCGGTGGTTGGGGTGATGACAGCTTCCCCCGCCTGAGCGCAGTCTCAGTACTTGCAGGACCGTGCGGCATCAATGCGGATCGTCGGTGAACCTCAGGTGTCCTTTGAGATGAGAGATCGCGGAGAAGGGGAGATTGCAGTGACAAGTGACATCTTGAGGCCGGGCGGCCCGCCCGCTAGGTCTGTCGGCCGCACCGAAGGCAAGTCCGTGTTCCTTGGGACGATCGGTGTGCGCCACATCGTCGATAAGTTCGAAGCCGAAGGGCGTTTCTCCTGCCTCGAGCATCCAATGTCGCCGCGAGCGCTGGCCTCGCCGCTTCATCGCCACCACAACGAAGATGAGTACAGCTGGATCATCGAAGGACGCGTGGGCGCGTTGCTCGGCGATGAGGTGCTCGAGGGCGGCCCCGGTGACTTCATTTTCAAGCCACGAAACCAGTGGCACACATTCTGGAACGCCGGCGCTGAGCCGGCCCGCATCCTTGAGATCATCTCCCCCGCAGGATTTGAGCAGTACTTCGACGAGCTGTCTGCCCTCGGCGGTGTGGACAAAATCTCGCCAGAAGACCTCCACGAACTGTGTGTGCGCTACGACCTGGAGATGGATGTCGACAGCGTGCCCGAGCTGTGCAAACGCTTCGGTTTGAAATTCCCCGGCGAACCCCTGTTGTGACGCTGGTTCGAAATCCCCTCATGCTCAAGAAATTTCGGCCCATCGCGGGTTTGGCTCCATCGAGAAGCAAGAGGTCGTTGCATGACAAGTGATCGCCCAACCGCTGCGGCCGCAGGCACGCTGAAACTCGGGGATCACCTCACCATCAACCGACTCGGTTTCGGAACGATGCGACTAACCGGGCCCGGTAACTGGGGGCCGCCCCGCGACCCCCACCAGGCGATAGCGGTACTGCGCCGCGCGGTGGAGCTGGGCGTCACGTTCATTGACACCGCGGACTCATACGGCCCGTTCATCGCTGAGGAGTTGATTCGCACCGCCCTACACCCCTACCCCGCCGACCTCGTCGTGGCCACCAAGGCCGGATTCCTGCGGACCCGTCCCGACCGAACGAACACACCGTCGCCGGCATCCTGGACCCCGCTGGGCAAGCCCGAGTATCTGCGCCAACAGGTCGAGATGAGCCTGCGCCGGCTCGGCACTGAGTGCATCCAACTGTTTCAGCTGCACCGCATCGATCCCGACTATCCCCTGGCCGACCAGGTCGGCGAGCTGGCCGACCTGAAAGCCGAAGGCAAGATCGGGCTGATCGGGCTGTCGGAAGTCAGCGTCGATCAGCTCGAGGAAGCGCTGCAGATCACGCCGATCGCCTCCGTGCAGAACCTGTACAACCTCACTGCACGCGACGCCGAGCCACTGGTGAACGTTTGCACGCAGCTGGGTATTGCGTTCATCCCCTGGTTTCCGCTGGGCGCCGGCCCGCTGGCTGCCTCCGACGGACCGTTGCGCAAGATCGCAGCCGCACACCACGCCAGCTCATCCCAGTTGGCGCTGGCCTGGCTGCTCGCGCGTTCACCGATCATGCTGCCGATCCCCGGTACATCGTCGTTGGAGCATCTCGACGAGAACATCGCCGCCGCAGCCGTGACCCTTACCGATGACGACCTCAAAGCACTCAGCGCCCTCTAGCTCGGTCACCAATTCACACCAAAGGAGCCTCGAGATGACCACCATCAATAGGATTTTCACCGGAGTCGGCGCCCATATCGCTCCTGGATACGCCGATGCGGTCGCCGTATCCGGCAGCGGTACACAGATTTTCGTATCTGGAACACCCGGGTTGCGCGAAGACGGCACCGTACCTGATGACTTCGCCGACGAAGCGCGGCAATGCTGGGCCAACGTCGAAACCGCACTCGACAAGGCCGGCGCCACGCTCACCGACATTGTCTACATGCGCCAATGGCTGACCAGCCGCGACAATGTGTCCGACTACCTGGCGGTGAGCAAGGCGATCATTCAGCACGAACCCGCCGCGATGCTCAGCATCATCGACGGGCTGGTGTGGCCCAACCAGCGCGTGGAAGTGGAAGTCATCGCCGTCCTGCCGTCGTGAGCGATTACCCCGTCGTCGACTTGTCCATCGACGAACTGCTGACCACGACTCGCTCGGTGCGCAGACGGCTCGATTTGACCAAACCCGTTCCCATGAGCCTGATCCGGGAATGCCTGGAGATCGCGGTGCAGGCGCCGACGTCGTCCAACCTGCAGAACTGGGGCTTCATCGTGGTCACCGACGCCGCACAGCGTCGCGCGATCGCCGACGTGTACCGGCGCACATGGGAGTGGATCCTCGCCTCCCCATTCGCGGTCGCCGATCGCTTCAAGGACGACCCAGCGCGCAACCTCGAGCAGCGCAAGGTGTCCGACAGTGCGACGTATCTCGCCGAGCACATCGGCCAAGTCCCCGTCTTGATGATCCCGTGCGTCGAGCTCATCGACGGTGACATCACGCTGACGGGCGAAAACGCGAACAAGTATTGGGCTTCGATCATGCCTGCCACATGGAATTACATGCTCGCCGCGCGTTCTCGGGGGTTGGGGACCACGTGGACCGGGGTGACCATATTGGCCGACGCCGAGATGCGGGCCATCCTCGGGCTGCCCGACAACGTCTATCACGCCACAACCGTCCCCACTGCTTACTACACCGGCACAACCTTCCGCCGCGCCAAACGGCTTCCGCTCGACGATGTGTTGCATCTCGACCGGTGGTGAGGGCGGGAGCCAAATCTCAAGGAGGACAGCCATGGACAGCGACTGCGACGACCCGCGGTCCCGGCAGTGACGTTGCGCGACGCGGCACCGACCAGCCGCGCGATGGCGGTCGCGGTGATGGTGTCGATGGTGGCGTTCCTCGACTCCACCGTGATCAATCTTGCTTTGCCGGCCACCGAGCACGACCTCGGTGGCGGATTGACGTTGCAGCAATGGATCATCGACGGCTACCTGTTGGCGATGGCGGCCGCGATCCTGCCCGGCGGGTCCATCTCGGATCTGTTCGGGCGCGTTCCGGTGATGCGGTTCGGGCTGTCGACCTTCGGGGTGGGATCCGTTCTGGCGGCGGTTGCCATCTCTCCGGCGATGCTGATCACCGCCCGCATCATCCAGGGCCTGGGTGCGGCGTTCCTGGTGCCGGGCTCGCTGGCGCTGATCAACACGGTGTTCGACAAAGCACACCGGTCCGCGGCGATCGGCGTGTGGACCGGGTGGACAGGAACCGCCTTTGCGTTGGGCCCTCTGCTGGGCGGCATGTGCGTCGATTACCTGGGCTGGCGTTGGATTTTCGTATTGTCAGCGATCCCCATGGCGGTCGGGTATGCGCTGACGTTCTGGTTGTGCCCGATGTCGGGGCGGGTGGAAGGTGCTCGCGTCGATACCGTCGGCGTGGGCCTATCGGCGGTAGGTCTGACCGCGACCGTGTACGCGTTGATCGAATCGCAACACGATGGCTGGACCGACCCGATGGTCATCACACCATTGGTGATCGGGATTGCGGCACTGACCGGATTCGTGAGCTGGCAACGGCGCAGCAAGTGCCCGATGCTTCCGTTGCCGCTGTTCAGTTTTCGCAATTTCGCTGCCGCCAACCTTGTCACCGCGTTCGTCTACGGCGCGTTGACACTTGGATCGCTCGCCGTGGCCCTCTATACCCAGGAAATCGGCGGCTACTCAGCCACCGCGGCCGGGCTGGCCACCCTGCCGATCCCGGCACTGTCGTTCGTGTTCGCTCGTCATGTCGGGCGCATCGCCGTGCGAATGGGACCGCGCGCGTTCGTGATCACCGGCCCCACCTTGGCGGGGATCGGACTGTTGATGATCCGCCCGAAACCTGATGGATTCCATGCGATTACCGACCTCATCCCCGGGATGACCGTGCTGGCCATCGGGCTGGTCACAGCTATCTCACCGCTGACGGCGGTGACACTGGCCTCGGTGCCGACGGAACGCAGCGGCTTGGCATCGGCGATCAACAACGCCGTCGCACGGCTGGCCGCGCTGATATCGATCGGGTCCATCGGCCTTATCACCGGTGGCACGGCGAGCGCGACCGGATTCGCCCACGTGTTAGAGGTGAGTGCCGCGCTATTCGCACTGGGCGCGATATTCGCCGCGCTGTCGATAAGCAATCCCCCTGCTGGGTGCCAACCTGTCCCCTGCGACATCGCCGCGTTGTGCCGCGACCGACCAGGCGCGCAACCCGCCCTGGCCAGCGGCCCCCCGGCCGCGATGGAACCGTCTGCTTCAGGGTGATCGGTCACCCGCTCAACGAGAGATCGAAAGGAAATCGAAAGGAAATAGTGGACAACACCGCAACCCAGTGGTTCGACGGACGCGAGATGGAGATGGTGCACAAGATGTTTCGGCGTGAGTTCGGTTTGATGCCGGGCCTACTCTGCGGTGTCACCGACCCGGAGCGGGCAGGCATCGTCGCGGACCATTTCGAAGCCATCGCCGCTACCCTGCACCACCACCATCAAAGCGAAGATGAGGATGTGTGGCCGCTGCTGCTGCAGCGCGTCGGGGCAGCGGCGGCTGCACCGGTCGAGTCGATGGAAACTCAACACGCACAGTTGGCCGATGCGTTGAGTGGGATGCAAACGAGAGTGCGCGAGTGGAGTGCTGCACCGACAGCAAACGTCGCCGAGATCCTGGCCAAGGACACACAGCAACTGGTTTGGCTGCTGAACGAGCACCTGGGTGCCGAAGAAGAACAGTTGGTGCCGCTGATGGAGCGTCACATCACCGCAGCCGAGCTTCAAGAGATCGTCGCAAAGGGTGGAGCTATTGGAGCGACTGGCGATCCTGACTCGGTTCCGCTGGCGTTCGGCATGATGCTGTATGAGGCCGACCCGGAGGTGGTCGACCGGGCTGTGGCCAGTGTGCCGTCGCCGCTGCGTGAGGTGATCCGCGATCTGGCTCAACAAGCATTTGCCGCCCATTCTCAACTGATACACGGCACGCCGAATCCGTCACGCAGCACGGAGATCTTCGGGCGCATAACTCACCCGGGGTGGTTGAGGTGATGACAGCTCACCCCGCGTGGCCAGAGGCTCAGTGCGGCCCCAACCCGGCGGTCCTCTTACGGACGGTCCCGCTGCGGCTGTTAGAACCAGGAAGGACTCCGAATGCATTTTGAGGCCAAGAAGGTCATCGTGGTCGGCGGCAGCGCCGGCATCGGCCGGCAGGTGGCGGTCGACGTCGTCGACCATGGCGGCAGCGCGGTGATTGTCGGACGGTCCAAAGGTCGTGTCGAAGATACCGTCGCTGAGCTGACGAGCCGGTCTGGTCAAGCCTGGGGCATCACCGCCGATCTGACGGATCGGGCTGCGATCGCGGACGTGCAGCGCGCGCTGTCCGAGCAGCACGATGACGCGACCCAGCTTGTCAACGCGGCGGGATTCTTCATCCCCAAACCGTTTTTGGAGTACGACCCCCAGTTTTACGACTCGTTCCTGGAGCTCAACTATGGCTTGTTCTTCCTGACGCAGACCGTTGTTGCGGGCATGATCGCCAACGGCCAGGGCGGCTCCATCGTCAACATCGGCAGCATGTGGGCGCACCAGGCCCTCGGAGCGACCCCCTCGTGTGGGCACTCGATGCAAAAAGCCGGGCTGCATGCGCTCACCCATAACCTGGCCATCGAGCTTGCCGAGCACAAGATTCGCGTCAACGCGGTCGCACCGGCCGCCGTCAAGACCCCGGCACTGGAGCGGTGGGTCCCGAAGGACGAGATCGACGCCACAATGGACAGTTTCGCGCCGATTCATCCGCTCGGACGAGTCGGCACCCCCGCCGACGTCGCCAACGCCGTCACCTATCTGCCTTCGGATGCGGCCAGCTGGGTCACCGGCGCGATCCTCAACGTCGATGGCGGCATCATGGCGGGCCGCAACTAGCTCCGACGGAGTAGCCCGCCCGAAACATTATGGCGCGCTGGATAATCGAGCACGCACTTAAGCGTGAGAGTGCGGATCATCGGTGAAGTACTTCGACGAGCTCGTAGTTGGCTATCACGCTGCCGGCAGTGGAGGCGGCATTCCCGGCACCGGCGGGCTGAATGTGGGCTGTCCGCCCATCCGAGGGGGAGCTGGATAGTCCATGCATGTCCCGGGTCCTTTACCGTCCGTCCCGAGGGATGTGCACATCTGGTAGCTGCCGTCCGGGTTGTAACAGATGGTTCGGACGCCGATGGGCACGGTGTACATCGTGTTCCACTCGGTCCTGCAGTTTTGACCGGGATCTGCCGAGGCGGGTGCGGCCGCCACCATCGGCGTGGCGGTGGCCGCGGCGACAATGCCGACCACAGTGATGACGTTTCTTATAGCTGCATTGGTGGCCATTACCAGATCACCACCGCAGCGCCGTTGCCACCGGTGCAAAGGACGCCCGGGTGCATTGCACCACTGCTCAGCTCCGCGATGAAACTGCCGCTACTGCAGTCCATGGGGTAGATCACGTCGGTGACCGGACTGTATGCCCCGATGACGGAGGCACCACCATAGCGGAAGTAATTTGCCCGCACGTTGTCGGCGAACGGACATGACGTGGGTGTGCCTGCCACGACCCCGTCCATCCCAGATGGGCAGACCTCAAATACGAAGTCGGCGTGGGCGGGGGCTGGGGGGTTCAACACCAGTGCGGCGGCTGCCAGGCCGGCGGCGATGAGGGTTTTCTTCATGATCGTTCCTTTGAATGTGCACTCGGTAACCTTTTTGGTACGTCATGTACCCCATAGATTAGCGGGACACGATGTACCCGTAAAGCATGAATTTAAAGAAACCCACCGGCGCGGCTCTGACCAGGACCGTTGATGTGCGCGCGGCCCCGCTGTTCGGGTCAGTAAAAAGGGCGTCGCGCCGACTTTATCGACGCGACGCCTCTGACCAGCACTTATGTGGTGGAGCTGCCGGGAATCGAACCCGGGTCCTACGGCATACCCTCAAGGCTTCTCCGTGCGCAGTCCGCTGTGTCTTTCTCGGATCTCCCGGTCACGCGGACTAGCCGGGATGACGATCCCAGTCGCTGTTGGTGTCCCGATGTGCCCCGCGACCGAACACATCGGTGATCCCTCTAGCTGATGCCAGGATCCGGGCCGAGGGCCTCCCGGGCTGACAGACTAGCCGTCGCTATGCAGCGAGGGCGTAGTCGCGCTGTGTTGAAACGGCGCTTAATTGGTTGCAACGACGCTTACGGTGGTCTCTTGCCTGCACCGGCACGCTTCCCTTGATTCGATGCGCGAAGTCGAAACCGTTCAGCCCCAAGTCTTCGAGCATCCCTGCCGACCTTCGGCAGGACAATCAATGGTACGCCGTCTGTAACAAGGAGCCAGCGCCTTATCTTCCGGTGTGGACACGCCGCCAGCTCCGCGGGCTCAGATCACGTAGTTCAGGTGCTCGACGATGCGCGCACCGACCGCCTCATCCCCGCCGAGCTCGACGGGGGCGCTGGCCACCCGCCCGCCGGCCAGCCGGGCGAACGCCAGCGCGTCGAGGCGGATCGTCGCGGTGGGCTCAAGCCCGCCGAAGTCGTCGACCACCTGGCCACGACCCTCCACTACCACCCGGATGGTGCGCGCCAGCGGGCCGGTCAGCTCGATGGCGACCCGCGAACCGTCGGGGGCCTTGCCGAGTTTGCCGACAACGTAGCCCATGCTGGCCGCCATCTCGTCGAGCGCCAGCCGCGCCGCCGGGCCGTCGAGCTCCGCGTCGGTGGCCGGGCGGCCCAGGCCGTCGCGAATGTCATGCTCGTGCATCCAGCAGTCGAACACCCGCACCCGCATGAACCGGCCATAACTGTCCGGCCCGGCCGGGGTGAGCGTCGGCGCGTTCCACTCGTCGTCGGACATGTCCGACAGGCGTTTGCGCCGGTCGCCGGTCACCGCCAAGAACCGTTGCCGCAGGCTTTCGCCGGACTCCGAGCTCAGGTGCCGCACCCAGCACTCGTTCGTCGCACCGAACTCGTTGCGCACGTGCCCCAGTGCGGAGACGTCGACGTCGACCTCGGGGGTGGCTACCCCCATCAGCGCGGACTCGGTGCCAATCATGTGCGAGACCACCGCACGCACGTCCCACCCGGGCAGCGGTGTTGGCGTCGCCCATTGCTCCTCGGACAACCCGGCCAGCAGTCGGTCCAGTGCGTCCCACGACACGAAAAGACCGGACAACACGTCGGATTTGCTGAGTTGGGTGACCGGGCGCGAGGGGCTGCTCATGCGCCATGATGCTAGACGCGCGTCAAGACGCGGTAATCATCGCCACCGCGATCATCGCCATCACCATGCCGAGCCCCTGCCAGCGGGTGACCCGTTCGCGCAGCACCAGCATCGCCAGCACCACGGTAGCCGCCGGATACAGCGAAACCACCATGCTGGCCAACGACAGCAGCCAGGCGTGTAGCGCCATCAGCATGGCGACGTTGGCGAAGGTGTCCAGCATCGCCGCGGCCAGCGCCAGCCTCAGCGGCGTCCTCGACGGCAGCTTCGCGTTTCCGGTCGCCGCCGCCACCGTGAAAATCAGCACGGTGGCCGCCGTCCGCGCGAAAAACAACGGCCACAGCCGGCATTCTGCGGGCGCTTGATGCAGCAACACGAAATCCAGGCCGAACGCCACCCCGGCGCAGACCGTGAGCCAGGCCACCCGGCGCGTGAACCGGTGGGTGCGGACATCCTCGTCGTCCGGCGACTCTTGGCCGACCAAAAAGACCGCGATCATGGCCAGCACCACGCCCATGGAGGCGATGTGTCCGGGTCGTTCGCCCATCGCCACGCCCACGGCGATGGGAACGGCGGCGTTGAGCACGGCGGCGATCGGCGAGACCACCGAGATGGGTCCGGCGCCCAAGGCGGCGTAGAACCAGTAGACGCCGACGGCCTGGCTGAGCCCATACAACGAACCCCACAGGATGGCCCCCGCGTGGATGGGCCCGCCGGCGTGGATGGCCAGCATGCCGAGCATGACCGCCGCCACGGGGTACGACACCAGCATGACGCGCAGCGCGGCCACGCGTCGTGAGGCGACGCCCCCGACGAAATCGCTGACGCCGTAGCTGACCGCGGACAGCTGGGCGTACGCCGCCCCGATCAGTTCATCCCCCTGGCGCGCCGACCGAGTGCACGAAGCACCTCACGTTGTGCGTCGCGGCGGGCCAGGTCTTGCCGTTTGTCGTGCGCCCGCTTGCCTCGCGCCAACGCGAGCTCCACCTTGACTTTTCCTCCAGAGAAATACAGGGACAACGGCACCAGGGCGAGGTTACCATCGCGGATCTTGCCGGTCAGATGGTCAATCTGCTTGCGGTGTAACAGCAATTTGCGCTTCCGCCGGGGTTCATGGTTTGTCCATGTGCCGTGGTGATATTCCGGGATGTGCAGGTTGCGCAACCAAACCTCACCGTCCTCGACGGTGGCATAGGCATCCACCAACGACGCCCGGCCTTCGCGCAGGCTTTTGACCTCAGTGCCGAGCAAAACCACCCCTGCCTCGAACACTTCCAGAATCGAGTAGTTATGCCGCGCCTTGCGGTTGGTGGCCAGGACCTGCCTGCCGGTCTTGGACGGTGTTGGCTTCTTGGCCACGACTACCGCCGCACGTAGATACGCAAGGTCGCGTACGCCGTCAGCGCGGCCATCGCCACCCCCACCACCAGCAGGATCGGCGAGATGTACAGGATGTCGGCGGAGTCGACCCGCGCGATCAGATGAGCTTGGTAGAACTGCTTGAGCGCGTTCTCGAGGAACAGTCCCCGTACCAGAATCAGGCCCACGACCGCGATGATGACGCCGAGGGTGGCCGCCACCATGGCCTCGAGCAGAAACGGCAGCTGGGTGAACCAGCGGCTCGCGCCGACCAGGCGCATGATGCCGATCTCGGTGCGCCGGGTATAGGCCGCCACCTGAACCATGTTGGCGATCAACAGGATCGCCCCGATTGCCTGTACCAGAGCCACTGCGAAGGCTGCGTTGGACAAACCGTCGAGCACCGCGAACAACCGGTCGATCAGCTTTCTCTCGTTGAGCACGTTGAGCACGCCCGGCTGGCCCCGCATCGAGTCGTCGAATTCCTTGTTCTGCTCGGGGTTTTCCAGCTTGACAATGAATGATGCCGGAAACGACTCCTTGCCTGCCACGTCCTTGAACTCGGGAAATTTGCGGATGGCGTCTTGGTAGGCGTCTTCACGGTTGACGAACCGCACAGACTTGACGTCGTCGCGGGCCTCGATCTTCTCCCGCAACGCCTTGCAGGGCGCGCTGTCGCAGGTTAAGTCGTTGGCGGAGATGTCGTCGGTCAAGAAAACCTGCGACTCCACCCGATCGAGGTAGATATTGCGGGAATTGTCGGCCAACCGGACGACCAGCAGACCGCCGCCGAACAGGCCGATCGAGATGGCCGTCGTCAAAATCATCGCGATGGTCATGGTGACGTTGCGACGAAGACCGGTCAGGACCTCGTTGAACAGGAATGAGAAGCGCACTCAGCGGTCCATCCCGTAGACGCCGCGCTGTTCGTCGCGCACCAGCCTGCCCAGCGACAACTCCACCACGCGCTGGCGCATCGAGTCGACGATGTGATGGTCGTGGGTGGCCATCAGCACCGTGGTACCGGTGCGGTTGATGCGCTCCAGCAGGTCCATGATGTCGCGGCTGGTTTCCGGGTCGAGGTTGCCGGTGGGCTCGTCGGCCAGCAGCACCAGCGGCCGGTTGACGAACGCGCGGGCTATTGCAACGCGCTGCTGTTCGCCGCCGGACAGCTCGTGCGGCAGTCGGTTGGCTTTGCCAAAAAGGCCGACCATTTCCAGGACGTCAGGCACCACCCGGTTGATGACGTCGGGTTTCTTACCGATGACCTCCAGCGCGAATGCGACGTTTTCGAACACCGTCTTTTGCTGCAGCAGCCGGAAGTCCTGGAAGACACAGCCGATCACCTGGCGCAGCTTGGGGATGTGGCGTCCGGGCAGCGTGTTGACGTGGAACTTCGACACCCGCACATCGCCGGTGGTGGGGGTTTCGGCGCCCAGCAGCAGCCGCATGAACGTGGATTTGCCCGATCCGGACGGACCGATCAGGAAGACAAACTCGCCCTTGTCGATGGTGACGTTGATGTTGTCCAGCGCAGGGCGAGCAGACGACTTGTACTGCTTGCTGACACGGTCCAGGGCGATCATCACGGCACGCCAGTCTAACTGCGAGTTTTGGCAGGACCGACCAAACCGCTACTGCGGCGGTCCCGGCAACCCCGGCAACGGCGGAAGCAACGGCGGCGGCGCAGGCGGCGGCGGGGTCGGAGGAGGCGGCGTCGATGCCGACGTCGCCGGCCCGAACGGCGGCGGCAAGACAGGCAGCTGGAACGGCGGGGGCGTCGTCGTAGTAGTGGTCGGCGGCGGGGGCGTCGTTGTCGGCGGTGGCGGCACTGTTTTGGTCACCGTGACCGTCGACGGCGGCTGCTGGACGCGAGTGCGGGGTACCCAGGTGTAGTTGGGGTCGGGCACAAAGCCGGGCGGCACGACCTGCGGCGCGGGTGGCGGGGGTTCCGGTTTGTAGGTGTCGTATGTCCACCACACCGCGCAGAAGGCGGCGATCAGCACGACGGTGGACGTACGGACCCGACCACCGAACAGATATCCCGGCCAGCCGCGTTCACCGTTGCCTTCTTTGGTCGGTCTGAGCCTCACCGCATCGGTCAGCCACAGCTTGACCGTGTCTTTGAGGCGTGCGAGCGTGGATTTCACCGCGTGCGCACCGACCCCTGCGTTTCTTCCTCAGAATCGCTGACCGCCGCGGGCGGGTCGATAGCCCCGATGGTCGGGGAGGCGCCGCCCACGGTGACGACGCCGGCACGGCCGAGCGCCCGCACCACCTGAGCCCGCAGCCGTCGTCCCACCTCGAATTGCTTGCCGGGCAGTGTGCGCGCCACCATCCGCAGGTTGACGGTGTCGAGTTCGATGCTCTCCACGCCCATCAGGGCGGGCTTGTCCAACAACAGGTCCCGCAACGGGGTGTCGTCCATGGCGGTTTCGCACACCTGATGTAGCACGTCGTTGACCAGGTTGAGGTCGGCGCTGGTCGGTACCGGGATGTCGACGACGGCGCGCGCCCAGTCCTTGGACAGGTTCAACGACCTGACGATGTTGCCGTTGGGGACGGTGTAAACCTCGCCGTCGGGCGTCCGCAGCTTGGTCACCCGCAAAGTGACCTCTTCGACGGTCCCGAGCGCCTCAGTGGGCGCGCCCACCATGCTCAGCTGCACGAGATCGCCGAAGCCGTACTGCTTTTCGGTGATGATGAAAAATCCGCTGAGCAGGTCCTGAACCAGCTTTTGGGCGCCGAAGCCCAGCGCGGCACCCAGCACCGCAGCAGGCGCGACCAACGAGCCGACCGGCACGTTGAGAATGTTGGTGATCTTGACCGCAACCACGACGCCCAGAAGCACCAGTGAAACCCAGGAAATCACCGATGCGACGGCTTGGCGGTGCTTGGAGGCCTCCGAGCGCACCAACGCGTCGCCGGTCTGGAAGCCCTCTTCGAGGCGTTTGGTGATTTTCCCGACCATCCACGTGATGAAGCGGGCTGCCAGCAGCGCGCCGAGCACCAGCAGGGTGATCCGCAGGCCCTTGGACAAAATCCATTCGCCGATCTCGCCGTGCCAGAAGTTGTGCCAGCGGTCGGCCATGGAAAAAGCGAGATAGCTATGAGTCGTCATCTCGCCTGTTGCGCCACCGGATTCCCGCTTCCAGGAACCCGTCGATGTCCCCGTCCAACACGGCCGTCGGATTACCGACCTCGTAGTCGGTGCGCAAATCCTTGACCATCTGATAGGGGTGCAGTACGTACGAGCGCATCTGGTTACCCCACGAGCTGCCGCCGTCCCCCTTCAACGCGTCGAGCTCTGCGCGTTCTTCTAAGCGCTTGCGCTCCAACAACTTCGCCTGAAGAACCCGCATCGCCGCCACCTTGTTTTGTAGCTGCGACTTCTCGTTCTGACAGGTGACGACGATCCCGGTGGGAATGTGGGTGAGCCGCACCGCCGAGTCGGTGGTGTTGACCGATTGGCCGCCGGGCCCGCTGGAGCGGTAGACGTCTACCCGGATGTCGCCTTCGGGGATGTCGATGTGGTCGGTGGTCTCCACCACCGGCAGCACCTCGACCTCGGCGAACGACGTCTGTCTCCGATGCTGGTTGTCGAACGGGCTGAGCCGCACCAGCCGATGGGTGCCCTGTTCCACCGAGAGCGTGCCGTAGGCGAACGGGGCATGCACGGCGAACGTCGCGCTTTTGATGCCGGCCTCTTCGGCGTAGGAGATGTCGAACACCTCGACGGGGTAGTTGTGCTGCTCGGCCCAGCGGATATACATCCGCATCAGCATTTCGGCCCAGTCGGCGGCGTCCACCCCGCCGGCCCCCGAGCGGATGGTGACCAGCGCCTCCCGCTCGTCGTATTCGCCGGATAGCAGGGTGCGGACTTCCATGGCCTCGACGTCGGCACGCAGCGCCTTGAGTTCGGCGTCCGCCGCCGCCAGCTCGTCGGCAGACTCTTCTTCGACTGCCAGTTCATAGAGCACCGGCAGGTCGTCGAGGCGGCGGCGCAGCTCTTCGACCCGGCGCAACTCGCCCTGGGCGTGGGACAGCTCGCTGGTCACCCGCTGGGCGCGGGCCTGGTCGTCCCACAGCTTCGGGTCGGACGCCTCGTGTTCGAGCTTCTCGATGCGGCTACGCAGACCCTCGATATCGAGCACCCGCTCCACGGTGGTCAGCGTGGAGTCAAGCGCCGCGATGTCGGCCTGACGGTCTGGTTCCACAGCTGCCCAGGTTACCGGCCGATCGACCAACGCAGCCTACGCACCGGTAGCCGTTAGCATCGAGGTATATGCGTCCTTACCACGTCGCGATCGTCGGCTCCGGTCCCTCGGGCTTTTTCGCCGCGGCATCGCTGCTGAACGCCGCCGATTCGTCGGATCGAATCGACGTGGCCGTGGACATGCTGGAAATGCTGCCGACACCGTGGGGTCTGGTGCGCTCCGGTGTGGCGCCCGACCACCCCAAGATCAAGTCGGTCAGCAGGCAATTCGAAAAGATCGCTGACGACCCCCGGTTCCGCTTCTTCGGAAACGTGGTGGTGGGCGAGCACATCGAGGCCGCCGAACTGGCCGAGCGCTACGACGCGGTGATCTATGCCGTCGGGGCGCAATCGGATCGATCGCTGGGCATTCCCGGCGAGGATCTGCCGGGCAGTATCGCCGCCGTCGACTTCGTGGGCTGGTACAACGCCCATCCACACTTCGAGCAGATGTCGCCCGATCTGTCCGGTTCGCGTGCGGTGGTGATCGGTAATGGCAATGTCGCGCTGGACGTCGCGCGCATTCTGGTGAGCAACCCGAATGAGCTGGCCCGGACCGATATCGCCGATCACGCGTTGGATTCGTTGCGCCCGTGCGCTGTCCAGGAAGTGGTGATCATAGGTCGCCGGGGACCGCTACAGACTGCGTTCACGACGCTGGAGCTGCGTGAGCTGGGCACTCTGGCGGCGCTCCAGGACGTCGACGTCGTGGTCGATCCCGCAGATCTCCAGGGCATCAGCGACGAGGACGCGGCCGCGGTCGGCAAGACGTGCAAGCAGAACATCAAGGTGCTGCGGGAATACGCGACCCGCGAGCCCCGCCCGGGTCACCGCCGACTCGTCTTCCGTTTCTTTACCTCTCCCATCGAGATCAAGGGCGACGGCAAGGTCGAGCGAATCGTGCTCGGGCGCAACGAGCTGGTCAGCGAAGACGGTCGGGTGGTGGCCAAGGACACCGGTATGCGCGACGAGCTACCTGTGCAGCTGGTGGTGCGCTCGGTGGGCTATCGCGGGGTGCCGACCCCGGGGCTGCCGTTCGACGAGAAAACCGGAACGATCCCCAACAGCGGCGGCCGGGTCGCGGGCAGGCGAAACGAATACGTCGTCGGCTGGATCAAGCGTGGCCCCACCGGGGTGATCGGCACCAACAAGAAGGACGCGCAGGACACCGTCGACACCCTGCTCGCGGACTTGTCCAGCGCCGACTTGGCGGACTTCGGGGCCGACCATGCCGAGAAGCTCGCCGAATTGCTGGCCTCCCGTCAACCCAAACTCGTCACCGACGCGCACTGGAAGCTGATCGACGAGTACGAGCGTTCCGCCGGCGAGCCGCACGGACGGCCGCGGGTCAAATTGGCTAGCCTGACCGAGCTGTTGCGCGTCTGTCACGGCTAGCCGCGGTCGCAGCCGTTGCTGACAGAAGGAGATCCGCCGATGGGCACCGGACACCAACGCCTCGACGTCAACGGCGTCGATCGCGAGGCCTATCACGCTGTCCTAGGCATGGAGCGCTATCTGGCCATGAGCGGCCTAGACCCGAAACTGCATGAACTGATCAAGATCCGCGCGTCACAGATCAACGGATGCGCCTTCTGTCTGGACATGCATAACCGCGACGCCCGGAAAGCCGGCGAGGACCAACGCCGCCTCGATGTGCTCTCAGCGTGGCGCGAAGCACCTGACTTGTTCACCGACCCGGAACGAGCCGCCATCGCCCTCACCGAAGCGGTCACCCGCATCGCCGATGAGGGTGTGCCCGACTCGGTCTGGAGCGATGTCACCGCCCACTTCGACGAAGGCGGAATCGTTCACTTGCTGATGGCGATCGCGACGATCAACGTTTGGAACCGACTAGCGATCGCGACTCACCAGCACCTCCCGGACCTGCCTGCACCCTCCTGACCTCGATCGCCGCCGGCAGGTGTTTTGCCGCGGTGCGTGTGTGGAGTTATCCGCTCTGATACCTGCGGCGGCCCTATATTGTCATCGCAGCCGGGTCGCGAGGCCCCCGGATGAGCCGGGCACCGGCGGGCGGAAGTGGCGGAAGACTGGTGTCCCTTACTGATACAGCCGGCACGACCGGTGTCCACGAAGCGGTACGAACCCTGCACCCCGGCTACTTCGCGCTGGTGATGGCCACCGGCATCGTGTCGATCGCGATGCACAACCACGGCGCGTACCCGCTCTCGGTGGCGTTGCTGTGGCTGGCCTGCGGGGCTTTCGCCGTCCTGCTGATCGTTACCGCGGTGCGAATCATCGCCTTCCGCGCCGACCTCATCGCAGACCTGCAGGATCCGCGCCGCGCGTTCGGGTCGTTCACCTTTGTCGCCGCCGCCGATGTGCTGGGAACCCGACTGGCCGTCGACAGCCATTACCGGATTGCGTCGGCGCTGCTACTGGTCGGTTGGCTGGCCTGGCTGGTGCTCGGCTACGTGGTGCCGTGGACGGCCTGTTTGCGCACCACTCACCGGCCGGTCTTGAAGTACGCGAACGGCACCTGGTTCATCTGGGTGGTCGCCAGTGAGTCGGTCGCCGTGCTGGCCGCCGCACTGGAGCCCGAATTGGAAACGGGGCGACGGGAACTGGCGCTGCTGGCGGTGTTCTCCTGGTCGGTCGGCGTATTCCTATACGCCGCTGCGGGGATCTTCGTCGGCGCGCGCATGCTGCTCTACGGACTGAAACCCGAGGACCTCACTCCGCCGTACTGGGTGTCGATGGGTGCCACCGCGATCACCGTGGTCGCCGGCGCCCGGATCGTGGAGATGGCGCATGCGCCGATGGTCGACGCCACCCGCGGCCTGGTCGCGGGAACGTCAGTGGTGTTCTGGGCCTTCGGCACGTGGCTGATACCGCCGCTGATCGCCGCCGGCATCTGGAAGCACGTGGTGCATCGCATCCCGCTGCGCTACGAGGCGCCGCTGTGGAGCGTGGTTTTCCCGCTGGGCATGTACGGGGTCGGCGGCGATTATCTGGGAAAGGCCGACCACTTGCCGATCGTGCAATCCATCGGCGCCCACGAGAGCTGGATCGCCCTGGCGGCGTGGGCGATTACGTTTGTTGCGATGCTGCACCACCTGGCCACAACGCTCGGTGGCTCTGCTAGTCGACGGTCGACCCGGGCGGCGCGAAGCTCCAGTTGTCCGGATTCTTCTGCGAGTACACCACCGGCATCAGCTGACCCATCGTCGGCCAGTCATCAACATTGACAGCCATACGTTGATACACCGGGTGCTCATTGACGGTCGGCCCGTTGATGATGCCCGCGATGGTGACGAATTGCTCGCCGGTGGCGTCCGGTCGCGGGCTGACCCCGGTGACGAGCAGCGTGCCCTGCAGCGCGTCACTGTACGGACCGCGACGGATGAACCGCGGGGCCAAGAACACCGCGAGAATCGCGACCAGTAGGAGCAGCACGCCGAATTCCCAACCCACCTGGCCATGGTAGGACTGCACCCATGAAGACCGATCTTGCAGTGGCATTGGCGCTGGCCGACCACGCCGACGAGCTGACCGTCGCCCGGTTCGGCGCGCTGGATCTGCAGATCGACACCAAACCTGACCTCACGCCAGTGACCGACGCGGACCGGGCCGTCGAAACCGAGTTGCGTGCAGTGCTGGAACGCGAGCGCCCCGACGACAGCGTGGTAGGCGAAGAATTCGGCGGCTCAACGACTTTGGCCGGACGCCAGTGGGTCATCGACCCGATCGACGGCACCAAAAATTTCGTACGTGGCGTGCCGGTATGGGCCAGCCTGATCGCGTTGCTCGACGACGGCGTTCCGCGCATCGGCGTCGTCAGCGCCCCTGCCCTGCAGCGACGATGGTGGGCGGCCAGCGGCGAGGGGGCGTTCGGCAAGACCGGCGGGTCGGCGCCGCGTCGGCTCTCGGTGTCGTCGGTGGCCGATCTCAGCGCGGCCAGCTTGTCGTTTTCCAGCCTGTCCGGCTGGGCGCAGCGCGGCCTGCGCGAGCGCTTCATCGGTTTGACCGACGAGGTCTGGCGGGTGCGCGCGTACGGCGACTTCTGGTCGTACTGCCTGGTGGCCGAGGGAGCCGTGGACATCGCCGCCGAGCCCGAAGTGTCGGTATGGGACCTGGCGGCCCTAGACGTGCTGGTCCGCGAAGCGGGCGGAACGTTCAGCGACTTGGACGGCGTCCCCGGACCGCACGGTGGAACCGCGCTGGCCACTAACGGCCTGTTGCACGATGCGGTGCTGAGCCGACTGCGGAGATAGCTACGCCGGCGGCGCCTTCCGTTTAGCGCCGGTCCGCGGTGTGAATTATCTAACAGACCCGACCTATCTTACTCTGGAGTAAGGTAGTGGTATCGCATCAAGCCAACCAGCGAGGCTGCTGACATGACCAACACCATTCCCAGCACCAACGGACGCCACAAGCGAACCGGGCGAAAGACCGGCGTCGGTGAGTACAAACGCAGGCGAACCGGGGTCGACATCGGCATGGCGCTGCTCACGCCGCTCGTCGGCCAGGAATTCCTGGACAAATATCACCTGCGCGATCCGCTGAACCGGACCTTGCGCTACGGCGTCAAGACCGCATTCTCGGCGGCCGGCGCCACCACCCGGCAGTTCAAGCGGGTGCAGGGTCGCGGCGGCGGGCCGACCCGGCTGAAGGCAAGCGGCAAGGGCTACTTCGACCTGACCCCCGACGACGACCAGAAGCTGATCGTCGAAACCGTCCGACAGTTCGCCGAAGAAGTCCTGCGGCCCGCCGCGGCCGAGGCCGACGAAGCGACCACCTATCCCCCCGATCTGGTCGCCAAGGCGGCGGAGTTGGGGATCACGGCGGTCAACGTGCCAGAAGACTTCGAAGGCATCGCCGAGCACCGCTCGAGCGTCACCAACGTCCTGGTCGCCGAGGCGCTGGCGTATGGCGACATGGGCTTGGCGCTGCCGATCCTCGCGCCCGCCGGTGTGGCCGCGGCGCTCACCCATTGGGGCAGCGCTGATCAGCAGGCCACGTATCTCAAGGAATTTGCGGGCGACAACGTGCCACAGGCTTGCGTGGCGATCGCCGAGCCGCAGCCGTTGTTCGACCCGACCAACCTGAAGACCACTGCCGTGCGTACGCCCAGCGGCTACCGCCTCGACGGGGTGAAGTCGTTGGTCCCCGCGGCCGCCGACGCCGAGGTGTTCATCGTCGCCGCGCAGCTGAACGGCAAGCCGGCGCTTTTCATCGTCGAATCGTCGACGCAGGGTCTGACGGTCAAGCCCGACCCGAGCATGGGTCTGCGCGCGGCGGCGCTGGGCCAGGTCGAACTCGACAAGGTATCGGTGCCGCTGAGCGCACGGCTCGGTGAAGACGGGGCGACCGACGAGGACTACTCGGATGCGATCGCGCTGTCCCGATTGGGTTGGGCCGCACTGGCGGTCGGCACGTCTCACGCGGTGCTCGACTACGTCGTCCCCTACGTCAAGGAACGCGAAGCGTTCGGCGAGCCGATCGCCCACCGCCAGTCGGTGGCATTCATGTGCGCCAACATCGCGATCGAACTCGACGGATTGCGGCTGATCACCTGGCGTGGTGCCGCGCGCGCCGAACAGGGCCTGCCGTTCAATCGGGAAGCGGCACTTGCCAAACGGCTCGGCGCCGACAAGGGCATGCAAATCGGTTTGGACGGCGTGCAACTGCTCGGCGGCCACGGCTACACCAAGGAACACCCCGTCGAACGCTGGTACCGCGACCTGCGGGCCATCGGCGTCGCCGAGGGCGTCATGGTCATCTAGAAGTGCCCCCGGACCTGCAAGCGAAAGACCAACCATGACAATCAATCTGGAACTTCCCAAAAAGCTGCACGCCGTCATCGACAATGCGCATGCAGCCGGTGCCGAGCTCATGCGGCCGATCGCACGCAAGTACGACCTGAAGGAACACGCCTACCCCGTCGAGCTCGATACCTTGGCGCACCTCTTCGAGGGAGCCGCGGCATCCAACACCCTCGACATGGCCGGCGCCGACGCGTTTCGCAGCAGCGAAACCAACGGAGAAAACCGCAACGGTGCCAACATGGCAGCGGTCCTGCAGACGATGGAGGCCAGTTGGGGCGACGCGGCGATGATGCTGTCGATCCCCTACCAAGGCCTTGGCAATGCCGCGATCTCCGGTGTGGCCACCGACGAGCAGTTGAAGCGGTTCGGCAAGGTCTGGGCTGCGATGGCCATCACCGAGCCCGGATTCGGGTCCGACTCGGCCGCGGTATCGACGACCGCCAAACTCGACGGCGACGAATACGTGATCAACGGCGAAAAGATCTTCGTCACCGCTGGTTCGCGTGCCACCCACATCGTGGTGTGGGCGACCTTGGACAAATCGAAGGGTCGCCCGGCGATCAAGTCGTTCGTCGTGCCGCGCGAGCACCCCGGTGTCACGGTGGAGCGGCTGGAGAAGAAGCTCGGCATCAAGGGCTCCGACACCGCCGTGATCCGCTTCGACAACGTCCGGATACCCAAGGACAATTTGCTCGGCAACCCCGAGATCGAACCCGGCAAAGGGTTTGCCGGGGTGATGGAGACGTTCGACAACACCCGCCCAGTGGTCGCGGCGATGGCCCTCGGGGTTGCCCGCGCGGCGCTGGAGGAATTACGGACGATTCTGACCAACGCCGGCGTGGAGATTTCCTACGACAAGCCATCGCATGCGCAAAGCGCGCCCGCCGCCGAATTCCTGCGGATGGAGGCCGACTGGGAGGCCAGCTACCTGCTGACCGTGCGCGCGGCGTGGCAAGCCGACAACCAGATCCCCAACTCCAAGGAAGCGTCGATGGCCAAAGCCAAAGCCGGCCGGGTGGGCAGCGACATCACCTGTAAGGCAGTCGAATTGGCCGGCACGATCGGCTATTCCGAGCAGTCCCTGCTGGAGAAGTGGGCGCGCGACTCGAAGATCATGGACATCTTCGAGGGCACGCAGCAGATTCAGCTGCTGGTGGTCGCGCGACGGTTGCTGGGCCTGTCGTCGTCGGAGCTGAAGTAGCAGGGCTAGCTGGAGCCACCCCCGCCCGTTGTGCGGCTAGCCGCACGTTCGATGCTCAACGTGCGGCTGGACGCACGCTCGGCGCGAAGAAATAGGGGCTAGCTGAACATTCCGGTCACGCCGGCTTCGGTTTGAGCCATCGCCTGACCGGCCTCGCTGATTGTGTTCGCCAGGTTCTGCAGCGCTTCGTTGAGTTCCGTCGCGGTGCGGTCCCAACGGTTCTGCACAGCCTGGTAGGCCTCCGAGCCGGCCCCGGTCCACGCTGCCATCAGCGTCGTCAGCGAACCCCGGCCCTCGTCGAGCAGACCGTGGGTGGTCTGGACGGCCGCCTGAAGGTCGCTGGCGCCGGCTTCGATGCCGGCGAAGTTCCACAGCTGTTCGCTCATAGCCTTAGATGCTACGAGGCCCGCAGTGGTGGTCAGGACACTTTTTTGGCCCGATCAACCGGACTCTTCGGCGGGCGACGAGGAGACTTCGAAACGCTCCAGATAGCGGCCGATGAACTCCTGGACCGCGTCGTGGCCGCGTTCGATGCCGAGGCTTTGCTCGAGCAGCATGATGCGGGCGAGGCTGGTCAGGATCATCGACATCACCACGGGTGGGAACTTCTGCATGTCGACACCATGGGCGCGCATGGCCTGCGTCAGCGCGGCGGTCTCCATCTCCCCGTACCGTTCGGCGTACGCCGCGATCTCACTGCGAATTGCCTTGCGGTGGTTGGCCAATGCCATGAACTCGAGCAGCAGTTGGGCGCCCTGCGTGCTGTTGAGCCGCCACAGCGTGTGCAGCGGCTCGTCGCCGGCCAATGCCTGGAGCTGACGCTGCAGGGTGCTCTCCGCGCCGGCCCGCAAAGTGGCCACGAACAGATCGTCCATGCTCGGGAAGTAGTAGTGCACCAACGCCGGCCGGACACCGGCCTTGGCAGCCACCCGGCGTGACGTCGCGGCGGCGTAGCCCTCTTCGATCATGAGCTCGGCCGTCGCTCGGATCAGCGCGCGGCGGGTCTGCGAATCGCGAGCGCCAACCCTTGACCTATCGCCGGAGGGGCTGCTAGACATGGGCTCAGCCTAGTAATTGGGCGATCGCCCAAACAAGGGACGGGGAGCAGGCGTTATGACGATCGCCAACGAGACGGACGTCTACTACGACCCCTACGACGTCGACATCGTCGCCGACCCTTACCCGGTCTATGCGCGGCTGCGTGAAGAAGCGCCGATCTACTACAACGAGCGCTACGACTTCTGGGCACTCTCCCGCTACGCCGACGTCGAAAAGGCGCTTGCCAACTGGGAGACCTTTTCCAACAGCCGAGGCGACATCCTCGAACTCATCCAGTCCGATTTCGACATGCCGCCCGGCGTCATGATGTTCCAAGACCCGCCCGTGCACACGATGCTGCGCGGCCTGATGTCGCGGGTCTTCACGCCGCGGCGGATGGCCGCCATCGAAGACCAGATCCGCCGATTCTGTCAGCGCTGCCTTGACCCGCTGGTCGGCACGGACGGGTTCGACATCATCGCCGAGCTGGCCGCGATGATGCCGATGCGGGTGATCGGCATGCTCCTGGGCATCCCGGAAGACGAGCAAATCAGCGTGCGCGACGCCAACGACGCAAACCTGCGGACCAAGGCCGGCGCGCCGATGAAGGTCGTCGACCCTGACAAGATCGCCGACGGGCGCATCTACGCCGACTACATCGACTGGCGGGCCAAGAATCCCTCCGACGATCTGATGACCGCGCTGCTCAACGTCGAATTCACTGACGAGAACGGGGTGACGCGGAAGCTGACTCGTGACGAAGTGTTGCGCTACACCCAGGTGGTGGCGGGCGCCGGCAACGAGACGACCGGTCGCCTCATCGGCTGGCTGGCCAAGGTGTTCGCCGAGCACCCCGATCAGCGCCGCGACGTGTTGCACGATCGGTCATTGCTGAATCGGTCGGTTGACGAGACGCTGCGCTTCGAGCCGACCGGCCCGCACGTCGCACGTTGGATGGCAACCGATTTCGAGTGCTACGGCACCACGGTGCCGGCCGGAAGCGCGATGCTGCTGCTGTTCGGCGCGGCCAACCGCGACCCTCGCCGCTTCACCGACCCGGACACGTTCAACCTCCACCGCAACGACGGCTCGCATCTGACGTTCGGCAAGGGTTTGCACTATTGCCTCGGCGCAAACCTGGCGCGCCTGGAAGGCCGGGTCGCGCTCGACGAGTTGCTCAACCGCTGGCCCGAGTGGGACATCGATTACGAGACCGCGCAGCTGGCGCCGACCTCGACGGTCCGCGGCTGGGAGCGATTGCGCATCGTATTGCCCTGAGGTCAGGGCGAATTCACGCCGCTCCGATGGCAGAATATCGTGGTCGGTGGGAGGCGTGAACGGCTCGGGCGCGAGCGGACGCAGCATCGTAGAAGCCTAAGCGGCGATTGCGGTCAGCTTGGCGCGGGTGTCGTCGTCGAGCTCGATGTCCGCGACGGCCAGGTTCTCCTCCAGGTGTTGGACAGAGGACGTGCCCGGGATCAGCACTACGTTAGGCGCCACACTCAATGTCCATGCAAGGACGATCTGGGGCGCGGTATAGCCGAGTTGCGTGGCGATGCGTTGCACCAGATCGTTGCCCAGCACCGGATTCGGTTGTACGAAAGCCGATCCCAAGGGGAAGAACGGCACGAACGCGATCCCGCGGGCAGTGCACTCATCCAGGACAGCGGCCGAAGAGCGATCGATGAGGTTGAAGGCGTTTTGGACACACACGATATCGGTGCGCTCCAAGGCGTGTAGTAGATGCGCAAATTTGATCTCACTAAGGCCTATTCCGCCGATTAGTCCCTCGTCGCGGGCCTCGATCATCACCGAAAGCTGATCGTCGAAGCGTTGATCCGGCTCGTCACTGTCAATCAGGCGCAGGTTGACGGCGGCCAGCTGGTCAACGCCGAGGGTCTGCAAGTTCGCCTCGATGTCGCGCCGCAAATCGGCGGGATCCTCCAGCGGCAACCATCCCCCGCTGTCATCGCGGCGAGCACCTACCTTGCTCACCAGTGCCAGATTCGCTGGATATGGAAAGAGCGCCTCGCGGATCAGTTCGTTGGCGACATCCGGACCGTAGAACTGCGCAGTGTCGATGTGGTCGACACCGAGTTCGACGGCGCGCCGCAATACAGCCAACGCCTGTTCGCGGTCCCGGGGCGGCCCTAACACCCCGGGGCCAGGCAGCTGCATCGCTCCGAAGCCAACGCGACGCACCGAAAAGCAACCAATCGGAAAAGAATCCATCCGTTATGGATATCAAAGTCGTCCTCGTTCGGTCACGGTGCACTTCTCGCTGGCATCGACCGAGGGCTAGCGTCGGGTTCATGGAAACCTTTCACGCGCTGATGGCGCGCAAGGACGGGGATCGGATCACCACCGCGGTCGAAACGCTGAGCGCCGCCGATCTGCCACCGGGTGACGTGACCATTCGAGTGCTCTATTCCAGTGTCAACTTCAAAGATGCGCTGGCACTGACGCCCGGCGGCGGCGTGGTTCGCGACTATCCGGTGGTACCGGGGATTGATCTGGCCGGCGAGGTCGTCGAGTCTGGGTCACGCGAATTCGCGGTGGGCGATGCGGTGGTGGCCCACGGTTATCAAATCGGGACGGGCCATCACGGCGGCTACGCCGAATACGCCCGCGTGCCCTCCGATCAGGTGGTCAAGCTCGATGGGCTGAGTCCGTTCGAAGCAGCCGCGATCGGCACCGCGGGTTTCACCGCGGCGATGAGTGTGCAGGCGCTCATCGACTGGGGTGTGGCGACCGACGCCGGGCCGATCGTCGTGACTGGTGCCAGCGGCGGCGTCGGCACGGTCAGCGTGGACCTGCTCGCCGGCGCCGGTTACCAGGTGGTGGCCTCCAGTGGTAAGCCGCAGGCTGCGGATCGCTTGAAAAGCTTTGGCGCGGCGGAGGTTATCGGGCGGCTACCGGCCGATCCGGACGCCAAGCCGCGTCCGCTGGCCAAGGCGCGCTGGGCCGCGGGCATCGACTGTGTGGGCGGTGCGACGCTGGCCGACGTGCTCAGCGCCGTCGACTACGGTGGTGCGGTGGCCTGCAGCGGACTGACCGGCGGCGCCGCCCTGCATACCACCGTGATGCCGTTCATCCTGCGTGGTGTGGCGTTGCTCGGGATGGACTCCGTACAAATGCCGATCGGCCCGCGCCGAAAATTGTGGGCTCGCCTTGATGATTCGCTGCGGCCACGGCATCTGGCTGAGATGACGACCGAGGTCGACGTCAAAGACGTGATCGACGTCATCGACCAGGTGCGTGCCGGCGCGTTCTCCGGCCGGGCAGTGGTGCGGGTGGCCGGCGGCTTCTGACGCCGTAACTTCGTCGAGTGTGTGGGTTATGGACGCGAACGAGCCAAATACCGTCCAAAGGCCCCACGCTCGACGACCTTGTGCCACCACAAAAGAAAAAGTAATGTCACTTTCAGTTCTAGCGCGCCAACCGGGAGTTACCCATGGAATCCTTCGTTCACCTGCGCAAAGGCAAGACACCACGGCGCCTGCATGCCGATCTGGATGGCCTCAAGGACGATGAGCTGGGCCGCGGCGGGTTCACCGGCCGAACCGCCAACATGTACCGCCGCCATGACCCCACCGCTTATCGCGCTGTCGGACCCCTGCGCCCCCTCGATGTTCTGAGTAGCGAGCTCAAACCCAGCGATGCCACCGATGCCGACGGCGGGCCGCTGCTGATGTTCTCCAATCCCGACTGCCGTATCTCGCTGTCGCGCCGCAGCGAGGCGATGCCGTTTTACATCCGGCACGTCGACGGGGATCTGCTGTGCTTCGTGCATGCCGGCGCCGGTGAATTGCACACCGAGTTCGGGCCGCTGCGTTATCGCCAGGGCGACTGGGTGTATCTGCCGAAGGCCACCACCTGGCGCCAGCTGCCGGACAGCGAGACCACGTTGTTGATGATCGAGGCCACCGATGAGTTCCGGGTTCCACCGCCCGGCGCGCTGGGCCGGCACTTTCCGTTCGACCCGTCGCAGGCCACCATCCCCGAACCTGCGCCGGTTGACGATGACGGCCGCGACGAGTACGAGGTGCGGCTGGTGCATGAAGGCGGCCCGACAACGCTGTTCTATCAACACAATCCGCTCGATGTGGAAGGCTGGCGCGGTGACAACTTTGCGTTCACGTTCAACATCGACGACTACAACGTGGTCACTTCCAATAGCGTGCATCTGCCGCCCACCGTGCATCTGTTCATGCAGGCTACGGGCGTGTACGTGATGAACTTTCTGCCCAGGCCGGCCGAAGGCGTGCCGGGCACCGAGCGCACGCCGTGGTATCACCGCAACGTCGACTACGACGAGATCGCCTTCTTCCACGGCGGATCGCTCTATGGCATCCCGATGCCGCCAGGGCTGATTACCCATGCGCCGCAAGGGGTTCACCACGGCGCACCGGAAAAAGCCCGCGAACGCGCACGCCGCAAGTTCGACGAGTTCTCGAATGTGGACTGGCAGGTGATCGCCGTCGACACCCGCCGCCGCCTCACCCCGTCAGCAGAAGTGCTGGCGCACGACCTAGGACAACACTAGATGACGACCACAGCCATCAAGCACGAGTACGACCGGATCCCGTATCTGGTTGCGTTCCAGAATAATTCCGGGGTACGCGATGTCTACGGCGGCCTCGCCGAGCTGGTGGTACTCGAGAGTCACCTGCTCAAGCCGAAGAACAAGCCGTCCGACACGGTGCTGGTGTTCATGCATCCCATCGGCGGCGGAGCTTACTTACCGATGATGAACGGACTGGCCCGCGCCGGCCACCATGTCATTTACTGCAACAGCCGATTTCGCGGCACCGACTCGGCACTGCTGATGGAGAAGGTGGTCGAGGACCTCGGTGCGGCGGTCAGGGACGCCAAGGAGCGGCTGGGTTACCGCAAGGTGGTGCTGGCCGGCTGGAGCGGCGGCGGCTCGCTGTCGCTGTTCTATCAGCAGCAGGCCCAGCACGCGACCGTCAGGTCGAGCCCGTCGGGCGACGGCCCCGACCTGACCCAGCTGGATCTGCCCGCCGCCGACGGCATCATGCTGCTGGCCGCCCACATCAGCCGGCACGGCACGCTGACCGAATGGCTGGATGCGTCGATCCTGGACGAATCCGACCCGACCAAGCGCGATCCGGAGCTGGACCTCTACAACCCGGACAATCCCAATCAGCCGCCCTACACCGAGGAATTCCTGGCTCGCTACCGGCAAGCGCAGATCGACCGCAACCGGCGTATCACCGCGTGGGTGAAGGACAAACTCGCTGAGCTGAAGGAGGCCGGCCGCCCGAACGATGAATTCGCTTTCGTCGTGCACGGCACCATGGCCGACCCACGCTGGCTGGACCCGACGGTCGACCCGAACGAACGAACCCCGGGCACGTGTTATCTGGGTGATCCGCAGGTGGTGAACATGGGCCCGGTCGGGCTGGCGCGGTTTTGCACCTTGCGTAGCTGGCTGTCGCAATGGAGCTACGACGACGCCAACGGCGACGGTGTGAAATGTGGACGCGACATCGCCGTGCCTGCGTTGGTGATCGGCAACCTGGCCGACGACGCCTGCACGCCGAGCCACACCCGCCGGCTGTTCGAGGCGATCGGTCATCCGGACAAGGAGATGTACGAGATCCCCGGCGCCACACACTATTATGCTGGCCCTGACCAGCGTGACAAATTACGCCAGGCCGTCGATATCGTCACCGACTGGCTGGTCCGGCACGACTTCGCGGAGGCCGAGTGACCCCGACAGGCGCCCTCGACGGAATCCGGGTTTTGGAGCTGGGAACCCTGATCGCCGGGCCGTTCGCCGGCCGGTTGCTCGGCGACATGGGCGCCGAGGTCATCAAGATCGAACCACCCGGCAGCCCCGACCCGCTGCGCACCTGGGGTCAGGCCGAAGTCGACGGGCAGCACGTCTTCTGGACGGTGCACGCGCGCAACAAGAAGGTCGTCACGCTGGATCTGCGCCGGCCGGAGGGTCGCGAGCTGTTCCTCGAGCTCGTCGACAAGTCCGACATCGTGGTGGAGAACTTCCGGCCCGGCACCCTGGAGAAATGGAATCTGGGCTACGACGTCTTGCGGGAACGCAATCGCGGCATCATCCTGGTCCGGGTGTCCGGGTATGGACAGACCGGGCCGGATGCCCACAAAGCCGGATACGCCTCGGTGGCCGAAGCGGCCAGCGGCCTGCGTCATCTCAACGGCTTTCCGGGCGGCCCGCCGCCGAGGCTGGCGCTGTCGCTGGGTGACAGCCTGGCCGGCATGTTCGGCGCACAGGGCGCACTGGCCGCCCTCTACCGCCGAAGCGTCACTGGCGAAGGGCAGGTGGTCGACGTGGCGTTGACCGAATCCTGTTTGGCCATCCAGGAATCCACAATTCCCGACTACGACGTCGGTGGGATCATCCGGGGACCGTCGGGCACCCGGCTGGAAGGCATTGCACCGTCGAACATCTACCGCAGCGCCGACGGCACCTGGGTGGTGATCGCGGCCAATCAGGACAGCGTGTTCGCCCGGCTATGCCAGGCGATGGGCCGACCGGAGTTGGTCAGCGACGACCGGTTCGCCACCCACGGCGCCCGGGGCCGCAACCAGGACGAGCTCGACAAGATCATCGGCGACTGGGCGGCACAACGCCAACCCGACGACATCATCGAAACCCTTTCTGCTGCAGGCGTTATCGCAGGGCCGATCAACACCGTGGCCGAGGTCGTCGCCGATCCGCAATTGCGGGCCCGCGGCATGATCGCCGAGCACTGGGACGAACGACTCGAAAGGGTCGTCTTGGGCCCGGGCATCGTGCCGGTGCTCTCCGAATCCCCCGGTGTCATCCGCAACGCCGGCCCGGCACGCCCCGGACAGCACAACGCCGAGGTCTACACCGGACTGCTCGGCAAAACCGCTGAGGAGCTTCAACAGCTGCGAGTCAAGGGGGCGCTATGACCCGACACGTGACCATCCGTGAGGTCGCCATGCGCGACGGGCTGCAGATCGAGCAGCCAATCCCGTTGTCTGCCAAGCTGGATCTGCTCGAGGCGATCGTTGCCACCGGAGTGCGCGAGGTCGAGGCCACCGCGTTCGTCTCCCCGTCCAAGGTGCCGTCGATGGCCGACGCCGCCGAGTTGGCCGCCGAACTCCACCGGTTCGGTGATGTCGAATTCTCCGCACTGGTAGCCAGCCCCAACGGGGCGAAACGGGCCGTCGCCGCCGGCCTGCGGGCCATCGAGTACGTGGTGTCGCCATCGGACGCGTTCAGCCACGCCAACGTCGGGCGGTCCAGCACGCAGGCCACCGCGCAGATCGGTGAGATCGTCGCCATCGCCCACGACGGCGGCGTCGTCGTCGAGGTCATCATCGCCACCGCGTGGGATTGCCCGTTCGAGGGGCCTACTCCCCCGCAACGTGTCGTCGAGATCGTGTCCGCAGCACGGGAATACGGCGTCGACCGATTGTCGATCGCAGACACCATCGGCACCACCACCCCCGGTCGGGTCTCGTCGCTGATCGCGGAGTTGCGTCCGGCGATCGACGGCCTTGCGCTGGGTGGACATTTTCACAACACCCGCGGCGCCGGGTTGGCCAGCGCGTACGCCGCGGTCGGTGCCGGGGTGAGCAGGCTGGACTCATCGGTCGGCGGGCTCGGCGGATGCCCGTTCGCCCCCGGCGCCACCGGCAACATCGCCACCGAGGATCTGGTGTATCTGCTCACCGACAGCGGGATCACCGTCGACGTGGACCTGCAAAAGGCGATCGCCGCCGCCGAGGTTGCGCGAAGCGCGGTCGGCCATGACCTTCCCGGCGCGTTGCTTCGTGCCGGCGACCGGAAACGCGTTTGATGCCCACCGAGGCTTTGAGCGCCAAGGGCCGCCAGACCCGCCAGGCCATCGAGCAGGCGGCCCGCAAGCTTTTCGCCGAGCGCGGCTTCCACGGCACCACCCTGGCGGACATCACCTCTGCCGCCGGAAAGTCCTCGGCGGTGTTCTACCGGTATTTCACTGACAAAGAAGACCTCCTGGCCGCGCTGGCGGAATCGTTCTTGCACGATGTGGTCGCGCCTTCGGGATTGAGTGTCTCGTTGCCCGACTCACCCGACGACTCCGCGTTCTTCACGTCGGTGGTGACCGGCTACTGGAATATGTTCAAGCAGAACATCGGCATCATGATCGCGGTGGCGCAGCTGGCCGCTACCCAGCAACGATTTGCCGCTGTGCAGAACGAGTTTCGGCGCTTCGGCATGGAGATCGTTGCTGCGTCGGTGCGCCGCGCCCAGGAGCAGGGATATTCGCACGACCTTGATCCGATGCACACCGCGGCGGCGATCTCATTGCTCTTCGAGAACTTCACTACGGTATTCGTGGGCCCGTCGGGACTGGGTCTGGAAATGAGCGACGAGGATGCCATCGCCACCCTGTCGACAATCTGGAAGAAGACGCTCTACGGCGCTTGAGGAGAGGATCAGAAGTGGATTTCACGCTGCCCGACCATCTTCCGCGGCTGCTTGCCGAGATGGATGCCTTCATCGAGGCCGAGATCGCCCCGCTGCAAGCCGAGAACATGCAGTACTTCGACCATCGCCGCGAACATGCCCGCACCGACTGGGACAACGACGGCATCCCCACCCGCGAGTGGGAGGACCTACTTGCCGAAATGCGCCGGCGGGCCGACAAAGCCGGCTGGCTGAGGTACGGGTTGCCCTCCTCGCTGGGCGGCCGTGACGGCACCAACCTTGACATGGCCGTCATTCGGGAACATTTGGCACGCAAGGGCCTGGGATTACACAACGACCTGCAGAACGAATCGTCGATTGTCGGCAATTTCCCGCAGGTGATCATGATGGAGCGCTTCGGCACCGACGAGCAACGCCGGGAGTGGTCGGAGGCGCTGATCACCGGCGAACGCTCGATGGCCTTCGGTCTTACCGAGCCGTTGCACGGCTCGGACGCAACCTGGCTGGAAACCCACGCAAAACAAGACGGCGACGAGTGGGTGATCAACGGCTCCAAGCGGTTCAACACCGGAGTCCACCGCGCCACCCACGACTTGGTCTTCGCCCGCACATCCGGCGAGCCGGGCCAACCGCTGGGCATCACCGCGTTCCTGGTGCCCACCGATTCGCCGGGCTTCAACGTTCCGTACTACTGGTGGACGTTCAACATGCCCACCGATCACGGCGAGGTCGAACTCAAAGACGTCCGTGTGCCCGCCGATGCGGTGCTCGGTGAGGTAGATCGCGGCTTGGAGGTTGCGCAAACGTTCTTGCACGAGAACCGGATTCGTCAAGCGGCCAGCAGCCTGGGCGCGGCCCAGTACTGCATCGACCGGGCCGCGGAATACGCCGGCAAACGCACGGTGTTCGGCAAGCCGCTGTCGGTCAACCAGGCCGTGCAATGGCCGCTGGCCGAGCTGCAGACCGAAGCGCAGATGGTGCGGCTTCTGGTGCAGTACGCGGCGTGGCACTTGGACCGCAACCACCACATGGAGGTGTCCGACAAGGTGTCGATGGCCAACTATCGCGCCAACCGACTGGTCTGCGACGCCGCCGACCGGGCCATGCAGATCTACGGCGGTCTGGGCTATACCCGGCACGAGCAGTTCGAGCACATCTACCGCCACCACCGCCGTTACCGCATCACCGAAGGCGCCGAGGAAATCCAGATCCGCCGAGTGGCCCAGCGGCTGTTCAACTTCGGCAAGAAATGACACACGCCCATGTGTCGCCGGCGGCGCTGGCCGAGGTCGTTGGCAGCGCTGTCGGCGCCGAGGTCACGATCGAGAATCTGCGGGCGCTGACCGGCGGGGCCAGTCGCAGCACGTGGGCGTTCGACGCCATCACCCCCCAACAGAGCCGGTCACTGATTTTGCGCATCGGCCCGCCCGACGACGTGCATGCGCCGATGGAGCTCGAGGCGCGCGTGCAGGCCGCCGCCGCGGCGGCCGGGGCGCCCGTCCCCCATATCCTTGTTGCGTCCAATTCTACTGCCGCGCTTGGCAATCCATTTCTGATCTGCGACGAGGTCAAGGGCGAGACCATCGTCCGGCGTATCGAGCGAACGCTGGAAAAAGCGGGCGGGACCGCGCCGCGCGAGCGCCTGCTGCAGCAATGCGCGCAGGCGCTGGCCGCCATCCATCGCGCGGATGTGCACGACGACGACCTGCAGCCGCAGGACCAACTCGTGCTGTGGCGCGAGCGGCTGGACGCCATGGGTGACACCACCGCCACCTTCGAGTGGGCGTTTCGCTGGCTGGCCGCGCATCGGCCCGCGCCGTCGGCAACCAAGTTGGTCCACGGCGATTACCGGATGGGCAACCTCATCGTCGATGGATCGGAGTTGGCAGCCGTGCTCGACTGGGAACTGGTGCACGTGGGCGAGGTTTACGAGGACCTGGCCTGGTTCTGTATCCGGGCTTGGCGCTTCGGCGCACCGCCCAGCCGCGCCGCCGGCGGGCTCGGCAGCATCGACAGCTTCCTGAATGCCTATGAGCAAGCCGCGCAGACTACGGTCGACCGAGTGGCGTTCCACTGGTGGCTGGTGCTGGCCACGCTGCGCTGGGGTGTGATCTGCCGATTCCAGGCGGAGCGGCATCTGAGCGGTAACGCCAGGTCGGTGGAGCTGGCGACGATCGGCCGGCGGGTGTGTGAAACGGAATGGGACTTGCTCACCCTGCTGGACGGCCATCGATGACCGGCATCTACGGACGCCCGACGGCCGCGGAGTTGGTCGCGGCCGCCGCCGAATTCCTGGAAACCGATGTCCGGGAAGCCACCAGCGGTCAGGTCAATTTTCACGCCCGGGTGGCCGCCAACGCGCTGCGCATGGTCGAGCGGGAACTGCTCGACACCGGCCCCAGCGCGGCACGCGCCGCGCTGGCCGACCTGGGCTATGACACCGAAGCCGAGCTGGCTGCCGCAATCCGCGCCGGACAGCTCGACGACCGCGCCGAGCACCTCATGACCTGTCTGCGCAAGCTGGTAGGCCAGCGGCTGGCGGTCGCACACCCCGGATACCAGCACAACGACGAGGACACTGCCCCATGACAGCCACCGACGTCAGCCCGAGGGTCATCAACGAACTGGCCGACCGGCTGTTCGCAGCAATCGAGCAAAGCGACGAGTCCACGCTCGATCAGCTCTTCAGCGACGACATCGCGGTGTGGCGGTCGGGCTCCCGCCGCGACGACGACAAACAACGGGCGTTGCGGGTGCTGCACTGGTTCATCGGCGTCACCACCGAGCGCCGCTACGAGATCCTGGACCGCCAGGTGTTCGGCGGCGGGTTCGTCCAGCAGCACGTCCTGCACGCCACCGGCCACAGCCAAGCCTCAATCGCCCTGCGGGTGTGCATCGTGATTAAGTTGGATGTCGGTGCCTCGAACCAGGCCCTGATCAGCCGTATCGACGAATATTTCGATCCCGCCGAGATCGCCCCGCTGATGAGCTAGCCGGACACGGAGACGCACGTGACCACTGTTGAAACACTGCTGAGCGACCCAGACACCGCCGGAGTGTGGAACCTCGTGCCCGAACGGTCGAGCTTCACCTTCAAGATCCGCAACTTCTGGGGCTTGCTCGCCGTCAAAGGCGAGTTCACCGAGGTCAGCGGTGATGCGCAGGTCACCGGCAAGGGCGCGGTCTTCGGACGCATCGACATCAAGGCCGCCTCCCTGCGGACCGGCATCAGCAAACGCGACGAGCACCTGCGCTCGGCGGATTTCTTCGACGTCGAGCGGTTCCCCGACATCAGCGTCGTCGTCACCGCCGTCGAGCCGACCAGCGGCAACGGCGCCGACCTGCGCGCGACATTCACCGTCAAGGGAATCACCGAGCCGCTGCCGCTGCCGGTCCAGATCACCGGGCTCGGCGACGGCTCGGTCCGCGTCAGCGCCAAGATCCAGGTCGACCGGTCCACGTTCAACCTGAACTGGAACCGGGTGGGCATGATCGCCCAGAAGGCGACCGCGGCGGCCGACGCCGTCTTCGTCCGGGCCGAATAACGCAGGCAGTAGCATCGGCAGCGTGCCTGCCACCAATGACACCCTGCGGATCCTTGTGTACAGCAACAACGCAAATACCCGCGCAGCGGTGATGCAGGCATTGGGCACCCAGCTGCATCCCGACCTGCCGCCGTTGAGCTACGTCGAAGTCGCCACCGGACCGATGGTGGTCCAGCGGGTGGACGCGGGCGGGATCGACCTGGCCATCCTGGACGGAGAGGCGACGCCGGAGGGCGGGATCGGCCTCGCCAAACAACTCAAGGACGAAGTCGCCCAGTGCCCGCCGATCGTGGTGCTCACTGGCCGCGCCGACGACGCCTGGCTGGCCAGCTGGTCGCGGGCCGAGGCGTCCGTCCCGCATCCGGTCGATCCCATTCGGCTGAGCCGCACGGTGGCCGGTGTACTGCGCGCACCTGCCGCCTAACGATCGCAATTACGGTAGCGCCGTGCGGGTTTCGCGGTGCGCCCGCCGCAGACATACCGCGTCGCCGGCCTGTGTTCGACCTCACAGCCCAACCCCTGAGCGAGGCCTGGCGCGCGCTCGCTAGGCTGTGTTTGACGGCTCTTCATGATTGAGGGTGTAGTCGGGGTCTGAATCCACCGGTTTCCAGTAGAGACCGTGCGATGTAGTGGGTGAGATTGCGAAATCCGAGGGCGGAGCCGCGCAGGTGCTCGAGTCGGCCGTTGATCGCTTCGGTTGGGCCGTTGGAGGTTCCGGGCCTGTCGAAGTAGGCCAGGATGTCGGCGGCGCGTTTCTTTAGTGTGCGCCCGAGCGTGATGAGCTCGTGCAGGGCTTTGGGAACCCCGTTGCTGAGCGTGTCGATCACGGCCTGCATCATCGCGCGGCCCTTGGTCCGGTCGGGTTCGCGGTAGGCGGCCACGGTGCGCTGGTAGATCGTCCAGGTGGCTTCGACCTCGACATGGGCGTCGGCGGCGAACAGAGCATCGAGTCGGGTTTTCTGTTTGTCGGTGAGCAGGTCGGCGCCGGTGTGCAGGGTGCGCCGGGATGCGTAGAGCGGGTCGGTTTTGCGGCCCCGGTGCCCGCAGGTGTCCAGCTGCACCCGGCGTCGGCACTCATCGAGGGCGTCGCCGGCCAACCGGACCACATGGAAGGGATCCATCACCGCGACCGCCTCGGGGAGTTCGTCGCTGGTGGCGGTCTTGAATCCGCTAAATCCGTCCATGGCAACCACTTCCACATGATCGCGCCATTGTTGTGGCCGGTCGGCGAGCCATTGTTGGAAGGCCTGTTTGGAGCGTCCTTCGACCATGTCGAGCAGCCGCGCCGTGCCGTTCCCTTCGCGCACGGCGGTCAAGTCGATGATCACCGTGACGTACTTGTCGCCTTTGCGGGTGTGCCGCCACACGTGCTCATCGACG
>LQPU01000047.1 GCA_002101905.1 Mycobacterium shimoidei | reverse complement strand
CATCTTCAGAAGACCTCGACCCCTACCCCGGTAACGACGCGCCGGCCAGCTCTACACCCTCAACTGCGAAGAGCCGGGAATGCCTGCCTTCAGCGGACCGGACGCCATCGTGGAGAACCTGGCGGCCCAGTTTGCTATGTTCCCCGACGCCTACGCTTTCGCGATCGTGAACCTTGCCAGCGACGGTTCCGTGGTGCTCACCGAACGCCTGGACTACATCCAGACTCCCGACGGACGCAAGCCGGCCATCCCCGTAATGAGCACCTTCGTCGTCGATGGCGACGGGAGGATCACACGCTGGACCGACTACTTCGACTTGAATCTGACGGTGCGGCTTCTTCAAGGCGAGGACATCAGCGCCCTGGTGCCCGCGACCGCATGAGTTGGCACATCGATCTTTCGAACTTAGCTGAGGGTGAGGAGCCGTGCGGGTGCCAAGGGCCGTCGCCAAATTCAATCGTCGAGTCACCAATCCAGCGGCTCGGTCGATCACGCCGTGGCTTCCAGGCCTATGCACACTCGAACATGTCGGACGTAAATCAGGCAGGCGTTATCGAACGCCGCTGTTGGTCTTTCCCACCCCCGACGGCTTCGTATTTCTCATCGGGTACGGGCCGAAATCGGACTGGGTGAAGAATGTTTTGGCCGGCGGACAGGCGGTATTGCACAGGCGCGGCAGTGGTATCGCGCTGGTCAATCCTCGTGTTGTGAGTAAGGCCGAGGCCGCAGCGATCGTTTCCGGGCCGTCGGGGATGTTCTACCGCCTGTTTCCGTATAACGAAGCGGCGATGGTGTTGACCAAGGTCGATTCCACGCAGTGACTTCGGGATGACACTACCCAGTCCAGACACCAGCCGCCGCGGTGCCCAATACCGACGCGAACGCCGCAGCTCCCAGGGGCTCGCAGGGAGTGTCAAGGATCGACCGAAGTAACTGGCAGGCATCAGCCGAAGACGCAAAGTCAAGTATCACCCGAGGTAACACACCCTCTACGGTGGGGCGGGCGGGGCTCGAACCCGCGACCAACGGATTATGAGTCCGCGGCTCTAACCAACTGAGCTACCGCCCCTGATCTAACTAGCAGCACGTTTACGACTATTAGCCACCTCGCTCGGCGCCCGGTACCGCAGTGATACCGCAGTTGTTTTGATTGCCTTGCTTAGCGCCGCAGCAACGCCCGCGAGGTCGTCGTCGAACAAGTGGCCGTACAGGTCCAGCGTCATCGCGGCCGAAGCGTGCCCAAGTAACCTTTGCACGACCTTGACATTAGCGCCCGCCGATATGGCTAGGGATGCCGTGGTATGGCGTAGACCGTGCGGTACTAGGCCCTCTATGCCCACGGCCGCGCAGCCCTTGTCGAACGCCCGGCGGTACTCCTCGATGGGCAAGTGACCGCCGCGATAGCTTGGGAACACCAGCGCGTCCGGCTTGTCCGGCAGTTCCCTCTTGAGCCGTTGCCATACTGGCTCGGGGACCGGGACATGCCGCGTCCGGTTCGTCTTGGTCGTGCTTTCCACGATGCCGCTGCCCGTCACATAAGTTGCCGACGCTCGCACGGTGAGCTGCCGGTCCCCCACGTGCTTGCGGCGCAGCGCCGCCGCTTCCCCGAACCGCAGACCGCAGTACCCGAGGACAAGCGTCAGGGTCTCGAAACGTTCTGTCGCTCTGGCGAGTCGCAGCAGTTCGGCGTGTGTTAGGTATCGGCGCTCACGCTCGGTCGGTTCGGGCAGGTCCTCGTCGCGCTTGATCTCGAGTGCGACGTTTTTGGCAATTTTGCCGGAACGTTGGGCGTATTTCAGAACCGCGCCGACCAGCTGGTGTGCTTGGGTGATCCGGCTCGCGGACAAGCCCGTACCGCGCTGTGAGCCGTCCACCGCCAGACCACCTAACCACGTCGAATACTTTTGGTAATCAATGTCTTTCAGCGGCACAGTCTCCCAGCGCGGCAAGACGACGGTGTCCAGTAGCGAGCGGTAGCCGGAGACCGTCTTAGGCTTGCGGTGCCCCTTTGTCTTTATCCATTGTTCCGCCACAGCCCCGAACGTCTCGACGCCCTTCCGGGGATCCACATAGTCGCCCCGCTGGACGTCAGCGGTCAGCTTGTTTAGGTAGGCCTGCGCCTCGGGCTTGCGGTCGAACACCTTCGTGTGCTCGCGACCGCCGTCGTCTACCCACCTGACCCGCCAGCGAGTGACCTTGCCGTAGAGCGGTGACCGCTCAGTGTGCATTTTGCCGTCAGGGCCTTTTACGCGCTTGTGCCACCGGTCGTCAATGCCAGCTCGCTGATGCCTGGTAGTCATTGTGCAATCATACCGCCAAAATCCGTGGTACGAATCCGTTATCTCATCAAGCCTCCACGTTCCGTCTTGGTAGCTTGCGCCTCAACCCACGCGTCCAAATCGGCGATGTCGTAAAACGTATGTCGCCCAAGGCGATAGCTACGAGGACCCGTGCCCATGTAGCGCCAGTACCGCAGCGTCGACTCAGGTAGCCCACCCAGGTATTCGGCTGCGGCCTTGGTGCCCAGTCGAACCGCTGATGTTGCCGTCATCGCTCTACTTCCTGTCCTCGTTCGATACGCACTTAGAATTGCGCAGCGGCTTTCGTGGGTATGGCTCCGAATCTGCTGAGTCGGCGGGAAGGAGTTCGTTGTCCCGATCGCCGTCGTCCAGGCGAGCTAGATATCGGTGCTCCTGGGCCCGCAACGCAGCGGTAAGGACTAGCAGCCGTTCGCCATCGTCGCGGAGGCCAGCGCCGTCAATGCGCCAGTCACTCAGTTCACCTGCGGTGCTTGTGAAATCTAGGCCAGCAGGCGAATCACCTTGCAAATCAACGGGTTCGACTTCGTGATTGCGGCGGACACGCCAGTGGTGGCGGGCGGCGCGCAGCGCGGTCATCGTGACTGAATACCGCCGCGATTTGGTGGTGACGTGCCCGCGATAGCCGAGCGTGTGCAGCCAGGCCAGCATCGCGGCATTTCCCGGTCGTGCTGCGAGCTTGACCAATGCGGTTAGGATGCGGCGGGTGTGGGTTGGGATGTCGAGCTCGCCGATGGCGGCGGGGCTGATGCGGCGGGCGGCGATGCCGAACTCGGCGACCGATTTGGTGGTGTATTTCGCGAGGTATGCCGCGACCCGCCGGGCCAATCCCGGCTTTGCGTCGTCATCGGCCGCGATCAACGGTTGGGTGTCGATTTGAGGTCCGAACCGTAGCATCCGCGCTTCGCGCTCTGGCGATGCTGTCATGCCCGGGTCGGCCGGATCGTCGACGTTGACCGGGAGCCGAACTTGGTTGGCGGCCTGGCGCACCAACGTATCCAGGTCGATGGTCGAGATGGTTGGTTGGGGGTCGCCGGTGGGATCGAGCCGAATCAGTGTGTGGTAGTGGATAACGGCGCGGCGTTGGTATTCGGCGACTTTGACGAACGACACCCGCACCGCGGCGGGGTCGACACCCACGCGTCGTAGGTGGGCTGTCACGGCGCGGCGCAGCGCGATGGTGAAACGCCGCCACAGTTCGGGTGCGTGCCAGTTGAACAACACATGCCCGATGTAGTCATAGCACTCAGCACACAGCGGCTGGCCGACCTCCGCGTCATCATGACGGTGAACCACGTTGCACCACAATGGCTTCCCGTGCGGGCAGTGTGTGTTGCGGCTGCCGCGCGGGTGGCACACGCTTTCAGTCCGCAGGCCAGTCCGGTGACTGCTGGTGTGGACAGCGCCGAAGCTGGGCGCGGTTAAGGTGGCGAAGACCTGCGGCAGTTGGGCGGTGGTCTCAGGCATGCCGTGATGCCCACCGTGGGTGCCGGCGTGCACCAGCTGCCAGGTGTCGGCGGCATACAGGTCCGAGCACGACGGGCAGATCGCGGCGCGGCGGTTGCCGCAGCGGATCAGCACCGGCACCCGCCGACCGGTATCGGGATCATGTGCGGTGGCCTGGATCGGGTTGGCGCAGAATCCGACCGACGTGCAGCGGGCCCACCACGATTCGTAGCCGGGTGAGCAGGCGCGGCGGATCGCTTTTTCGATGGCCGGGGAGCCCGGCGCGCGCCAGTCGGTCAGCGACATCGTGACGAGCATGATTATCGAGTCCTGTCGGCGTTGGTGCGCTGGGCTGGCGGGGTGAAGTGGGCGGCTAGCCAGGCGATGTCGGTGTCGGTGACGTGAAAGGCCCGTACCCGTTGGATGGCGCTGTTGCCTTCGGTGAGCACATAGCCCACGCCGGGCGTGGTGTCGGGGATTTCTTCGCAGCGCGCACCTTGTTGGTGGGCGGCGGTGGACAAGATCATCGCGGTCTGGCTGGGCTCAGTCATGCGCAACCCGACCCGCACCGGAAACAGTTGGCGCAGTGCCACCACGTCTTTGGAGGGGTCTTGCACGGCGGCGATCACGCTGACCCCGACCGCCCGACCTTGAGCCAGCCACAGCCCGAGCAGTTGCTCGACCTCGGCGCGCTGTTTGCGATCGGCGTAGGCGGTCAGCGTGGCCAACTCGTCGACCAACAGCACGATGTGCGGTTCGGCGCGGGTGGGCTGATGACAGCGAGTGGCCCCACGCAAGCGTTGGGCGCGGGCCAACATGGTGGCCGTGGTGTCGTGCAGCACCGCCAAAATCGTCTCCGGGTCATAAGCGAAGCGGTCGAATAAGGGTGCGCCGGCGGCGAATTCCATGCCGCCCTTGGGGTCTAGGCAGCGCACCGCGATCAGTCCGGCTTTGATGCCGGGGGCCAGGCCGGCGATCAGCGACCACAGCACCGAGCCCTTGCCCGCACCGGTGGCCCCACCAACGAGGATGTGGTTGCCGGCGACCGGCAGCGCCCACGGCTTCCCGTGTTCGGTGATGCCCACGGGCACCTGCGCTAGCCGCACCACTGGAACATCTGGGCGCGGGCGCGCGAGTGGGATCGGCTCAGCCAGGGCGTCGTGGTGACGCACCAAAAGCACGATGTCGCGGCCCCGGCCCGCTTGGACCAGGCCGGGCCGGACGCTGACGGCGTGCGCGCCGAACGCCGCCGCCAACCCGTCCACCTGGGCCTGCCAGGTTTTCACCGACTGGCCCACCAAAAGCCGCACCACCAGGGTGTCGACCGCTGCGCCGATGCGCACCGACGACAATTCGGGCACCAACGGGTCGGCGTCGGATTTGCCGCGCACGGCGATAGTCAGGCCGTGGTGTTCACAAATGACGCGCCAGCGGCGCCGATACACCAGATAGGCGCGCCGGTAATCTGCCACCGGCTGGCCGATCACCCGCTGGTAAGACTCGGGCCAGCCGAGCCGCCAGCTCCACACCCCGGTCGCGCACACCACGGTCAACAGGCACGACCAGCGCAGGCCGAGCAGCATGGCGGTGACCACCAAAATGCTCAGCACGGTGGTGATGTCGGGCCAGCGCAGCGCGAACCGCCACAGCCCCTTGCCGGTCAGCGTGACGAGCCCAATGAGCAATTCGGCGACCCAGTCGTCGTCGGTTGTCTTTTTGGTGTCTTTGTTTGTGGTCATGGTCGTTGGTGTCCTTTCCGCACCAGCACCTGATTGCGTCATCGAGCACACAGGCGCTACTGCGAATAGCGTTGGGATGGAAGGCGTTTGATGACATCGGAGCGCCGGGACCGGTAGTAGTGGATCGCCGGTCCCGACGCCCCGCGAGGTCACCCGGCGTTGGCTGGCTTTGAGCCCGCAGGCCGGATTGCGCTTGCCCGGTAGGCGATACCGGATCGGTCACCCTGCGCCCAGGGCAACCCCACCAAGCCCTCGACGGTCACGGGCTGGCCTACGGTGACCCCCGGTTCACCCGGCACCGTGATCGCCAGGATGTCCGCGCCAGCGGGGGTCAAGGCCATGACCTGGACCTGCCACAGTTCCCGGCCGCTTTCGCGGTCGATCCGCGGCTGACCCGTTTCACGCATGGTGCGCCGCTCCGGGGCGCGCGTACATGTGAATCGGATATTGGACGTGTCGATTGGGAGATGCATTGCAACTGCCTTTCGGTTGTGGGTGTGAGCGCCCGTCTAGGCGCTCGCTCACCACTTCAACGGGGCACTTCGGGCAGCTCCAGGCCAGTTCGCGGGCAGTTCGAGACACTTTGAGGCAGATGGGTGCCAGTTGGGGTGCCACCACTGGCCGGTGGCGGTAGCCTGGTCACCCGTGGATCTAGCTACGCAGCCCATCCCGGACCGTCATGTCGGCTGAGCAGGCCAATGATGCTGCGGCGCAGGGCAATACCCGACTGAAAGCCCGCAAGACGCAGCTCGGCATGAGCACCGAAAAGCTCTGCGAGGCCAGCGGGGTCAGTGAGCGAACCATCAAGAGGTATCTAGCCGGCGAGAATCCGCGGCTCGGCGAGGCCAAGCAAGTGGCCAACGCGCTGGGCTGCGAACTGCACGACTTGTGGCCCGACAAGTTTCCGGTGTTGTCTCCGCCCAGTCCGGGAACTGTCGCGGTCAGCTTGTACGGGTCGCGTACCCGGGTGCCAACGCAGGTGTGGGAGGACCATTTCCGTAGCGCCACTGAAGTCATCGAAATCTTGGTTTTGGCCGGGACGTTCTTGTTCGACCAGGTACACGGATTCGCCGGCATCCTCGAAGATGCCAGCTGCAAGGGCGTTACCACCCGATTTCTGACCGGCGATCCGTCCTCGGCTGCCGTGGCATTGCGCGGGCAAGAAGAAGGTATCGGTTCAGCGGTGCATGCTCGGTGCAGCCTGGCGCTTGACCTGCTTCGACCATTGCTTGGTCTTCCGGGGTTTCAGGCGCGGATCCACGACACCGCGCTGTACACGTCGCTTTTTCGGGTCGATGAGCGCATCATCGCCAATGCCCACATCTGGGGCTCGCCCGGAGCGGCCAACCCGGTACTGGTCCTGGACCGAGACACCGATGATCACCTCTGGGACGTCTATTGCCGTTCCTTCGATCGTGTATGGGAACGCGGTAAGCCGCTGACTTAACCGCAACCAGGCGAAGGAGGTCCAAATCGATGGCCCGAACCGACTACTTCAACGACCCAGACGCGCCACAGCCCAACAGCGTCGTGCCCTCCGCATCGGCGATCGTCACCAACGACAACGGTGAGATTCTGTTGCTTAAGCGGCGGGACAATAGCCTGTGGACCATCCCCGGCGGGGGCCATGAAGCCGGGGAGACGATCGAAGATACCGCGGTGCGCGAGGTCCGCGAAGAAACCGGTCTGGAAGTCTCCATTACCGGTCTCGTCGGGGTCTATACCAATCCCGCTCATGTCGTCGCATACAGCGACGGCGAAGTGCGCCAACAGTTTTCACTGTGCTACACCACCCGAATCACCGGCGGTCAGCTAGCAATCGATCACGAAAGCACCGATTTGGCCTGGGTACACCCCAGCAAGCTGGACACCGTGAAGATGCATCCGTCAATTCGGCTGCGCATCGACCATTTTCTACAACGCCGGGAGCAGCCCTACCTTGGATAGCCGACTATCACAGCCGTGACCGCGCCCGCGCCGCCGCCGCCAACAACCCCGGCCGCGACTGCAGCACCGCGCGGTGTACCGGATCATCTGGCCCGTAGCGGTCCAACACTTCGGCAAGGCGGTCTTCGGCGCTGATCGATTTCCCGTCAGGCCCCGTCGTCAAATCCACGAACGTCAACAGGTCAAGCAAGGCCGCCGGTGGTGGCTCGAACTCATCGAGTGCGCCGTCTAAGCCCCGTACGGCCGCTTCGGTTTCAGCGCCGGTATGAAATGCCACCAAAGACACCACCACCTCGGGAAACCCCTGCGAGCGCACGAACCGTGCGCCATCAACCGGATGGAATCCCGATACCGCCAAACCCGGCGAATAACCGATGTCGTGCAGCCACGCCGCGGCGGTCAGCTCAGCGGCCCGCTTAGCTTCTGCCCGCGCTGCGACCCGCGCCGTCGCGTTGGCAACCCCGCGTACATGCGCCAGCCGCTTTGGCAGATCGGCAAGCCAGTGCATCGCCAGCTCGCCGGCACGATCTACCAGCGCCGTGTCCTTCATATTCACCAGCCTAGACAGCACGGAAGCGGCAAACGTCGTGGCGGCTCCCGTCCGCTTGGCGCTCCCGTCCGCCGCCACGGACCAGGACCAGCCCTACCGCACGGCTGAGAACGAGCAAGCACGCCGTGGACCGCGCACGGCCCGAGGCTGCCAGTGCCGCCTTTCAAACCGACGCGCCGGTCCGCGCTGTCTTCGCGCCCCCGCGAACAGCCACGCCTGAGAACGCACCGGGAACGGTCCCGAACTGCAAGGCGGTGAGAACTTTCTTTACTGGGATCAAGGCTGTCCGGAAGCGGTGTGACGACGGCACGCTAACGGTGGTGCATGACTATGCTGCTCAGCCACGCTCCGCCTACGAGGGCCAGCACGACTAGCCCTAATGCCAGCGTTGGCCATATCCACATGACCCTGCCGCGCCTGGCCGAGATGATGATGCCGGCGGTGCCGCCTGTTACCGCGATCGCGATCCCGCCCCACGTCACCAGGTACGCCAAGCCAAGCACCGCATCGTTGCATTGCGTTCCGCACGAATCGGTCGCCATGGTGAAAAGCAGCGAGTACCAGAGAGAACCCAATGCCGCCATCGCAGCAACAATGGACATGAGGATGGTGACGATAATGTCGATCGGCCCGCGCCGCGCTCGGGGGGCGCGCACGGCCGGCGCCGGCGGATACTGCGGAGGCGGGAAGTACGGGTACGGCGGTGGCGTCATTCCACAACTATGCCGTGTCGCCGCTATCCTGGCCGGGCGAATTTCGGTGCCAATCGGCATTTCGCGCGTATTCTCCGTCTGGCTGTCCGCAAGCTGCGAGGCTATGTTTGGCGTTCGAATTGGCATCAACTCGCACGCCGAGTTGTGCCGCTATGACAGCGGGAATGGGCCGGCTCTTCGAAGCTCATACGCTGGTTTTTTGAATATCGAGGGCTCCGGAAGCGGGTTCGATGACACACGTTTCGATGCAGCCGAAGCTTGAGGCGCTTCGGCTTGAGTATGCCGCAGTGCTTTTTGACAGCGCCGCGAATCAGCTCGCCTGGATGGGCCAACGTCCCCGGACTTTCGATGTCTCGCAGGAAGACGCTGATCGTCTTTTGGCGGCCGCCGAGCTCGTTTGTTGGCTTGCGCAGAGGGTGCGGCGATTCGCGGTGGAAGTGCGCGCCATCGACCAGATGAATGCCGCAACCTGGCGAGACGAACCCGCCGTGCCCGACGATGCGTCAGTGTTTGAACTGCCATTGGAACCGCCGACGGCGCCTACAGCCCCGGAGAAATTAGCCAGCATGGACTTCCAGTCATTGGACTCGGTCCGCGAACGGTTTCAAGAAGCTCAAGACGTTCTGCGTTACGGCGGCAGCCGGACCGCGCGTTCCGCGGCCGGTCTGGCTGGACGTTTCTATAGGTGGTGCGGCGGTTGACCAACCAAACACTTCGCATCTCGTCCTCGGCTCGTGATGCAAGCACTATTGGACACGTCAGGCCCTGGCCGCGGGGTGCTACTGAAAATTTGCGCGGCGACGCTAGCTGGTGGTTCGGTATATTTACCCAGACGCTGGACGAGCAGATGGGGGTCTGATGGCGCCGCGGGACTTGCGGGTGCACACCGGGGTTCTTGCCAGCGCGGGGCAGGAACTGGTGAGCGCCGCCAATGCGATCCCGGCGGCTCCGAAACCCGTCCTTCCGGGTGGATCGGATCCGGTTTCGGCGGCGATTGCGGCCCATGGGTCCGAGGTTATTGCTCCAGTGGTCGCGGCCCGTTCAGCAGCGAAGGAGCAAGCGACCGGCTATGCGCAGGCTTTGGTGACGGCGGCCCGCATGTATGAGGGCACCGATGAACCGCTCGGCAAGCAGATTGACCGACAGATGCCCGGCAAACCCCAGCAGGGCGGTGCAGCTTCCGGGGGTGCTGTCGCTCCTGCGCCAAACGGAGCCGGTAGGACAGGCGCAGTCCCAGGGGCGGGCGGCCGGGTACCGGCTGGTGGCGCTGCAAGTGGTGCCGCTCCGCCTGCGGCGGCGGGTGTTCAACCCGTTGGTTTAGGCCAGATGGGGCAACTGGCGAGCATGCCGATGCAGATGGCGTCGCAGGCGGGCCAGGTTCCTATGCAGATGGGCGCTGCGATGCCCCAAGGTGTCATGCAAGCTGCTCAGGCCGGAATGCAGCCGGTGAGCCAAATGTCGCAGATCGCTAAGGCTGCTGGCGCATCGGCCGGTAGCGGCCAGGATCGGCTAGGCGAGCAGCAGTCAGCGGGGGGCGTGGTGCCCGATCCGAACGCCGCCCCCGAGGCCGCGGCCGGGCAGCCCAACGTTGACACATTTTGCGACGGTGCCGCGTCGGGCCCTAGCGCATCCAGCGTGCGTGCCCCAGCTCCAGTTCGATCCCAGACATAGGGGTCAGCGATGGGGATTGACCGCCCTGGCGGCCCATATGGCGAGGAAATGACTGCGCCACCGGCGTGGCCGGAAATCGACGAGGACACGTTGCGGAATGGCGCTGAGGCGTTCAGCGCCGACCACAAGGCTCTCGACGAACAACTGTGGGCATTCCAGCGTGGTCGGGTGACAATCTTTCAGGGCGCGGACGCTTGGTCGGGCGGTGCCGCGGATGCGGCCCAATCTAAACACCAACAACAAATCACGACCTTGCAATCCCAGTCCCAAGGGTCGGCTGCGGCGGCGAAGTATTACAGCGACTCGGTCGGCGTGGTGGTTGGTGCCAAGCAGCAGATCATCGCAAACGTGGAGAGCGCCCAACAGCTGATCGCGCAGGTCGCCAATGACTCGCAGGCCACCAGCGAGCAAAAGGACTACTTCATCAAAGGGCTCGTCAAGGCAACTCAGGCCGAGAACGCAGAAATCGTCAAAGCCGCGGCAGCCAAGCTGGGCGCGCCATCGGACGCGCCGCTCAACGTGCGCCCGGCATCCAACGGGCGGGAAGCGCCGCTTGCGCCGCCCAAACCACCCGAGGAAACCGGCCCTCAGATCCCTAAACCTGGAACCAGCCCAGAAGACGTCGACCGCTGGTGGAACTCGCTTAGCCAGCACGAAAAAGACGCATTAATCGCCGCGCATAAACCCGAACTGGGCAACCTCTACGGCATCCCGACCGAGGTGCGCGACAAGGTCAACCAGGCTGTGATGAACGACGACATCAGCCGCGTTGAAAGCGCCGCTGCGCGAAACGATGTTCCGGTCAACGTAGTGACCCAACACCCAGAGTTATGTGGGCTGACTGCGGCTGACGTCACCCGCTACAACAACGCGATACAGACTCGCGAGGGACTCAGGGTGGACGCCACCAATCCTGACGGCAGCAAGAACCCGGTCTTTCTTCAGACCTACGATCCCGAGGCGTTCGACGGGCGCGGCCGAGAAGCCATCGCCATCGGCAATCCCGACAAAGCCGATAACACCACCGTGCTTGTTCCCGGAACCGGGAGCAGTGTCCGGGATGGCTACCTCTCCCACCCGGATGGCCGGAATATCTATAACGAGGTTCAACGAGCCGATCCTGGAAAGTCGAATTCCGTCCTGGTGTGGATGGGATATCACGCCCCTGATAGCCCGCTTGACCCACAGATTGGACAAACGACGTTGGCACGGGACGGCGGTGGTCTGCTGGCTGCCGACGTCAACGGTTTGAGCGCGACCCACCAGCAGGGCGCCTCACATGTGACAGTTATCGGCCATTCCTATGGCTCGACGACCGTGGCCGACGCCGCAGCCGCCTCTGGGATGCACGCGAACGACGTGGTGCTCGTCGGTTGTCCGGGTACGGATCTCGCTCACAGCGCGGCCGACTTTCATCTCGCGGAAGGTGGCCACGTATACGTGGGGGCAGCCTCGTCCGACCCGATCACCCATTTCGGCGTCGGCCAAGGACATGTCCCCGGAACGGGGGTCACGGTCGGACTGGGCGACGACCCAGCCGTTGAAGGCTACGGTTCGACTCGATTCAAAGCCGAAGTCCCGGGCTTGACATTTCCGTTGCATGACCACAGCCAATACTTCACGCCTGGGGGTGAATCGTTGTTCAGCATTGGTGATATCGCATCCGGTCACGGTGACGCGCTGGAGCACGACCACATGACCGCACCGCACCGCGGAAGCTACTGGCTTCCAAACGAAATCGATCCTGAGACTATTCGGCGAGGAACAGGCGGCCACTACCATTGAACGGATTCGCGCACACGCTGGGGAGGATCGGCACCGCCATCGGTCGTTCGGCGGGTGTATATTTCGTGGCCGCGATACTCGCCCTGGCGCTTCAATCCTGTAGCACGATAAGGAATTTCAGTGAAGGAGTTTCTCACCCGATGACTCCAGAAGAATCGAAGGCGCAGGTCGTTAATGCGGCTCGAGACATCGTCAACGTTCTCGGCCTCAGAGGTGTCTCCGGCTACTTCAGCCGCGAGTCGTGTAATGACCAAGGCGTAGCGCCGTTCCGCGGTGTAGTCGGGCTGAAATACGACCACGCCCGAACGCTCGATGAGTCGCGTGCCGAAATCCAGCGCATGCTGACGGTCCTCAAACAGCACAACTGGAGTGATCAAGGCGACTTTCACACCCATTCCCCATCTGTCACGAAGCAGGGCGTGACTGCGGTGTTCGACCCATACTCCCCCGTCCAAAACTGGGGTGGGTCGATCACTATCTCGGGAGAATGCCGCGACATGACCACCAAAAAGAGCACACTGCCAGAAGAGCTACCGCCGAACCAGTTGGCATGATCGCGCGGGACTGCCTAGGTAGGTCAAGGACTTCGCGACACCTGATGCCACGTCTACTATCTGTAGATGGCACCTGAGCCCGATGAGCGTTTGCGACAAGCCGCTATGCACGCCGACAAGATTCGCGACGCAGTCCTGAATCTGATCGATGAAGATGCCGCCGCGGCCGCCCAAATACGTAAGGGCTCCGACAGGATCCTGACCGTCGCGGACCAAATACACAAGCGACCCCTGCCCACACGTTCGCAAGTCGAGCACTGGTCGACATCACACGTCGACGAAACCAGGCAATACATGTTCGACGCCGTAAAATCTTGGCGCACAGCCGGTGTCGCCCATGAACACGCCATCGACATGTACGAGGTCGCAGCTGACAACGACCGGAAAGGCTTACCGATCGACACTGCCGGGCTGCGCGATGCCGCCGACAGCCTACGGGCGCACGCCTCCCAGATGACTCTGATCGACCGGCATTACCACAGCGACGCCATCCAGCCGAGCATTTACGCTTGCAACGAGGCCATCGCACGCATCAACGAGAAACACACGGCGATCGCCGCTCGCCTGAACGACACCGCCAACAAGCTAACGCAGGCAGCCGACGACTACGACACGCCCGCCGCCAACAGGCCGCGGTGCATTCGCCAACGCCCCCACTGAAAGCCGCTTTGGCCGGCGCCCAGGGACTACGTGCCGTCGACCAAGGACCAGGACATCCGATTCAACGCACCAGTGATCACGGCGCGGTTTGCCGACCCATTCCTCGTTGCCGGATTCTGGCCGTCACTCGTAATGCGTCAAGGTCGGTTCTCCTCGCTGCGCTGCGGGGACTCCACCACTCCCTCCTCAATGCCGACGCACAGCGGCAAGGACCGAGGAATGGCGATCGAATCGAGTTTTACCTAAGGTACGAGTTTTGTCAGCCACCGGATGTCGGTAGCCGCCGCTACCGTTGATCCGTGGTTCGTCCTCAACCGTTGTTTCCTCCCTCGCTGGCGCATCCCGCTGATGTCGATCCGTTCTGCGCGTGGCTCGACGAGTTGGCCTGCGATGTCGAACCGGTCCACGACCTGGTGTCCGTCCTGCTGTGCCATCATTCCCGAGACGATTACGAGCGCGCCATCCTGACGGCCCGATTCGGTCTCGACGGCCGGGATCGCGCCACACTGCGGGAGATTGGCGACGTACACGCGATTACGGGTGAACGGGTCCGTCAGATCGTCGACCGTTCTGTGATGCGGTTGGCCGGTCGCGTGCTCAAATCAGCGGAAGATAAGGATGTCCGCGACACGCTGACCGAACGTTACGGTCCCGCCGCCGACATCGAGCCACTTGTCCGACGGCTCACTCTGGAAGCCTGCGCCACCGAGACCGGGCCATTGACAAAGAGTTTTGCGGTAATGAAATTGCGCGCGGCTGGTCATCGTGTGTCTGACACCGAACGGCTCGCCAACGAGGTCCGTTCCCGCGCGGCCCGAGTTCGTAAGCGGCTACGAGAGCTTGAGCGTCTCGAATGCAAAGCCGCAGTAGCCGAGAGCTACGCGACCGCGCACCTGGAACGCTGGCTGAATCAAGTCCAATGGCCAGCCGACTCCACCAAGTCCCCCCATCCGATGCCCGGCCGCGCAATCCGCCGCATCGACGTCATCGAAGAGGGCCACGGCGCAACATTTCTCGACAAACTGGGTCGTGACGTCGCGTGGGAGAGCCGGTTCGAGGCGCGACTGCTGCGGATCTTGAATGCCAGTCACATGGTGGCAACATTTCAGGAACAACCCGTGTGCGTCCCTTATCAGTGGGACAGGCACACACGCGCCTACTACCCCGACGTCGTGGCACAACTGCGCGATGGCCGTACGGTGCTTATCGAGGTGAAACCGGCTCTTCATGATTGAGGGTGTAGTCGGGGTCTGAATCCACCGGTTTCCAGTAGAGACCGTGCGATGTAGTGGGTGAGATTGCGAAATCCGAGGGCGGAGCCGCGCAGGTGCTCGAGTCGGCCGTTGATCGCTTCGGTTGGGCCGTTGGAGGTTCCGGGCCTGTCGAAGTAGGCCAGGATGTCGGCGGCGCGTTTCTTTAGTGTGCGCCCGAGCGTGATGAGCTCGTGCAGGGCTTTGGGAACCCCGTTGCTGAGCGTGTCGATCACGGCCTGCATCATCGCGCGGCCCTTGGTCCGGTCGGGTTCGCGGTAGGCGGCCACGGTGCGCTGGTAGATCGTCCAGGTGGCTTCGACCTCGACATGGGCGTCGGCGGCGAACAGAGCATCGAGTCGGGTTTTCTGTTTGTCGGTGAGCAGGTCGGCGCCGGTGTGCAGGGTGCGCCGGGATGCGTAGAGCGGGTCGGTTTTGCGGCCCCGGTGCCCGCAGGTGTCCAGCTGCACCCGGCGTCGGCACTCATCGAGGGCGTCGCCGGCCAACCGGACCACATGGAAGGGATCCATCACCGCGACCGCCTCGGGGAGTTCGTCGCTGGTGGCGGTCTTGAATCCGCTAAATCCGTCCATGGCAACCACTTCCACATGATCGCGCCATTGTTGTGGCCGGTCGGCGAGCCATTGTTGGAAGGCCTGTTTGGAGCGTCCTTCGACCATGTCGAGCAGCCGCGCCGTGCCGTTCCCTTCGCGCACGGCGGTCAAGTCGATGATCACCGTGACGTACTTGTCGCCTTTGCGGGTGTGCCGCCACACGTGCTCATCGACG
>LQPU01000046.1 GCA_002101905.1 Mycobacterium shimoidei | reverse complement strand
CCGATGACGAGGCGGGGCGGGCGAGGGCGTCGACGTCGGCTCGGCCGGACCGGCCCCCGGTCCGCCGGGCATCATCGGCGGCATCCCCGGACCGGGCCCCATGCCGGGCCCACCCGGGTAGAACCAGGGGCCAGGAGGACCCGGTGGCGGGCCGCCCGGCCCGTACATGCCGTGGTGGTGATGATGCCACCGGGGGTGCTGGTGCCACCCGACCATGGCGCCCGAGAAGAAGATCACCGATGCGACAAAGACGATGCCGGCGACGATCACCACCCAGGCGGCAACCTGGAAAAGCCTGCTCTGGCGGGGCGCACGCGGCGGTGCCGGAGGCGGCAGAGGAGGAGGAGGGGGCGGTGGTTGCGGGGTTTCAGTCATATTCCGATCCTTCTCTCCGACTCAGTGACAGCACCAGAACATGCACACGATGAACAGCACCGTCGCCGCGATGAAGACGAGTCCCGCGACGATTGCAACCCACGCCGCGACTTGATAGAGCCTGTCTGGCCGGGCCGGCCGAGGTGTGTCGCTCATGGTTGCAAATCATGCCTTACCGCAAGGCTGGTCGCGAGTGTTGATGAGCCCGGCGCCCCACTACGGGACTTGTGGGGCGCCGGGCCGGTGAAGGAGCACTTGGGTTGATTACGGGCGAGCCGGAGCAGTGGTCGGGGTGACGGACTGCGGTGGCTGTGCGGGTCCGGGAACGGCGCTGCTGCCGGGCCCGCCGCCCGGTCCGCCGCCACCTGGGCGATGGTGGAACATCGCGTGGTGGTGATGCCAGTGATGGTGGTGGTGACCATGGTGGCCGGCGATTCGGTAGCCGGCGAAGAAAACGGTCGTCACGATGAACACGATGCCGGCGACGATCACCACCCACGCCGCGAACCTGTAAAGCCAGTACGGTTTCGCGGGCGGCGCGGTGTCGACCGCGGCCGACCTGGATGTTGTTTCAGGTGTTTCACTCATGGGAAGCATGATGCGCGCCCAACCGATAGTGGCAGCTAGGTGCCGGCTATGAACCAGCTATGAGTCATAGCTCTGAATCGCCGGTTATTCGGGCTTGAACGGATTGACCGCGAACTGGATCACCCGATAGGGCGCGCGGGCACGTGGATCGCTGTTGTGCCATTGGCTGACGAACACCCGCAACTCGTCGAGCGTAGAACCGGGGGAAATGTAGCCGCCGTAGGGCTGGGCCAGCCGATTGTCGTGCGGCGGCGGCAAGCTTTCGGCCGGATCGGGCCAGTCGTCATGTTGCACAACGGTGGTCACCGGCGCGGTGCCCAGCGACGTCGGGTCGTTGGCCACCCGCACTTCCATGTCTCCGGTGCTGGCGTTGAAATACGACAGCACCGCCTTGCCGTCGATCTGCTGGAAGCTCATCTCGCCAACTTGCTCGTCCCACAACGGTGTTGGTGGTTTGCCCCACCCACCGTCGGGCCCGGCCGCCCAGCCCTCCCAGCGGGACCGGTCCTCGAAGTTCTCCGGTGCGACCCGGTACAACGTGACCGGATGGGTGCGCTGAAAGCTGTCGGCGACGATGTACACCCATCCGCTCGGCGAGTCGGCCGTTGGAATCGGGTCATAGTAGCCGCTGATCTGCGTCTGGCCGCCGTCCTGATAACCGCCGTCTCGAACCGAACCGGGAACGGTCTGCCAAAACGCCTGCGTCGGCGCGGCTTTCACCAACCGCGAATTCTGCGGCACCAGCTCCTTGGCGGTTGTCACCAGAAGATAGTTCTGCCGGTTGATGTGCACTACGCCGGCGGGCAACTGCGAGGTCCCCGGCGGCGTCGGGTCGGCCAGCAGCGGTTCCCACACTCCCCTGACACCGGTGTAGCGCACCCCACCCGGGTCATCGACCGACGACATGTCGACGCGCAGAGCGATCGGTGAGTACCAGCCGCCGAACCCGACGCCTTGGCCGGCGAAGCTGTCGCCGCAGACTTGCAGCACTTCACTGGGGAACTCCATGAATTCGCACAAGTCAGTGGCACCGATGCCGTAATCGCGTGTGGGCGTGCCGGTTCCGGCAGTGGGGCCGATCCGAATCACCTCGCCGGGCGCCAGCGGCGGCAAGACCGGCCTGGGCATCGGCGCGGGCGGATCAGCGTGGGCAGGCGAAACACTAAGTAGCGCAAGCAAACAGACGACCAGGAGTGCGGGGCGTGCGGGTGAGCTCACCCCGGATCACAATTCGGCGGCCAGCAGCTCGGCGATTTGAATGGTATTCAGCGCTGCGCCTTTGCGCAGATTGTCTGCGGCGATGAACAGCGCCAGACCGCGCCCTTCCGGAACACCCGGGTCCTGGCGAATCCGGCCGACCAGCGTCTCGTCGACACCGGCGGCGGCCAGTGGCGTCGGCACGTCGACCAGCTTGACGCCCGGTGCGCCGTCGAGCAACTCGCGGGCACGCTGGGGCGAAAGTGGTTGAGCGAACTCGGCATTGATCGACAGGCAGTGACCGGTGAACACCGGAACCCGCACACAGGTTCCACTCACCAGCAGGTCCGGGATGTCGAGGATCTTTCGGCTTTCGTTGCGCAGCTTCTGATCCTCGTCGGTTTCACCAGAATCGTCATCGACGAGATTGCCCGCCAGCGGAACGACGTTGAACGCGATCGGGGCTACATAGGTGTTGGGCGCCGGGTAGGCCAGCGCGCTGCCGTCGTGCACCAGTTGCTCGGCGCCGTCGACCACGGCGCGGGCCTGCTCGGCCAGCTCCGCCACCCCGGCCACCCCGCTGCCGGACACGGCCTGATACGTCGAGGCCACCAGGCGCACCAACCGCGCCTCGTCGTGCAGCACCTTGAGCGCCGGCATCGCCGCCATCGTGGTGCAGTTCGGGTTGGCGATGATGCCTTTGGGGCGGTGTCGTGCGGCGGCGAAATTCACCTCGGACACCACCAGCGGCACGTCGGGATCCTTGCGCCATGCCGAGGAGTTGTCGATGACGGTCACGTTGGCCGCGGCGAAGCGCGGCGCCTGCACTCGCGACATCGCCGCGCCCGCCGAGAACAGCGCGATGTCCAATCCACTGGGGTCGGCGGTTTGCGCGTCCTCGACCTCGATCTCCTGCCCTCGGAACGCCAGCTTGCGGCCCTGCGAGCGGGCCGAGGCGAAGAACCGCACAGTGCTCGCCGGGAAGTCACGCTCGTCGAGCAGCGTCCGCATCACCCGGCCCACCTGGCCGGTGGCACCGACTACACCGATGGCGACCATTACCGCCCCGTCCCGGCGTACACCGTCGCCTGCTCCTCGCCGCCCAATCCAAACGCCTCATGGAGTGCGGCGACGGCCTTGTCCAGCTCGGTGTCGCGGCACAACACCGAGATCCGGATCTCCGAAGTGGAGATCAGGTCGATGTTGACGCCGACACCGGCTAATGCCTCACAGAACGTGGCGGTGACCCCGGGATGGCTGCGCATGCCGGCGCCGATTAGCGACACCTTGCCGATGTGATCGTCGTAAAGCACCTGAGAAAAGCCGATCTCATCTTTGAGCGCGTCCAGCGTTTCCACCGCAAACGGGCCGTTGTCGCGTGGGCAGGTGAACGTGATGTCGGTCTTGCCGTCCTCGACTTTGGAGACGTTCTGCAACACCATGTCGATGTTGATGTCGGCGTCGGCGACCGCGCGGAACACCTTGGCCGCATAACCGGGGATGTCGGGGATGCCGACGATGGTCACCTTGGCCTCGCTGCGGTCGTGCGCGACGCCGGTCAGGATGGGGTCTTCCATGGGTATGTCCTTGATCGATCCGGTGACGACGGTGCCCGGCTGGTCCGAATACGACGACCGGACGTGTACCGGAATGTTGTAGCGGCGGGCGTATTCCACGCAGCGCAGCATCAACACCTTGGCCCCGCACGCGGCCATCTCGAGCATCTCTTCGAAAGTGACGGTGTCGAGCCGGCGGGCATTTGCCACGATGCGAGGGTCGGCCGAAAAGATCCCGTCGACGTCGGTGTAGATCTCGCAGACGTCGGCGTGCAGCGCTGCGGCCAGCGCGACCGCAGTGGTGTCCGACCCGCCGCGCCCGAGGGTGGTGACGTCCTTGGTGTCTTGGCTAACACCCTGAAACCCGGCGACCAGCACGACCAATCCCTCGTCGAGCGCGGACCGCAGCCGGGCCGGGGTGACGTCGATGATCTTGGCCTTGCCGTGCGCGCCGGTGGTGATGACCCCGGCCTGTGATCCGGTGAACGAGCGGGCCTTGGCGCCCAGCGATTCGATCGCCATGGCCACCAGCGCGTTGGAGATCCGCTCGCCGGCGGTCAGCAGCATGTCGAGTTCGCGCGCCGGCGGAGCCGGGCAGACCTGCTGGGCCAGCTCCAGCAGATCGTCGGTGGTGTCGCCCATCGCGGAAACCACCACGACAACGTCGTTGCCCTGCTTTTTGGTTTCGACGATGCGCTCGGCGACCCGGCGGATCCGGTCGGCATCGGCCACCGATGATCCGCCGTACTTTTGCACGACGAGCGCCACTGCTGCCCTTCTCTGCTGCGGGTTTTCAGGTCGTCAACAGAATACGTGCTCGCTTGCGCCGCCCAACTACGGCAACGACGGCAGCGTGATCGTCAGCGACGGCAACTCGATCGTCGAGGGCAAGTGGAACCCGTCCGATGTCGTGGTGGTGGTTGTTGGCTCGGACGTGGTGGTCGGCTCCGACGTGGTCGTGGAGGGCCCGGAGGTGGTCGTCACAGACGGCGTCGGCACCGAGGGCGCACCGCCCTTGTTTCCGCCGAACAGCGCGACAATGCCCACGATGATCAGCAGGACCAGAACTATCAGCACGATGCTCAACAGCACCACGGAGTTGCGATACCAGGGCGTGCGGGGCTGGTCAGGTGCCACGATGGCCGATCGTAACAGCCGACGGCCTGTCCTGCGGTTTTGGCTGGAGCGCCGGTAGCGGTAGAGTTCACATCGTGCAGTGGGTGCTCCTTCTCGGACGCCGCGGCGGGGTCTGATTCCCAGACCGGCTTCCCGTCGCGGGAGTTCGCGATGCGCCGGTCTGATGTCCCTCTTGACACCCCGGAGCAATCACCGTGACTAGCTTTTCTTCACCGGTCGACGAATTCAGGTCGGCCCGCAGCATCACCAAACCCACCGGCGCACCCAACCCCGGCCAGCCTGCCTGGAACACCCAGCGCGGATCGTCGATGCCCATCGGCCGGTACCGTCCATTCGCCGAAGAGGTCGAAACCGTCCGGTTAGCCGACCGCACCTGGCCCGACCGGGTTATCGACAAAGCACCGATGTGGTGCGCGGTGGACCTGCGCGACGGCAACCAGGCGCTGATCGACCCGATGAGCCCGGCCCGCAAACGCCGGATGTTCGACCTGCTTGTCCGGATGGGCTACAAGGAGATCGAGGTCGGATTCCCATCGGCCAGCCAGACCGATTTCGACTTCGTCCGCGAAATCATCGAGCAGGGCGTCATTCCCGACGACGTGACGATCCAGGTGCTGACCCAGTGTCGTCCCGAGTTGATCGAGCGCACCTTCGAGGCCTGCGAAGGCGCACCGCGGGCGATCGTGCACTTCTACAACTCGACGTCAATCCTGCAGCGGCGGGTGGTTTTTCGCGCCGACCGGGCGGCCGTGCAGGACATCGCAGTGCAAGGCGCCCGCAAGTGCGTCGAAGAGGCGGCGAAATATCCCGGCACGCAATGGAGATTCGAGTACTCGCCGGAGTCCTATACCGGTACCGAACTGGAATACGCCAAGCAGGTGTGCGACGCCGTCGGCGAGGTGATCGGCCCCACCCCGGACAACCCGATCATCTTCAATTTGCCCGCCACGGTGGAGATGGCCACCCCCAACGTGTACGCCGACTCGATCGAGTGGATGCACCGCAATCTGGCCAACCGGGAGTCGGTCATCCTGAGCCTGCATCCACACAACGACCGCGGAACCGCCGTCGCCGCAGCCGAATTGGGGTATCAGGCCGGGGCGGATCGCATCGAGGGCTGCCTGTTCGGCAACGGCGAGCGCACCGGCAACGTCTGCCTGGTGACGCTGGGCCTCAACCTGTTCTCCCGCGGTGTCGACCCGCAGATCGACTTCTCCAACATCGACGAGATCCGGCGCACGGTGGAGTACTGCAACCAGCTGCCGGTGCACGAACGCCACCCCTACGGCGGCGATCTGGTGTACACCGCGTTCTCCGGCAGCCACCAGGACGCCATCAACAAGGGTCTGGACGCAATGAAGGTGGCGGCGGACGAAGCCGACAGCGACGTCGACGACATGCTGTGGCAGGTGCCGTACCTGCCGATCGACCCGCGCGATGTCGGGCGCACCTATGAGGCGGTGATCCGGGTCAATTCGCAGTCCGGCAAGGGCGGCGTGGCCTACATCATGAAGACCGACCACGGGCTGGCGCTGCCGCGGCGACTGCAAATCGAGTTCAGCCAGGTGATCCAGAAGATCGCGGAGGGCACCGGCGGCGAAGGCCGCGAGGTGTCGTCGAAGGAGATGTGGGACGCGTTCGCCGAGGAGTATCTGGCCCCGGTGCGGCCGCTGGAGCGGATCAGGCAACGGGTGGACGCGGCCGAGGAGGACGGCGGAAGCACCACCGTCACCGCGACGGTGAAGATCAACGGGACCGACACCGAGATCACCGGAACCGGCAATGGCCCGCTGGCCGCATTCGTCGACGCGCTGAGCCATGTCGGCTTCGAGGTAGCGGTGCTGGACTATTCCGAGCATGCGATGAGCGCCGGCGACGATGCGCAGGCCGCGGCCTATGTCGAGGCGCGCGTTGGGGACCGGACCGTTTGGGGTGTGGGTATTGCACCGTCGATCACCACCGCGTCGCTGCGTGCCGTCGTGTCAGCGGTCAACCGCGCAAGCAGATGAGAAGCGAGTAATCAGAACAGCGCGAACTGCTCGCCCGGCTCGTTGACGTCGACGAACTCCTCGATGCCGGTCCCGCCCACCACGGCACCGACGCCGTCCATGAACTGCGCGTCGGAAACCATCGGGACACCCAGTTCCCGGGCTTGGTATCCCTTGCCGTGTGCCGGCCGGGACTCATTGCAAACCACCAGTGACGTCTCGCGGTCGACGGCGTCGGTGTAGGCCAGCCCGGCGTGCAGTATCCGCTCGACCAGTTCCTCGTGAGTGCGTTGCACCTCGGCGGCCAGCGCTACCCGCATGCCCTGCACCATCGGCCGGCCTCGCACATACGGGCCGGGGTTCTGGTACGGGCAGGGCATCCGGGAGGCCAGCATCTTCAGCGGGCGCAGCTCGTCGTGCGTGACTCGCCCGTTGGGCCAGCGGCGACGGCCGACCGGGCGAACCGGCAGCCAGATATCGCGCTCACGCGCCCGCTCCAGGGCGGCTCCCAGCACGTGCGTCAGCACCCGGGCGTCGTCAAACGCGTCGTGCGGCCGCTGCTGGGTCACTCCCCAATGCGCGGCCAGCGTTTCCAACCGCAGGTTGTCCAGACCAAGGTCGAGTCGGCGCGTCAGCTCGACCGTGCACATGACGCTGTCGATGGGCAATTCGGTGTCGATGAGCTCGGCCTCGGCGGCCAGGAAGGAGTAGTCGAACGCGACGTTGTGGGCGACCAGCGTGCGGCCGTCGAGCAGCTTGACCACGTCGTCGACGATGTCGACGAACTGCGGCTGGTCCTCGAGCATCGCGGCGGTCAGGCCGTGCACGTGGGTGGGGCCCGGGTCGACTTCCGGGTTGAGCAGGCTGACGACGGACTCCTCGATTCGCCCGTCGGCGTCCAGCGCCAGCACCGCCAGGCTGAGGATCCGCGCCTGACCTGGCCGGAAACCCGAGGTTTCGACGTCGATGACCGCCCAGCCCGCGCTGGGTTCACTGGCTGGCCGACCCCAAGCGATGCCCATAAGGGGAGGATGGCATGTCTCGGCGACATCGCCGGTTCGCTGCGGCCCGTGTCGTGAAGTTAAAGTGCCCCCGTGATCACCGCCCGAGGTCGTCTCGCCCTGGCCGTCGGAGCCGGGGCGCGGTGGGCGTCGCGGGCGACGGGCCGCGGTGCGGGCGCCATGATCGGCGGCCTGGTGGCGCTGACCCTGGACCGCTCGATCCTGCGTCAGCTGGGTGAAGGCCGGCGCACCGTGATCGTCACCGGGACCAACGGCAAGTCGACGACCACCCGCATGACCGCCGCCGCGCTGGGCACACTCGGCGCGGTGGCCACCAACGCCGAAGGCGCCAACATGGACGCCGGGCTGGTGGCCGCGCTGGCCGCGCACCGCGACGCCGCGCTGGCGGCGCTGGAGGTCGACGAGATGCATGTGCCGCACGTCGCCGATGCGGTCGACGCCGCCGTCGTCGTGCTGCTCAATCTGTCCCGCGATCAGCTCGACCGGGTCGGGGAAATCAACGTGATCGAACGCACGCTGCGTGGCGGGCTGGCCCGCCACCCCAAGACAGTCGTCGTCGCCAACTGCGACGACGTGCTGATGACGTCGGCCGCCTACGACAGTCCCAACGTGGTGTGGGTGGCCGCCGGCGGCGGGTGGTCGGCCGACTCGGTGAGCTGCCCGCGCAGCGGCGAAGTGATCGTCCGTGACGGCGCGCACTGGTATTCCACCGGAGCGGATTTCAAGCGCCCCACCCCGCACTGGTGGTTCGACGACGAAACGCTGCACGGGCCCGACGGGCTGGAATTGCCGATGCGGTTGACGCTGCCCGGCGCGGTGAACCGCGGCAATGCCGCCCAGGCGGTGGCGGCCGCCGTCGCGTTGGGCGCCGACCCGGCGCTGGCCGTGTCGGCCGTCGGCGCCGTCGACGAGGTCGCCGGACGGTACCGCACGGTGCGCGTCGGGGAGCACGACGTGCGGATGCTGCTGGCCAAGAACCCCGCCGGCTGGCAGGAAGCGCTGTCGATGGTGGACAAGCACGCCGCCGGGGTGGTCATCGCGGTCAACGGACAAGTGCCCGACGGTGAAGACCTGTCCTGGTTGTGGGACGTGCGCTTCGAACACTTCGAGGGTGTGCGCGTGGTGGCCGCCGGTGAACGCGGGACGGACCTGGCGGTGCGGCTCGGGTACGCCGGCGTGCAGCACACCCTGGTGCACGACACGGTGGCGGCCATCGCGTCGTGCCCGCCCGGGCATGTCGAGGTCGTCGCCAACTACACCGCGTTTTTGCAGCTGCAGCGGAGATTGCGATGACGGTGCGCATCGGGCTGGTGCTGCCCGACGTGATGGGCACCTACGGCGACAGCGGCAACGCGGTAGTGCTGCGGCAACGGCTGCTGCTGCGAGGCATCGACGCCGAGATCGTCGAGATCACGCTGTCCGAGCCGGTGCCGGAGTCGCTGGATCTCTACACATTGGGCGGGGCCGAGGACTACGCGCAGCGGCTGGCGACCCGGCACTTGATCAAGCATCCCGGCCTGCAGCGCGCCGCGGCCCGCGGCGCGCCGGTGCTGGCGATCTGCGCGGCCATCCAGGTGCTCGGCCAGTGGTATGAGACGTCGGCGGGTGAGCGGGTCGACGGCGTCGGCCTGATCGATGCGACCACCTCGCCGCAGCCCAAGCGCACCATCGGCGAGGTGGTCAGCAAGCCGCTGCTGGATGGGCTGGCAGAGCCGTTGACCGGCTTCGAAAACCACCGTGGCGGCACGGCGTTGGGTCCCGCGGCCTCACCGCTGGGTGCGGTACGACGGGGCGCCGGCAACCGGGCCGGCGGCGGCTTCGACGGTGTGGTACAGGGCAGCGTCGTCGCCACCTACATGCACGGGCCGTGCCTGGCACGCAATCCCGAGCTCGCCGATCTGCTGCTGTCGCGCGTGGTCGGGGACTTGCCGCCGCTGGAGCTGCCCGAGGTGGAGTTGCTACGCCGCGAGCGCCTGCGGGCGTAAGGTTTTCCGCGTTGAGATTGCGCACAGTGTCGTGGTTCGCCCGAATCAACAGCCCCACACGCAATCTCAACGGAGACAAGCACGAAGCTCGGGCACAGCACGGCGAGGAGAACGGCTCTGACAAACGACCACGAAGGTAGCTTTCCGCCTATGCAGCCTGGCCAGCCCGGTTACCCGCCGCCTCCGCAGTCATACGGGATGGGGTGGCCACAACCGGGCTATGGGCCGACTCCCCCGTACTCCACGCCTCCGGCGCGGCCAGGTAAACGGCGATGGCCGTGGTTTGTCGGCGGCGTCGTCGTGGTGGCGGTCGTCTTGCTCGCGATCGCTGGCTATGCCGTCACTCGTGGCGGGGCACGTGAAAACGAAGCACGCATGGTCACCGTGACTTACGAAGTCACGGGTGCCCCGGGCAAAGTGGAAGTTCGATACAACGACTCGAACGGCGACTTGTCTTCTCCACAGACCGTGACCTTGCCGTGGAAGACCCAAATAACGGTACGCGAAGGAACCAAAACACTACTTCGCCTACGGGTGGAGAGAGCGGAATCCTCAGGGGGAGCATTGGCGTGTCGCATTACGTCAGAGGGCAAATCGATCGACAACGTGAAATCCCACGGCGACTTTGTGGCCTGTGGCGGGTTCGTCGATGAGAACTAGCTGGGTTGGAGCACTGGCACCTTAAGAGTGCCAATCCGCATCACTTCCGTACCGATCTGCGAACACGCGTGCGGTGGCCTCTGCAGCCTGTTCTGGCGTCGGCACGCCTAGGCCCCGGGTCAGGCTCGCGCTCATTGCCGATGCGTCTTGGCCACACCCTCGCACTCCTTCGACCAGAAAAGCGTGTACAACCGACAGTGCCTTCATCCGAGCAAGATCCGCGATCACCCGAATCTCTTCTGCGAGCTCGCGTTCGGTCATCTTTGCAACGCTCGGGGCGAGGTCTACGTGTTGCACTGATCCGTCGATTGCGGCCGTCACTGCCACCGTTCCGGGCGGATTGGTCACCGTGAACGATGGGGGCGAAAGGTCCTCGGACTCTGGTACGCCCGTGCTTTCGCCGAACAAATCCGCATCGGGCTCTTGCTCATCGGGGGCCGAGAAGTCCAGGGCGGCGAAATCGACATGGTCATCGCCGTCGTCACCGGCGGCTTCGCTATCCTCCCACGGCTCCCACGTTCCACTCACAAGAACCTCTTCCTGCAATCAGAGTGCGGCGAGCATTCCGAGCGAGCTCAGCCGCCGGGACGCATCTGCGCGTCGATCCTGCGCTTCTCAGCGGCGTCGATCTCGTCGTACTTGTCTGCAGCCTGTTTGAGTTTCACGGCGAGATCGGAGGAAGCTGTCTGGGTTTTGTCTGTCGCGAGGGAGCGTTCTTTTTCGGCGTCTTTGACCGCACTGGCAGTCACCGCGCAGATTGAGCCGTGCGTGGTGGACACCTTCTGGCCAACCTTGTCTACTGCCAAAGTCGCGTAACCAATACCGCGCGCTGCGTCCTTTTGCAGCGTCGCCAACGAACGGATGTATTCCGCCGTGAAGTGAAGATCCGTCATCGGTATGGAGCGGCCGTTGACGACAAACCTTTCGGGTTGAAGTCGCCGCTGGAATCCGAAATGACCACACCAGCGCCCACCTGGTGATACACGTCGCGCACGTTGCGTATTGCGGCAGCGTTGGCGTTGGCATCGTTGTGCATCTGCCACATCTTCGGCACACACTGATCCATGGCCATCGTGACGTAAAACGACTCGATCGTAGCCTGGAGGGCTTTGCCTTCAGGGCCAAGAGATCCGAGCCATTGCGTATGTTCGCCGACGTCAGCCAGCAACTGGTGGTTGTAATCCAGGATTTTCCGCACGTCATTCAATTGGTCGGCTTCGCGATTTACGATCGTCGCGATCTGACTGTCGGCGTCGGCAAGAGTAACCACCCGGTTCTCTTGGTCGCCGGTCCGCTGGTCGTAGGCCTGTGAGGCGGTGCCGCCTTCCCAGCCTTGGCCGGGATGCGCCGTCGCGAGCGTGTCCTGGACGGCCTTGAATTTGCCTGAGGCATCCGCGAACGATTCGCCTCGCTCAGGATCGCCGTCGCCCGTCGCCTTGCGCATGCGTTCGATGAGCTTTTGACCGCTCCTGAGGATGGGCGTCGGTGCGACGGCTAGCTTTCCCACACCTTTCGAAACGTTCTCAGCCGCACGGGCGATCTTGTCCAGTCCGACATTCCTGGCGACTCTCGCGACCCAATCGGCGCCCTTTTTGACTTTTTCTGCAGTGTCAGCGACGACATCGCCGACGACGTCAAAGAACCCCATACGCTGCACCCTTTCCGTGCCAAGTGACGCTACCAGCGCGGCAGAGGGGTGCAGTGCACCAATATTGACGATGGCTGCGGGCCTAAGGCCGCCAGCCCCGAGCGACCAGCGCGGCACGCACCCGGCTGATGACGTCGTCGGGTGTGTCCCCGGCAATCACCCGGATAACAATCCACCCCATCATTTCGAGTTTGCGCAGCCGTCGCTGATCCTTGCGGTACACCCGTTGGTCAGTGCGATGGTGATCGCCGTCGTATTCGGCCGCCACCCTGTACTGCTCCCAGCCCATATCGAGCAGAGCAACCAGTTGCCAGTTTTCGTGCAGCGGTATCTGGGTGGTCGGAGTGGGAAACCCGGCGTCGATCAACAGCAACCGCAGCCAGGTCTCTTTCGGTGAGGCGGCACCACCGTCGACGAGTGGGAGGGCTGTGCGCAGCCGTCGCAAACCGCGGGCCCCGGGGTATCGCTTGGCCAGCAACAGCACGTCTTCGATCGAGAACGGCGTCGCGTGCATCAACGCATCCATTCGGGCGACGGCCTGATCGCGCGGCAGGCGCCGGCCCAGGTCGTAGGCGGTGCGGGCCACGGTGGTGACCGGCAAACAAGCGACTCGGGTGAGCTCGTCGTGCGCAAGAGTCTCGTCGCGGGCGATAACTCCGGAAGGGGGACGAGTGCAGGTCCAGATCACTTCGATCGGGATGTCGTCGTCGACCCATGCGGCGCCATGCAGTGTCGAGGCGGCTACACCTGCGATGATCGCCCTGCGCCGCGACCACAGCCACGCTCCCTCGATCCGGTCGCGAAGCGTGACCTCATGTCGTGACGGCACATACACGTCGCGGAAGATCGCGCGGTGCCATCGACGCAGCTCGTGGCGTGTAAGCCTGCCCTGCGCCACGGCTTCGCTGCCCAAAAAGACCGTTCTCATGGCGACATGCTGGCCGCTGCCACCGACACGACACCCAGCCTGTAGCTATGGAGCAAAAGTGCGAGTAGGGGCCGCCCTAACTACAGGCTCGGCGAAATTAGGTGAGGGCCCGGCGGCCGGCCAGCGCACGGCCCAGGGTCAGCTCGTCGGCGAACTCCAGATCGCCGCCCATCGGCAGGCCGGAGGCGATCCGCGTCACGGTCAGGCCAGGAATCTCGCGCAGCATCCGCACCAGGTAGGTCGCGGTCGCCTCGCCCTCGGTGTTGGGATCGGTCGCGATGATCACCTCGGTGATGTCCACCCCGTCGACCTGCTCACCGATCCGATTCAGCAGCTCCCGGATCCGCAGCTGCTCGGGACCGACCCCGGACAGCGGATCCAGCGCCCCGCCCAACACGTGGTAGCGGCCCCGGAATTCGCGGGTGCGCTCGACGGCCTGGATGTCTTTGGGCTCCTCGACAACACACACCACGGACGCATCGCGACGGGTATCGGAACAGATTCGGCAGCGCTCGTCGTCGGAGACGTTGCCGCACACCGCGCAGAACCGCACGCCGTCGCGCACCTTCGTCAGCACGGCCGTGAGCCGGTCGATCTCCGGCGGCTCAACGGACAACAAATGGAATGCGATGCGCTGCGCGCTCTTTGGCCCGATACCCGGCAGCTTGCCGAGCTCGTCGATGAGATCTTGGACAGGCCCCTCAAACACCTGGCGCGCCGCCCATTCCTCCGGCCAGTGGGCCGAGCTGCTCCTGCGCCATCTTGGTGACCTGCTTGGAGGCATCGGCCAACGCGCCGACGATCAGATCCTGCAGCGTTTCGACGTCGTTGGGGTCGACGACCTTGGGGTCGATCTTGATCGCGACCACCTCACCGCTGCCCTTGACGGTGACCTCAACCAGATCCCCACCGGCTTTGCCGTGCACCTCGGAGCTGGCGAGTCGCTGCTGGGCAGCCATCAGCTGCTGCTGCATCTGCTGTGCCTGCGCGAGCAACGCCGACATGTCGGGCTGGCCTCCGGGTTGCATGACAATCCCCTTGCGTGTTGGTCTCGACTTGGTTTCACCCCGGGTTCATGGGCGGTTCGAAACCTCAAGCCTAGACGGAGCCGGGCTACCGTGACGCGGTGCGCGTATCTGTTTGCCTGCGTGTCGGGATCGCGACGGCTCTCGGCGTACTGGTCGCCGGACCGATGCCCGCGGGCCCGACTGCCAGGGCAGTTCCTACCAGCATCGCCGGCATGATCGTTTTCCTCGACCCCGGCCACAACGGGGCCAACGACGCCTCGATCGGCCGCCAGGTGCCCACCGGCCGTGGCGGCACCAAGGATTGCCAAGCCAGCGGAACCTCAACCGACGACGGCTACCCTGAGCACACCTTCGCGTGGGACACCACGCTGCGGATCCGCGCCGCGCTCAACGCACTCGGCGCGCGGACTGCGATGTCACGCGGCGACGACACCTCGGTGGGCCCGTGCGTCGACCAGCGCGCCGCCATGGCCAACGCGTTGCATCCCAACGCGATCGTGTCCATCCACGCCGACGGCGGTCCGCCGACCGGGCGGGGATTCCACGTCAACTACTCGGCGCCGCCGCTCAACCAGGCCCAGGCCGGCCCGTCGGTGCAATTCGCCCGGATCATGCGGGATCAGCTACAAGGCTCGGGTATCCCGCCGGCCAACTACATCGGCAAGGACGGTCTGTACGGCCGCTCCGACTTGGCCGGCCTGAACCTGGCGCAGTATCCGTCGGTGCTCGTCGAATGCGGCAACATGAAGAATCCCGCCGACTCGGCGCTGATGACCACTCCCGCGGGCCGGCAGAAGTACGCCGACGCCGTGGTCAAGGGCATCGCCGGCTTTCTGGGCAGTCAGGTCAGGTCTCCAGCTGCTTCTTGAGGTTGGCCAGCACCTCGCCCTGAATTTTCTTGAGCCCCAGCGGCGCGAAGATCCGCTCGAAGAAACCCTTCACCCCGCCCGCGCCGGTCCACGTGGTCTTGACGGTGACGCTGGAGCCGTTCCCCGCCGGAGCCACCGTCCAGTTGGTGACCATCGTCGAGTTGGCGTCCTTTTCGATAACGGCGTGGCCGGCGACGTCGACGTTGGCCTGTACGTCACGGACCCGGGATTTGGTGGCTTGCAGCTTCCATTTGGCCACCGTCCCTTGTCCCTGGCCACCTTGCAGCACCTCGTAGTCGCGGTAGTGCGCGGACAAGATCTTCGGGCGGACTTCCTTGTAGTCGGCGACGGCAGCTAATACAGCCTGCGGCGCCGCGTCGATCAAAATCGTGTTGGCTGCGCTGACCTGTCCCATCAGGCAAGACTCCTTTGCTGCAAATGCACCGACACCGTTTTGCGGCACCGTGCAGGGGCCACTGTCGGGGACTAGGCTATATGCGATGCCTGTTCCTGCAGCCGCGCAAGAGGTTCACCGGGCGGGCGTTGAGCGGTTGTTGAAGAGCTATCGTTCGATTCCCGCGACGGCGTCCGTCCGTCTTGCCAAGCCCACCTCGAATTTGTTCCGCGCCCGCGCCAAGCGCGACGCCCCCGGACTTGACACCTCCGGGTTGACGAATGTCATTTCAATCGACCCGGATAACCGCACCGCCGACGTGGCCGGGATGTGCACCTACGAGGACCTGGTCGCCGCGACCCTGCGGTATGGCCTGTCCCCGCTGGTGGTGCCGCAGTTAAAGACGATCACCCTGGGCGGGGCGGTCACGGGCTTGGGTATCGAATCGGCGTCGTTTCGCAACGGGTTGCCGCACGAATCAGTGCAGGAGATGGACATCCTCACCGGCGCAGGCGAATTGCTCACCGTCTCACCACAAAACTATCCGGACCTGTATCGGGCGTTCCCGAATTCCTATGGCACCCTGGGTTATTCGACAAGGATTCGAATCGAACTAGAGCCGGTCAAGCCGTTCGTGGCGCTTCGGCACCTTCGCTTCCATTCGCTACAGGACATGGCTGCGGCGATGGACCGCATCATCGACACCGGCGGGTTCGACGGCGTGCCGGCCGACTACCTCGACGGCGTGGTGTTCGCCGCCGACGAAAGCTACCTGTGCATCGGCGTGCGCACCACCACGCCCGGCCCGGTCAGCGACTACACCGGGCAGCAGATCTTCTACCGGTCCATCCAGCACGACGACGGCGTCAAAGAAGACCGGTTGACCATGCACGACTATTTCTGGCGCTGGGACACCGACTGGTTTTGGTGTTCGCGCTCGTTCGGCGCCCAGAACCCCCGCATCAGGCGGTGGTGGCCGCGCCGCTACCGGCGCAGCAGCGTCTACTGGAAGCTGGCCGCGCTCGAGCGCCGCTTCGATATCAGCAACCGGATCGAAAAGCGCCGGGGCAACCCGCCCCGCGAACGGGTGGTGCAAGACGTCGAGGTGCCGATCGAGCGGACTGTCGAGTTCCTGGCGTGGTTCCTCGACAACGTGCCGATCACGCCGATCTGGCTGTGTCCGCTGCGGCTCCGCGATCAGGAGGGCTGGCCGCTGTACCCGATCCGGCCGGGCCACACCTACGTCAACATCGGCTTCTGGTCCTCAGTGCCGGCCGGCGAAACCGAAGGCGCGACGAACCGGTCGATCGAAGCCAAGGTCGCCGAGCTCGACGGGCACAAGTCGTTGTACTCCGATTCCTACTACACCCGCGAAGAGTTCGACGAGCTCTACGGCGGGGAGACGTACAAAACGGTCAAGAAAACCTACGACCCGGATTCGCGTCTTTTAGACCTGTACGCAAAGGCGGTGCAACGACGATGACAACGCTCAAAGAGCACACCCCTAGCACCAGAGGCAAATTAAGCCTGGCCGAGATCCTAGCCCTCTTGACCGAAAGTAACGGCCAGCCACTGAAATTCACCGCGTACGACGGCAGCAGCGCCGGCCCCGACGACGCCGTGCTGGGCCTGGACCTGCTGACTCCGCGCGGCACCACCTATCTGGCCACCGCGCCGGGCGAACTGGGGTTGGCCCGTGCCTACGTTTCGGGCGATCTGGCGGCGCACGGCGTTCACCCGGGGGATCCCTACGAGCTGCTCAAGACGCTGGCCGACAAGCTCGAATTCAAGCGACCGTCACCGCGAACACTGGCCAACGTGATTCGTTCGATCGGCTTGGAGCGGTTGGTGCCCATCGCCCCGCCGCCGCAGGAGGCCCTGCCCCGATGGCGGCGGATCGCGGAGGGATTGCGGCACAGCAAGACTCGCGACGCCGAGGCCATCCACCACCACTACGACGTGTCCAACACGTTTTACGAATGGGTGCTCGGCCCGTCGATGACCTACACCTGCGCGGTCTATCCCGACCCGGACGCCACGCTGGAGCAAGCGCAGGAGAACAAGTATCGGCTGGTGTTCGAGAAACTGCGTCTTCAACCCGGCGACCGGCTGCTCGACGTCGGCTGCGGCTGGGGCGGCATGGTTCGCTACGCCGCCCGGCGCGGCGTTCGGGCGCTCGGCGCCACGCTGTCGGCCGAACAGGCCGCCTGGGCGCAACAGGCCATCGCCGCCGACGGACTGTCCGACCTGGCCGAGGTGCGGCATTTGGATTACCGCGACGTGCGCGAGGGCGGTTTCGATGCGGTCTCCTCGCTCGGGCTGACCGAGCACATCGGTGTGCGCAACTACCCGGCGTACTTCGCCTTCCTCAGCTCCAAACTGCGCACCGGCGGGCTGCTGCTCAACCACTGCATTACTCGCCCCGACAATTACTCGACATTTCATGCCAGCGGCTTCACCGACCGCTATGTCTTTCCCGACGGCGAGTTGACCGGATCCGGACGCATCATCACCGAGATCCAAGAGGTCGGCCTCGAGGTGCTGCACGAGGAGAACTTTCGCCACCACTACGCCATGACGTTGCGCGACTGGTGCGCAAACCTGGTGGCGCACTGGGACGAAGCAGTGGCCGAGGTCGGCTTGCCGACCGCCAAGATCTGGGGCTTGTACATGGCCGCTTCACGGGTGGGCTTCGAACAAAACAAGCTGCAGCTGCACCACGTCCTGGCGGTCAAGGCAGACAAGCGCGGCAACGACGGCGGCCTGCCGCTGCGGCCCTGGTGGCAACCCTAGCCGAGTGCCCGGCTAGCCGTTATCGATGGGTCGCGCCCCCAGCTCGTTCTGCAGCAACTCAAGGGCGGCTTCTTCCGGATCGCGCCGCGGTGCCGACGCATCCTCGCGTCCGGCCTCGGCCAGCATGCTTTCCTCGTCGGCCGGCGCCGGGTCGGGCGGATCGTTAAGCGTCGGCGTGCCCGGCTCGCAGCGCACCCGCCAGTCCACGCCCAGCACGTCTTTCAGCGCTTCAGCGATGACGTCGGCGTTGCGGCCTTCGCACAGCCGCTTGGCCAGCGGCGCCGATTCATGGGTCAGCACCAGGGTGTTGCCCTCGACGGTGCGAACGGTCGCCCCGGCCAGCATCACTTCGGTGGTGCGGCTGCGCTGACGCACTTTCTCGCGCACCGTCGGCCACAGGGTTCGCACCGCGGCCGCTCCGGGCTCACCCGACGTCGGAGCCGGTGGCGGTGACGTCTGCTTCGGATGCTTCGGAGTTGGTTCAGGCTGTGGCTCAGGCGCTTTCGCCGGCGGGTTGGGTCTCTTCGGGGTCGCCGGGATCGACATGTCCAGCCTGGTCTCGATCCGCTCGATACGTTGCAGCAGTGCCGCTTCGGTGTCGCTGGCTGACGGCAACAGCAGCCGCGCGCAGATGACTTCCAGCAGCAGGCGTGGCGCCGTCGCACCGCGCATCTCGCCCAGCCCGGCCTGCACCACCTCGGCGTAACGGGTCAGCGTCGCTGCACCGAACCGGGCCGACTGATCGCGCATCCGGTCCAGCACGTCTTCGGGCGCGTCCACCACGCCCCGGGTGACCGCGTCTGGAACCGCTTGCAGCACAAGCAGATCACGGAATCGTTCCAACAGGTCGGTGGCGAATCTGCGGGGATCGTGACCGGCGTCGATCACCGACTCCACCGCCCCGAACAGCGCCGCGGCGTCGCCCGCGGCCAGCGCGTCGACGGCGTCGTCGATCAAGGCGACGTCGGTGGCACCCAGCAACGCCAGCGCCCGCTGATAGCTGACCCGGTTACCGTCGGCGCCGGCCAACAGCTGGTCGAGCACCGAGAGGGCGTCGCGCGGTGAACCACCGCCGGCGCGAATCACCAACGGGTACACAGCCTCATCGACGACGACACCCTCCTGCTCGCAGATGCTCGCGATCAGCGAGCGCATAGTGCGCGGCGGCAGCAGCCGGAACGGGTAGTGATGGGTGCGCGAACGGATCGTCGGCAACACCTTCTCCGGCTCGGTGGTGGCGAACACGAAGATCAGGTGCTCGGGCGGCTCTTCGACGATCTTGAGCAGCGCGTTGAACCCCGCGGTGGTCACCATGTGCGCCTCGTCGACGATGAACACCCGGTAGCGGGATTGGGCCGGCGCGTAGAACGCCCGGTCCCGCAGTTCGCGGGTGTCGTCCACTCCGCCGTGGCTGGCGGCGTCGAGTTCGACGACGTCGATGCTGCCGGGCCCGTTGGGCGCCAGCGCGACGCACGACTCGCACACCCCGCACGGGGTGGCCGTCGGACCTTGCGCACAGTTCAGCGACCGGGCCAGGATGCGCGCCGACGACGTCTTCCCGCAGCCCCGCGGACCGGAGAACAGATACGCGTGGTTGATGCGGCCCGCCGCCAGCGCAGTCGACAGCGGCTCGGTGACGTGCTCCTGCCCCACCACCTCCGCAAAGGTCGCTGGTCGGTACTTGCGATAGAGGGCCACGGTCAGCAGGCTACCGACGCGGTCCGACGTCGGCTTCCCCCGCCCAATGTGCGGCTGGCTTCACTCTCGCGCTCGAGTGTGAAGCTAGCTTCACGCTCGGCGTCGTGGGCGGCTTCACTTCAGCAGAGACTCGGTGGCGGCCAGCAGCACGCAGGTCGCCAGCCCGTCGATGGCGTTACGCAGGTCGGGCAGCGACGGGAAAGTCGGTGCAATCCGGATGTTCTTGTCCTCCGGGTCTTTTCGGTACGGAAACGCCGCTCCGGCCTCGGTCACGGCGATACCGGCATCCTTGGCCAGCGCGACGGTGCGCCGCGCCGTGCCAGGTAACACGTCGAGGCTGATGAAATAGCCGCCTTTGGGCTCGGTCCAGGACGCGATCTTGGATTCGCCCAGTCGCTTCTCCAAAATCTCCAGTGCCAACGCAAATTTCGGGGCCAGCAGTTGCTGGTGGCGCATCATGTGCAGGCGCACACCGTCGGCGTCGCCGAAGAACCGCAGATGCCGCAACTGGTTGACCTTGTCCGGGCCGATCGACTTCTTGCCGGCGTACTGCAGATACCAGGCGATGTTGCCCAACGACCCGCCGAAGAAGCCGACACCGGCACCGGCGAAGGTGATCTTGGACGTCGACGCGAACACATAGGGCCGATTGGGGTTGCCCGCGGCGGCAGCCAACCCCAGCACATCGACCTGACGGGGAAAGTCCAGCGTCAGGGTGTGCAGCGCGTAGGCGTTGTCCCAAAACAATCGGAAATCCTCTGCAGCGGTGCGCATTTGGACGAGACGGCGAACAGTCTCCCAGGAGTACGTCACCCCGGTGGGGTTGGCGAACACCGGCACCGCCCACATGCCCTTGATCGCAGGGTCGACGGCGACCAGTTCTTCGATCAGGTCGACGTCGGGGCCGTCCTCGCGCATCGGGACGGGGATCATCTCGATGCCCATCGTCTCGTTGATGGCGAAATGCCGGTCATAACCCGGGACCGGGCACAAGAACTTGACCGTCGGCTCGTCCTTCCATGGCCGCGGCGAGTCAACGCCGCCGTACAGCATGGAAAAGACGATGACGTCGTGCATCAGCTCGAGGCTGGAGTTGTTCCCCGCGATCAGGTTGGGCACGCTGACGCCGAGCAGCTCAGCGAAGATGGCCCGCAACTCGGGCAGTCCGTGCAGCCCGCCATAGTTGCGGGTATCGGTGCCGTCGGCGTCGCGGTAGTCGTCGCCGGGCAGGCGCAGCAGTGCATTGGACAGGTCGAGCTGCTCGCGCGACGGCTTACCCCGAGTCAGGTCGAGGGCGAGCTTCATGGCTTGCAGCTGGGCGTAGGCCTGCTGGTTGCGTTCATGCTGCGCCACGAGCTCCGCACGGTTAAGGGAATGGAATGACACCATGCACCTTTCACCGTCAACGCAACGCCCTGGACAGGTGGGGACCCCGCGCACCCGCTAGAGCCCGTTGACCCTTGCTGCCTTCCGGCCCTGGGGGAGTTCACAGGATGAACGCCGCGCGGGGTCCACCGCGAGTGTAGTCCCTGGGGTTCGGCGAACTCTTCTCAGCCGGGATCATTGCCCGCCTCCTCCTCAGACCACCGCGCGGTCTGCATCGTCAGCGGGCTGGAATCATTGCCCGCCTCCTCCTCAGACCACCGCGCGGTCTGCATCGTCAGCGGGCTAACATGGCCGACGGAGGATTCGCCTAGTGGCCTATGGCGCTCGCCTGGAACGCGGGTTGGGTTAATAGCCCTCGCGGGTTCAAATCCCGCATCCTCCGCCGTCGGTCCGGGACGCGGCCAGCATGATGGCTGCGCCCCGGCCACCACATTGAGGAGGCGTATGGGGCGCACTGTCGCCACGCTGTGGCAGGCTTCGTTCGCGATTGCGGCCGGCGTCCTCTATTTCTTCTTCGTGCTGCCGCGTTGGCCCGAGCTGATGGGCAGTACCACCCACACCCTGGGCACGGTGCTGCGAATCGTGGCCGGTGTGCTGATCGCCCTGGCCGCCCTACCGGTCGTGTTCACCCTGCTGCGGACCCGCAAGCCCGAGTACGGCACACCCCAGCTGGCGCTCACCTTGCGGACCTGGTCGATCGTGGCGCACGTCGCGGCCGGTGTGCTGATCGTCGGCACCGCGGTCAGCGAGATCTGGCTGGACCTCGACGCCGTCGGGCAGTGGTTGTTCGCGGTCTACGGAGCCGCCGCAGCGGTCGCGATCCTCGGGATCTCCGCGTTCTACCTGTCGTTTGTCGCTGAGCTGCCCCCACCACCTCCGAAACCGATCAAGCCCAAGAAGCCGAAGCGGCGTCTGCGTCGTAAGGCCAAGAAGGCCGCTGAGGCTGAGATCGCTGAGACCGCTGAGACCGAAGTCGACGAGACCGAAAAAGCCGAGGGCGAAAAAACCGAGACCGAAAAAGCCGAGGCCGAGACTGCTGAGGCCGAACCAGAGCCCGCCACGGCGAAAGCCGACGAGCAGACGTCGGCCGAGGAGCCCGAGTCGACCGCCGAGGAGCCGCCCTCCGCTGAGGAGCCGCCCGCCGCCGAGGACACCGTGGCGACCGAGGCATCCCGCGGTGGGCTGCGCAACCGCCGTCCGACCGGCAAAACGCGACGCAGACGCTCTCGCCGTGGTGTCGCCGTCGAAGATTAGTTAGGGCTGTTAACTTCGACGCGGCTTCCTTATGCTGAGCGAGTGCCAAACAGCTATCGAGTCGTCCAATGGACCACGGGAAACGTCGGAAAAAGCTCGGTTCAAGCGATCGCAGCTAACCGCAATTTCGAGCTCGTGGGGTGCTATGCCTGGTCGCAAGACAAGGTCGGCAAAGACGTCGGCGAGCTGTGCGGTGTCGCCCCGCTGGGCGTCGCCGCCACGAATGACACGGACGCACTGCTCGCGCTGAAACCCGACTGCGTGGTCTACAACCCGATGTGGATCGACGTCGACGAGCTGGTACGCATCCTGTCGGCGGGCATCAACGTGGTGTCGACGGCCTCGTTCATCACCGGACACAATCTGGGCCCCGACCGGGAGCGCATCGCCCAAGCCTGCCGACAGGGCGGCTCGACGCTGTTCGGTTCGGGTGTGAGCCCGGGCTTCGCCGAGCTGCTGGCCATCGTGTCGGCAATGGTGTGCGACCGTGTCGACAAGATCACCGTCAACGAGGCGGCCGACACCACCTTCTACGATTCGCCGGCGACGGAGCTGCCGGTGGGCTTCGGTAAGCCGATCGACCACCCCGACCTGCCGGCGATGACCGCGCAGGGCACGGCGGTGTTCGGTGAAGCGGTTCGCTTGGTGGCCGATGCACTGGGGGTCGAGCTCGACGACATACGCTGCCAGGCCGAATACGCGCAGACCACCGCCGATCTCGACCTGGGGTCGTGGACGATCGGCGCCGGCTGCGTCGCCGGTGTCCATGCCAGCTGGCAGGGCGTGGTCGGTGACAAGACCGTCGTCGAACTCAACGTCCGCTGGCGCAAGGGCCAGACCCTCGAGCCGGACTGGAAGATCGAACAGGACGGCTGGGTCATCCAGATCGACGGCCGCCCCACTGTTCGAACCGCGGTGAGTTTTTTGCCCCCGCCGGATTTCCAGGCCGAGACGATCGCCGACTTCATGACGCTGGGCCACATCATGACAGCAATGCCGACCATCAACGCGATCCCGGCGGTCGTGGCCGCGGCGCCGGGCATCGCTACCTACAACGACTTGCCGCTGACTTTGCCAAGGGGGGTGGTGCCGAATAGTTCGAGAAAAATCTAGCGCGCGGGGATGTTCTGCAGCTTGGGTGCTAAGTCCGGGCAGTAGAAGCTGATAGCGCTGCCCAGGAATTGGTACGTCTGCACCTGACTGGTGCCACGCGGAAGGTTCTTTTCCAGGAAGTGAGCGGAGGCCGCAGCATCAGGATCGACGCCCTCACCCAGCCGCCGGCAGGCGATCTTGGCCAGATACGGGTTGTAGTCATGCGGACCGTAGATCCCGTAACTGTTGATCTGTTTGTCGAAGTCGGTATCGGGGTCGGCGAGGGCGGGCGCCGCCAGCATTATCGCGACGGCAGCGGCAACGGCCGGGACAAACCTAACTGCCTTCATGAGCCGAATCGTATCCGGGCGAAACTTCGGCGCAGATCTCATCGCGTTGCCTTCCCAGCCGGTTTCCGTTTAGCCACGTATACCCATTAGAGTAGCTAAGGTTACACACAAGCTAACTAGTTGAGTTACCTGGCCCCCGTTTCAGGATGGAGGCACACACGATGGTGATTGCGACGCCTTCGCATCACTAATCGACTTCGGCACCGACGCCGGGCGCGAAGCGCGCGAGTGCTCGCGAGTGCTGAAGTCATCGACGGTCAACAGCTAGCGACGAAAGGGGCAGGGGTTTCAAGTGTTTCGCTTGCTCAAACGTGTGTGGCTGCCGTTGGTCATCGTGATCGTTGTGGTCGTCGGGGGGTTCATGGTGTTCCGGGTCCGCGGGTACTTCGGTGCGCACGGCCACGCCGGCGGCAACTCGCAGGTGTTCGAAGACACCAAGCCGTTTCACCCCAAGGTCGTTGTCTACGAGATCTTCAGCCCGAGCGGCACCGTCGCCGACATCAATTACCTCGACCTCAACGCCGACCCCAAACGGGTGGACTCGGCACCCCTGCCCTGGTCGCTCAGGTTGTCGACCACCGACCCTGCAGTGAGCCCAACCATTGTGGCGCAGGGTCACGGCAACGCCATCGGCTGCCGCATCATCGTCGACGGTGTCGTCAAGGACGAAAGGATCCAAACCGGGGTGAACGCCCAGACCTTCTGCCTGGTGAAGTCCGCATGAGCCGCACCGTCGAGGTAAGACCCGGGATTAGGGAGCGGCGCGGATGAGCGCAGGCATCACCGACGCACCCACCGACGTCCTGCCGACACCGGTACAGGCGGTGCGGGAACGACTGCCGCTGTGGATTCACCGGCTGGCGGTGCCGATCATCCTCGCCTGGGTGGCCGTCACGGTGCTGCTGAACGTCATCGTCCCCCAGCTGGACGTGGTGGGCCAGATGCGCAACGTGTCGATGAGCCCCAAGGACGCGTCGTCGCTGATCGCCATCAAGCGCGTCGGCCAAGATTTCAACGAGTTCAAGTCCGACAGTTCGGCCATGGTCGTCTTGGAAGGCGAACAGCCGTTGGGCGAGGCGGCCCACAAGTTCTACGACGAGCTGGTTGCCAAGCTGCGGGCGGATAAAACACACGTCGAGAACGTTCAAGACTTCTGGAGTGACCCGCTGACCGCGGCGGGTTCGCAGAGTCCCGACGGCAAGGCCGCCTACGTCCAGGTCTACCTGGCCGGCAACCAGGGCGAGAGCCTGGCCAACGAATCCGTCGAGGCTGCCCGCGACATCGTCAACAGCACGCCGCCTCCGCCGGGTGTCAAGGCGTATGTAACCGGCGCCGCCCCACTGCTCGCAGATCAGCGCATCGCCGGTGATCGCAGCGTCAAGCTGATCACCGGGCTGACCTTCCTGGTGATCATCTTCATGCTGCTGTTCGTCTACCGGTCAATCAGCACCGTGCTGATCGTGATGGCGATGGTGTTTTTGGAGTTGGCGGTCGCGCGGGGGGTGGTGGCGTTTTTGGGCTACCACAACCTCATTGGGCTTTCGACCTTCGCGGTCAACTTGCTGGTGACGCTGGCCATCGCCGCCTCGACGGACTACGCCATCTTCTTGATCGGCCGCTATCAGGAAGCCCGCACCCTCGGGGAAGACCGCGAGTCGGCGTTCTACACGATGTATCGCGGAACCAGCCACGTGATCCTCGGCTCGGGGCTCACGATCGCCGGCGCGACGTTCTGTTTGCGCTTCACCCGGCTGCCGTATTTCGAAAGCTTGGGTGTGCCGTTGGCCATCGGCATGCTGACCATGGTCGCCGCCGCATTGACGCTGGGCGCCGCCGTCGTGGTCGTGGCCAGTCACTTCGGCCTGTTGGAGCCCAAGCGGGCCATGCGCATTCGCGGCTGGCGCAAGATCGGCGCGGTGATCGTGCGCTGGCCGGGACCCGTCTTGGTCGCGACGGTTGCGGTCGCGTTGGTCGGACTGGTCACACTGCCCGGCTACCGACCCGGCTACGACAATCGCCCTTACCTGCCTGCCGACGTTCCGGCCAACCTCGGCTATGCGGCCGCGGACCGGCATTTCTCCCAGGCCCGGATGAACCCGGACCTGCTGCTGATCGAAACCGATCACGACATGCGCAACCCGGCGGACTTCCTGGTGATCGACAAGGTGGCCAAGGCGGTCTTTCGCACCTCCGGAATCGGCCGGGTGCAGGCGATCACCCGGCCGTTGGGCACCCCGATCAACCACGCGTCGATCCCGTTCGCGATCAGCATGCAGGGCACCACCCAGCGGCTCAACGAGAAATACCAACAGGACCGCATGGCCGACATGCTCGTCCAGGCCGACCAGATGCAAAAGAACGTCGACTACCTGGAAAAGATGTTGGACATCACCAAGCAGATGTCTGAGACCACGCACTCCATGGTCCTCAAGACCAGCCAAACGGCGCTCGATACCTCCGACGTTCGCGACCACATCGCCGACTTCGATGACTTCTTCCGGCCGATCCGCAGCTACTTCTATTGGGAGAAGCACTGTTTCGACATTCCGGTCTGCCAGGCGCTGCGGTCCATTTTCGACACTCTCGACGGCATCGACATTCTCAGTGACGATATTCAGAGCCTGGTGCCGGACTTGCAGCGGCTGGATTCGCTGTTGCCGCAGATGGTTGCGTTGATGCCGGAAATGATCGAAAGCATGAAGACCATGAAGGTCATGATGCTGACGATGTATCAGAGCCAGAAGAGCATGCAGGATCAGATGCAGGCCATGTCGGAGAACCAGTCGGCGATGGGCCATGCGTTCGACGACGCCAAGAACGACGATTCGTTTTATCTGCCGCCGGAGGCCTTCGACAATCCCGATTTCAAGCGCGGTCTGAAGATGTTCCTCTCACCGGATGGGCATGCGGTGCGGATGATCATCTCGCACGAGGGCGATCCTGCCTCACCCGAGGGTATTTCGCGGGTCGAACCGGTCAAACACGCTGTGCACGAGGCGATCAAGGGCACCCCGTTGGAAGGCTCCAAGGTCTATCTTGGCGGTACCGCGGCCACGTACAAGGACTTGTCCGAGGGGTCGAAGTGGGACCTGTTGATCGCCGGCATCGCTTCGCTGTGCCTGATTTTCATCGTCATGCTGATGATCACTCGAAGCATCATCGCGTCCGCCGTGATCGTCGGCACCGTGCTGCTCTCCTTGGGCAGCGCTTTCGGGCTGTCGGTGTTGATCTGGCAGCATCTGCTCGGACTGGATCTGCACTGGATGGTGATCGCTATGTCGGTGATCATCTTGCTGGCGGTCGGGTCGGACTACAACCTGCTGCTGGTGGCGCGGTTCAAAGAGGAGATCCATGCCGGGCTGAATACCGGCATCATCCGGGCGATGGGCGGCAGCGGCTCCGTGGTCACGTCGGCGGGTCTGGTGTTCGCGTTCACGATGATGGCCATGGGGGTCAGCGACCTGGTTGTTGTCGGCCAGGTGGGTACCACGATCGGACTGGGTCTGCTGTTCGACACATTGATCGTGCGCTCATTTATGACGCCGTCCATTGCCGCGCTGCTGGGACGCTGGTTCTGGTGGCCGCAGCGCGTGCGTACTCGCCCGGCGAACGGCTTACGACGGAGTGTCCGGCCCCGGCCGGTGGCCGGCGAGCTGGTGAATCAGCACGCGCGCTGACCGCGCTGACAGCTGACAGCGTTGTGGTGCACTAGCTTTGAGCGTGCGCCTTAGGTAGCTCCGCAGTAGCGGCTTGATCGTCGTACCCGTTGCTCAGCAGCGAGCGAACAGCCGGGCGTGGACCGGTCGGCCGCAGCATTGTGCTGGCCGGCCGCGGGCGCACCCGTTGGGGCCACCAGAACCAACGGCCGAGCAAGGCTGCGATCGATGGCGTCATGAACGAGCGCACCACCAGCGTGTCGAACAGCAGACCCAAACCGATAGTCGTGCCGACCTGGCCGATGATGCGTAGATCGCTGACCGCCATCGAGGCCATCGTGAACGCGAACACCAGACCCGCTGCGGTGACCACCTTTCCGGTGCCGCCCATCGACCGGATGATGCCGGTGTTGATCCCGGCATGAATCTCCTCTTTGAAACGGGAGACCAGCAGCAAGTTGTAGTCCGACCCCACCGCCAACAAGATGATCACCGACATCGCCAGCACCATCCAGTGCAATTCGATGCCGAGGACGTACTGCCAGGCCAGCACGGAGAGTCCGAACGAAGCGCCCAACGAGAGCGCCACCGTGCCGACGATCACCATGGCGGCGACGAAGCTTCGCGTGATGATCAGCATGATGATGAAAATCAGGCACAGCGAAGCGATTCCGGCAATCAGAAGGTCGTACTTGGAGCCGTCCTTCATGTCCTTGAACGTCGCCGCTGTACCGGCGAGATACAGCTTGGCGTCCTCTAGTGGAGTTCCCTTCAGCGATTCCTCGGCAGCTTGCTTGATCGGGTCGACCCGCGCAATGCCTTCGGGCGAGGCCGGATTGCCCCGATGCGAGATGATCATCCGGGCAGCTTTCCCGTCCGAGGACAGGAACAGATTCTCGGCCCGTTTGAAGTCTGGGTTGTCGAAGACTTCCGGTGGCAGATAGAAGGAGTCGTCGTTCTTGGCGGCATCGAACGCCTTGCCCATCGCGGTGGCGTTGGTGCTCATTTCCTCCATCTGGTTGAAGATCCCGGACATGGTGCTGTGCATGGTCAGCATCATGGTCCGCATGTTCTCCATGGTCGCGATCATCGGTGGGAACTGCGCGATCATCTGCGGCATCAGCGCATCGAGCTGATCGAAGTCGGTGACCAGCTCCCGCAGCTTGTCGCTCAGCTCATCGACCCCGTCGATGGAATCGAAGATCGATCGCAGTGACCAGCAGATCGGGATGTCGTAGCAGTGCTTCTCCCAGTAGAAGTAGCTGCGGATCGGACGGTAGAAGTCTTCGAAATCTGCGATGTGGTCCCGCAATTCGTTGGTGATGTCCACCATTTCCTTTGTCTCACCGACCATGTGGTGGGTGGTGTTGGTGAGCTGTTGCATGAGGTTGTACATGCGCTTCATCGTCGCGATGGTGGCACTGAGTTCGTCGGCCTGCGTCAGCATGTCGTCCATCCGGTTCTTTTGAAACTTCATGGTTTGCAGCTGACCGGCGTTTTGCATGCTGAGCTGAAACGGGATCGACGTGTGCTCCATCGCGGTCCCCTCCGGCCGCGTGATCGCCTGAACCCGGGAAATGCCCGGCACTTTGAAGACTCCTTTGGCGAGTTTGTCCAGCACCAGGAAGTCGGCCGGGTTGCGCATGTCGTGGTCGGATTCGACCATCAACACTTCGGGCATCATGCGGGCGGCGGAGAAATGGCGTTCGGCGGCGTCGTAGCCGGCGTTCGCCGGAATGTATCCCGGGATGTAGAGGCGGTCGTTGTAGTTGGTCTTGTATCCGGGCAGGGTGATCAGACCTATCAGGGCCACCGCGCAGGCCGCAGCGAGGATGGGCGCCGGCCAGCGAACGATCGCGGTGCCCACCCGCCGCCACCCGCGGACCTTGATGCGTCGCCGGGGATCGAATAACCCGTAGCGGCTGCCGACCGTCAGCACCGCCGGCATCAACGTCAGCGCGACGGCCACCGCTACCAACATGCCCACGGCACACGGGATGCCCAGGGTCTGGAAGTACGGCATCCGGGTGAATCGAAGACAGAACACCGCGCCTGCGATCGTCAGACCCGACGCCAGCACGACGTGCGCCACGCCACGATAAGTGGTGTAGTAGGCGGTTTCCCGGTCCTCACCGACCTGACGTGCTTCCTGATATCGCCCGATGAAGAAGATGCCGTAGTCGGTTCCGGCCGCAATACCGAGAGACACCAGAAGATTGACAGCGAAGGTGGACAGCCCGATCAGCTGGTGATAGCCCAGGAACGCGACAATTCCACGCGCCGCGGTCAATTCGACCCCGACCATCGCCAGCAACAGCACCACGGTGATGACCGAGCGGTAGACGAGCAGCAGCATCGTCACGATCACCATGAGCGTGAGGATCGTGATCTTGATCAGCGTCCTGTCGCCGCTATGGTTCATATCCGCGATGAGCGCCGCTGGGCCGGTGACGAACACGCGCAGCCCCGGCGGCGGCGTCGACCGCTCCACGGTCTGGCGCACCGCCTCAACGGATTCGTTGGCCTTGGCCTGACCTTGATTGCCCACCAAGTTCAGCTGCACATAGGCGGCCTTGCCGTCGGGGCTTTGCGAACCCGCCGCGGTAACCGGGTCACCCCAAAAATCCTGGACGTGTTGGACGTGCGCCTTGTCGTTCTCCAGCTGCTGTACCAACCGGTCGTAGAACTTGTGTGCGGCGTCGCCCAGAGGCTGATCGCTTTCCAAGACGATCATCGCGACGCTGTCCGAGTCGGACTCCTTGAACACCTTGCCCATGTGCATCATCGCCTGCACCGACGGAGCATCTTTGGGCGCCATCGAGACCGAACGCTCTTTGCCCACCTGCTCCAGCGACGGAACGGCAACACTCACGATGAAGTCGATCGCCAGCCAGCCCAGGATGACCAACACCGCGAATCGGCGAATGGTTCGCGCCGCGAACGGCGGTTTGACAGTTTCCGAGCCGGCGGGCGGAGTGCTCATGCGCCTTTGACCACGCAATACACGTAGGCGTTCACCTCATGGGAGACCCGCTCGTCTTTGACCTCGCCGTCGACCGTGATGCGGCATCCGATGCTGTTGCTATTGCCCTGCGCCACAATGTTTCCCATCACGGCAGGCAGATTCGTGGTCATGTGGACCGACCATGGCAGCTGCGCTGCGTCCACGCGCTGCGGCTCGGCGTTGACGTCGAAATAGCTGATGTCCGCCACTGTTCCCGGCGGACCGAAAATCTCGTACGTCAAATGCTTGGGGTTGAACGGCTTGGTTTCCTCCATCTTGGTGTCGCCGTACTGCGGACGCTTCTCGGAACCGAAGACGCCATGCAGGCGCCACACAGTGAATCCCCCAATGGTGACGACAACGACAATCACCAGTGGGATCCACATCCGCCGCAGGCCCGCGAGTAGCACAAATCCCCTTCAACACTTTGGTCCGCATTCACACCACACTGCCCAGGCGTATCACGGAGTGACAAGCGACGGTCACCTCGGGCGAGTGGCCCCCGGCGAGAGCATCGGTCCGGCCTTGACGAAGTAAATCATCAGGGCTCGGGACACTCGCCGCGTGCCACCCGCATCTGACTGTAACGCATACGATGTGCGTAAGGGGAGCTCCCTCCCGGCGCGGTTCGACCTGCAAGGCACATGCTGTGCGTTATCCTGCGCTGCGTGGCGCAACTGACCTTCCAGCGCGCGCGGACGGAAGAGAAGAAACGCCAGCGTGCCACGGCGCTTATCGAGGCCGCGCGCTCGCTGGCCCTGGAAAACGGCGTCGCGTCCGTGACCCTGACCGACGTCGCAAAGCGCGCCGGCATCCACTATTCGGCGGTGCGGCGATATTTCTCCTCGCATAAGGAGGTGCTGCTGCATCTGGCGGCCGAGGGATGGGTGCGGTGGTCAGACACGGTCTGCGCGGGACTGGACAGCCCGGGTCCCATGTCGCCGTCGCGCGTCGCCGAAACACTGGCCAACGGGCTGGCGGCCGATCCGCTGTTTTGCGACCTGCTGGCCAACCTGCACCTGCACCTCGAGCATGAGGTGAATATCGACCGGGTGATCGAGCTCAAACGTGTCGGCGACGCGGCGGTGACCTCGCTGGCCGACGCCATCGAACGGTCGCTGCCGGGCCTGGGACATTCGGGTGCGCTCGACATCTTGCTGGCCGCCTACTCGTTGGCCGCGCCGCTGTGGCAGATGGCTCATCCACCCGAAGGACTTCGCGACGCCTACCCGGAGGGTACGGAAGTCCCGCCGGACTGGAACATCGATTTCGCGGCGGCCCTCACCCGGCTGCTCACCGCGACGTGCGTCGGGCTGATCGCCCAGTCGAGCTGAACCGGCTTACCAGTCCCACACGGACATGTCGTCGGGCGGGTAGTTGGCGCAGTTGTCGGTTTCCTTCGCCACGACGCCCTTGTTGTTGAAGAAGATCTTCATGTGGTTGGGCCAGGCGAACCACAGCGGGTCGCCGCCGGAGCCCAGTGGCGGGTAGAAGTTCTCGGAGTATTCCCTGCGCTGCGCCGGGGTCAGCGAGTAAAACCAGTGCACCTTGTCCTGAGTCGCCTGCTGGACGTTGGGGTGATTGCGATAGTCGGTCATGTACCGCTCGTAATACACCGGTGCGTAATCTCTGGCGGCGGCCAGGATCTGCTCGGCGGTGCAGGTGGTGTTGATCATTCGCCGGGGGATCGGGAAATCCTCGGTGGAGTCCGCGGCGGCGCGCCCGGGGAACGCCACGGCCGCGGTAGCGATCGCCAGCACAGCCGCGCCGGCCCGGAGAAAAGTGCTCAGACTTGAGGGGCGCATAGCGGTAACTATAACGCTTGGATAACCGGAATGATTAGCGGGTCTTAAGAATTCTGTCGCGCCCGACGGGAGCCGGCTTCTTCACGGCTGACGACGATGTGACAGCATCCAGACATGACTGCGCGCAACATCGTTCGTAAGTTTTTCGTTGCGGTGACGGCGCTGGCGGCGCTGTGCGGCGTCGCCTCCTACGTCCCCGCGGCGACCGCCGAGCCGTGTCCGGACGCGGAGGTGGTGTTCGCCCGCGGCACCGGCGAACCGCCCGGCGTCGGTGGGACCGGTCAGGCCTTCGTCGACTCGCTGAGCGCGCAAGTTCCCGGGCGATCTGTCGGCGTCTACCCGGTCAACTATCCGGCCAGCACCGACTACTACAACAGCGCGATGGACGGCGCCGGCGATGCCCGTGCGCACGTCCAGAACATGGTTGCCACCTGCCCGAACACCAAAATGGTGCTCGGCGGATATTCCCAGGGCGCAAGTGTGATGGATCTGGCCAGCAACGAGATGCCGTCCCAGGTCGCCGACCATGTCGCCGCGGTCGCGCTGTTCGGCACTCCGTCGACCAACTATGCGCAACAGATGGCCGGCCGGCCATTTCCTGCGCTCAACCCGGGGTATCAACCGAAGTCCATCGACTTGTGCCTGCCCGACGACATAGTCTGCGCAGATAACGGGAGCATGATCGCCCACCTCCAGTACGTGCCCGAGATGACGAACCAAGCCGCGACATTTGCTGCCGGCCGGCTGTGAACGTTCCCGCCGAGCCGAGGAGCGCAGATGGACAGCACCGACGACGTCACCACACTGGAAGACCTCCGGGGCGACCTCGCGGGGCGGTACAAGTGGACGCCGAGCGCCGGTAGCTCGGTCGACAGCGCGATCGTCGATGCCGACATGGCGGCCCTCGACCGGGACGGCTACGTCATCTGGGAAGGCCTGCTCAGCGCTCAGCAGTGTGAGCAGATCCGGGAGATCGTGCGGCCCTGGCTAAGCCACACCGGACGCAACTCGTTCGAGGGCCGGCGCACCCAACGCGTCTACAGCCTGCTCAATCGCACGCGGGTGGTCGACAAGCTCGCCGAGCATCCGCGGGTGCTGGCCGTGCTGGACAGGTTGCTGCTGCCCAACTATCTGTTGTCGACCTTGCAGGCCATCAACATTCAGCCCGGGGAGACCGCGCAGCTGGCCCATCACGACGACGGGTTTTATCCGGTGCCGCGTCCGCGAGCACCGCTGTCGGCCGCGACCATCTGGGCGATCGACGACTTCACCGCCGAAAACGGCGCTACGGTCGTCTTTCCCGGCAGCCACCGCTGGGGCAAGCGCCGGCCGGGTCCGGATGATCGCGAGCTACCTGTCGTGATGCCGGCCGGCTCCTGCGTCTTCTTCGTTGGCACCCTGTGGCATGGCGGCGGTGCCAACACCAGCACCGGTGACCGGCTGGCCGTCACCGCCCAGTACTGCCAGCCGTGGCTGCGGCCGATGGAGGCCTTCACCATGTCGGTGTCGCGCGACGTTGCGCGTACGGTCTCCGACGACCTTCGCCGCATGCTCGGCTACAGCATCCACCCGCCGTTCATCGGCTCGGTCGACGGCTTGCACCCACTGCGGCTGCTCGACCAGCCCTAGTCAGGCTCAGTCAGCCTCAGTCAGCGCAGCGTTCGGGTGGTGCGACGGCCGGTCAGCGCCTGGTAGATCGCGATGAGGAAAATCGCGACCACGACGCCGACCAGGAACGGAATCCAGGCGATGCCGCCGTTGGCGTTCTGGTAGTTGAATTGGGCCGTCACCGCCGAGCCGATCAAACCGCCCACGGCGCCCAACGCGACCGTCATGAGCATGCCGATGTTTTGCTTGCCGGGCATGACCAGACGTGCCACCACGCCGATGATCGCGCCCACGATGATGGCGAGAACGATTGATCCGATCACTTGCTGCTCCTGTCGTAGCGGGCGCCGCTTTCGGCGCCTGTCCGACTAGGTGTTCCCCGAACCGAGGTGCTTGTAACCCATCAGTGCGTGCGGGCTGTGCAGGAATGCGCGTTTACGACCGGCTGCGGCAGGGGTATACGCATTCGGCGCTGAACATGGGCACTTCGTGTCCGGCCGGAAGGACTTCAGCCATAGGTCCGACGAGGCGTTCCGGCTTTTTCATCCGACTCGAGTTTGGAGATTCACAATGCGGAAAACCATTGCTATTACGGCAGCCAGTGGCGCGCTCTTGTTCGGTGGGGCTGGTGTTGCCAGCGCTACCGCGCCGAGTTCGCCCCCTACCTCGACCACGACGACCGTGGCCCAGGAAGGCGATAACGCCAACAACCACAGCGACAAGACCGGCTTGTGGGGACTGCTGGGCCTTGCAGGGCTGGCCGGCCTCGCCGGACTGCGCCGGCGTAACGACGCCAACTTCGCGGCGACAACGAGCGTGCCGGGCACGCGCGGTCAAACCCCGCACGCATAGTCCGCATAGTTGAACGACGCCCCCGTCACGGTGGTTCGCCGTGGCGGGGGCGTCGGACTATTTATTCCGCTTGCGGTCCGTATCCTTGCTCGGCTGAACCCGTTTCGGTTCGCCCGGCATCTTCGGATAGTTGGGTGGGTAGGGCAGATCGCCGAGGCCGCGCTCTTCGTCGGCGGCAGCCATGTCCAGCAACGGCTTGATCGACTGCTTCGCCGAATCGATGTCGGCCCACGGATCTTCGCGCCCGGCAACGAAATCCGGCACCGTCGCGATGGTGTAGTCGTCGGGATCCGCACCGGCGAGCTCGTCCCACGTCAGCGGTGTCGACACCGTCGCGATCGGCGTCTTGCGCGCCGAGTACGCCGACGCGAACGTGCGGTCGCGGGCGTTCTGGTTGAAATCGATGAATATCCGCTTACCGCGCTCCTCTTTCCACCACGACGTCGTCACCGCATCGGGCGCGCGGCGCTCCACCTCGCGGGCCAGCGCGATCCCGGCCCGGCGCACGGCGATGAAATCCCAGTCGGTTTTGATCCGCAGGAACACGTGCACACCCCGCCCGCCGGAGGTCTTCGGATAGCCGACCAGCCCGAGCTCGTCGAGCAGCGGCTTGAGCACGTCGACGGCGATGGCGCGGGCCTCGGCGAAACCGGTGCCTGGCTGCGGGTCCAGGTCGATGCGCAGCTCGTCGGGGTGCTCGGTGTCCGGGCAGCGCACCTGCCAGGGATGCAGTGTGATCGTGCCCATCTGCGCGGCCCACACGATCGCCGACGGATGCGTGATCTGCAGCGCGTCGGCGGTGCGGCCGGACGGGAACGTGATACGGCAGGTCTTCAGATAGTCCGGATGGTGCCGCGGGATCCGTTTCTGGTAGATCTCCTCGCCGTCGATGCCGTCCGGAAACCGCTGCAGGTGAGTGGGTCGGTCACGCAGCGCGCTCAGCATCGGCCCGCCGGCCACCGCCAGGTAGTAGTCGACGAGTTTGCGCTTGGTGCCGGCCGAGCCCAGTTTCGGGTAGTACACCTTGTCCGGGTTGGTCAGCCGGACCTTGACCCCGTCGACGTCGATTTCTTCCGCTGCAGCAGCCATATGTGATTCCAGCATGCCGCACGCCAGAATGAACCAATGGATTTACCCGTCATGCCGCCGGTCTCGCCGATGCTGGCCAAGTCGGTTCGCTCGATCCCGCCTGACTCGTCCTATGAACCCAAATGGGACGGATTCAGGTCCATCTGCTTCCGCGACCTCGATCAAGTCGAGCTCGGCAGCCGCAACGAGCGCCCGATGACGCGGTATTTCCCTGAGCTGGTGGCGGCGGTCAAAGCCGAGCTGCCGCCACGGTGTGTGATCGACGGCGAGATCGTCATCGCCACCGAACACGGCTTGGACTTCGAAGCACTGCAGCAGCGCATCCACCCTGCTGATTCGCGGGTGCGGATGCTCGCCGAAAAGACGCCCGCGTCGTTCATCGCGTTCGATCTGCTCGCGCTCGGCGACGACGACTACACCGGGCGGCCGTTCAGCGAGCGACGAGCCGCACTCGTCGAAGCCGTGTCTTCGGCGGGGTTGCCCGGCCGCTTGATTCACGTCACTCCGGCAACGACCGACCTCGAAACCGCGCAGCGCTGGTTCGAGGAGTTCGAGGGCGCCGGGCTCGACGGCGTCATCGCCAAACCGCTGACGATCACCTATCAACCCGACAAACGCGTCATGTTCAAAATCAAGCACGAGCGCACCGCCGACTGCGTGGTGGCCGGCTATCGGGTACACAAGTCCGGTGCCGACGCGATCGGCTCGCTGCTGCTCGGGTTGTACCAAGACGACGGTCAGCTCGCGTCGGTCGGAGTTATCGGGGCATTCCCGATGGCCGAGCGGCGTCGCTTGTTCAACGAATTGCAGCCGCTGGTAACCACTTTCGACGATCATCCGTGGAACTGGGCCGCGCACGAGGCCGGCGAGCGCACCCCGCGCAAAAACGAATTCTCCCGCTGGAACGCCGGGAAGGATTTGTCGTTTGTGCCGCTGCGACCCGAACGCGTGGTCGAGGTGCGCTACGACCACATGGAAGGCCCACGATTTCGCCACACCGCCCAGTTCAGCCGCTGGCGCCCCGATCGCGACCCGCGCTCGTGCACCTATGAGCAACTCGAACAGCCCGTCACCTTCCGGCTGAATGACATCGTGCCCGGGCTCGGCCCGACCTGATCAGTGGTGTGCCAGAGTCGAAACATGCAGACCGTACATGTGGAAACGGTATTGCCTACCAGCGCAGACCGGGTCTGGAACGCCATGCAGTCACCGGCGACGTTCCTTTACGTGTGCCGAGGTCTGTTCGGTATGCCCGCGCTGGCCGGACGGTCGGAGCCGTTGCGGGCCGGCGAACGCGGGACCGGCTGGCTGTGGGCGTTTCACGTGATTCCCGCCTACCGGCACACCATCGAGGTGGTCGAGGTCGACCACAACGCCCGCACGATCCGCACCCACGAGCACGGCGGAATGCTCACCAGCTGGGATCACACCCTGCACGTCGAACCGATCGACGAACACACCTGCCGTTACAGTGACACCGTCGCCATCGACGCCGGGCGCGCGACGTTCGCGGTCGCGGCGACCGCGGTGCGGATCTACCGCTATCGACAGCGGCGCTGGCACAAACTTGTTCGTAAGCACCTCATGCCCGAAGGCCCGGCGTATGCGTCCTAGACGGCCAAGGGCAGTCTCGCCAATCCGCGCAAGGTGACGTTCGGTTTGTACCGAGGCTCGCCGTCTAATCGCGCGTTTGGGAAGCGGGCGGTCACCGCCGAGAGTGCGACGGTGGCCTCCAGCCTGGCCAATGGAGCGCCGAGGCAGTAGTGAATGCCGTGGCCAAATCCCAAATGCCGCAACACAGCTCGATCCGGATCGAAGTCATCCGGTCGTTCGAATTCGGCGGAATCACGGTGGGCAGCAGCCAGCAACAGCAACATCGTGTCACCCTTGACCACCGTAGTGTCTCCAATTGTCATGTCATCTGCGGCAATTCGCCCCACCAACTGCACCGGCGGATCGTAGCGCAGCGTCTCTTCGATGACGGCTGTCGCGCGACCGGCGTCCGCGGCTAGCGCCGCCCACTGGTCGCGGTGACGCAGCATCAGCTGTATTGCGTTGCCGATCAGGTTCACCGTGGTCTCGTGTCCCGCGATCAGCAGCAGGTTGCAGGTGGCGACGATTTCGTCCCCGGTGAGCTGGTCACCGGATTCCTCGACGGCGATCAAGCGTGACATCAGATCCTCGCCCGGGCGCGACCGTCGCTGATCGACGGGGTCGCGGATGTATTCGCGCAGCCAGCGACCGGCTTGCATGCGCTCCTCGAAGCCGCTCGACGGTTCGCCGGTGAGGGTGATGAACGGGTCGAGCGCCTGCGCCAACAGCGCCGACGCGTTGCTGAACTTCGGCTCGTCTTCCAGCGGCACCCCGAGCAGCCGGCAGATGACCGCGACCGGCAGCGGATACGCCAGATCACCGATGACCTCGAAGTGCCCCCGCTCGGCAACGCCGTCGAGTAATCCGTCGACCAGTGAGGTGATTTCGGGTTGCAGGGCGTTGATCACCTTCGGTGCGAATGCCTTGCTGACCAGCTTGCGCAGCCGCGTGTGGTCGGGCGGGTCGAGGAAGAGGAAGCCGGGCGGCCCGAACGGACGGGGCGCGGCTCCTTCGGCGATTTGGCGTCGTGCGATGGTGGATTTGAGCCGATCGCTTGCCGACGACGGATGCCGCAGCACTTCATCGCAGTGCCGATACGTCGAGAACACCGTGAGATTTACCTCCGGCAACTTGATTGGCCCGCGCTCGCGGAGCTGCCGGAAAATCGGGTACGGATCGGGCCGGTTCGCGGGATCGAGCAGCTGTCCGAACAGCGCCTGCGACTGGGTGGTGTCCGGCATGGTGATCGGCTAACTGCGCAAGAACTCGACGATGTGGCCGGCAAGTTCTTCGCCGGCGTCTTCCTGCAGGAAATGCCCGGCATCGCGGATCACCGGATGGTCGATGCCCTGGGCGCCCCGCATCTGGCTTTGGAAGATCGGCGCCATCCCGCCGGTGATCGGATCGCCGTCGCTGAAGGCAACCAACATCGGTGTCGGGCTTTCGCACAGCTTCGCCCACGCTGACCGGTTGGCCGGTGCGGCCGGGTCGTCGGGCGTGGTCGGAATCAGGCCGGGCATGGCTCGTGGGGCCACGCAGTAGGTGTCGTCGGGAAACGGCGCGTCGTACGCGGCACGCACGGCGTCGCTCATCGGGCGTCGACAGCCCGACTCCACGAACCGACCGATGTCCAGCGTCGGGGTGTTCTGGATCGCTTCGCGAAACTTCCACCAGATCTCCGGCATCGGGATGTCGCCGGTCGGCAACCCGGTGTTGGCGACGACGATTCGGCTGAACCGCTTGGGATGTTCGGCGGCCAGCCGTAACCCGATCAACCCGCCCCAGTCCTGGCCGACCAGCGTCACGTTCTGCAGATCGAGGACGTCGAACACGCAGCTGCGCATCCACTCCACGTGCCGGGCATAGGTGTGGTCTTCGCGTCGGGTGGGCTTGTCGGAGCGACCGAACCCGACTAGGTCGGGGCAGACGACTCGGTAACCTGCCTCGGCCAGGATCGGGATCATCTTGCGGTACAGAAACGACCAGGACGGCTCGCCGTGCAGCATGAGCACCGGGTCGCCGTCGTCCGGGCCGTCTTGCACCCAGGCCACCCGCAAAGTGCCGCCGTCGTCGTCGGGAACCTCGCAATACCTTGGGGCGTAGGGGAATTCGGGGATGTTCGCAAAGCGGTCTTCGGGGGTGCGCAATGTCTGCATGGGGGTGAACATACCTGTCGATACCTGGTACCCGCTACGTCCGGCGGTCTGGTTTATACCCCCTAGGGTATCTGGTATTGTCGCTGTATACCCACCGGGGTATCTGATTTACCCTGCGAAAGGAGTGCCATGTCCATCGCGATCAGCACATCGACTGCCGGACCCGATTTCGACAAAGTTGTGTCCCGAACTCGTGAAGTTCTGAAGGACAACGGTTTTGGGATATTGACCGAAATTGATGTGCAGGCCACGCTGAAAGAGAAGCTTGGACAGTCAATGGAGCGCTACCTGATTTTGGGCGCGTGCAACCCACCACTGGCGCACCGGGCGCTGTCTGCCGATAAGCAGGTCGGACTGCTGCTGCCTTGTAACGTCGTCGTCCGAGAAGACCCCGAGGATCCCGCAACAGTGCACGTCGAGGCGATGAACCCGCAGCTCATGGTGCAGGTGATCGACGATCCGGCCTTATCGCCGGTTGCCGAGGAAGCCACCCGCCTACTCCGCGCGGCAATCACGACACTCGCCGAGGCGTTGTGATGACCAACGTCGAACTCTACGTCGATCCTGTGTGCCCATTCGCGTGGGTGACGTCGCGCTGGCTACAAGCCGCGGACCGAGGAAGCGGACTTCGCCAGATGAGCCTGGCGGTGCTCAACGAGGGCCGCGACGTCGACCCGGCGCACCGAACCAAAATCGATTGGTCCCGTCGACTGGGGCGGGTGTTCGCGGCCGCTACCGCCGACGGCGGGCCCGACGCCTTTCGCGAGCTCTACGAGGCGTTCGGTGGCCTAGTACACGATGCGGCCCAGGAATTGGCGGACACTGCGCTCAAAGAGTCACTGTCAGCGTCGAATTTGAACCCGGCACTCGTCGAAACACTCGATGACCCAGGATGGGACGACGCGGTACGCGCCACGCACCGGCGCAGTCAGGACGCACTTGGCGGCAGCGGCGGTAGCCCGATCATCGTGGTCGACGGCAAGGGTTTCTTCGGGCCGGTATTGACCCGCATCCCCAATCGTGACGACGGTGCCGAGCTGCTCAACGCGGTGTTGAGCGCTGCGTCAACGCCAGGATTCGCCGTGCTGCAGCGCCCCTACCAAGGCCCACCATCGACAACACGGGAGGAGAACAATGGCTAACGCGGATGCCGAGGCGATGGACGTGATACTGAAACGACTCCGCCGCGCGCAAGGTCAGCTCTCCGGGGTCATCTCGATGATCGAAGCAGGCCGCGACTGCAAGGACGTTGTCACCCAGCTGGCGGCAGTCTCGCGGGCGCTCGACCGTGCCGGTTTCAAGATCGTCGCCACCGGGTTGCGCCACTGCATCACCGGAACGGACAGCGGGCTCGGGCCGACCCTGTCCGAAGAGGAACTCGAAAAGCTGTTTCTGGCCTTGGCTTAACAGTCGCGCAGATCGGCCAGGTCCGGCAACGCCATCAGCCGGTCGAGGAACGGTCGCTGGCCCTTGAGGAGTTTGTTTCTGGCCTGGCTTACCGGAAACCAGCCCACTCGGTCGATTTCCGGAAATTCTCGGATGGTGCCCGAGCCGCGAGGCCATTCCAGTTCGAAGGTGTTGCTGTGGGCCTCGGTGATGTCGAGGTCAGCGTGTACGGCGAACGCGGTGACGATCTTGCCGTTGGGCTGTTTCACCGCACCCAACTCGACGTGCGGAGCGGCCGGTACCGCAAGGCCGAGTTCCTCGACGAATTCTCGTTGCGCCGCCACCCAGGGGTCCTCGCCCTCGGTGCATTCGCCTTTGGGGATCGACCAGGCGCCGGCGTCTTTGCGGGCCCAAAACGGGCCACCCGGATGGCCGATGAGCACCTCGACGACCCCGTCGCGCACCCGGTACAGCAGCACACCCGCACTCAGTTTGGGCACGAATCGACTCAGACCTCGACCGCGCGTTCCAAATCCTTCAGCGCCGATTCTAGGTGTCCGAGCAGTCGCTGCAGATGCGGCACACTGCGCCGACAGCCGACCAGCCCGAAGTCCAGGTTGCCGGCGTTGTTGACCACCGTGATGTTCAGCGCCAACCCGTCCAGGGCAATCGACAGTGGATAGTTGCCGTCGAGCCGCGCGCCCCGCAGGTACATCGGCTCGGTGGGCCCGGGCACGTTCGAGATGACGATGTTGAACGGCGGTGGGGCCGCCGTGCCCAATCCCGGCACGATGGCCAGCGCCATCGGTGACAGCAGAAGCGCCGACAATGCCAGCGCCTGAAGCCGGGGCAGTTCGGAGAACACTTTCTTGTTGGAGCGGGTCGACTCGCTGATCGCTTCCAGCCGCTTGGCGGGATCCTCGACATCGGTGGCCAGGTTGCACAAGATGGTGCCGACCATGTTGCCGCCGCTATCGGCATCCTCTTCTTTGCGCAGGCTCACCGGGACCATCGCGATCAACGGTGTGTCCGGGAGCGCATTCTGGTCGACCAGGTAGTAGCGCAGCGCTCCGGCGCACATCGCCAGCACGACGTCGTTGAAGCTCACCCCGGCGGCCTGCTTGATGCTTTTGAGGCGGTCTATCGACCACGACTGCGCCGCGCACCGGCGGGCGCCGCCGATCGGGACGTTGAGCATGGTGCGTGGCGCGGCGAACGGCAAGGTCAACTGTTGTTCGATCAGCGCAGCGCGAGCCAGCGACAGAGTCGAAGGACCAAATGCCGCAACCGATCCCGCGAGCTGACTGACGATCTGCCAGCGTGACCTGTTGGTCGAGTGCCGGCGGCGAGGCAGGCTCCAGACGGCTCGGATCTCGAGATCGTTGGGATCTTTGGACAACGAGCGTTGCATCAGCCTGAGCGCCGAAACACCGTCGACCAGCGCGTGGTGGAACTTGGTGTAGAGCGCGAACCGACCGTCGCTGAGTCCCTCCACGAAATGTCCTTCCCACAGTGGACGGTGGCGGTCGAGCAAGCTGCTGTGCAGCAGCGAGGTCAGCTCGAGCAGGTCGCGGATCCGTCCCGGGGTGGGCAGCGCTTGCCGTCGCAGGTGGTAGTGGATGTCGATGTCGTCCTCGTCGTCGTATGCCCAAGTCAGGTTGGCGATTCCGCCGAGAAGTCGTGCCGGACGCTTACGAAACGTGGGCTGAAAGTCCTGGTGTTCGATTAACGCCTCGTACACCTCGCGGGGGAACTCGGGTCCGGCGCCCTCCGGCGGCTCGAACAACGTCAGGCCACCGACATGCATTGGATGTTCCCGGGATTCGCCGAGCAGAAAAACCGAATCGGTGGGCGATATCAACTCCATCGACCCATTAAACCCTCGCGGGCGGCGGCGCAGTTCAAATCTGGCCGCTGATTACAAACCGCTAGATCCCTGGAATGCCCGGGATGTTCGGGATACCCGGGATGTGCGGGCCGGGGCCATGGCCGCCACCGAATCCCGGAATCCCAGGCCCCGGAATGTGCGGGCCGGGGATGTGCGGGCCAGGGATCTTCGGTCCGGGGATCTTCGGGCCCGGAATCCCCGGTGCTCCTGGGATTCCCGGTCCTGGGACGGGCGGTCGCGGCGCCGGCACGGGAATCGGCGGAAGCGCTGGCGGAGGTGGCGGTGCTATTGGCGGTGGCGCGGGCGCGGGAGCCGGAGCGACGGGTGCGGGAGCCGGTGCGGGTGCCACCGCCGGCGCGGGGGCCTGCGGCGCGGGCGCAGGAGCTGGGGCAGGCGGTGCCTGCTTGGTCGGCACCACAACCCGTTGCCCCAGGTTGGGCCGCTGGTCGACATCCGGTCGGATGTCGAGCGCCAAGGCAATGGCCAGCGCGGCCACCCCGGCGACGAAGATGATCAACACGCCCAGCGCGACCAGAAACGGCTTACGTTCGGCCTCCAACTGCTCCGCGGCGAAGTCAGCGTCCGCGTACCCGGTCACGGCGTCGGCGTCGTCGTCCGGGGCCGCGCTGTACGCCAGCGGCTGGTTGTCTTGGGTGGCATCGTGATCCGGGCCGGGTGCGGCGGCCAAGCCCGCCGCCAGCGCCACCTCCGGATGAACCGCACCAACGCCGGGGTCTTGCGCATACGCCAGCGCCGCGGTGGACGAATTGAACAGCGGCGCATGCGCCGACGCCAACGCGGCACCGCGAGCCAGTGCCGTTTCGGGCTCGTCGGCCGTGCTGACCACCAGCGAGGTCGCAGCCTCCAGCTCTGGCTTGACCATCTCGACGTTCACCCCGGTGTCGCCGACGACGAGCAGCTCCTCCGGGTGTGACTCCAGCCTGCCGGCGTCGGCCGCCATCGCGGTGAGCCGGGCGACAGCCTCGGTGTCGTCGTCGGGCAGCGGCTCTTGTCGCACGTCGGCGATCGAACCGTCAGAAGAGTCGACCACCGCCAGGGTCGCGGCGTCCGATTCGACGAAAAGCAGGCCGGTGTTGGCGCGGCCGCGCTCGCTGCCGACCCGCTGGGCCAACGCGGCCGCGGCCAAGAACGCCGACACCAGCATGACGTTCTCGACCTTGTAGGCCGCGAGCGCGTCCCGCAACGCGCTCGCCTCGATGGGATCGGTGCAGGTCACTCCTGTCGACTTCAGTTGGTAGCCACTTTGGGCGGCGCTTTGGTGCGTGCCGACGATCGCCGAGATCACCTGCTCGGCGGCGCTTGGGGTGGGCGGCCTGGTGGGGTCGCGATCGTCGGGGACCTCGATGTTGTCTTCGTCGACGATGGTGCCGTCGGCGTCCTCCCCCTCGACCAGGACCACGTGAACCCGCTTGGGAGCCATCGAGACGCCGAGGACGATGTCCACAATTCCTCCAAATCAGACTGTCGGCCGCTGTCTCGCTGCATACCCCCTGCGCTCGACCTTACTCGCGGAGCGGTCAGCCCACCGTTTCCAGCCGGTAGGGCATCGGGATCATCGGAGAAAAATTTTTGTTGGGTTTTCGTGCAATAGGTAAACCCTCAGGTTTTGCTTAGGGTACTTTCAGGATCGAGACCCGGTCGCCGATAGCCCTACGTAGAAGGGGCGAGGTTATGGTTGCCGCCCTGCACGTGCAGCGGAATCACTGGGGCGTACCGCGAGCGCGCGGCCGCCGGGTGGTCGGTCTTACCACCGTTGATGTTTTTCGACCTACTCACCAATCCGATCAGCAAGCCGGTGCAGGCGCTGCTGGTTCGCTTAGCGACGTCTGAGGAAGGTTAGGGCCATGGCTCATCGACGTGCCAACAAGGAACGCCCAACTTCACGCAAGGCGATGGCACGCCGCCGTCGGCATGCGGTTGGGTTGACGGGCGCGGTCGGCACGTTTTTGGCGTTGGGGCTGGGGCCGTTGGCTTTTGCGCCCACTGCCAGTGCCGATGAGTTCGACGTGATCATCGACCAGATCTTCAATGCGATCACGGCGTCATGGGCCGATCTGGCTGGCCTTTCCGGCGCGAGTGTTGCCGATGTGGGCTCGGTGGCTGCGGCCAGCCCGGCTGATGGTTGGTTGGATGTGCTGCAGCAGGACTGGAACGCGTTCGGTCAGCAGGTGGACACCGCGCTCAACACCTGGTTCAACCATGTCGAGCCGGCTGCCGCGCCCACCGCTGACGTGACGCAGATGAGTCCGAATTTGCTGGTCAACCCCGGCTTCGAAACGGCCGACCCATCCGGGTCGGGCTTCAGCGGCGTGACCATTCCGGGCTGGACGGAGAGCGGCACCCCGACCGTGATCGCCTACGGTACCCAGGGCGGGTATCCGCTCGGGCTCTCCTCTCCGGTCCCAAAGTTTTGGGCCTTTCCACAGACGGCGCCCCCGGGCGGTGGCGACAATTTCGCCGGCGGCGGACCCGTGGCCACGTCCAGCATCAGCCAAACCGTCGACCTCACCGGCGCAGCCGGAACACCGTTCACCCTGAGCGCGGATCTCGGCGGCCAAGGCTGGGACCCGTCCGTGGCCACAGTGCAGGTCACCTTCCTCGACGCCGATGGAAACGTCCTGGGCACCGCCCAGCTCGACCCGGTCACGGTATGGGATCGCCTGGGTTTCACCGGGTTTGAAGAACGCGACGTCTTCGGGACGGTCCCGGAGGGCACCACTTCAGCACAGGTGACCACAACCTTCACCGACAATGACTGGTTCCTCGGCAACTACAACGGCGCCTACGCCGACAACCTGTCGTTCACCGTCGGCGATCCAAACCTCACCCCGGCGCCGCTCGCCCCACCGACGTCCGATGTCGGCCAGTTGGATCACATCTTCCTGATCTACATGGAGAACAAGGGCAGCGACGACATCATCGACAGCCCCAACGCGCCGTACCTCAACAGCCTGATCAACACCTACGGATATGCGGACAACTACTTTGCGCTGAGCCACCCCAGCGACCCCAACTACATCCGGGTCCTGGGTGGAACGGACTTCGGCATCGACTACAACCCCGACGCGGCTGGCATCGACGCACCCAACCTCATGCAGGAAATTGATCAGGCGGGCTTATCGTGGGCCGGCTACGCGCAGAGCATGCCCAACCCGGGTGCCCTCGAGCCATCGGGTGACTACAGTCCCGACGAACTACAATTCATCCAATTCAGCTATGTCTTCGACAACACCCCGGACTACCTGCAGGACCACCTGCTCCCGCTGACGGACTTGTCGACTGACCTCGAAAACCCCAACACCGTCCCGGAATTCACGTGGATCGCTGCTGACGAGGACCACAACATGGAAGGCCCGGTCGACACTCTTAGTGGCGTTCTCCAGTTCATTGCCACCCAGTTCACGGACCATCAGTACAACATCGCGGCCGGCGACCAGTTCCTGCAGCAGCAGCTGTCCGTCATTGAAAACTCGGCAACGTGGAATGACCCGACGCAGAGAAGCGCGATCATCATCACGTTCGACGAGGACAACAACAACCTGTCACTGGGCTTCGGCAACGATGGCAACCACGTTCCGATGATCATCATCCCGAGCGATGGCGCGGTGACGGTCGGGGGGATGCAATCCGGCCACTTCGTCACCGACACCTACTACAACCAATACAGCCTGATGGCCACTATTGAAGACGCCTTGGGTCTGGCCCCGCTCACCGACAACGACCTGTATGCCATGCCCATGAACGATTTCTGGAACTAAAACTAATGAGAGCGGTGGGTTGAAAGGCGTTGTCACCGCCAGGGATTCATCGACCACTACCTGTGTGAGCGTGGGCGCTGGCCACCGTCCGGCGCATATCGACAGCCGATTTTCGACAACTTCGTAAATTCTCTGGAAACTATTACCTTATTTTAATAAAATTAGACGCGTCGGCACAGATCCAGCCACAGCCATAGCGCGTGAGGAGGGCCCGCCCGCAGATGGCTCGTCACCGCAGCATCAAGGGGATTCGTCAGGCAGGTCGTGCGGTGGGGGTGGCCACAGCCGCGGGGGCCTTTCTGGCGTTCGGGACCGCGCCGCTGGCTACGGCACCGTCGGCGCGGGCCGACGTGGTCGACGACATGATCGACCAAGCTCTGGCGCCGTTTATCGATGCGGCGACGAGCAGCATCGCCTGGGATTCGCTGTTGTCGTCCGCGGCGTGGCAAGCCTTCCTTGATCCCGCGCATTGGGATGAGGTGTTCGCCGAGGCGAGCGTTGTGCCCGCGGCGTCGGACTTGCCCACCGATTGGACCGGGTGGTTCGACCAAAATATCTACGCCCCGATCCACACCGGTATCGAGGAGTGGATTCAAAGCGACATCGGCAAGCAGATCACCGACGCCATCAATGCGCCCTTCACGCTGTTGACCGGGCGTGGGTTGATCGGCGACGGCGCCGACGGCACCGCGGTGCACCCCAACGGTTTTGACGGCGGCTGGTTGTTCGGCGACGGCGGCGACGGCTGGGACAGCAACCTACCGGGTATCGGCGGTGGTGACGGGGGCGCCGCGGGGATGTTCGGCGACGGGGGTGCCGGCGGCGACGGGGGCGCCGGCGTCACCGGTGGCACCGGCGGGGCCGGTGGCTGGTTGATGGGCGTCGGAGGGGTGGGCGGTGACGGCGGTGACGGCGCGGCCGAGGTCGCCGGCGGTGTCGGTGGTCACGGCGGGGCCGGGGGGGCCGGGGGCGGCTGGCTGTTCGGCATCGGCGG
>LQPU01000045.1 GCA_002101905.1 Mycobacterium shimoidei | reverse complement strand
CGAAGAATCAGTCTGTACTACTTCTCGCTTGTCGCGCGGAGTTTTCGCAGGTTAGGCGCTGATTGCGGAACAGCCGGACCGCGCGAGGCTGCCCCTTCGGCGCGCCCTTAAGTGTTGAGTTTGCAGCGTCGAGACGAGCCACAAATATTCCTGGGCATCCCCGACTCAGGCCTACCGCAGCCTAAACAGCGGCTTTCCCTCAGGATCAAGAAACGACGCCACGATGTCGTCGACTGTCGCAGTCACATACACCGACAGCCTCACCAATCGGTCCGTTCCTGTCCACAAGTCTCTGCTGGAGATGGCCACCACCGTGCCGCCAGAGTCGATCAAGGCCATCCGGTCCTCGACCCCGTCAAACGGCCGTGTGCCAAGGGTGAACCCTGACACTATCTCCTCCCGAGACAAAGGCTCGCGTATATCCGGCAGTCGGCGATGCTCCCTGACGGATGTGCCAAAGTCCCCAAACAAATACTTCTCGACCGTTTCCATCGAGGGCGCCGCTAAAACGAGATGCTCAGGGCCGCTGCGGTCTAAGTGGGTGATGACAAACCAACCGTCGCCGTTTCGTCCGATCAAATACTGGAGCTGGCCGCCCTCTTTCCAGAACATTGGGCGCCCGTCCTCAGCCTCGGACACCCCCCAGCCGCCACTGCGCGCCCACTCGCCCAGTCGCGCAGACACCTCGATTCGCTCCGTCATTGCAACACGCCCCATTTCTTTTTCAGGTCTCTTACGCTCACTGGCTCATCGTCGGAGTTGAGTATTCGCACTTGTGTCGCGCCCCCGGGCTGGCCCAAACCTGGTGCGACCTCGGATACTTCGATGCGCCAACCGTCGGGGAGGCGATCGATACGGTAGGCGTTTCGAGGATCGCCGAGAGAGTCGACGTGCATCGCCCGTTCCTCCCACGATGCCGGCACGCCGTCTTTCATCACCGCTAGGTATGCGCCATCGTCATTTCCAACGCGGTCCACCTGATCGCCAAAGTATTTCTTGAATTGCTCAAGGTCGCTGAACGCCACCTTCGTATGCGGTACCGCGCCGTCGTTGCCCGGGAAGTTATACCAGTGCTCGCCCTTCGGCCCCAGCTGATTGAAACGCTCTGCGTATTGCTGCTCGGTGTAGGAGTGCCCATGCGGATCGCGGCCGAACGGCGCGTCCGGGTCTTTCATGATTTCGGCGACATCGGGATGTATCGGTCCTGCCGAGTTGTGGTCAAAGTCCCAGTGCTCGCCCAAGGGCTCGCCGTAAGTCGGGTCGATGTCGTCTTTGCTGGGCAACCGTTCCCAGCCTTCACCCGAAAGCTCTTGGGAATGCAGCGGATCTTGTGGGTTATCGCGATCCCCGCCTCTGCTGTGACCGTCTTCGCCAGTGTCACCGACGTCGTCTCCGCCGCCTTGGCCACCGCCGCCGCTATTGCCGTCACCGCTCCCACTGTGTCTATCACTGCCATGCTCATCGCTGTGACCACCGCCACCCAATTCACCTGGATCATGGGGGGGAGGCGGAGGCTCCGTCGAGTGACTCGCCCCACCGACAGATGCATCGGGGACCGGCTCATGGGCCGGAGACACTGACGCGCCCTGCGGTGAAGGCGCGCTCGCAACTGTCGGCTCGGCCGGATATCCGTCGGGCGTCACGGGCACCCGCGGCGGTGGCGCAGGTGCCGTCTGGATGCCGGCTGACGGGATGTGCTCGCCCGATGCCGCAGGCGCCGCGGCCGATGCCATCGGCGCTGGTTCGTAAGCAGCGCCCCCGGGCGGGGCACCTGCGGGTGCGCCGTGGTCGCCTGCCGGCATCGGCGCCGGTTCATGGACTCCCGCGCCGGGGACATCCCCGGCGCGGGGAGCGGAAGGTGCATCGACCGGCGGCCGCCCCGCGCCGGCCCCGGGCCCAGCACCCGCACCCGGCGTCTGCGCAGGTGTCGGCTCGGCCGGCCTTACAGACGGCCCGGGCTCGG
>LQPU01000044.1 GCA_002101905.1 Mycobacterium shimoidei | reverse complement strand
TACCCACTACATCGCACGGTCTCTACTGGAAACCGGTGGATTCAGACCCCGACTACACCCTCAATCATGAAGAGCCGCATAACCCTCGATGTCGAGGCTGTCCTTGGGGAAGCCCTCCCGCAGCGGGCGGCGGCTGGTGCAGTCTTCGGTGAACATCACCGGGTCGCGCGGACTGGATCCGTAGACCTCCGACGTCGACTTCAACACCACGCGACGAACCGACGGCGCCTTCTGGCAGGCCGCGAACAATTGCATCGCGCCCATCACGTTGATCTCCTTGAGCGCCGCGCCGCCCCCGGATCGCGGCGCGAACGACGCCGCGGCCGCGTGTACCACGGTGTCGACGTCGCCGTTTCGAATCACCTTGGCGATAAAGGGGTTGCGGATGTCGGCGCGGACGAATTCGGCGCGCCCCATCCGGCGCAGCATGTCCTTGCTGGGCACGATCGCGTCGACGGCGATGACGCGGTTGATCAACGGGTTCTGAGCAAGCCGGGCCGTGAGATACCCACCCAAAAACCGGCATGCCCCGGTCACCAGAACGACTTTGGGGTAATGCACACCCTCGTTACCGCTACCGTCCGACGAGTCCACCTTGATAGCCTAGCCGCCCGACGCTACCGCGGCGTTACCGTGCAATCACGGCCGCGGCTCGGGTGTGTACAGCGGAGTTACTTACCGAGCTTTCTGCGTTGCACCCGAGTGCGGCGAAGCAGTTTGCGGTGCTTCTTCTTCGACATCCTTTTGCGCCGCTTCTTGATTACTGAGCCCATAACTCCGCTATCTGTGTGGTCGTGCGATAACCCGGTCACTCTACCTGGGCGGCCACACACAACGAAAAACGTCGGCGGTGGATCCGGGGCGCCAAGACATCACCCGAGCGCAAAAGCCAATCCGTCGAATGGGTCGGCTAGCCGGCGTCGAAGTAGGAGCTCTCCAGCATGTCGTGCACCGCCTTGGCGTGCACCCGGAAGGATCGCCCGACACGGACCGCAGGCAATTCGCCGTTGTGCACCAAGCGGTACACCGTCATCTTGCTGACGCGCATCAGCGCCGCCACTTCGGCCACTGTGAGGAATTGTGTCCTGGGCTGCTGGCCGTCGGCGGAGCCGGTGTCGCGCGCCGACTTACTGCCAGCTGAATCTCGTGCCGATGGCCCGTTCATAGACGTCATCGCAACCCAATCAGTCAGGCACATGCAGTCCCAGCGGCTTCCCCTCCGCTGGCACCCAACATGCGCATACAAACAAGGAGAATAGCGGTACTAATGGGGTTACTGCGACGGGTGTGGGGAATTCAATGAAAAATTTGTGAATTACTCCGATGTGATTCTTAGCTGCTCGGAGCGGGTTTTCGCGGCTTGAATCGCCTCGTCGACCGCGGTTCTAAAACCCCGGCGCTCGAGTTCCCGCAGCGCAGCGGCGGTCGTACCGCCCGGAGACGTCACGGCGGCGCGCAGCTGCGCGGCCGTGGTGTCCAGTGCCGGGTCGGCCGCTGCCCCGGCCCGCGCCGCCCGGTCTTGCTGCATCCGATCGAGCAACATCGCAGCCGACCCGGCCATGGTTTGCACCACCAGTTCGGTGGCCACCGGGCGGCTGAGCCCGGCGGTCACCCCGGCGTCCACCATCGCCTCGACCATCAGGAAGTAGTACGCCGGTCCCGAACCGGACACCGCGGTCACCGCGTCCAGTTGCGACTCGGAGACCGTCAGCACGTCTCCGACGGAGCCGAACAGCGCCTTCACTTCCTTGACCTGCTCGGGCGAGACGAAGCGGCCCTGTGCCAGGGCGCTGATGCCGGCGCCGACCAGCGCCGGCGCGTTCGGCATCACCCGGACCACCGGCGTCCCGGCCGGCAGTTTCGATTCCAGGTAACCGGTGGTGACACCCGCCGCGACGGTGATGAACACCTGCTCGGGGCTGTCGTCGGCTTCGGCGGCCGCACGGGCGATCTCGGCGACGACGGCCTCCACATCGGTGGGCTTCACCGCGAGGATGACGAACGTCGCGTTCTCCGCCGCCTCGGTCGCCGATGTCACCAGCACCGAATACGTGTCGGAAAGGTAGCGGGCGCGTTCGGGCAGCCGCTCGGCCACCACGAGGTCTTTGACCTGCCGCCCAGCCCGCAGCAGACCCGACAGCAGCGCTTCGCCCATGCTGCCACCGCCGATGATCGCGATTCTGGCCATGCCGCACAGCATGGCAGACGACGGTTACGGAGCCGGCACCATGGCCAGCTGGCGGGACTGCACGACGATGCGGCCGTCGGCGTCGACGACGGTGTGGTCTTCGTCGAACCAGTCCTGGCCGATCTGCGCGCAGGAACAGATCACCCGCAACCAGCCATCGGCCGGGATGCCCCGAAGATACGCGGTGAGCTGCACGGTCGGCGCCCATCCGGTGCGGCCGACCCCGAAGGTCACCGGCGCCGACACGTCCCCGCACATCAACGCGAAAAGCACATCGGGCGCCACCCCGCGCGGGCGCACCCACATCTGGATGAGCGGCGGCCGGCCGTCGGTGGGCTGCAGCGTCTCGATCACCGGCCGCACGTCGCAGCCCTCGGCCAGGTGCACCAGCCCGGACATCGGGTGGCCGGGGCCGATCGGCGCAACGTCGGCGGGCGGTTCCGGCGCCATCAGGTCCACCACCGGGTTGGCCGAAAACAGCGGCGGCACCAGGTGTTCGGGCTCGCCGAGGGTAACGACCGCGTGCACGGCGGTACGTTCGCCCTGGCACAGTTCGACGTCGACCACGCTGATCCGCCTGCCGCGCTTGCGAACCGACGTGACCAGCCGCATCGGCCCGGGGTCGGGCGCCCACAAGAAGCTGGCCGACACCGCGACCGGTTCGACGCCGTCACCGTGGGCCGTCCGAGCGGCGTTGGCGCACAATGCCACCATCGCCCCGCCGTGCACCTTCGGCCCAATCGTCCAGTTCTTGTCGAGCTCGCCCTCAAAGACGTCGGTATCGATCGCGCGCAGTGCCATCGCTTCGGTGAACAACGGGGTGCTCATCGCAGCAGGTGCTTTCGGGCGAATTGCAACGACTCGGCCAGCATGGCCTCGCGTTCGTGGGCTGACCGCGCGTTTGATGTCGACACCTCCAACACGACATGGCCGGCGAAGTCGCCGCCGGCTAAGAGCTGGCACACCTCGATCACCGGTTGGTTGCCGCGACCAGGCATCAGATGCTCGTCGGTCGGCAGTCCGCTGCCGTCGCACAGGTGCAGGTGGGCCAGGCCCGAACCCATCCGCCGGGCCATCTGCAGCGCGTCGGTGCCCGCCGTCGCGGTGTGCGACAAATCCAGCGTGTAGTGCGCGTGGTCGCCGTCCAGCGGATCGTAGGACGGCGAAAAGGCCGAGATTGCGGGCCCGGGCCCGCCGCCCCGTTTACGCATCCGCTCCACCGACTGCCGAAAGAACCGGTCCGCCCGGAACGGGAACATGTTTTCCACGGCCACCACCACCTCGCTGGATTCCTCCAACGCGGCGACTTGTTCGGAAAATCCCTCGGCGTAGCGGCGCTGCCAACGGAACGGCGGATGCACGACGACGGTTTGGGCGCCAAGCGTCTCCGCGGCCCGCACGCTGCGTTCCAGTTTGGGGATCGGGTTGGCGCCCCACACCCGTTGGGAGATCAGCAGGCACGGCGCATGCACCGAGAGCACCGGCATTCGGTAACGCCGGGAAAGCTTCTTGACGGCGCCGATGTCCTGGCTGACCGACTCGCCCCACACCATCAGCTCGACGCCGTCATAGCCCAGCTTGGCCGCATACTCGAAAGCAGCCTCGGTCCTCATCGGGTAGACCGAGGCCGTCGACAGACCGACCTTGATTGCTGGGCGCACTGACCAGCTAGCCGGATTGCAACAAGGCCAGCGGCCCCAATGTGACCAGCGCCCCCACCGCGACCGCGATCAACGTGCTGCCGATGTCCTCGGTCCTGCGGACCACTCGCACCCCGACCACCAGGCCGAGGATCACCAACACCGAAAGCACCAACGCCACGATGTTGTTCCACCGCCACAGCTGGTCGAAGGCAATGAACAGGCCGGCTCCGAAAGCGACCGCCAGGATCGACTGCAGCACAATAAGACCGCCATGCACTATGGTCTCGGTGCGATCCGACCAGGCGTAGGCGTCCTCGACATCGTCGACGTCGGCGACATCGGTTTCGGCGGTTGCATCGCTTTTAGCGGTTGCAGCGGTTGCTTCGGTTTCAGTGGCTTCGTCGAGCTCGAGGTAGTCCTCGTCGAGGTCGTCGGACACCAACGTGTCCCCCGGTAACTGTGCGCTCGTCGAGCCGAGATACGAGCGCACGTAGGCGGAATCCTCGACCGGCGGTTCGGCTTCGCGCACGTCGGTGTCCATCACGTCGACGGGTATTCCGGCGTAGTCCTCGAGCGGATCGGGGTTCATCCCCTCGGCCCCGGACTGCGCAGCCGCGGCGCCAGGGCGCTCCTCGTCGACGCGGACGCTCCTGCGCAGCGGCAGCGGATAGGGACTGCGCGGCTGGGCCGATTCGTGCGGACGCGGCGGCGACGACTCGGGCCAGCGCGGCTCGGCCTCCGACCAGTACGGGGTCTCGACTTTGTCGTCGGCGCGGGCCGCGCCGTTGGCCCGGCGGGCATGCGACCCCGGGCCGGGCCGGCGGGTCTGGTCGTGCTCGGCGTCCTCACTGACGACGGGGATCTCACCGGTCAGTTCGGCGACGGTCACCGCCTCGGTGTTGCCGCGCCGACGGCGCCGCCGCCCGGCCGGTGGCGGCGCGCCGAGGGTGCCATTCTTGGCCAGCAACTCGGCCACCGAGATCGGCCGGCTGCCCGGGCTGTCATTCGGTCCAGTCATGGTGCGTTGCCTCTCGATCGGCCAACTGCAGTCCGATCAACTTGCCGGCTTTTAGCATCCCGCACAGACGTCTCCACGAGGGCAGTTCCGTCAGCTTCGCTATCGAGTTTGCGCAAGATGAGACCTTCCCGCAGCGCCCACGGGCAAATGTCCACCGTTTCTATCGACAGTGCTCGCATCGTCGCCTCCGCCACCAAAGCCCCCGCCACGATTTGCGGTGCCCGCTCGGCACTGACTCCTTCCAGTTCGGCACGGTCAGCCGTGGTCATCCTAGAGATGAAAGATATGAGTTGTCTGAGGCCACTTGCGGTGAGTGTTCGCTTCACCCGAGGCCCCGCCGCCGACGGCGCCGCACCGGTCAACCGGGCCAGCGAGCGAAACGTTTTCGACGTTGCTACGGCGAGATCGGGGCTGCCGGCTTCCAGGAGGGTGGCGCTGGCTTCGGCGAGCTCGGAGTCCAGCCAATCACGCAGCATCCCGACGCGTCGACGGCCGGGCGGGTCTTCGGGCAGCCATTCACGGGTCAGACGCCCCGCACCCAGCGGCAGCGACAGCGCCACCTCCGGTTCCTCGTCGACGCCGTTGGACAACTCCAGCGAACCGCCGCCAATGTCGAGATTGATGATGCGCCCGGCGCTCCAGCCGTACCACCGGCGCACCGCCAGGAAGGTCAGCCGCGACTCGTCGACCCCGCGCAGCACCTGCAGCTCGACGCCGGTTTCCTTGCGGACCCGGGCCAGCACGTCATCGGAGTTCGGTGCATCGCGGACCGCCGAGGTGGCGAACGCCATCAGCTCCTCGCAGCCCGAGCTGGCGGCGATCTTGCTGAACTCGCCGATCGTCGAAATCAGCTTGTCGGCACCGCGGCGGGTGATCTTGCCCGAGTTATCGGTCGCCTCGGCAAGCCGCAGCGTTGACTTGGTCGAACTCATCGGCATGGGATGCCCGCCGCGGTGCGCATCCACGACGAGCAGATGCACCGTGTTGCTGCCCACGTCAAGCACACCTAATCGCACGGACACAACCTACTGCTTGTGTTCGCGAGAGTTTCAGCCGATGAGCGCTACGTTGGAAACCGTGAGTTCCTCGCAACCAGAGCACCCGCACGAAGTCGAGTTGGACTTCGCACGTGAATGGGTGGAGTTCTACGACCCGGACAACCCGGAGCATCTGATCGCGGCCGACCTGACGTGGCTGCTGTCACGCTGGACCTGCGTGTTCGGCACCCCGGCTTGTCAGGGGACGGTGGAGGGACGACCCGACGACGGATGTTGTTCGCACGGGGCGTTTTTGTGCGACGCCGACGACCGCGCCCGCCTCGACGACGCCGTGTCCAAACTGACCGACGAGGACTGGCAGTTCCGCGAGAAGGGGCTGGGCCGCAAGGGGTATCTGGAGCGCGACGAGCACGACGGCGAGCGCGCATGGCGCACCCGCAAATACAAGGGCGCCTGCATCTTTTTGAACCGGCCCGGCTTCGAGCGGGGACCCGGCTGCGCGCTGCACACCGCGGCCCTTCGGCTCGGCGTGCATCCGCTGACCATGAAGCCCGACGTCTGCTGGCAACTGCCGATCCGCCGCAGCCAGGAATGGGTGACCCGCCCGGACGGCACCGAGATCCTCAAGACCACAATCACCGAATACGACCGTCGCGGCTGGGGCGCCGGCGGTGCCGACCTGCATTGGTATTGCACCGGTGATCCCGCCGCCCACGTCGGCGCCCAGCAGGTGTGGCAGAGCATGGCCGCCGAGCTGACCGAGCTCCTCGGCGAGAAGGCTTACGCTGAGCTGGCGGCTATGTGCAAGCGGCGCAACCAATTAGGCCTCATCGCGGTCCATCCGGCGACCCGCGCGGCCGAGTAGAAATTCTTCGAACCGAACCGCGCTCGTTGCACGCGTGGCTAATTGGTCTGGCCACTTGACCTCTTACCACGTCCCTGCAACACTGACCGCCATGGCGCTGCAGCCGGTGACCCGCCGATCGGTTCCGGAGGAGGTTTTCGAGCAGATCGCTGCGGACGTGCTCAGCGGGGAGCGCAAGCCTGGCGAGGCGCTGCCCAGCGAGCGTCGACTGGCCGAAATGCTCGGGGTATCTCGTCCCGCAGTTCGCGAAGCGCTCAAACGGCTTTCGGCAGCCGGGCTGGTCGAGGTGCGCCAAGGTGGCGTCACCACCGTGAGGGACTTCCGGCGGACCGCCGGTCTGGATCTGTTGCCGCAGCTACTGTTTCGCGACGGCAAGCTCGACGTCTCGGTTGCCCACAGCATTCTGGAGGCCCGGCTGCGTACCGGCCCCAAGGTCGCCGAGCTGGCTGCCGAACGGCACGGGCCCGAGTTGGCCGAGATGCTCGACGAATCGGTGCGCATATTGGAGAGCGAAGTCGATCCGACCGAGTGGCAACGCCAGGCGCTCACCTTCTGGGATCACGTGGCCGAGGGTGCCGACTCCATCGTATTTCGCTTGATGTACAACGCATTTCGAGTTGCTTACGAACCTGCGCTACCCGCGCTGGCCGCAGCCATGAAGCCCGACATCAAGCGGCCAACCCTGTACCGCAAGCTGGCCGACGCGATCTGCGCCGGTGATTCCGCCGGGGCGCACAAGCGCGCTCACGAGTTGATCGAAGACGCGAACGCGACGGTGACTGCCGTGCTCGACAAGATTGGGGCCCAGCAATGATGGTGTGTCCGAAGCGATGACCACCCAAACCATGGTCACTACTTACGTCCGCGAGCAGATCCAGCCGGGTGTCGAAGCGGTCGGCGGTTTTTATCGAATGTGCGTGTTAGCTGGAAAAGCGTTGTTCCGAACCCGTTTTCAGTGGCGCGAGGCCATCGAGCAGGGCTGGTTCATCACCAGTGTTTCGTTGCTACCCACACTGGCGGTGGCAATTCCGCTGACCGTGCTGATCGTGTTCACGCTCAACATCTTGCTGGCCGAATTCGGCGCCGCCGATATCTCGGGGGCAGGTGCGGCATTGGGCGCGGTCACCCAGCTCGGCCCGCTGGTCACGGTGCTGGTGGTCGCCGGCGCCGGGGCGACGGCTATCTGCGCCGACCTCGGAGCGCGCACCATCCGCGAAGAGATCGACGCGATGGAGGTGCTCGGCATCGACCCCATCCAACGTCTGGTCGTGCCGCGGGTCGTCGCCGCGATGATCGTCGCCACCCTGCTCAACGGCGCCGTGATCACCATCGGCCTGGTCGGTGGATTTCTCTTCGGTGTTTTCATCCAACATCTTTCGGCCGGCGCCTACGTCAGCACGCTCACCCTGATCACCGGCCTGCCCGAGGTGGTCATCTCGGTGGTGAAATCGGCCACCTTCGGATTGATCGCCGGGCTGGTCGGCTGTTTCCGCGGGCTGACCACCAAGGGCGGACCCAAAGGAGTGGGCACCGCGGTCAACGAAACGCTGGTGTTGTGCGTGATCGCGCTGTTGGCGGTCAACGTAGTCCTGACCACGATCGGCGTGCGGTTCGGGACGGGACGTTGACATGACCTCGGCCGTACTGCGCGCGCGCTACCCGAGGACAGCCGCCAACCTCTCCCGCTATGGTGGCGCGACGGGCCGAGCGCTGGAAAGGATGGGTACCTTCGCGCGGTTCACCCGGACCAGCGTCGTGCAGATCGGCTGGGCGCTGCGCCGCTATCGTAGGGAGACGCTGCGGCTGATCGCCGAGATCGGCATGGGCACCGGCGCGATGGCGGTCGTCGGCGGCACCGTCGGGATCATCGGGTTGGTGACGCTGTCCGGCGGCTCGCTGATCGCCATTCAAGGCTTTGCGTCGCTGAGCAACATCGGCGCCGAGGCGTTCACCGGTTTCTTCGCCGCACTGGCCAACACCCGCGTCGCTGCGCCCATCGTCGCCGGCGTCGCGCTGGCCGCCACGGTCGGCGCCGGTGCCACCGCCCAGCTCGGTTCCATGCGGATCAGCGAAGAGATCGACGCGCTGGAAGTCATGGGCATCAAATCGATTTCGTTCTTGGTGTCCACCCGCATCCTGGGAGGGCTGGTGGTGATCGTGCCGCTGTACGCGCTGGCGCTCGACATGGCGTTCACCTCCGGCCAGGTCGTCACCACGGTGTTCTACGGCCAGTCCAGCGGCACCTACGAGCACTACTTCCGCACGTTCTTGCGCCCCGAGGATGTGGGGTGGTCGGTGGTTCAGGTGGTCGTGATGGCGGTGATCGTGATGATCACGCACTGCTACTACGGGTACACCGCCAGCGGCGGGCCGGTCGGGGTAGGCCAGGCGGTCGGCCGATCGATGCGCTTCTCGCTGGTGTCGGTGGTGATCGTGGTCCTGCTGGCCGAGCTGGCCCTTTACGGTGTCAACCCGAATTTCAATCTCACCGTCTAACCGCCATGACGACGCAGAAAAGGCCCAAGCAGGCACGCGCCATGCTCTACCTGGAGGGCCTGGTTCTGCTGGTGGTCTGCGCAGTGGTTCTGACGTTGGTGTACAAGCAGTTTCGGGGTGACTTCACCCCGAAAGCCGAATTGACGATGCTCGCCTCGCGGGCGGGCCTGGTGATGGAACCCGGGTCGAAGGTCACCTACAACGGGGTGGCAATCGGTCGAGTCGACAGCATCTCCGAGATCGAGCGTCACGGCAGACCGGCCGCCAAGCTGCTGCTGGACGTGGATCCGCGCTACATCAAGCTGATTCCGGCCAATGTGGTGGCCAACATCGAGGCGGCCACGGTCTTCGGCAACAAGTATGTGGCGTTCAGCGCACCGGAAAACCCGCAGCCGCGGCATATCTCGCCGCACGATGTGATCGACGTGCAGTCGGTGACCACCGAGTTCAACACGCTGTTCGAGACGATCACCTCGATCGCCGAGAAGGTGGACCCGATCGAGCTCAATGCGACGTTGTCGGCGGTAGCCCAGGCGCTGGACGGTTTGGGCGCCAAGCTGGGTGATTCGATCACCAACGGCAATGACATTTTGGCGCAGCTGAATCCGCGGATGCCGCAGATCCGCCACGACGTGGAGCGGTTCGCCGATCTGGCCGACATCTACACCAAGGCCTCCCCGGATCTGTGGGACTTTCTGCAGAACGCACTGACCACCGCGGGGACGCTGAACAAGCAGCGCAAAGATCTGGATGCGGCGCTGTTGGCAGCGGTGGGGGCGGGCAACACCGGCGAGGACATCCTGCGGCGAAGCGAACCGTTCCTGGTGCGTGGGGCTGCCGATTTGGTGCCCAGCGCCGAGCTGCTCGACACCTACAGTCCCGAACTGTTCTGCCTTATCCGCAACATCCGCGACCTTGCGCCCAAGGTAGCGAAAGCAGTTGGCGGCAATGGCTATTCGCTGGCAGGCGTGGGAACGATCCTGGCGGCGCCCAATCCCTATGTCTATCCGGACAACCTGCCGCGGGTGAACGCCCACGGTGGCCCGGGCGGAAAGCCCGGCTGCTGGCAGACCATCACCCGGGATTTGTGGCCGGCGCCGTATCTGGTGATGGACACCGGCGCCAGTCTGGCGCCCTACAACCACTTCGAGCTCGGCCAGCCGATGTTCACCGAGTACGTCTGGGGACGTCAGTACGGGGAGAACACGATCAATCCATGAAAATCACCGGCACCGCAGTCAAACTCGCCTGCTATTGGTTGGTGCTCTTGGTGTTCACCGCGATGATCGTCGTGGTGTTCGGCCAGCTGCGCTTCGATCGCACCACCGGCTACTCGGCGCTGTTCACCGACGTCAGCGGGCTCCGGGCCGGACAGTTCGTCCGCGCTTCAGGGGTGGAGATCGGCAAAGTGACGAAAGTGACGCTGATCGACAACGACACTCGGGTACTGGTCGACTTCAAGATCGATCACGAGTTGGACCTCGATGCGGCGACAACCGCGTCGGTTCGTTACCTCAACCTGATCGGCGACCGCTATCTGGAGCTCAAGCGCGGCGACAGCGGCAAGCGGCTGGCCCCGGGCAGCACCATCCCGCTCGAGCACACTCAACCGGCTCTAGACCTCGACGCGTTGATCGGCGGATTCCGTCCGCTGTTCAAGGCGCTCGACCCGGACAAGGTCAACAGCATCGCCTCGGCGATCATCACCGTGTTCCAGGGGCAGGGCGGCACCATCAACGACATCCTCGACCAAACCGCCTCGCTGACCGCAACGTTGGCCGAGCGTGACCACACCATCGGCGAAGTGGTCAACAACCTGAACACCGTGTTGGCCACCGTCGTCAAGCATCACCACCAGTTCGACCAAACCGTCGACAAAGTCGAGGCACTGATCACCGGACTGAAGAACCGTGCCGATCCGCTGGCCGCCGCGGCAGCGCATATCAGCGGCGCGGCCGGAACCCTGGCCGACTTGCTGGGTGCCGATCGGCCATTGCTGCACAGCACGCTCGAACACCTCGACGGCATCCAGCAGCCGGTTATCGACGAAATGCCGACCGTCGACGACGTGCTGGGCAAGCTGCCGAACGCCTACCGGATAATCGGCCGCACCGGCGGCCTGTACGGCGACTTCTTCAACTACTACCTCTGCGATATTTCCCTGATCCTCAATGGATTACAGCCCGGGGGACCTGTACGCACAGTCAAGCTCTTCCAACAGCCGACGGGAAGGTGCACCCCGCAATGAGAAGCTTGACCGAATTCAACCGCACCCGGGTAGGGCTGATGGGCGTGGTGGTCACGCTGCTCGTCATCGCCGTGGGACAAAGTTTCACCAGCGTGCCGGTGCTGTTCGCGACGCCGACCTACTACGCCCAATTCACCGATACCGGCGGCCTGTCCCCCGGAGACAAGGTGCAGATCGCGGGAGTCAACGTCGGTCTGGTGCGCTCGTTGTCCATCCACGGCAAGCACGTCGTGATCGGATTCTCGCTACCCGGCAAGACCATCGGGACGGCAAGCCGCGCCGCTATCCGCACCGACACCATCCTTGGTCGACGGAATATGGCGATCGAGCCCCGCGGTTCAGATCCGCTGCGGGCCAACGGTGTCCTTCCAGTGGACCAGACAACCACGCCATATCAAATCAACGACGCGTTCGTCGACGTCACGAAGGCGGCGACGGGGTGGGACATCGACATGGTGAAGCGCTCGCTGAACGTGTTGTCGCAAACTCTCGATCAGACCGCGCCGCACCTGAGCGGCGCGCTGGCCGGCGTCAAGGGATTCGCCGACACCATCGGTGAACGTGACGGACAGATCAAACAGCTGCTGGCCAACGCCAACAAGATCGCGGGCGTCCTCGGCGATCGCAGCAGCCAGATCAACGGGTTGCTGGTCAACGCCAACACGCTGCTGGCGGCGTTCACGCAACGCAGCCAGGCGCTGAGCATCCTGCTGACCAACGTGTCGGAGGTATCGCACCAGGTGTCAGGACTGATCAAGGACAACCCGAACGTGAACCACGTGCTTGAGCAGTTGGGCACGGTCAGCGACGAATTGGTCAAGCGCAAAAGCGAATTGGCCGATGTGCTGGTGCTGCTCAGCAGATACGCCGCATCGCTGACCGAGGCCGTCGCTTCCGGGCCGTATTACAAGGCAATCGCGGTGAACCTGCTGCCCTACCAGATTCTGCAGCCGTGGGTGGATGCCGCGTTCAAGAAGCGTGGAATCGACCCGGAGGAATTCTGGCGCAGCGCCGGTCTGCCGGCGTTCCGATGGCCCGACCCCAACGGCACCCGGTTCCCCAACGGTGCGCCGCCGCCGGCGCCACCGGTGGCCGAGGGCACCCCGGATCATCCGGGCCCCGCCGTCCCACCGGGAACGCCGTGTTCGTTTGTGCCGCCGCTCGACGGCTTGCCACGACCGGCCAACCCGCTGCCGTGCGCGGGCCTGGACCAAGGCCAGGGACCGTTCGGTCCGCTGGCGGGTGCCCGGCCGGCACCGCCCGACGTGCATCCGTTGCCGCCCAACGCCAACGGCCTGCCACCCACGCCCGGGATCCCCATCGCAGGGCGGCCAGGTGAGCCGGCGCCGGATGTCCCGGGCACGCCGGCGCCGATCGCGCCGGGACCGTTCGGCGGCCGCAGCGAGCCGCTGGGCCCAGCCGGCCCGACTCCACCCCCGTCGACGTTCGCGCCGCAGCTGCCGCCCGGGCCGCCGGCGCCAGGCGGCCCCGGTCCGCAGCTGCCGGCCCCGTTCATCACGCCCGACGGAACGGGAGGCAGCAGTCGATGAGCACCGTGTTCGACGTCCGCAGCATTCGGCTGCCGAAACTGTCCGGCAGGGCGGTGTTGGCCGGCGCACTGGCGGTGCTGTTCGCCGTCGCCGCAGCCGTCGCCGGCGCGCAGGTCTACCACAAGCTGACCACCACCACCGTCGTGGCGTATTTTTCGCAGGCCCTCGCCTTGTACCCGGGCGACAAGGTCCAGATCATGGGTGTGCGGGTCGGTTCGATCGACAAGATCGAGCCGGTCGGCGACAAAATGCGAATCACCTTGCACTACAACAACAAATACAAGGTGCCCGCCAACGCCACCGCATCGGTGCTCAACCCCAGCCTGGTGGCGTCCCGCACCATCCAGTTGTCGCCGCCCTACGACGGCGGGCCGGTGTTGGCCGACGGCGCGGTGATACCGATCGAACGCACCCAGGTGCCCGTCGAGTGGGACGAGCTCCGCGACTCCCTCAGCAACATCCTGCGGCAACTGGGCCCCAGCGAGCAGCAACCGACGGGGCCGTTCGGTGAGCTGATCGAGTCGGCCGCAGACAACCTGGCCGGCAAGGGCAACCAAATCAACGAGACCCTGACGAGTCTGTCGAAAGCGTTGACCGCGCTGAACGAGGGGCGCGGCGACTTCTTCGCGATCACCGCCAGCCTGGCGAAGTTCGTCAGCGCCCTCTACCAGCACGATGAACAGTTCGTCGCCGTCAACAACAACCTGGCGCAGTTCACCGACTGGTTCACCAAATCAGACCACGACGTGACCGACGCGGTACAGCGGATCGACGATGTGCTCGGCGCGGCACGAAAGTTCCTCGACGACAACGGATCTGTGCTGGCACATGACGTGGGCAACCTCGCCGACGCCACTACCACGCTGCTGCAACCGGAGCCGCGGGACGGCTTGGAGACCGCGCTGCACGTGTTGCCCACCTACGCCGGCAATTTCAACAACATCTATCACCCGGTGCACGGCGCGCTGGTGGCCATGGGCGTGTTTCCCAACTTCGCAAACCCGCTGCAGGCCATCTGCAGCGCGATTCAGGCCGGCAGCCGGCTGGGCTATCAAGAGTCGGCCGAGCTGTGCGCGCAGTATCTGGCGCCGGTGCTGGACGCGGTCAAGTTCAATTTCCTGCCGTTCGGCATCAACTTGTGGAGCTCGGCGTCCACCCTGCCCAAAGAGGTGTCGTACTCCGAGGAGCGGCTGCGCCCGCCGCCCGGATACAAAGACACCACCGTCCCGGGGATCTTCTCGCCGGACACCCCGTTCTCGCACCGCAACTCCGAACCCGGCTGGATCGTCGCGCCCGGGATGCAGGGCACCCAGGTGCAGCCGTTCACCGCGAACCTGCTCACCCCGGAGTCGCTGGCCGAGTTGATGGGCGGTCCGGACATCGTGCCCCCACCGCCGGGCACCAATCTGCCCGGGTCGCCGGATGCCTACGACGAGCACAGCCCGCTGCCGCCGCCGTGGTATCCCCAGCCGGGGCCGCCGCCGGGTCCGGCGCCGGGAGTGATTCCCGGGCCACCACCGCCCCAGTCGGCCCAGTCGGCCCTGCCAGCCGAAAGCGCTTCCGCCGCAACAGGACCGGAACAGTGAAGCGGCTAGTTCGTCGCATCGTGGCCGTCGCGCTGTCGGCGGTGTTGTTGAGCTCGTGCGGATGGCGCGGCATCGCCAACGTGCCGTTGCCGTTCGGGCACGGCGCCGGCCCGAACCGCTTGACGATCTATTTGCAGATGCCCGACACGCTGGCGCTGAACAACAACAGCCGGGTACGGGTGGCCGACGTCTGGGTGGGCACGGTGCGCGACATCAGGCTCAAGAACTGGATCGCGACCCTGACGCTGGACCTTGACCCAACCGTGCGGCTACCGGCAAACGCGACCGCGAGGGTCGGCCAGACCAGCCTGCTGGGCACCCAGCACGTCGAGCTGGCCGCGCCGGCCAACCCGTCGCCGCGACCGTTGCGAAACGGCGACACCATCGCGCTGAAGAACTCCTCGGCCTACCCGACCGTCGAACGGACGTTGGCCAGCATCGCGATGATCCTCAACGGCGGGGGCATCGCCAACCTCGACGTGATCCAAACCGAGATCCTCAACATCCTGGACGGCCGCGTCGACCAGATCCGGGAATTCCTCAGGCGCATAGAAACTTTCACCGGCGAGCTAAACCGCCAGCGGGACATCTTCACCCGTGCGATCGACTCCAGCAACGAGCTGCTGCGCATCATCGCCGGCCGCAACGACACGCTGGATCGGGCGCTGCAGGAAATCCCGCCGCTGGTCGAGCATTTCGCCGACACGCGGGAGTTGTTCGCCGATGCCACGCAGTCGCTGGGGCAGTTCAGCGAGCTGGCCAACCGGGCGCTGACGCAGACCCAGCCCAACCTGCACCAGGATCTGCAGGCGCTGCAGCGACCGCTCAAACAGCTCGCCCGGGCCGCGCCTTATCTGCCCGAGGCGCTGAAGCTGGCCCTCACCTCGCCGTACCACATCGACAACGTGCCGAAGGTGATCCGCGGCGACTACATCAACGTCTCGGCGACCGCCGACCTGACGCTGAGCACCCTCGACAACGCGCTGTTGAGCGGAACCGGGGTGTCGGGGATGCTGCGCGCGCTCGAGCAGTCGTGGGGGCGGGATCCGGCAACGATGATCCCCGACGTGCGCTTCACGCCGAACCCGAGCAACGTGCCGGGCGGCCCGCTGGTGGAGCGAGGCGAGTAAGCGATGCTGCCTCGCCTGATCAAAATCCAGCTGCTGCTGCTGGCGGTGTTCGGGACGTTCGCAGTGGTGGTGCTGGGCTGGTATTTCCTGCGGATACCCAGCCTGGTCGGCATCGGGCGATACACGCTCTACGCCGAGTTACCCCGCTCCGGCGGCCTGTATCGAACAGCCAACGTCACCTATCGCGGCATCACGATCGGCAAGGTCACCGACGTCCAACCCACCGAGCGGGGCGCGCGAGCGGCGATGAGCATCGACAACGGCTACCAGATCCCGGCCGACGCCTCGGCCAACGTGCACTCGGTGTCGCCGGTCGGCGAGCAGTACGTCGATCTGGTCTCGACCAGCAACCGCGGCCCGTATCTGCGCGACGGGCAGACGATCACCCGCACCAAGGTGCCGAGCTCGATCGGGCCTGCGCTCGATGCCGCCAACCGTGGGTTGGAGTTGCTGCCCAAAGACAAGATCGCGTCCTTGCTGACCGAGACGTCCCGGGCGGTGGGCGGACTGGGGCCGGCCCTGCAGCGCCTGGTCGAGGCCACCGGTGCGCTGGCCCACGATTTCAAGGGCAGCATCGACGACATCAACGACATCATCGATCGATCCGCGCCCATCATCGACAGCCAGGTCGACTCCGGCGGGGCGATCGGGCGCTGGGCCGCCAACCTCAACACCCTGGCGGCGCAGACCGCCCGGCACGACCAGGAAGTGCGCAGCATCCTGACCAACGTGGCGCCCACGGTCGATCAGGTCAACGCAACGTTCAGCGAGGTACGCGACGCCTTGCCGCAGGCCCTGGCCAATCTCGCGGTCGTGCTCGACATGCTCAAGCGCTACCACAACGGCGTGGAGCAGGCGCTGGTGTACCTGCCGCAGTCAGCGGCGACCGGCCAGTCTGCGCTGGCCGCCTACCCCGACCACGCGTCGCTGAACTTGGCCCTGTCGATCAACCAGCCACCACCGTGCCTGACCGGCTTTTTGCCGGCCTCCGAATGGCGTTCACCGGCGGACACCAGCACCGCGCCGCTGCCCAGCGGCACCTACTGCAAGATCCCGCAGGACACCCCCGCCAACGTGGTGCGCGGTGCCCGCAACTATCCGTGCGTCGATGTGCCCGGCAAGCGGGCGGCGACCCCACGGGAATGCCGCAGCAGCGAGCCGTATGTCCCGCTGGGCACCAATCCCTGGTACGGCGACCCGAATCAGATCCTCAACTGCCCTGCCCCGGGCGCGCGTTGCGACCAGCCGGTGACACCCGGTCAGGTGATCCCGGCGCCGTCGGTCAACAGCGGGTTGAACCCGGCGCCCGCAGACCAGGTGGCCGGCACGCCGCCGCCGGTGAGCGATCCGCTGTCCCGGCCGGGTTCGGGCACGGTCCAGTGCAACGGCCAGCAGCCCAACCCGTGCGTCTACACGCCCACCACCGGTCCCACCGCGATCTACGACGTGCAGAGCGGCGTGGTCGCCGGGCCCGACGGTCGCACGTACTCAGTGCAGAACTCGACCGCGCTCGGCGACGCCGGCTGGAAGGACATGCTTGCGCCGGCCGATCGCCGCTAAGCCGGCTCGGTGTGAAAGTCGGCGAGGTCGGCATGCCGGGTCATGTCCCAGTAGTCGACGATGCGCCACGGTGAGTTGGTGACGACCCGCCCCGCCGCGTTGCGGAAGTAGTTCGTCATCCCCGGATGCGTCCACACCATCGCGTTGTGGGCCGCGTCGACGCGGCGCACGTACTCGTCGTGCACGGCGGACCGGCATTCCAGCGCCTCGACACCCAAGTCGCGCATCTGGCGCACCGCGTCGGCGATGTAGCGAGCCTGGCACTCGGCGACGAACATGTAGCTGCCGCCGCCGGGGTTGACGTTGGGGCCGTACATCAAAAACAAGTTGGGGAACCCCGGCACGGTGATGCCCAGATAGGCGGTGGCATCGTCGTCGCCCCAGCGCGCGTGCAGCTCCTGGGCGTCGCGGCCGCGGATCTGCATCGGCGCCAGGAACCGGCGCACGGCAAACCCGGTGCACAGCACGGCGATGTCGGCGTCGTACTCGGCGCCGGAGGCAGCCCGCAGCCCGGTTTCGGTGAAGCAGGCGACGGGCTCGTTCACCAGAGCAACGTGCGGTCGGGTCAGCGCCCGGTACCAGCCGTTGTCCAGCAGTATGCGTTTGCCGTACGGCGGATAGGCCGGGATCAGCGCCTCCTGCAAATCCGGCCGCCCGTCCAGTTCGGAACGGATGTAGTGAGTGAAATACGCGCGGTGGGCATCGTTGACCGCGTTGACCGAGCGTTCCGGATGTTTCCAGTCGGGGTCGACTTGAAGCGACGGGTGCACCCGGTCGTTCCACGTCCAGGCCAGCCGCAATCGATACCACTGCCGGTAGTACGGCAGGTGATCGAACAGCCACTTGGCATCGGAATGCATTGGCTCGAAGTAATTTTCGGCGGGGGCGACCCAACCCGGGGAGCGCTGAAAGACCGTCAAGGCGGCGACCTTGTCGACGATGGCCGGCACGATTTGCATCGCGCTGGCCCCGGAGCCGACCACCGCGACACGTCGGTCACGCACGTCGAGGTCGGCAGGCCAGGACGCCGAATGCACGACGGTGCCGGCGAACTTGTCCTGACCCGCAATGTCGGCGGCCTGCAGGCCGAACAGCCCGACGGCGGTGACCAGCACGTCGCCTACGATCTGCTGCTCGTCGCCGTCGGGGTCGCGCACCCGCACCGTCCAGCGGTGCGCGTGCTCGTCGTAGTCGGCGCCGAGCGCCTCGGTGCCGAACCGGATGTTCTTGCGCAGCCCGAAGTGGTCGGCGACGTCGCGCAGATACTCCACCAGCTCATCGCGTTTGCCGAAGTGTGCCGACCAGGTCCGCGGGAAAAACGAGAAGGAGTACAGGTAACTGGGGATGTCCACCCCGCAGCCGGGATACGCGTTGCGCAGCCAGGTTCCGCCCACATCCTCGTTGCGCTCGACGATGACGTGCGCGATGCCGGCCTGTTGCAGCGCTATGGCCAGCGCCAGCCCGGACACCCCGGCGCCGACGATGATCACCGAGGGTCGCGCGCCGGCCGGCGGGCTGGGTTGCGGCTGCGGCTGTTGCGCGCCGAGTTCTGCGGCGGCCAGCCGGCCGTACTCCAGCGGAACGTCCTCGCCCATCGCGACGCTCAACATCCGCGCCGCCTGCTGCGGCGACGGGCAGTCGACCTTCGCCGGAGCTCCCTGGGCCCACGCGGTGACCGCATCCGCGACGGCTTCGGCGATCTCCTCGCGCACCTTTTCGGGCAGGCCGCCGGTGTCGTTGGGGTCCAGGCCGTAGTTGCGCGACGGCGCGTACGGCGGGCGCAACCAGCGTTCGTCGCCGGTCAGCTGATAGAGCACCATGATCAGCGTCGGCATGTTGCCGGTGCGGGCCGCGGCGACCATCCTGGCTCGGTCGATGGGTCGCCGGCGGTCCGCCACCGTCTGGGTCATGTCAGCAGTACCCGACTAGAGATCGCGGGGTAAACGGATATCCAGCATCCATGTAATTACTATTCCTTACCGGGTTCGCGCGAAACCACCCGAGCATGTTTGAGTCAGCTATTGCGAAAACATGGCGAACCCGTCACTGATCACGACCTTGCCAGGTTCCTCGCCCGCGGTTTCGAAAGCGTATCTTCCGCGGCCGGTGGGCCACACCCGTGTCGTGATCGTTTCGGCGGGCCGGGCCGGCTTGCTGAGACGCACCGCCAGCCGCTTCAACCGCGCGGGGTCGTCCGCGCTGACGTTCGTGATCAGTGCATGCGACACGAAAGCAATGGTGCACAGTCCGTGGATGATGATGCCGGGTAAGCCTACAGACTTGGCGAAATCCTCATCGAGGTGGATCGGCATGCGGTCACCCGCCGGGCCTGAATAGCGGAAGGTTTGGTCCTCGTCAAAGCGCTGCACCACCGTGAATTTCGGCTCGGTGTCGCGCAGCGACTCATCGAACCCATGCCGGGGGCTTTCAACACCCAAGGTGCCGTTGAACACCCCGCCGCGGAGGAATCCGGTGAAATATTGCTCGTTGACCAGATCGCCCCGGCTACCGCGAGTTTCGGCGAAGATGGTCACGACGACGCCGGAGCGCTTGCCGGATACGCCGAGCGGTTTGGCGCGAACAGTCAGCACCTCATTGGGTTCAATCGGCCGGAACAGCCGAAAGTCGTGCTCCCCGTGCAAGAGCCTGGCCATCAACCTGTCCGGCACGACCGACATCGTCGCCTCGCCAATGATCTCGAAAACCGGTACCACCGCGAAGACCGGAGGCGCGAAGGTTCCGTCGAGATGCACGCTTATCGGGTCGTTAGTGGCCTCGGCATAGGCGATGGTGCGTTCGGCTTCGACCTTGAACTCCCGCTCATCGCCCCACACCCCGAGGCGGGAAAGGTTGAACCGGTGGCTGACGGTCATGCATGCTCCTCGCGTGTTCTGAGTAGTGAGCTCACACGCTAGAACAGCAGACCGCCGATTCCGCTGACCAAACGTTTCGATCGCTTGACCGAACCGCTCACGTGGCTACGGTAAGTCTCGGGTCGACGGCCTCGAGGAGCCTAATTGCCAGTGACCGAATACACGATTTCGATGCGTCGAGCGCAGGCCTGCATCGCGTTGGCCATGCGCCAAAAGTGGGACATCGAGAAAGTCCTTGAAGAAGCAGGGATCTCGCCTGTGCTCGTTGCGCAGGGGCGAGCTCGCATCTCCACAGAGCAGTTCGGCGAACTGGTGCGCGGGCTGTGGCGCATGACCGACGACGAACTCATGGGGCTCGGAACCGCGCCGGTGCCGCGCGGCACGATGCGGCTCATTTCCTACGCCCTTGTCGGGACACCAGATTTCGGATCGGTCTTACAGCGCTACGTCGAGCTCGCCAAGGCCGTCCCCGGCTTCCCGTCGATCGTCGTCACCGCCGGCCGCAAAGAGGTCAGGGTATCGACGGAGTTGACCACAACCGAGCAGGCCGACACGCTCGTTATCGATGCGCTGTTGGCCGCCGGTCACCGGTTCGCGTCGTGGGCGATCGGAAGAGAGCTACCCCTTCGGCGGGTCGAGATGCCCTATCCGCAACCCGACGAGGTCGATGACTACGACTTGATTTTCGGTGCGCCGGTGGTGTTCTCAGCGCCTGCTGCGGCGCTGGTGTTCGATCCGGACGTGCTCTCTGCGCCGTGCATCCGCACGGAAGCCGATCTCGACGACTTCCTGCGTCGCGCACCCGCAGGACTCTTGCTCCGGCGCGACTACAGTTCCTCAACGAGCGACCAGGTCCGACGGATCCTCGCCGAAGCAGGCCTCAAGGGAGACTGGGCAACCGCCGACCAGGTCGCTGCTCGGCTTTCGATCAGTACCCAAACGCTGCGTCGCAGACTTCGCGATGAGCACACTTCGATCCGGCAGATCCGCGAGTCGATCTTGCGCGATACGGCAATCGCTAGCCTGGTGCGCGGTGAAGAAACCGTGACCGCGCTCGCGAGACGACTGGGTTTCTCCGAGCCAAGTGCGTTCACCCGGGCGTTTCGGCGATGGACCGGCTCCAACCCGAGTTCGTACCTCCCGCGCGGCGTCGCGGGAACCAGCCGAGGCACTGACCCGGCAAGCCGATAGCCTGCCTCATCTGGAACCCGGCAATCCGCCAGTGCGGTAACTGCTTCGGTCGCATCTCACCGCTCTCCGACGCCGCCAGTTTTGGCGCGATCGAGGGGTATTGCCGGCTGACGGCACCGACAAGCCGCCAAGGCGCGCCGCACACATCCAAATCCGCGACGATCGACGACCGCCCCAATGTGATTTCTCCATTGACCCCTAGTCGGCGAAATCTATGACGATGGCGCCGTACCTGCGTCTTGGGCTGTGTCCGCGGATAGTTGGGCATTTCAACGATGTTTGATCGGCTGGGGCGGGATGAACGACGAAAAGGCAACGGCGGACGGGTGATCGGATGGTTCAGCCATCCAAAGCTGCTTCGCCAGCAGGTTCTGGCCGGATCGCCGGCACCATAAGTGGCGTTGTGGTGCGGGCAAATGCGCGCTCGGGCGCCGATGTACCGAGTCCGTCGATGACCGACATCCCGCGGCTGAGGCGGGACCGACCGACCCTGGCGATGAGTCGATCCAGCGGCGATGAGTACATCAGCGGCCGCAGCCACTGCAACACCGCCGTACCGCGAGGCACATAGATCCGGCGACTGCGCTTTTCGATGCCACGTACGAACAACGCGGCGCACTCGTCGGCCGTCCGTGTGGCGCCTGCGCGAGCGATGATTGTCTTGAGCGACTTCAGCGCGGCGGAGTCCTTGGTGAGGTCACTGACGAGGTCGGTGTTAATCACGCTCATATGGGCGGATCCGACGGTTACACCGTGCGGATGCATCTCCAGGCGTAGTGCGTTGGCAAAACCCTCCACACCAGACTTGCTGGCGCCGTATGCGCTTCCGCCCGGTATCGGCACGATAGATGCCAGCGACGACACCACGAGTATGTATCCCTTGCTGTCGATCACATATGGGATCGCCGCGCGGACCGTACGAAACACCCCGGTCAAGTTGACGTCGACGGTACGCACCCAAGCATCGATGTCGGTAGTGGGCACCGTTTGCCAACTGGCGATACCCGCGTTGGCGACGACCACGTCGAGCCCGCCGAATGCATCGACCGTGGCCCGTACGGCTGCATCCAGTGACGAGGTGTCGGTCACATCGGCAGCAAGCCCGAGGTGACCGGGCCCGAGTGCCGCAGCGGTGCGCGCGACCCGATCCTGCTCGATGTCCACTAAAGCCACGCTCGCACCAGCCTCGGCAAGCCGGCGGGCCGTGGCAGCGCCGATCCCGCGGCCGGCGCCGGTGATCAGGATACGTTTGCCGTTCAGCTGCATTGCTATTCCTTTCGATCCGCTGCTGCTGCGCCAACGGGGTCGCCGTCGAGGCAGAACTCATCGAAGTGCAGAGCCGATAGCATCCGTGCGTGGTGTTTGGGGGTCCATGGCCACACCTCCGGCGTACCGTCTTTGCCCAGGTACCAGCTGGAGCAGCCCGATGCCCATACCGTGCCCGGCAGCGCCTGACGCAGCGCGGCGTTGTAGACGGCAGTGGCCTCCGCGGTCGGTGCCGCGGTGGTGAAACACCCGTGCTGCCATGCGGAGATCCACCGCAGGATGTGGTCGGACTGAGTTTCGGCGACTGCAACCAGGGAAAAGTTACCGATCGGGCTGTGTGGACCCATGAGCATGAAGAAGTTGGGGAACCCCGGTAGTGCGATGGTGCGGTATGCGTGCGGGCCATTGGTCCATGCCTCGCTCAGCGTGTGACCGTCGGGGCCGATCAGCTCGATCGGGCGCATATAGGCGTGCGCGTCGAACCCGGTAGCGAGTATCAGGACGTCGGTCTCGTGGAGTTGACCGTCGGCGGTAACGATTCCGCGGGCTTCGACATGGTCGATCGGCGTGGTGACAACGTCGACGGTTGGGTGCTGCACCGCACGGTAGAACCCGCCGGACATCACCAGGCGCTTGCAGCCCACCTGATAGTCCGGGGTCAGTTTGCGGCGCAGTTCGCAGTTGCGCACAGTACGCAAGTGCAATCGGCACAGTGTGTCGACGAGTCGGCGCTGCCAGCCGGGCGCGATCAACGCCTTGGCGAACATCGCGAATGCCGCCTTGATCAGCGCGTATTCAGCCGTCATCCAGCCCGGCACCTTGGCTCGCAGCAACTTGGTGAACGGGTCCGTTGGCCAGTTAGGCAACGGCAGCACCCACTGTGCAGTGCGCTGGAACAGATCGAGGTGGGCCACCCGACCGGCCAGCGCTACGACAATCTGCGCGCCGGTGGAGCCGGTGCCGATAACCGTGACCCGCTTATCGGCCAGCGACACCGCATCGTCCCATCGCGCGGAGTGAAACATGTTGCCCGCGAAATCATCCAGGCCTGGGATGTTCGGCCGGACCGGATGATGCAGCACCCCGGTCGCGGCGATCAAAAAATCAGCCTCGCGAACGGTTCCGGTCGAATCGTGCACTCGCCAGGCTCCATTGACGAACTCGGCGCGGGTCGCTTCGGTGCCGAATTCAATGTGTTGCCGCAGGCCGTAGTGATCCACCGCGGCGTCGAAGTAATCCTGGATCTCCCTGCCCGGCGCTAACCAGTATGACCAGTCTGGTTTGTGGTGAAAGGAGTATTGATAGAACACTGACGGAACATCGCAATGCAGGCCGGGGTAGCGGTTGTCACGCCAGGTGCCACCGACTTCGGTGGCTTTCTCTAGCACCGTAAAGCTGTGAATTCCGGCTAACTTCAGCTTGGCGGCCATGCAGATGCCCGACATCCCGGCACCGATCACAACTATCCTGGGATCTCGGCGGCGGCCCGTCTCCGGTGGTACTGACATGGCTCGACGGTATGAATCGCGGGCATCAAATTCCATGATCCGCTCGGCCAATGGCTTGACCGAATCGATCAGTGTCCTGGTACTAGATCAGTTCGTAGTCGGCTAGGACAGGCCGCTGCATCACTTCTCGGAAACGACTAAATCTCCACGGCCAAGCGGCGGGTATGCCCCGGTCGTCGAGGTACCAGCTGCGGCAGCCGGACATCCACACCGTCTGCTTGGCGGCCTGCACCCGCTCGGCTTCGAAGCGGGCCGTGGCCTGGTGGCTGGCGCTGATCTGGCGCCGCGTACCGTCGCGCAGCAGCTCGATGAGTTGGATGAGATAGCCGATCTGGGCCTCGGCGGCGTCGATCAGCGAGAAATTTCCCACCGGCCCGTTGGGCCCGTTGAGCATGAACAGGTTAGGAAAGTCCGGCACCGACACCGACAGATAAGCTACTGGCCGCTCCGCCCAAGCATCGTCGAGCCGCACGCCTCCACGGCCGACCACCTCGATCGGGCGCAGGAAGCGGTCCACCCGGAAGCCGGTGGCCAGCACCAGCACGTCAAGCCGGTGCAGCACACCGTCTTTGGTACGTACCCCTGCGGCCTCGACACGATCGATGTGCTCAGCGATCAGGTGTGCGTTGGGCCGCTGGATGGCGGTATAGAAGTTGGGAGAGACGACCAGCCGCTTACAGCCGACCCGGTAGTCGGGCCGCAGCTTCTCGCGTAGCAGCGGGTCTTTCACATTGTCTTCGAGGTTGGCACGGCACATCTTCTGCAGCACTTTTAGTTGCGGCGAGTCAGCGTCGACGACGACATCGGCGAAGTTCTGCACGAAGTTGGTATTTAGCGCGTTCCGCAAAGCCTTTAGCATCGAGGTATTTTCGCGGTAGCGAGCTCGGTCCTCCTCGGAGATTGGCGGGTTGTCTACGGGCAGGATCCACTGCGGGGTGCGCTGGAAGAGGTGTAGCTCGGCGACCGTGTCGACAACGGCGCCGACGATCTGGACCGCCGACGATCCGGTACCCACTACCCCAAGGCGGGCACCTGCCAGCGCCGCACCATGATCCCAACGGGCGCTGTGGAATACCCGGCCAGCAAACTCCTTGAGTCCATCAATGTCCGGGTAGCGGGGGTGGTGCAACACACCGGTGGCGGCGATCACAACGTCGGCTTCGTCGCGTTCGCTAGTGGAAGTCTGGATGCACCAACGATTTCCGTCGTATTGCAGGCGACGCACTTCGTGTCCGTAACGAATCAGCCCGGCGACGCCGTAGCGGCGCGCGACATTCTCGAAGTAGGCAAGAATCTCCGCGCCCGGCGCAAACATGTGGCTCCACTCCGGGTTAGGCGCAAACGTGTAGCTGTATAAGTGGGCCGGCACATCGCATGCGATGCCGGGGTAGGTGTTTTCTCGCCACGTTCCGCCGAGCCGGTCGGCCTTCTCATACACCGTGACATCGGTAAATCCGGCGTCGCGCAGCTTGATGGCGGCCAGCACCCCTGCCATTCCGGCACCGACAACGACCACTCGCATCGTCAGCCATCCCTGGGTCGCAGCCCGTGCAGCACGAGCGATACGACGAAGTCGGCGACCTCGGCCGCGGTGACGCCGTCGTCGGTGGACAGGCGCCGGTGCGCCAGCTGGCCGATCAGCGCCGCCAGCGTGTAGGCGACCATCCTTGGCGGAGCGGCCACCACTTCGCCGCGCTTCTGGCCGGCGACGATGAAGGTTTCGATGTCGTCGATGAACCGCTCATAGATACTGCCGAGGTGTTTTTCGAACCGGCCACCGAGCGCAGGGGCGTCGCGAAACAGCAATCGGACGGTGGCCTTGTCGGCCTCGAAAAACTCCAGCGTCACTTGCACGGCGTCGCGAAACGCCTCCTCGCCGTCGTCGCCGCGCCCGGCCACGGCCGCGGACAGGTGCGCGCGCAAAGCCTGCTCCTCGGCGGCCATCAACTCGTGGAACAGCTTCTCCTTGGAGTCGAAATACCAGTAGATGGACCCATACGCCAGACGGGATTCCTTGGCGACATCAGCGATGGTGGTGGCATGGAAACCCTTGCGGGCGAACACTTTCTTAGCCGCGGCCAGAATCTGGTCGCGGCGCAGGGATTTGTCCTCATCGCTGACCGCGCGTCGTCGGCGCGTGGTGGCAGTCATCGCTCTACTAACTCGTCGAGGCGTTGCACCGTGTCGATGAATTCGTCGACCATCTCGAGCACCACCGAGCGCGTCGGCCGCACCTTGTTCAGGGAGCCGACGACCTGCCCGACGAAGTACGTCGCCAGTTCGCGGGCCCGCGAGTCCGGCTTGCTGGACGCCTGATGGATCCGCAGCTGCGGGTCGCCGATCAGCGCGCTCTGCAACGGCATGCCCAGCGGCTCGGGGGTGTCGGGCCGGGCCCACTCATCGGTCCACGCGGTGCGCAGCATGCGGGCCGGCTTGCCGGTCATCGACCGCGACCGCACCGTGTCCGACGACGTGGCGGCCAGGAACTTGTCCTTGACCACCGGCGGCGTCTCGGCCTCCTCGGTGGTCAGCCACACCGACCCGCACCAGACGCCCTCGGCGCCCAGCGCCAGCGCGGCGGCGACCTGCCGGCCGCGGGCGATGCCGCCGGCGGCGAGCACCGGGACCGGCGCGACCGCGTCCACCACCTCGGGGACCAACACCATCGTTGACACCTCCCCGGTGTGCCCACCGGCCTCGGTGCCCTGCGCGACGATCAGGTCGACACCCGCGGCGGCGTGCCGTTTCGCGTGCTCGGTGGTGCCGGCGAGCGCAGCGACGACGACGTCGTTGGCGTGAGCCCGGGCGACCAGGTCGGCCGGCGGCGGGCCGAGGGCGCTGGCGATCAACTTGATGTCGTGGGCGAAGGCGACGTCGAGCAGCGGCTCGTAGCCCTTCGGCGATACGTTGAGCCCGGCACCGAGGGACAGCCGTTGTCCGTTGTCCGGCACCGGAACTCCGTAGCGGGCCAGCATGTCGTCGAGGAACGCACGATGCTCTTCGGGCAGCAGGTCTCGGATCTGGTCGGCGTCGATCCCGCCCGATTCAGCACCCACATATTTCGGCGGCAACAGCAGGTCCACGCCGTAGGGAAGACCGCCGGTCTGTTCCTCGATCCAGGTCAGCTCGGACTCCAACCGGGCCGGGCTGTGCGCCACCGCGCCAAGGATCCCCAGCCCGCCGGCTTTCGACACGGCCGCCACCACGTCGCGGCAGTGACTGAACGCGCAGATCGGGAATTCCACACCGAGCATTTCGGCGACTCTAGTTCGCATTTTCACGACGCTACGAGTTATTGATTGACGTGTCAATCTAGTGGGGTAATGTGCCGGCTATGGCCGAACCGTTGACCGACGAACAGCAGCACAAGCACCGGCAGGCGGTGCGCGACTTCATGCCAACCACACCGTTTCTGGCCGGCCTCGGCATCGTCTTCGAGCGCTACGAACCCGACGAAGTCACCATCCGGCTGCCCTACCGCGAGGACCTGACCAACGACGGCGTCTACTTCCATGGCGGGGTCATCGCATCGGTGGTGGACACCGCCGGGGCCGCGGCGGCCTGGTCGAATCACGACTTTGAAAAGGGCACGCGTGCATCCACGGTGGCGATGAGCATTCAATACACCGGCGCCGCCAAGCGCTCCGACCTGCTCTGCCATGCGCGCACCGTGCGGCGGCGCAAGGAACTCACCTTCACCGAGATCACGGCCACCGACAACGACGGCAACGTGGTCGCGCATGCGGTGCAGACCTACCGCATCGTCTAACTCCTAGGAGCGGGTGCACATGCCAGAACAACCGGCCCAGCCCGACGCCGCCGAGCTCGACGCGCGCGTCGACGCCTTGGTGCGCCGCTGCCCTCCCGCCGATTGCGACCACCAGGCGTTTCTCGGCGCCCGCTTCGACGACGGTCTGGCCTGGGTATGGGCCGCACCGGAGGACGGCGGCGCGCAGGCCGACCGATCGCTGCAGTCGCGAGTGGAGCGGCGGCTCGCGGCCGCTGGTGCGCCAGTTCCGTTCCGGTACAACCCTATTGGGCTGGGAATGGTGGCGCCGGCACTGTTCGCCCACGGCAAACCCGAGCAGCGCAGCAGGTACCTGCGTGCGCTGTTCACCGGCGAGGAGATCTGGTGTCAGCTGTTCAGCGAACCATCGGCCGGCTCGGACGTCGCCGGGTTGTCCACCCGCGCTCGATCCGACGGTGACAGCTGGATCGTCAACGGCCAGAAGGTCTGGACATCCGTCGCGCACATAGCCCGTCGCGGACTGCTCATCGCGCGCACCGATCCTGACGTCCCCAAGCACGCTGGACTGACCGCGTTCGTGGTCGACATGAGCACGCCGGGCGTCGAGGCACGTCCGCTGCGGCAGATCACCGGCGACGCCGAGTTCAACGAGGTTTACCTCACCGACGTGCGGATCCCCGACCATGACCGGATCGGCGAAGTCGGCCAGGGTTGGCAGGTGGCGACCACCATGCTGATGAACGAGCGGGTCGCACTCGGGGGCGCGTTCTCGGCGGGCGGCGAGCGTCCGGGGACACGGATTCTCGACGCCTACCGCGCGGCTGGGCGCCCCGACCCGGTGCGAGGAGATCGGGCGGTGCAGCTGTGGATCGAAGCCAACGCCGTCGCGCTCACCGGCAAGCGGATGGCGGCCGAAGCCCGACAGCCCGGCCCACTGGGCTCGGCGCTCAAACTTGCTGCCGCCGAACACAACCAACGGGTCACCGAGTATCTGCTCGACCTCGAGAGCCTGGGCAGCTCCGCCGAGACGGTTCATGGCTATCTGCGGGCGCGCGCCAACACCATCGAGGGCGGCACCTCGGAGATCATGCGCAACATCCTCGGGGAACGGGTCCTGGGTCTTCCCGCCGAGCCCCGCGTCGACAAGAACATCGCCTGGCGCGATGTCCCGCGCTAGAGGAAAGGCGTGACGACTGTGGCCTTCTCCACCGAACAACATGAGTTGCGGCGCACTGTGCGCGAATTCCTCGACAAGAAGTCGCCCGAATCCGAGGTGCGCCGCCTGATCGAAACCCCGACCGGTTTCGACGCCGCCGTCTGGCAACAGATGGCAGCGCAGATCGGACTGCCCGGCATCCACATCCCAGAGGAGTTCGGCGGAGCGGGATTGGGCTACGTCGAGGTGTGCATCGCGCTCGAAGAAATGGGCGGGCACCTGTTCGGCGGGCCATTCTTGGCCTCGGCGGTATTGGCAGCCGAAGTCGTGCTGCGATCGAACGATAGCGCGGCGATGGCCGATTTCCTGCCGAAGATCGCCACCGGCGAAACCATCGCGACCGTCGCCTTCCCCAGCGGTGACGACCCATCCACAGACACCCGGTTGACGGCGACATCCACCGCCGACGGCTATGTCGTCTCCGGCACGGCCGGATTCGTCCTCGATGCCCTGAGTGCCGACGTCATTTTCGTGTTCGCCCGCGCAGGTGAACTCGGGCTCTTCGCGGTCAACACCGACGCCGTCGGTGTGCAGATCACCGGAGCGCCGAGCATGGATGCGACACGAAAACACGCCACCGTCAGCTTCGACAACGCTGCGGCACGGATCATTCGCACCGAGCGTGGCGCTGCGCAAATCCGCTCGGACGTGGCCAATCTCGCGTGTGTTGCCTTGGCCAACGAGAGCGTCGGCGGCGCGCAGGCGGTGCTCAACCAATCCGTGAATCATGCCAAGGCGCGCTACCAGTTCGGCCGCCCCATCGGCTCGTTCCAGGCGATCAAACACAAGTGCGCCGACATGTTGGTGGCCCTCGAACAGGCCAAGTCGGTGGCCTACCACGCCGCGGCGACCGTCGACGAGAATCCCGACGACTTCGGCGTGGAAGCGGCGATGGCCAAAGCCTACGTCGGCGACGTCTATGCGCGAGCGGCCGCCGAGAACATTCAGATCCATGGCGGCATGGGCTTCACCTGGGAGCACCCCGCGCACCTGTATCTCAAGCGCGCCAAGTGCGCACAGTCGATGTTCGGTGACGCCGTCTATCATCGGCGGGTCCTCGCCGACACGTTGGGCCTGTCGGCGTCAGCTCACTCGTGAAGCCTTCCTGACGCTGTCGGGCACTACCCCAACGTCGCGGTGCCGTCGTCGTGAACGGAGACCTTGGCGCCGGCGATGTCGTCGTGCACGCTTGCCTGCACATCGGCCGGGGCGGTGAGCACCGCCAGCGTGCGCGCGTCATCGGGCGTGCGCACGGCGATGTAGGTTTTCTCCGGATTCCCGTCACGGTCGAATGGGGTGGTCCACGTTTCGATCGTGCCGATCCCTTCCCACTGGTCGACGGACGTGCTGGTCGGCTCTCGGTCGACCTCGGGTTGGACGTCCTCCCAACGGAATTCGGTGGCGGGCGGCTCGGTGCCGTAGACGGCGATGGCGTGTTTGGTCAGATAGCCGCCGTTAGCGGTGATCAGCCCGACGCTGCCGGGGTTCTCGATCAGCAAGCCGGCCATGGTGCCGATGGAATGCGTGACGTAGTTGTTCCACGGTCCCCCGGCGAACGTCAGGCCGCCGGTCACCGTCAGCGGACGCTGCGGATCGCCGACGGGAAGGTTCAGTTCATTCGCGGCGACTTGAACCGCGGACGGAAAACACGAGTAGATGTCGACGAACTGGACGTCGTCGATGCCGCGCCCGGCAAGCTCGAGCGCGCGCTTGCCCGCGATCCGGATCGCCGGGGACCGGTGATAGTCCAGGCGCTCGCCGAGTCCGTAGGTGTCGTGCGAATCGGTTCCGGCATACGGAAAAACCCAGCGATCCGACGAGATCTGCAGCCGCTCGGCCGTTTCGGCGGAGGCGAGGACAACGACCGCGCCCTGGTCGACCATGTTGTTGGAGTTCATCAACTTGGTGTAGGGCCAACTGATCATCCGGTTGTCCGGGCCGGGCTGCCAAATCTGCTCAGCAGACAGGGCTTTGGGGCTCCAGGCGTTCGGATTGCCGGCCGCGACCGCACTGAACTGCGACCACAACTCACCGATCCGCCGGCGGTGTGTGTCCACTGACTCGCCGGCGGCGATCCGCAACGCCTGCTCGAACAGCGGATACACGTGCGCCGGCTGGATGAGCTCGATGCGCAATTCGGCCGGACCGGCCATCGGAACGCTGTCGCCGTCGTCCTGGGCCATCGGCACTGAGTCGTCCTGCTGCGGCCATGACGGCTTGGCGCCTTCAGCGCGCAACCGTGATCGGGTGCGCCAGCATTCGGCGCCGGCGATCATTACCACATCGGCTCTTCCCTGCTGGATATCGATGCAGGCCTGGTTCACCAGGGACTGCGGGACGTTGCCGCCCACGCCGCTGTAGCGGGTCGAGAAGTTCTTGGCGCCGATCTGCTGACCGAGCAGCAGCCCCGGGTCGCGATACCGCCACGACAGCAAGTTCACCACGCGAATCGAATCAACCGCCTCCAGCGTGCGCTGGTCGGCGGCCCGCCGGGCGGCCAGCGCCATCAACCCGACCGGGTCGACATCACCGTCGTACTGGTTGATCTGTCCGGCGCCGACGAGCACCGGAGTCCGTGGATCGATTGGCATCAGGGCGTCCTCCCGTCGGTGAATAGCACACCGGCGTTGATCAGGCGGTCGATCTCGGCGTCGGCAAGGCCGAGCAGCTTTCCGCAGACCTCGCGGGTGTGTTCGCCGAGCGTCGGCGCGGGCCGCAGCTCGGCAGGCGGAATGTTGCGGTACGGCGCCACCCCCGACTCGGCGGGCAGCGGCGCCTCGAATAACGGATGCACCATGTCGGACAACATCTTTCGATGCGACACTTGCGGATCAGCAAGAACGTCGGCGGGCCGGTTCATCGGGCCGGCCGGCACACCGGCCTGCTGCAACAGTTCGGTCACCGTCTGCTTGTCGAGATTCCGCGTCCATCGCGCTATCTCGGCGGTGGCGTCGCTGCGGTTGCGATCAAGGTCGCGACAGCCGATCACCCCGGCGAGCGCGCACCAGTCACGTTCGTCGCGCAGCGAGATGACGCACCACTCGTCGTCTCCGGCGCAGGGATAGACGCCGTGGCAGCTCGGGTCGTCAACGACCGGCAGAGTTGCGGCGCGAGCCGCTTGGGTGACGTACGTCGTGTCGAGTTGGTTGATGGCCACCTCGGCCTGCGAGATGTGCACGTGCGCACCACGTCCGGTGCGGTGCCTGCCGATCAGGGCCGCCAACGCGGCAATGGCGGTGACCCGCGCCGCGATGTGATCGGGGAAGACCGTGACCGCATCCAGGAACGGCGGCCGACCGTCGTCGCTGGCGGGGCCGGTCCACAGCCGGGTGATTCCGGTGGCCGCGCGCACCAGCGGGCCGTACCCTAGCTGGACACTCCACGGGCCCCGGTCGCCGAACGCGCTGCTTTCCGCCAGGATGATGCCCGGGTTGAGCGACCGCAATTTCTCGTATGGAAAGCCCAGCGCGGCAAGCGTTCCCGGCTTGAAGTTGGCGGAGATGATGTCGGCGTCGGCCACCAGGCGAGCAAACAGGTCCGCGCCTTCTGGATTACGCATATCCAGGCCGAGCCCGTACTTGTTGCGGTTGGTCCAGGCGATGGCTTGGCTCATCGGTTGACCGGCGCGGGTCTGGCGCAGTCCGTCGGGAAACTGCGCACTTTCCACCTTAATGACCTCGGCGCCCATGTCGGCGAACAACCGGCCGAGCTCGCCGCCGGCCACGATGATGCCCAGGTCGACGACGCGTATCCCGTCGAAGGGCCGGTGCCCGCAGTCGTGGTGCCCCGCCGGGTGCGACGCCGGCTCCCGGTCAAGCCAGCGGGGATGGTGCCGGCCGGCCGACGGTGCGAGATGGCGCAGACCCGCACGGCGCCCGTCGATCACGAACGGCCCGACCGGGGCGGCGACGTGGTCAGCGGAGGTCAACTGCACTGCGGTGAAGGCACCGACCGCGCGGAAGTGATCCGACGTCAGCACTTCGGCACAGCTCAATACCGGGGCGATCGGAACCCCGTGCGTTTTTCCGGTCGCGACCAGCTCGGCCATTGTCTGGTCGGCGAACAGCGCGGCGGTCAGCGCACCGATCTCGCGGGTGGCCAAGAACCGGGCTCCGACCGTGTCGTACTTGGGATCTTGGAACTCCTCGGGCTCCCCCAACCATGCGCGCATGCCGTGCCACTGCCGCGGCGCCATCACGCAGGTCCGCACGTAGCCGTCCTTGCAGGCGAATATCGGGTAGACGTCCTGATATCGCGGGCGCCCGCGCCAGGCGCCGGCATCGCGCTGGGCCAACGCGCCCTGCCCCATTGCGCCGAACGGCGGATCGAGCGCCTGGACGACGGCTTCGAATCGCGAGAAGTCGATGTAATCGCCTATGCCGCAACGTAGCCGGTGAAAATACGCTACCAGCACCGCCCATGCCGCCTGCACGGCGGCGGTCGCCGACGCGATGCCCTCCGGCGGCAGGACCGGTGTGCCGGTCGGCAGGCCCGACCGCGACAGCGCGGTCGAGAGCGCATACATCACCGGATCGGTGGCCTGCCAGGATGCGTGCGGCCCGTCGGCACCGAAATCGGTGACGTGCATCGCGACCAGTCGCTGGAAGCGGTCGGCCAGCTGTGCGCAGGAGTTACCGAATGCTGTTGCCAGGCCGGGGATTCCGCTGTCGATCAGGATGTCCGCGCCGGCGACCAGCTCGAGGAACCGCTGCCGGTCCGCATCGGCGTCGGGGTCGAGTACCGCGCTGCGCTTGTTCGCGTTGTGCAGGGCGAACCGGATGCTGCGCCCGGCGACCGCGGGCAGCGCCGCGCGTCCCGGGCTACCGCCCGGCGGCTCGATCTTGAGGACGTCAGCGCCGAGGTCGGCGATCAGCCGGCTGATCGCGTCGGCCTCGCCGCTGGCAAGGTCGAGCACCCGCACGCCGATCAGCGGCGGCCCGCTGTATGCCGTCATCGCCGCGCCAGCAGCATCGACGAACAGACCCCCACCGCGACGACGTCGTCGCCGGACCACACGGTGATGCCGACCGCGGCCAATCCGCCGCTGATCCGCTGCAGCCGGCCCACCCCGACCAGGTCGGGCTCGGCCACCTCGCCGACGAAGCGCAGCGACAAATCAGGATTGGGATGCGGTATCCACTTGCCGGCGCACGCGGCCGCCACCGGTGGGCCGACGCACATGTCGGCGGCCAGGCATGCGGCCTCGGCGCCGGCCGCCACGTCCCAGGGCGCCCGCAGCCCGGTGGCGACCCACGACGGCCCGGCGCCCAGCACCCGCGGGCGCAGCGTCGCCACGATCGGGATCTCCACGCCGTCGGGAGTGGTCCAGTCACTGCCGCCGGAATATCCGGTGAGCCCAGCCTTTTCGGCGCTGGGTGTGTCCGAGGGGTGCAGCGCGGCGGGATCGGCCAGCCCGACAGTCGCCCGCGCGGCCGCCCGTCCGGTGCTGTCGGCGATGTCGACGCTGACGGTGGTGAGCGACCGGCCCGCGTGCAGCACGGTCGCCGCGGCGTGGGCGGTGCCCGCCGGCAAGCCGCGCAAAAACCGCACGTCCAGCGATGCGGGCGTGCGGCCGGGAGCCTCCCGGCGCGCGGTCCGCAGCGCGCACGCCGCGACGGCGCCACCGAACGCCCCGCCGAAGGCACCGTGCATGTTGCGGCCCAGCTCGAACGACAAGCCCTCGCCGTCGGTGCGGCACCCGAGCACGTCGTCGACGGACGCCACCGCGCCGGTCACGGTGTCAGCACCCCGTGTACCGGTGGGGTGCCGTCACGTTCGCCCGCCATGGTGGCCAGCAGCTCGTCGGCCCCGTCCAGACCGACGCAGCGGCGCGGCAGGCTGGCAAACGGGTAGCGGCCGGAGCCCAACAGGTCCAGCGCGGCCCGGTAGGCGGTGACGTCGACGCCCAGCGCGCCGAGCACCCGCAGCTCCTTGAACACCACCGTGTCCGGCGAAAAGCCCGGCGCACCGCTGTCGAAGCCCCGGGTACCGGCGACGACGACGGTGCCGTTGGGCCGGGCCAGCGCGATTGCCTGCGCAAAGGCCGCCGGCGCGCCGGCGGTGACGTCCAGCACGACGTCGGCCAACCCACCGGTGGCCTTCTTGAGCGCGGCGACCGGGTCGTCGACGCCGACGTCGACAGCCAGGTCGGCGCCGAATTCCGGCGCCAGCGCCAGCCGGTTGGCGTCGCGAGCCCCTAAACCGGTCACCATCACGAACCCCGCACCGGCTTCTTTGGCGGCCGCAGCGGCGCACAGCCCGCGGACTCCCGGCCCCAACACAGCCAAGACGTCGCCGGACTTGATATCGGGAACTGTTGTGCCCCAACGAATCCCAGCACCCAGCGGGTTGAACAGCGTCGCGACTGGGGGTTCTAGGTGTTCCGGTACCGGTAACACCATCGAATCGGGCGACAAGTATTGGTATTCGGCGTAGCCGCCCCACAGGCCGGGTTTGCGATCGACCGGGATGAAGCCGTACATGTCGGCCAGGCCGTGCTTTTCGCAGCGCCGGTACTCCCCCGCCCGACAAGCCGAGCAGTCCCGGCAGGACTGGAACACCTCGACGGCCACCCGGTCGCCGACGGCCACCCCCCAGCGCTGCGCTGCCCGCGACCCGATCGCCTCGATCGTCCCGACGGTTTCGTGACCGGGAACGAACGCGAACCCGCCCGACAGCGCACCGGTGTACTGCTCGTGATCGGTGCCGCACAGCCCACAGGCCTCGACCCGCACCAGGCCGTCATCCTCGCCCACTTCGGGGACCGGCAGCTGCCGCTCAACCAGCCGACGCGGCGCTTCCAAGACCAATGCCCGCGCCACCCTGTCATCCGGCATGATCGCACCGTAGGTTGCTATTGATTGACATGTCAATCTAGTGTGCTACCGACGGGCAGCGCGTCGCGGGCGGAGGAGCTTGATGGACACCGAGATGCGATCGGCAGCGATGCCGCGCTGGCGCGGTGACGCCGGGCGCCTGGAGGTCTGGTACGCCACGCTGTCCGATCCGGCAACCGGTGCCGGCCTGTGGGTCCATTACGAAACGGTGGCGCCGACGGTCGGCGCCGCTTACGGGCACGGCTGGGTGAGCTGGTTTCCCACCGACGGTCCGCCGCAGACTCAGCGCTTCGGTCCCGAACCGGTCGCGGCCGGTGCCGGACCGGATTGGCTGCGGGTCGGCGACGCCCGTGTCGGCCCGGCGGAACTTTGCGGGCGGGCCGGGTCGCTGGGCTGGGACCTGCGCTGGAAGGACACCGGCAGACCATTGTGGACATTTCCGCGGGTGGCGTGGGAGCGCCAGCTGCTGCCCGGGGCGCAGGTGGTGCTGGCCCCCACCGCGGTCTTCACCGGGTCGATCACGCTCGGCGACACGGTCCACCAGCTCGACGGATGGCGCGGCGGGGTGGCCCACATCTACGGGCGCGGCAACGCCAAGCGATGGGGGTGGATTCACGCCGACCTCGGCGATTCGGACGTGCTCGAGGTGGTCACCGCGGTGTCTCACACCCCGGGCTTGCGTCGGCTCCCGCCGATGGCGTTCATTCGGTTCCGTATCGACGGAGCCGATTGGCCGACAGGGGTTTTGCCGTCGTTGCGGATGCGCACCACACTCGGTCTGCGGCACTGGCAGCTGGAGGGCCGTATCGGGCGCCGCGACACGCTCATCCGGGTTGACATGCCCGCCGAGCGCTGCGTTAGCCTCCAGTACACCGACCCCGACGGCGCCACCGCGGTATGCACCAACACCGAGCGGGCCGACGTCTACGTCGAGCTCGGCGAGCGGCGCTGGTCGGTGCTGGGCACTGGGCATGCCGAAGTCGGCTTGCGTGGATCTGCGGCACCTGTTGTCAGAGAAGGGATTTCATCGTGAGCTTTCTGTTCGACCCTCCAATGCTGGTTGCTTCTGGCGTGCTCATCGAACGTGCTCTACCCGCTGAGCAGCGTGATGTCGCCGAGGCCGCCACGCTCGGTGTGTTCTTCGGCGGCTCATTCGGCCTGTACAACAACGTGCCCGGCCTCGGGCTGCTGTGGCGCCCGTTCCGTGCGCGCAACGGACGCGACTTCATGTGGAACAGTGGTGTTTTCGGACTGAAAACCGACGACGTCGGTGTGCGGATGCATGCCTTGGCAGGGGCGATTTTCGCGACATATCCGTTCTTCCTCAAGCTCGGGCGCCGGCTCGGGCGCCTGCTGTGACGCTCGGCGACCGCGCCACCGCTTCGTTCGGTGCGGCACTGCTTCCCGAGGAGTGCGGCGGACCGTCGCCGGCCCAGCTGGCCCAACGCGTCGACCGCTACCTGCGCCGGCTTCCGACACCGTCGCGAGTGGCGACGCGCGCCGGCCTGCTATCGCTCGCGGCGGCAAGCTATCTCACCACCGGACGGTCGATGTCGCGGTTGACCCCACAGGAACGCGAAGCGGTGCTGCGCCGCATCGCCGGACTCAGCCCCGAAGCCGGCGCGGCGATGGAGGGGCTCAAAGCCGTTGTGCTGCTGGCCAACGGCGCCGAGACCTATGCGGCCGAGCTGCTCGAGCGCGCCCAAAAACATGAGCCGGCCCGCCCCGACGCCGAATTGAACCTCACCTCCTCGGTGGACAGCCCGTCGGTGGTCCGCGCCGATGCGGTGGTGGTCGGCTCGGGCGCCGGCGGCGCGATGGCGGCCCGCACCCTGGCCCGAGCCGGGATGGACACCGTCGTGCTCGAGGAGGGCCGACGCTGGACCGTCGAGGAGTTCCGCAGCAGGCATCCGCTGGAGCGCTACGCCGGGCTGTACCGCGGCGCGGGAGCCACCGTGGCGCTCGGCCGCCCCGCGGTGGTGCTGCCGATCGGCCGGGCCGTCGGCGGCACCACGGTCGTCAACTCCGGCACCTGTTATCGACCACCGTTGGCCGTGCAGCAGCGCTGGCGCGACGAATTCGGTTTGGCGCTGGCCGATCCGGACCGGCTGGTCGGTCATCTCGACGACGTCGCAGAGACGCTGCAGGTGGCGCCGGTGCCGCTGGACATCATGGGCCGCAACGGGCGGCTGCTGCTCGAGGGCGCGGCCGCGTTGGGCTGGCAGGCCGCGCCCATCCCCCGCAATGCACCCGGCTGTGAGGGGTGCTGCCAATGCGCGCTCGGCTGTCCGCGCAACGCCAAGTTCGGCGTGCACCTCAACGCGCTGCCGCAGGCATGTGCGGCCGGCGCGCGAATCATTTCAAACGCCCGCGTCGAACGGGTGCTGCACACCGGTGGTCGCGCATACGGGGTGCGGGCACGACGGCCCGACGGCACCGCCGTCGACGTGCTGGCCGACACCGTGGTGATCGCCGCCGGCGCCACCGAGACGCCGGGGCTGTTGCGGCGCAGCGGTCTTGGCAGGCACCCGCGGCTCGGCCGCAATCTCGCGCTGCATCCGGCGGCGATGCTGGCCGGTCGCTTCGAGGAAGACATCGTTGCCTGGCACGGCGTACTGCAGAGCGCGGCGGTCGACGAGTTGCACGCCTCACACGGCGTGTTGATCGAGGCGACGTCGACCCCGCCCGGCATGGGCTCGATGTTGTACCCCGGGTTCGGCACCGAGCTGCTTAGTTGGCTGGACCGGGCGACCCATGTCGCGACGTTCGGAGCGATGGTGGCCGATAGCGGTGTGGGCCGGGTGTTTTCGGTGGGTGGCCAGACGCTGATGCGCTACGACCTCGCCCGTGCCGACGCGACGAAGCTGATGACGGCGCTAGAAGCCATGGGGCGGCTGCTGTTCGCCGCAGGCGCGGTCGAGCTGCTGACCGGCCTGCCTGGCGCGAACACGGTTGCGTCGCTGCCTGAGCTGCAGGAGGTACTGGCCCGGACCAATCCGAGAAGCTTGCACCTGGCGGCATTTCATCCGACCGGCACCGCGGCGGCGGGCGTCGACGAGCAGCGCTGCCCGGTGGACGAAACCGGCCGGCTGCGTGGGGTGGACCGGTTGTGGGTCACCGACGCGTCGATCCTGCCGAGCTGCCCGGAGGTCAACCCGCAGGTGTCGATCATGGCACTGGCGTTGGCGGTGGCCGACGGGATCGTCAGCTGAGCACGGCGACGCTGTCGTCTGCCAGACGCTCGACGGCATCGCGACTCAACTTGGATGTGGCGGCGATCTTGTCGGGATCGAAGCGAATCGGTTGCAGTGGCACGCCGCGGACTCGCTCTTGGGCTTGCCGGAATTCGGGTAGCGGCCCCGGCAACAGGTGCGCGCTGTTCAGCGTCACCTTCAACCATTGCCGGATCGACCACAGGGTCAGCGGATCAGGCCGGGTGTGCATATACAGGTTGCGCGCCCACCGGGGTTGCATGTCGCGAACGATCCAGTTCAACAGCGCCTGAGGCGGCCAGAGCCAGATCGGGATCGCGTGGCGGTTGTTGGGCCACAGCGTTTCCGATACCGCCGGCAACATCGCCAGCTGCGGTACCCAACTGTCGAGGACCTCGAGCACCTCGGCCTTGCTGGCGGGTAGATCGCTCCCGCCGAGGGCGTAACCCACCCGGGTGAACTCGCGGTAGTAGCGGTCCAGATCGGCGCCACGCAGCGGCGCGTAGTGGTAGCGCTCGTGCGCCGTGGCCAACCCCCACACCACATTGGCGTAGTTCCACCGCAGCAGATCGGGATCGCGTGCGTCGTAGCGCATACCTGTCAGCGCGCTCACCCCGTGCACCGTCCCGTGCATGGCGCGTACGATCCGCGCGCACTTTTCCGCGGTCTCCGTCGGACCGTAGGCGACACCGAGAAAGAAGGCCAGCGAGTGGCCGAACCGAACCGCAGCTCCCTCCGGGTCGATGCCCAAGGTCGGATTGCCCTCACTGTCACGTTTGAGCGCGCGTGAGTGGTGGTAACCGCCCGAAACCGTGGACGGGTCAAGCTGTTCCATGGTCACCGAGGAGACCAAACCCAGCGTGACCAGTGGCAGATGTGAGTGCACGTACCACACCGCGCTGTCGGGACCGAACCATCCTTGATCTCCCTTTGGTTCGGCGAAGTCGAGACCATGAAAGAAGCGGCTGCGCACCGCTTGCGCGAAAATCCTGTCGAAAAGTGCCGCTATCGGGGTTTGCAGAATCGCCATGACTTTGGCCTTTCGTCTGAGGACGCTGTCAGCATGACGCAAGTGAAAGCTCGCCTTCAATTCGTGTTCTGACGGCGCGGATTACCAGCGCACTGAGGGCACTGCGGCGCGTTTCGCGGTAACATCGCTCGCGTTTGACGGCCCGCGCTAGAACCGGCGCGGCAGCTTCCCGATTTCACGCAGCCAGCCCTTCCGCGCGGTGTAGTGCCACTTCAGCGACGCGGGAACATACGGCCACGCCGTGCGAATGGCGGCGCGCACGGCGCTGTAAGCACGTTGGTCATATTCCGTCCAGTAGATCGCGAAACGTTTCCGCACCTGGGCAGGTAATCCACCGAAGATGACCAGTCGCATCGGCGGCGCTAGGGCGGCCCGCACCGGCCAGGTCGGCAGCAATCGGTTGGCGATCGGCTTCAACGCGGGCGGCGCGGGAAAGAACGGCGAGGTGCTCATGTCGGGAATCGTGCTGCGGTTGATGAAGTCGATCAGGTAATCAGCCGCCGGATTCGGCTCGAGAACCTCGGCGCAGTAACGATTCCACTGCGCGTCGAACTCGCCACGATCGGCCGGCAGCACGGATTTGGTCATCCCGTAACGGCGATACCACTCACACCCTTCGCTGTAGAGCCGATCCCGCTCGGCATCGCTGAGCCGGTGGGTATCCCAATGCTCGGCGACGCGCTCCACCATCCGCTGGAAGGTGGCATGCGCCCACCAATAGGTCTCTGGGTTCAGCGCGTGATAGCGCGTTCCATCCGGCTGGGTGCCCTTGATATCCCGGTGGTAGTCACGGACCCGCCTGCCGGTGCTTTCACCCTGTCCGTCATAGACGGTGCCGAGAATACCTGGTAGCGAACGGAATACACGATCAACTGGATCATCGAAGAAGTTGGAGTGCTCGATCAGCGCGTACCCGATCGCAGGGTGCATGGTCTGCAACAGGCCTGCGGTGCCGCCCTCGAACGCGATGCGCATATCCCCGGCCCAGCGCCAGATCAGCGAGTCGGGTCCAAGATTTACCCGGCCGTCGACTTGGGAATCTTTTCGCCCATGCATCATCGCGCCGGGCCTCGTGCGAACTGATCGGATGAGCTGAAGATACTGTTGACAACAAGCGCTGTCAACGGGCCGCGCGCAGCGCAGTTTCGCCGGCAGGGCGCGAACTCAGCCCTCCAGCTTGTAGCCCAGCCCGCGCACCGTCACCAGGTGCACCGGATTGGCCGGGTCTTCCTCGATCTTCGACCGCAGCCGCTTGACATGCACATCGAGGGTCTTGGTGTCGCCGACGTAATCGGAGCCCCACACCCGGTCGATCAGCTGGCCGCGGGTCAACACCCGGCCGGTATTGCGCATCAAATACTCGAGCAGATCAAATTCCTTGAGCGGCAACGTGATCTGTTCGCCGTTGACCGAAACGATGTGGCGCTGGACGTCCATCCGTACCGGCCCGGCCTCCAGCACTCCGTCGGCGGCCTCGGAGTCGTCGTCGCCTCCGCGGCGCAGCACCGCCCGGATCCGGGCGATCAACTCCCGCGCGGAATACGGCTTGGTCACATAGTCGTCGGCACCCAGCTCCAGACCGACCACCTTGTCGATCTCACTGTCGCGGGCGGTGACCATGATGACCGGCACACTCGAGCGGGCCCGCAGCTGCTTGCACACATCGGTGCCGGACATGCCCGGCAGCATCAAGTCCAGGAGCACGATATCGGCTCCGGCCCGGTCGAATTCGGCCAGCGCCGAAGCGCCGTCGGTCACCACGGTGGCCTCGAATCCTTCTTTGCGTAAGAGGAACGCCAGCGGATCGGCCAGCGACTCCTCGTCTTCCACGATCAGCACGCTAGTCATGGCGCCACACTCCTTCTCCTCGCACAGTGCGAGTCATCTGCGTAGCTCTTCCTTTCCTCGGAGCCGTTGCGGCTTCATGGGACGAAGCGAAGGCTCCTCCGATTGGCGGGGCTCGTCGTTGTTGTTCTGGTAGATCGGGATCGACAACGTGAACGTGGAGCCGGTTCCCGGTTGGCTCCACAGCTTGATGCTGCCGTTGTGGTTGGCCGCGATGTGCTTGACGATCGCCAGTCCCAGACCGCTCCCGCCGGTGGATCGCGACCGCGCCTTGTCGCCCCGGAAGAACCGCTCGAAAACGCGTTCCTGGTCCTTGCGCGCGATACCGATACCCCGGTCGGTGACCGCAATCTCGGCGAAGTCACCGCGGCGGCGACAACTGATCGACACCAGCGAACCGCGCGGCGAATACGCGATCGCATTGGACACCAGATTGGCCAGCGCGGTGATGAGCAGCGTCTGCTCACCCAATACCCGCAGGCCGCACGGCGTGTCGGTGCGTATCTGAATATCGGCACTGTCAGCGGCCACCTTGTGGCGTGAAATCGCTTCGGCCACAACGGTGTCCACGTCAACCTCGGAGAGGTCGGGCAGTCGTTCTGCTCCCTGTAGACGAGATAGCTCGATCAGCTCTCCGATCATGTCTCCCAGCCTGTTGGCCTCGACGAGCACCTTCTCCCCGAACCGGCGTACCGTTTCCGGGTCGTCCGCCGAGGACAGCAGTGCCTCGGCGAGCACGGCCATCGCACCGACCGGGGTTTTGAGCTCGTGGCTGACGTTGGCCACGAAGTCGCGGCGGGTCGCCTCCATCCGGGCGTACTCGGACTGGTCATAGACGAAGACGACCGCAAACCGGCGATCTTCTTCGCTGAGCAGGCTGGCCTGGCCGCGCACCACCAGTTCCGACCCGTCAACCACCGTGGGTTTACGCGGCGTCAGATCGAATTCGATAGCTGAACCGCCCCCCAGCGCCGTTTGCGCCGCCGTCCATGCGTTCTCGTCGAGCTGGCGGTCCCGCACCAGACCGAGATGCGTAGCTCGGTCGTTGAGGTACACCACGTCGCGGTGGGCGTCCACCACCGCGATACCCAGCGGAGAGAGCTCGGCGATGCGTTGCAGCATCTGCGCGACGGTGATGCCGCCCCATTCGGCGGCCGCCCGCTGGCGTCGCTCGACGACCATCGGCGCCAATCGGGTGCCGATGCTGATCCCGACGGCGAGTGCTAACAGAACCGACACCCCGGCGAGCGACAGCGCCGAGAACACAGTCACATAAAAATCCTACAAATACTGGTGAACTTCGCCCCACCAGCGCGAGGCCAAAATCGTACATGTCACACGTTGCGGCCGATGTGTTCGGCTGCTGTTCACGCGGTGTTTGCCCAGATGACCGGGCCGGTCAGCGGGCGCCTTGGCTGGCCACCGCGGCCGCCCCGGCCGCGGCAGCTTCGGGGTCCAGATAGGTGCCGCCGGCGACCGTGGGCCGCAGGTCGGCATCCAGGTCGTAGCACAACGGGATGCCGGTCGGGATGTTCAGCCCGACGACCTCCTCGTCGGACATGCCGTCGAGGTACTTGACCAGCGCACGCAGCGAGTTGCCGTGCGCGGCGAGCAGCACCGTCTTGCCGGCCCGCAGGTCGGGCACGATGACATCGGTGAAATACGGCAAAAACCGCGCCACCACGTCGGCAAGGCATTCGGTCAGCGGGCCGCCGCCGATATTGGCGTAACGCGGGTCGGCGTCCTGGCTGAATTCGCTGCCCCGCTCGATCGGCGGGGGCGGGGTGTCGTAGCTGCGCCGCCAGGCCATGAATTGTTCCTCGCCGTAGCGCTGCTTGGTCTCGGCCTTGTCCAGCCCTTGCAGCGCGCCGTAGTGGCGCTCGTTGAGCCGCCAACTGCGTCGCACCGGGATCCAGTGCCGGTCTGCGACGTCCAGTGCCAGATTCGCGGTGGTGATCGCTCGCCGCAGCAGCGAGGTGTAGAGCACGTCGGGCAGCAGGTCGTGTTCGACCAACAACTCACCGCCGCGAATCGCCTCGGCGCGGCCCTTGTCGGTCAGGTCGACGTCGACCCAACCGGTGAACAGGTTGAGCGCGTTCCATTCGCTCTCGCCGTGGCGGAGTAATACCAGCTTGGAAGTCTCTGCCATGCCGGCAAGTCTCTCACGCGCGCTCCGCCGCGCTTATCGCTGACCAAATTGGACGACTCCTCCTCATCGCGCTTCGCGCTCTGCATCGTCGCCGTCCTCGTCGTCGATCAGATGGGCGAACGCCTGCAGGTTCTTCAGCGACTCCCCGCGAGACACCCGCCACTCCCACTCTTTCTGAATCGACGAGCGAAAACCTAACTCCAGCAACGTATTAAAGTCCGAATCGACCGCTTCGAGCACCTGCCCGAGTACCCGGTCGATCTCGGCAGCACTCACCGACGCCAACGACATCCGGCCCACCAGGTAGATGTCGCCGACGTTGTCGAGCGTGTAGGCCACCCCGTACAAGCGACGGTTGCGCTTGAGCAGAAACCGGTAGACGCCCTCATGGTTCTCGTCGGGTTTGCGGCACACGAACGCCTCGACGCGCACGCCATGCTCACCGATGGTCAGCATGGTGTTCGTCTTGAGCTTGCGCTCCCCGGGCAGCTCGACGATCAGCCCCGGCAGGCCGCCGTGCGCACCCTCGTGCCGCGAGTACGTCAGCTTGCTCGCGTTCAGCGCGTCCTCGATGACCTGCTGTACCGACTCTGTCATGCGCGCACCAGCTCACGCAGTGGATGGCGCAGGGCGAACTCGCCGATCGCGCGGCGATAACTGGCCAGCAACGCATCGACGGTGTTGTCCCACGAGAACGTCGCGGCATGCTTGACCGCCGAGCGGCTCATCGCACCGTCTTGCCGCAGCACGTCGTCGATGGCATCCGCCCACCGGTCGACGTCATGGCCGGCCACCAGGGTGCCGCTGACCCCGTCGCGCACCGCGACCGGCAGCCCGCCCACCGCGGCCGCCACCACGGGCGTCCCGCAGGCCTGAGCTTCCACCGCGACCAGGCCGAACGACTCCGAATAGCTGGGCACCGCCACCACGTCGGCGGCCTGGAACAGCCGAGCCAGATCCGTACGGGACTGCGGCGGCAAGAACGTCACCCGGCCAGTGATACCCAGTTCCTCGGCGAGGCGAACCAGCCCGTCCGGGGCCGCCAGACCGCTGCCCGACGGCCCGCCGGCCACCACGATGCGCACCCGCTGCAGCTTGGCTGCGGCACGCAGCAGGATGTCGGGCGCCTTCAGTGGCTGGATCCGCCCCACGAACGCCACCACGTGTTCGTCGAGCGGCAGATTCAGCGCAGCGCGCGCCGCGCGGCGATCACCGGGCCTAAACACGTCAAGGTCGACACCAGGGTGGGCGACGTCGATGCGGGCCGGATCGGCCTGGTGCAGCGAAACCAGTTGTGCGGCTTCATCTTCGGTGTTGACGATGAGCCGGTCGGCCTCGTCGACCACCTGTTGCTCGCCGACCGTGCGCAGCGGCGGCTCGGGTGCGTCGCCGTCGGCGAGTGCGGCGTTCTTCACCGCGGCCAGCGTGTGCGCGGTGTGCACCAGCGGCACTGCCCAGCGGTCCCGCGCCAGCCAGCCGACCTGACCGGACAGCCAGTAGTGCGAGTGCACGATGTCGTAGTAGCCCGGCTCATGGGCCGCCTCGGCGCGCAGCACTCCGGCGGCGAACGCGCACAGCTGGGTCGGCAGGTCGTATTTGTCCAGACCCTCGAACGGCCCGGCCACCACATTGCGCACCAGGACGCCGGGCGCCACCGGCACGATCGGCGGATCGGTGGACGCCGTCGCGCGAGTGAAGATCTCCACCTGCACGCCCCGGCGCGCCATATGCAGGGCGCTTTGCAGCACGTAGACGTTCATCCCGCCGGCATCGCCGGTACCGGGCTGAGCCAGCGGCGAGGTATGCACCGACAACACCGCCACCCGGCGGGGATCGGTCAGTTCCGAGGCGTCCGGCCGGGAAAGCGCGTTGGGTTGCACACCGCCATCTTTGCAGGAGCGTCGGCTCGGCTACGTCAGGCCGACGACTCGTCGCCGACAACGCGCCGGCCCACCCCCGACGGCGCGGCGCGCCGCATGGCTCCGAGCGGGTCGGCGTAGAGCCCGCCCAGCGACACGATGCCGGCCCCGGCTTCCTGGACCCGGTTACCGAAAGCGGTGACCCGGATCTCCCGCGGTGCCAGCACCGAGCGTGCGGCGAACGCGGCTTCCACGTCGGCCATGCCGTCGGGGTACTCGGTGAACGCTTGCCCGCCGACCACCAGGTCGTCGGGGTTGAGCATGTCGCGCAGCAGCGCGACCGCTTCGCCGAGCACCCGCGCCCGCTCGGCCAGCAGCTCCTTGGCCTGCTGGTTGCCGCCGCGGGCCGCCTTGAGCAGGTCGCCGATGCCGGCGCCGGTTCGATTCGCGGGCACCAGCCGCAACCGCCGGGCCGCGGCGAGCACCGCCTCGTCGCTGACGGTGGACTCCAGTTGGCCGGAGCCGCCGAGCAGCTCCGAAGACACCGGCAGGTTGGCGATGGTGCCCGGCCCGCTGGCCGGGCTGTGCACCCGGCCGCCGATCACCAACGCATAGCCGACGGTTTCCCGGGCATAGACGTACAGGCTGGTCGACGTGTTCGGCCGAAATCGGCGCATGCCGAGCAGCAGCTCCGCTCCGGCCATCGCGTCGACGTGGGAGGCCACCGACACCGGTAGTTCCAGGGCTTCGGCCAGCACCGGCCCCACCGGGGCGTCCCGCCAGCCCAGCCGCAGATGGTCGACGTGCCCGGTGACGCCGTTGACCACCCCGCCGATGGCCACCCCGACCCACAGCGGGCGGCGCCGGTGCCAGCGCCGCAGGTACCGTCGGGCCGCGTCGGCCAGCGTCGCCAGCGCGGCCGCATGCCCGCTCAGCGGGGTCGGGGTCTCGACGACGTCGAGCGTGCGGCCGAACAGGTCGGCGGCCACGATGCTCGTCGTCCGCGCCCCGATGTGGATGCCCAGCGTCAAAAACGGTTCGTGGTTGACCTCGACGGGCACGCGCGGGCGCCCGATGGCGCCGGCCACGGCCAAGTCGGCGCGTTCACGCAACAGGCCCGCTTCCAGCAGCGCGATGACCTGACGATTGACCGTCGCGATGCTCAGCGAGGTGACCTGCGCGATGACGTCACGGCCGATCGGGCCGCGCAACCGCACCGCGCGGAAGACCGATGCGGCTGCGGCGTCGGACAGCTGCAGCGACGGGGCGACGATGTGGCGAGCCCGCACCGCGGTCTTACGGCCCTGCGACTGGGGGGTGAGAGCTGTCGAGTGCATTGGCTGTGTCCTTTCCCGAGGTCCGATGGGCGGTTTCTGGCCGCACGCCGGCTTCGGTGATAGGAAGGCCGGTCAGACGCGGCGACGTGCGCAGCAACAACATGCGCAGTCCGCGAACAGACACGCGGACGTCAGACCGAACACAGCGCTCGAGTACACGCTGAGGAATTTAGCACGGCTACTACAGTTATCCAGGTGAAATCAGCCGGATCCGAACGAGTGGCCGTGGTCACCGGGGCCAGCGCCGGTATCGGTGAGGCAACCGCGAGAACCCTCGCGGCTCAAGGCTTTCACGTAGTAGCAGTGGCTCGCCGGGCCGATCGCATCAAGGCGTTGGCGGACGAAATCGGCGGCACCGCGATTGTGACCGACGTCACTGACGGCGCCGCGGTCGATGCGCTGGCCGACCACCTGGAACGTGTTGACGTGCTGGTCAACAACGCCGGCGGCGCCAAGGGCCTCGCACCGGTCGCCGAGGCCGACCTGGAGCACTGGCGATGGATGTGGGAGACCAACGTGCTCGGCACGCTGCGCGTCACCCGCGCGCTGCTGCCCAAACTGATCGCGTCCGGTGACGGCTTGATCGTCACCGTCACCTCGGTCGCGGCGATGGAGATTTACGACGGCGGCGCAGGCTATACGTCGGCCAAGCACGCCCAAGGTGCGCTGCACCGTACGCTGCGCGGCGAACTGTTGGGAAAGCCGGTGCGGCTCACCGAAATTGCGCCCGGCGCTGTGGAGACGGAGTTTTCGCTGGTGCGCTTCGACGGTGACCAGGAGCGCGCCGACGCCGTTTACGCGGGGATGACGCCGCTGGTGGCAGCCGATGTCGCCGAGGTGATCGGGTTCGTGGCATCGCGCCCGTCGCACGTCAACCTGGACCAGATCGTGATCCGGCCGCGCGATCAGGCAACCGCTAGCCGCCGGGTCGCGCGCCAGTAGTCGGGGTGCCCGACAGCGTCGGCGCATCGCTCGGGGTGGCCGGCGCGCTGCGCGGCATCGACGCGGGTGACGGTTTGGTCCCGCTGGGCGGCGGCAGTGCCGACATGCCCACCCAGGTGTCCCAGTCCACGGCCCAGTCCCAGATGTCGCCGTCGGCGTACGACAGCTGGATTCGGCTACCGGTCACCTCGACCGGGTCGCCGTAGATCGCGCTGTGGAAGTACTGCTCGGCATCGGCCGTGGACAGATTGACACAGCCGTTGGTGACGTTCGTATTGCCTTGCGCGCCAGCGCTTGCCGGGTTGGCGTGGATGAACTCACCGTTATTGGAGATCCGCACCGCCCAGCGCTCGTGGATGTTGGTGTAACCGGCGGCCGGGTTGGACATGTAGAAGTCGGCGTATTTCTCGGTGACCACGTGGATGCCGTTGCGGGTGACGTTGCGCGGCTTGTCGCCCTCGCCGTAGCTGCACGGGAAGTCCATGATGACGCCCTCGTCGCGAATCACCTGAATGCGGTGCGAGGAGATTTCGGCCTTGACCACCTGGCGGCGACCGATCTGGAAAGTCAGGCTCATGTCCTGCTTGCCGTAGGCGCCGTCCCCGAACGGCACCCCGTACAGCTTCGCCTCGACGTTCACCTTGGTGCCCGCCGGGTAGTACTCGCGGGTGCGGTAGTGCACTCGAGCGCCCTGGGCTTCGTCGGGCAGCCACGCCCAGCTGCCCTCGACGGGCGGGTCGGTGGTGACCTTCAGCGCTCGCTCGACAGCGGCCTTGTCGCTGATGGGCGCATCGAACTGGATGATGATCGGCGCCGCGATGCCGACGGTCTGGCCATCGGCGAGCTGGAAGCCGCCGTCGATCTCCTTGGTGGGCGTGACGGTGGTCAACTTGCCGGTCACCGGGACGGCCTTGCCGTCGTGGCCGACCGCCGAACCGCTCCAGGTGTAGGTGGTGTCGTAGCCCAGCGGTTCGGTGATGGTGTAGACGGTGCGGTCCCGGTTGAACGCCCCGGCCACCACCTTGCCGCTGGAATTGGTCAGCGCGACCCGCTGCAGCCAGCCGTCGCGGACCTCGACGCTGATCGGCGCGGTGGGAACGACGTCTTCGGCCTTGTCCGCGGGGCGGAACGTCAAGCTGGGCGCCGCCGGCGGCTTGGGCTTCTCGGCCTGTTTGCTCTGTCCCCCGGAACACGCGGCCAGAACATTCGGGGCGAACATCCCCACCGCCAGCGCAGACAAAGCCCGGCGCCGACTGATCGGCGGCAGGTCGCGCGCTGTACTCACGACAAACCAAGATACCGGCGAAAACGGCCGCTTCCGCGCACGTGTTTACAGCGTGCAGCCCACTAGCACGGGTTCTGGGGTCAGTGTGATACCAAACACGTCGCGGACGCCGTCCCGGATGGTGCGTGCCAGTGCCACCACATCGGCGGCGGTGGCCGTGCCGCGGTTGGTCAAAGCAAGCGCATGTTTGGTGGACAGCCGGCAAGGCGCGTCGTCGACATCCGGATAGCCTTTGCCGAACCCGGCTTGTTCGACCAACCAACCGGCGGCCAGCTTGACGCCGTCCGGGGCCGGATAGTGCGGCACCGGCCGCTGCACCTGGTCGGCCAGCCGCTGGTAAACCTCCCCTGGGACAACCGGATTGGTGAAGAACGACCCCACACTCCAGGTGTCGTGGTCGGCGGCGTCGAGCACCATCCCCTTGCGAGAACGCAGCGCCAGCACCGCTTTTCGCACCGCCACCGGGTCGGCGCGCTGGCCTTGGGTCGCGTCCAGCGCGACGATCAGCTCGTCGTAGCGCAGTGGCGCACTGCGCCCCGAGGCGTCCAGGGCGAACTCCACCTCCAACACGACCGCCGCGTCGGAGTGTTTGAGCACGCTGGTGCGATACCCGAACCCCAGTTGGGCCGGCGCCAGCCAGCTCACCTCGCCGCTGCGGCGGTCCAGCACCCGCACGCGGGTGATGGTGTCGGCCACCTCGGCGCCGTAGGCGCCCACGTTCTGTACCGGGGTGGCGCCGGCCGAACCGGGGATACCGGACATGCACTCCAGCCCGCCCAAACCCGACGCGATGGTTTGCGCAACCACGGCGTCCCACTGTGCACCGGCTTCGGCGCGCACGATGCTGCCGTCGATGGTGACGGCGTCGGCGGCCAGCCGCACCACCGTCAGGTCGGTCAGCGTGTCGGCGATGACCACGTTGGAGCCGCCGGCCAGCACTAGCAGCGGACGGCACTTCTCGGCGTCGAGCTGTCGCAGCGTGCTGACGATTTGTTCGGTGCTGGTGCACGTGATGACGCGTTGCGCGACGGGTCCGACCCGCAAGGTGGTCAACGGCGCCAACGGAACCGCCTCGGCGACATGCGCCCCGGCGAACATCGTTCCCGCCATGGCCCATGACGGTAGCCTGACCTGCTATGCCGCGTTCATTCGACATGTCAACCGATTACGGGGCCAGCGTCGAACAGGTACTGCAGGCATTCAGTGACGAGCAGTATTGGCTGGCCCGGCTGGCCGATTCCGGCGCAGATCAGGCGACCCTGGATTCGTTGCGGAGCGAAGGGACCGGCGGCGGTGTGGACGTCATCACCACCCAGGTGCTGCGCAGCGATCGGCTCCCGGCGTTGGTGAGCCAATTCCACCGCGGCGATTTGCGTATTCGGCGCGAGGAGACCTGGGGCCCGGTCACCGACGGCACCGCCACCGCCACTGTCGTCGGATCGATTTTGGACGCGCCGGCCGCGTTGACGGGCACTGCCGTGCTGGAGCCGATGTCCCAGACGGGCGGCGCCCGGCTGAAATTCCAGGCGACCGTGGAGGTCCGCATCCCGCTCGTCGGCGGCAAGCTGGAGAACTTCATCGGCAACCAGCTGGTCGAGCTGCTGATCGCCGAGCAGCGCTTCACCACCATGTGGATCAGCGAGAACGCCTGATCGCGCGAGGCCCGTCCGCACTAGCCCCTAGCCTTATCCGGGGCGACCCGCTGCGCCCGGCTCCGCCGCGCTTGCGATCGCCCCTAAGCTGGCGCACATGCGGATTGCGGTGGCGCAGATCCTCAGCGGCACCGAGCCGAGCGACAACCTCGAGGTGGTGCGCGACTACACCCGCCGGGCCGCCGACTCCGGCGCAGCGCTCGTGGTGTTCCCAGAGGCGACGATGTGCCGGTTCGGAGTGCCGCTGGCGCCGATCGCCGAACCCCTCGACGGCCCGTGGGCCGACGGGGTGCGCCGGATCGCCCACGAGGCGGGCCTTGTGGTCATCGCCGGGATGTTCACCCCGGCCGACGCCGGGCGGGTCAAAAACACACTGCTGGCCGTCGGCCCCGGCCTCGACGCCCACTACGACAAGATTCACCTCTACGACGCGTTCGGGTTCACCGAGTCGCGCACCGTCGCGCCGGGCCAGGAGCCGGTGGTGATCACCGTCGACGGCATCGGGGTGGGGCTGACGACGTGCTACGACATCCGGTTCCCGCAGCTCTACACCGCCCTGGCGCGCAGCGGCGCCGCGCTGATCGTGGTCGCGGCGTCGTGGGGCTCGGGGACCGGCAAGCTCGAGCAGTGGACCCTGCTGGCGCGGGCGCGGGCGCTGGATGCCACCAGCTACATCGCGGCGGCCGGGCAGGCCGATCCGGGTCGGTCGCTCGGCAAGTCCGGCGCCCCCACCGGGGTGGGCGGCAGCCTGGTGGTCTCGCCGTTCGGCGAGGTGGTGGTGGCCGCGGGCGCCCAACCGCAGCTGCTGGTTGCCGACCTCGACCTCGACCGGGTCCGCGCGGCGCGCGACACTATCGCGGTGCTGCGTAATCAGGCCGACTTCGCCGGTATCGATAAGGCAGAATCGCCGGGATGACGAACCCGCAGGAACCCGACGGCGATCCGTCGATCTGGGCTCGCCCCGGGCCGGAGGCCGACGCTACGCACCCGGCAACGCCGTTCGAAACGCCGCCCACCACACCGGAGCAGCCGGCTGGGCCAGCATGGGCCCCGCCGCCGGACGTCCAGGAGTACCCGGCCGCGGAGCCGTCGGAGGACACTGTGAAGCTCAAGCGCCGCCGCTCGTTCGGCGACCCGGTCTCCATCGTGCTGGTCTTCGTGATCGTGGTCGCGCTGCTCATCGCCGGACTCATCGGCACCGAGTTATACGCGCGGCACCTTGCGGACAGCAAAGTGACCGAGGCGACGGAATGCGTTGTGCGCGACAACGCGAGCGTGACTTTCGGTGTGGCACCGCCGTTTCTGTGGCAACACGTCACAGGTCACTACACCAACATCTCCATCGAGACCGCCGGCAATCAGGTCAAGGACGCCAAGCTGATGAAGGCCGAGTTGAGCATCTCCGACGTGCGGTTGCAGAGCACCGAGGACTCCGGCGGCACCATCGGCGCGCTGGACGCCAGGCTCACCTGGCCGTCCAAGGGCATCAAGGAGACCATCCGCGAGATGGTTCCGTTGCTGGGCAATCTGGTCTCCGATGTCACCACCAACCCCGCCGACGGCACGGTCGAATTGAAGGGCGCGTTCGGGCTGGCAACCGCCGTCGTCAAGCCCCAGGTGGTGAACAATGGGCTGTCTTTGCAGGTGGTCAGCCTCACCGGGTTGGGCAGCATGGCCTTGCCGAAAGAATCCGTGCAGCCGGCCCTGGACGACTTCACCGCCCGGCTGCTCAAGAAATACCCGCTGGGCGTGCACGCCGACAGCGTCGAGGTCACCGATACCGGTGTGGTGGGCTACTTTTCGACCCGAAACGCCACCATCCCGGCACACAGTCAGGACCCTTGCTTCGCCAACCTGTGAAAACAACCTTCGACTTCGCGTGGCTCGATAGGGCAAAATCGCGCTAGTGACGACTCCGCAAGGGCCTTCCCGCGGCGACGGGCCGGATTGGACTCGGCCTGCGTCGCGCCCGAGCCGCCCGCAGCCTGGTCCCGGCCCGTCCCAATCGCCGACGCAGCGGATCCCGCAGGGCGGCCGTCCGCAGCCGCCACGCAATCCGCCGCCGCCGCCGCGGCCGTCCGGCCCCCCGCCGGGCCCGCCGCCACGCCAGCCTGCACCACCGCGACCCGCATACCCGCAGGCCCGGCAGCCCGGCCCGCCGCCGATGCACCAGGAGCAGGCCACCAGCCGGATATCCAGCCCGTCGGAGCCGAGCGGCACACCGACAAAGGCGCGCCGCGGGTTCTTCGCCAACCGGACTTCGCTGGTCCTGATCCTGGTGATTGTGCTGCTGGTGCCGCTGGCGGGGCTGATCGGCGCGGAGCTCTACGCGCGTAACACCGCCGACAGCAAGGTAGCCAATGCCGTGCAGTGCGAGGTCGAAGACAGCGCCACCGCGTCGTTCGCGACCTCGCCGCCGGTGCTCTGGCAATACCTCACCGACCACTACACCAACATCTCGGTGGAGACGGCCGGAAATCAGGTGCGCAGCGCCAAGGGCATGAAGATCACCCTCAACATCGACGACGTCAACCTCAATGGCAGCGGTGATTCCAAGGGCACGATCGGGGCGCTGAACGGCACCATCACCTGGTCTGCGGACGGCATCAAAGAATCCATCCAGGACGCCATCCCGGTACTGGGAAGCTTTGTGACCAGCAAGGTCACCACCAATCCCGGCGCCGGGACGGTCGAACTGAAGGGCCTGCTGGACAAGGCCACCGTCAAGCCGCAGATCGAGGACAACGGGCTGTCGCTGCAGGTGGTCGAGCTGAGCGCGCTGGGCTCGAACATGTCCACGGACAAGGTGCAAAAGCACCTCGACGAGCTCACGTCGAAGGCGACCAAGAATTACCCGCTGGGCATCCACGCCGACACCGTGAAGGTCACCAATTCCGGGGTGGAGGCCACCTTCTCGACCCAGAACGCCACCATTCCGGCGTCCAAGTCGAAGTCCGGCCGAGACTGCTTCAGCCAGCTCTAGCCGACGGACGCGCTAGTCCAACCCGTCGAGCACCGCGCGGGTGCCCGACAGCCCGAGCCGGGTGGCGCCGGCGTCGAGCATCGCGACGGCGTCAGCGGCGGTACGGATGCCGCCGCTGGCCTTGACCCCGAGCCGGCCGCCGACGCTCTGAGCCATCAGCTCCACCGCGTCGACCGACGCGCCGCCGGCCGGATGAAACCCGGTGGACGTCTTCACAAAGTCCGCCCCGGCGTCCTCGGCCGCCCGGCACACGTCGATGAGGGTGCTTTTGCCACCCACGCTCAACAGCACCGCCGACTCGACGATCACCTTGAGGAGCGCGGCGGGCACCGCGGAACGCACCGCGGCGATATCGGACCGCACCGCCGCGATGTCCCCGGCCAGGGCGGCGCCGACGTCGATCACCATGTCGATCTCGGTCGCCCCGGCGGCCACCGCCAGCTTCGCTTCGGACGCCTTGATCTGCGAAAGATGTTTGCCCGACGGAAATCCCGCGACCGCGGCGATGCGCACCCCGGCACTGTTCGACTCGGCCGCGACCGGAACCATCGACGGCGACACGCACACGGCACAGACGCCCAATTCGGCGGCTTCGGCCGCGACGGCCGCCACATCGGCAGCGGTGGCTTCGGGTTTCAGCAGGGTGTGGTCGATGACGGCGGCCAACTGCTCGCGGGTTGGGCGGCCCGGCATCAGAACGGTTCTTCGGGCCCACCGGGGTTACAGCCGGTGCCGAGCATCGTGGCCGGGTCGACGACCGGACGCCACGGCTCGAGGTTCCAGCTGATCTTGCCGGGTTCCGCGACCTCGGCTACCTCCCAGTGACAGATGAACTGCTCCCGCATCCCCGGGGTGTCCGCCTCGGGAGCGTGGGCCAGCACCTCACTCCAGGCTTCGAGCCCGGCGGTGCTGCCGGTGCCGAGTTGGCGGGCCGCGGCCCGCGCCGCCGGCGTCGGGTAGACCCGCAGACTCGATTGGCCGGCCGCCCACTGCACCCATTGGGTGTTCTCAACGAACGGCGGTGCATATCCGGGAGTTGCCGGCCCGGGATCGTCGGGGTCGGCGGCCGACGGGGCGGCGGCCAGCACCGCGCCGAGAGCAAGCACCGGTACCGCGGATACTCGCATCGTGCTAGCGCGATTTCCCTTGCACTTCAAGGAGTTTGGGCCGCACGTCGACCAAGTAAAGACCGGCCGCAGCGGCGGCGATCGCTACCCCGAGCGCGCCGAGCAGCCAGGCGAACAGAGTGGCGACACCCAAGATCACCAACCAGATGGGTTTGGTCATCTTGTCAGCGGCGGTGTACGCGTCCTGTCGCTGCATTGCCGCGTGCACAAAGGCATACAGGGACATCAACGCGACGGCGATCTGCACTACCGCCCAAACGCTGTTAACGAGGTTCACGCCCTAAGGGTATGCGGGGACCGGCAAAAACGTCGACTCCGAGTCGCCCGGGGGCAACTCGGAGTCGAGCGGTTAGCGGAAGCCGCTTACTTCTGGGTGACCTTCTTGGCCGGAGCCTTCTTGGCCGGTGCCTTCTTGGCAGCCGCCTTCTTGGCCGGGGCCTTCTTGGCCGGGGCCTGCTTGGCCGGCGCCTTCTTGCCCGGCGTCGTCTTGGCGGGCAGCTCGATGCCGACCAGCTTGGCGGCGCGCTCGCCGACGGCGCGGGTCTGCGAAGCGACGGTGCCCAGCGCCTCCTGGGTCAGCTCGACCGCCTGGTCGACGTAACCCTCGGCACGCGCCGACACGTCCTCGAAGCCCTGCTGGCTGCGCAGGCGCTCCAGAGCGGCCTCGCCGCGCTCGACCAGCTCGTTGTAGCGTGCGGTCGCCGCCTCGACATAGCCCTCCGCGGCGCTGCGCAGCTCTTCGGCGGTGAACCGCTCACGCAGTTCGCGCAGCTGATCGGGCAGGTCCTCCTGCAGCCTGGCCAGGCGAGCACGGCTCTCCTCGACCCGACTGCGGGTGTCGGTGCGGGTCTCTTCGGCGCGGTCGCGCAGCTCAGCCAGCAGGTCGTTGACGGTGGCCAGCGCCAGGTCGGCAGCACCCAGCGCAGCAAGCAGTGGGGCCTTCAGATCATCAATCGTCGGGTTGTCGGCCATTGTTTTTCCTTTCGTCGATGGTGTTTGTTCTTGGGCGGTTACTGGGTCCGCGTGTGGTCAGACGGGTCTAGGCAGATGTCGTCTCCTCACGGGCAGCCTCGTTCTGTTGAACGAAGGACGTGTAGATGTCGAGTAGGACTTGTTTCTGCCGCTCGGTGATCGCCGTGTCGGCGACGATCGCGTCCCGTACTTCGCTGGTCACGCTGGGCTCGAGGATTCCCGCCTGCACATAGAGCACTTCGGCGGATACCCTTAGCGCCTTTGCGATCTGGTTGAGCACATCAGCGGAAGGTTTGCGCAATCCGCGTTCGATCTGGCTGAGGTATGGATTGCTGACACCGGCCTTTTCGGCCAGCTGCCGCACCGACACCTGGGCCGCCTCGCGTTGCGCCCTGATGAAGCTGCCGATGTCTGACGCAGCGGTGGACACAACTGCTGCAAGCTTGTCCTCCTGCGGCATCAGTGACTCCTTTGCGTCGGTCGGTCGGTGCGGACGCGCACCACAGTACGACCAAGTGCTAACTTTTGCAAGCACTAGTTAGCACTGCTCAGAACAGCAGGTGCGCGATCGTGTAGATGGCGAGGCCGGCCAGCGAGCCGACCACGGTGCCGTTGATCCGAATGAACTGCAGGTCACGACCGACGTGCAACTCGATACGACGGCTGGCCTCGGCGGCGTCCCAACGCTCGATCGTGTCGGTAATGATCGCGGTGATCTCAACCCCGTACTGCGAGACCAGATGCTGGGCCGCTCGCACGATCCAGTTGTCGACCTTGTCGCGCAAGTCGGCATCGTCACGCAGGGATTCGCCGATGCGCACCACGGCGTCAGCGATGCGGGTGCGCAGCGCGCTGGAGGGGTCGTCGACACCCTCGAGCACCAGGCGTTTGAGCGTCTTCCAGGCGGTCGCGGCGGCGTTGGTGACCTCTTCACGGGCCATCAGTTGCTCCTTGACCGCCTCAGCCCGGGCGATCGTCGCCTCATCGTGCTGCAGATCGTCGGCGAAGTCGAACAGGAACCGCGTCGCCGAGCGGCGCAGTTCGTGGTCGGGATTACGGCGCACCTTGTCGGTGAAGTCCATCAGCTCCCGGTGAATGCGATCGCCGACCAAATGGTCGATGAACCGCGGCGACCAAGTGGGCGAATCGCGTTCGACCACCCGCTGGATCACCTCGCCGGCATTCAGCGACCATTGGAACGCCCGATCTGCCAACAGCTGGATCAGCGCCTCCTGCCGGTGCTCGGCAAGCAGCGTGGCCAGCACCCGGCCCACCGGCGGACCCCATCGCGGCTCGGCGATGCGCTGCACGATCATCCGATCGATGACGTGCTGGACGTCTTCGTCGCGCAACAGCTCGACCAGCACCCGCAGCACGGTCGCGGTCTCGGCGGCCACCCGCTGCGCGTGCGACGTCTCGGACAACCACTTGCCCAGCCGACTGGGGATCTGCGCGTCGCGCAGCTTGGTCTCCACCACCGGCGGTGACAGGAAGTTCTCTCGCACGAACGTCCCCAGGCCCTCACCGAGCTGGTCCTTCTTGCGTTTGATGATCGCGGTGTGCGGGATGGGGATGCCCAGCGGATGCTTGAACAGCGCCGTCACCGCAAACCAGTCCGCCAGCGCACCGACCATCCCGGCCTCCGCCGCCGCCCTGACGTAGCCGATCCAGGCGGCGGTGTTCCCGCCGGCCTGCAGCCAGCGGCAGCCCAGAAAGATCACGGTGGCGCCGAGCAGGAAACTCAGCGCCACCACTTTCATCCGCCGCAACCCGCGGCGGCGCTCGGCGTCGGCTACCGGATCGGCAGCGACGAACGATTGCGCCAGCGACAACGGCGCCCGGCCGGGTCCGGCCGGCACCGTCCCCGCGTGAGGTCGTGCTGACGGGCCGGTGCCGGCGGGAAGTCGATGCGCCACCAGACCATCATCCGCCATCGCGACACGAAGTTACTGTTACCGGCTCAGCTAGCAGCCCTCACAAAGCCGTATTATCGAAGCGTCGAGTGAATGGGAATCCGCGATAGTGGTAGAACATGCCCCGGCCGGGACGGTGAAGATGGATGGCCGGAAGCGGCGTTGGCATCAGCACAAGGTGGAGCGCCGGAACGAGCTGATAGACGGCACGATCGAAGCGATCCGGCGGCGCGGCCGCTACGTCAGCATGGACGAGATCGCCGGCGAGATCGGGGTCTCCAAGACTGTCCTGTACCGCTATTTCGTCGACAAAAACGATTTGACGACGGCTGTGATGATGCGGTTCGCGCAGACCACTCTGATTCCCAACATGACCGCGGCGCTGTCGTCGAACCTCGACGGGTTCGACCTGACCCGCGAAATCATTCGGGTGTACGTCGAAACCGTGGCGGCCGAGCCCGAGCCCTACCGGTTCGTGATGGCCAACAGCTCGGCCGCCAGAAGCAAAGTGATCGCCGACTCCGAGCGGATCATCGCGCGCATGCTGGCGGTGGTGCTGCGCCGCCGCATGAAACAGGCCGGGATGGACATCGGCGGAGTGGAGCCGTGGGCCTACCACATCGTCGGCGGCGTGCAATTGGCCACCCACTCGTGGCTGCTGGATCCGCGGATGAGCGCCGACGAGCTGATCGACTACCTGACCATGCTCAGCTGGAGCGCGTTGTGCGGGATTGTCGAGGTCGGCGGATCACTGGAGAAGTTCCGCGGCCAACCCCATCCCTCACCGATCGTTCCGCCGCTCCCACACTGACGATTCGAGGTCGCCTCATGACTGACGTAACGGTCCGCTCCCGGCTCAGCTCATGGGCATACGCCCTACGCACTACCAACCCGCCACCGGACAGGCCGGTCGACGCCGTCACCCGCTGGCTCGTCGTCACCCGCGCGGCAGTGCTACCGATGACCCTGTTCGCCGGGCTGGTCGCCGCGCTATTGGCAACCGGCAAGCCTGGCCTGGATTGGCGCTGGCTGGTTCTCGCGATCGTGGGAATCCTGTTGGCACACACGGCCAATAACTTGATGAACGACTTGTACGACACCCAGACCGGCACCGACAGCGAAAGTTATCCGCGCGCGCTGTATGCCCCGCACCCGGTGCTCTCGGGGTTGGTCAGCCGCCGCACCCTGCTCATCGCGATCGCCGCGGTGAACCTCGCCGACCTGGCGATCCTGATCGTGCTGACGTGGGCGCGCGGGTGGCCGGTGGTGGCATTCGCGCTGTCGGGTTTCGTGCTGAGCGTCGCCTATACCGCGCCGCCGATCCGGTTGAAGAAACGCGGCCTGGGTGAACCCGACGTGTTCGTGGTGTGGGGTCCGCTGATGGTCTGCGGAACGTACTACTCGGCGGTGGGCACTGTGGGCTGGCCGGTGCTGTTGGCGTCGCTGCCGTACGGCCTGCTGTGCACGACGGTGTTGATGGGCAAGCACATCGACAAAATCCCCTACGACGCGCCGCTGGGTATCCGCACGTTGCCGGTGCTCCTCGGCGAGGCCCGAGCCCGCGCGGTCACGCTGGCGATGATGATCGGCTTCTATGTGCTGGTGGGCCTGGCGGTGGTACTCGGCGCAATTGGGTGGCCGGCGTTGCTCGTCGCGCTGGCAGTGCCGCGACTTGTCAAGGTGTGGCCGTATTTTCGGCGTCCACCGCCCGAGGAGCCGCCGGACGGATTTCCGGTATGGCCGCTGTGGTATGCGGCGTTGGCCTGGGTGCATGTGCGCCAAGCGGGCGCGCTACTGGTCGTCGGTCTTGGGATCGACGCGGTGCTGCGCGCCCTTTAGGTTGAGCGCGCTCGGTTAGCTCTTGGTGAGCGTGAACTGCGCGACTTCGGTGATACCGCGGTCGAAAAAGTCGGCGCACCCCGTCAGGTACCGGAGGTAACGCTGGTAGACCTCCTCGGAAGCCACGGCGACCGCTTCTTCATGAGCGGCCACCAAATTCGCCGCCCAGGTATCGAGGGTTTGCACGTAGTGCGGGCTCAGATTCTCGATTTGGCTCACCGAAAAGCCCGCGGCGGTGGAGAACTCGACAACGTCCTCCGCGGACGGCACCTGGCCACCGGGGAATATCTCCTGCGCGATGAACTTCATGAACCGCAGGTCGCTCATGGTGATCGCGATGCCATGGTCTTTCCAATAATTGGGCCGGTGAGTGAATATCGTCTGCAGCTCTAACCGGCCATCCGCCGGCAGCATACCGTAGGCCATCTCGAAAAACGCTTTGTACCTTGGCTTTCCGAATGCCTCAAACGCCTCGATGCTGACGATGCGGTCGACCGGTTCGTCGAATTCTTCCCACCCGCGCAGCAAAACCCTGCGCGAGCGGTCGGTATCCATCTCATCAAGCAGCTGCTGGCTGAACACGCACTGTTTCTTGCTCAACGTGAGCCCGACGACGTTGACGTCATAGGTCTCGATCGCGCGCTTCATCGCCGAGCCCCAGCCGCAGCCGATGTCGAGCAGCGTCATGCCCGGCTGCAGATCCAGCTTGGCCAGGTTCAGGTCGATCTTGGCCAGCTGGGCCTGCCCGAGAGTCATCTCGTCGTTTTCGAAGAATGCGCAGCTGTAGGTCCGCGACGGATCCTGAAACAGCCCGAAGAACTCGTCCGATAAGTCGTAGTGTGCCTGAACGTCCTCGAAGTACGGCCTCAGTTTCGTTGAACTCGACATCGCGTCCGCCATCTTGTCGGTTCCTCCGCTGACGAAAGTGTCAATAGCGAATCTAACGTTTTGTGCGGATCCCCAGCAACTGCGGTGGAGAACCCGAAAATTCGACGCAGATCTAGGTCAGTACTTGCCGAAGACGAGGGCCACATTATGGCCGCCGAATCCGAACGAATTCTTGACCGCGTACCGGTAGTCGCCTGACCGCGGCTTATCGGCCACGACGTCCAGGTCGATCTCCGGATCGAGGTTGCGCAGGTTCAACGTCGGCGGGATGATGCCGTCCCGCAGCGCTAACACGGTCAAAACGGATTCCAGGCTCTTCATGATTGAGGGTGTAGTCGGGGTCTGAATCCACCGGTTTCCAGTAGAGACCGTGCGATGTAGTGGGTGA
>LQPU01000043.1 GCA_002101905.1 Mycobacterium shimoidei | reverse complement strand
GCATCAACCCCGCCTTAGCCGCAAACGCCGACTGCGACGCCACCAACTGCGGAATATGCGCATCCAACATGCTCATCGTCTGCATCCTTTCGTCAATTGCTGTCTGTGGTTTGCCTTTTAAGTCTCAGTTGCGCTCTCCCCCTTCTTCGTTGGCCTCACCGGTATGTTCGGTATCCCACGTGCCGGGCATCATCGGCCTGGCGGGTCCCCCCGCGAGGTCGTCACCCGCCAAGCGGGTCAGTCCGGCCGCCTCCTTGCTGAGGGCGTCGTCGGTTACGGTTCCGGCGAATCCCAACCGGCCCGCCCCGTTGTCGGAAGCGACCGACTCTGTTGGCGCGCCGGTATCGGGCTCGAAATCCGTTTCCATGTCCGCGAACTCATCGGCGTAGTCGCGCATCACCGTCCGCCTGCGCCGCCGTGCCCGGGCCTTCTCGCGGCTCGAAACCCCTACCGCGGCAGCGGCGGCGGGGATACGGGCCGCCGGGGCTTTGGCGCCGCGGCGGTCGATCAGGGCTGGGCCGGGCCCGCCACCCGGCCCGAAACCGCCTACCGCATAGGCAAAGGCCGGGGTGGCGGAGGCCGCCGCCGGGCCGCCGGCGGCGGCCGCGGTTGCCGCGGCGGGCGCCGCCGTTGCGGTTGCCGCCGGCGCGGCAACGTTCGACGCCAAGGTTGCGAGCGGCAAGGACCCGGGCTGGGCGGCCGAAGCCGCGGCGGCCGCGGCCGGTCCTGCCAAGGCGGGGACGGCGACCGGCGCCAGCTGGACCAGCAGCGCGTTGACACCCACTCCGATGGTGAGCGGCAACAAGAACGGCGAACTGAGGATCATCGCCCAGGTCGGCCAGCCCAGGATGTTGGTCACCACTTCATATCCGACAAAGAACAGCAGCGGGCCCCACGCGGTCGGGTTCGCCATTATCGAGCTGAGCACACCGGCTGGGTCCTGGAAGAGTAGGACAAGCTGGTTGAACATGTCGGTCAAGAAGTCCCCCGACGATGGCGGGTCCGCGGCGGCGGCCGCGCTACTGCTCTGCTGTTTCAGCACAGCCGGAGCAGGTGTTGTGCGCGGCGCCGATGCCAATGCGGTGCCGGACACGGCGTGATAGGTCGCCATCGTGGTGGCGGCCTGGATCCACATCCGCACGTAGTCGGCCTCGTTGAGCGCAATCGGAATCGTGTTGATGCCGAAGAAGTTCGTCGCTACCAGCACGGCATGGATCGCGTGGTTGGTGGCCAACTCGGCCAAGGTGGGCATGGTGGCCAAGGCGGTCGTGTAGGCCGCCGCCGCAATCTCGTGTTGTGCGGCCACCTCGGCGCTGTCGGCGCTGGCCTGCGTCAGCCACGCCAGATACGGCAGGTGGGCGGCGACATACTGCTCGGCGGTTGGGCCCTCCCAGGCGCCGGCCTGCACCGCGCCCAATAGCGTGGTGAGATCGCTTGCAGCCGAAGCGTATTCGTCGCTCAGCGACGCCCACGCCGCTGAGGCCGCCAACAACGGCCCGGGTCCTGGGCCGCTACTGAGCAGCGTCGAATGCACCTCAGGCGGCGACGCCATCCACACCGGCGCGGTCATGCTCAGCTGCCGCCACCCAGGTAGGTCGAGGCCGCGGCCGCATCCCCGGCGGCATAGCTGGCGCCGGACGCCGCAACACCTGCGCCGGCGCGGCCCAATTCTTCGACACCTTCGGCCGCTACCGCGGTGTGCTCACTGCCCTGGGCGCTGAAACCCGCGGCGGTCTGCAGCGACACCGGGTCGGCCGCCGCAGGCACCACCGCGCCGATCACCGGCGCCGCACTGGCGTTCGCCGCCGCGAGCCGGGCGGTGATCGCTTCCACCGCGGCGCTGGCCGCGGCCAGGCCTTCGGGTACGACTTGCAACGTCATGGGTGATACTCCTTTCGATGAACGTCACTGACGCTCAGCACTGACACTCTCGTCTACAAGCGGGTTGACCAGCTGGACGTACGTCGGATCGCCGCTGTCGCCCAACAGGATTGCCCGCCCGGCCGGCAGCCGATCGAATCGCTGGCCGCGAATCTTGCCACTGTCGGCCGGGTTGCCGGACAGCATCAATGTGGTGGCTTGCAGGTCGTTGAACCGGCGCAGCAACGGGTTGGTCATCAGCGCGTGCGCCGACCCGCTGGCGCGTGCGGTGACGATCACTCGCAGACCCAGATCGCCGGCCTGGCCCAGCAGGCCGATCAGACTGGTCCACGGTCGCTGTCCGACGAATGGGCCCGTCATCGCCGGTGTGTCCGGGATCTGGTCGACGTCGTCGATGAGCAGGTAGTGGGTGTGGCCGTGATACGACCAGCCGGACAACTCGCTCGGCGTCAGCCCCGCCGGCGGGCGGCGCTTCTCGATGAGCGCCGACAACCCCAGCATCGCGGGAATGACGCGGTCCAGGTTGGCGGTGTACTCGTTGTCGGGGAACAGCGGTTCGTCGACGAGGTGCAGCCGGCGATCCAGCACAGTGAACGCGACCTGCTCGGCGGTCGAGTTCTCCCGGACGGTGCGAATGATGTGGCGCAGCAGCGAAGTCTTACCCGACTTGGTGTCGCCGAACACCATGAGCAGCGGGTTGGCGGCGAAGTCGAGTTCGACTGCGGCCAAGTCCTCTTCGCGCTGACCGACGACGATCTGGTCGGGGCCCCGGTACAGGGTGCCCAGATCGCTCGGCGCCAGGTTGGTTGGCAGCAACCGCACCGGCGGCGCCGTCACACCGGCGTGCATGGCGTTGATTGCCGGCACCTGATCCAGCTCCGGCGCCGCGAACAAGAAGTGCTCGGCGGCCATCGTCAGACCGCGGCCAGGCTGGTCGGGCGGCACAGCCTCGGCGGGACGCCGCAGCGCGCCCACGACGCGGACGTTGCTGTCGCGTGGATCATGCAGCTTGAGTTCCAACCGCAGACCGAGTCCGTCTCGCATCGCCAGCGGTACTTCCAACCAGCTCGGCGTGCTGATGATGACGTGGATACCGTAGGCAAGTCCCACATTCGTGAGTTCAGTGACCTTGGCCAGCAACGGGTTTCGGGTGTTGAACTGGTCGGTGTTGTCCCGGCTGAAGGCGTAGAGGTTGTCGATGACCAAAAACACCTCGCCGTAGCCGTCGTCAAGTGCCGACCGGTCCCGGAAGACCTCACGCTGCTGACGGGACCGCAGCAGCTGCTCGAGCTCGCCGAAGGTGCGGCGGATGCGCTCGGGCTCCAGCGGTGAGGCAACGCTGCCGACATGCGCCAGGTCCTCCAGTGCCCGCAGCTGTCCCCCGCCGTAGTCCAGGCAGTAGAAGCTCACTTCACGCGGCGAGTGCAAGTTGGCAGCGGAGAGGATAAATGTCTGCAGCGCAGTCGACTTCCCGGACTTCGCGCCACCGTGGATGACCATGTTGCCCGCCGCTGACCGGGCGTCGAACACCAGCGGGTCGCGACGCATCTCGTAGGGTTTGTCGATCTCGCCCAGCGGCCAGCGGCCCTGTCGCGCCGGTACGCCGGCGCGGGCCAGCACCGTGCTCAACGAAATTGGCTCGTCGAGCGGCGGCAGCCACAGCTCCGGTGCCCGCGGGCCGTAGCGTGCGAGCTGGTCGCCGATGGTGGCGATCAGCTTGCGCGGCGGACCGGTGGGCTCGTCCTCGTCACCACCGGTGATCACGGTGCCCTGGTCCGGCTCGACCCGCCCGGCGCTGAACAGCTTGGGATCCGGCGCAGAGTGCACCACAAGGGTTTTCGCCGCCCGCGGTGGATCGTAGATGCCGTCGACGTAAGTGCTGCGGAATTTGATCGGCGCGGCACCGGGCGCGGGCACCAGGAATCCCACGCCTTTGTGTTCCTTGCCGGCTTCGATGTGGTAGGCGTCCTCCACGCCGATGATCTGCCGGGAAACAGCTGGGCTGGCCACCTTCAAACCGATGCGGTACGAGGTGTTTTTGTCGATGTCCTTGATCTTTCCGATGTCCAGCGTTTGCGATGCGAACAGGATGTGGATGCGGAACGAGCGTCCCTTACGGGCTACGTAGTCGAACAGCTCGGCGTATTCGGGATGGTCGGCCAGCATCAAGGTGAACTCGTCGGCCACCACGAACAGCGTTGGTATGGGCGCCAGGTCATGGCCGGCGGCGATGGCGTTCTCGTATTCGGTCACCGAGTTGAATGCGCTGCCCTGTATCCGGCGGCCGGCCTCGCGCAGCAGCACCTCCCGGCGGGCCACCTCACCGCGCAACGTGTCGGCGAACCGGTCCGCCAGCGATTTCTTCTCGGCCATGTTCGAGATCACCGCCACGACCTGCGGGAAGTGCCGGAAGCTGTCGGCGCCGGCCTCACCCTTGAAGTCGGCATAGATGACGATCAGCCGATCGGCCGGGTGAGTTGTCAACAAGGCCAACAGGATTGACATCAAGGTCTGCGACTTGCCGGACCCGGTCATGCCGATCATCAGCCCGTGCGGACCCATGCCGCCTTCGGCTTCATCCTTGAGGTCGAAGATCAGCGGCTCGCCGGTCGCGGTGACCCCGATCGGGACCCGCAGCTCGTCCTCGCGGCGCCGTGGCGCCCACAGCGTCGGCACGTCGAGCTGCGATGCGTCCGGGATCCCCAGCAGCGTGGTGAATGTGGCGCCCCGGGTGGCCGCCGACTGCAGACCGCTGTGCGTCGGGTTGGAGTCCCAGCGGGACAGCCGGCGCGCGAGATGGGCGGCCTCGTCGGCGCTGAACTGGTCGGCGGTGTCGATGTAGGGCTGCCAGCCGCCGGTCTGCCAGCGCTCGATGGCTCCGTTGGCGATCCGCAGGATCGGCCGCTCGGGATCCGAATACTGCTCGCGGTGCGGCTGTTTGGCCGAACGGTGGATGACGGTAACGCCCGCCCAACCGGCCGCCAGCGTCGATGCGTTGACGTCGTAGTCGGGGTCGTCGACGATGATCAGCAGATGGCGCAGCGCGTCTGCGGACCCACCGGTGAACGCGGGGCGATCAGCCAACGCGGGACCGAGCAGCGCGGCCAGTTCGTCGATATTGGTCGACAGGTAGCGAGCCGGACCGACGCCGTCCACCTGGCCCGGAATGTCCACGTGTGGCAGCCATTTCAGCCATGACCACTCGGGTTCCTCCAAATCGGATGTGGCCAGCGCGATACCGAGCACCGTCGGGTCGTGCCAGGTCACCGCTTGGGCGATCCAGGCCCGCAATGCCCCGCGTACGTCGTCGGTGTCGCCGAGCAGCGTGATCCGCGAAACCTTGGCCAGGTCAATTCCTGCGGGCACATCCCGCACCGTGCGCTGGGTGTCCAGCAGGCTGCGTAACGCGCTGTGACACACCGGTTCCAAATCGATCTCGTCGGCGGTGTCGTTGACCCGCAGCGGGGTGTCCAGTGCAGTCGAGTGCAGCCCGGCCCGTACCACCAGGAAGTCGGCGTCATGCGGATCGCGTTCCCACTGGCGCCGCGAGCCGGGTATTGCGGCCAGGTCGGCGGGCTCAGGATGCGACCATTCCGCGGCGGCCCGCTGCTCGGCGGCCTGGGCCCGGATGTTGTCCCGGACCACCGACAGGTAGCGCAGGTAGTCGGCGCGTTCGGCGTCGACCTCCTCGGTGCGCATCTTGTTGTCGGTGCCGCGGTAGAGCGCGGTGGCAGCCAGCAGCAGCACGAACGGGAAGAACAAGGTCTGCGGCGAGATCACTCGCATCCCGGTGGCGACCATCGCGACGATCATCCCGACGATCAGGATGACGATCACGATGGGCAGGGCGCGGCGCAACAGCGACGGCGGAATCGCCCGCTGCAGCTCGGGCGGCGCCTCGATGTTGATGGCTCCCTTGCGGGTTGCCGGCGGCGGCACCCGGCGACGGGCCTCGAAGATGAGTCGGCTCATCGGGTTGCCCCTTCGGCTGAGGTAGTACGACCGGGCCGAGAGTCCGGCGCCAAGCCGTCGTGGGCGAGCAGCGCGTCGGCGCGCGACAAAGTCGGCCCGGGCGCGAACAGCGACAACATCGACCACGGGATCGGAGTCGGTGGTGAGTTGAGGCCAAGTGCTTCAACGGTTTTGGAGTGACCGGTGGCGTCGCGCTCGTTGTCGATGCCGTAGCGGACGCCGGTGTCGGCGACCCAGAACAGCGAGCCGGCCGCCGGCGAGGACGCATCGTGGCCGACCGTCTGCGTGAAATACCCTCTGCCAGGCACCAACGCGACCCGGGTGGCGGTCCCGTCGACGCCTCCCCCAACCAGGTCCTCGGTGTGCACACCGTCGGGCACCGGGAGCGTCGAACCCGCCAGCAACGTGAGCGAGTTGGTGGCGGCGCCCGCCGCTTTGCTCCAGTGCGCGCAGATGAGCGGATCGTGGCCGGCGTCGACGAGCGTCACTCGCTGCTCGGGATAACGGCCGGTGTCGAGCATCCGCGACACCGGCAGCCGGGCGATCTGGTCGGCGCCGAGCCGCGGCGGCTGATCCAAACCGTAGGAGTTCGCGTTGCGCAGCACGGCGGCCAGCACCGGCGAAATCGGCTGCAGCCCATCGGGCAACACCGCGTAGTACAGCACGCTGCCCTGCGGGCTGGCTTCCAGGGCGTGCGCCTGCACCACCGCACCCACCGGCGCAGACGTCGGCAGGGCGAACTGCGGTGGGCTGCCTGCCCCGGGGATGTCGGGAGCCGTCAGCGCCGGTGCTTCGGGAATCGCGTTGAACAAGCCTGCGGCGATGGGCCGCGCCGTCGGCACGTCGTTACCGAAGCCCAGTGCGCTGGTGACCGGGCGGTCGTGCAGATCGATGCGGCTGCGGCGACCGTTCCACAGCAACCAGGTGCCGCTGCCGTTGCGAACCAGCACCGCCTGGGTGGCATCCAGCGGCGCGGCGCGGGCACCGCTGCTGTCCAGGGTTCCGCCGATCACCGTGACCCCAGCGGCCGGCCCTGAAACACCGTCGCACACCGCCCAGTTCGCGTCCTTGGGGGTGGCCTGCACCATCCGTTCCGGCGCACCCGGGATGCCGATCAGGTTGCCGCGCGGAAATTGGTCTAACGCACTGCTTTTCACGCTCGTGGGGTTGACCGGCCTACCGGTGATCAGTCGGGCCGACGTCAAGTTGAGCACCGGGTGCAGCCGGTCCCCCACCCGCACATACAGTGCCGCGGTGGACCGGTCGGCCAGCACCGGGTTGTTTTCTGCCGAGCCGTTGGGCCGGATCAACGAGAATACGAAGCAACCCACCAGGGCGGTGACGAGGATCAGCACACCCATCAGCACTGCGCGGGTCTGGGTACGCAGCGGGTCGACGAGCATGCGGGTGTCATGTAGCGCGACTCCAGATGCGATGCGGCGCATGACAAATCGCCAACCACTCACCTGGTGGCGGGTGACGAAGCCACGCCGGTAGACGACCTTGTCGGGGTTATCGTTGCGCGGGGTGCGCGACGAAAACGAGCGCCGTTCGTCCAATGGCTCCGGGTGGGTCATGCCGGCTCCTGCAGGCCGAGGCCCTCCAGCAGCGGCCCAACCGAGTTGCGCACGTCCTCGACAGTGATCGTCATCAGCTCCTCATCGGTGAATTCGCCGGTCTCGGCGTGCTCGGAGTGGTCCAACCGGAATTCACGTTCCTCTTCGGACTTTTCGACGAGGTTCCGGACAAATCGGCCGTTGCCCGCGATATCCAGGCCGCGCCGCTCTACCCCGGAGGCGTCGGGTTTCGACGAATCGGCCAAATGCGTGAACAATGCCTCGAGATCGTCGAGCGCGGCTTGCTCGAAGACACTGTCGCGCTTGCCTGCCATAAAGTTCGCGATCTCGATCAGCTCAGCCGGTTTGTAGGACGGGAAGTCGATGCTGCGGGTGAACCGCGACCGCAGACCCTGGTTGGTATCGAGGAACCGATCCAAATCGGCGCGGTATCCGGCGATGATCACCACCAAGCGATCCCGGTCGTTTTCCATCCGGGCCAGCAGCGTGTCAATGGCCACCAGACCGAAGTCGTTCTTGGCGCCGGTGGCCACCAGTGCATAGGCCTCGTCGAGGAACAACACGCCGTCCAGGGCGCTGTCGATGATCGCGTTGGTTTTGGCCTCGGTCTCGCCGATGTGCTGTCCGATGAGATCGGCGCGGTGCACTTCGCGGATGTTCTCTTTTTTCAAAAGGCCTAGGCCGCAATAAATTTTGGCGATGACGCGGGCGATCGTGGTCTTGCCGGTTCCAGGCGGTCCGGTGAAGACCAGGTGGTGGGTGCGCTGGGCCACCTCGAGGCCGCGCTGCTTGCGGACCAGCTCCATGGCGACCGCGCTTTTGAGCCGGGCGACCTGATCTTTGACCTTGTCCAGGCCGATGAATTCATCGAGCTCGCGTTCGGCCTCGTGCAGCAGGGCGCGCTTGCGCTCCTGGGCTTCGGGGTCGATGAAATTGCCTGGAGTGGGTTCGGTTTCGGGATCCCACGGGTTGGTGCGCGCATCGATTCGCGCGGCGGTCGTGGTGACGATCCCGAAGCTCGGATCGGACAGGGCGTGCTCGACCTGCTCGTTTTCCGGATTGGCGGCGTAGAGGTCTTGCAGGACCTCACTGGCGGATTCCTCGTCGACATGCGCGCGCAGCACCAGCGCTTTGGCCAGCGCGCCGTCCACCGCGGCGATCGCCACCGGCCCGTCGGGCTCCTCTAAATACGACAGCGCCGGGGCGAACATGCCCAGCCGGGCCAGCGCAATACCCAGGGTGACTTTGGCGGCGTGCGCATACGTTTCGTCGAGGCCGGTGTCGTTGACGATCGGCGTCAGCAGTTTGACGACGTCCGACCACCGCTCGGTGCGGTAGTGCAGGGCGACGGCGACCCAGCGGGCCTCGTTGCAGTTCGGCCGACGCTTGCTGACATCGGTCACCAGCTCGTGGGCATCTGCGTAGCTTCCGTCGGCCACCAGTGCCGCGGCATAGGCGAGATGGAAGTCGTCGGGCTCGGTGGCGCGGAATTTCAGGTAAAGCCCGCTGTCGTAGTGGAATCCCAACGACCCCGGCGCCAGTTCGACGTGGCGCTGCAGTACACCCGCGGTGTCGGCGGTCTGCGAAATTGCTTCCAACACCCGGGCGGACGCGTCGCCGGCGGCGGCCAGTCCGGTCCAGGCGTCGCACTGGTCGTGGGCGATGCGGGTCAGCGCGGCGAAGCCGGATCGCGCGGCGGACAAATCGGCCGGGCGGCGGCGGTCGTAGACCCGAAGCCCAAGCGCCCGGCAGCAGGTGGCGAACCGGCTGACGACGTCGTCGTCGATTCGGGGTGTTGCTGGCCGGGTAGCGAGCATGCCGCCGTCAGCGCTATCCACGGCCCTGCCTCCCCTTCGAGCATGTATTGCCTAAGCTAACCTGGCTGAAGTTAGCATTGCATAAGCTAAGTGTCGAGATGCACCCATCACCCCAAGTCGTGGCCTCGGTCACCTCGCGGCGGCGTCCCAACCGTCGTGTAGAACGGGCCACCCGTTCCTCCTTACCGGCCGATGCAGGCCCGACCTTGATGAAAATCGTTTTCGATAAGCCCGGCCAACGATACCTCGCAGACCTTCGCTAGCGGAACCGCCCCCACCGGGACGAGTAGACGACGCGGGCAGCCTCCAGCACTAGTCGGTACCGGCTGTGCGTGAGTTCCCGGCCGCCGTTGTGCGCTCTGTCAGGCCTCGCAGCCTTGGACACCGCCAGATGGTATCTGCAGACGCGGTGCCATGGCCCTAAAAGGTGCACATTTGAGGATCAACAATGCCGGTTGATCCTCATCTACGGGTGCCGGTCAGCCGGTCACGGCTTGGTGGCGCTGACCAGAGTATTGAGGGCGATCGTGCGGCCGCCCTCGCTATCCGGCGCGGGTACCGGTCGGCCGACCGCGCGCAACCAGTCGGCCAGCGGGGTGGGAACGGCCGTCCAGCCCCGCTCGCCGAACCACTGGTCCGCCGGGGCGCATTGCTCGTTGTAGATCAATTGGAAGAACAGCCGGTTGTCGCCCCGGGCATTGGCATCACGTTCCTCCGCGATGGCGGCGGCCAAGGCCTCGGCCGACATCGGGGCACCATCTTCGATGGCAACGTGGCTGCCCGAACCGGCCAATCCATCGATGCCGGTGTACAGCTGGTGCTGCGCGTGGGCCGGCAGATAGATCACCAGGCCTTCGGCAAGCCACGCCGAGGGTTTGGCGGGATCGAACCCATTGTCACGCAGGGCCTGTGGCCAGTCGTCACGCAGGTCGACGGCGACCTCACGGCGCTCAGCGTGGGGCGTGGCGCCCAGGTCGGTGAGCACCTCGCGTTTGAAGTCGAGGACCGCGGGCTGATCCAGCTCGAAGATCGTCGTGCCGGCCGGCCATGACAGCCGGTAGGCGCGCGAGTCCAGCCCGGCGGCCAAGATCACCACTTGGCGGACGCCGGCATCGACCGCCCGGCCGAAGTAGTCGTCGAAGTACTTGGTGCGGGCGGCCTGAAAGTTGACGAAGGCTTCGCCGAAATCGGCTGTCTTCAGTTGGTGCTCGGGCGCTTTGCCGTCCAGCACGTCGGCCCACTGCCCGCCCGCGGCGCGGCAGAACACCTCGGCGAAGGGGTCGACGACAAGGGGGTCGGGCTTCTGCGCCTCCAAGGCCCGAGCGGTGGCCACGAACAACGCGGTCTGACCAACGCTTGTCGTGATGTCCCAGGTGTCATTTTCAGTACGCATGTACCTGACCCTACGCGCGGCGGTTGCGGCCGCCGCGCCGCAACGGCGCCGCTAGACCAACGGGCGGCCGCGCTTGATCCGCCGGTCCAGGTCCCACAGCAACACGTTGAACGGGAATCGGCGAACGAACCGCGGCATGAGGTTGTTGATGGTCCGCAGCACAGCTATCAACCGGTCAAACCGCCGTTGTTTAGTGGCGTCCCACGGCAGTCGCATCTCGTCGCGGAACCGTTGCGGCAGAAAGCCGGTAGTGATGAACAGCCCGGGCGCGTCCGCCAGCCGCTGCAACGGTCCGGGCAACTTCAAACCCGGAACCCGGCCCGCGGCGATCGGATACAGATACTCGCGAACGGTGTCATCGATGTGTACCTTGTCCAGCGACTCCTGCCAGTAGCGGTCGAACGCCGCGCGATCCGGCGGCCACATCTCTTCGGGCACCTGCAGCGTCGTTCCGAGCACCACCGCGTCGCGGTAGTGCTGTTCGGCGGCGTCGTCGTCGATCTCGCCGATGAACATGCGGTAGAAATCGACCCCACCCTTGTAGAGGCATGCGGCCACCCACAGCTGCAGGTCGGGATCGAACGCGTTGTAGCGCACCGGGCTCTCCGGGGTCGAATAGACCTCGGCATGGGCGCGGTTCACCGCGCGGCGAAACGCCTGTTTCTGGGCGTCGGTACCGGCCATGGCCACCGCAAGGTAAGTGAACGTGGTGCGGGCTCGCTTGATCGGATGCTTGTCGACACGGCCGCTTTCAACCCGGCTTTCCACCACGCCGTAGCCCACACCGGGCCGGGCCAGCTGCATGATCACGTTAGCCGGGCCCAGCAGCAACGCCATGCCCATCAGCGTGTCGTCCTGGCGCAGGGCACGGGGCGGCCGACGGCGCGTCACCGCGGCGATGGGCCGATCGCTGACCGGACGTTCGACATGTTCGACTGTCATTGCCACACCTGCTCCGCTAATTGTGAGAACGCTTGTTTCCTGATATTGCCCAGCTCGGTGCCGCGGTGTCAAGATGGTGCGCATGGAAACGGCGAGCGTAACGGCGAGCATGCGGCGCTATCGCGGCGTCGAACCTGCCGAACGGCTCGCCGGGCGCCGCCGTCGACTGTTGGTCGCCGGCCTGGACCTGTTGGGTGCGCAGCACCAGGACATTTCCGAGTTGACCGTCCGGGGCATCTGCCGCCAGGCGGGCGTGGCCGCGCGCTACTTCTACGAGAGTTTCGCCGACAAAGACCAATTCGTCAGCGCCGTCTTCGATTGGGTGGTGGCCGACCTGGCGGCCAGTATCCAGGCTGCGGTGGACGCGGTGCGACCCGAGCAGCAAACTCGCGCCGGGATGGCCAAGATCGTGCACACCATCGCGGGCGATCCCCGGATCGGGCGTCTGCTGTTCAGCGTGCATCTGACCAACGCGGTGCTGATTCGCAAACGCGTCGAATCGATCACATTGTTCGCGATGCTGCTGGGCCGCCACGCCAGCAACCTGTCAGGAATGCCGCCGAACGAGCGCAGCACGGCCGCCGCGCATTTCGTCGTCGGCGGCGTCGGACAGACGCTCAGCGCCTGGCTGGCCGGGGAGGTGCAACTCAAGCCCGACGAACTCGTCGACCAATTGGCCTCACTGCTCGACCAACTCGCCGACCCGGCGCTCTATCACAATTAGCGACTTGCCGGAACCCGCCGGTCGGCCGACGTCTTAGGCACGGCCTGAGTATCGTTCGCCGTGAATTCCTTGACCCAGCAAGCGAACTCGAGCGTGATTCCGTCGGGATCCTGAAAATAGAACGACCGCACATACACGCCGGGATGCAGCGTCGCCGAGACCTGCATCTCGCTCTCGTCGTGGTTGAGCACCGGCCCCACTCGAACGCCCTTTTCCTTGAGCCGTCGGCGATATTCGTCGAACTTCTCGGCGGGGACGTGGAAAGCCAGGTGGTTCATCGTGCTGACCGCGCTGGTGATATCGCCGATGCCGGGGATGGCGGCCGGCGACGAGATTCCCGGCACCCGATCGGGGGCGTCGGCGAACCAGAAGAACGCAACGCAATCACCGTTGCCGGCGTCGAAGAAGAAGTGCTGGCCGGCGCCATTCGGCAAGTCGAGCGACTTGATCAGCGGCATGCCCAGGGTGTTGCTGTAGAAGTCCACCGTGCGCGCCATGTCCGAGCACACCAGCGCAACATGGTTGATCCCGCCGAGCTCGAACTCGCTGTTGGGGTTGTGTGGCTTGATCATCATCGGGCTCCCGTCCGACGGCGTGCAGTTCGCTGGTTTTCTGGGCGGAGATCCTTAACTGAATTTAACATCAGGTTCAGCTCTCTTCTAGCGTTCCTGGGGTGGTCGTCAGGAGAGGAGAGCCATCGCAAGGAGGGGCCGACTGATATGACGACTCGCTATACCGGCGCGGCGGGCGTTTTGCGCGAATTCATCGGCCTGCCGTCGCCAACTGCCCGGCGTGCCGATGCGGGCGGTCATCCATGCCAGGGCCTCTATCACCGCGGCGTCGGACGCAAGCCCAAGGTCGCGGTCATCGCCTCCCACTATCAAATCGACTTCTCTGAGCACTATCTCGCCGATTATCTCGCCACCCGCGGCGTGGGCTTTTTGGGCTGGAACACGCGGTTCCGTGGCTTCGAGAGCAGCTTTCTGCTCGACCACGCTTTGGTCGACATCGGTGTCGGCGTCCGCTGGCTTCGCGAGGTTCAGGGCGTGGAAGCCGTTGTGCTGCTGGGTAACTCGGGTGGAGGATCGCTGATGGCCGCCTACCAATCACAGGCGGTGGACCCGAATGTCACCCCGCTGCCGGGCATGCGTCCCGCGGCCGGCTTGACCGAGTTGATACCCGCCGATGGATACATTGCCAGCGCGGCTCATCCTGGGCGCCCCGATGTGCTGACCGCGTGGATGGACGGCTCCGTCGTCGACGAGAACGACCCCGTCGCCACCGATCCCGACCTCGACCTGTTCAACGAGTCCAATGGCCCGCCGTACGCCCCTGAGTTCCTCGCCCAATACCGGAAAGCGCAAACAGCGCGCAACCACGCCATCACCGATTGGGCCGAGAAGGAACTGAAACGGGTTCGCGCCGCGGGGTTCTCGGACCGGCCGTTCACCGTGATGCGGACCTGGGCCGATCCCCGCATGGTTGACCCCACCATCGAGCCGACCAAACGTCAGCCCAACATGTGTTATGCGGGTGTCCCGGCGAGGGCGAACCGCTCGGCGCACGGCATCGCAGCAGCGTGCACGCTGCGTAACTGGCTGGGCATGTGGAGTCTGCGGACTGCGCAAACCCGTGCCGAGCCGCATCTGGCCCGCATCAGCTGTCCGGCACTGGTTATCAATGCCGAAGCCGACACCGGGGTTTTTCCCTCCGACGCGAAGCGCATCTACGACGCGCTTGCCAGCACCGACAAGACGCTGTGCTCAATCGATACCGACCACTACTTCACCACGCCGGGAGCGCGCAGCGAGCAAGCTGACACGATCGCCAAGTGGATTGCGAAACGGTGGCGCTGAGGGTCCTTGCTCATTTCATACCTGGCAGTAAAGTTCTGGATTTCCTTGCGTCCGAGGCTGATTGGCTAGATGTCCGGTGGTGCGCCGCCGACGACGACATCACCTTCTATCGCGAGCTGCCCGACGCCGAGGTGATCTGGCATGTGCTGCGCCCGCTGTCGGCTGCCGACCTGCGCCGGGCGTCCAGGCTGCGGCTGGTGCACAAGCTCGGCGCCGGGGTGAACACCGTCGACGTCGCGGCGGCGACCGAGCAGGGCATCGCCGTCGCCAACATGCCGGGTGCCAACGCGGCGTCGGTGGCCGAGGGCACGGTGCTGCTGATGCTTGCCGCGCTGCGTCGGCTGCCGGCGTTGGATCGACTGACCCGGCAGGGCCGCGGCTGGCCGTCTGATCCGCAGCTGGGTGAGACCGTGCGGGATATCGGCGGCTGCACGGTCGGCCTGGTCGGGTACGGCAACATCGCCAAGCGGGTCGAGCAAATGGTCGCCGCGATGGGCGCAACGGTGCTGCACACCAGCACCGGCAGCGACGGGCTGCCGACTTGGCGTGGCCTGCCCGAGCTGCTGGCCGACAGCGACGTCGTCTCGTTGCATGTGCCCTTAACGGACGGGCCGCCGTCGACGCACAACCTGCTGGGAGCAGACGAGTTGGCCGCGATGAAGCCCGGCGCGGTGCTGGTCAACACCTCGCGCGGCGGAGTCGTCGACGAAGCCGCTCTGGTGGACGCGCTGCGCAGCGGCCGGTTGGGTGCGGCGGGGCTCGACGTGTTCGCCGTCGAGCCGGTCGCGCCGGACAACCCGTTGCTGGGCCTCGACAATGTCGCGCTGACGCCGCATGTCAGCTGGTACACCGTCGACACGATGCGGCGCTACCTAGAACAGGCCGTCGCCAACTGCAGGCGGCTGCGCGACGGTCAGCGGCTGGCCAATGTAGTCAACCAACCAACCGGTTATTAAATTGGGGGGACAAGCTCCCAACGGAAGGCGACCAATGCCGATCGCGATCACCCCTGAGCATCAAGACCTGGCCGACTCAGTGCGATCCCTGGTGGCGCGGGTAGCGCCGTCGGAAGTGCTGCACGCCGCGCTGGAGACACCCGTCGACAACCCGCCACCGTACTGGCAGGCTGCGGCCGAGCAGGGCTTGCAGGGCGTTCACCTCGCCGAAACCGTCGGCGGCCAGGGGTTCGGCATCTTGGAGTTGGCCGTGGTGCTCGCCGAATTCGGGTACGGCGCGGTGCCGGGCCCGTTTGTGCCGTCGGCGATCGCCAGCGCGCTGATCTCGGCGCACGACCCGAACACGAAAGTGCTCAACGACCTGGCGTCGGGCACGACCATCGCCGCGTATGCCCTGAGTTCCGGGCTGACCGCGACCCGCCACGGTGACGGGTTGGTGATCCGCGGGGAAGTCCGGGCGGTGCCCGCAGCGGCGCAGGCATCGGTGCTAGTGCTGCCGGTAGCGATCGACAGCGGCGAGGAATGGGTGGTGCTGCGCGCCGAGCAGCTCGAGATCGAGCCGGTCAAAAGCGTGGACCCGCTGCGGCCGATCGCGCACGTGCGCGCCAACGCCGTCGAGGTCGGTGACGACGCGCTGCTGAGCAACCTGAGCATGACCACCGCGCACGCGTTGATGTCCACGCTGCTGTCGGCGGAGGCCATCGGTGTGGCGCGGTGGGCCACCGACACGGCGTCGGAGTACGCCAAGATCCGCGAACAATTCGGCCGGCCGATCGGCCAGTTCCAGGCCATCAAACACAAGTGCGCCGAGATGATCGCCGACACCGAGCGGGCCACCGCCGCGGTGTGGGATGCTGCCCGCGCGATCGACGAGGCCGCCTCCGGGAAAGATTCAGGGGTCGAGTTCGCCGCGGCGGTGGCGGCGACGCTGGCCCCGGCGGCCGCTCAACGCTGCACGCAGGATTGCATCCAGGTGCACGGCGGCATCGGATTCACCTGGGAGCACGACACCAACGTGTACTACCGCCGGGCGTTGATGCTGGCCGCCTCGTTCGGCCGTCGCACCGACTACCCGCAACGGGTGGTCGACACCGCGACCAGCACCGGGATGCGCGAACTGAACATCGATCTCGATCCGGAAACCGAGAAGCTGCGCGCCGAGATCCGCGCGGAGGTGGCCGCGCTCAAGGCGATGCCGCGCGAGGAGCGCACGACCGCGATCGCCGAGGGCGGTTGGGTGCTGCCGTACCTGCCCAAGCCGTGGGGCCGGGACGCCAGCCCGGTCGAGCAGATCATCATTGCTCAGGAGTTCACCGCCGGGCGGGTCAGGCGGCCGCAGATGGGCATCGCCGCCTGGCTGGTGCCGTCAGTGGTGGAGTTTGGCACCGAGGAACAGAAGCAGCGGTTCTTGCCGCCGACCCTGCGTGGCGAAATGATTTGGTGTCAGCTGTTTTCCGAGCCGGGTGCCGGATCCGACCTGGCCGGATTGAGCACCAAGGCGACCAGGGCCGAGGGCGGGTGGCGGATCACCGGCCAGAAGATCTGGACCACCGCCGCGCAGTTCTCGCAGTGGGGCATGCTGCTCGCCAGGACGGACCCGAGCGCTCCGAAACACAACGGCATCACCTATTTCCTGCTGGACATGAGCAGCGAAGGGGTGGAAGTCAAACCGCTGCGCGAGCTCACCGGTGGCGCGATGTTCAACACGGTCTTCATCGACGACGTGTTCGTGCCCGACGAGTTGGTGCTCGGCGAGGTGAACCGCGGCTGGGAGGTCAGCCGCACCACGCTGACCGCGGAACGGGTTTCGATCGGTAGCAGCGAGGCGCCGTTCCTGGCCAACCTGGACGGGTTCGTCGAGTTCATGCGTGACGGTCAGTTCGACCAGGTCGCGCAGAACCGGGCCGGACAATTGATCGCCGAGGGCTACGCCGCCAAGGTGCTCAACATGCGCTCGACGCTGCTGACGCTGGCCGGCGGCGATGCGATGCCCTCGGCGGCGATCTCGAAGTTGCTGTCGATGCGCACGGCTCAGGGCTACGCCGAATTCGCGGTGTCCACCTTCGGAACCGAGGCCGCGATCGGTGACTCCGATCAGCTGTTTGGCAAGTGGGCCGACTACCTGCTGGCCAGCCGCGCCACCACCATCTACGGCGGCACCTCGGAGGTGCAGCTCAACATCATCGCCGAGCGGTTGCTGGGCCTGCCCCGCGACCCGTAGGCCGGCATGACCGACGCCGCGCCCGATCGCCGCAACCGTGCGGACGCCGGCGAGCGTCAAAACCTGGAGGCCTTCCTCGACGACTACCGAGATATCGTGGTGCGCAAGGTTTCCGGCCTGTCCGACGCCGACGCCCGGCGTCGGCTGGTTGTGTCAGCGACGACGGTCGGCGGGCTGGTCAAGCATCTGCGCTGGGTGGAATACGGCTGGTTCGACCAGCTGTTGCAGGAGCGACTCGACGACAACCGTCGCACTCACGAGCGGTCGTGGGAGTTCGACTTTCTTCCGGAGGAGTCGCTGGCCACACTTGTTGCGGAATACCAAACCCAGTGCGACGAGTCCCGGCGCATCGCGGCGCGGTTTCCGTTGGATCACGCCGTGCCGCACCGTCGTTTCGGCACGGTGTCGCTGCGCTGGATCTATGTGCACATGATCGAAGAGACCGCCCGCCACACCGGACAACTCGACATCTTGCGCGAACAGCTTGACGGTGCAACCGGATTCGACGGCTAAGCCAGGTTAGACGTCCATTTCGCGGAGCTCGCGCTTGAGGATCTTGCCGGTGGGGTTGCGGGGCAACTCGTCGAGGAAGATCACCTCACGCGGCACCTTGTAGCGTGCCAACTGTTCTCGCACGTATTTCTTGATGGTGTCCTCGTCGATGTCTGCGCCCTCTTTCTTGACGACGAACGCGCGCAACCGCTGGCCCCACTCTTTGTCGTCGACGCCGATCGCGGTGGCCTCGACCACGTCGGGATGCCCGCTGATGCAATCCTCGACCTCGGCGGGGAAGACATTCTCGCCGCCGGACACGATCATCTCGTCGTCGCGGCCGCTGATGTAGAGCAGGCCGTGCTCGTCGAAATAGCCGACATCGCCTGAGGACAGCATTCCGTCGATGATCTGCTTGTTGCCGCCGCCGGTGTAACCCTCGAACGGGAAACTGGTGCCGACGAAGATCCGGCCGACCTCGCCGCGGGGCAACTCCTGGCCGTTCTCGTCGAAGATCTTGACCCGCACCCCTTTGACGACGGGACCCGCTGTCGACGAATTCAGTTGCAGATGTTTGGGTTCGGCGATGGTGGCGAACGCGATCTCGGTCGAGCCGTACATGTTGTACAGAACGGGGCCGAGGTCCTTGAGCGCTCGCTCGGCCAGGTCGGCGCCCAACGCCGAGCCGGACGCGAAGATGATCCGCAAGCTGGACAGGTCCGGCTTTTTCTCCATCTTCTCCAGCGCATCGAGCATCCGCGCCAACATCACCGGGACGACGACGACCGCCGTCACGCGGTGCTTCTCGACGTCTTCCAGCACCGTCGCCGGCTTGAATTTGCGGTGCAGCACCAGCGTCGAACCCAGGAACGCCCCGATGGTGGCGTGCAGGAAGCCCAGCGCGTGGAACATCGGCGCCGGCAGCGCCGTCACCTCGCCGGCCTTGAACGGAACATGCGACAGGATGCCGCCGATCGGCGCCAGAGTCGGCGGGGTCCTGCGGTTCGCGCCCTTGGGGGTGCCGGTGGTGCCGCTGGTCAAAATGATGATCGAGGAGTGTTTGCTCGCCTTGGGCGCGGGGGCGTTGCTACTGCGTTTGATCAGATCGGCAAGCGTCTCGTCGGTGCTGCCCGAATCCGTGTCCGCGTCGGGGTTGGTGCCCAGGGCCCGCAGCTTGCCCAGCGGCGGCTCTGCTTTGCTGACGTCGGCGGTGTATTCGTCGTCGTAGATGATCAGCTTGGCGCCTTCGCGCTCGGACACCTCCTTGATCTGCGGGCCGGAGAACGAACTGTTGAGCAGAATGATCCGGGCGCCGACCCGTGCGCACCCGTACTCCGCGATGGAAAACCAGCGACTGTTGCGGGCCAGGATGGCCACGCCGTCGCCACCCCTCACGCCCTTGTCGAGCAGAGCGTTAGCGACCGCGTGGGCAGCGTCATCGAGTTCCCGCCAGGTCAACTCGCCCTCGTCGTCGATGATCGCCACCTTGTCAGGGGTGCGGCGCGCGTGCAGCGCGGGCAGCATCCCGATCTCGCCCCAGTTGCGGATGTCCTTCACCATCGCCGCCATATCCGGTGGCGACTTGATCGGGAGCCCACCGGCTTCGAGGATCTTGCGGAAGTAGTGCAGCTCGGCCAGGCCCCGCGACGCATACTGCTGAACTTTTGCCGCGGCCCCGAACGGGCTAGGAATGGTAGCCATAACCCCACAATATGTGAGCCAGGTCGCACTGCGACGTGCAAATTACGATGAACGGCATGGCCGGTTCGGTGACGCTCGAGGTGGGCGGCCGCCACGTTGAGATCACCCACCCGGACAAGGTGATCTTCGGTGACCTCGGCATCACCAAACTCGACCTGGTTCACTACTACCTGGCCGTCGCGGACGGCGCGCTGCGGGGCGTGGCCGGGCGTCCGATGATCTTGAAGCGCTTCGTCAAGGGCATCGACCACGAGGCGGTCTTCCAGAAGCGCGCGCCGGCGAAGCGGCCCGAGTGGGTCGATGTGGCCGAGCTGCGCTATGCGTCGGGCACTTCGGCCGCCGAAGCCGTGATCCGCGACGCAGCCGGTTTGGCATGGGTCATCAATCTCGGCTGCATCGACCTCAACCCGCATCCGGTGCTCGCCGGAGATCTCGACCATCCCGACGAGCTGAGGGTGGACCTCGATCCGATGCCCGGCGTGCAATGGCGCCAGATCGTGGAGGTGGCGGCCGTTGCCCGCGAGGTACTCGAGGACTACGGGTTGACCGCGTGGCCGAAGACCTCGGGGTCACGAGGGTTTCACATTTACGCCCGCATCGCCCCCGACTGGTCGTTTCGGCAGGTCCGGCTGGCGGCCCAGGCGCTGGCGCGCGAGGTCGAGCGGCGCGCGCCGGACCTGGCCACCGCCCGGTGGTGGAAGGAAGAACGCCACGGTGTGTTCGTCGACTTCAACCAGAACGCGAAGGACCGCACTGTCGCGTCGGCGTATTCGGTGCGGGCGACCCCGGATGCCCGGGTGTCCACACCGCTGCACTGGGACGAGGTCGCCGACTGTGATCCGGCGGCGTTCACGATTGCCAGCGTGCCGGACCGCTTCGCCGACATCGGGGATCCCTGGGCCGATATGGACGACGCCGTCGGAGGGCTGGAGCGGCTGCTGGTGCTGGCCGAGGAACTCGGGCCCGCCGAGAAAGGCCCCAAAGGATCGCGGAGACGCGCCGGTGCGGGTCGTCGCCACTCACCGATGCCGCTCATCGAAATCGCCCGCACCAAGACCAAGGACGAGGCGATGGCCGCACTGGACACCTGGCGGGACCGCTATCCGGCCGCGGCGAAGCGGCTGCAGCCGGCCGACGTGCTCGTCGACGGAATGCGCGGGCCTAGTTCGATCTGGTATCGAATCCGCATCAACCTGCAGCATGTGCCCGCCGACGAGCGGCCACCGCAGGAGGAACTGATCGCCGACTACAGCCCCTGGCCGAAATGGCCCGGCAACCCCCGCCGCGGTTAGCCCGGCTGTGTCAACGCCAGCGGCGAGCGAGGATTTCCGCGGTTTCTCGATCAGCGGGCAGAAACGCCTCCAGTCGTAGTTCCGAAACCGTGACATCGAGCGCACCGACAAAGGTCGAGATCGTCGCGACCAAATGCACGTCACCCTCGCTGGTGCGCAGGTGCAGTGGCACGGCGAACCCGAGCGACTCGAAGGGTTCACGTCCCGGCTCCGGCAACCCGTAGCCTTTCAACTCCTCGAACAGGGCGTCGATGCGCGGGTGGGGCCCCCGCAGGACCAGGGCATCGAAGATGTGGCGGCGCCAGTCGTCGAGGTTGACTGTGCGCCGCGCCATGCCGTCCGGATGCAAAGCGACGCGCAACACGTTGACGGGTGGTTCCAGCAACCAGGGCGCGACATCCTCGGTCAGCAGCCCAAACGCACCGTTCGCGGCGACGAGTTCACCGAAGCCGTCCATGACCATCGCCGGGTAGGGCAGATGACCGTCGAGCACGTGCTGCAGCGCCTCCCGGAGCGGCTCGAAAAACGGCGCATCGGGCGCCGATTCCGGGTAGGCCGGCGCGAATCCTGCTGCCGAAAGCAGCCAATTGCGTTCGCGCAGAGTCAGATCGAGTGACCCTGCGAGGCGTGTGACGATTTCTCGCCCGGGCGCAGACCGGCCCTGTTCGAGAAAGCTCAGGTGACGCTGTGTGGTGCCGGCGGCGATGGCCAGGTCCATCTGGCTCAGGCGGCGCCGAGTGCGCAAGTCGCGTAGCACTGTGCCGAAGTCGGTGGTGGTGGCTTCCGACATAACGCCAGTCAACCCGATCATCGCGCTGGCCGCTATACCCTCCAGGGAGTTGCCATCAGCGGGTCAGCACCACACGATCGGCGCATGGAACTGCGTATGGGTTTGCTCCCGCCGCTCGCCGCCGATCAGTGGGCGGGCACCGATCTTCGCCGCCTCGTCGATTTCGCCCGCACCATAGAGGATCTCGGTTTCGATTCGCTGTGGGCCAACGACTCGCTGGTACGCGCACGAATCGAAGCGTTGACCTTCTTGGCGGCCGCCGCGGCGGTCACCGAGCGGATCACGCTGGGCACCGCCGCGTTACAGCCGGCCCTGCGCAGGCCGGTGCAGACGGCGCAGGTGCTCGCCTCCATCGACCGGCTGGCGCACGGCCGGTTGATCGTGGCGGTTGGCGCCGGATTCCCCGGCTTGTCCGAAGTGGAGTACGCCGCTTCGGAAGTGCCGTGGCCGCGCCGATTCGCACGCCTCGACGACACCGTCGCGCTGTGGCGCAGGTTGTGGGCCGGAGGGGAATCGGTCTCGTTTCACGGCAAAGTTCTGCACCTCGACGATATACCAGGCAGTACAACACCTTTCACCAGAACAGGTCCGCCGGTGTGGCTTGCCGCCGATACCCCGCGGGCTCGGGCCCGGGCAGGTGCGCTCTACGACGGATGGTTGCCGTACCCGCCAACGCCCGAAGGGTTCTCATCGGGCCTGGCTGAGGTGCGAGCTGCCGCCGAGGGCGCCGGGCGGCCGGCAGACCTCACCCCGGCGCTCTTCGTGACGGTCCTGGTGACCGACGCCGCGGATGGCGGACGCGCTGTGCTCGACGAGTTCACCACGCAGACATACGGATTCCCACTCGAGGTCGTAGAACAGATTCAGGCATTCGCTGCTGGACCGCCTGACGTCGTCGCCGCCGCCCTGCGCCGCTACGTCGATGCCGGAGCCCGTCACCTCGTGTGCCGGATCGGCGTGCTGGGCCCGAACGCATTCCTCGATCAGCTCAAGCAGCTTCGTCAAGTCAAGGAGGCACTCACATGAGGCGATCCGAACCGGATCGGGAAAGCACATTCACTGCGCTGCTCGAAGAGTACCGATTATTCGCCAACCTCGTTGCGTCACTCGATGATTCGGCATTGCACCAACCGACACGCTGTGTCGGGTGGCAGGTGTGTGATGTCGCTGCCCACGTCGTCGGCCAGGCGTCCGACGTGATTTCCGGGACCGCAGGCACCCGTACCGCCGATGAACAGGCGGCCGCCCTGCGCGACGAACAGCCAAGCGCGCTCGCCGAGCAACTGCTCGCGGCGCGAGACTCGGTGGGTCAACTCGCAGCTGTCTTGGATGACACGTCCTGGGCCGGCCCGAGCCCGATCCCCGATTTCACCGTCGGGCAGGGCGTGCACGCGCTGGTAAATGATGCCTACGTGCACGCCGACGACATTCGAGCCGCCCTCGGCCAGGCATTCGACCCCGGACCGGGGCTCGACGCCAGCCTCGACTTCGTGCTCGGCGCGCTCAGCCGAGATGACCAGTCCGCGACGGATCCGCGCATCGCACGCGTCATCGGCATACCGGCCACCGACTTTGCCGACGTCACCGGCATCGCCGCCCACGACTTCCTGCTGGTCGGGACCGGACGCCTCGACCCGAACGGGTTCGGCCTGCCCGAGACCGTCAACATCTTTCGCTGAGCAACCCAGATGCTGCCGTCGGGTTTCGACCCCGGCGGTTTTACTCCCGGCTCGATAAGGTTGGGGAGCCATGAAAGGGAGTCCGGGTGGCTGAAACGGGGTGGCAGTTCTGGGTCGACCGGGGCGGCACTTTCACCGACATCGTCGCGCGTCGGCCAGACGGACGCCTGCTGACGCACAAGCTGCTCTCGGAAAACCCTGCGCGATATCGCGACGCTGCGGTCGCCGGGATTCGCGCGCTACTCGAGATCACCGAGGATGCGCCCATTCCCGTCGAGCACGTCGAGGCAGTGCGGATGGGCACCACCGTCGCGACCAATGCGTTGCTGGAGCGCACCGGCGAGCGCACGGTATTGGTGATCACTCGCGGCTTCGGTGACGCGCTGCGCATTGCGTACCAGAATCGGCCGCGAATCTTCGCCCGGCAGATCGTGCTGCCCGAGATGCTGTACGAGCGGGTCGTTGAAGTCGACGAGCGGATCACCGCGCACGGCACCGTTTTACGCGCCCCCGATCTTGACCGGCTTGGTGAGCAACTGCGGCAGGCCCATGCCGACGGGATTCGCGCGGTGGCGGTGGTGTGCCTACACAGTTACCTGTATCCGGCGCACGAGCAACAGATCGGCAAGCTCGCCGAGCAGATCGGCTTTCCGCAGATCTCGCTGTCTTCCGAAGTCAGCCCGCTGATGAAGCTGGTCCCACGTGGCGACACCACCGTGGTCGACGCGTACCTGTCCCCGGTGCTGCGTCGGTACGTCGAGCAGGTGGCGGGCCAGATGCGTGGCGTACGACTGATGTTCATGCAGTCCAACGGTGGTCTGGCCGAAGCGGGCCACTTCCGCGGGAAGGACGCGATCCTGTCCGGCCCGGCCGGCGGCATCGTCGGCATGGTGCGGATGTCGGCACTGGCCGGGTTTGATCGCGTCATCGGCTTCGACATGGGCGGCACCTCCACCGACGTGTCGCACTTCGCGGGCGAGTACGAGCGCGTGTTCACCACCGAGGTGGCGGGGGTCCGGCTGCGAGCTCCGATGCTGGACATCAACACCGTGGCCGCGGGCGGTGGGTCGATCCTGCATTTCGACGGCAGCCGCTACCGGGTCGGCCCGGACTCGGCCGGGGCTGACCCCGGCCCGGCCTGCTACCGCGGCGGCGGACCGCTCACCGTCACCGATGCCAACGTGATGCTCGGCCGCATCCAGGCCGCGCACTTCCCGGCCGTGTTCGGTCCCGACGGCGACCAACCGCTGGACGCCGAGATCGTGCGGCGCGGCTTTACCGACCTGGCCGCCGACATCCGGGCACGCACCGGTGATTACCGTTCGCCCGAGCAGGTCGCCGAAGGTTTTCTGCAGATCGCTGTCGCGAACATGGCCAACGCGGTCAAGAAGATCTCCGTGCAGAAAGGCCATGACGTAACCCGTTATGTGCTGACAACGTTCGGCGGCGCCGGTGGGCAGCATGCGTGCGCGGTCGCCGACGCGCTCGGGATCCGCACCGCGCTCGTCCCGCCGATGGCCGGTGTGCTCTCCGCACTCGGGATCGGCCTGGCCGACACCACCGCGATGCGTGAGCAGTCGGTCGAGACCCGGCTCGAGAGCGCCGCCATGAACAGACTGGCGGCCGTCGCGGACTCCCTCGAGAGGGAGGCCAAAGGCGAACTGCTCGACGAGGGCGTTCCGCCGGAACGTATCCGCGTGGTTCGGCGAGTGCACCTGCGCTACCAGGGAACTGACACTCCCATCCCGGTCGAACTGGCCGACCTCGACACGATGACCGCGGCATTCGAAGCCGCGCATCAAGCGACGTACTCGTTTCTGATGCAGCGTCCGCTGATCGCCGGGGCAATCTCAGTCGAGGCGACGGGGCTCACCGAGCAACCTGACCTGTCCCATCTGGGCGATCAGCGCGCCGACACCGCCCGCTCGTCAGAAACCGTCCGTGTCTACTCCGGCGAGTCGTGGCATGACGCCCCGCTGCATCACCGGGAGCAGATGCGAGCGGGGGACATCGTGGTCGGCCCGGCGATCATCGCCGAGGCCAACGCCACGACCGTGGTCGACGACGGCTGGCGCGCCACGATGACCCAGGCCGGGCATCTGCTCATCGCACGAGTGGCCGCCGCCCCGCGGCCAGACGTGGGCACCGAGGCCGACCCTGTACTGCTGGAGATCTTCAACAACCTGTTCATGTCGATCGCCGAGCAGATGGGCTTCCGGTTGGAAGCCACCGCGCAGTCGGTGAATATCCGTGAGCGGCTGGACTTCTCCTGCGCGCTGTTCGACCCGCAGGGCAACCTCGTCGCGAACGCCCCGCACATCCCGGTGCACCTCGGCTCGATGGGCACCTGCGTCCAGGAAGTGATCCGCCGGCGCGGCGACCAGATAAAACCCGGCGACGTGTATGCGATCAACGACCCCTACCACGGCGGTACCCACCTGCCGGACATCACCGTCGTGACCCCGGTGTTCGACATCGCGGGCGAAACAGTGCTGTTCTTTGTCGCTTCTCGCGGCCACCATGCCGAAATCGGTGGAATCACACCGGGATCCATGCCGGCGAACAGCCGCGAAATCCATGAGGAAGGTGTGTTGTTCGACAACTGGTTGCTCGCAGAGAACGGACGCTTGCGGGAAGCCGAAACCCGTCGGCTGCTCACCGAGGCGCGCTTTCCGTCCCGTGATCCCGACACCAACCTCGCCGATCTGCGCGCACAGATCGCCGCCAACCAGAAAGGCGTCGAGGAAGTTCGCAAAATGATCGACGAGTTCGGCCTCGATGTCGTGCAGGCGTATATGCGCCACGTCCAGGACAATGCCGAGGAAGCAGTGCGGCGGGTCATCGACAAGCTTGACGACGGCGAATACCGCTACCAAATGGATTCCGGCGCAACGATCGCCGTCCGCATCACCGTGGACCGTGCCACCCGCAGCGCAACTATCGACTTCACCGGAACCTCGCCGCAACTGGACACGAACTTCAACGCGCCGTCCTCGGTGGCGACCGCCGCGGTGCTCTACATGTTCCGGACCCTTGTTGCCGACGACATCCCGCTCAACGACGGCTGCCTGCGCCCGCTGCGGATCGTCATCCCGGACGGGTCGATGCTGGCGCCGACCTACCCGGCCGCGGTCGTGGCCGGCAACGTCGAAACCTCGCAGGCGATCACCGGCGCGCTGTTCGCTGCGCTGCGGGTGCAGGCCGAGGGAGCCGGGACGATGAACAACGTCACCTTCGGCAACGACCGGTACCAGTACTACGAAACCCTGGGCTCCGGCTCGGGGGCCGGTGACGGGTTCGACGGGGCGTCCGTCGTGCAGACACACATGACGAACTCCCGGCTCACCGATCCCGAAGTCCTCGAATGGCGTTTCCCGGTGCTGCTGCGGGAATTCGCCATCCGGCGCGGCAGCGGCGGCGCCGGCCGATGGCGTGGCGGTGACGGCGCGATCCGCCGAATCGAGTTCACTGAACCCATGACCGTCAGCACGTTGTCCGGCCATCGCAGAGTCCCGCCCTACGGTATGGCCGGGGGCTCACCCGGCGAGCCGGGACGCAACCGGGTAGAACGCGCCGACGGCAGCACCGTCGAGCTGGCCGGGTGCGACTCAACCGAAGTCCGGCCCGGCGACATGCTGGTGATCGAAACCCCCGGTGGGGGTGGATACGGTGCAATCCCACAACAGCGCTCGCCATGAGTGCGAGAGAATTGCTCTCGACACCACCCCTGACGTGAGGCCTCAAGCGATGCACCAGCAATGGAGTCGACGCGGATTCCTGCGCGCTGCCGGGGCCGCCGGGCTGCTCACAGCCACCTCGGCGGCTTGCTCGTCGCACAAAGCCGAATCCAGCGACACCGCTGGCCAGCCGGTGACGATCACGCACGCCTTCGGTGAGACGACCGTGCCGGAGCCACCCAAGCGGGTCGTCAGCGCCGGCTACACCTGCCATGACGATCTGCTGGCCGTCGGAGTCGTCCCGATCGCGGTGACCAACTGGTTCGGCGACCAGCCGTTCGCCGTATGGCCTTGGGCCCAGCCCAAACTCGGCGACGCCAAACCCGTTGTCTTGAGCCTTGACAACGGAATCTCGATCGAGCAGATCGCCCGTCTCAAACCCGATTTGATCGTGGCCACCGATGCCGGGGTGGACGCCGACACCTACCAGAAGCTGTCGGCCATCGCTCCGACGATTCCACAGTCCGACGGCGACGCGTTCTTCGAGCCGTGGAAGGTCCAAGCGACCGCGATCGGCCAAGCGGTGTTTCAGAGCGATCAGATGAAGTCGCTGATCGACGGTGTGGACAAGCGGTTCGCCGATGTTGCGGACGCCAATCGGGGATTCAAGGGCAAAAAGGTGCTGCTACTGCAGGGCACGCTCTACCAGGACAACGCGATCGCGACGACGGGTTGGCGCGCCGAGTTCTTGACCCAGATGGGTCTGGTCATCGCCGAGGGCGTCAACGAATTCGCCGTCGATTCGCACCGCGCGTTCGTGCCGCGAGACCAGATCAAACCCGTGCTCGGTGCCGCCGATCTGCTTATCTGGACAACCGACAGCGAGGACGATCATGCGGCCCTCATGGCCGATCCCGACGCGGCGAGTCTGGCGTCGCGCAGCGTGTTCACCACCAAGGACCAAGCCGGGGCGATCGCCTTCGCCTCGCCGTTGAGTTACCCGCTGCTGGCCGATCAACTGCCTCCGATGATGGCCAAGATCCTGCACTAGAACCCGCCGGAGCCGACCGTCTGAGCGTTTGCTAAGGCACCTCTGGCAGTGCTCGAAAAGTTGTTTCCGCGCCGGTCATGCGGGGTTACTGTCGAGTAATGAGTGTGGCAATGGATCTGAGCCTCGCCGATATGGTTCTGGACTACGGCGATCAGGCCCTGCTGCTGCAATTCGACAACACCGCAGACGTATTGGCGTGGGCGGCAGCGCTGCGTGAGGCGGCGCTGCCCGGTGTGCTCGACATTGTCCCGGCCTCACGGACCGTGCTGATAAAACTCGACGGTCCGCGCTACCAGGGCGTCGTCCGTAACCGGTTGCGCAAGTTGCGGGTGAACCCCGACGTAGAGCCGACCGCTCCTCCGGAGGAGTGCACGGTGATCGACGTCGTCTATGACGGCGCCGATCTCGCCGAGGTGGCCGACCGTACCGGGCTGAGCACCGCGCAGGTCATCCACGCGCATACCGCTACCCGGTGGCGAGTCGCTTTCGGCGGATCAACGCCCGGGTTCGCATACCTGGTCGGCGGCGACCCGCGTTTGATCGTGCCGCGGCGCTGCGAGCCGCGGTCATCGGTGCCTGCCGGCGCGGTGGGCCTGGCGGGTGAATTCTGCGGGATATACCCGCGACGGTCCCGCGGTGGTTGGCAGCTGATCGGCCACACCGACGCCGTCGTGTGGGACATCGACCGGCCCACTCCGGCGCTGTTGACGCCGGGCATGTGGGTCCAGTTCCGAGCCGCTTAGGAGCCCGATTGTGACCACGCTGGAAATCCTGCGCCCCGGACCGTTGGCGCTTGTTCAGGATCTCGGCCGGGTCGGGCTGGCCGATCTCGGTGTCACCCGCTCCGGGGCGGCCGACCACCGTTCGCACACCCTGGCCAACCGGCTGGTTGCCAACCCCGACGACCGGGCCACCATCGAGGTGACCTTCGGCGGTTTTGCTGCCCGAATCCGCGGCGGCGACGTCGACATCGCGGTTACCGGTGCCGACACCGACCCGTCGGTCAACGGAATCCCGTTCGGCATCAACAGCATTCACCATGTCCGTGATGGGGACGTCATCTCGATGGGTTCCCCCTATGCGGGGCTGCGCAGCTATCTGGGGGTACGCGGCGGCATCGATGTCACGCCCGTGTTGGGCTCGCGCAGCTACGACGTTATGTCGGCGATCGGCCCACTGCCGTTGCAGCCCGGTGACGTGCTGCCGATCGGCGAGCACACCGACGACTACCCTGAGCTCGACCAGGCCCCGGTGGAGCCGATCGAAGAGCACCTGGTGGAACTGCTGGTGGTGCCGGGGCCGCGCGATGACTGGCTGGTCGATCCGGACGCGCTGGTACACACGATTTGGATGGCTTCCGACCGCAGTGACCGGGTGGGGATGCGGTTGGAGGGACGCCCACTGCAGTATCGGTGGCCGGATCGTCAACTGCCCAGCGAGGGCGCCACCCGCGGCGCGATCCAGGTGCCGCCCAACGGTTTACCGGTGATCCTGGGACCGGACCATCCGATAACCGGCAGCTATCCGGTGGCCGGAGTCGTCGCTTACCACAACATCGACAAGGTGGCCCAGATCCGGCCCGGCCAATACGTGCGGCTGCATTGGTCACGACCCCGGTCGCCGCTGGCGTCGGCGTCGAGCGCGGTGACAGCGGGGCGGTAAAGCTGGTAAACCAGCAGTGTGCGCACCCAGGTACACACCGCCCGCCTGGTTCACACTGCCGATCTCGACAACGAGACCTGGCAGAGTGCCCGCCGGATGGTCATCGACGCCTTCGCCGGTGAATTCTCCGACACCGATTGGGACCACGCGCTGGGCGGAATGCATGCTCTGATCTGGCAGCACGGCTCGATCATCGCGCACGGCGCGGTGGTGCAACGGCGACTGATCTACCGCGGGACCCCACTGCGGTGCGGCTACATCGAAGCGGTCGCAGTGGCCGAGGAATGGCGCGGTCAGGGGCTGGCCATCGCGATACTCGACGCGTGCGAACAAGTCATTCGCGGTGCTTATCCGCTTGGCGCACTGAGTTCCACCGACCGCGGACGGCGGCTCTACGCCGTGCGCGGCTGGCTGCCGTGGCGCGGGCCGACATCGGTGCTGACGCCCACCGGAACGGTGCGGACCCCCGAGGAGGACGGGTCGGTGTTCGTGTTGCCGGTCGGAGTCGAGCTGGACACCACCGCCGAGCTGACCTGTGACTGGCGCGACGGCGACGTCTGGTAGGTCTACCCGTATAGCCTGCCCATGATTTCGCCGGCGTCCAGCAACGTTCAGCGGTGAAGCACGGGAAGAGTAAAGACAATGGCTCACCAGCCCAGCACCAAGTGGGATCGTCGGTCGCGGAACGCCAAGGCCCGCCGTCGCCGGTTGATCGGTCTCGGCGCGAGTGCCGGGCCGTTTCTGGCGGCCGCGATGACCCCACTGGCCACCGCTCCGTTCAGACACTTATCACAGGCGCTGCGCGCCAAGCCAGCTGTGGATCCGTTCGGCGACCGCGGCCCAGCCCGGCTCGAGCATCATGTTGTGGCCCATGCCGGGAAAGATCTCCGCGTCGGTGCGGTAGGAACGCGCCAATGCACGCGCCGCCTTGACGGTAAAACAGCCGTCGTCTTCGGCACCCAGCACGAGCAAGGGTGTGGTCACCCGTCTGGGTCTGGGGACGTTGAACAGCAACGCATCCCACGCCACCAGTTGGCTTTCTTCCTGCAGCAGGCCGACGTACCGCGCGATGTCGGTTTCGGGGGTTTCCGGGGAGAAGAAGCGTTGGCGCGCCCGCGTGGGGGTGTTGACCATGTCTGACGATTTGCCGGTGATCATGGCTTTGGACATGAGCCACGAGTGCCGCTGCGTCTGTCGCAGCGTGAAACCGTGTATAGCTCGACAGGACACCGAGGCGAGCAAAACACCTGCCGGCGCCGTGCACGACTCCAGATATTTCTGTACCACGTAGCCGCCCATCGAGTGACCGATCAGCACCGGAGGCGTGACCAGGCGGCCCGCCACCGAGCGGACATCGTCGACATAGTCTTTGCAAGAACAGCTACGCAGGGACTTGGTGGTCGGGCTCTGGCCGTGGCCACGTAGGCTGACGGCCAGCGCACGATAACCCTTGTCCGCGAAGAAGTCCAGGAAGTATTCATCCCAGCACCATGCCCCGTGCCAGGCGCCGTGCACGAACAGCAGCGGGGCCGGATGCGCGGGCGTACAGATACCCTTGTCGATTACCTCGAGCTCAGTCGACGTAAAAGCGTCCGTTGACATTTCACAACCTAATCGTCACCGAGCGGGTGACTCGCCCCGTGCCGGGCCGCACCTGCACGGGGATATGAGTGCGGTGATGACTGTCCATGGCGGGTCCCTATCGTCGCTCCCAATCGCTGAGGGCAGTCTTGGACGCGGTCCGAAAACCTCGTAGCGTAGTCGGCTACTCCATTTGCGGAGCGGTACTGCCCGACAACGCCCTGGTCACCTGCAGCACGTCTGAGACAAGACCCGCACACATGTCAGGCCGAACTGGTCCGACTTGTGCCGACCCTGCGCTCGGTGTCTAGATGATGCGCAATTGCGCTACGGCGGCGTCGATATCCAACTCAGGCGACGGCTAAGGACTTTGGGACCGCAACCGCGCCTGCCAGCCCACACGGACAAGGGTCCCGTCGGGGTCGGATAATGCGAATTCGTACATCCCCCAAGGCTTTACTTCCGGGCCGCTGTTCGCGATGATCGCGTCGGCGACCCGGGCAGTCAGCTCATCGACAGCGCGGGTGAGGTGAACCGCCGCCCCGCGACCATCGTCGAGCATCCGGTAGTGGTCGTCTGCCGGATACTCCGATTGACTACGGGAGAAGCCCAATCGGCCATAAAACTCCTCGCTCGCATCGAGGTCCGTGCAGGGAACGATTGCGGTCAGGGTGTGACGAATATCCATATCGAGAATTCCTAGATGCAGCGGAAATCGAATCGGTTGGCAGACCAGTAGTTTGATGGAGCCTACACTTTCAGTCTCACGCGGCCCCTGCGCAGCCGTGAGCGGAAGTTCACCCCCGGGTCACGACACACACTTTTCGCGTAACACGGCGTTCCTACGGTGGCCGCATGCCACGCTCGCATTTGATCGCCGACTGGGACCCTGAAGACCGGGTTGCATGGGAGGCCGGAAACAAGAACATCGCCCGACGCAACCTGATCTGGTCGACGGTAGCCGAACACGCGGGCTTCTCGGTCTGGTCCATCTGGTCGGTGCTGGTGTTGTTCATGCCCGAGGCGGTATACGGGTTTTCGGCCGGCGACAAGTTCCTACTGGCCGCCACCGCGACACTGGTCGGTGCCTGTTTGCGCATCCCGTACACGCTGGCCACCGCGACGTTCGGTGGCCGCAACTGGACCGTGTTCTCGGCTTTGGTGCTGCTGATCCCGACCTTCGGCACGATCGCGCTGTTGGCCCGCCCCGGCCTTCCGCTGTGGCCGTACCTGGTGTGCGCGGCCTTGACCGGACTCGGCGGCGGCAATTTCGCAGCATCGATGACCAACGTCAACGCGTTCTACCCGCAGCGGCTCAAGGGGTGGGCGTTGGCCGTCAATGCCGGCGGCGGCAACCTCGGGGTGCCGCTGATCCAGGTGATCGGTCTGCTCGTCATCGCCACCGCGGGCAACACGCAGCCGTACTGGGTCTGCGCGTTCTATGTGGTGTTCTTGGCCGTTGCCGGGGTCGGTGCCGCGTGGTACATGGACAACCTCGACCACCACCGCATCGACGTCACTGCCATGCGGTCGATCCTGTTTGTGCGTGACACCTGGGTGATCTCGCTGCTCTACATCGGCACCTTCGGCTCGTTCATCGGGTTCTCGTTCGCGTTCGGCCAACTGCTGCAGATCAATTTCACCGCCGGCGGGCAAAGCGCGGCGCAGGCATCGCTGCATGCCGCCCAAATCGCGTTCATCGGGCCCCTGTTGGGATCACTGGCACGGGTATACGGCGGCAAACTGGCTGACCGCGTTGGTGGTAGCCGCACCACTTTCGTGGTGTTCGCGGGCATGATCATGGCCGCCGGCCTACTGGTCGTGGTCAGCACCCACGACGACCACGGCAGCGAGTTCTCGGACCGCGCCACGATGACGGGGTACGTCATCGGTTTCATCGCACTGTTCGTGTTGTCCGGGATTGGAAACGGCTCTGTTTACAAGATGATTCCGTCAATCTTCGACGCGCACAGCCGATCACTGAACGCCAGCGAAGCGCAGCGTCAGCAGTGGTCACGCGCCATGTCGGGCGCGCTGATCGGCTTCGCCGGCGCGGTCGGCGCGCTCGGGGGCGTCGGGATCAATCTCGCGCTGCGGCAGTCATATCTGGGCAGTGGGTCAGCGACGGCGGCATTGTGGACCTTCATCTCGTTCTACCTTGCCGCATCCGTGACAACCTGGGCGATGTACATTCGCCGACCGAGTTTGCCGCCCGCTCACATCGCCTTGCCGGAAACCGGCCTCACGAAAGTGTGACCGCCGTCGCATCACCTGAAAGATGTTGGGACGGAGCAGTATACCGCGACACAACGCCGCGCGAACGCTACCAGCATTCATACAGCTAACTGGAATACAACTTTCAGCGGTTGGCATCGAATCTGGCTTGACCCGGTTTTGGTTACTGGTGTGGAATTGCCCAATACGACTCCGATACAACGCGGTATGCCCGCAGACCGGGCGTAACAATCGAGCTTGCCGAGAGCCGGAGTTGTCGTGGCGGCGAGCTCCGGCGCACGGGGGTGCCGGACACGAACCAGATTTGGTCGTTCCGGCACCCCTGTGAGCGTAATGCTGTTGGGGTGCATTGGGATTCGAAAGGTAGTGCTGCATGACCCGCTCGCACAAGATCTTTGATTGGAATCCCGAGGACGCCGTTGCCTGGGAGGCCGGCAACAAAATCGTCGCCGGTCGTAACCTGATCTGTACAGTCATGTCGGACCATGTCGCATTCTCGATCTGGTCGCTGTGGTCGGTGATGGTGCTGTTCATGCCGCAAGAGGTTTACGGATTCACCGCTGCCGACAAATTCCTGCTGGCGGCCGTCGCCATGTTCGTCGGGGGATGCGTGCGGATCCCTTACGCAATGGGCATAGCGAAATTCGGCGGGCGCAACTGGACGACGTTTTCGGCGCTGATATTGCTGATCCCGACGGTCGCGACCATGCTGCTGCTCGCTCACCCCGGCCTGCCACTGTGGCCGTACGTGCTGTGCGCGGCGGCTACCGGGTTGGGTGGCGGCAACTATTCGGCATCGTTGGCCAACGTGAATGCCTTTTACCCACAACGGCTCAAGGGTTGGGCGCTGGCGGTCAACGCCGGTGGCGGCAACCTCGGGGTGGCGATCGTTCAGGTGGTCGGGCTGTTCGTGCTCGCCATCGCCGGCAACCGGCAACCGTATCTGGTGTGCGCGGTCTACCTGGTGCTGCTGGCGATCGTCGGGATCGCGGCGGCGTTGTTCATGGACAACCTGGACCACCGCATCGAGGTCGGCCACCTGGGTTCGATCCTGCGCGAGCGGCATACCTGGGTGATCTCGCTGCTCTACATCGGTACCTTCGGCTCGTTCATCGGGTTCTCGTTCGCGTTCGGCCGCGTGCTCTACATCAACTTTCTGGGCGGCGGACAAACCGCTGCGCAGGCGTCGCTGCACGTCGCACAGATCGCCTTCCTCGGGCCGCTGCTGGGTTCGCTGTCCCGGATCTACGGCGGCAGGCTGGCCGACCGGGTGGGCGGCGGCCGGGTGACCCTGGCCGCGTTCGCCGGAATGATCCTCGCGGCCGGGCTCCTGGTCGGCGTGAGCGTGTACGACGAGCACAGCGGTCCGGCTACCAGCGGTGCGGCGATGCTCGGCTACATCGTCGGCTTCGTCGCGCTGTTCGTCTTGTCCGGGATCGGCAACGGTTCGGTGTTCAAAATGATCCCGTCGATCTTCGAGGCGCGCAGCCGTGGTTTGGATGCCAGTGAATCCGAACGCCGCCACTGGGCGCGGGATATGTCGGGCGCGCTGATCGGATTCGCCGGGGCGGTCGGTGCGCTGGGCGGTGTGGCGATCAATCTGGCGCTGCGGCAGTCCTACGCGAGCACCGGTGAAGAGACCGCGGCGTTCTGGGTGTTTTTGGTGTTCTACCTGGGAGCTTCGGTGCTGACGTGGGCCATGTACGTGCGCACGCCCTCGTCGGCCACCGCGGTGCCCGGCGAGCACACGGCGCCGACCCGCAGCGCCGTGTAAACCAGCGCCCCGGCCGCGTGACGCCGGAGCAACTCGTCGGAAATTCCCAGGTAACGCTGCGGCAATCTGTCGGGCATACACACGTTTTATGGGTCAACCCGACTCGTTACCGCTTGCCGGTTACCGAGTGGCAGTGACGTCCGTGCATCGCGCCGACGAGCTGTGCGCGATGCTCTGCAAACAAGGCGCCACCGTCTGCGCCGCCCCCGCGATCACCAAAGTCGCACTGCACGACGACGACGAACTGCACCGCCACACCGAGGCGCTGGTCGCCCGTCCGCCAAATATTCTGATCGCCACGACGGGTATCGGGTTTCGCGGCTGGATCGCCGCTGCCGACGGGTGGGGGCTGACCGACCTGCTGCTCAAAGCCCTGGCAAGCGCCCGTATTGTGTCCCGCGGGCCGAAAGCCACCGGGGCACTGCGTGCCGCCGGGTTGCACGAGGAGTGGAGCCCGCAATCGGAATCCTCCCGTGAGGTGCTGCACTACCTGCTGGAGGCCGGTGTGCACGGTCGCCGGATCGCGCTGCAGCTGCATGGCGCCAGCGCGGACTGGGACCCGTTTCCGGAGTTTGTTGACGAATTACGTACGGCCGGAGCCGAAGTGGTGCCGGTCCGGGTGTACCGCTGGCAGCCCGCTCCACCGGTAGACTTCAACGCGCTGGTCGCCCAGATCGCACAGCGTCAGGTGGATGCGGTCAGCTTCACCTCGGCACCGGCGGTGGCGGCGACGCTACAGCGGGCCCGCGAAATGGGCATCTACGACCAGCTGCTGGCCGCGTTGCGCACCGACGTGCGTGCCATGTGCGTGGGCCCGGTCACCGCTCAACCACTGGTGCGCCTGGGCATTCCGACATCTTCGCCGCAACGCATGCGGCTGGGCGCGTTGGCCCGTCACATCGCCGACGAACTGCCGTCGCTGCGGTCCAGCACGCTGCACGCAGCGGGTCACGCCATCGAGATCCGCGGATCGTGTGTGCTCGTCGACGGCGCCATCAAGCCACTGTCGCCCGCGGGCATGGCGACGTTGCGCGCATTGGCGCAACGGCCGGGGGCCGTGGTCGCTCGCAGTGAATTGCTTCGGGTTTTGCCGGGCAACGGCAGTGACACCCACGCGGTCGATACCGCCGTGTTGCGCCTTCGAACAGCGTTGGGCGACAGGAACATCGTGGCAACCGTCGTCAAACGCGGCTATCGACTGGCCATCGACGAGCAATGGGACGTCGCATGAGCCGGATCCTGGTGGCGCACGGCACACGCCGCCCAGAGGGCATCGCCATGATCGGCGACCTCACTGAACAGGTCAGCACATTGCTGAATGACACCGTGCAGGTGGGATTCGTCGACGTGTTGGGACCCACGCCCACCGAGATACTCGCCAACGCGGCGGCCGGCGGCGAGCCTGCAATCGTGGTGCCGGCCTTTTTGTCCCGCGGATACCATGTGCGCACCGACCTGCCCGCGCACGTCGCGGCCAGCGGCCATCCCGACGTCACCGTCACGCCCGCGCTGGGGCCCAGCCCGCAACTGGCCATGATCGTGATCGACCAGCTACGTGAGTCTGGTTGGCGCCCAGGAGATTCGATCGTGCTGGCGGCGGCCGGCACGTCCGATCACGCCGCCCGCGCCGATCTGCGCAGCACCGCCAGGATGCTCTCCGCGCTGACCGGATCGGCGGTGGATTTGGCCTTCGCCGCAACCGGTGAGCCCACGGTCGAGCAGGCGGTTGCCCGGGCGCGTTCGAGGTCTACTCGCCGGGTAGCGGTCGCGTCCTACCTACTGGCCGAAGGCATGTTCTTCGAGCGGTCGCACCGCGCGGGTGCCGATCTGGTCAGCGCACCGCTGAGCGCTCACCCGGGCCTGGCCCGGCTCATCGCGAGCCGGTTTCAGGCGGCCCGCACCGCCGTTCCGGCCTGAAGGCGAGGAGACCGGCCGACGTGGACGGTGCCGTCGATCACGCGGACCGGGTAGACCGGCACCGCCACGGCGGGATCGTCGAGGCAGCGGCCATCGTCCAACGCGAAAGCCTGCTTGGCGATCGGTGACTGGACCACTGCTTGTCCGCGGCGGTCACCGACGATTCCGCGGGACAGCACCGCGGCGCCCGAGAACGGGTCGATGTTGCCCAGCGCACGTAATGATCCGTCGTCCAGCCGGAACAACGCCGCCTGCGACCCGTCGTCCAGCAGCACACAGACACCCCGGCCAGGGATCAGGTAGTCGTAATCACATGCTGTGGTCCAGATTTCGTCAGCGAATGTCGCCACGTCGGTCATGTCGTCTAACAGCGTCATGAGATCTCCTGACATTGACTATCCGATGCCTGCGGCATCGAAGGCATACCGATGGATACCGGCGCGGGCCTTTTGCGGCCGTTGTGCTCGGTGAAGGCCACCGTCGAATCGACGGCGTCGGGGGCGTTGACAAAGGAGACGAACCGCGACAGTTTGTCGGGGTCTTCCAGCACGCCTTTCCATTCGCATTTGTAGTTGGCCACGTGGCGGGCCATTGCGGCTTCGAACTCTGCGGCCAGCCCCAGCGAGTCCTCGCACACCACTTCGCGGACGTGATCGAGTCCGCCGTCGAGCGATTCGATCCACGGCGCGGTGCGCTGCAGCCGGTCGGCGGTGCGCACGTAGAACATCAGGAACCGGTCGATGTAGCGGATCAGTGTCGCCGTGTCGAGGTCGCTGGCCAGCAGCTGGGCGTGTTTGGGGGTCATGCCGCCGTTGCCGCCCACGTAGAGGTTCCAGCCTTTCTCGGTGGCGATCACCCCGACGTCCTTGCTGCGGGCCTCGGCGCATTCGCGGGCGCAGCCCGACACACCCAGCTTGATCTTGTGCGGGGCGCGCAGCCCCCGGTAGCGCAGCTCCAAGTCGATGGCCAGTTGCACCGAATCCTGTTGTCCGTAGCGGCACCAGTCGCTGCCCACGCAGCTTTTCACGGTGCGCACCGCCTTGCCGTAGGCGTGCCCGGATTCCATCCCGGCGTCGACCAGCCGCTTCCAGATCGCCGGCAGTTGATCGACGCGGGCGCCGAGAAGATCGATGCGCTGGCCGCCGGTGATCTTGGTGTACAGGCCGAAGTCCTGCGCGATCTGGCCGATCAGGATCAAATGTTCGGGTTTGATGTCCCCACCGGGAACCCGCGGCACCACCGAATAGCTGCCGTTGCGTTGGATGTTGGCCAAGAAATGGTCGTTGGAGTCCTGCAGGGACGCCTGTTCGCCGTCGAGGATGTGTTCTGATCCGGTGGACGCCAATATCGAGGCGACGACGGGTTTGCAGATGTCGCAGCCTTTTCCGGTGCCGAAGCGCTCCAACAACTCGGAGAAGGTGCGGATCGAGGTGGCGGTGATGATCTCGAACAGCTCGGCGCGGGACTGACCGAAGTGCTCACACAACGCCTTGGACTGCTCGACCCCCTCAGCCTCCAACAACTGCTTGAGCAGCGGCACACACGAACCACACGACGTACCCGCCGCCGTGCAGGATTTCAGGCCCGCCACATCGGTGCAGCCGCCGGCGATCGCGTCGGTCAGCTCGGCCTTGGTGACGTTGTTGCACGAGCAGATCTGCGCCGAACCGGGCAGCGCGCCCACTCCCAGCCCCGTGGCACCGCTGCCTGGGGCCGGTGAAATCAGCGCGAGCGGGTCGCCGGGAAGCGCGGAGCCGACCATCGGCCGCAGCACCCCGTAAGCGCTGGCGTCGCCGACGAGAATCCCCCCCAGCAGAGTTTTCGCGTCGTCGGAGAGGACCAGCTTGGCGTAGGTCTGCTTGACCGCGTCGTTGACGACGACCTGCAGGCAGTTCTCGGTCGTGCCCATCGCGTCGCCGAAACTGGCGACGTCGACACCGAGCAGCTTGAGCTTCGTCGACATGTCGGGTTCGGGAAACTCAGCCGCACCGTCCAGCAGCCTGTCGGCGACCACCTCGGCGCTGGTGTACCCCGGCCCGACCAGGCCATAGCAGCGGCCCTCGATGGCCGCCACCTCTCCGATCGCATAAATATTGAAATCACTTGTCCGGCAGGATAAGTCGGTGAGCACGCCACCACGGTCGGCGATCGCCAGGCCCGCCGCGCTCGCCAATTCGTCCCGTGGCCGCACGCCTGCGGCGAAGATGACCAGGCCGGCGTCGATGACCTCGCAGTCCGACAGGTGTACGCGCAGCGATCGCCAGCCATCCAGATGCTCGAAGGATTCGATCCAATCGGTTTTCACATCGAGGTGCACCGAGATCCCGAGGTCGGCGATCATCCTGCCCAGCAGCGCGCCGCCGGCCTCGTCGAGCTGTTGGACCATCAGTCGCGGCGCCAACTCGACGATGTGGGTCTGCAACCCGAACCCGCGCAGCGCGTTCGCGGCCTCCAACCCCAACAGGCCACCGCCGATGACCACGGCGGTGCTGATGTGGCCGGCGTCGAGGGTGCGCTGGGCATCGGCACGGATGGCGTCCAGGTCGTCGAACGTGCGGTACACGTGGCAGCCGGGCAGGTCGTGGCCCGGAACTGGGGGCACGAAGGCGTAAGACCCGGTGGCCAGCACCAGTTTGTCGTAGCCGAATTGCTTACCGCTGCTGGTGACCACCTGCCTGGCGGCCCGATCGATATCGGCGACCCGGGAGTTCAGCAGCAGCCTGACATGCTCGTCGCCGGTGTACTCGTTGCCGGGCAAGGCGAGCTGGTCGCGTTGCCAGTGTTGGGTGTAGCCGGTCAGACCCACCCGGTCGTATGCGGGGTCGGATTCCTCGGCCAGCACAGTGATTCGCCAGCGACCGTCGGTGTCTCGGGCGCGCAGCGCTTCAACGAACCGGTGGCCCACCATGCCATGTCCGACCACGACGACATCGCGCGTGGCGCAGGGATTTCCGACCGGAGCCATGTTCACGAGGCTAGGAATGCGATATTTCCGGGATGTTTCACATGATGTGCCCTCGTCGTGACGGTGATCTCACACTGAAACAAGTCGGCCTGGCTCACGTTCACTATGAGCGAACATCCAGGTGGAACTTAAGCGTAGGCGACTCAGGTTTTACCGGATAGCAGACCGACGCGGTGTCGGTCGCATCACGACGAGGAGAGAGCAATGAGCAACATCACACTGTGGTCGCGTCCTGCATGGGACCTCGACCGATGGCTGCGATGGGACACCGACCGGTGGCTGCAAGATTTCTTCGGGCCTGCGGCGGTGACCGACTGGTTCAAGCCGGTTTTCGGAGTTGATGGCTTCAGCCCGGCCGCGGAGATCGTCCGGGAAGGCGACGACGCGGTGGTGCGCCTGGAGCTGCCCGGTGTCGATGTCGACAAGGACGTGAACGTCGAACTCGTCGACGGACAGCTGGTCATCCGCGGCGAGCGCCGCGACGAGCACGCTGAGGAGAAGGACGGGCGCATGCTGCGCGAAGTCCGCTACGGCTCGTTCCACCGCTCGTTCCAGCTGCCGGCGCACATCACCGACGACGCGCTCAGCGCGTCCTACGACGCCGGTGTGCTCACCGTTCGAGTAGCGGGGGCTTACAAAGACCAAGCCGGCAAGGGCGCAAAGCGCATCGCGATCACCAAGTAAGGTTCGTGACACCAAATCCGGTGGGGCCCAACGGCTCCACCGGATTTGTCATGCCCAGCGGCGAAGAATCTCGTTGGCCCGCGCCGACAGCGCGCCCTGCAGGAACGGGCCGAAGCTGATCCGCCCGACACCCAACGGACCGAACGATGCCGGGTCGTCCTGGTCGGGCAGGGCGATCGCGTTGACCGGAAGCGGCAGCTCAGCACAGAAGCGCCGCAATGTTTCCGGCTGGTGGCGACCCACCGGGTACAACGCGTCGGCACCGGCCGCCGCGGCCTGTTTCAGCCGCGCCACCGCGCGATCGACCCGATCCGAGTCGTCACCGTCGTTACGCAAGAACAGATCGGTGCGGGCGTTGATCACGACGTGCACACCGGCCGAATCGGCAGCCGCGCGCAGGGCAGCGACCAACTCGGCGTGCTCACCCGCCGAGCGCAGTCGTTTGCCCTCGCTGTGCACGGTGTCCTCGATGTTGAGCCCCACCGCGCCCGCCCCGATCAACCCGTCGATCAGTTGCGCCGCCGGCAGCCCGTAACCCGATTCGATGTCCACCGACACCGGCGCCTGCACCGCGGCGGTGATCTGGGCGACCCGGCCCAGCAGGTCGTCGAAGGACATGCCCTCGCCGTCCGGCTTGCCCACCGAGTCGGCGACCGGGTGGCTGCCCACGGTGAGCGCGGCGAACCCGGCGCCGGCTGCCAGCTGCGCGGACCACGCGTCCCACACCGTCGGCAGAATTACCGGGTTGCCGGGCTGATGCAGCGCCAGCAACGCCGTTGCCCGGTCGGCCAGAGTCCTGTCGGTTGCCATCGCGACCTTTCGTCGCGCGGACGTGACTTGGCTCACCTCCGCTGCCTGAAGTGGATAGTATCGACAGCGAACGTACTGTGATCCATGACACCATCTGCGCAGGGAGATCCGTTGTCGAGCACTACTGAACTCGCCGAACTGCACAACCTCATCGGTGGTCTGCGGCGGTGCGTTACCTCGTTGAAGTCGCGATACGGCGATACCCCCGCGATGCGCCGCATCGTCAACGACGCCGAGCGGATCCTCAACGATGTCGAACTGCTCGACATCGACGCCAGCGAATTGGAGTTGACCTCGGTCACCCCGCCCTATTCGGGCGAGAAGATCGCGATCCCGGACACCGAATACGACGCCGAGTTCTGGCGCGACGTCGATGACGAGGGGGTAGGTGGTCACAGCAGGCTCTGACCACCCCCGCATTCGGGGCGCTCATATGTGACTTAGTACCCTCCAACGAGCCCCACCGAAGAGGATCACAGTAGATGAGCGCACCCACGGCGAACCGTCCTGCTACCGGCGTCTTCTCACCCAACCGCGCGCAGCTGCCGCAGCGCACGCTGCGCACCGACCGGTGGTGGAAGGCACCACTGCTAACAGACCTCGGGCTTGCTGCGTTTTTGATCTACGGTTTTGTCCGGGCGATGTGGGGCAGCGCCTACTGGGTTGACGACTACCACTACCTGACGCCGTTCTACTCGCCGTGCGTCAGTGCATCGTGTGTACCCGGGGCCAGCCACCTGGGCGTGTGGTTCGGCCACTTCCCGTGGTGGATGCCGTTGGGAAGTCTGGTGCTGCCATTCCTACTGGGCTTCCGGATCACCTGCTACTACTACCGACGGGCCTACTACCGATCGGTGTGGCAGTCACCGCCGGGATGCGCTGTCGCCGAACCGCATTCGACCTACACCGGAGAAACGCGGCTCCCGCTGATCATTCAGAACAGCCACCGGTACTTCTTTTACATCGCGCTGGTCGTGTCGGTGATCAATACCTACGATGCCATCAAGGCCTTCCACTCGCCGTCCGGATTCGGATTCGGTTTAGGCAACGTCATTCTCGTCGGCAACGTGACCCTGCTCTGGATCTACACGCTGTCGTGTCACTCCTGCCGTCATGTCACCGGCGGCCGGCTCAAGCACTTCTCGAAGCATCCAATCCGGTACTGGCTGTGGACGAAAGTCAGTGCGATCAACACCCGCCACATGGAGTTCGCCTGGATCACGTTGGGCACGCTGGTAATAACCGACTTCTACATCATGCTGGTGGCCAGCGGCACCATCAATGACCTCAGGTTTATTGGCTGACAAGACAAGCGAGGATTCATGGTTGAGGTCGAGCGGCACGCCTACGACGTAGTCGTGATCGGTGCCGGCGGCGCAGGTTTGCGTGCGGTCATCGAGGCGCGCGAACGGGGCCTGAAAGTTGCCGTGGTGTGCAAGTCCCTGTTCGGCAAGGCGCACACAGTGATGGCCGAAGGCGGCGCGGCAGCGGCGATGGGCAACGTCAACTCCAAAGACAACTGGCAAGTCCATTTCTGCGACACCATGCGCGGCGGCAAGTTCCTCAACAACTGGCGCATGGCCGAACTGCACGCCAAGGAGGCGCCGGACCGGGTTTGGGAGTTGGAGACCTACGGCGCGCTGTTCGACCGCACCAAAGACGGCCGGATCAGCCAGCGCAACTTCGGCGGGCACACCTATCCGCGGCTGGCCCACGTCGGCGACCGCACCGGCCTGGAACTCATCCGCACGTTGCAGCAGAAGATCGTCTCACTGCAGCAGGAGGATCACGCCGAACTGGGCGACTACGAGGCGCGGATCAAGGTATTCGCCGAGTGCACGATCACCGAGCTGCTCAAAGACGGCGACCGGATATCGGGCGCGTTCGGCTACTGGCGCGAGACCGGCCGGTTCGTGTTGTTCGAGGCACCCGCTGTGGTGTTGGCCACCGGCGGGATCGGCAAGTCGTTCAAAGTGACGTCGAACTCCTGGGAGTACACCGGTGACGGGCACGCGCTGGCGCTACGGGCCGGCGCGACGCTGATCAACATGGAGTTCGTCCAGTTCCACCCGACCGGCATGGTGTGGCCACCCAGCGTGAAGGGGATTCTGGTCACCGAAGGCGTCCGCGGCGACGGCGGGGTGCTGAAGAATTCCGAGGGCAAGCGGTTCATGTTCGGCTACATCCCCCCGGTGTTCAAAGGCCAGTACGCCGAGACCGAGCAAGAGGCCGACCAGTGGCTCAAGGACAACGACTCGGCCCGGCGCACGCCGGACCTGCTGCCGCGCGATGAGGTCGCCCGCGCAATCAACTCGGAAGTCAAGGCCGGGCGTGGTACCCCGCACGGCGGGGTCTACCTCGACATCGCCTCACGCCTGACGGCCGAGGAGATCAAGCGGCGGCTGCCGTCGATGTATCACCAGTTCATGGAGCTGGCCGGGGTCGACATCACCAAGGAACCCATGGAGGTGGGGCCGACCTGTCACTACGTGATGGGCGGTGTCGAGGTCGACCCGGATACCGGCGCGGCCATCGTCCCCGGGCTGTTCGCCGCCGGCGAGTGCTCCGGCGGGATGCACGGCTCCAACCGGCTCGGCGGCAACTCGCTGTCGGACCTGCTGGTGTTCGGCCGCCGCGCCGGGTTGGGCGCCGCCGACTACGTGCGGGCTCTGCACAGCCGCCCGGCGGTTTCCCAGGAGGCCATCGACGCCGCGGCCAAGCTGGCGCTGTCACCGTTCGACGGGCCCAAAGACGGTTCTCCAGAGAATCCGTACAAGCTGCAGATGGACCTGCAGGACACGATGAACGAGCTGGTCGGCATCATCCGCAGGGCCGACGAGATCACCCAGGCGTTGTCGCGGCTCGATGAGCTGCGGGAGCGGTTCACCAGGCTGCAGGTTGAGGGGCACCGTCAATACAACCCGGGGTGGCATTTGGCCATCGACCTGCGCAACATGCTTATGGTCAGCGAATGCGTGGCCCGGGCGGCGCTGGAACGTACCGAGAGCCGGGGCGGGCACACCCGTGACGACCATCCCGCGATGGAAGCCGAGTGGCGCAACACGCTGTTGGTGTGCCGGGCCGAAGGTGACCGCAGCCTCCCCCACATCAGCGTCAGCCGCCAGACGCAAGTGCCGATGCGACCCGACCTGCTGGAACTCTTCGAGATTTCCGAGTTGGAAAAGTATTACACCGACGGCGAGCTGGCCGAGCACCCGGGACGGAGAAGCTAATGACGTACAACGCCACCATGCGGGTGTGGCGCGGCGATGACACCGGCGGCGCACTGCAGAACTTCACCATCGAAGTCAACGAGGGTGAGGTGGTGCTCGACGTCATCCATCGCCTGCAGCAGACCCAAACACCCGATCTTGCGGTGCGCTGGAACTGCAAGGCGGGCAAGTGTGGATCGTGCTCGGCGGAGATCAACGGCAAACCGCGGTTGATGTGCATGACCCGCATGTCGACCTTCGCCGAAGACGAGGTGGTCACCGTGACGCCGCTGCGGACGTTCCCGGTGATCCGCGACCTGGTCACCGACGTGTCGTTCAACTACGAAAAAGCGCGTGAGATCCCGTCATTCGCCCCGCCCAAGGATTTGCAGCCCGGCGAGTACCGCATGGCGCAGGTCGACGTCCAGCGGTCGCAGGAATTCCGTAAGTGCATCGAATGCTTCCTGTGCCAGAACGTGTGCCACGTGATCCGTGATCACGAGGAGAACAAAGAGGCCTTCGCCGGCCCGCGTTTCTTCATCCGCCTCGCTGAGCTGGAGATGCATCCGCTCGATACCGCGGACCGGCGCGATCTGGCACAGGACGAGGCCGGCCTGGGATTGTGCAACATCACCAAGTGCTGCACCGAGGTGTGCCCCGAGAACATCAAGATCACCGACAACGCCATCATCCCGATGAAAGAGCGGGTGGCCGGCCACCGGTACGACCCGCTGGTGTGGCTGGGCAATAAACTGTTCCGCCGCTGAACGATCAGACGCCGAGTCGTCGGAAAACGCTGCGGTGAAACACGATTGGTGCCACGTCGGGGTTCACCCGGACGTCGCTCACCCGTAAGACGACGATCGTGTGATCACCGGCCGGGACCAGCTGTTCGATGCTGCTTTCCAACCACACGCTGGTCCCCTGGATGAACACGGCGCCGCTGCGGTTGACCACGGTTTCCAGCCCGGCGAAACGGTCGCCGGTCTTGGCGGCCAGCGTGCGCACGGCGTCGTCGTGCGCTTCGCCCAAAACGCTGATCCCCAGCGCGGGCACGCCTTTGAGCTTGGGCCATGTCGTCGAGGTGTTCTGCACGCAGAACGACACCAGCGGCGGATCCAGCGATACCGGAACGAATGTGCTCGCCGCCAAGCCCTCACGCACCCCGTCGACTTCGGCCGCGATCGCGACCACCCCGGTCGGAAAGTGACCGAAGGCGTCACGCAGCGACGACGGTGTCAGCTTGTCGGATTGATTCACCGGGCTTCATTCGTCTGGTGGGGTTTTCGCATCCTGACACTACCCGAGTAGCCGTGCGCTGCGGCAACATCGGGATGCGACCGCAATCTGCTTTTCCAGGCGTTGCGCCCATACACCGAGAAAATCGGATCCGACGGGTCCGCGCGGAAGCCGCTATCGGCTGAGAGGTGATCGGGCAGCGACAGCACGGGCAGGTGCGCATCTAATCGCGGATTGAAGAAATAGGGCACCGAGATCCGGTCGGCCGCCTCGCGCAGATTCACCCGGTGCTCGGTAGCCCGCAGATACCCCCCGGTGGCAACCTCCAACAGCTCGCCGATGTTGACGACGAACGCGTCGTCGCGCGCCGGGACGTCGATCCAGTCGCCCGCGGCGCTGCGCGGCGGGCGCACCTGTAGTCCCCGGGTGCCCGGCTCGGCCGCCAACAGCGTGAGCACCCCGGCGTCGCGATGTGCGCCCACTCCCTGCGAGGTGGGCGCACCGGCCGGATAGTGCACGATCTTGATCAGGGTGGCCGGTGTCTCGGCGAAGGCCGCATCGAAGATGTCGCCGGGGCTGCCCAACGCGGCCGCCCAGTGCCGCAACAGGGTGCGGGCGACCCGGGACATTGCCGCGTCCCACGACCTGATGATTTCGGGCAACTCGGGCAACCCGGCGGGCCACTGGTTGGGGCCCTGCAACCACAAGTAATCCGGCCTGCCCGGACCGCCGATCGGGGGCAGCTCCGGCCCGATGTCGAGCTGCTCACGCCAGTCCACCCGGCCACCGGTCAGCTCGCCGCCCATCCGGGTGTAGCCGCGGAAATGCGGACTGTGCACCATGGCGATGGCGTCCTTGTCGGCCTGCGGCAGCGCGAACAGCCGCCGCGCCGCCGCCAGCAGCTCGCGGGTGAGCCGCTGTGGCACACCATGGCCTGTCAGATAGCAGAAGCCGACGTCGTGGCCCGCCTCGCGCAGCTGCCTGCGCAGTGTGCCGGGGCGCGCGCTCAGATCGACCACAGGCAGGGTAGTGATGCTCGACACAGATGCCACCTGCCCATCATCACCGCTGGTGAGACGGCGCGCCACGGTCGCGATCAACGAGAACCCAACCGGTTGGTTGTTTAGCCGATGAAATTTAGCTCACACTGTGTTGCGTTCAAGTTACCGATGGGTATGCTTATCGCTGTTACTGGTGGGTAACTTAGCCCTAGTACCCAACCACGAGTGGCAGTCTCATCGAGGAGGACACGTGAGCCACTACAAAAGCAATGTTCGCGACCAGGTATTCAATCTGTTCGAAGTCTTCGGAGTCGACAAGGCTCTCGGGGAGGGTGCTTACAGCGACCTAGATGCCGACACCGCCAGCGAGATGCTCGCGGAGATCAGCCGACTGGCTGAAGGCCCCATCGCCGAGTCGTTTGTCGAGGGCGACCGTAATCCTCCCGTCTTCGACCCGGAGACGCACTCCGTGACGCTTCCGGAGGGGTTCAAGAAGTCGGTGCGCGCTGTGCTCGAGGCCGGCTGGGACAAAGTCGGTATCGACGAGGAGCTCGGCGGCATGCCGATGCCCAAGGCATTGGTGTGGGCCCTGCATGAGCATCTGCTGGGCGCCAACCCGGCGGTGTGGATGTACGGCGGTGGCGCCGGGTTCGCGGCGATCTTCTATCACCTCGCTACCGAAGAGCAGAAGAAGTGGGCCGTGCTGGCCGCCGAGCGCGGCTGGGGCGCCACCATGGTGCTCACCGAACCGGACGCCGGCTCGGACGTCGGCGCCGGCCGGACCAAGGCGATCAAGCAGGACGATGGTTCCTGGCACATCGAGGGCGTGAAGCGCTTCATCACGTCCGGTGACTCCGGCGACCTGTTCGAGAACATCTTCCATTTGGTGCTGGCCCGCCCCGAGGGCGCCGGCCCCGGCACCAAGGGTCTGTCGCTGTTCTTCGTGCCCAAGTTCCTGTTCGACTTCGAGACCGGTGAACTGGGCGAGCGCAACGGCGTGTTCGTCACCAACGTCGAGCACAAGATGGGTCTGAAGGTCTCCGCGACCTGCGAGCTGGCCTTCGGCCAGCACGGCGTGCCCGCCAAAGGTTGGCTGGTCGGCGAGGTGCACAACGGCATCGCGCAGATGTTCGAGGTCATCGAGCAGGCCCGGATGATGGTCGGCACCAAGGCGATTGCGACGCTGTCGACCGGCTACCTCAACGCGCTGGCCTACGCCAAGGAGCGTGTGCAGGGTGCGGATCTGACCCAGATGACCGACAAGACCGCGCCGCGGGTGACCATCACCCATCACCCCGACGTGCGCCGCTCGCTGATGACCCAGAAGGCCTACGCCGAGGGTCTGCGTGCGCTGTACCTCTACACCGCGACCTACCAGGACGCCGAGGTGGCCAAGGCCGTGCAGGGCGTGGACGCCGACCTGGCCGTCAGGGTCAACGACCTGATGCTGCCGGTGGTCAAGGGTGTCGGCTCGGAGCAGGCCTACGCCAAGCTCACCGAGAGCCTGCAGACCTTCGGTGGCTCCGGCTTCCTGCAGGACTACCCGATCGAGCAGTACATCCGGGACGCCAAGATCGACTCCCTCTACGAGGGCACCACGGCCATCCAGGCGCAGGACTTCTTCTTCCGCAAGATCGTCCGCGACAAAGGTGTGGCGCTGGCCCACGTGTCGAGCCAGATCGAGGAGTTCGTCAAGAACGAGGCGGGCAATGGCCGGTTGAAGGCCGAGCGGGCGCTGCTGGCTACCGCGTTGGCCGACGTGCAGGCGATGGCCGCGGCGATGACCGGCTACCTGATGGCCGCGCAGGAGGACATCAGCAGCATCTACAAGGTGGGCCTGGGCTCCGTGCGGTTCCTGATGAGCGTCGGCGACCTGATTATCGGCTGGCTGCTGCAGCGTCAGGCCGCGGTGGCCATCGAGAAGCTCGACGCCGGGGTCAGCGACACCGACCGGGCCTTCTACGAGGGCAAGATCGCGGTGGCGTCGTTCTTTGCCAAGAACTTCCTGCCGCTGCTGACCGGCACTCGTCAGGTGCTCGAGACGCTCGACAACGACATCATGGAGCTTGACGAGGCGGCCTTCTAGCCCCTCCACCAAGCACCGCCAACGCACGTTCCCCCATTTCATTGCGGAATGGGGGAATTTGTGTCTTGGGCAGCGCCACAATTCCTATACGGGGGGCCACCGCTGAATCCCCTCTTCCGAGCGGTGGCCCCCTCTAGCTGGCCGCCGTCTTGCGGCCAAATCACAGGGATGCTCCGCGCTGTCATCGGGTCGGGGGGTCGGACGACAACACGGAGCAATCCGCAAATCGGATAACCGCGGCGTCGGGTCGCTAAACCATTTCCCGACCATTGCCCGACTGCTGCCCGCGAAATTTCCCGCGGGCGGGTGTCAGGCTTCCAGGATGGCGGCCACTCCCTGGCCGCCGGCGGCACAGATGGAGATCAGCGCGCGCAGCGGCTTGCCGGCACCCTTTTGCTTGGCCTTCTTCTCCGCCAGTTGCTTGGCGGTCTGCGCGAGAATCCGCCCGCCGGTCGCGGCGAACGGGTGCCCGGCCGCCAACGACGAACCGTTGACGTTGAGCTTGGCCCGATCGATGGACCCCAGCGGGGCGTCCAAGCCCAGTTTCTGCTTGCAGTATTCCTCGGATTCCCACGCCTGCAGGTGCGCGAGCACCACCGAAGCAAACGCCTCGTGGATCTCGTAGAAATCGAAATCCTGCAGTTGCAGTCCATTTCTCGCCAGCAGTCGCGGCACCACATAGGTCGGGGCCATCAGCAGCCCGTCGGCGCCGTTGACATAGTCCACTGCGCCCGTTTCCGCGTCGACGAAATACGCCAACGGAGTCAGCCCGTGCTTTTCGGCCCAGTCTTCGCTGGACAGCAACGCCACCGAAGCGCCGTCGGTCAACGGCGTCGAGTTGCCCGCCGTCATCGTGGCGTCACCGGATTTCACCCCGAACACCGGCTTAAGCTGCGCCAGCTTCTCCACCGACGCGTCGGGTCGCAGGTTGTCGTCACGATAGAGGCCCAGAAACGGCGTAACCAGGTCGTCGAAGAAACCCCGGTCGTAGGCCGCGGCCATGTTGCGATGGCTGGCCGCAGCGAGCTCGTCCTGGTCGCGACGCGTGATGCCCATCTGTTTGGTCGTGATGGCCTGGTGTTCGCCCATCGACAGCCCGGTGCGCGGCTCGCTGTTCACCGGGATCTCCACGCCAAGGGTGGCCGGTAACTTGCCGGCCAGCTTGAGCCGCTCGACGTTGGATTTGGACCGACGCAGCCCCAGCAACGTACGGCGCAGGTTGTCGCCCAGACCGATCGGCGCATCGGAGGTGGTGTCCACCCCGCCGGCGGCGGCCACCTCGTAGCGGCCGGCGGCGATGCCGTCGGCGGCGGCGATCGCCGCCTGCAGACCGGTGCCGCACGCCTGCTGAATGTCGAATGCCGGCGTGTAGGACGACAGCGCCGACCCCAGCACGCATTCGCGCATCAGGTTGAAATCACGGCTGTGCTTGAGCACCGCGCCACCGATCACGGCGCCCAGTTGCTCGCCGGCCAGATTGAACCGGTCAACCAGTCCGCCCAGCGCCGCGGTGAACATGTCTTGGTTGGACGCCTCGGCGTAGGCGCGGTCGGAACGCGCGAACGGGATGCGGTTGCCGCCCAGGACGGCGACCCGGCGCTGAGTGCTCGTCTTGGTCGAAGAACTTGCAGTAGCCACGGTTATCTCCGTCGGTTGAGGGTTATTCGCGGTCTGGGACCCATAGTACCCACCGTTCTTACTCTGGAGTAAGTTAGGACTCCGATACCGTTTTTGATAGCAGGAACGCTCGACACGGAAGGCAACATCAGTGGCCCGCAAGCTTCCACCAGACCTATTCTCCCAAGTCGTCAACTCGGCCCCCGGATCGTTTCTGGCCAAGCAACTCGGCATCCCCCAGCCCGAGCCGTTGCGCCGCTACCGCGTCGGTGATCCGCCGCTGGCCGGCTCGCTGCTGATCGGCGGCCAAGGCCGGGTGGTCGAGCCGCTGCGCGCGGCATTGGACGCCGACTACGACGTGGTGGGCGCGAACCTCGGCGGCCGCTGGGCCGACTCGTTCGGCGGGCTGGTTTTCGACGCCACCGGCATCACCGCCCCCGCCGAGCTGACGGCGCTGTATGAGTTCTTCACCCCGCTGCTGCGCAACCTCGGCGCCTGCGGTCGCGTCGTCGTGGTCGGCACCACCCCCGAGGCGGCCGGCAGCACCGACGAGCGAATCGCCCAGCGGGCGCTGGAGGGCTTCACCCGCTCGCTGGGCAAGGAGCTGCGCCGGGGCGCCACCGTCGCGCTGGTCTACCTCGCGCCCGACGCCAAACCGGCCGCGACCGGCCTGGAGTCGACGATGCGGTTCATCCTGTCGGCCAAGTCGGCCTACGTCGACGGCCAGGTGTTCTACGTCGGCGCCGAGGATGCCACCCCGCCGGCGGACTGGGACCGGCCGCTGGACGGCAAGGTCGGCATCGTGACCGGCGCGGCCCGAGGCATCGGCGCGACGATCGCCGAGGTGTTCGCCCGCGACGGTGCGCGGGTGGTGGCGATCGACGTCGAGGGCGCCGCCGAGGCTCTGGAGAAGACCGCCAGCCGGACCGGCGGCACCGCGCTGACACTCGACGTCACCGCGGACGATGCCGTCGACAAGATCACCGAGCATCTGCGCGATCACTACAACGGCCGGGCCGACATCTTGGTCAACAATGCCGGCATCACCCGCGACAAGCTGCTGGCCAACATGGACGCTGACCGGTGGAACGCAGTGCTCGCAGTCAATCTGCTTGCGCCACTTCGGCTTACTCAGGGGCTGGTCGGCAATGGCAGCATCGGTGAAGGCGGCCGGGTGATTGGGTTGTCGTCGATGGCCGGTATCGCCGGCAACCGCGGCCAGACCAACTACGCCACCACCAAGGCCGGCATGATCGGCCTGACCCAGGCGCTGGCACCGGAACTCGCCGAGAAACGCATCACCATCAACGCCGTCGCGCCGGGATTCATCGAAACCCAGATGACCGCGGCGATCCCGCTGGCCACCCGCGAGGTGGGGCGGCGGCTGAACTCGTTGTATCAGGGCGGCCAGCCCATCGACGTGGCGGAGACGATCGCCTATTTCGCCAGCCCGGCGTCGAATGCGGTGACCGGCAACGTGATTCGGGTGTGCGGCCAGGCGATGTTGGGGGCGTGACAACCATGACCCAACCCAGTGGCCTGAAGAATTTGGTGCGCGCGGCGGCCGGGGCACTGCCGTTCGTGCCGCGAGGCGACCGGCTGCCCGACCGGACGTTGACAGTCAAAGACCTGCCCATCGACCGCACCAACGTTGCTGCCTATGCGGCGGTTACCGGGCTGCGCTACGGCGACAACGTGCCGCTGACGTACCCCTTCGCACTGACCTTCCCGACCATGATGTCGTTGGTCACAGGCTTCGATTTCCCTTTCCCCGCAATGGGATCGGTTCATATCGAGAACCACATCACTCAGTACCGGCCGATCGCGGTGACCGACACCGTCAACGTCCGGGTGCATGCGGAGAACCTCCGCGAACATCGCCGGGGTCTGCTGGTCGACCTGGTGACCGACGTCAGCGTCGGCAACGAGCCTGCTTGGCATCAGGTGACGACGTTTCTGCATCAGCAACGCACCAGCTTATCCGATGAGCCCAAACCGCCACCGCAGAAGCAGCCAAAACTGCCGCCACCCAACGCAATCCTGCGAGTAACACCCAGCCAGATTCGCCGCTACGCTGCCGTCAGCGGGGACCACAACCCGATTCACACCAACCCGGTCGGCGCCAGGCTGTTCGGGTTCCCGACTGTCATCGCGCATGGGATGTTCAGTGCTGCAGCGGTTCTGGTGAATCTAGAGGGCAAGCTGCCCGATGCGGTTAGCTACTCGGTGCGATTCGGTAAGCCGCTGGTGCTGCCCGCCAGCGCCGGGCTCTACATCGAACAGGCGGACAACGGCTGGGACATCAGCCTGCGCAACATCACCAAGCGCTACCCGTATCTCACCGGGACAGTGCGACCGCTGTGAATCCTGCGCGCTCTAGCCGGAGCTGGTGGTGGTTTCGCTCGGTGTCCCCCGCAGGCCCCGCCAGAACAGGTTGATCATCAGCTCGGCGGCTTCGTCGACGCCGGTGTCGCCGGTACTGAGCCTGGTGGCCACCGCCTCGCCGGCTCCCACCAGTGCGACGGCCATCATCTCGAAATCGCTGTTCAGATCCGGATTTCGGGTTCCGGCTTCGAGGAGACGAGCCACCAAGTCGATGATCTGCTCGCGTCCCTCGCGCACGGTGTGAGCAAACGCCTGCGAGCTGGTGGCCTGGGTGTACATCACCAGCCACGATGCCCGGTTGGTGTCGATGTAGCGCATGAACGACACGATGGCGTTGCGCAGCAGGTCCTTCGGGCGTTGCTCGAAGTCGATCTCTGAGCGGACGGTGTCGATGAAGCGAGCCAGTTCCCGGTTCAGGCAGGCGCCGAACAACTCCTCCTTGGAGCCGTAATACAGATACAGCATCGGCTTGGAGATCTGCGCTTTCGCCGCGATCGCATCCATCGACGTTTCGTGGTAGCCGTTGATCGAGAACATCTCCACGGCGGCGTCGAGCATTTGCTGCTCACGGACGGCACGGGGCAGCCGCTTGGTACCACTTGCCATGTGTTGTCCTTCGTCGTCGCGCCGAAAGCCACTGACTCCAGCGTAAGCAATGCGCCACCGGGACACATCCCGGCTAGCCGCGGCAGCCGGCTTGCTGCTCCTTGATGGTCGCCATCCGCAGCAGCGAGGCGTCGATCGCCGGCTGGGTCAACTCCCCCGCGGCCAACGCCTTCTCCAGCCGGTCCAGCACCGCGGGAACCTCGTCGGTGGTGACCCACAGCGCGACGTCGCTGCCGGCGCGCAGGGCAAGCAATACCGCATCCGGTACCGCGTAATGCTCGTTGATCGCGGCCATGCTGGACAGGTCGTCGCTGAACACCGGCCCGTTGAAGGGCGGACCCCCGTAACCGCCGTCGCGCAGCAGTCCTATCGCGGCCGGGCTCAGGCTGGCCGGCTGACCGTCGGTGAGGCCGGGCACCACCAGGTGACCGATCATCACCCCGACCGGCGACGCGGTGGTCAGTGTGCGGTACGGAACCAGGTCGTCGGCTTGCAGCTGGTCCAGTGGCGGGGTGCTCACGCCGCCGGTATGCGAGTCGCCCGAGCCGTGCCCGTGACCGGGGAAGTGCTTGAGGACCGGCAACAGCCCGGCGTCGCGCAGCCCGCGCGCATACGCCCCGGCATAGTCGGTGACCAGCGCCGGATCCGAACCGAATGACCGGTCGCCGATCACGGTGCCGTCCGGCGCGTCGGTGACATCGACGACCGGCGCGAAGTCGATGGTGATCCCCACACCGCGCATCTTGTGACCGCGATCCAACGCCAGGCCGTAAACCTCGTCGACGCTTTGGGTTTGGGCCAGCACCCGCGAGGACGGCGCCGGCCCGATCAGTGACGACAGCCGCGACACCCGGCCGCCTTCCTCGTCGACGCTGACCGCCAGCGGTAGTGGGCCCGCGCTGCCGGTGATGGCACGCAACGAGCCGTCGCTCAGCATCGACAGGTCGGTCCAGCTGCCGATGAAGATCCCGCCGACATGATGGTCGGCCACCACGGTCTTGGCATCCGCGGCGTCACGCACGCCCACCATCAGCAGCTGCGCCAGCTTGTCGCGGGCCGACAGCCCGGCCACGATGGCCTCCGGATTGCCACAGGTCGGTGGTCGGCCGGCCGGAGCCGGGGCCGCCGAAGACGACGACGCGGGCGGTTTGGCGGTGCCACACGCCGTGATCAGCGCCGCCACAGTGACCGCCACAGTGATGAGGACAGCCGGGACGCGGGGGAAAGCCATCGGGCCATGCTGTCACGGCGCTCCCGGGCGGATGCAGCCTGCTAGGTTTGGCGACAAGCATCGCCGCAGATTTCCCAACGCTGAGGAGCCACCCGATGAACCGGTTCGTTGCGCCCGCTGCCGCCAGCATCGTGGTCGGCCTGCTGCTCGGCGCTGCCGCGATCTTCGGGATCACCCTGATGGTGCAGCAGGACAGCAAGCCACCACTTCCGGGCGGGGATCCCCAGTCGTCGGTGCTCAACCGGGTTGAGTACGGCAACCGCGCCTAACCCGAGCGCGCCCGCTGCCGAAGCGGCCGCGGCACCGCAAGCGGCGCCGTTGTCGCGGCGGTGGCTGTGGTTGGTCGGGGCGCTCGCGTTGGTTTTGAGCTTCGCCCAGTCACCCGGGCAGATCTCCCCCGACACCAAGCTCGACCTCACCGCCAACCCGCTGCGCTTTCTGGCGCGCGCCACCAACCTGTGGAACAGCGAACTGCCGTTCGGGCAGGCGCAAAACCAGGCCTACGGCTACCTGTTCCCGCACGGCACGTTCTTCCTGGGCGGCCACCTGCTGGGGCTGTCGGGCTGGGTGACCCAGCGGCTGTGGTGGGCGCTGCTGCTCACCGTCGGATTCTGGGGGCTGCTGCGGGTCGCCGAGGCGCTCAGAATCGGCACACCGGCGTCGCGGGTGGTTGCCGCGACCGCGTTCGCGCTGTCGCCGCGGGTGCTCACCACCCTGGGCTCGATTTCGTCGGAAACCCTGCCGATCATGCTGGCGCCGTGGGTGTTGTTGCCGACGATCCTGGCGCTGCGCGCCGAACCCGGCAGGTCGGTGCGGCGGCTGGCCGGGCAGGCCGGGCTGGCGGTGGCGCTGATGGGCGCGGTCAACGCGATTGCGACGCTGGCAGGCTGCCTGCCCGCCGTGATCTGGTGGGCCTGTCACCGGCCGACCCGGATGTGGTGGCGCTACACCGCCTGGTGGTTGGTCGCGCTGGTGTTGGCCATGACATGGTGGCTCGCCGCGCTGATCCTGATGGCCCGGATCAGCCCGCCGTTTCTGGATTTCATCGAATCCTCGGGCGTCACAACACAATGGTCGTCGCTGGTGGAGGTGCTGCGCGGCACCGACAGCTGGACACCGTTCGTCGCACCGACCGCGACCGCGGGCGCGCCGCTGGTCACCGGCACGGTGGCCATCCTGGCCACCAGCCTGGTGGCCGCGGCGGGTCTGGCAGGTCTGGCCATGCGCGCGATGCCCGCCCGGGGCCGGCTGGTGAGCATGCTGCTGGTCGGGGTGGTGTTGATCGCCGCCGGTTATTCGGGTCGGCTGGGGTCGCCGGTGGCCCATCAGGTACAGGCGTTTTTGGACGCCGCCGGCGCGCCGCTGCGCAATGTGCACAAGCTGGAATCACTGATCCGCATCCCGCTGGTGCTCGGTCTGGCGCAGCTGCTGAGCCGGATCCCGCTGCCCGGTAGTGCCCCGGCCCGGGAATGGATCCAGGCGTTCGCGCACCCGGAACGCGACAGACGCGTCGCCGCCGGGATCGTCGTGCTGACCGCGTTGATCGTCGGCACGTCGCTGGCATGGACTGGTCGGCTCACCCCGCCCGGCACGTTCCGCGCCATCCCGCAGTATTGGCACGACGCCGCGAGCTGGCTCGACCAGCACAACACCGGTGGGCGGGTGCTGGTGGTCCCCGGCGCGCCGTTCGCCACCCAGGTGTGGGGCACCAGCCACGACGAACCCTTGCAGGTATTGGGCGAGCGCCCATGGGGGGTGCGTGACTCGATCCCGCTGATCCCGCCGCCGGCCATCCGGGCGCTCGATTCGGTGCAACGCCTGCTCGCTGCCGGCCGGCCATCCGCGGGCCTAGCCGATACCCTTGCCCGCCAAGGGATTTCATACATCGCGTTGCGCAACGATCTGGACCCGGAGACGTCGCGCTCGCCCCGCCCGATTCTGGTGCACCGCGCCATCGCGGGGTCGCCGCGGCTGGAAAAGGTGGCGCAGTTCGGTGCGCCGGTCGGCCCCGGCCCGGTGGCGGGGTTTGTCAGCGACAGTGAACTGCGACCGAGATATCCGGCGGTCGAGATCTACCGGGTGAACGCCGCGGATCCGGGCACGCCGTACCTGGCCGACCTCGACCGGCTGCCCCGCGTCGCCGGCGGGCCCGAGGTGTTGCTGCGCCTCGACGAGCGACGGCGACTGCAGGGCCGCCCGGCGCTGGGCCCGGTGCTGCTGGCCGCCGACGCCGAGCGCGCCGGGCTGCCCACGCCCGAGGTCACCGTCAGCGACACCCCGGTCGCGCGGGAAACCGACTACGGCCGCGTCGACAACCATTCCTCGGCCATCCGCGCCGCCGGCGACGCCCGGCACACCTTCAACCGGGTGCCCGACTACCCCACCCCGGGCGCCGAAACCGTCTACGGCGGCTGGATCGGCGGGCGGCTCACCGCCTCCAGCTCGTCGTCCGATGCGACCGCGCTGCCCGACGTCGCGCCGGGGAGCTCACCCGCCGCCGCGATCGACGGCGACTCATCGACCGCCTGGGTTTCCAACGGGCTGCAGTCGGCCGTCGGGCAGTGGCTCCAGGTGGATTTCGACCATCCGGTGACCAACGCCGCCATCACGCTGACGCCCAGCGCCACCGCCGTCGGCGCGCAGGTTCGCCGCATCGAGATATCGACCGTCAACGGCACCACCACGCTGCGGTTCGACGAGGCCGGCAAGCCCCTAACCGCCGCGCTGCCCTACGGCGAAACACCATGGGTGCGAATCACCGCGGTCGGCACCAGCGACGGGTCGGCCGGTGTGCAGTTCGGCATCACCGACCTGTCGTTCACCCAGTACGACGCGTCCGGCTTCGCTCACCCGATCGACCTGCGGCACAGCGCGCTGGTTCCCGCGCCTCCCGGCGGCGCGGTGGCGGGCTGGGACCTGGGACCGGAGATGCTGGGCCGGCCCGGCTGCGCCCGCGGCCCGCACGACGTCCGGTGCGCGGCGTCGATGGCGCTCGCCCCGGAAACCCCGGCCACCTTCAGCCGCACCCTGAGCGTGCCGCGGCCGGTCTCGGTGACGCCGACGGTGTGGGTGCGGGCTCGGCAGGGCCCCAAGCTGGCCGACCTGGTCGCCGAGCCGGACACCACCCGGGCCCGCGGCGACTCGGATCTGATCGATGTCCTGGGCTCGGCGTATGCGGCCACCGACGGCGATCCGGGCACCGCCTGGACGGCGCCGCAGCGGGTGGTGCAGCGCAAGACGCCACCCACGTTGACCTTGACGCTGCCCCGACCGGCCGAGGTGGCCGGGCTGCGGCTGGTGCCCAGCGGGTCGGCGGTGCCCGCGCACCCGACCCTGGTCGCCATAGACCTCGGCGACGGCCCGCAGGTGCGGGAACTCAGCTCCAGCGACGGGTCCGCACAAACGGTGCGGCTGCACCCGAGAGTCACCGACACCCTCACCGTCAGTTTGCTCGACTGGGACGACGTCATCGACCGCACCGCGCTGGGGTTCGATCAGCTCAAGCCACCGGGGCTGGCCGAGATCGCTGTGCTCGACAGCGACGGCCACCCGATTGCGCCCGCCGACGCCGCCCGCAACGGCGCGCGGGAGGTCACCGTGGGCTGCGAGCGCGGCCCGGTCGTCGCGATCGCCGGCCGGTTTGTGCACACCGCGATCACCACCACGGTGGCCGCGCTGCTGAACGGCGACCCGGTGATCGCCCAGCCCTGCGAGGACCGGCCGATCGAGCTGCCGGCCGGTCAGCAGGAACTGTTGATCAGCCCCGGCGAACAGTTCATTGTCGACGGCGCCGAATTGTCGGAATCCGAAATATCCGGTGCCGCAACGGTTCCCGTCGATACCGACGAATGGGGGCCGGCGCATCGGCAGGTGCGGGTGGCCCCGGCATCAGCCTCGCGGGTGTTGGTGGTGCCGGAGAGCATCAACCGCGGCTGGGTGGCGCGCACCAGCGCCGGCGACCGACTCGAGCCGGTTGCCGTCAACGGCTGGCAACAAGGCTGGGTGGTACCGGCCGGGACCTCGGGCGTCATCACGCTGACGTTCGCGCCCAACTTTGCCTACCGGGTCGCGCTGGCCGGGGGTCTGGCGCTGCTGCCGCTGCTGGCGTTGCTGGCGCTGTGGCCGGCCAGGCGAAAACCGCGCCAGGATGCACCGGCTCCGCCCTGGACGCCCGGCCGGTGGGCGGTGGTGCCGGTGCTGGCGGCCGGCGCGGTGATCGCCGGCGCGGCGGGTGTCGTGGTGTTCGGCGCCGCGTTCGCCCTGCAGTGGGCCCGGCGACGCGACATGGTGTCCGTCGCGCTCAGCGCCGGCGGGCTGATTGCCGCTGGAGCCGCGTTGTCGCGGCACCCGTGGCGATCGGTTGGCGGATATGCCGGACACTCTGCCGTGGTGCAGCTGCTTGCACTGATCTCGTTGGCCGCGCTAGTAGCGTCGGTGGTGGTATTGCAACCAGGCGAAGCGCGAGAATAGACGTCCACCGTCGCCGGGAGTGCGAACATGGAATGGTTCGGCGCACCTGAATATTGGCTGGGCAGGCTACTACTCGAGCGCGGCATCGCAGCCATCTATGTGGTCGCGTTCATCGCCGCGGCGCGGCAATTCCGCGCACTGATCGGTGAGCACGGCATGATGCCGGTGCCGAAGTACTTGGCCGGTGTCTCTTTTCGGCGAGCGCCCAGCATTTTTCACGCGCACTACTCCGACCGGTTTTTCGCCGCCGTCGCGTGGTTCGGCGCGGCATTGGCCGCGGCGATCGTGGCCGGCGTTACGGGTCTGGTGCCGTTATGGGCCGCAATGCTGATGTGGCTGCTGCTGTGGGTCCTTTACCTCTCGATCGTCAACGTCGGGCAGACCTGGTATTCGTTCGGATGGGAGTCGCTGCTGCTGGAGGCCGGGTTCCTGGCGATCTTTCTGGGCAACGAGCACATCACACCGCCGGTGTTGACGATGTGGCTGGCGCGGCTGCTGCTGTTCCGGCTCGAGTTCGGCGCGGGCCTGATCAAGCTGCGCGGGGATCGCTGCTGGCGCGACCTGACGTGCCTGTATTACCACCACGAGACGCAACCGATGCCGGGACCGCTGAGCTGGTTCTTCCACCACCTGCCCAAACCGCTGCACCGAATTGAGGTGGCCGGCAACCATTTCGCGCAGCTCGTGGTGCCGTTCGGGTTGTTCGCCCCGCAGCCGGTGGCAAGCGTGGCGGGGACGATCATCGTCATCACCCAGCTGTGGCTGGTCGCCTCCGGTAATTTCGCCTGGCTCAACTGGCTGACAATTGTGTTGGGCGCCAGCGTGATCGACACGTCCTGGTGGGCAGCGGTAGTGCCGATCCCGCAACCGCCCGCGATGACGGACGCGCCGAACTGGTTCGCCGGGTTGGTGATTGCGTTCGCCGCGCTGTCGCTGTTCCTGAGCTATTGGCCGGCGCGCAACATGCTGTCTCGTCGGCAGCGAATGAACATGTCGTTCAACCCTTATCACCTGATCAACACCTACGGCGCCTTCGGCAGCATCAGCCGCGTTCGCCGGGAGGTGGTGATCGAAGGCACCGACGAGCCGACGATCACCGAGCACACGGTGTGGAAGGAATACGAGTTCAAAGGCAAGCCGGGATCGGTACGTCGGCTGCCGCCACAATGGGCGCCCTATCACCTGAGGCTGGACTGGCTGATGTGGTTCGCGGCGATCTCCCCGCACTACGCCTACCCATGGTTGCGCGCGCTGCTGGTGCGATTGCTGGAAAACGACCCGGCGACGCTGCGGCTGCTCAAGCACAACCCCTTCGGCGAGTCGCCGCCGAAATTCGTGCGGGCCCAGCTCTACCGCTACCGCTTCACCACCTGGCGAGAACTGCTGCGCGATCGGGCGTGGTGGCATCGCACCCTCGAAGGCGCCTACCTGCGCCCGGTTGCGCTCGAAAAGCTGCAATCCGGACGCTAGATGGGTAGATTCACCGCAAAAGCGGAGGAAATTCTGGGTAGCATCCGCGGGTCAGAATCAGAGCTAGTACCTTGACGGGCACTGAGGAGTACTCGCGCGCCGATAAGGAGACAGCGAAATGCCCCGTCGTGGCCGCACCCGGCAGCGTCGTCGATCGACCGCGACCAAGGCGGCCCGGCGCGGGGTCGCTGTCGGCGCGGCCGCCGGCGGGTTCCTGGCGTTCGGCGTCGCGCCGCCGGCCACCGCCGATGCGGACCTGTTCGACCTGATCCTCGATCCCATCGTGGATTTGATGTCGGGAACGTTCACCGTTCCGGACAGCCTGCTCGACAGTTCGGCCGGTTCACCGGAGGCGCTGCTGGCCGCGGCGCTGCCGGCAGATTCGATGACGGACCTGTGGACCCAGATTCACGCCGCCGGCCAGAGCTTTATCGAGGATCCGGCGAACGCGGAATTCCTTGCCGCCATCAACCAGCCGTTCGTCGAGTGGTTCGGCCGCGAGCTGATCGGCAACGGCCTCGACGACTTCACCGGTGCCAACACGTCGGTGTTCGGCAGCACCGGGCTGTTCGGCGACCTCGGCGACGGCGGATTCCTGTTCGGCGACGGCGGGGACGGCGCCGACGGGATGGCCGGCGTCAACGGCGGAGACGGTTTCGCGGGCGGCGACGCCGGGATGTTCGGCAACGGCGGCGACGGCGGGAACGGCGTCGACGGCGGAGCCGGTGGGGCAGGCGGTGCCGGCGGCTCCCAGATGGGCGACGGCGGCGACGGCGGCGACGGCGCGGCGGCGGTGGTGTCCGGCGGGCACGGCGGGGCGGGCGGCGCCGGTGGCAACGCCGGCCCGCTGATCGGCAACGGCGGCAACGGCGGCAACGGCGGGGCCGGTGCGGCCAGCACCGACGGCGGGACCGGTGGCGCCGGGGGCGCCGGTGGCGCCGGCGGCAACGCCGCTTCGTGGCTGTCCGGCAACGGCGGCAACGGCGGCAACGGCGGGGCCGGCGGTAACGGGACGACCGACGTGGCCGACTCCGCCGGCGGAGCCGGCGGCGGGGGCGGCCACGGCGGCAGCGCCGCGCTGGGATCGGGTAACGGCGGAAACGGCGGCGATGGCGGCAACGGCGGCTTCGCCGGCATCAGGGGTCCCGGCAGCCCCGGCGGTCACGGCGGTGCCGGCGGTATAGGCGGCGTCGGCAGCGCCACCGGCACCGCGGGCGCCAACGGCACCGACGGCATCACACCCGGCAGCGGTGGCGGCGGCGGGGGCGGC
>LQPU01000042.1 GCA_002101905.1 Mycobacterium shimoidei | reverse complement strand
TGTCCGTGGCCATGAAAAAGTCCCCACTGGTGGCCAAGTGGAGGTCCCCGTTGGTGGCCAGATAAAAGTCCCCACCCCGTGTTCGTCGTGTCGATCAGGAACTGCGGGCCCCGATGGTGACGGTGAAGGCGCCAACCAATCGCCACCACCATCGGGGAGTTCCATTGAAGTCTGCGAAGGACCGCATGGACATCATTTCTGCCTACCAACAGCTCGGGTCGTACCGGGCCGCCGCCGATCTGTGCGGCACCACCCACAAGACCGTCAAACGGGTCGTGGACAAGTTCGAAGCCGACCAGTCCGGCGACCCGCCGGCACCGCGAGCCGAGCGAGCCCACAACTACGATGCGGTGGCCGAGCTAGTCGCCGAACGAGTGGCCAAGTCCCAGGGCCGGATCTCGGCCAAACGACTGCTTCCGGCCGCCCGCGCCGCGGGATACGAGGGTTCTGAGCGCAACTTCCGGCGGCTGGTCGCCGAGGCGAAGGCGTTGTGGCGCAGTGAGAATCGCTCGGGTCGCCGCCCTGCAGTGTGGTCACCCGGTGAGTATCTGGTCATCGATTGGGCCCAAGCCGCACCCGGATTGTTTCTGTTCTGTGCGGTGCTGGCGTTCTCCCGCTGGCGGTTCGTGCGCTTTGCGACTGATCAACGGGCGTCGACCACGCTGGCGTTGATCTCCGAAACCCTGGCTGCCATCGGCGGGGTCCCAGCTAGGGTGCTGGCCGACCGGATGGCCTGCCTTAAAGGCGGGGTGGTCGCCAACGTGGTCGTTCCCACCCCGGACTACGTGCGACTGGCCACCCACTACGGGTTCGCCCCGGACTTCTGCCACGCCAATGATCCGCAGTCCAAAGGCATTGTGGAGCACCTCTGCGGCTACGCCCAGCGCGATCTGGCGGTTCCGCTGCTGACCGAGGCCGCTATCGCGGGTACTGCGGTCGACGTGGCCGCGGCCAACACCGCCGCGGCGGCCTGGTGCACCGAGGTCAATGCGTTGGTGCATTCGGAGATCTGCGCGGTCCCCGATGAGCGGCTGATCGTCGAACGCGAACTGCTGTCCCCACTTCCGTCGCTGCGGCTGCAGATCGGGGCGCCGTCGGTGCTGCGCAAGGTCGACCGGCTGTCGTGTGTGCGCTACGGTTCGGCTCGCTACTCGGTACCGACCCGGCTGATCGGCACCACCGTGGCAGTCGTCATCGATCACGGCGCGGTCTGCCTGGTCGAGCCGACGACCGGGATGATTGTGGCCGAACACGAACTCATCGCTCCCGGTGCCGCATCGATCCTCGACGCCCACTACGACGGACCCCGGCCGGCGCCCAACCGCGGACCGCGACCGAAAACGACCATTGAGAAACAATTCTGCGACCTCGGCGAGGACGCCGAGGCGTTCCTGGTCGGGGCCGCCGCGATCGGAAACACCCGGTTGGCATCGGAGTTGGAGATCCTGTTGGCCCTGGGTGCGGCCCACGGCACCGACGCCTTGGTAGCCGCGTTGCACCGGGCGGTCGCGTTCCGGCGGTTCCGTGCCACCGATGTGCGCTCCATCCTGGCCGCCGGGACCGGAACACCACAACCACGCCCAGCAGGGGATGCCCTGATCCTCGATCTGCCCGTCGCCCCGACTCGCTCGCTGGACGCCTACAAGATCGCTCCCGTCGCCGACGGCGAGGCGACATCATGACGACAACGACCAAAGAGGTCAAACCCGTTGCACCACCATCGGTTCCGCAGCTTGCTGCTGATCTCGATGCCGGCTTACGGCGCCTCAAACTGGCCGCGATCCGGCGCAGCGCACCTGAAGTGCTGATCACCGCCAAGACCCAGCGCTGGACCCCCGAGGAAGTGCTGCGCACCTTCGTCGAGACCGAACTCGCTGCCCGCGATGCCTCTAACATCGTCAACCGACTCAAGACCGCGGCGTTCCCCGTCCCCAAAACACTCGAGTCGTTCGACGTGGCCGCCTCATCGATCCCACCGAAGGTGTTCGACTACTTGTCGAGTCTGGAATGGATTCGTGCGCAACAGAATCTGGCGCTGATCGGCCCAGCCGGCACGGGCAAGTCTCACACCCTGATCGGTCTGGGGACCGCGGCGATCCATGCCGGGCACAAGGTCCGCTACTTCACCGCCGCTGACCTCGTCGAAACCCTCTACCGGGGGCTGGCCGACAACACCGTCGGCAAGATCATCGAATCCCTGCTGCGGGTCGATCTGATCATCCTTGACGAACTCGGCTTCGCACCGCTCGATGACACCGGCACCCAGCTGCTGTTCCGGCTCGTCGCCGGCGCCTACGAACGTCGCTCCCTTGCCATCGGGTCACATTGGCCCTTCGAGCAATGGGGCCGATTCCTGCCTGAACAGACCACCGCGGTCAGCATCCTGGACCGCCTGCTACACCACGCCACCGTCGTCATCACCGACGGCGACTCCTACCGGATGAAAGACGCCCAACACCGGAAGGAGCAGCCCTAACCAACCAAAGAATCACCGCACGGGGTGGGGACTTTTATCCGGCCACCAGCGGGGACAACAACTTGGCCATTGACA
>LQPU01000041.1 GCA_002101905.1 Mycobacterium shimoidei | reverse complement strand
GCGCTCCAACATCCCAGCCCGCTAAACCCAAGCCTATGACGAGCGCACAAGTGGCTTGACTCCAGTTAGGAACTCAAGCAGTCGACTACCGAAGCGGCTACCTGCCGGTGTGGCCGCTCGCTGCCTCCCGGCTGATCCGGGTGGCGGCTTACATGGCCGTCGCCGAAATCCCGACCTTGGCGGCGGGGGTAAGAGTTAAGCCGAGGAGCTCACCGCGGACAACGCCGCGTCGTAGTTGGGCTCCTGGGCGATCTCCGGCACCAGTTCGGTGTAGGCGACCTTGCCGTCGGTGCCGATCACCACGACGGCCCGGGCCAGCAGGCCGGCCATCGGGCCGTCGGCCAGGGTGACGCCGTAGTCCTCGCCGAAGCTGTCACGGAACGCCGATGCGGTTTTGACGTTCTCGATGCCCTCGGCGCCGCAGAACCGGGCCTGCGCGAACGGCAGGTCCTTGGACACACACAGCACCGAGGCGCCGCTGCTGGCGGCGCGCTCGTTGAAGGTGCGCACGCTGGTCGCGCAGACCGGGGTGTCGATGGAGGGGAAGATGTTGAGCAGCAGGGGCTTGTCGCGGAACTGGTCGCTTTTGACCGGGCTGAGGTCGGTGCCGGTCAGGGTGAACTTGGGAGCTTGAGAGCCGACGGCCGGGAGCTCGCCGACTGTATTGATCGGATTTCCGCGGAAAGTTATCTGTGCCATGGGCCCTAGTCTGCCAAGCCGTGTAAGCGGGTCTTAACGTGGGTCGATGCGTTGGATCGTCGACGGCATGAATGTCATCGGGAGCCGTCCCGACGGCTGGTGGCAGGACCGGAGCGCGGCGATGGTGGCGCTGGTCGAGAGCCTGGACCGGTGGGCGGCTGTTAATGGCGAGCGGGTGACGGTGGTGTTCGAGCGGCCGTTGGCTATTTCTTCAGTCGTGGTTGAGGTGGCGTTCGCGCCGGCGGCGGGTGCGACCTCGGCGGACGACGAGATCGTGCGGTTGGTGGGTGTTGATTCCCGGCCGGAGGAGATTTGTGTGGTGACGTCGGACAAGGGGTTGACCATGCGGGTGCGGGGGTTGGGCGCAGTTGTGCATCCGGCGCAGGGCTTTCGTGACCTTGTAGAGCGGCTTTACCGGTGAATCCGCCTGCAGGCCTTTTTCTGAGTTGCCCGCATGCGCTAATCGATAAGCTCCTGCCCGCGTCACACGAGTGATCACTCGATTACACCGCGGTGACAATCAGTGCGACGTTCGGACCCATCGGGACCTGTTTGTGCCGACTCGTGACTCGGGCCGAGCTCTAATGCCGAGAGCCTTGTTGGTTTGGAGATCCAGCAAACGACGAGTTCAAACTGAAGGCGGCGGCGAGGCCACCTGGGCTAGATGAACCGCTCCGCAAGAGAGACACTATTGCCCTGGGGGTCAGTTTTCAGGTTTCGGCTCCGCCGCTGGCAGGCAGCTTCTACACTCGCAGCGAAATTAACAGGGAGGTAGAAGCTTGTACCGGAAGAAGGTCGTTCGGGTAGGCATCATCGCTGTGAGCATGATTTTGCTGGCAGGATGCGCACCAGCTTCGACGTCCGGCAGCGCGAACGATCCAGCGGAGAAAGCGACCGGAGCCCAGACCCAAGTTCCAGGCATCGGCACGCCAGTTAGGGATGGGAAATTCGAGTTCGTAGTCATTTCAGTCGACCGGTCGAAAACGGCTGGCAACCCATCAAACGTGTTTGAGCAATCCACCGCACAGGGCGAATACATCAACGTGCACTTGTCAATAAAAAACATCGGCAACGAAGCGCAATCGTACTTCGCCCAGAATCAGAAGCTCATCGTTGGCAGCAAGAAGTTCGATGCTGCGTCGATTTTGGGCATCAATGGTGACGGCGAGTCTCTCAACCCAGGACTCGGTATAGACAACACCGTGGTGTCGTTCGACGTCCCGCCTGGGACGACCCCAGAAGCGATCGAACTGCATGACTCCATGTTCAGTGGCGGCACGAGAGTAAAGCTTTGATGCATGAGGGCGCGGAGGCGCGAGTTGTCCACGCCGGCACGTAGTGGTGGCGCTTGTAACTCGATCGCGATGGGCTGTGGCACCCCTAAGCCACATATGTTCAGCCATAAAGGAGGTCCACCATGCCGTCATGGCGTCCGCTCACTTGGGTAATCCTCGCGGTGCAGGTTTTGTTCGTTATCTGGTTGATCGCCGGCGTCAACAGTGTGGCATCTGATACAAGCTGCTCGAGTGATGAATACTCCGATGCGTGCCAAGCTGGCGAAGCAATCGGTGTGGGTATCGGTATCGGACTCATCATCTTCCTCTGGGCGCTGGTCGATGTCATTCTCGGCGTCATATGGATGGTGACGAACAAGAACAAACGGACGTGTCCAGCCTGCGGACGAAATGTGAAAAAGGGACTTCTCGTCTGCAAAGGGTGTGGGTTCGATTTTGCGGCGGCGGCTCGTGCTCAAGGCTACGGGTCTGGTTCTCCACCGGGACCGAACGGCCCTCCACCGCCATTCCGTCCGATGGGCTGATGCGGCATCACGACCTTAGAACTCGCAACTTGGTCTAATAGGATTCGTGAACCATTGCGTAGTAACCGTCGCTGACGGCAGGTGACCCCGCGCGATATCCTTCCGGCTTTGAAACCACCTCTGTGCGGACATCCAGTGACGGGAGTGGGCACCTGGGGTCGCGTTATCTGTCGCAATCGTCGTGGAAAGGCATCGTGGTGGATGGGACGCCGTTCGGGCGCTACCGGTTAGTAGAGTTGCTGGCCCGAGGCGGTATGGGCGAAGTCTGGCGGGCACATGACACCGCCATTGACCGCGCGGTGGCGCTAAAGGTGCTACCTCCGAATCTCGCGGATGATCAGGACTTCCAGGAACGGTTCCGGCGGGAGGCTAAGGCAGCCGCTGGACTAGATGAACCCCATATCGTTCCCATCCATGATTTCGGAGAGATTGACGGACGGCTCTATGTGACCATGCGCCTGATCAAAGGCCGCGACCTACAACATCTGCTTGACGACGGCCCGCTATCGCCTTGCCGTGCAGTCAGAATCATTGAGCAGATCGCCTCGGCACTACAAGCCGCCCACGATGCTGGGCTGGTGCACCGCGATGTCAAGCCGACGAACATCCTCATCGCCAAGGACGACTTCGCCTACCTGATCGACTTCGGGATCGCGCGGGCCGCTGGAGAGACAACCTTGACGAATACCGGCACCGTTATCGGGACCTGGGCCTACATGGCCCCCGAACGACTCAACACTGGACGTGCCGACGCCCGCACAGACGTTTACGCCTTGGCATGTGTGCTATACGAATCGCTAACCGGCCAGCGGCCCTATCCAGGCGACAGTTTCGAAAGTCAGATCACGGGGCATCTCACGATACCGCCACCTCGACCGTCGGTCATCCGTCCTGGAGTGCCTGCTGAGTTCGACACTGTCATTGCCAAAGGTATGGCCAAGGATCCCGATCACCGACATCCCACGGCGCTGAAATTGGCCGAACATGCTCGCTCGGCTATCTCCGCACGGGTTCGGCCGCCAGTACATGAACAACTAAAGCAACCTATTTCTCCACCATGGTCTGAGGGTGCCCCGACGCAATGGGGCGGCGCACCGCCTCCTGAGCCGCCACAGCCCATGATTGCTCACTTCAATCGACCTCAATCCGCATCGATACCACCGCCAGCAGTCACGCCGCACGCGATGCCCTATCAGGGCGGTACCAGCGCGCGGCCTACGTCCCCTGAGGATAAGCTTGCTAGCAGGCGGTGGCGATTACTCAATTCTTGGTGGATCCTGCCACCTGTTCTCTCGTTGGGATTTCTGTCTTGGCTCGGATTCTTGGTCGCCGCGATCCGGACGGGCAAGCGGAAATACTGGATTTTCTCTGTGATTTACTCGGGCATGCTTGTCCTGGCAATTGCAATGGTTGAAACAAGTAAAGGCAGCCTTGCCAACACTTTGTCGCCTATTCCGATTTTTGCCGCGTGGCTTTGGCCCACCGTTCACGCAGCCATTGTCAATCGCGAGTACCTGCGGACGCTGGCCCTCAAGAACCGTTGATTGGGCGTGCTGTCGGTTCTCCACGCCCTGTTCGCCTACGCCCGCGCGCCCCGGCCGATCCGGAAGAAGTGCTGCGCGTTGCGGTGCCGTCGGCGGCGACGTGTACAACGTCGCTGCCATGGGCGGCCCGATGGCCGGAGCGGCGGTCGGGCTCGGTGGATTGAAGCCACAGTTGTTGCGCTGGGCACAACTCCTCAATGACCGGGGCGCCTTCGGGGTCGAGGATCTCGTCGCGATCGCGGGTGCTGTCGAATAGCAGAGATTCAGTGCGCCGGCACATATCCGTGGCAGGCGTTGGACCTCGGGTCGGGCCTGGTCGCCGGCTGGCAGCGGGTTAACTGAGCCGGATTTGTCGGACCCTGTCGATACCTTTATGGCAGCTTCACGAGACGCCGTCGCCAAGCTCCGACTGGACGGCGCGCCAACCCACGCTCGTGGGTGGCTCGGATGACGAAGCGACCGGCACCGACCGGCGCCGGTAGGGGCCCCTCCAACGCGGAGGTTGGGGACATTAGGAGGTATTTGTTGGCCAATTTTCCCGATCACACATCGGTGGAAACTCAGCTTGTTCTGCTCGGTGACCACGACACCGCAGAGCATCGCGGTGAGTTGTCCCAGCTTGCCGCGCAGCGCGGCTGCACCATCACGGAGACGTTCTCGTTTGTGCCCGGCGAGGCCGCCGCGAACGACGACCTCACTCAGGTCGATGCTGTTGTGTTGGCGCTGGGCCGGGCAATCTCAGACCACGTGCCCATATGGGTGCCGTTTGCGGGACCGGATCTCGGGCGTGAGCAACATTGGCGGCGGCTGAGTCTGGTGCTGCAGCGTCATGGCCTCAATCTTTTACTCGGCCGGGATCTCGAGTCGTGCCCGACCACCGGCGGGTTCAGCGAGATCGATTTCGCCCTGCGACGCGAGGTCCAGGCTGTCGACGAACTCGACCATGCGGCTCTGGCGGCGGTGGGGGCCGAAAGCCTGGGGCATGAAATCGAATTGGCGCTGGTTGCCGCGGGAAGCGCCGCGTCCGTCACACCGGCAGCGCGGCGAGGTCGGGCCGGCGCTGGTAGCGATGCCGGCGCGCGCCGGGACAGCCCTATGCCGCCGTCGTTGCCGTCGCCGACGGCGCCGTGGACGCAGCGCCGGTCGGCGCTGAAGCGCTACGTCCGCTGGCTGGTGCACGGCTGCGGTGTCACGCACGTGGCCACGGCGCGAGTTCTCAACTCGACCGGCCAGCGCACCCCGAAAGGCCGTCGGTGGCAGCCGGGCACGGTGTCGGCACTGCTCAACGGCCGCTACGACCACGGAGCAGAGGACCACGGCTGACGCGTGAACTCGAATCGGCTGTGCGCGCTAAGGTGAATTCGCTTCACGAGATGTCGTCGCCAAGCTCCGACTAGACGGCACGCCAACCCCACGCTCGTGGGTGGCTCGGATGACGAAGCGGCCAGCACCAACCGGTGCTCGGCAAGAGCGCCTCCCGTAGCGCAGGCCCGAGTTATCGGGAGTATTGCAATGTCTAGCAACGGTTCACGCAGGCTCAGTCACCTCATGCGTTGGGGCCAGCCGTTGTCGTTCACGACGACGGGCGCGTCGATGGCGCAAGCATGATGACCACACGGAAGCTGAGCGCCAGCGATGCGGCGCTGCGCGAGAGCATCACCGAGCTGTCCGTGCACATGCCATGCGGCGGTCTGCGCGGTCCTGTGGACGGCCGGTGGCAGTCGTGCCACCACGAGGATTCGCCTGAGAAGTGGGATGGCCACGATGTATCCAGGGAGAAGGATTTGTGCATCGTCTGCTTCCGGGCGACGGCCGGCGGCACATCGCGCTGGTCGTGGCTGGCGTGCGAGAACTGCCGTCGGGTCAACGAATCGATCGCACGGCTGGAATCAAAATATGGTGATCGCCCATTTGCTCTTGGCCGCCACAGCCTGATGAACGGGATTGGCGTCCGTGCCGGTGCGCCACCCGAGGTTAAGAAAGAGCAGATCGCCCGGCTGGTGGCGTTCGCCAGCGGCGATGACCGGTTGCGCCAATGGCGCACGCGGGAGTATCGACGGTTGGCGGGCCGGTTTGACCCGCTTGCCGACATCCCGCTGAGGGTGTGGCAGGCGGAGTGGCCGCCCAGCCTCGAGGCGTCGGTGGATGCCTTCGCGCGCTTGCTCGGGCATGCGCCCGACCCGCCACTGTTCTCCTGACTCGTTACCTCGAAAGAGAGAAACATGGAATTGACTTCCGCACAACGAGATCGGGCCTACGGGGTCCTGCTTGCGACTGCCGCCGGCGACGCGTTGGGCGCGCCGTTCGAGTTCGGCGGAACGCTGGGCCCCGACACCAAGGTCGCCATCGACGACGAGGTCAGCCGACGTTCGATATGGGAAACCGGTGAGTGGACCGATGACACGTCGATGGCGGTCGCGATCGCCGAGGTTGCGGCCACCGGCGCGGATCTGCGGGATGAGGCTGCTCAAGACGCGATCGTGCGCCGCTGGCACCAATGGGCTCATGACCCAGGCACCAAAGACGTCGGCATCCAAACTCGCAGGGTGCTGGCTGCCGCGGGTCGGCGCGGTCTTTCGGCGGCCGCCGCTCGCGAGGCGTCGGCGGCGATGCACCAGGAGACGGGCAGGAGCGCGGGCAACGGATCGTTGATGCGCACCGCTCCGGTGGCGTTGGCGTACCTCGACGACGAGAAGGGTCTGGTGGAGGCGGCGCGGGCGATCAGCGCATTGACTCACCACGACCCCGACAACGCAGACGCGTGCGTGCTGTGGTGTTGCGCGATCCGTCACGCCATCATGACCGGCGAGCTCGACGTGCGGATCGGTTTAGACCACCTCGACCCCGGGCAACGGGCCAGGTGGTCGGCCCTGCTGGATGCCGCTGAGCAGTCGCGGCCGTCAGATTTCACCAACAACGGGTGGGTGGTCGAAGCCCTGCAGGCGGCGTGGTCGGCGATCGCGACGACGCCAGTGCCGCAGGAGGATCCGGCCGCCAAGGTGTTCCGTGCCGACCATCTGCGCTTGGCGCTGGAGGCCGCGGTCCGTGGTGGGCGCGACACCGACACCGTCGCTGCGATCGCGGGTGGGTTACTCGGCGCGGTGCATGGCGCTTCCGCGGTGCCGGCGCAGTGGCGGCGCCGGCTGCATGGGTGGCCGGGTTGGAAGGCCCGCGGGCTGGTCGGCATCGCCGCGGCGATCACCCGTGGCGGCAAGCCGGATACCTTCGACTACGGCTACGTGACGATTTCCGGTGAGGGGCCTTTGGCCAAACATCCGCATGACGACGGAGTATGGGTCGCGGGTGTGCGAGCGTTGCAGTCCTTACCGGATGATGTCGGCGCGGTTGTTTCGCTGTGCCAGGTCGGCGATTTCGATTTGCCCACCACCGCCGAACATTTGGATGTCCGGCTCATCGACCGACCGGGTGCCAATCCGAACCTCGACTTCGTGTTGCACGACACGGTGCGTGCGATCGAACAGTTCCGTGCCGAGGGTAAGACCGTGCTGTTGCACTGCGTGCAAGCCGTCAGTCGTACTCCTTCGATCGCGGCGCTCTACGGCGCACGGCGCAAAGGCATCACCATCGACCAGGCACTGGAAGAAATCGCTCATGTGCTGCCGCAAGCATGGCCGCGAGACGAATTCCGTCGTGCCCTACAGCGACTGCATCCGGGACCGGACAGCTCGTGAGGACTGATAAGGACGGCAAGGTCTGGTTGCGACGTGCCCCGAAGGATGCGGCCACAACGTGGGGCCCTTACTACGATTTTCTATGTCCGCCATGCCGAGCGCATTGGATCATCGCCTGGAAGGTCGTGCCGATGTGGATGCGGTACGCCGAATGGCTGTGGCAGCGGCGACAAAAACTTCGTCGCGCGTATGAGGCCACACACGGCAGCGATCCGAGGATGTGGCCGTCTCAGCACCCCGGCGTCGTCCTGGACGACTATGCGGCCTGCCTTGGGTGTCACTGGCTTTTCGAACATGGTTATTACCGCGACGACCACGTGTTCCAGTACCCGGTCGACCTGGCGCGCCGCCATGAAGCCACCAACGGCGTATTCCGTGGCGGGGAGGACCGACTGAAGCCTAGCGCTCGGGCGACCCCCGCTCCTCGTCCGGTAAAAACTCCGCCGATTCCGCGTCGCATTCCCATCATGCCCCTCCGCGTCGCCGAGCGTTACGCGGCGGGGAGGAGGCGCATCACGAAATGAGCTGAGAGAAGCGTCGACGCCATATGGGGCTAAACACGGTCCTGTGAAGCAAATGCCGCAGAGCAGCCGAAGGCTGGCCTGGCCTTCAGTGTCGGAGCTGGCATCTAACGTCGAAGCCAGTTGCGTCGCCCAGCTACCACGGAACAGGAGGACCAGCTCCGATGACCACGGAATACCTTGCAGGTCCGGCCAGCCCGTACTTGATGAACGTCCACGGGATACTGGCCGTGTCAATGGCCAAGTTGTTGTCCCCGCTGGTGGCCGGATAAAAGTCCCCACCCCGTGCGGTGATTCTTTGGTTGGTT
>LQPU01000040.1 GCA_002101905.1 Mycobacterium shimoidei | reverse complement strand
CACCCACTACATCGCACGGTCTCTACTGGAAACCGGTGGATTCAGACCCCGACTACACCCTCAATCATGAAGAGCCGCATTCCCACGTTCTGATAAACGGCTCCTTCGGCGAGGAGGGGACGTAACGCTTCGGCGTCCCGATTCTCCATCAAAGCGCAGAAGTGGCGGACTATATCGGCTGGCGAAGGCATGAAATGAATCCTTTCACTGCGAGTAGTGAATTAACTGCGCGGGCTGGAAGATGATGCGGATCTGCCTCTCGACACGTCAGTGCTCGTGGATGATCACCCCGCGAATGTTGCGGCCGGCGAGCATGTCGTCGTAGGCCTCATTGATGTCGTCGAGCTTGTACTCGGTGGTGACGGCTTCGTCGAGCAATAGCTTGCCGCTTCGATAGAGGCTGATCAGTCGAGGGATGTCGGCCCGCGGGTTGGCTTCGCCGTACAGGCTGCCCAGCAGGCGTTTCTGGAACAGCGTGAACAACGTCAGCGGCAGCGTCGGCGTCACGTCGGACATCGATGCCAGGGCGGTGGCTACCACGGCACCGCCTTTGCGCACCGCGTTGAGCGCGTCGTTGATCATCGCGCCTTCGAGCGCACCTGGCATGAGGATGGCCGAGTCGGCCATGACCCCGCGCGTGATCTCACCAACTAACTGGGTTGTGTCGGCGACTACGCCCCCAGCACGTGAGCCGTGACCGGCTGCTCGAGGCCGCGCAGGGTCAGGTGACGCTGCGGGCGGCCCGCCACGAGTTCGTCGACGACTCCCGATGCGACGAGCAATTCCCCACCGGCGGCACGCTGCTGCAGCCGAGCCGAGATGTTGACCGGGTGGCCGATCGCGGTGAAGTCGACGACGGCGTCGCCAACGTTGCCGACGTAAGCGACGCCCGCGTTGACGGCCACGCCCAACTGCAGCCATGGCCCGTCGGCACTGCCATAGCCGACGGCCTTCAGAAGGTCGACTCCGGCCTCGACCGCGCGCTCGCGGTACTGTGGGCCGCTGATGCCGCGCACGAAGAACGCCATCACTTCGTCGCCAATCAGCTTGTCTATCACGGCATCATGACGTAACAGCGTGCGCGTCGCCACGGTGTAGAACCGGTTGAGCAACGCAGCGAAGTCACTGGCGACGCCGCGCTGACCCAGCGCGGTCGACCCGCGGACGTCGGCGAACAACACCGCGACATCCACTTCGGAACCGCCCGCCGGCAGCGCGTCGCAACACCGGCTGCACAGGCTCGGGTTCTTGCGCGACGGTATGAACCCGGCCGCGGCGAACACCCGGCCCACCACACCGCCGAACGGGTTGTTGCAGACCTTGCATCGCGGCGCCGACGGCAAATAGCGGAACACCCGCCGGGCCTTCACCAACGGCGCATGGCCTTCCGTGAGGATCGTCCGCCACGGATCTTGCGGAACGTTGATTGGAATCATGCGCAAATGGTCGATCCGAGCGCCGTATCCGCACATGGGGCATCCGCCTCAAAATCCCGTGCACAATGAGGTCATGGGCCTGCGCAGAGCCGAGCTGCTGGCGGCGATTTCGCTGGCGATCGACCTCGGTCTCGGCCAGCCGATGGAGCACATGCTGCGGTCGTCGCTGATCGCGACCCGCATCGCCGAGCGGATGGGCCTCGATGCCCAGCAGCGCGGGACGGTGTACTACGCGAACCTGGTCGGCTGGGTCGGCTGTCACGCCGATTCGCACGAGTTCTCGGCGCTCTTCGGCGACGACATCGCGTTCCGTGCCGACACCTACAGCGTGGACATGACCGGGCTGCCGTTCCTGCGTCTGATGCTCAATCACGTGGGACGGGACCTGACCGGTTGGGAGCGCGGCATACGCTCAACGGCGTTTCTGTTCACCGCGCGTAACCGGGTCGCCAACCTCATCAGCTCGCACTGCACGTCTGCCAGCGTGCTCTGCGACCGGATGGGCTTGGACCCGCAAGTCGGCCAGGCGTTGACTTACATGTTCGAACGTTGGGACGGCAGAGGGCTGCCCAATGGCACTCGCGGAGAACACATTCCGTTAGAGATCCACATCGTTCATCTGGCGGATGTCGTCGAAGTGCACCTTCGTAACAGCGGCCTGGACCGCGCGCTCGACATCGTGAAGGCACGTCGCGGCACCCAGTTCAGCCCCGCGGTTGCCGAGGTGTTCGAAGAAAACGCCGCCTCGATCGTCGACGGGCTGCTGGAGATGGACGTCTGGACGGCGGCGTTGGCGCATGCCCCGGACCGCGCACGCACGATAGACGGCGACGAGATCGACGAGTTACTCAGGGCCATAGCAGATTTCGTCGACCTGAAATGCCCAAGCACCCCGGGTTATTCGCGCGCCGTCGCGGATCTGGCCGCTGCGGCGGCGAAGCACCTGCAGATGCCGGGCGAGGATGTCACACGGCTGTACCGGGCGGGTCTCGTGCACGGCCTGGGCAAGTTGGGTGTGTCCAACCAGATCTGGGAGAAGAAGGCTCCGCTGAGCACGGCCGAAGAGGAGCGGGTGCGGATGTACCCGTATCTGACCGGGCGGATCCTCAGCCGGGTCGGCGGGTTGGAGTCGGTGGTGTCCGTCGCGACCAAACACGAGGAGCGGCTTGACGGGTCAGGCTATCCAAGAGGACTTGCCGGTGGCGAGTTGACGGCCCAGGACCGGTTGCTCGCTGCTGCCGTGGCGTATCACCAATTGCTGGAAACCCATCCGGACACCGACGCCGCCAAGCAGCTACAGCAGCGCCCCGGGCTCGACGCGGACTCGGTGGCGGCGGTGTTGGCGGCCGCCGGCCACCGGGTCGGGCGGGCGAAGACGTCCGGCGGGCTGACCGCCCGCGAGACAGAGGTGTTGCGGCTCGTCGCGCAGGGGCATTCGAACCGGGAGATCGCGACCAAGCTGTTCATCGCTGAAAAGACCGCGCGCAATCACGTCGAGCATCTGTACGCGAAGTTGGGTGTCAACAACCGCACCCAGGCCACGTTGGCGGCGATTGACCGCGGGCTGACGGCGTAGCGCGATTTGAGGCAATCGCCCCATGCGGCCACAGACTCGCCGCACCGATGATCCCCGCATGACCGAAATAATCGAACGCAACACCACCACTGCAAATCGCGGCACGCGCGTCGATGCCGTCAACGTGACTCGACGTGTCGGCGCCAAGCAGATCCTGCAGAAGCTGTCGCTGAGCGTGGAACCCGGCGAACTCGTCGCGATCGCCGGGGGCAGCGGTGCGGGCAAGAGCACGCTGCTGGAAATCCTTGCGGGACTTCAGCCTCCGACGATGGGCGAGGTTCGGCGCTCCGAGTCGCGCGTCGGCTTCGTGCCGCAGGACGACATCATCCACATGGAGATGCCACTGCGACGTACGCTGCGGTACGCGGCGCGGTTGCGGCTGCCGGCGGGCACATCGGCGGCCGAGGCGGACCGGGTGGTCGATGAGACGATGGGCTACCTCGACCTCGCGGACCGCGCCGACGTGCCGGTGCGGTCGCTGTCGGGCGGGCAGCGCAAGCGGGCGAGCATCGCGGTGGAGCTGCTGACCCGCCCGCATCTGTTCTTCCTCGACGAGCCGACGTCGGGGCTGGACCCGTCGACCGCGGCCGACGTGATGGCGCTACTACGCCGGCTCAGCCAGCGCGGGGTAACGGTCGTGCTGACGACCCATGAGCCGACCGACATCGACCGGTGCGACCGGGTGGTGTTCCTCGCGCGCGACGGGTATCTGGCGTTCACCGGCAGCCCGAACGAGGCGCGGCGCTACTTCAGCGTGCGCAACCTCGCCGAGGTATACACCCGGCTGGCCGGCGAGAACACGCCGCAGATCTGGGCGCAGCGTTTCGAATCCGGCGCCCCGCCCGCCCCTGCGACTGTCGTGCCTGCCGCTGCCCTAGACACCCAGCGCACCAACGCCTTTCGCCAATGGTGGTTGCTGACGCGCCGCAATGTCGATGTGCTGTTGCGAAATCGGCTGACGCTGGCGGTGCTGCTGGGTTCGCCGGTGCTCGTCACGGCGATGATGGCGACGCTGTTCAAACGGGGCGCGTTCGACACCTCCAGCGCGGCCGATGTCGGACCGGCGCAGGTGGTGTTCTGGATTGCGTTCGCGGGCTTCTTCTTTGGACTCACCTATGGGCTTTTGCAGATCGTCGGCGAGATGGCCGTGTTCCGCCGGGAGAGACTGGCGGGTTTGAGCGTCGGGGCGTACGTTGCGGCAAAGGCCGCGGCGCTGCTGCCGGTGTTGGCATTGGTGAGCGCGGTGCTGCTCGGGGTGTTGCGGGCGATGGGGCGGCTGCCGTCGGTCGGCTGGGACGTGTACGGGTTGCTGTTCGGCACGGTGATGGTCGAGGCGGCGTCGGCGTTGGCGTTGGGTTTGTTGGCCTCGGCGGCGGTGACGAACGCGGCGCAGGCGGCTCTCGCATTGCCGATGCTCTGCTTCCCGCAGGTGTTGTTTGGTGGCGCGATTGTGCCCGTCAATGAGATTTCTGCACCGGGGCGCTGGATGAGCACGGTGCTGTCAAACCGGCACGCGTTCGAGGCGCTGGGTCGCGACCTGGATCTGGACCGGTACACGGTGACGCTGCCTGCGATGTCGGCGTACCGCGAGACGTTCCACGGCGGCACCGCGGCCAGCTTGATCGCGCTGGCGTCGTTCGCGGTGGTGCTGACGTTGGCCACGGTGTGGGTGCTGGACCGGCGGTCGGCGCCGGGTGCAACCCGGCGATGACGCGGCGGCTCATTCACGGGTGAGCGACCAGGTACGTTTCGTTGTCGAGGCCCTTGGTCAACTCGTCGACGTCGAAGGGCCGGTCGAAGCGGGCGTTCAGTTCGACCGGATCCAGTAGCAGGCGAATCTCGGCAGTCTGGCGGGCGAAAAGGCGTCCGATGAGCGGATAGAGCCGGCGCATCAGCGCTCGCTCGGGCTTTGTGCAGCGAGACGCGCAGTAACCGACATGACCGATCTCGTCGGTGAGTATCTCCTTGTAGAGCAGTTCGATTCGTGCGCAGACCTCAGGTTCGTCCGCGAACAGCCGTACTCCAGCTCGGCGGAGCTCGTCGAACAGAATGCAGCCGGCCATCTCGGCCGCGCCGACGAACGCAAAGCCGAGACGTTCGGGCAGGAAGACTCCGGCTTTGACGAACTGACGCAGGATGAACGGTGGGGGAACGACCTGAAACGTCAGATCAAAAACCTCGAGCACGTAGGCGAGTAGCCGGGTGTGATAGTGCTCCTCGAGTTCGAGATACACGTTTTCCACCGGCCGGTTCGCATCGCTGTTCACGCCGTAGGTTTCGCCGAGCCCGACCCCGAATCGCTCGGCCTGATTGAGTTTTGCGGTGGCCAGCAAGAACAGCATCCTGTCATCGAGGCCCGCTTCTGGTAGCCGGCGCCGCAGATTGCGCAGAAACGTCGCGCGGTCGGCGGGATAGGCCGAACGCACTGGGTTGGCTTCAATGTCGCCGAAGAACTGCTCACGGTTGGCCAACCGTCGGTTGAGTAGGTCGGGCTCGCCGTCGCGTCGCGCCAAGTACTCGCGGTAGCCTTCGACTCCGTTGTGAGTCATCGTTTCTCCATTCCCTTGACGATGGTGATGACGTAGTGCTTCAGCAGCCGAGGATCATTTGCGCCGGTGGCGAGTAGCGCGAAAAATCCAGTGAGGAAGAACGTTGCGAGCTCAGCTGGGTCGGCATCCGGCTGAACGTGTCCTCGGCGCTGAGCGTCCGCGATCAACCTCATGAGGAAACCCGCCAGCGGGTGCTCGGTGAGTTCGTCGTCGACTGGACGTGATGACATGAAGTGCAGTCCGAGCATGTCGCGAAAGACCACCGCGCCCAGGCGGCGTTCGGCTTCGAGAGCGTGTTCAACGAGTCGAGTGAGCGTCTTCGTCAGGTCTTCGTCGCGTTGTTTGAGATCAGCGACGATTCGGGTCTCTTCGGTCCGCTCCAGTTCGACGAGGACGTGTTCCTTTGTGGGGAAATGGAAGTAGAACGTTCCCCGCACCACGCCCGCCGCGGTGGCGATGGCCGTGACATCCGCCGCGGCCAGCCCATGCTGCGCGATTTCGTTCAAAGCAGCGTCGAACAAGCGCGCCCTCGTCTTGAGCCGCTGCGTTTGTCGTGACTCGCTCGGTGGTCTCCGACGCGCTGGGCGGACTCTTTGAGAGGTCGGCATGAAGCGAGACTACGGGGGATGTTGACGATCGTCAATGACGGTCGTCAACAAGCTGAGGACGCAACCTGCGGCTCGGTGGTGCTGATGTCGACGATTTCTATTCAGCGAGCATGAACCGGAAAGGACCGGAAATTGCGGCGTTCTCGCTGGGCTGGCGATCAATTCCGCGCTGAAACGACGGGTAACAATTGAGCCTACCCGGGTAACAATTGCGAATCGAATAACGGATAACCACTCGTCTGCGTTTACCTTAAGCCCGGCCACAGCTGGAGAGGTATACGCGATGAACAGTAGCCCGTTCCACGGAATGTCTCGTAGAGAGTTTCTCGCTAAAGTCAGCGCAGCGGGCGGTGCCGCAATGCTCGCCGATTGGGCCAGCCCGATCATCGAAAAAGCCTACGCGATGCCGGCCCCATCGGGCTCACTGCAAAACATTGAACACATTGTGCTGTTCATGCAGGAAAACCATTCCTTTGACAACTACTTCGGAACGCGTTACGGCGTCAACGGATTCGGCAACACCCCGAACAATCCGCCGGAGGTGTTCAAACAGCGCGGGTGGGCCCCGTCCGCATCCGGCGGCGGACCCACTGACTTCAACGATCCGACGAAGTTCACCTTGCCGTTCCGGCTGGACACCGAGCGCGGACCGAGCATCTCGGGTGAATGCGTCAACGACCCCGACCACAGTTGGACCGGTCTGCACACCGCCTTCAACGGCGGCGCCAATGACAAGTGGCTGCCGAATTCCATCCAGGCCGTCGGCGACGCCAATGCGCCTGCGGTGATGGGCTACTACACGCGTGAGGACATACCGATCCATTACCTGCTGGCAGACAAATTCACCGTGTGTGACAACTACTTCTGCTCAGTGATCGGCCCTACGGTTCCCAACCGGTTGTACTGGCTCAGCGCGACGCTCGATCCGGAGGGTCAATTCGGCGGCCCAGAGCTGACAACCCCGACGATATGGCCGAAATTCACCTACTCCTGGGAAATCATGCCGCAGTCCCTGGAACGAGCCGGGGTCAGTTGGAAGGTCTACAACAGCCACGATCTGGGCCCGATCAACCGAGTCATCCTCAACGGGTTGGTCAGCGCGTTCAAGCAAGCTCTGGACCCAAAAACCAACCTGTGGATCAAGGGCATCACTCCGCGGTATCCGCTGAACTTCGCTCTCGATGTCGCAACCGATCAACTGCCCCAGGTGTCGTGGGTGGTGGCTCCGGTGATCGAGTGCGAACACCCGGCGCTGCCGGTGTCGCTCGGCGCGGTCGGCATCGTCAACCTACTGCGCATTCTGTTGTCGAATCCGAAGGTGTGGGAGAAGACGGCGGTCATCATCAGCTACGACGAAAACGGTGGCTTCTTCGACCATGTCACGCCTCCGACCGCCCCGCCCGGCACCCCCGGCGAATTCATCCCGCAGTCCATCGTCAACAACGTCGAGGGTTCCGGCGGCATCAGCGGACCGATCGGCCTGGGCTACCGCGTCCCGTGCATTGTGGTCTCGCCGTACAGCCGCGGCGGGCGAGTGGACTCCACGGTCTACGACCACACCTCGCAGCTGCGGCTGATCGAAACCCGGTTCGGGGCCGAGGTGCCGAACCTCACTCCGTGGCGGCGGGGGATTACCGGCGATATGACCAACGCGTTCGACTTCAATACCTTCGACCCGAGTCGCCCCAATTTCGGCACCCCGTTCCTGGATGCGCTGCCCAGACTCCCGCAGTGCATACCAAATGTGGTGACCGGCACGTTATTTAACGCCGGCAACCCCTACCCGGTGCCGTTCCCCCAGTCGATGCCGGTGCAGGAGGCTGGGCCGCCCGCACCGACAGCCAGCCCGCCCGCGGAGGCAACCAGCCCGCCGGTGCAAGCACCCACGTCGCCGATGCAGCCCGCCGCGCCGGTGCAGCCCGCCGCGCCGGTGCAGCCCACCACGCCACCGCTGCAGGAACTCAGCCCGCCCGCGCAGCCGCCGGTTCCACCGGCGCAGCCGACCCGCCCGCCGGCGCGGCCGAATCCTCCACCGGGGCGGGCAAACGTCCCGGCGCTCTAGTTAACCGAGCAGCGATGGTCTACGCGATCGCTGAACCGGATGCAGATCTGATCCGTCTGAACGTCGACGGACTGTCATGTCGCTTCTTGTGGGATACATGGCACATCGGCGATGGCCGGGCGACGGGACGGAAGCCGCACACTGGCATCAAGCATCTCTGGGCCGGGCAAGGACGCCGAACTATCAAGGGGGCAGCGCACCGTGAGCGTGGACGACGCCGTCGCGCGCGCCCTGGACATCGGGCCGGAGTCCTCTCCGGTTGAGCGCACCATCGACATCACCACGCTGGGCAGGCGCAGCGGTATCCCGCGCCGCATTGAGGTTTGGTTACATCGCGTCGACGGTCGTTGGTATCTGACCGGCATGCCGGTGCATCGCGACTGGTATGCGAACTTGCAAGCCAATCCGCGATTTGTCGTGCACCTCAAACACGGGGTGACGGCCGATTTGCCCGCCACCGCGAGGCCGGTCGACGAGCCGACCCGGCGGCGCGTGATCACCGCGGTACTTGACCTGCAGAACCAGCCCGAGATCGCCGCTCGGGTCGGCGGACACCAGGACCTCGACGAGTGGCTCGCACGCAGCCCTCTCGTCGAAGTCGTGTTCGACAACAGGGGAGAAGGATGAAGTACCGCGCGCTGGGCCGGACCGAAATTCAGGTCAGCCCATGGATCATCGCCGCGGTCGAGCACTCCCTGCGCCGGCTGCACACCGATCACCTCGATCTCTATCAGGTCCACTGCCCCGACCCGACGGTCGACGTCGAAGAGACACTGTCGGCGCTTTCCGACCTGATCCACAGCGGCAAGGTGCGCGCGATCGGGTCGTCGACCTTTCCGGCCTCGGAGATCGTCGAAGCGCAGTGCGTCGCGCAGCGGCGCGGACTCGAGCGCTTCCGAACCGAGCAGCCGCCGTACTCGATCATCAATCGCAGCATCGAACGCGAGGTGCTGCCGATCTGTCAGCGCTACGGGATGGGCACGTTGGTGTGGAGCCCGTTGGGTCAGGGTCTGCTCACCGGCCGATACCGCAAGGGCAAGCAGGCCGACACTCACCGGTCCGGTGGTATGCCGCAGCACTTCGACGATGAGCGCAAGCTCGAGGTCGTCGAACAGCTCATCCCGCTCGCGGATAAGGCCGGCCTGCGCATGACCCACCTCGCGATGGCGTTCGCGATCGCTCACCCGGGTGTCACCTCGGCGATCATCGGGCCGCGCACAGCGAACAGCTCGACGACCTGCTGGCCGGCGGTGACGTCACCCTCGACGACGAAATCCTCGACCAGATCGATGAGATCGCTCCGCCCGATACCGACGCCGGACCCAACAATGTGGCCTACACGCCACCGGCGATCACGGAGCCAAGCCTGCGTCGCCGACCCGCCGCGCAACGCTCCGCCGCCTGACCGACGAGTCGGTCCCGTCGATTGGGGAGTCGTCGACGGCCGAATCCGCGTATGTCAGATTCCGTGGGGGAAACGGCGGCAATTCGCTGGTGGAACAGCCGTGCAGCAGCGCAAACTGGGCCAATCCCGTAGTGGAAAGGGGCAGCAATGGACATCCACGAGGCGCTGTACACCACCAGGATGATGCGGCGGTTGCGGCCTGATCCGATCCCGCTGGACACCCAGGCCCGCATCCTCGACGCGGCCGTTCGTGCTCCCAACGGGGGTAACACGCAGCGCTGGCACTTTTTGGCCGTTGACGATCCCGAGCTGATACGCAAGTTCGCCCAGCTGTTCCGCCAGGCCCGCGCTCTGGAATACGAGAAGTTCAGGACCGGGACGGGACCCATGGCGGCGCCGGCGCCCGGTGCCGACCCGGCCGCTCACGCGGAAACGATGCGCCGAATCAAGGGCTCGGGAGATTACCTAGCTGATCACTTCGAAGAAATTCCCTTGTTGCTCTTCGTCTTTGCCATCGACGACCTCGGCGGCGCCAATATCTACCCGGCGATCTGGAGTGCGTTGCTCGCCGCCCGTGCCGAGGGCGTCGGCGGGGTCATGACAATGGTGCTCCGCAATTTCGCCGATGAGGTGAACAAACTACTGGGCGTGCCCGTTGAGGAAGGCTGGACGATGTCGGCGATGCTGGCACTGGGTTACCCCCGCGGCAAGTGGGGTGTCGCCGCCAATAGGCGTCCGGTGCATGAGGTTTCGTCCCGCAATCACTGGGATTCACCATTCGGCGTCGAGGTACCACAACCGCTGTGGCCCTCTCCCACACTGCTGGCCGTCGGCTGATCCCGCTGATGCGAGCGGTTGTTGCCCGTGACCGCGCCGCGGGGTTAGGTGGGCTCGCGTTAGCCGAGATGCCCTATCCGCACGCCGCGGAAAACGACGTCATCGTCCGGGTCCATGCCGCAGGCTTCACTCCGGGGGAGCTCGACTGGCCGGCAACCTGGACTGACCGCGCGGGCCGCGATCGGGCCCCCAGTATCCCGGGGCACGACGTTTCCGGAGTCGTCGCCGAACTAGGCTACGGAACAACGGGATTGACCGTGGGTCAGCGGGTGTTCGGGCTCACCGACTGGGCCCGCAACGGCTCTCTCGCGGAATACGTCGCTGTGGAGGCTCGTAATCTCGCGCCGTTACCGGCAGGTATTGATCACGCGGTGGCGGCCGCGGTGCCGATCTCCGGGCTGACCGCATGGCAGGGCCTATTCACGCACGCACATCTTGTCACGGGCCAGACCGTCCTGATTCACGGCGCGGCCGGCGCCGTTGGTTCCATGGCGGTGCAGCTTGCTCGCGGGGCGGGAGCCCGCGTGATCGGCACCGGCCGTACCGAGCACAAGGACACCGTGCTTGGTCTTGGTGCCGAGGTATTCCTGGATCTGGGACGGGATCGGCTGGATGAGGTCGGCGAGGTTGACGTGGTATTCGACGTACTCGGTGGTGAAATTCTCGAAACTTCAGCGAAGTTGGTCCGTTCCGGTGGTGCCTTGATCAGCGTCGCTGAACCACCGCACGTCCAACCAGAGCACGGACGCGCAATCTTCTTCGTCGTCGAACCCGACCGGGCAGGTCTCGTCGCGCTCGAGCGCAGACTTCGCGACGGTCGACTGCGACCGCTTCCGACAGCGGTATGTTCACTGGCCGAGGCGCCCTCGGCATTCGACCCTGCGCGTCGCAAGCCCGGCAAGACGATCATCGCGGTCGCCGAGGCCGACTAGCCGCTGCTGTCGTCCGCCGGCTGCCGGTGATCGAGCTCGTCGAAGCGAGCGAGCGCCGCGTCGAGATCCGTCTCGTCGAACAACTCGAACCGGCAGACGAGGTCACCCTCGAATGCGAAAAGGCCGATCTCGCGCCACTCCGCATCGAAGCCCTCCAGTGAGGTTCCCGTCATCACCTCGGTGACGACCACTCCAAGACTGCTCAGCCGATGCACGGTCTCGATGTGACCCTTGACATCTGGGGCGACATTCCATGTGGCGCGGAGGAAAGGGATAAGGTCGCCGGACTCGAACCCTCTGCCTTGCCGGTGATCGATGCTTACGCAGTCTTCCATCGTCGTCGAGGTGATTTGGTGTCTGTTGTATGCGGCTTGGATCCGCGTCATGGCAGACCATGTCCGCGCGTAGGCGGCTGCTTCGCCGGCGAGGTAACGGCTGTCGAGTTCTTCGAAGGCTGCATCGATGTCTTCGAGGTCGAAAACGACTATCGCCGTGTAGCGCCCGTCGGGGTTGACCTCGACGAGGTTGAGCGCGTCGTTCTGAACCGCTTCGGGGTCAGGGCCTGAGGCGCGGACACGGATCAAAGCGAGGCGCTCACCGCGGATTGCCGTGACGCCCAGCATTGTTACCGTGAAGCCCACCGCGGCGGCCGCTCGCGAATCTTTGATGGCGTCATCTCGACCATGTCTGATGCCCGCGTTCACTACCCGCCGGCGATCGTCGATGGAAAAGTCTTCCGCAGTGATTTCAGCTACCGTGTCCCATTTGCCAGCCGAGATGTAGGCCAGCAGTCGCTCGAACGCGTGACTCGTCGCGTTTTCCAGTTGTCGGACTGGCCGAGTGAGTTCGTCGAAGCGAGCGAATGCGGCGTCGAGATCCGCCTCGTCGAAAAGCTCGCAGCGACTGATCAAATCGCCGTCGACCGTGTAAAGGTTGATCGTCCGCCACTCGGCATCGAAGCCGTCCCGCGTGGTCCCCTGCAGTACCTGAGTCACGACCGCGGCGGAGTCGCTCAGCCGGTGTACAGCCTCAATGTGGATATGGAGGTACTGTTCGAGGTCTTTCCACGCGGCAGAGATGTACGCAGTCAAGTCGCCGGGCGCAAACGTGGCCCCGTGGCGGTGGTCGACGTTCACCCAGTCCGGCGTCGTCGGCGGAAGTCCCCGCGCATTTAGAATCTCGTAAGCGCGTGTCATTACCGACCAGGTGCGTGAGTGGGCACCTGCTTCTCCCGCGACGTATCGCCTTTCGAGTTCCTCGAAAGCAGTGTTGAGGTCATCGGGGTCGAACACAACGATTGCGGCTATTCGGTTGTCGGCGTCTACCTCAATGACACCCAGCAACTCGAAGCCGAAATTCCCGTGCTGCAGGTCATTATTCGCAAACCAGTTACGAGAGAGCACGAGCCGTTCCCCGCGGAGTGCAATGACCGAAGACGTTGTGTTTGCATCGCCCGCAAGCACTCTCAGGTTTGAGGTCACGGCATCGCGACCCTGCCAAAGCCCCGCATTTACGACGCGTCGGCGGTCGTCGACGAAACTGCGATCCGCCAGCATCTCGGCGATCGCGTCAAACTGGCAGGCGGCGAAGTGCGAAAGTAAGCGCTCGTTTAGACGGCTTGCCGCGTTCTCCAATCGCGGTGCCGGCCGCTTGAGCTCTTCGAATCTCGCGATCGCAACATCGACATCGGATTCTTGGTAGATTTCTAAGCGTGGCTCCTCGGGAACAAGTAAAAACGCACGAGCCCACTGCAACTCGTTGCCGTACTCGGCGCTACCTTCGATGATGAGGCTGGCGACGACCCCATGGGCATCGAGGGCATGCACAGCGGTAAACCGGTAGCGGGTATCGGATGCGAGAGCCCACAGCTCCTCGACCGCCCGCCCGAAATCCCTCGGGCCGAACGGGACTCGGCGACGATCCGTGTAGGAAAGTCCCCTGATCATCGGCCCCGGCGCGTGCCGGTTGAGCTCGCCGAGGGTGTCCATCGCACTCTGCCAAACGCGTGCGTACGGTGCCGCTTCCCCCGCGAGATAGCGCGCATCCAGCTCGGCGATGGCGCCTTCGATGTCATTGGCATCGAACACGATGCGCGCAACAAACCGTCCATTGACGTCGATCTCGATGACATCGAAAACGAGTGAGTAAAACCCATCAGAACTTAGTGGATGGCTCCCTGCTCGGAGGCGGTTGAGCACGAGGGACGCGCCACGGGTCGCAACGACCTCAGACGCCAAGTCAATCTCCGCCTCTGCCAGACCCGCGAGTTCGGCGATCATCGCGTCCGGACCCTGGCGAAAGCCGGAATTGACCACGCGGCGTCGGTCCTCACTCCAGACGTTGTCGGCCAGCATTTCTGTTATCGCTTCGAAGTCGCGAGCTGCGTAGCACACTTTGAGTCGCTCATACAGCCGGCTTGCCGCATTTTCCAGTTGCGGTGTCGGCCGGTTCAGCTCTTCGAACCTGGCGATCACGGCGTCCAGGTCTGCCTCGTTGAACAGCTCGCAGCGGCTAACTAGGTTGCCTTCGCCGATGAGGAGAAAGACATCCCGCCACTCGGCGTCGAAGCCTTCGTCTGAGATGCCACGCGCCACATGGGTGACAACGGCTCCGATGCTGCTGAGTCGATGTACGGCCTCGATGTAGATCTTGGTGTCAGGCGAGTCGTTCCACGCGGCTTGGATGTAGTCGATGAAGTCGCCAGGTGCGAAAGCTGGTCCGCGACGGTGGTCAATGCTTACGGCGTCCGGTGTCGTCGCGAGGAACTCACGCCGGTTGAACCCGGCATACCCTTCCGCGACAAGCGACCATGCCTGGGCGAACGGGGCCGCTTCACCCGCGAGGTTGCGAGCGTCGAGTTCGGCGATGGCGGCGTCCATATCGTCAAGGTCGAAATATGTCCTTGCGACAATCAGTCCATTCGCGTCGACCTCGGTGATTGCCAATGCGTCAACCATTAGGAGGTCTGCATCGACCGAAGGGGGCCGCGCATCGCGTCCCTCGCACCGAACGTGGCTCAGGTACAGGCGATCACCCCGCAGCGCGAGCGGTGTAGCCGTGACCGTTTCTCCGCCCACGGCGGCGATGGCTTGGATGTTGGCGATCTCGGTGGCGCGGTCGTTGCTTTCTCGACGGAATCCCCGACGTCGGTCTTCAATTCGGATGTCCTCGGCGAGCAGTGCGCTGATCTCGTCCCAGCGCCTCTCTGCAAAGAGCTCGTTGGACCGACGATCGGCGCGACTTGCGGCGTTCTCGAGCCGGACTCGACGTATCTCGCCCTCAAACCGCGCGTATCTGGCGTCGAGTTCGGCGATCGCGTCGTCGAGGTCCTCGACGTCGAACCGCAAGTGCAGGCAGATGTGCCCCTCCTCGTCGACGCCGTATAGCTGGAGGAATTCGTCGCGCGGCGCGCCGGGGCTCAGGTCAGCGGGACCTACTTCTAGCCGGGTGAGCGCCAGACGCTCGCCGCGCACGGCAACAATGGCGTGGCGGTAGCGCACTGGGCCCACCGTTTCGCGAAAAAGTCTGGCCTCGCGTACCCATTCCCTGTATGGAAGATCGCCAAGACTGCGGCCGACTAACCTCCGGCGGCTTTCAGTGGAGACGACCGCTGCGACCAGCTGCTCGACCTCCTCCCAGCCTCCGCGATCATAGGCGGCGTCCAGCCGGCGAACCGCACGCACGCATGCGTTGTCCGGCTCGGCGCTCGGCGCTTCGGGTGCAGCCGGCGCAGCCGCGACGACGCGTTTGCCGAGAACGCGACGCGCCCTTTCCACAAGTGCCGCAGCACCTTTCCGCTCGTACAGATCCGCTGCTCGCTCGGCGGCGCTGCGCGCCTTGACGTGATCCCCTGCGGCGCTTAACACCGTTGCCAGGGCGAGACAGGCCTCACCGTGATCGACCAGCAAGTCCGTGCGTTCGGCCAAATCGACAGCGGCCTCGGCCACGCGGGCGGCCTCGTCGTGCTCACCGCGGCAAGACAATAGGTGCGCCCGAAGGGTGCGCCATGCGATCGAAGCCTTCAGCGCATTGCCGGCCAGCCGTTCACTTTCGGCGCACAGTTCGTCGGCCTCGGCGTCTCGGCCGAGCGCAAGACAGGTGCGGCCCAACAACGCCGCGGTCTCGGCGGTATCGGCATCCAGACCCATCCGGCGAAAACCCTTGTACGCCTGGCGTAGATGCGGCTCGGCGGAAGCCGGGTCGTCGACGACCAGCTCGACGATACCGGCGAACTGCTCAACCTCGAGCAGCGCATGGCGCAGGCCGAGTTCGGTGACTGTGCGCCGCGCCGAGTCGATCATCCGTCGGGCCGCGGCAGCGCGGCCCCGGAAGGCCTCCAGCACCGCCTGGCATCGTGTCGACGTCGCCTCGACCGCGGGGGAGTCGGTCGTGATGCGTAGCAGCCGCACCACATCCAGGCACCGGCCGCCCGCACGCGGAACCGGGTTGGGGCCCCACAGCGCCGCGAGTGGCGCGCCGGCCAGCACCGGGTTCACGCGGCGGTGGTCACGCGCGCGTCGCGCCGCGGTGAGAGCATTGTCCAGGGCGACTTCGCAGTCGCCGATTCGCCCGAGGCGGGCTAGGCACGCGGCATGGACGGTGTGGGCCTTGGCTTCCCCCGCGGCATCGCCTAACCGGGCGAGCTTTTCGGCGGCTGCGCCTAACGCGGCTTCCACCTCGTCCAATCGTTCGGGATGGATCAGCATCGACAGCAGTCCGTCGAGGCACGTCGCCCATGCCGCGATTCGGGTCGAAACCGCTGTCGACTCTTGCAATTGCGAAACTGCACCCGCCGCCGAAACAACATCACCCGCGGCCAGTAGCGCCTCGCAGCGCGCCACCAGCAGGTCGGCGGCGTGCTCGTCGCGGTCGGGCAGCTCGTCGTCGATCTCCTCGAGTGCGTGCACGGCCCGGTCGTAGAGGTCGGCAGCGCCCTCGTAGGCGAGTCGTGCCATCGCCTGGTCCGCCGCACGCCGGCAGTACTCGACAGCCTTGGCTGCGTTTCCCGCCCACGCGCATTCGAAGTAGTGGTAGGCGAGTTCGGCCAGCAGCTCGTCGTCGGCGCCGGGCTGAGCCTCGAGGGTTGTGGCGATGCGTTGGTGCAGCCGCATGCGGCGGACCGATGGCAGCTCGGCCAGCAGCGACTGGCGGACGATGGCGTGGTTGAACCGGTAACGGCCGCCGGGCTCTTCGATGACGATGCCGGCCTTGCACGCCTCGTCGAAGGCGTCTACAAGGTCCTGCTCGGTCACCTGCTCTACGAGGTCGAGGGCGAAGCGGCTGCCGACGACCGCGGCTGCGGCAAGAGCTTTGTTGGTCTCGCTGGGAAGCCGAGAAAGCCGGCGGCTCACCGCTTCTCGCACGCCCTGCGGCAAGGTGCTCGGATCCCAGACGCCGCCACTTTCGTCCACGTGGCGAAGCGCCTCGATCAGGAAGAACGGGTTGCCGCCGGTAACCGCCGCCAACGCCCGGGCGAGCTCTTCGTCGTCGTAGCCGGCCTCGGCGACGTATGCGGTCACGTCTTGTTCATCGAGGCCGCCGAGCGTAAGGCGGTTGGCGGTGCCGTCACGGTGCAGGTCGGCCAGCATTGCCGCCAGCGGGTGGGAACGGTCCAGGTCGGTGCTTCGGTACGTCCCGACCACCTGCACGCGGGCGTGGTCGCCGAAGCGCAGAAGATGGCGCAGCAGCAGCAGCGTGGGTTTGGCCGCCCAGTGCAGGTCGTCGAGCACCAGGACAATGGGTGCGCTGGCGGAGGCGAGTTCTAACACCGCGACGACGGCGTCGAATAGCGCGTAGCGTTCGGTGTCCGGGTCAGCGCGGGTCGGCGCGGCCACATCGGGCAGCACATCGACCAGCCCCGGAACCAGCGCAAGCAGCGCTTCAACACCGCGCAGTCCGCGCAGCCGCTTGGCGCCGATGCACGGGACCAACGAGCGGAACGCCTCGGCGAAGGGCTGATACGGCGCACCAAGATCCTCGTCGCAGCGGCCGTACAGCACGACCGCCCCGAGTTGGTATGCCTGACCGGACCATTCGCCGGCCAAGCGGGTCTTGCCTACACCGGGCTCGCCGGCGATCAGCACCGCGTGCATGCCATCGGAAAGCGCGGTCTGCCAGGCGGCCAATAACTTCTCGAGCTCACGGTGGCGTCCGATGAACGGTCCTGGACCGCCCAGCACTGCGGGCAGGTCGGGGCGCTGCATCGGCGCATCGGTTGTCTGCTCCGCGGGAGCGTCGTCGGCAGTTTGCAGCCGGAGCTCGAAAACGTGCTCTGGGCGCGCCAGATTGCGGAGCTGGCGCATCCCCAAGTCGGCGAGCAGGACGTCGTCGGGCAGGGAATCGATGACGAGCTCGGCGGTGGCACCAGAGCACAGGATCTGCCCGCCGACCGCCAGCGAACGCAAACGGGCAGCCCGGTTGACCGCCCGGCCGAAGTAGTCGCCGTCCCGAAGCTCGGCCTCGCCGGTGTGCAACGAAATCCGAATCCGCATCGGCTCGTGCAGTGCCCACGGCTCGTGGCTGATTGCGTCTTGCAGCTCGATCGCGGCCGCGGCAGCCGCCGACGGCCGCTCGAACACCGAGAACGTGGCATCGCCTTCGCCGCGCGTCTTGATTACTCGCCCGCCGCGCGACGTGACGATCTGTTCGACGAGCTCGTCGTGGCGCGCGAGTGCGACGGCCATGGCGTCAGCATCGGCCTCCCACGCGGCTGTCGACCCCTCGATGTCGGTGAGCAGAAAGGTGACCGCCCGCATCACCGTCGGAGACTGTTGTGCCACAGGAGTTTCCAGCGCTGTATCCTGTGCGACGATCGCTGCCTCGAGTCGCCGGAGTTCCGGTCCCGGGTCGACCCCCAGCTCGTCGGCCAGCAGCGACCGTGCCCGCTTGTACGCGCCCAGCGCTTCGCCTTGCCTGCCGGCGCGGTAGAGCGCGAGCATCAGCTGGCCCCAACGCCTTTCGCGCAGCGGTGCGTCCGCCACCGCGGCTTCGAGTTCGCCGATGATCTCGGCGGCGCGGCCGGTGGCGAGCAGCGCATCGGCTCGATCCTCGACCAACGACGCATGGCTCTCGGTCCAGCGTGTCTTCTCCGACATTCCCCGGCGCGAGTCGGGCAGTTCGGGGACTCCACGCCAGAGCGTCAGCGCCTCCTCGAAGCGGGTCACCGCTTGGCTGGTGTCGCCGGCGGCCGCGGCGTCGCGGGCCATTTTGGTGGCGAGCTTGTAACGCGAAGCGTCGGTCTGGCTGATGCTGAGGATCCAGCCGGTTCCTTCAGTCAAGACGAAGCCGTCGCCGAGTGTGCGACGCAGCGCTGAAATGTGGGTCTGGAGGGCTTTGGCGGCGGTGCGCGGCGGATCGTCGCCCCAGAGCAGCTCGATCAGTGTTTCGGCCGGCACGACCGAACCGTCGCGCAGCCCGAGCATGGTGAGGATGGCGCGCGGTTTTGCGCCCGGGATAATCACCGGGACGCCGTTTCGCTGCACCTGGAGAGGTCCCAAAACCCCCAGCTCCACCGCATGAAGCGTAGTCACATCGACATCGTCGGGGAGCCGATTCAACACCCGGTCAAGACCGGGTAAAGCATTTCGCCGCGCGTTCTGCTACAGCTTGTAGTAGTGAAGCCCTCGCGCCGCTGCCGTCCTCGCCCGTCGCGTGTGCTTAATGTGCTCCGCCATATGTGGGCCCGGGTACGCCATCGCGGTATGTGGTGCACTGCGACCCGGTGCAGCACGTCTCGATAAGAACGGGAGTGGCGCCCCAGTGAGGTTGCACCTCCTGCGACGTATATTCGCCGCCGGAACTCTTACAGGAGTTCTCAACATCCGTCTGCGCGTGGACAAGCGGTGCCGAGATTATCGCCGCCGCAACGATGGCGAAGCCGCCCACGGGCAAGGCGGTGAACACACGACGCTTCATTTTTCCTCCGTACTCGGCATGGGTGCCGAGGTCATTGCGCTAGTTTACCGTCGCCGCGCGAGACCGACCTGAAGTTTCGGACGTTACAACGTCCGCGCCAACCGATCGGCCAACAACTCGGCGAACCGGGCCGGGTCCTCGGGCGCACCGCCCTCGGCGAGAAGCGCTGTCCCGTAGAGCAACTCCGCGGTCTGCGCGACCGACTTGTCATCGGCGCGGTCCTTGTGTGCTTCCCGCAGTGCATTCACGAGCGGATGACCTGGATTGAGTTCGAGGATCCGCTTGGGCATCGGCACATCTTGCCCGGAAGCCCGGTAGAGCCGCGCCATCGCCGGGGTGATGCCGAACGCTTCGGTGATCAGGCAGGCCGGCGAGTCGGTCAGGCGGTTGGACAGCCGTACTTCTTTGATGTGGTCGCTGAGCGTCTCTTTCAGCCACGACAGCAGGTCGGCGAACTCCTTTTGCTGCTCTTCGCGCTCGGCCTCGCTCTTGTCATCCTCGGAGTCGAGGTCGACTTCGCCCATGGCCACCGACTGCAGCGGCTTGCCGTCGAACTCCGTGACAGTGTTCACCCAGACCTCGTCGACGGGGTCGGTGAAGAGCAGCACCTCGTAGCCCTTGGCCTTGAACGCCTCCAGGTGCGGTGATTTGAGGATTTGCTCTCGTGTTTCGCCGGTGGCGAAGAAGATCTGCTTTTGGCCGTCCTTCATCCGCTCGACGTACTCGGCGAGCGTGGTGGCTTCTTCCTCGCTGTGCGTCGAGGCGAACGAGGCGATCTGCAGCAGGGTTTCCTGGTTGTCGAAGTCCGACAGCAGGCCCTCTTTGATCACCCGGCCGAACTGCGTCCACAGCGTTCGGTAGTCGTCGGGCCGCTCTGACTGCATGTCTTTGATGGTGGAGAGCACCCGCTTGGTCAGCCGGCGGCGAATCGCCTTGATCTGCCGGTCCTGCTGCAGGATTTCCCGAGACACGTTGAGCGACATGTCCGCTGCATCGACGACGCCCTTGATGAAACGTAGGTACCTGGGCAACAGGTCATCGCAGTCGCCCATGACGAACACCCGCTTGACGTAGAGCTGGATGCCGGTGTGGGCGTCGCGGTCGAACAGGTCGAACGGCGCGCGCGACGGAATGAACAACAGCGCCTGGTACTCGAAGGTGCCCTCGGCCTTCATCGTGATGACCTCGAGCGGCTCGTCCCAGGCGTGCGCGATGTGCTTGTAGAACTCCTTGTATTCCTCCTCGGAGACTTCGTCTTTGGGCCGGGCCCACAGCGCCTTCATCGAGTTGAGGGTCTCGGTTTCCTTGACGACGGTGTCTTCGCCGCCGTCTTCGGCAGGGGTGTGCCGCTCGACCTCCATCCGGATGGGCCAGGCGATGAAGTCGGAGTACTTCTTGATCAGGTTGCGGATCTTCCATTCCGCGGTGTAGTCATACAGTTCGTTCTCGGCGTCTTCGGGCTTCAAGTGCAGAGTCACCGCGGTGCCCTGCGGAGCGTCATCGACGGATTCGATGGTGTACGTGCCGTCGCCGGTGGACTCCCATCTGGTGGCCTCGCTCTCGCCGGCCTTGCGGGTCAGCAGCTCGACCTTGTCGGCCACCATGAACACCGAATAGAACCCGATGCCGAACTGGCCGATCAGTTCCTCGGAGGCAGCCTCATTCTTGGCCTCCTGCAATTGCCGGCGCAGCTCGGCCGTCCCCGACTTGGCCAGGGTGCCGATCAGGTCGACGACCTCGGCGCGCGCCATCCCGATGCCGTTGTCGCGGACGGTCAGGGTGCGGGCTTCCTTGTCCACCTCGATGTCGATGTGCAGATCGGAGGTGTCGACGTCTAAGTCCTTGTTGCGGAAGGCTTCCAGCCGAAGCTTGTCCAGTGCGTCGGAGGCGTTCGAGATCAACTCCCGCAGGAACGAGTCCTTGTTGGAGTAGACCGAATGCACCATCAGATCCAGCAGTTGCCGAGCCTCTGCCTGAAACTCCAACTGCTCCACTTGCGCGTTCATCAGACCCCCTTCCAAGCCCTCATATCGAAATTTAGCGAGCACACAGCACCCGCGGCCAACCGGTTCGGCCCTGGCGATGGCATCCTGGGGCCATGGTTGCTGTTGAATCCACGATGCTTCCGCTGGGCACCCCCGTGCCCGACTTTCGGCTGCCGGATCCCGACGGGAAGCTGTACGGCCCGGCCGATGTGGCGGATGCCGCGGGCCTGCTGGTGGCTTTTGTCTGCAACCACTGCCCGTACGTCGTCCACATTGCGCCGACCCTGGGGCGGCGCAGCCGCCAATGGATGGACCACGGCCTGGCCGTGCTGGCGATCAATTCCAACGACATCGCCGCCTACCCCCAAGATGGCCCCGAGCATATGCCCGCGTTCGCGCAGCAGAACGGCTGGAATTTTCCGTACCTGCTGGACGAGACGCAGGAGGTCGCGCACAGCTTCCGGGCCGCCTGCACGCCGGATCTGTTCCTCTTCGACCGCGAGCGCAAGCTCGCCTACCGCGGCCAGTTCGACGCGAGCCGGCCCGGCAACGACCAGCCCGTGACCGGCGACGACCTCGACCGGGCGGTGCAGGCTGTGCTGGCGGGCCGGCCGGTCCCGGGCGACCAGATCCCCAGCATCGGCTGCAACATCAAGTGGAAGCCGGGCAACGAGCCCGAGTAACCGCACCGCTTAGCCGAAGGGCGGCCCGAGGAAGCGCTGCAGCATGGTGCGCTGCGCCGCGGGGTCGTTGAGCGGCCAGCACCACAGTGCCAGGAAGACCCGGATCAGCCACTGGGCGGCGAGCGGGTCGTCGTTGTCAGGGCCGAGCATCTCGGCCGCGAAGCGGGTGACGGCGGGCGAGCTGGTGATCCAATCGCTGACGGGCGTCGTATGCATCGTGCGCATCAACTGGGCGAGCGGATCGGATTGCAGACAATCCAGCGCGACGATGGTCGCCGTGACAACCCGGTCGGGGCCGGTGAGGCCCTCGATGGCTTGGCGGGCCGTATCGACGATGCGCGCCGCATGGATGGCAACCACGGCGTCTCGGATGGCGGCTTTGCCACCGGCGTGCCGATAAATTGTCGCCGGCGAGCAGTGGACTTTGGCCGCCAATGCCTCAATGGTGAAGGCCTCGTATCCGCGCCGGGAAATGAGGTCAGCGGCGGCAGCGTAGATCCGCTCGGCGGCTTCGCTGCGCCGATCCCGGCCTACCAGCCAATCTTGCCGTGACACCACGTCATGCTCCCTCGCGCCGCGTCGGCTCGAAATACTCTTGAGAAATTTCTCGCACAATGAGAATTCCTAGCGCGTTTTTCTCACACTACTGCGCTGGTGGTGTGGGGTCGACGATTTTGGCCGCGGGCCGGCTCAGAACCGCCGCCTATCAACTTTGCGCCGCATCGTTGACGCTGCCGGTAGGCGCATTCAACCTGAACCCATGACGGTCATCGATGCGCCGATCGAGTTCTTCAGCGCGCAGGCGCTGCAGGATCCCTACCCGCTGTATGACCGGATGCGCGCCGAAGCGCCGGTGCACCAGATCGGTGATTCGGTGTTCTACGCGGTGTGTAGTTGGGACGGGGTGCTCGAGGCCGTCGAGCGGGTCGACGATTTCTCGTCGAACCTCACCGCCACGATGGTCTATCAGGACGACGGCACGGTCGCGCCGTTCGACATGGGACCGGCGGGAGCCGAAATGCACGCATTGGCCACCGCCGACGATCCCGCGCACGCGCTGCATCGCAAAATCCTGCTGCCGCACCTGTCGGCCAAGCGGGTGCGGATCATCGAGCAGTTCGCCCTCGATACCGCCCACCGGTTATGGGATGAGCATCTGCACGACGGTCAGATCGAGTGGATGAGTGCAGTGGCCAACCGCCTGCCCATGATGGTGGTGGCCAGGCTGCTGGGACTGCCCGACGATGACGTCGATCGGCTCATCCGGCTCGGCTACGCGACCACCACGATGTTGGACGGGGTCGTCACGCCCGAGCAATTGCAAGCCGCTGCAGTAGCGGCCATGGAGCTCGGTGGCTACGTCCTGGAACATTTCGAAAAAGCCGACGCCGGAACTGAATCCGGTCTGATCGCAGATCTGGTGGCACGGTGCGCTTCGGGCGAGTTGGAGCAATTGCCGGCGTTGGGGATGATGCTCACATTGTTCAGCGCCGCCGGCGAATCTACGGCGTCCCTGCTGGGCAGCGCGGCGTGGATTCTGACCGACCGGCCCGAAACCCAACAGCAGATTCGTGAAAACCCTGACCTGCTAGGCACTTTCATCGAAGAGACGTTGCGCTACGAGCCGCCGTTTCGTGGCCATTATCGGCACGTGTGGCGCGACACCACGCTGGCCGGGGTCAGGGTGCCCGCCGATTCTCATCTGTTGTTGCTCTGGGGTGCGGCAAACCGAGATCCGCAGTACTTCGAGGAGCCGAATGAATTCCGCCTCGACCGCAGCAGCCCCAAGAATCACCTGGCCTTCGGCAAGGGGGTCCACTTCTGCGTGGGAGCCGCACTTGCCCGGCTTGAGGCCCGCGTCGTACTTGGCATGTTGCTTGACCGCACGAGCTGGATCGAGGCCACGGACGTAGGGGAGTGGCTTCCGAGCATTCTGGTCCGGCGCCGAGAGCGGCTGCAGCTCACCGTCCGGTGAGCGGGCCGAACCCAGCGTCACCGTGGCTACTCGGGACCGCGGGCAACCGGGCGGTTCGGGTCGGAACACCACTCCGACCATGACCCGGGATACAGCGCTGCCTCGTGTCCTGCCGCGGCGAGCGCGGCGATCAGTACCGTCGCGGTGACACCTGAGCCGCAGTAGGCGCCGATGCGGTCAGCGTTGTCGGGTATCAGCCGCTTGAGCGCCGCGTCGTCGACAAACGTTCCATCACTGCTCAATGCCGTGGTGCTGGGAACGTTTATGGCGCCGGGAATGTGACCCGCGACCGGGTCCAGAGGCTCGACGTCGCCGCGGAAGCGCTCGGGTGCGCGCGCATCGAGCAGCGTTACCTCTGGGGCGCCGGATTGCTTGGCCGTCAGCGTAAGCCGGCTCCCGGCATACAAATTCTCGTGCAACACAGTCACATTCCCAGGCTGCGCGGTGACCGGGCCGGTTTCGAGGTCACCCCCGGCTGATCGCCATGCGGCCAAGCCGCCATCCAGGATGCGCACATCCGCAAGCCCGGCGGCGGTCAACACCCACCATGCCCGCGCCGAACCGGCGCGGTTCCAGTCGTCATACACCACTACCGGCTGGCCCTGCCGGATGCCCCATTGGCGCGCGGCCGCCTCTACCGCGCGTCCGGACGGCAGCGGGTGACGGCCCCGGCCGCCGATCGTGTGGTCGCTGAGTTCGTCCTCCAGTGACACATAGACGGCGCCGGGAATGTGCCCCTGCAGGTAGGCGGCGTAGCCGTCCGGCTCGTCGAGGCGCCACCGCACGTCGAGGATGGTCACCGGTTGATGAGCCGTGAGCAGGCCGGCCAGCTCGCCGGCGGTGATCAGCACGCGCGCACGGACATTCACCAAATCAGGTTCACGTCCAGATGCCACGTCGCCCACCGTAACCGGGGCCCACTCTTTTGTCCGAATCGCTCTGCCACAGCGACCGGCGTGCAATTATCCAGCCAATTTGCAGTTCTGCACGCCCAGGAGGCGATATGACCCGCTCGATTGTTCGGACTTTGGCGATTTCTGCTGCCGCCGGGACGCTGCTGGCGAGCGCCGCAGCATGTTCGTGTTCCGTCGGAACCTCGCACACCGTGAGCAAACGCCAAGTCGCCGACCAGATCACCCAGAGGTTGACCGACGCCAACGGCAACAAGCCAGATTCGGTGACCTGTCCCGACGACCTGGACGCCAAGGTGGGCGCGCAGTTGAACTGCACGATGAAAATCAAGGATCGCGACTACGACGTCAATGTGACCGTGACGAGCGTCGAGGGCTCGAAGGTGAACTTCGACATGGTGGAGACCATCAACAAGAACCAGGTGGCCAGCATCCTCAAACGAAATCTGACCGAGCAGGTGGGACGCGCACCCGATGCGGTCACCTGCCCCGACAATCTCAAAGGCGAAACCGGCGCGACGTTGCGCTGTGAACTCACCGACGGCAACGAGAAGTTCGGCATCCTGGTGACCGTCACAGCCATCGAGGCCGGCGACGTCCACTTCAACTACAAAGTCGACAACCAACCCCACTAGTGTCCGCGCCCGCCGTCAGGCTTGCGGCGACCGATACGCTGTCCGTGCAGCACGCTCGTTACAGGAGAGGGCGAAGATGTCAAGGACAGTCGTGGTCGGGGCCTCCAGCGGGCTGGGGCGCTGCATTGGTATCGGACTTGCCCAGCGCGGCGGTCAAGTCGCGCTGCTCGCCCGGCGCCGTGACCGCATCGAGGCGGCGGCATCCGAAGCGGGCCCGGGCGCGATCGGCATCGAATGCGATGTCACCGACGAGGCGTCGTGCCGCTGTGCCATCGACGCCGCCGTCGATGCGCTCGGTGGACTTGACAACCTGATCTACACCCCGGCGATCGGTCCGCTGGTCCGGATGGTCGATACCGATGCCGCCACCTGGCGGCGCGTCTTCGATACCAACGTCATCGGCGCGTCGCTGGCCACCGCGGCGGCACTACCTCACCTGACGGCGTCTGCGGGTAAGGCGGTCTACCTCTCCTCGGATGCCGGCACATTCGGGCCCCCATGGCCGGGGCTGGGTGCCTACGGGGTCAGCAAGGCGGCACTGGAAAGGCTGGTGGAGGCGTGGCGCGCCGAACACCCCGATATCGGCTTCACCTGCCTGATCGTGGGGGAATGCGCGGGCGGGGAAGGCGACAGCCAAACCGGAATGAACGTGGGCTGGGACATGGACCTCGCCATGAAGGCCGTCCCGCTGTGGTCATCGCGTGGCTGCATGCCCGGCAAGTTGATGCCGGTCGAGGACCTCATCGAGGTGGTGAACACCATTCTGAATACCGACGCGGCGACGTCGATGCCGCTGGTGGTGGCACGCGGCGCGTCCGCCAGCCCAGTCGCTTTTCCCGATTCCGGCCAGCCGTAAGGCGACTACACTTTCGGTTCCATGGCCATCCGCCGCGCCGTGCTGCTCATCGCTGATATCGGCGGCTACACCAACTACATGAACTGGAACAAGCTGCACCTCATCCATGCGCAGCTGACGGTGGCGACGCTGCTGGAATCGGTGATCGACGCCGCCAAAGGAATGAAACTGGCGAAGCTGGAGGGCGACGCCGCGTTCTTCTGGGCGCCGAACGGTGACGCCAAAGTCCTGGTGGGCGAGCGGTTGTCGCGGATGCGGGAGTCGTTTTACGCGCGGCGGAACAAACTCAAGGCGGACCATTCCTGCGACTGCGCAAGCTGCCAGCAACTCGACAACCTCTCCCTGAAGTTTGTCGCGCACGAGGGCGAGGTGGCGGAGCAGAAAGTGAAGCGCCACGCCGAGCTTGCCGGGGTGGACGTCATCCTGGTCCATCGCATGCTGAAAAACCAAGTGCCAGTTGCGGAGTACGTGCTGATATGACCGATGCTGTGGCACAGCGGCTCGACGAGTCGTTTCGCAAGCTCTGCCTGCCGCTGGTCCATGATTTCGAGGGCATCGGACAGACGTCCACGCATTACATCGACCTTGCCGCATCTGGTTCGCCAGTGCCGGTCTCAGCTCGCAGCGGCTCCGGTCGGCTACGAGCAAGGCTCAGGTCGGAATTGAGCGCATTGCCCTTCACGCTCGGGATCAAGGAAGCCTGTGCAGGTTTCCGTAATCTGGGCCGTGACAGCATGCACGTGCCCCCAGCGTGAACAGGTAGGAGTTTTCATGGTCGAGTTGCGCGTCGAGCGGACGATCGCCGCACCGCAAGAACAAGTCTTCGACTGGCTGGCCGACCCGGCCGGTTTGACCGCCGCTCCGCCGGTATTCCAGGCACGTTGGACCAACGACGCGGCCGGACCCGGTGTGGGTGCGGTGCGTCAAGTGATCGGGCTCGGCATATGGTTTCGGGAGGAGATCACGGCCTACGATCGGCCGCACCATTACTCCTATTACATCCTCCGGTCGTTCCCGCCGTTCAAGCATGAGGGCGGCACACTGACTTTCACGCCGCGCGGCGAGGGCACGCACGTCGACTGGGTAACCCGCTTCACCCACCCGGCTTATGCGGGCGGAAAGTTGCTGGAGGCAATCACCCCGCGGTTGCTCAGCTCAAGCTTCTCGGCGATTCTGGCCGGTTGCGCCAAGGCGCTGGAGCGCTGACGCCCCATGACGGCGACTGCGGAGGACAGCGGCCTGCTCGTCGCCCGAGCCCGGGGGATGCGCGAGCTGGTGCGCTCCGAGGCCGCCGAATCCGAACGGATCCGCACGCTCACCGCTGCGATCGTCGACGAAATGTGGGCAAGCGGCCTGATGTCGGCGTTCAATCCTGTCCCGGCCGGCGGTGTCGAACCCGCGTTCGCCGAGATGATCGAAACGTGGATCGAAATGGCTTGGCAGGACGGCTCGTTCGGCTGGATCGGCATCGCCAACCTGCCGTCGTCGTTCGCGGCCGCGTGCTACCTGCCCGACGACGGCTTCGCCGAAGTGTTCACCGCGCACGATAACCACGTCACGATGGGCGGCCAGTTCTTCCCGAACGGCCAGGGCGTGGCCGTAGACGGTGGTTATCGGGTGAGCGGATCGTGGAGTTTCGGCTCGGGCATCGGCCATTCGCAGTACATCGCGGCAGGGTTCTTACCGATGGACGACGGCGAGATGCGCTGGGTCAGCGAGGGTGTTCCGGACATGCAGGTGGCCGTCGTTCCGCGCGAAGAGGTCAGCTTCAATGACGGCTGGTATGTCCAGGGGCTGAAGGGAACCGGGTCCTACGACTACGGCTTCGAGGACGTGTTCGTGCCGCAGCGCCGGACCTTTGCACTGATTCGTCGCGAGCCATACCGGGGCACGTCGCCGGCCACCCGCATGGGGCTGATGCCGGTGACGGCGGCCGGTCATGCGTCGTGGGCACTCGGGGTCGCCAAGAGCATGCTCGACGACGTCGCCGAGTTGGCGGCCACCAAGCATCGGATGAGCGACATGGCGTCCCTGGCCAGTCGCCCGACCTTTCAGAAGGGGTTGGCGCACCATGTCGCGGCGTGGCGCGCGGCACGGCTGCTGGTGCTGGACGCGTTCACCACCGCCGAGGCGGCGGTGGCCTCCGGCGAAGACCTGACCCCGGCTTTGCGGGCCGACATGAGGGTGGCGGCAGTTTATGCCACCGATACGGCCCGAGCCTGTGCGGAATGGTCCCATTTGGTGGCCGGGACCAGCGCGATCCGGGAGGGCAGCCGCTTCGAACGCGCGTTTCGCGACATGTATACCGGCACCCAGCACGCCTTTATCAGCGAAAAGGTCGCTATCGACGCGGCGCAGATCTGGCTGGGCATCATCGACGACCAGTTTGGGCTCTGAGCACGTCATCTGTGCCCCGGTAGACGACCCGCCGGAGTGGGCAAACACTGTGACCAGGCAACGCCACGGTGAGGAAGGGGGCCGCTGGCATGACTGATATCGGTTCTTCGGGCGATCACCGAGAGGCAATCACGCTCGGCCTGCACGATGTCGCGCCGATTGACCTGATGGGGGCGATGGCCCCCAATGTGGAGCTCGAATTGGGCTGGGGACGGCTTATCTTCGGTCAGACCTTCGCCGATCCCGCGAAGTTGTCCGAGGCTCTGCGCCGAGAGGCCCCGGGGCGGCGTGACATCTGCTTCTACCCGCGCGAACCCCACGTTGTGGTGGCCCATTCACCTAATGAGCTGTTCATCGATCCCAGCCACACGTACCGGCTGCGGTTCGATTCCGCAGCGGCGAAAGGTCTGACACCGCCGCCCCCCGGCGTGACGGTGCGCCCCCTCGAGCAGGCATCCGACGCCGATGCCATGAACCGCGTGACCGTGCGCTGCGACATGGTCCCAGCGCCCATCGAGGTGATCTGGAATAACCATTTGCATGTGCCCGCGGTGACGTATCTGGTCGCGGTGCGCGACGAAGACGGCGCTGTCGTGGGCACGGTGACCGGTGTCGACCATGAGCTTCTCTTCAACGATCCGGAGCGCGGGTCGAGCATCTGGACCCTGGCGGTCGATCCTGACGCCACGCTGCCCGGGGTCGGCGAAGCGCTCACCCGCGCTATCGCCGGGCACTTCCGCAGCAAGGGCCGCGCCTACATGGATCTGTCGGTCGCGCATGACAACGCCGCGGCCATCGCCCTCTACGAGAAGTTGGGATTCCGCCGGGTGCCGGTGATGGCGATCAAGCGCAAGAACGCCATCAACGAGCCGCTGTTCAGCCCGCCGCCGGAGACGGTCGACGACCTCAATCCCTACGCCCGCATCATTGCCGACGAGGCGCTGCGCCGCGGAATCCACGTCGAGGTTCTCGATGCCGACACCGGCGAGATGCGCCTGTCGCACGGCGGCCGCAGCGTGATCACCCGTGAATCGCTGTCCGAATACACCTCCGCGATCGCGATGGCCCGGTGCGACGACAAGCGCTTGACCCGCCGGCTCGTCAAGGAGGCCGGCATCACCGTCCCTCGCGCGCGGCTGGCCACGTTCGACGAAGGCGACTTCGACTTCGTCAAAGAGGTCGGCGAGGTCGTCGTCAAACCGACCCGCGGGGAGCAGGGCAAGGGCATCACCGTGGGTATCACCATCGACGACGGTCCTGACGCGCTGGCCGCAGCGTTGACCCGAGCGCGCGAACACCACCCGGAGGTCTTGATCGAGCAGCGGGCCACCGGCGACGACCTTCGGTTGGTGGTGATCGACGGCAGGGTGGTGGCGGCAGCGCTGCGGAAGCCGCCTGAGGTCATCGGCACCGGCGATCGCAGCGTGCGGGATTTGATCCAATCCGAGAGCAGGCGACGATCGAAGGCCAGCGGCGGCGAGTCCAAGATTCCGCTCGACGCAGTCACCGAGTCAACGGTCGCCAACGCCGGTTGGGCGTTGGACGATGTGCTGTCCGAAGGAACTCGGCTTCGCGTGCGTCACACCGCCAATGTGCATCAGGGCGGCACGATCCACGACGTCACGGCACGGGTGCACCCGGAACTTTGCCGGGTAGCGGTGGCGGCGGCAAAGGCGATTGGTATTCCGGTGACCGGAATTGATTTAGTTGTGCCAGACGTTACTCGCGACGATTATGTCTTCATTGAAGCAAATGAACGACCAGGACTGGCCAACCATGAGCCGCAACCCACGGCCGCAGCTTTCATCAATTTCCTTTTCCCCGATCTGCCCGCCCCGCCGAAAGCGTGGACTCCGCAAGAGTCGCAGGCTGAATCTGGATGATCGGATGAGCCGACTAATAGGCGCTGCAGCCGCCGCCAGCGTCTGCATTGTCATGACCGCCTGTAGCAACGGCAGCGACCAGGACACCGCCAAGTCGTCGACCACAACCACCACAACCTTCATCCCGCGTCCGGTGGTGGAGCGCGAGATCGACACGTTTTTGCTCAGCCCCGAGCAGATCAACCCCGTGATGGGGACGGACAAAATGGCGATCACCAAAAAACACGACACGATGTCCGACGACGCCGCCACGATGCAGCCCAGGGAATGCCTGGCGATTGACGGTTCGGCCCAGGCCCAGGTTTATGCCGACAGCGGGTTCACCGCCGTGCGCGACCAGGCGCTCAACGACGGGGATAACTTCACCCATTTCGCGGAGCAGGCGGTGGTGTTATTCCCCACGGCCAAGCAAGCCGGCGCGTTTTTCGCCGCATCAGCCAAACAGTGGCCGGCCTGTCATGAATACACCCATGTCCAGTCGGGGACCAAATGGAAGCCCGGTCCGGTCTCGAATAGCAATGGCGTGCTGAGCGTGGTTGCAACGCAACAGGACGCGAAGGCCCCGGGATGGGCCTGTGGGCGGGCGCTGCAGCTCAAGAACAACGTCATCGTCGATGTCAATACCTGCAGTCCCGACCCGAAGAACTCTGCTGTCGATCTCGCCAATCAGATCGCTGCCAGAATTCCGGCCAAGTAGGGCGTCAGGGGTGCAGCCCGTTTTTGATTGCGGTGTCCTGTTTTTGACCGACGGCAGTCACGAACTCAGGCGGCGCCTCCATACCGGTGGGCCCGTCGAATTCGAGCGTGACAAACGCTTTGCCCTCGGTGAACAACAGGACGGTCACGCCCTTGGACTTGTCCGGTAGGTCCCCCGAAATCGTCGTACCGCCCGCTCCGACGTTGGCGGGCTTGGGCGTCCCGCTGATCGAGCCGGGCGGCGCGCTCTTGGCCGCATCGAGTGCATTCGCCGCGGCGGCGGGATCCGGCAGGATCACGATGGTGTCGCGGATGATATGACTACCGTCGTCGTCGCTGAACGTGGTGGCCGCGCCCTGCTGGCCGTTGGGATTCGCCACGGCTGGGCTTGCGGTGAACTGCTCGGGTGCATCGATGTCCTCGGCGCGGATCAGCAACTTGGTGTAGTCCATGGTCGGCTGCGGCGGCGCCGTGGTGTGGCCGGTGCTCGTCGCGTTACCCGCCTCCGATGACGGGGCCGGTGCTTTCGCATCGTTGTGGCAGCCAGCCGTCGATCCCATCAGCGCGGACGCTGCAGCGACTCCAGCGATCGCGGTCAGTGGAAATGTCTTCATCTGGCTTCCTTTCCAAAGGTCCAAAGGGACCGGCGGCGTCAATCGGCATCGGCGTCATCGAGGAGCAGCAGTTCCTCGAGATCCATCGCTGTCTGCAACTCACGCAACACTATGTCGTCTATCCGATTTTGGTCGCGAAGCTCGGTGACGGCTCGGCGCTTGTGCTCGAGCACCCCAAGGCGCACCCGGCGAACCAACTCGTTGCGCTCGGCCACGTCGTCCGGCCCGGAGTCGACGGCGCTCGACGCGACGAGCGCGGCCTGCTCTTCGTACTCCTTCTGCAATCGGCTCAACAGCTCCGGATCGACGTTGAGCTGACCGGCCACCTTCGGCAATGCTTCCAGCGCGGCTTCGACGCTGCGGGTACGGGCCAGCTGCAATTCGTCCGCGTGCGCGACATCTTCGGGCATTCGAGCCCAGCGGACGACCGCGGGCAACGTGCTTCCTTGCACTAGGACCGTCACCAGGATCACGACGGTCACGACGAAAATGATCAGGTTGCGATCCGGGAAAGCCGCACCGCTGTGAGTCGTCAGGGGGACGGCCAGTGCGGCGGCCAGTGACACCGCTCCGCGGAATCCCGCCCAGCTGGAGACCGCGCGCTGGCGCCAATCGACGCGTCGCTCACGCTGCACCTCGCGGCGGTCCACGGCACGGATCAGCGTGGTGGTGATGTGGACCCAGGCAATCCGAGTCGCGATGACGACTCCGGTCACGGCGAGAGCCAGCAGCACAGCGTGGTGCAGTCCGTCACCGACACGGGAAATGCCGTGCACCGCACGCGGGATCTGGACCCCTACGAACACCCACAGCGAGCCGTTGATCACAAATGTCGCAATGTCCCAGAACGCGTACGCCTCGAGGCGGGAGCGAGCCCGAATTACGCGTGGCCCAACGTAAGTCAACACCAGCGCGGACACCAGCACTGCGACGACACCGCTGCAGTGGATAGTTTCGGCAAGCAGGAACGCCGCGAACGGTGTCAGCAGGGACAGGGCACCTTCTTCGAGCGGCGCGTCGATTCGGCGGCGCAGCACCGTCACCAGTGTGCCGACCACTAACCCTGCGGCGATACCGCCGAGGTAGGACCCGACGAAGCGGCCGACCAGGTCGGCCGGGCCGATTGCCGGGCTGCCGGTCGCGACGGCGACGGTCACGCCGAACAGCACCAGCGCGGTGCCGTCGTTGATGATGCTCTCGGCGCGCAAAACGGTCAGGGGCCGGCGCGGTAAGTGCTTCGCCAGACCGGCCACCGCGGCGGCGTCGGTGGGGGAGAGCACCGCGCCAAGCACCGTCGCTGCGTGTGGTTCCATGCCGAGCGCTCGCGCCGTCCACGACACCGCCACCGCGGTCGCGATCACCAGGCCCACGCTGAACAGCACGATGACCCGCAGATTCGCGCGGATCTCCCGGAAGCTGGTGTTAATGCTCTCCCAGTACAGAATCGCCGGCAGGAACAGCAGCAGCACGATTTCGCCGTCCAGCCGGGTTTCGCCGAACCGGGGGATCAAACCCAGTAGGGCGCCGAGCACGATGAGCAAAACCGGGGGGCCCACCCGGTAGCGCTGGCCGAGAAGGGTTCCCAGAACCACGGTGGCAACAAGCGCAACGATGACGACTAGCCCGAACACGCCCACATCTTCCTGTATGGGCGATGTGACGTGATCGGCGCCCTTTGGTTGACGCTCCCGGCAAACATTACTATTTTTGTGATCTATGTAACGACCGCCTGGTGAGGGTCCGATGTCATTGGTGATCGACGCCGACGGGCATGTCGAAGAGACGCTTTCCGAATTGGTCGAAGCGATCCCGTCGGTGATGCGGGACAGCGCCATGCAGTTCGTCGCCGAGGCCGGTGGCTTCGTCACCTATCGCATCGAAGGCAAGCTCTGGCGGTCGAAGTATCCGTTCCCCGGCGGCCTGCAGAATCACGTGTCCGCCGGAGGTGTACGACGCGAAGGCGGCCGCGACCCGAAGCTCCGCCTGCAGGTTCTCGACGACGAGGGCATCGACGCCGCCGTGCTCTATCCGAGCGTCGGGCTGATGTTCGGCTTGGTGGAGCATCCCGACATCGCGGCGGCGCTGTGCGTGGCGTACAACGACTGGCTGGCCCGCTACTGCGCCACCGACCCGAAGCGCCTGATCGGGATTGCGCTGCTGCCCCAACAAGATCCGCACCTTGCGGAGGCCGAACTGGATCGCGCCGTCAGCACCCACGGCTTCGTCGGCGGCGTCATGCGGCCCAACCGGATCGGCGGGCGTACTGCGGACCATCCCGACTTCGATGTGCTCTGGCAGACGGCTCAGCAACTCGACGTCCCGGTGGCCTTGCACGAGGCCTACCTGTCCGGCATCGATACCGTGGGCGTTGACCGCATGTTCAGCTACGCCGGCTGCCACATCGTCAGCCACGTATTCGAGCAGATGACCGCCATGGTCAACGTCACCTTGGCCGGCATTTACCAACGCTTCCCGGCACTACGGGTCGGATTTTTGGAAGCCGGCTGCGGGTGGGCGCCGACTTGGGTGGACCGCATCGAAGAGCATTACGAACTCGCCCGCGACGACTATCGAGGGGGAAATCCGGATGGCGTCATCAACACCCGCTCGTGGCTTACCTTCGAGATCGAGGAGCCCGGCCTGGCGTCGACTCTTGAGCAGGGCTGGGCCAACAACGTGATGTTCGCATCCGACTACCCGCACCACGATGCCGTGTACCCGGGCGCGGTCAAAAGCGTCAAGGAGCGCGGGCTCGGCGAACAACTGGAGCGAAAGATATTGGCCGACAACGCGTTAGCGTTCTACGGCGATCGCCTCCGGCAGATCCTCGGTAGGTGAACGTGACAAGCCCGACCCCGATGCGAGCGATGGTCGTCACCAAGCCCATCGCACCGCCGCTGCCCGAGCTGACCCCCGCGCAGGAGCTGGCGCTGCTGTGCCGCTGCCTGTTCGCCGAGGGCTACGACGATCATCTCGCCGGCCACATCACCTACAAACAGCCCGATGGCACGTTCCTGGTGAACCCCTTCGGACTGACCTGGGACGAGGTCACAGCCAGCGACATCATGTCCATGGATGCCGACGGTAACGAGATCGGCGGCCGGTGGACGATCACCGCCCGCGATCACGCTGCACGTTGAATTGCACCGCGCCCGTACCGATATCGCGGTGGCGATCCACAACCATTCGCGGTGGGGAACGGTGTGGGCCGATATCGGCCGCGCACCGGAGATCTACGACCAGACCGGGGCTCTCTACCACGGCGGCGTGGCGGTGTACGACGAGTATTGGGGCACGGTCGACGATGCCGGTAACGCTCGAGCGGTGGCCAAGGCCATCGGCGAGGCCAATGTCGGCCTACTGGCCAATCACGGCGTGGTCGTACTCGGCGAAGACATCGAACAGGCCTACCTGCGGGCAATGTCCTTCGAATGGCGCTGCCGCCAGGCCTGGCGTATCGCCGCAGCCGGAGGCGGCGTACCGATGAATCGCGACGCGGCGCGCACCTACGGCGACTTTTTCAATACCCATCCATTCACCGGGCTGTTCGCGGCGATGGCTCGTCGCGAGCTGCGTCGCGATGCCAGTGTCTTGAACTGATCAGGTCGCCTTGCCGCCGGGCACCGGGGCGTCGGCGCCGGGCCGCTTGATGAACACACTGACGTGAGTGATCAGGCCGTCGTCGCCGCGTTCGAACAGAATGCACTCCGGATATTTTGTGCGCGCGCCGTCGATCTCGAAGCTCTCGGTCAGCTCGACGTACGACACCCGATCCGAGACGTGCGACACCCGCTGCACCTTCAGCTCGTAGCCCTTGAGCGAAGTAATGATCTTGCGCAGGAACGTGACGTAGTTCTGCTTACCCTCCACGCGATCACAGAACGGACCCTCCCGGGTCAGGCCGGAATCGGTAATGGTGTCGGCCAGGCCATCCCAATCATGGGCAGCCATGCACGTCAGGTAGCGCTCGACTGCGTCGCCGGTGTGTTCAGTCATGGCGTCGTTCTCCAGGGGTGAAGGTGACCGGCAGTTTCCCCAGCCCGGTCATGCTCGGGTTGCCGAGATACTCATCGACCCCGGCGAGGTCGACCTGATAGTCGGGGATGCGGTCGAGCACTGCCTTGAGCATCACCTCGAACATGGCCCGCGCCAGATGCGACCCGATGCATCGATGCGGCCCGAGACCGAAAGCAAGATGCCGGTTGGGTGCCCGGTCCAGAACGATTTCGTCGGGCCGGTCGAACTCGTGCTCGTCGTGGTTGGCGGCGAGCCAACTGATGATGACCCGGTCGTTGCGCTGAAGGTGTTGCCCCCCGAGAACGGTGTCGCAAGTGACGGTCCGGCTCAGTTGCTGATTGACCGAAAAGTACCGCAGAAACTCATCGACCGCGGTGCGGTAGAGGTCTGGGCGGTCGATGAGTTGTTGCCGAAGATCCGGGTGCGTCCCGAGGTGGAGCAGACTCAGTGCGGTCTGCGACGTCGTGGTGTCCACGCCACCACCGATCAGGTTCCAGAGAATGTCGAGAACCTGCCGATCGTCGAGGCGCTTGCCATCGAATTCGAACCGGACGAGGAAGCTGGTCAGGTCGTCCCCCGGATCCGCGCGCCTGGTCGCCGCGAACTGCAGCAGCTCGTCCATCATTGCGGGGACTTCAGCTATGGCCGTTGCGTACTCGTCGCTGTCCTGAGGAACGGCCATGACCGAGTGAAATAGGTTGGCGTAACGCTGCCAACTGTCGTGGGGCAGGCCCATCAATCTCATGGTGAGGATTGCCGGGACCGGACTGGCGTAGTCGAGCACGAGGTCCATCCGCCCATCGGCGATCCGCTGATCGAGAAACCGGTGCGCTGACTGGACCATGAACGGCCGCATCTTCTCGACGGCGCCGGGGGAGAAGAACGGGGCAAGCGCCCGTCGCAGCGCCTGGTGGTAGGGACCGTCGACTTCCCCGATGCCCAGAGCCGGCTGGCCTTCGGGACGCGGCACGCCCATTTCGCCCTGATAGTCGACGCCGTCCGGCGCGTTCGGCTCATATTTGTGCGCGAAAGTGTCGCCGTCCCGGGCGATTTGTGAGACCGCCTGGTAACTGGTGACGAACCAGAATCCGCCGTAATTCTGATTCCACGCCACCGGACATCGGCGTCGCAGAGCCGCGTTGATCTGCAGTTCGTTGAGGTTGAACTCATCGGAGTGATGATCGAAGTCAACGACGACATCAGTGTTGATGTTCGCCCGCCCGATCATCGAAAAGCCCTCCGGCGCAGAAAAACCCACAAATCTGACCCGTCACCGCGCTCCAGTTTATTGCGCTATTTTTGTGATTTTAGGCGCTATGAAATGCGGGTGCCAGTAGCGCACTATTCCTGCCGCAGTGCTACGACCTGGTTCCCGTGGCCCGACACGTACACCGTGCCATTGCCGTCGACCGCCAGACCCCAGGGGTAATCGAGACCGGTGAAGGGCAATACCTCCTGGGTGCTCGACCCGGCGGGCAGTTTCAGCGTTCGGTTGTTCTGGCTATCGGTGACGTAGACGGCACCCTCACGGTCCACCGTCACACCGCCGGGGTCCTTGAGACCGGTGAACGGGAGTTCGGCTGGCGTGGTCGAGCCCGCGGTCAAAGCCAATATCCGGTTGTTGCCGCTGTCCGCGACGTAGACGGTCCCGCGATTGTCGACCACCACCCCGGTCGGGCCGTTGAGGCCGCTGAACGGCAATTCGGTCTGCCGGTTCGATCCGGCGGGCAGCGACACCACCCGGTTCTTCTCCGTGTCGGTGACGTAGACGGTGCGGCTGCCGTCCACGGTCACCCCGGTCGGGTTGCCAAGGTCGGTGAACGGCAGTTCCGTCTGGGTGTTCGAGCCCGCCGGAAGTACCAGTACGCGCTCGTTGCCGGCGTCGGTGACGTAGACGGTGCCGCTGTTGTCCGCTGTCACCCCGGTCGGATAGTTCAGGCCGGTGAACGGCAGCTGGGCCGGGCTGGTCGAGCCGGCCGGCAATGCCAGCACCCGGTTGTGCAGCGTGTCGGCGACGTACACGGTGCCGCCGTAATCCACCGACACGCCCTGCGGTTCGCGAAGGTCGGTGAACGGCAGTGTCGATTGGCGGGGATTGCCGCGCTCTTCGTGGTGATGTCCGACAGCGACCGCCACACCGGTGAGGATCACGACCGCGGCAAGTGCGGCGGTGATAGAGAGCACCACCGGGCGCCGGCGCCACAGCGGTTTCGCGGGTCCCGGTTGGGAATGCGGGCCCGACCACTTCGGGTCGGCGGTGGCAACCGAGCGTGGTGCCTGAGTCTGGACGGTCGCGGGTGAACCGTCCTGCGGCGGCCGTTGCCCCCAATCGGTTTGCCGTGGAACCGACGGCGCCGGGATGCTGATCGGGCCGGTGACGGCGTCTTGAGCCGCGCGCGCCAACTCCACCGCCGAGGTGTACCGCTCGGCGGGGTTTTTGGCCATGCCCTTGGCGATGATCAGGTCGAAGCTGCGTGACACCCCGGGATTGATGTCCGACGGCCGCGGTGGCGGAGCCGCGATGTGGTTGTGGACTTGTTGTTCGAGGCTGTCACCGGGAAATGGGTGCTGTGCGGTCAAGCATTCGTACAGCACGCAGGCCAGCGAGTAGATATCCGAGCGGGCGTCCACCTGCGCGTTGCCAAAGCGTTCAGGGGCCATGTAATGGAAGGTTCCGATCACATCGCCGGCCGCTGTCAACCCCAGTTCACCTGCTGCACGGGCAATTCCGAAATCGATCAGATACGCGAAATCGTCGTCGTCGAGCAAAATGTTGGACGGCTTGACATCTCGGTGCAGTAATCCCGCTTTGTGCGCGGCCTGCAAGGCCCTCGCGATCTGCTCGATAATGCGCACGGCCCGGTGGGCCGGTATTGGCCCGTGGGCCAGTATCGATTGGAGGTCACGGCCCTCGATCAGCCGCATGTCCACAAACAGGCGACCGTTGATTTCGCCGTGGGTGTGGATCGGTATGACGTGGGGGCTGTTCAGCCCCGCGGCTGCATGGGCCTCCCGCCGGAACCGTTGCTGGAACACCGGATCCTGAGATATTTCCGGAGGCAAGATTTTGATCGCGACGACCCGGTCGATGACGGTGTCGTACGCGCGCCACACCTCGCCCATGCCGCCGCGACCCAACAACTCGAGCAGCCGGTATTTTCCGAACGAAGTCCCTTGCAACCAGCCCTCCACAGCGACCTGTCGGCGATATTTGCAGCACCATAGCTTGCCGCGAACAGCGGTCGCAGCCGTTTACTCCGCATTGCATCGCCCGAGTGCGGATTCGGTCCGCGCTCGGGCGTTCCCGCTTTCCAGCAAACAGATAGCGGTGTTCGGCCCGCTTGTGCTGTGGTGTCAAAGAGCGGCCGGCATGACCCAATCAGGGCGCGGGTGCATCTTCAGGGGCCGGAGGCGGCGGCGCGGGCGCTGGTGGCGCTACCGGCTGTGGCGTGGCGCCGCCGGCCGGGGCCGGCCCGAGCCGGCGCGCGGCGAAGTCGGCGCCCCGGTTGATCAGGCTGCCCTCGTCCACGTAGGCGTTGTGCGCGGCGAAGTTGATCCCGTCGGAGCAGACCGGGTCCTCAGGCACGCACAGCTGGATGGTCTTGGCCTGGTAGGCCGGGCCGATGGTGATCGGTGGTTCGTTGAGGAAGTTCATTGCCCGTGCATTGGGCGTGCCGAACAGCACGACCGCGGCGACGTGGTCGGCCACTTCGGGATCCAGCGGTTTGGGCACGCTCGCCGGGTCGACTCCGTCGGGGATCGCCGGCGAGGTGACGAAGCCCATCACGGCAGCGCCCTGGGAGTAGCCGCCCAGCACCATCTTGGTATTGGGGCAGCTGCCTGCCGTGGAAACGATGCGGTCGCCCGCATCTCGTATGCCGTCAACCCCGGTGGCCCACTCCTCGCTGGCGGGGTAGTTGACCGGATATACCCCTAGCGACCTGCCTCCGACCCGGCTGCGCAGGGCATTGACGAACGCGTCTCCGGTCGGACCGACACCGGGTGGCTCTCCGGTACCACGGGCGAATACCACCTCGACGTCGGGGCACGGCTGGGCTGACGCGGCTGGAGCGACGGCACCTACCAGCGCCCATGTCGATACGATTGCACCACAAAGGGATCGAGCGATGAGGCGTGCGCACATGGCCCATATGGTGCCACATCTTGGGCCGCAATGGCGGGACGCGAATTGGCGCCGGACGACGCGCCGACCCGTCGGCGCATTCGAATGTCTTTGAGCCACAGGTCAACGCCGTAGTTTGATCGGACGAAAACTTGTCGGTGCCTGCGCCTACTCTTCGGCTGAGAGGAGGCTCGGCCGTGGGAAAGCTATTCGGATGGCTGATCGTCATTGCGATGGTCATCGAGGTGCTACGAGTGATCTGGCCCTTCCTGGTGATCGGCGTCGTGGCATACCTGGCGATCAGAGGCGTCGCATACCTCGCCGAACAACACCGGAAAGCCCTCGCTGCCCGAGACGCGGTGCAGGACGCAGTGCGCAGGCGCGCCGATCGTCAGCACGCACAGCTCCTGCGCGGCGACCCGGCCGGGGTCTACGGCGAGTATCCGGTGCCCGACCTGGGCGAATACAACCCGACGCTGTGGGTTTGCAACCAACCACTCAGGCCGGCGGTGTCCAGGCGATCGGCAGCGTCTTGATGCCGTGGATGAACGGGGACAGCAATCGCGCCGGCTCCTCGGTCGCGACGATGTCGGGAATTTCGCGATGCAACTCCTCGAACATCACGCTGATCTCCCGGCGTGCCAAATTCGCGCCCAAACAGAAATGCGCACCCCCGCCCCCGAACCCGACGTGCGGGTTCGGGTCTCGGGCGACATCGAACATCCAGGGCTGGGCGAACTTGTCCTCGTCGCGATTGGCCGAGCAGTACCACAGCGTGACCTTGTCACCGGCGGACATCTTGACGTCGCGCATAACGATGTCCTCGGTGAGCGTGCGGCGCATGTAGATCACCGGGGAGGCCCACCGCACGATCTCTTCGACCGCCGCATGCGACAAACCGTCGAAGTCGGCCCACCACTTTTCCCGCTGTTCGGGGTAGCGGGTCAGCGCCAGCAGTCCGTGGCTGATCGCATTCCGGGTCGTCTCATTGCCGGCCACCGTCAGCAGGATGAAGAACGAGGCAATTTCGTCCGATGTCAGCCGTTCCCCGTCGACCTCCGCCTGCACCAGGCTGGTGGTCAGATCCTCGCGGGGACTGTGCCGGCGGTCCTCGGCCAGCGCGGTCGCGTAGCCGCCGATCTCCATCGACACCGTTGCGAACTCTTCGAAATCGGTGGCCAGATCCGGGTCGCCGAACCCGAGGATCACGTTGGTCCAGTGGAATATTCGCTGATGGTCTTCCTCGGGGATGCCCATCATGTCGCAGATCACCTGCAACGGCAGTGGGCCGGCCAGCTCGCTGACCGCTTCGCCTTCACCGTTGGGGTGGTTGGCGATCAGCGAGGAAACGAGCCGTCGTGCCCGCTCACGCACCGACGCTTCCGTGCGGGCTACCACCTTCGGCGTGAACGCACGGCTGACGATCGACCGCAACCGTTGATGGCGCGGGTCGTCGAGCACGATCATCGAGCCGAAGAACTCGGCCACCTCGGGCGGCTGGTCGTTGATGGTGATATTGGGACTGGAACTGAAGATCTCGGGATGGCGGCTGGCGTAGAAGACGTCATCGAATTTGGTCAGCGCCCAATGGCCGGGGCCTTCCTCGAACCCAGGTTGGACCGGTTCGGCGAAAAACGAGATCGGCGCCTCACGGCGCAGCGTGGCGAACGCCCCGTCGCGCACGTCATCGTCGAGCGACCAGAAGTCCAAGGAGCTCAAATCGATGTCGTCGCGCGAAACCTCTGGTGGTGCGGTGCCGTTCGTGCGCGTTGCAATTCCCATATCGACCGTCCCTGTCGTTGAACGGGTTACGGTCGCCAGCCTAAGCCGGTGAGGGACCGTCGTGAAGCGTTAATGCTCGCAGGCGGCCCGGGCGGGTTGCCCGGTAGCCGTCGTATTACTCACGACGTTGCCGTTGATAGAGATGGTGCAGGTAATCGAGCCGGGGCCCTGGGCACTGATCACGAACACCGCGGTACCGAAATCGAAAAACTCCGTCGACCACGGCAGTTTCACATTGGCCTCGTGCCACTGGCCGGTATCGGTTTGGTAGGAGATGTAATCGGCGACCGGAAAGTTGCCGGTCACTTGGTAGCGAACCGTGCGCTTGTCACTGCCCGCGGTCGCCGTGCCGCTGATTCCCACTGTGAGTGCGACCACGACGGCGGCGACCAGCAGCAGCCTGCCTGCGAAACCCTTCATGTGCCATGTGCCTTTGCTGGGGTAAACGGCTGATTCCACTCACCGCAGCAGACACGGAACGTTCTGAACCGACGGCCGTAAGCGAGGTATCGTTATCAAAACGCAATCTCACCGTTATGAGTTCGCGATTATTTACTGGTATCTGACACGTGTGAAATTCACAGTGCGTCTGTGATAACGCCACGCCTTCGGCGGCTCGCTGGGTCGTCGCGAGCCTTAGGGTGAACCGGAAAACGGCGAGCGGAAGGTGGCGGATGTCGAAGCGAGTTGTGGTCTGGGGTACCGGCTTCGTCGGCAAGATGGTGATCCCCGAGATCATCAAACATCCGCACTTCGACCTGGTCGGAGTCGGCGTCAGTAATCCCGCGAAGGTCGGCCGCGACGTCGGCGACATCTGCGAACTCCCCGAACCGGTCGGCATCACCGCCACCGACAACGTCGACGCGCTGATCGCGCTGAAGCCCGACGCCTTGGTGCATTACGGGCCCACCGCCGCGCACGCCGAGGCCAATATCGCGCTGATGACCCGGTTTTTGCAGGCGGGCATCGACGTGTGCTCCACCGCGATGACGCCATGGGTCTGGCCGACGATGCATCTGAATCCGCCCAACTGGATTCAGCCGATCACCGAGGCGTGCGAGCTGGGCGGGTCGTCGTGCTTCACCACCGGCATCGACCCGGGGTTCGCCAACGACTTGTTTCCGATGACGCTGATGGGCGTCTGCTCGGAGGTACGGACGGTGCGGGCTTCCGAACTGCTGGACTACACCAACTACACCGGCGACTACGAAAACGAGATGGGCATCGGCCGCGCGCCGGAATTCCGCCCGATACTGCAGAGCCGCGATGTGCTGGTCTTGGCGTGGGGCGCCACCGTCCCGATGATCGCGCACGCCGCCGGCATCACGCTCGACGAGATCACCACCACCTGGGACAAGTGGATCACCCCCACGGAGCGCAAGACCGCCAAGGGCGTCATCCCGCCCGGACACGTCGCCGCGGTCCGGTTCACCATCAACGGGATCTATCGGGGTCAGACCCGCATCCAGCTCGAACACGTCAACCGGATCGGCCGTGATGCCGCGCCGGATTGGCCGTCCGGAACCCAGGACGACGTCTACCGGGTGGACATCGAGGGAACCCCAAGCATCTTCCAGGAGACCGCGTTTCGGTTTACCGACGGTTCCGGGCGCGATGCGGCGACCGCCGGCTGCTTGGCCACCGGCATGCGTGCGCTCAATGCCGTCCCCGCCGTCAACGAGCTGCCGGCGGGCTGGGTCACCGCGCTCGACCTACCGCTGATCGCCGGGGCCGGCACGATTCGTTAACCGCTGGCCGGCTACTAGATTGGGCGAGATGGTAGACGGAGGACGGCCGCTCGGGTTTTCGCGTGCCGACGCACCGCCGCACTCGCAGTCGGCGCTGGGTCTGTCGGTGGGTGCTACCAATCTCGCGGCCGTGAGCGCTGACCGGGCAGTGCGCCGGCGGTCGGTGCTGACCCTGTATCCAGGGCGCATGCCGGAGGTCGGGGTGCCGTCGGAGAACCCCAACCTGACCGAACGTGGTCTGGTGATCACCGAGTTCGTCGACCGGGTGGGCGACCCGGCGGGCCTGGTGGCTGCCGACGGCTCGACACATCGCGCCGAAACACTGCTGGCCGATGCGTTGCGGTCGCTGGCTTACACCGCGACCGAGGGCCGCAGCTTGCCGCAGGCGGTCGCGATCAGTTACCCGGCGCATTGGAGATACGGATCGCTGGACGCAGTACGGAACGCGTTGAACCAGGTACCCGAATGGTCGGACGGGCGCGTGACGCTACTGCCGGACTCGGCTGCCGCGACGGCCGCCCTGCGAAGCAATCCCGGCTTGCCCACCCGCGGAGTCATCGCGGTGTGCGACTTCGGCGGTACGGGCAGCAGCCTCACGCTGGTCGACGCCGCCAACGGTTACCAGCCGATTGCGCCAACCGTGCGCCACCGTGAGTTCGCCGGAGACCGCATCGACGAAGCGCTGGCCGACCATGTTGTGGCTGAGTTGTCCTCGGGGGGTTCTTTCGACACGGCGGGTACTTCCTCGACCGCTTCACTGACCCGGCTACGGGATGCCTGTCGACGTGCCAAAGAGGAACTCTCGACGGCGGCGACGACGACGTTGAGCGCCCCGCTTCCCGGGTATAGCGGCGACGTCAGTCTCACCCGAGCCGAACTCGACGAAGTGATCCGTGCGCCTTTGACCGGATTCGTTGATGTGATTCAGGAAGCTTTGCGGCACAATGGAATTCGCGTCAGTGAGCTGGCCGCGGTCGCTTCCGTCGGAGGCGGTGCGGCTATCCCGTTGGTCACCGCGACGTTGTCGCAACATCTGCAGGTTCCGGTGATCACGACGCCGCGACCCATGTTGAGCGCCGCCACCGGTGCGGCGCTGGCGGCCACGGGCGGGGTGGCGGACGACGGCGCAACAGCGTTGTCGCCGGCTGCAACGGCATTGGCGCCCGCCGCCACCGAGCTTGCTCCGACAGCCGATGCCACCGAGATGACCGACGCCGCGCAGGTGCCGACTGCTGAACCGCCGCTGGCCTGGTCGGAGGCCAACGACGAAGACTCAGGCATCATGCCGCTGCTCACCGGTGAATACCCGGCGGCGGACGCTCGACCGGCAGAGGTCTTCGAGGAGACCGCTCACACGCGCCCGGCGGCGGAAGCCTGGTACCGGCGGCCACTGGTGCTGATACTCGGCACCGTGCTGGTGATGCTGGCCATCGGCAGCGTGATCATGCTGACGCTGCGACACAATTCGGGCACCGCGCCGAGCACGCCCGCACCGAGCGTGAGCAACCCGCCCGCACCGGGCGCTCCAACCCCATCGGACACCACCGACACCCAAGCGCCGGAAAGCAGTTCGGCTCCGGCGCCGTCGTCAACCGAGTCGAACACCCAACCGCCACCATCGACAACGACCCAGCCGCCGACCACCACCGAAACACCAACGACAACGACGACAACGGAGGCACCGACGACGACGTCGCAAACAACGCAAACCCCGACCTCGTCGGCTCAAACCTCAACCGGAGCGTCGGAACAGCCGCTATTCCCGATTTTCCCGCGCAACCCGAACAGGCCGCGGATCTTTCCCGAACCTGGTGTCGGCGGGCGCTGATCAGCGGTTTTCCGCGGCGTCCGTTGCCTGGTCGCCTTGCTTGTCCTTACCGAACTTCGGGTTGCCCTCGTCGTCGAGCCAGTCGTTGACCGCGGTGCCGGTGATGGTCCGATCGGTGCCAGGCATCACTGCCGTCGGGCGCTGGTCGTCGTAGGCCTTCCGCATCTCAGCTGCTTGCTTTTTGTGGTCGTCGGTGACCTCGGGCGCTTCGGTCCGACGCGGACCGCCCTCTTGACGCTCGTCGGGTTGGTGTTCGTGGTGGCTCATCGTGGTCGTCCTTCAAGTCTGGGCGGTTACATGTGCTTTCACATGTGCCCTGTCGACTACCCGTTGGGGCGCGTCACCAAAACAGACGGCCGTCGACCCAAAGTCATTCCGGTTTGGGGAAGCTGACACCCGTCAGCTGCTCGGACAGCTCCCACAGCCGCCGGCAGTCGGTGTCGTTCTGGGCAGCTGCGGGCACCTTGGCATGGGTCACGCCACCGCCGGCGGCCTCAGAGATGCCGTGCGGTCCGTAGAACGCACCGCCTTCGGCTTGCGGCGCGGCCGCCGCATACAGTGCCGGCAAGATCCCTTCGTCGATTTCCTGCCACAGGAATGGGGTCAGCCGCCACGATATTTTGTACAGCCGCTCCATCAGCGACGGTTTGGTCCGGCCATGCGAGGGGCCGCTGATCTGCAGATTGGTCTTGGTCAGGCCGGGGTGCGCGGCGTTGGAGGTGATGCCCCAGCCGGCCGCGCGGCTGCGTCGGTCGAGCTCTCGGGCGAACATCAGCACGGCCAGTTTGGATTGCGCGTAGGCCTGCATAGGCGTGTACGACCTTTCGAACTGCGGGTCGTCGAAGTGAATACGGCCTTGGCGCGCGGCCAGGCTGCTCAGCGACACCACCCGTGAATGCTCGGCAGCGCGCAGGAGCGGCAACAGGTGCGCGGTGAGCGCGAAATGGCCGAGATGGTTGCTGCCGAACTGTAATTCGAATCCATCGGTGGTGGTGTCGCGCTGTGGGGGTGTCATCACGCCGGCGTTGTTGATCAGGATGTCGACCGGGCGGCCTTCGGAGTTCAGTTGCTCACCCAGCGCGGCGACGCTCGCCAGCGACGACAGGTCGAGTGGTTTGATCGTCAGCTTCGCATCGGGAACGGTGGCGCGAATCTGCTCGATGGCGGCCTCGCCCTTGGCGCGGTTACGGATCGCCATGACGACATCCGCGCCGGCGGCCGAGAGCCGGCGGGTCAGACCGAAACCAAGGCCGCTGTTGGCTCCGGTGATGACGACCAACTTTCCGGACAGGTCAGGGACGCTGGCAACTAGATCAGTAGCCATAACTTTCACTCCTCGGTGATTGTCTGCGCATCATATGCCTCACGTCGACACCGATTTGGGCGGATGTCGCTGCGATCCTGGCAAATCGTGCCAAACTGCGCAGATGAACGCTGTGCGCGTTGGCTCGCGAATCGGGCTGGTGGTATCGGTCCTGACGCTCATCGTGGCGGTCGGCGGGTTCATCACCTCGCTGATCCTCAACGCGTTTGTATTCGGCAAGTACAACGCCTACGGCGAAGTACCAATCCCCGGCTCCGGCAGCCTGCACCTACCGGAGGGTGAAGTCACCGTGAGTTTCCACACCCAGGTGGTCGGAAGTCCCAGCGGCGGTGGGCTGCCGATTCCCGGATTGAAGATGGGAATCGACCCGCCCGCAGGTGTACCCGAGCCGGTCGTCACTGAAAACGTCGGCAGCACAACCACAGTCAACAACGATTCGCACGTGCGGGTATGGACCGTTCGAGTCCCCGCCGATGGCACATACCAGATCAGGACCGATGGTCAGGTCGGCGGATTCATCAGTCCTCGACTGGCTTTCGGTCACGGTAGCCCGTACGGCTGGCTGCCGTGGATGTTCGTCGGCTGGTTCGTCATCGGTCTGGCAGGTCTGACCTTGTCGGTGATGTCGACACTACGCAGCCGGCGGGCACCACGACCGGTATCGACCGCCGAGCAATCCATCTCAGAGGTGCCGGACTGGTCGGCGGCCGCACCCGATGAGCAAGCCATCAGGCTCGAGCAACTCAAAACGCTCACCGCGCTACGAGATTCGGGAGCGTTGACCGAGAAAGAATTCGACGATGAAAAGCGCCGAATCCTTGACGGCCGCTGACTCCGACGTCGCCTTCTAGTAGCCCCGGGCCACCCATTCGTCGTAGTGCACGATCTCGTCGCCGACGGTGGTGTTGTCGCCGTGTCCGGTGTACACGACGGTGTCGGTGGGCAGCGTGCCGAGCCGGTCCGAGATCGACTGCAATATCGTCGGGAAGTCCGAGAACGAGCGCCCGGTGGCTCCCGGGCCGCCCTGAAACAGGGTGTCACCGCTGAACACCGCACCCAGATCGGGGGCATGCCAGCACACTGAGCCGGGGGAGTGACCCGGAGTGTGCAATGCACGCAACTCTGTGCCCGCGACGGACAGCGTTTGCCCGTCGGATACTGTGCGAAAATGTTTGTCCGGGTGGGTCATTCGCCACAGCACTTCATCGGCGGGGTGCAGCAACACCGCGGCGTCGAGCGTTTCGCCAAGCTGAGGCGCCACGGTCACGTGGTCGTTGTGTCCGTGTGTGCACACCACAGCCACAACGTTGCGGCCTCCGACGGCTTCGATGATCGGCGCTGCGGTGTGGGCGGCGTCGAACACCACGACCTCGGAGTCGTCGCCGACGATCCAGATGTTGTTGTCGACTTCCCAACTGCCGCCGTCGAGTTCGAAGGTGCCGTGAGTGACTACCCGCTGAATCACAACATCACCACCGACCGCAGCACCTCACCTGCGTGCATCTTGTGGAAGGCCTCCTCGATGTCGCCCAAGCCGATTCGTTCGGATACGAACTTGTCCAACGGCAACCTGCCCTGCAGGTGCAGATCGATCAGGGTGGGGAAGTCGCGCTCAGGCAGACAGTCGCCGTACCACGACGACTTCAAAGCACCGCCGTGCGAAAAGAAGTCCAGCAGCGGCATGTCGAGGCGCATCTCCGGCGTCGGAACGCCCACCAGCACAACGGTTCCCGCGAGATCACGGGCGTAGAACGCCTGCTTCCAGGTTTCCGGTCGGCCGACCGCGTCGATGACCACGTTGGCGCCGAAGCCGTCGGTGAGGTCCTGTATGGCCTTGACGACGTCGGCTTCGCGCGCGTTGACGGTATGGGTGGCGCCGAACTGCCGCGCCCAGTCGAGTTTGGTGTTGTCGGTGTCGACCGCGATGATGCGGCGCGCACCGACCAGCGCGGCGCCGGCGATTGCCGCGTCGCCCACACCGCCGCAACCGATCACTGCGACGGTGTCGTCACGGGTGACTGCGCCGGTGTTGATGGCCGCACCCAGCCCGGCCATCACGCCGCAGCCCAGCAGCCCGGCCACCGCCGGGTCGGCGGCGGGATCGACCAAGGTGGCCTGGCCTTGGTGCACCAGCGTTTTGTCGGCGAACGCGCCGATGCCCAGCGCCGGCGTGAGCTCGGTGCCGTCGGTCAACGTCATTTTCTGTTCGGCATTGAACGTGTCGAAGCACAAGTGCGGCCTGCCCCGCTTGCAGGCGCGGCACTGCCCGCATATCGCGCGCCAGTTAAGGATCACGAAATCGCCCGGTTGCACCGCGGTGACACCCGGCCCGACGGATTCGACTGTGCCCGCGGCCTCGTGGCCGAGCAGAAACGGAAACTCGTCGTTGATGCCGCCCTCGCGATAGGTCAGGTCGGTGTGGCACACCCCGCACGCGGTGACGTCGACCAGCACTTCACCCGGCCCGGGATCGGGTACGACGATGTCGACCAACTCCACCGGTTCGCCCTTTTTTCGTGACACCACACCGCGGACTGTCTGACTCATGCGAACCAACTTAAGCGGTGATCGCAAGCGCGGCGTAGCCGGGCGCGGCGGGTCACCGCGCTAGAGCCGAGCGGTGATCGCAAGCGCGGCGTAGCCGGGCGCGGCGGGTCACCGCGGGTCGATAGGCTCCTGCGCGATGCCTGCTCTCGATGCGCTTGACGACTGGCCGGTAGCCAATGCTGCCGCCGCGGTCGTCGGGCCCTCCGGCACACTGGCCAGCCGCGGTGACGGCGGACGCGAGTTCGCGCTGGCGTCGGTGACCAAGCCACTGGTGGCCCGGGCGGTACAGATCGCGATCGAGGAGGGTGTCGTCGACCTCGACACCCCGGCCGGCCCGCCCGGGTCCACCGTCCGCCATCTGCTGGCGCACGCTTCCGGGCTGGCGATGCATTCCAACCACTCGCTGGCCAAGCCGGGAGCCCGCCGGGTGTATTCCAACTACGGATTCACGGTGCTAGCCGAGACCCTGCAGCAGGCGTCGGGCATCCAGTTCAGCACCTACCTCGCCGAAGCCGTCTTCGAGCCGCTGGGGATGGCTGCCACCCGCCTCGACGGCGGCGCGAGGGCTGCCGGCTTCGGGGTGACCTCGACGTTGGGCGATATGGCGGCGTTCGCGGTCGATCTGCTGGAGCCCCGAACGGTCTCCGAGGCAATGCACACCGAGGCGATTTCCGTACAGTTTCCCGGTCTGGACGGCGTATTGCCTGGTTACGGCGTGCAGCGGCCCAACGATTGGGGCCTGGGCTTCGAGATCAAAGACGCCAAATCGCCGCATTGGACAGGCGCCGACAACTCGCCGCGAACATACGGCCATTTCGGCCAATCGGGCACATTCATCTGGGCAGATCCGCAGGCGCGGTTAGCGCTGGTCGTGCTCACCGATCGCGATTTCGGGGAGTGGGCGCTATCGCTCTGGCCGGCGATTTCCGACGCGGTGATATCTGAATACCGGTCAGACTAGCGCAACAGGGGTCTCACGAGGCACAATAGACTCGCAAGCAACAATTTCATCGCCGTCATCTGCATTGCAGCTCGTCAGCGCTTCACCAGGCCGTTGGGGAAGACGTCCCTCGTGGAGCCGAAGGAGCAGCAGATGCGTGCGTCGAACCAGTTCGCCGACGCGACGACCGGCGTGGTGTACATCCACGCCTCGCCCGCCGCGGTATGTCCGCATGTCGAGTGGGCGTTGTCGTCGACCCTGTCGGCCAAGGCGAACCTCAAGTGGACCCCGCAACCGGCCATGCCCGGGCAGCTGCGCGCGGTGACCAACTGGGTCGGTCCGGTGGGGACGGGCGCCCGATTGGCGAACGCGCTGCGTTCCTGGTCGGTGCTGCGCTTCGAAGTCACCGAGGACCCGAGCCCGGGCGTGGATGGTCAGCGGTTCAGCCACACCCCGCAGTTGGGACTGTGGAGCGGCACGATGAGCGCCAACGGCGACATCATGATCGGTGAGATGCGCTTGCGCGCGATGATGGCCGCCGGCGCCGATGCGCTGGCCGCCGAGCTGGATTCAGCGTTGGGCACCGCCTGGGATGAGGCGCTCGAGCTGTATCGCGACGGCGGCGACGGTGCCGAGGTGTCCTGGCTCAGCCGGGGCGTGGGCTGAGTCTGATTTCCCCGCCTCCTCCTCATCGCGCTACGCGCTCTGCATCGTCGCCGGGGTAAGCAGGCGTAACGCGCCGGGCACCGCCGAGATTTCGGCGGGCAGCGCGCAGGCGAAATCGCCGTCGGCGTACACGTTGATGCCCGGTGACTCGACCTCAACGGACTTCGCCCGGGCCGTGCTCACTTCGTCGAGATCGACATGAGTGCCCTTGTACACGGTAGGGAACAGGCGGATCAACCGCATGCGTGACGCGGAATGCACCATCGTGATGTCGAGTTGGCCGTCGGCGTGATCGGCGTTGGGGCAGATCCGCATTCCGCCGCCATAGCTGCGGGTATTGCCGAACGCGGCGAGGGTGAGCTTGGTGACGATCTCATCACGCCCGTCGAGCACCAGGCGGAACGGCAGTAGCCGCAGCGCTGAGAGCTCGGCGACCATCGCGAGGTTGTACCGCATTCGTCCACGCGGCCAACGCATCCGGTTGGCTCGATCGGTGACCAGCGAATCGAATCCGGCGGCCGCGACGGTGCCGAACCACTTGGTGACTCCGGCCTGGTCGCGAATCAGGCCCAGGTCAACGGTTTGCGTCCAACCGTCGGCGACGACATCCGCGTCCGCGACGGGATCCTTGGTGGGCAGTCGGTATTCACGCGCATGGTCGTTGCCGGTACCGGCAGGAATGATGCCCAGCGGAATATCACTGCGCGCCAAGACTTGCAGCGCGTCGGCAATCACCCCGTCACCACCGACGACCACCAGCGCGTCGGTGCCGCGGTCGAGCGCGTCGCGGAGCAGTCGGCGCGCGTGGTCGGCGTCCGTGCCGACGATTCCGACGACGTCGAGCCCGCGTTCCTGCAAGCGCGCAATCGCCTTTTCCGCGGCATGCGGCGCGTTCCCGTGCCCGGACGCGGGATTGGTCAGCACCGTCACCTGCGCGAGCTCGCGACGGGTCATGTGGTGCCGCTCCTCATCGCTGCGTCCCGCATCGTCGCGGCACGTCACGGGATCAGCTTGCCGGGGTTGAGGATTCCGGCGGGATCCAGCGTCGACTTGACCGCCTGCAGGATCCGAACGCCCAATTCGCCCACCTCGTCATGCATCCACGGTCGATGATCGGCGCCGATCGCGTGGTGGTGCGTGATCGTCCCGCCGGCTGCCACGATCGCATCCGAGGCAGCGGCTTTGGCCTTGCGCCATTGGTCGATCGGATTACCGCGTTGACCGGCGACGACGGTGAAGTACAACGAAGCCCCGCTGGCATACACATGCGAAATGTGGCACAGCACCAATGCCGGTGTGCCGGATTCGCCCAACGCTCCCGTCAGCGCCTCGGTGACGGCGGTCTTCAGCGCCGGGATGTTCGACCACGTCGTCGCCGTCTCGAGGGTTTCGCACAGCGCTCCGGCGGCCAGTAGCGAATCACGCAAATACGGCGAACCGAACCGGCCACGCTCCCAGGCGTGCGCCGGACCTTCACCCAACGACGTGCCGCCACGTGCGGCCAGCAGCGCGTGGGTTTCGGCATGCCGGCTCTCGGCATGCTCGGCGGTTCCTTCGAACACGGTGATCGCCAAACAGCCTCCGGTGACCTGGCTTTCGCCGATGGTCTCGGTGGTGGCCAGATTCACGCCGGTTTCGGCCTCGTCGGAAAGCCGGATCACGGTGGGGCCGGTGCCCGTCTGGGCGACCGCGCGCAAGGCCGCGGTCCCGGTCGCGAAGTCGGGAAACGACCACGCCTCGTACCGGATCGCTTCCGGCGTCGGGTGTACGTGCACCCGAACCCGCGTGATCACACCGAAGACGCCTTCGGACCCGATCAGCAGCTGGCGCAGGTCCGGGCCCGCTGCCGACGCCGGGGCCCGGCCCAGGTCCAGCACCCCAGCCGGGGTGATCACCCGCAAGCCGCCAATCATGTCGTCGAAACGGCCATATCCGGCCGAGTTCTGGCCCGACGACCGCGTTGCGGCGAAGCCGCCGATGCTGGCGAATTCGAAGCTCTGCGGGAAGTGCCCCAGCGAGAAGCCGCGCTCGCCGAGCAACCGCTCCGCAACCGGACCGGTGACCCCGGCGCCGAACTCGGCCTCGCCGGAGACTTCGTCGAAATCCAGCAGTTGGTCGAAGCGGCGCAGATCCAGCGAGACGACAGCATCGAATACACCACGGATGGGATCGAGGCCACCGACCACGCTGGTGCCGCCGCCGAACGGGACGACAGCGATACCGCGCTGCGAGCAGTGCTGCAGGATGGCCGCCACCTCGTCCTCGGAGCCGGGCAACAGCACCGCGTCGGGCGCGTCCTGCTCACCGGAATCCTTGCGCCGCAACAAATCCAGCGTCGACTTACCGCCGGCGTGCAACAGCCGGTCACGGTCGCCGATGCGCAAGTGGTCAGCTCCGACGATGCCGGACAGTGCCTGGCGGTCGTTCTCGGACAACGCCGACGGGCGTAGCCGCACCTGCTCGGCGTCGAGTTCTGGCGCCGGCTCCTCGGCTACCCCGAGCGCCTGTTTCAGCAGCGACCGGATGCCCTCCGAAAGGGGCTTGGCGGCGTTGGGGTCGCCCCAGGCATTCCACTTCATGGGTGGCATCAGAGCGTCGGGCTGCGTCATGCATTACAGTATTACACATGCTGTCAATCAGTAATGCACCTGTGGATACCGCAGACCGGATCCTCGAGGCGGCCGAGACCTGTGTCCGCCACTTCGGGCCGGAACGCGTGACCCTGGCAGAGATCGCGCGACGGGCCGGCGTGAGCCGACCGACGGTATACCGGCGCTGGCCAGACACCCGCTCGATCCTCGCGGCGGTGTTAACCAGTCGCATCACCGCCGCGCTCCGGGAGATTCCGCTAACAGGCGAGGGTCGCCAAGCGCTGGTGGAGCGGGTCGTCAGGGTCGGTGACCGGCTTCGCGAGGACGACATCGTCATGACGCTGCTGCGGTCCGAGCTCGCGATGGTCTACATCACCGAACGGCTCGGCACTAGCCAGCAGATCCTGATCGACGCGCTGGCCGACGACTTGCGCGCCGCCCAGCGCGACGGCAGCGTGCGGCCCGGCGACCCGCGTCGGCTGGCCGCGATGGTGCTGTTGATCACCCAGTCGACGATCCAATCCGCCCGGCTCGTGGGGCCGATCCTGGATGCCGATGCGCTGGCGGGGGAATTGCGCTACGCGTTGAACGGATATCTGTCGTGATGTCGGCTGCGCTCAACGCGGCGCGTCGCACAACCGAGCTGACGGCGCTGGCCGACGGAGCGCCACTGGATGTGCTGGTAATCGGCGGCGGCATCACCGGCGCCGGCGTTGCCTTGGATGCCGCTTCGCGGGGTCTTCAGGTGGCGCTGGTTGAAAAGCATGACCTTGCGTTCGGCACCAGCCGGTGGAGCTCGAAACTGGTGCACGGCGGCCTGCGCTACTTGGCGACCGGTAACGTCGGCATCGCCCGGCGCAGCGCAGTCGAGCGCGGAATCTTGATGACCCGCAACGCCCCTCATCTGGTGCGGGCGATGCCGCAGTTGGTCCCGTTGCTGCCGTCGATGGGCCACGTCGAGCGGGCATTGGTGCGCGCCGGGTTCCTCGCCGGCGATGTGCTGCGCAAGACAGCGGGCACGCCGTCGTCGGTGCTGCCCGGTTCGCGCCGTATTTCCGCCCACCACGTCGTCGAGTTGGCGCCGGCGGTGAGCCGGCAGGGCCTCGACGGCGGGCTGCTGGCTTACGACGGGCAGCTAATCGACGACGCCCGCCTGGTCACCGCGGTCGCGCGGACCGCCGCGCAACACGGCGCTCGGATTCTCACCTACGTCGCGGCATCCGAGGCCACCGGCACGTCGGCACGCTTGACCGACCAGCGCAGCGGCGAATCGTTCACCGTCTCTGCCCGCGCCGTCATCAACGCCGGCGGCGTGTGGGCCGGCGAGATCGATCCGTCGCTGAAGCTGCGGCCCAGCCGCGGCACGCATCTGGTTTTCGATGCCCAGGCCCTGGGCAATCCGACTGCGGCGCTGACGGTTCCGATACCCGGCGAGCTGAATCGCTTCGTGTTCGCAATGCCCGAGCAGCTGGGCCGGATCTACCTCGGGCTGACCGACGAGGAAGCGCCTGGCCCCATTCCCGATGTGCCGCAACCGACTTCGGAGGAGATCACATTCCTGCTCGACACGGTCAACACCGCGCTTGCCATCACGCTGGAGCCCTCCGATGTGATCGGCGCCTACGCGGGCTTGCGGCCGCTCATCGACACCGGCGGCGGCCACACCGCTGACGTCTCGCGCGACCACGCCGTCGTCGAGTCCGAATCCGGCGTGATCAGCGTGCTCGGCGGCAAGCTGACCGAATACCGGCACATGGCCCAAGACGTGCTCGATCGCGCGGTTCAGCTGCGGGGGCTGACCGCCGCCGCGTGCCAAACCCGCGACCTGCCGCTGGTGGGGGCGCCGGCGAATCCGGGATCGACGATTCCGCCGATGGCCGGCTTGCCCGAATCGTTGGTCTTGCGTTACGGGGCGGAGGCGCCCAATGTCATCGCCGCTGCCACCTGCGAGCGGCCCGCTGACCCGGTGGCCGACGGGATCGACGTCGTGCGTGCGGAGTTCGAGTACGCCATCACCCACGAGGGCGCGCTGAGCGTCGACGACATTCTCGACCGCCGTACCCGGATCGGCCTGGTACCCGCCGACCGCGAACGAGCGGCAGCCGCCGCAGAGGAGTTTGTGCGCTAGCGCCTTGCGCGGGGAGATACCTACAGCGGGATGTTCTTGTGCCGGCCGCGGCGCGCCGGCGCCTGCGCCAGCGCCTCGGTGATCTTGCTGCGGGTGTGCGCCGGATCGATCTTCTCGTCGACCACGCCGATTTCGATGGCGCTGTCCACGCCGCCTGCGATGCGCTCGTGCTCCTCGGCGAGCTTGTCGTGCAAGGCTTCACGCTCGTGGTCGGGTGCGGCGGCCAGCTTCTTCTTGTGCAAGATCCCCACCGCCGCCTTGGCGCCCATGACCGCGACCTCGGCGTCCGGCCAGGCGAACACCTTGGTGGCGTTCAGCGAGCGCGAGTTCATCGCAATGTAGGCCCCGCCGTAAATCTTTCGGGTCACCAGGGTGACCCGGGGAACGGTCGCCTCACCGAATGCGTGCAGCAGTTTGGCGCCGCGGCGAACCACGCCGCCCCACTCCTGGTCGACACCGGGCAGGTAGCCCGGCACGTCGACGATCACCACCAGCGGAATGCCGAACGCGTCGCACAGCCGCACGAAACGCGCAGCCTTCTCTGCACTTTCGGAGTTCAGGCAGCCGCCGAGGCGCAGCGGGTTGTTGGCCAGCACGCCGACGGTCCGACCGGAGAGCCGGCCCAGGCCGACCACCATCGAGGGGGCCCACTTGGCCTGGAACTCATCGAACGGCGCGTCGTCGTCGAGCAGCGCATTGACGATCGGGTGCACGTCGTAGGCGCGGCGGGGCGAATCGGGAAGCAGCGCATGCAGGTCGGTGTCCTGCGCCTCGGCCTTGCCGCGGTCGAAATGACCCTGTTGGCAGAACAATCCGACCAACCGGCGACCACGCTGGTAAGCGTCGAGTTCGTCGTCGGCGACGATGTGGCACACCCCGGACTTCTTGTGGTGAGTATCGGGGCCGCCCAGCGACTCCATGTCGACGTCCTCGCCGGTGACGCTGCGCACCACGTCGGGACCGGTGACGAACACCCGGCTGTCCGGTGCCATCACGATCACGTCGGTGAGCGCCGGCCCGTAAGCCGCACCGCCGGCCGCGAATCCGACCACCACCGAGATCTGCGGGATGTAACCCGACGCCCGGATCATGGCCTCGAACACCGTGCCGACCGCGTGCAGCGCCCGCACACCTTCGGCCAATCGAGCGCCACCGGAATGCCAGATGCCCACGATCGGGCTCTGCTCCTCGATGGCGGTGTCGTAGGCGTTGACGATGTGCCGACAGCCCTCGATACCCATGGCGCCGCCCATCACGGTGCCGTCGGTGCAGAAGGCGATGGTGCGCACGCCGTTGACGGTCCCGGCGGCGGCCAGCACCCCGGAGCGGTCCCGCTCGTACAGCAGCTCGACGCTGTCGTCGTCGAAGAACGTGCTCAACCGCAGCAGTGGGTCACGTGGATCGAGCGATTCACCAACCGCTTCGGGGGCCATGGTCGTCATCGCGGGGTGTCCTCCTCGATTGGACGCTGAAGCGTCAGTACCGGCCGAAGGCGAGCGCCACGTTGTGCCCGCCGAAGCCGAACGAATTGTTGATCGCGTACTCGTAGTTGCCCGGCCGCGGCTCGCCGGCGACGACGTCCAGGTCGATCTCGGGGTCGAGATTCACCAGGTTCAGCGTCGGCGGGATGATCTGGTCGCGCAGCGCCAGCACCGTGAGGATCGACTCCACCGCGCCGACCGCGCCCACCGAGTGTCCGAGAGCCGACTTCGGCGCATACACCGCCGCGTTGCCGCCACCAGGGCCGAGCGCGTTGTTGATGGCCTTGCCCTCGGCAAGGTCACCGACCGAGGTGCCGGTGGCGTGGGCGTTGACGTGGGTGATGTCGGCCGGGGTGAGGTCGGCGAGCTGGATCGCCCGCGTCATCGCATGCCCGGCACGCTCGCCGTTGGGGTCCGGGGCGACCATGTGGAAACCGTCGGACGTGATGCTGGCGCCCATCAGCCGCGCCAGGATGTTGGCGCCGCGGGCTTTGGCGTGCTCCTCGGTTTCGATCACCAACAGGGCGCCGGCCTCGCCGAACACGAATCCGTCCCGGTCCTTGTCGAACGGGCGGCAGGCACCGGCCGGGTCGTCGTTGTTGGTGGACATCACGATGCGCATCTGGGCGAACCCGGCGATCGGCACCGCCTCGATCCTGGTCTCGACGCCACCGCAGATTGCGATGTCGGCCTCTCCGAGCACGATCTGCTGCCAGGCACGTGCGATGCCTTCCGAGCCGGATGCGCACGCCGATACCGGCGTCAAAACCCCGGCCTTGGCTTGCCGTTGCAGTCCGACCGCCGCGGCCGCGCCGTTGGGCATGTACATCTGCACGGCCAGCGGTGACACCGCCCTGTAGCCGCGCTCCCGCATGCCGTCATAGCCGAAGATGAGCTCCTCGGAGGATCCCAGGCCGGTGCCGATGGACACCGTCAGCCGGTTGGTGTCCACCTCGGGCGAACCGGCGTTTTCCCACACCCGCCGGTTCAGCACGGTGGCCATCTTCTGCAGGTAGCCCATCCGTCGGTTCTCGACGCGAGTCAGCTGACTGTCGAATTCCTCCAACAGGTGTCCGCCGATTCGCACCGGCAAGTCGTACTCCTCGACGAACGGGTCCTCGAGCGTACGGATCCCGCTCTGCCCGTCCAGCAGCGCCTTCCACGTGGTCTCCGCGTCGGTCGCCACGGCTGTCGTCATGGCGATGCCAGTGACGACGACATTGGGGAAACCTCGCCCCGTAGCCAACGAAACCATTGTTGTAGTGAACGTTCCTTCCGTATTGTCCGGTTCATCTTTGGGCCGTTGGCGGCCCGCATCGTCACCGGACGCAGTTCTTAGTACCGTCCGAAGACCAGCGCGACGTTGTGCCCGCCGAACCCGAATGAGTTGTTGATTGCGAACTTGTAGTCGCCATGCCGGGGTTCGCCCGCGACGATGTCGAGGTCGATCTCCGGGTCCGGCGTCTGGTAGTTCAGCGTCGGTGGGATGACGCCGTCCCGCAGCGTCAGGACGGTCAGCACCGATTCCAGTGCGCCCACCGCGCCGATGGAGTGACCGAGTGCCGACTTGGGTGCATACACCGCTGCGTGCTCGCACCCGGCGACGCGGATGGCGTTGGCTTCGGCCGTGTCACCGATCGGGGTTGCAGTCGCGTGCGCGTTGATGTGGTCAATGTCCTTGGGGGACAGGCCGGCCAGTTCCAGCGACCGGGTCATCGCCTTACCGGCACGTACTCCGTCGGCCGCCGGAGCCACCATGTGGAACGCGTCGGAAGTGATACCAGCGCCCATCAACCGGGCCAGCGGCTTGGCGCCGCGGGCCTTCGCGTGCTCCTCGGTCTCGATGAGCATCAGCGCACCGGCCTCGCCGAACACGAATCCGTCCCGGTCTTTGTCGAACGGGCGGGACGCCCCCTCCGGGTCGTCGTTGCGCGTCGACATGGCTCGCATCATGGAGAACGCCGCGATCGGCAGGGCCTCGATGCCACCTTCCACACCACCGCAAACGGCGATGTCGGCATCACCCATGACGATCTGCCGCCAGGCGTGGGCAACGGCCTCCGATCCCGACGAGCACGCCGACACCGGTGTCATCACTCCCGCGCGGGCGCCCAGCTGGAGGCCCACCACGGCTGCGGCGCCGTTGGGCATGATCATTTGAACGGCGAGCGGCGACACCTTGCGCGGGCCGCCCTCGTTCATCAGGTCGTAGCTTTCTACGATCCGCTCGGCGCCGCCCAAGCCGGTGCCGACCACCACCGTGAACCGATCAGGATCGACCTCCGGACTGCCGGCGCTTTCCCACAGCTGACCGGACAGCAGCTTGGCCATCCGCTGGACATACGACATCCGCCGCATGTCCAGCCTGCCCATATGGATGTCGACGGGCTCCTTGAGGTGACCGCCGATCTTGACAGGTAGGTCCCACTTGGTGACGAACTCGTCTTCGAGGACGTGGATGCCGCTCTCGCCGGCCAACAAGCCCTTCCACGTGCTCTCGATGTCCGGCGCGATCGACGTCGTCGCCGTGACGGCGGTTACCACAACATTGGGGAAACCGCCGTTGAGCGTCGAGGGCGTGGAAGAACCCGTCACTTGCTCTCCGCTTCCAGCCTTGCCTTGACGTTGGCAACAGCCTCGGGGTTCTCCGCCTCGATCTTGGCGCGGATGGCCTGGGCCGCTTCCGGGTTCTCTTCCTCGAGCTTCTGGATGTACTCGACGACGTCACCGACGGTGCGCAGACCTGCGAGGTCCTCGTCGGGAATCTTGACGCCGTACTTGTCCTCGGTCTGCACGGCGATCTCGACCATCGACAGCGAGTCGATGTCCAGGTCGTCGACGAACGACTTCTCCGGGGTGATCTCCGACGGCTCGATACCGGTGACCTCTTCGATGATTTCGGCGAGACCGGCGATGATTTCCTGCTGAGTGACGGGCACGGTGGCCTTCCCTTCGTGATGTGTTGTGCTACTTCCGTTTGGAAATGCGGTATGCGGTTGTACCGACAGGGTTTACAACTCTGTTAACCCGTCGAGATCCGCGGGCGACTTGACGGCATGCGTCGGGACTCCGCGAAGTTCACGTTTGGCGATACCCGAAAGCGTTCCTGCTGGCGGGAACTCGACGATCGCCGTGATGTTGTGCTGTCGCATCGTTTCGGTGCAAAGATCCCAACGCACCGGACGAACCAGCTGCGCGACCAGCTTTTCCATTGCGTCAGCTGCCGACGATACCGGCTTTCCGTCCCGGTTGGACAACAGCGTGGTCGTGGGCTCGCCCGGCGTCACGTTCGCCGCGGCTGCGGCGTAGCCGTCCAGCGCCGAGCGCATGAATTCGGTGTGGAACGCGCCGGCGACGCCAAGCGCACGCACCCGGGCCTTGGCCGGCGGGTCTTCGGCGAGCTTGTCCAGAGCGCTCAGTCGTCCTGCGGCGACGATCTGGCCGGCCGCGTTGCGGTTGGCGGGGACCAGGTCGAGCTGCTCGAGACGCGTCAGCACCTCGGATTCGTCACCGCCCAGCACCGCCGACATCCCGGTCGCCTCGTTGGCGCAGGCCTTGGCCATTTCGGCGCCGCGGGTGGCGGCCAGCGAAACGGCTTCATCGGCCGAAAGCACGCCGGCGATCGCGTAAGCCGCGATCTCGCCGACCGAATGGCCGGCCACGATCGTTTCCCGGTCCGCGAGCAGCCCCCGCGCGGTCAGCTCCTGATAGGCCAGCAGCGTGGCCGCTACGACCAGCGGCTGGGTGACGGCGGTGTCGGTGATCTCCTCGGCCGTGGCGGTCGTGCCCAACTGAACCAGGTCCAAACCGCTCGCCGTCGACCAGGACGCAAGCTGATCCGCCGCGCCGGGCAGCTCAAGCCACGGCGACAACATTCCTGGAGCCTGCGATCCCTGTCCGGGCGCAAGTAAGGCAATCATCTGTTTAAGAGAACACTGTGAAGGCGGTTTTGCGGGGTGTATCAGATTATGAACCTGATCTTATGTTTTTGTAGTGACCCTACAAAACCGCCTTGGATGCGATGCGTTTGATATCGCGCCGCAACCTCAGCCCTCGACCCGATGCCCCGCCGATGGCTCAACCAGGTCTTTTACCACCGGGGTGGTGGCGGGTGTCACAGTGTTGCTGCTGATGCTGGTGTGTTGGGCCTGATACGCGAGATGACCCACGGTAGCGGCGATCCGGAGGACATAGGCGTCGCGGGGTTGGGTGGGATCCCGGCCGGTGAAGTCGGCGATTCGGCGGAGGCGGTAGCGGACCGTATTTGGATGAACGAACAACTTGCGCGCACACGCCTCGATCGCGCCGCCGCAATCCAGAAAGGCATCCAGCGTCTCCGTCAGCGTGGGCCCGGCGTCGGCCAGCGGCCGCATCACGTCGGTGTGCAGAGCCGCCACCGCCGATGGATCACCCATCAGGGCGCGTTCGGGCAGCAGTTCTCGCGCCAGCACCGGTCGCGGTGCTCCTTTCCAGCCCGCCACCGCGTTCATTCCGGCGATGGCTTCGCTGGCGCTGTGGTAGGCCGCGGTCAGGGACGGCGCGGTCGGGCCGATCACCACCGGGTCATCGGAGAACGCGCTCAGCAGGTCACCCAGGAATTTGTCGGTGGGCGTGAGCTGGCCGGACACGATGGCCACCAGCCAGGTCCCGTGCACGTCGGTGAGCGCGGCTCGGCCGTGGCGGGTGGCGATATCGCGGACGCGCTGGCTGGCCGTGGTGCCGAGCGGCCCCTCCTGATCGGCGGCCGGAGTGCCCACCACCACCGTCGCCGGCGCGGTGGTATCCCAGTTCAGCGCGGCGGCCCGGGAAAGCAGCTCGGGCCCGGTGTCACCGCGCACCACGGCGTCGACGACGCTGGCCTCCATCCGGCTGTCCCAGGTGCCGCGGGCCTCGGCCGCGTCGGCATATGCCGTGGCGGCGGTGAATGCCAGGTCGCGGCTGTATTTGAGGATGCCGACTGTCAGTGCGGTGACTTGCTCTTCGGAGCGGGCCAGCATCGGCACGACCTCTTCGAAGAACTCCATCGTGACCCGCACCATGTCGACGGTGTGCCGCAGCGCGATCCGGCGCGTCAGCTCCTGGGGCACCAGCTCGAAGGCCTGCGCGGTGTAGCTGACGTTGCTGCGCGGGTCGCTCATCCATTCGGCGAAGTTCACCACCGCGGTCTGCACGACCAGGGCCACGCTGGCGCGTTGGGACGCTTCTAGATCGGCGAAGAACGGCAACCGGTCCTGCATCGCGGAGACGGCCTGGGTGGCCAGCCGCCCGGAGTACTGCTTGAGCCGCCGCAGCAGCGACTCCGGCACGCTGTCCAACAGCTCCAGTGTCGAACTTGGTAGCGCGAACTGCCCGGCGAGCTTGTCGGCCATCCCTAAAACCTACGCCGCTTTTCTGGAAGATTCGGCCAAAGGCGCGCTCCGTTATGCGCCCGGGCCCGGATCTGACGTCTGCGCCGGCGCAGCCTGCGCGTCGTCGATCCGGTACTGCCGGGCCGCCGCGATCGGTACCGACGGATCGATCTCTCCGTCGCGTGCCAACGCCGCCAGCACCGCCACGACCTGCGATTCGGCGTCGGTGTTGAAGTAGCGCCGCGCTGCGGGCCGAGTGTCGGAAAAACCGAACCCGTCGGTGCCCAGCGTGGCGTAGGTGCCCGGCACCCAGGGCCGGATCTGCTCGGGCACCGCGCGCATCCAATCCGAGACCGCGACGATAGGGCCGGGTTTGTCCGTGCGGGCCTCGGACAAGACCTTGCCCACGTAGGGCTCCGCGGCGGGGCGGTCCGGGTGACGCAGCCTCTCCTTGTCGATGGCGATCCCCTCGCGGCTCAGTTCACTCCAGCTGGTCACCGACCACACGTCGGCGGCCACATCCCAGTCGGCGGCAAGCATTTCGGCCGCCTTGAGCGCCGAGGGCATCGCCACCCCGGAGGCCAGGAGGTGGGCGGTGTTGGTCCGCCGCTCGGTGGCCGCCTTGTACCGGTAGATGCCCCGCAGCAGGCCGTCTGGGTCGAAATTCTCCGGCTCCGGCGGCTGCACATACGGCTCGTTGTAGATCGTCAGGTAGAACATCACGTCTTCGGGGTTTTCCCCGAACATGCGAGCCAGCCCGCTTTCCACGATGTAGGCGATCTCGTAGGCAAACGCGGGATCATAAGCGACGACCGCCGGGTAGGCGCTGGCCAGCAGCAACGAGTGGCCGTCGGCGTGCTGCAGCCCCTCGCCGGTCAGCGTGGTGCGCCCAGCCGTGGCGCCGAGCAGAAAACCGCGCGCCATCTGATCACCGGCAGCCCACAAACCGTCGCCGGTGCGCTGGAAACCGAACATCGAATAGAAGATGTAGATCGGGATCATCGGCTCGTTGTGCGTCGCGTATGACGTGCCGACGGCGGTAAAGGAGGCTACCGACCCTGCTTCGTTGATGCCCTCGTGCAGCATGTGCCCGTCGGAGCTTTCCTTGTAGGCCAGCATCAGATCGGCGTCGACGGAGGTGTACAGCTGCCCGTTGCGGTTGTAGATCTTGAGGCTCGGGAACCACGAGTCCATCCCGAAGGTGCGGGCCTCGTCGGGGATGATCGGAACTATGCGATCTCCAATCTCTTTGTTCCGCAACACTTCCCGGAATGTACGCACAGTTGCCATGGTGGTGGCGACTTCTTGGTGGCCGGAGCCCTTCTTGAGCGCCTTATAGGTGTCGCGTCCGGGCAGCGGCAGTGCCTTCGACTTTGTCCGGCGTTCCGGCAGGAAGCCGCCCAGGGCGCGCCGCCGGTCGAGCATGTAGCGGATTTCGGGCGCCTCCGGCCCGGGGTGGTAGTACGGCGGCAGGTAGGGGTCTTCCTCCAACTGGGCGTCGGAGATCGGAATCCGTTGTGTGTCGCGGAATTCCTTGAGGTCGTCCAGCGTGAGCTTCTTCATCTGGTGGGTGGCGTTGCGGCCCTCGAAATGCTTGCCCAGCGCGTAGCCCTTGATGGTCTTGGCCAGGATGACCGTCGGCTGGCCCTTGTGCTCCAGTGCCGCCTTGTAGGCGGCGTAGACCTTGCGGTAGTCGTGACCGCCGCGCTTGAGGTTCCAAATCTCTTGATCTGAAAGGTGTTTCACCAACTCTTTGGTGCGCGGGTCGCGGCCGAAGAAGTGCTCACGGACGTAGCCCCCGTCGTTGGCTTTGTAAGTCTGGTAGTCGCCGTCGGGCGTGACATTCATCAAGTTGACCAGGGCGCCGTCGCGGTCGGCATGCAGCAGTGCGTCCCACTCGCGTCCCCAGATCACCTTGATCACGTTCCAGCCGGCGCCGCGGAAAAACGACTCCAGCTCTTGGATGATCTTGCCGTTGCCGCGCACCGGACCGTCGAGGCGCTGCAGGTTGCAGTTGATCACAAAGGTCAGGTTGTCCAGACCCTCGAGCGCACCGACGTGCAGTAGCCCCCGACTCTCCGGTTCGTCCATCTCGCCGTCGCCCAAGAAACACCACACGTGCTGGTCGGAGGTGTCCTTGATGCCCCGGTCATGCAGGTAGTGGTTGAACCGGGCCTGGTAGATCGCGTTCATCGGGCCCAGGCCCATCGAGACGGTGGGGAATTCCCAGAAGTCGGGCATCAGCCGCGGGTGTGGGTAGGACGGCAATCCGCCGCCGGGATGACTGTGTTCCTGGCGGAATCCGTCGAGTTGTTCGGCGGTCAACCGCCCTTCCAGGAAGGCGCGCGCGTAGATACCGGGGGAGGCGTGGCCCTGGATGAAGATGTGGTCTCCGCCGCCAGGGTGCGATTTGCCGCGGAAGAAGTGGTTGAAGCCCACCTCGTAGAGTGCGGCCGAAGACGCGTAGGTCGAAATGTGCCCGCCCACACTGACGCCCGGTCGCTGCGCGCGGTGCACCATGATGGCCGCGTTCCAGCGGATCCAGGCCCGGTAGCGGCGCTCGACGTCCTCGTCGCCGGGGAACCACGGTTCCAGCTCGGTCGGGATGGTGTTGACGTAGTCGGTCGACGTCAACGCGGGAATCGACACCCGCTGCTCACCGGCGCGCTCTAGCAGTCGGAGCAGCAGGTAGCGGGCCCGGGACGGTCCTGACCGTTCCAGCAGCGCGTCGAAGGACTCCAGCCACTCCGACGTCTCCTCCGGGTCGATGTCGGGCAGATACGACGCCACGCCCTCGCGGATGACCCGCACCCGGTCGGGTTCGCTTGCACCGCTTGAGTTTTTCGCCAGATCGTGGCGTACGAACTCAGTAGTCAACTCACTACTCCTTGGTTGGCGGGGCATGTGCTTGTGGCCGATTGCCGCCGTTGCCGTTTGGCTTATTTTCACGCCCGTTTCTGCTGGGCACCTCTATCGTGCCGCACGTTGGGCTCGCCTGCGTAGTGCCTACCGAGGTGGATTCGGAGTCAGGCGGTAACGTCGAGAAGCGTGCTGAGGGGATCGCATGCCGCGAAGCAGCCGACGTTGCGCCAACCTCCCGCCAATGGGCGGTCTCCCGTCCGCCTGGCCGCGCTGGTGGTCGGTTGCGTGGCAGCGGTGTTGATGACGATCGTCGGATGCACCACCATCACCGAGGGCACCCCAACCGCCGACACCGCGATGGCCCCCGCCTACCGGGCGTCGGTGTCGGCGTCGATCTCGGCGTCGTCGGCGACCTCCCGGATCCTAGAGTCCAAGCGGCAGGCGCAGCTGACCACGCGGGCGGTGGTCAAGGCGTGTGAGGCGTTCGCCAACAGCAGCAAAGAGGCCATCGAAAAGGTCAATGCGTTTGTCGGGGCGTTCAATCGAGGCGGCAATACCGCTGTGGCCGAAGGCCCGGCGATCGACGCGCTCAACAACAGCGCCGACGTCGTCGCGCGCAGCATCAGTGAACCGCTGTCGCAGGAACTGCGGGACGCGTTGAACGCCTATGTCGACGCCTCCCGCGAGGTCGCCAACGTCATCCGGGCCCACGCGCCCACCTCGGAGTTCAATCGGCGGGTCGATCAGCTCAACGACACCAAATCCAAGACGGTGAAAGCGTGCCTCGCCTATTCGTGACGTGGCGGGATGTAGAAGGCGAGTTGCTGTGCGACGATAGTGCGCATCTACGGCGCTGGGAACCATAACGGCTAAGAGGAGGTCGCACGGTGGTGGCGGCGGATGACGCCCCGAACTACGCCCGCAAGTTGGGCATCCAACACGGGCAGGTTGTCCAGGAGTGGGGCTGGGACGAGGACACCGATGACGACATCCGCGCCGACGTCGAGGAAGCGTGCGGGGGAGAGCTCCTCGACGAAGACACCGACGAGGTCATCGACGTCGTCTTGCTGTGGTGGCGTGACGGGGACGGCGACCTGGTGGACACCTTGATGGACGCGATCGCCGCGCTGGCCGAAGACGGCGTGATCTGGGTGCTGACGCCCAAGACGGGTCGACCGGGCCATGTGCTTCCCGCGGAGATCGCCGAGGCGGCACCGACCGCCGGCCTGATGCCGACGTCGTCGGTGAGCCTGGGCGACTGGAGCGCCAGCCGGTTGGTGCAGCCGAAGTCGCGTGCGGGACGGCGTTGATGCTGCCCGTCGGGACCGCTGCGCCGGACTTCACCTTGCTCGACCAAAACCGGCAGCCAGTCACCCTCAGTGACTACCGGGCCGGTGACGACGCCAAAAACGTGCTGCTGGTGTTCTTTCCGTTGGCGTTCACCGGCATCTGTCAGGGCGAGCTGGACGAGATTCGCGATCATTTACCCGATTACGAGAACGACGACAGCGCCGCGCTGGCCATTTCGGTCGGTCCGTCGCCCACCCACAAGGTCTGGGCCGCCGAAAGCGGCTTCCTGTTTCCGCTGCTGTCGGATTTCTGGCCACACGGCGCGGTCAGCAAGGCCTACGGGGTGTTCAACGAGGAAACCGGGGTGTCCAATCGGGGCACCTTTGTCATCGACCGGTCCGGGATCATCCGGTTCGCCGAGATGAAACAGCCCGGCGAAGCCCGTGATCCCAAGGTGTGGACCGACGCGCTCGCCGCACTGAAGGCATGACCGCCCCGACACGCTCGGCGTGACGGGTCGGCGTTTTGGGCACTTAACACCCAGCCGGGTAGCCTGCCCCAGGCAGGGCGCGTAGCTCAGTGGTAGAGCTCTGGTTTTACACACCAGCGGTCGGCGGTTCGATCCCGTCCGCGCCCACTGGCCAAGGGCGGCTCGCTGCTACAGGTGACTTGCGACGAAAGCCGCGGCCTGCCCGGGCATTGGGGAGTCTTGGTAGGAACGGTGTGCCGGGGAAGCCAACTCCTCGGGCGTCGGCAACGTGAAAAGCCCGCCCGGCGTGCAAACCGGGTCGCCGGGCGCGCACAAGTCGATCGCCTTAGCCCCGTACCACGGGCTGACCGCCTCGATGGGGGCACCCAAGAATTTGTCCGACGGGTTGCCGAAGGTGGCAAGTGCGGCAACGCGATCGGCCACGTCTTTGGGCAGCGATGCGGGGATGAGACCCGCAACCGGCATCTGGGCGATGGTGATCAGGTCGATCACAACCGCGCCCTGGGAATAGCCACCGAGCACCAGCTTGGTGTCCGGGCAGTTCGCCGCCATCGATGTGACATGGGCGTACGCATCGGTGGCGCCGGCGGATGCCGACGGTCCGAAATCGTCGGCGGCGGGGTAGTTGACCGGATACACCGCGACAGACCGGCTCCCGACTTGGGAACGCAGTGAATCGATGAATGCCTGGCCGACCCCACCGACACCAGGTGGCTCGCCGGTGGCGCGGGCGAACGTCACGTCGACGTCGGGACAGGGTTGCCCGGACGCGGGAGCAATGCCGATTGGCGTGAACGGCAGGGCAACCCAGGTGGTCGCCGCCGCAACACCGAGGAAATGAGCTATCTGCCGTCGGTTCACGCAACAATGCTGGCAGATCGCGACGGCTAACGGATGCCATCCGACGAGAACGCTCTCAGGCTTTACTCGGTGATTGCGGCGGCGCAAAGAACTCGAGGGCGATGCCGTCCGGATCGCGGAAGCTCAGCCCCGAGCCGTAGCGTGCGTCGACAATTCCGCCGTGGTCGATGCCGAGCCGCTCGAGGCGTTGTACCCACTCTTGCAGTTCGGCGCGGTCGGCGCAGCCGAAGCCGACGTGGTCGAGGCCCACCCGGAACTCGCTGAACGTTTCGTCGGGTGCGCCGCGGCCGTGTTGGTGGATGCCGAACACCGTGCCGCCCTCCAGCATCCAGACCAGATGCCGGAACCCGGCATCGGTATGTTCGTCGAGGACCGGGTCGGTGCCGAACAATCGCCGGTACCAGGGGCCGCTGACGTCGAGATCGCGCACCGTGACCGCAACGTGGTTGAGCGCCGGGAAAGTCATGGTCTTGCTCCTTCCTGGACAGCGATCCAGGCTCGGCTGCCGGCGAGTACGACGGCATGCACCGCGCGCGCGATACGGGCGCCGAACATCGATCGGGGGCCGCCGTAGGTTTCGGCGGCACCGTCCGTAGGACAGTGCACCACAATCGCGTCGGAGGCCGTTCCGGTGGCGCGCACCCCGGCATCGTGCAACGCCTGCACTTTCGCTTCCGTCGCGGTGGAAATCGCGTTGACGAGCGCCGCCTGACAAAGCCGGACTGGGACCGCCACCACGACGTTGATCGTCCCGACCCGTTGCGGGGGCCGCTCCCGCCGAAAATGCCCGTCGGGCGCGGCCGCCCAGGCCGGACTGGACAGCCCGACGGTGGCCGCGGCGTGCACGCCGCCGTCGGCGGCAAGGTGATGCCGGGTCACGTCAACCGCGGTGAGCAGACCACAGCCGGCACCCTCGAGTCCGAGGGCAGCACCGATCTCGATCGCGTGCCGGTCCGGGTCGTGCCGGTCGTAGTCGAGCGGCACCGTGGCGTTGATCACCCAGCGCCGTAGACCGATGCCGCCGGCGAGCGGGGCAGACGAGATGCATAACCGGGGTTCGGTGAACCGCCAGACCAGCACCGGGCTCGTGCGACCGTTCTCCACTCTCGTGGTCAATCGGGGATCCACGGAGCTATCTTCGCGTACCGAGACGGCCAGTTGATCACCTGGTGTGATCTGCATCGCAACGCCGTCTCGATGAGGCGAGCAACACATTTACGCAGGCGTACTAATCCGCAACGATAGTTAGTATGACTTCACAACTGACGCCTGAACGTAAGACGTCGCCCGCGCACAAGGCGGAGGAGACCAACGAGCGCATCTTCTTGCAGCCGTGGTTTTGGATGGCGGTGCTGTGCATGATCGCCATGGTGTTGCTGGTCGCGTTCGGCTAGCCGCTACACGATTCGCCAGCCGCGCCGGGCCCGGAATCGCATGTCCCACAGATACAGTCGATAACCCAATAGCCACATCTGATGCGGTATCAGCCGGTCGGTCAGTCGTAGCGCGGACAGCAGCAAGTTGAACCGGCGCTGCTGGGCATCCGACCAGTCCAGCTGCATCATCGTCCGGAATTGCGCCGGGAGAAATCCGGTCGTCGCGAACAGGTTGAGCGGCCCGAGCAGCGCCCGCAGCGGCAACGGCAGGAACGCCACCGAGGCCACGCCGCGCAGGTGTTCGCGCACTGGGGGATCGATGCGCAGTTCGTCGAGGGACCGCTTCCAGTACTCGTCGAAGGCAGCGCGATCTGGCGGCCACATGTCCTCGCATACTTGCAGCGTCGTGCCCAGGCGCCTGGCGTCCTGATACACCGCGTCGGCGGTCGCGTCGTCGAGCGGCCCGTACAGAAATTCGTGCTGGTCGATGAAATAGCGATACAGGCAGGCGGCCACCCAGAGCTGCAGCTGCGGGTCGAATGCGTTGTACGACACCGGACTCGACGATGTCGATCGCACCTGGCGGTGCGCGGTGTCGACCACTGCGCGGATCAGCTCGCGGTCTTCGGCCGTTCCGATCGTGGCGACGGCCAGATACGTGCCAGTGGTGCGCGCCCGCTTGAACGGATGCTTGTAGACGTTGCCGCTGTCGACTGGGCTTTCCAGCACGCCGTAGCCGACACCGGGCAACGACAGCTGCATGATCACGTTGGCGGCGGGCAGCAGCACGGAAGCAGGGTTCAGCAAGTCGGCGACCCGCTTGGCTGGGCGCTTCATGCCATCGAGTAGATCACGTATGAGACGCTGCCGGAGTGGTTGGGCTGACACGGCTTGCCGGCGTGCTGGCCGGCTACCTGGCCGACCTGCTCGTGGGCGATCCGCGGGTAGGTCATCCGGTCGCCGGGTTCGGCGTCGCCGCGGCGGCCTTGGAGCGGATTTCCTACCGGGACAGCCGGATCGCCGGTGCGGGGCATGTGGGCGTGCTGGTCGGGGCGGTCGGAGTGCTCGGTGCGGCCCTGCACCGGTTCACCCGGTGCCGCCCGGTGCTCTGGTCGGTCGCGACGACGGCGGCGGCCGTGTGGGTTTCGCTGGGTGGGACGTCACTGGCGCGCACCGGCATGGCCATGGTCGCGTTGTTGGAGCGCGGCGACGTCGAGGGCGCGCGACGGCTGCTGCCCGCACTGTGTGGTCGCGACCCAACGGTGCTCGACACCGACGGGCTGGCTCGCGCGGCGGTGGAATCGATCGCCGAGAACACCTCCGACGCGCAGGTGGCGCCGCTGTTGTGGGTCACGCTCGGCGGAGCGCCCGCGGTGTTGGCGTACCGCGCGGTCAACACGTTGGATTCGATGATCGGCCACCGTTCGCCGCGCTATCAGCGATTCGGTTGGGCCGCAGCCCGTTTAGATGACCTGGCCAATTATCCGGCAGCGCGGCTCACCGCGGCTCTGGCGGTGCTGTGCGCACCGGTCGTCAGCGGATCGCCGGCCCGGGCCGCGCGGGCCTGGCGGCGTGATGCCGCCGCGCATCCCAGTCCCAATGCCGGCGTGGTCGAGGCGGCGTTCGCGGGTGGCCTCGGTGTGCGGTTGGGCGGACCCACGCAGTATCACTACGAACTGCAGATTCGGCCGACCCTCGGTGAGGGGCCGATCCCGTCGCCGGCTGATCTGCGTCGCGCGGTGGTGCTGTCCCGGGTGGTGCAGGCGGCGGCGGTCGTGCTGTCGTGTGTGGTGCTCAGCGTCGGCGCCCGTAGCGGTCGCTGAGCTTGTCACCGACCGTGTCGGGCGCGACTGTTGGGGGCTTTTCGGTGCGCCGGGCCCGGATTTCGGCATACACGAAGTAGCCCAACAGGATCGGCGCGATGATGCCGAACGAGATCCATTGGATGCCGTAGGACAAGAACGGTCCGGCATCCAGATGCGGCACCCCGATCACGCCGAGCCCGCCGGGCTGGTTGTCGACCAACTGCAGGTAGGAGCCGGCCAGCGGTACTCCGGCCAGCTTCGCTACCTGGCCGGTGTTTATCGAATAGACTTGTGGCACACCGTCTTTGGTGAACGGTTCTTTGCCGGGCGCCGTCGGCTCGGAATCACGCAGTCGTGCCGTGATGGTCACTGTTTCGCCGGGCGGGGGAGGGATCGGCGGCACCCGCGACCCCTCCTCCGGTCGTACATACCCGCGGTCGACCAGCACGGTGGGACCGCCGTCGACGGCGAACGGTGCCAACACCTCGAACGCGGGGTCCCCGTCCACCACCCGCAACCGGGCCAGCACTTGTGTCTGCGGCAGGTAGTGTCCGGTCGCGGTGACTCGGCGCCACTGCGCCTCTGGTGCCGACGAATCCTGTTGGGGCAGCAGAGTATTCAACGGGACGGGGTCGGTGTTGAGCGATTGCGCGATCTGCTGGTTCTCCCGCGAGGTCTTGGCGTTTTTGCCCAGCTGCCACGGCGCCAGCACGGTGAAACACAGGTAGGCGAACGCGATCACCACCACGGCCAGGGCAAGCCAGCCCGGACGCAGCAGGAAGGCCAAGCGACGCATCAACGGTGTCCGTTCTCGGCGAGCCGGTCGTCGACCCAGGCGTGCAGACCCGGCAACGCGGCCTCGATAGCGGCGAAGACCGCCTCGAAATCGTCGTGATCACCGTAGTAAGGGTCATCGACGTCGAGCGCATAGGCGCCCGATCGCGGGTCGAAGGACCGCAACATTCGGATCCGGTCCGGGTCGACGCCCAGCTGCTGCAACAGCCAGACGTGGTTGCGGGCCAGCGCCACCACCAGATCGGCGTTCAGGTGGTCGATGTCGACTTGCACCGCGCAATGATCGGTGGGGTAGCCGTGTTTGCGCAGCACCCGGTTGGCCCGTTCATCGGCGCGTTTGCCGGTATGCCAGTCGGCGGTGCCGGCGCTGGTGACCCGCACCACGTCATCCAGACCGCGCTGGTTGATCTGGTGGGCGAACATCTTCTCGGCCATCGGCGACCGGCAGATGTTGCCGGTGCACACGAAGGTGATGTGCAGCCGCGGATCAGACACCTTGTCAGACACCGAGAGCCCTCCGCAATTCCGCGACCGTCGCGACATGGTTGGCACCGGCGCCGTCGGCGAAATCGGCCTGCCCGTAGCCCCAGCCGACCACGACCGCGTCGATGCCGAATGCGGCCGCCCCCTCGACGTCATGCACCCGGTCACCGACCATCAGCACGCGCTCGGGCAACGGCTGCAGCTGGGCCAGCGCATGCGCCAGCACCTCGGTCTTGCTGCTGCGTGTGCCGTCCACGCTGGCGCCGGCGATGACCTCGAAGTGCCCGTCCACCCCGAAATGAGCCAAGATGCGGCGCGCGGTCGGCTCGGCTTTGGAGGTGGCCACCGCCAGCCGCACACCCGCGGCGCGCAGATCGGCCAGCAACGGCTGCATCCCGTCGAAAAGACTGTTCATCGCCCAGCCCCGGCTGCTGTAGTCGGCGCGGTACGCCGCGATCGCGGCCTCGGTGCGCTCGCCGAGCCCCATCGCGGACAGGGTTTGGTGCATCGGTGGGCCCACGATCCGGCTGGCCAGGTCGCCCTCGGGCACGTCGCCGCCGACCTGTCGCAGTGCATGCCGGAAGCTGGACACGATCCCCTCCGCGGAATCGGTGAGGGTGCCGTCGAGGTCGAAGATCACCAGCTGGGGTCTGAGCCCAGCCCCGGCGGAGAGCGTGTCGGTCACCTGCTCATTGTCGCCGACGTCACCACGCCGCCGACAAGGCCATTACTGTTTCAAGCGTGGCGAGTCTGGAAGCGAACCCGTTGGCGCTCGCGCGCTACCACGGCGATCAGGCCGCCGAACCCGGGATGCTGGACTTCGCGGTCAATGTCCGCGACACCCAGCCCCCCGCCTGGCTGGTGGAGCGGCTGGCCGCCCGCTTGCCGGATCTGGCCCGTTACCCAGACGCCGACGACGAGCGCGCCGCAGTGCAGGCGGTGGCCGCCCGCCACAGCCGGGCCGAGGCCGAGGTGGTGCTACTGGCCGGGGCGGCCGAAGGGTTCGCGCTGCTGGCCAACCTGCAACCGAGGCTGGCGGCGGTCATCGCGCCGTCGTTCACCGAACCGCAACTGACGCTGGCCGGCGCCGGTGTCGCGGTGCAGCAGGTGGTGCTCCCGCCGCCGTTCGGCTTGGCCGGCGCCACGGTTCCCGAGGAAGCCGACCTGGTCGTGGTGGGCAACCCGACCAACCCGACCTCGGTGCTGCATACCCGCGAGCAGATCCTTGCGCTGCGCCGGCCCGGCCGGCTGCTGGTGGTCGACGAGGCGTTCGCCGACTCGGTTCCCGGCGAGCCGGAATCGCTGGCCTCGCTGCGGTTGGCGGACGTGCTGGTATTGCGCAGCTTGACCAAGTCCTGGTCGCTGCCCGGGCTGCGGGTGGGCTACGCGCTGGGCGCACCGGAGGTGTTGGCGCGGTTGACCTCCCGGCGGGCGCACTGGCCGGTGGGCACCCTGCAGTTGACGGCGATCGCAGCGTGCTGCGCGCCCGACGCGGTCGCCGAGGCCGAAGCCGGCGCCCGGCGGTTGGTGGATATGCGGACCCAGTTCGTGGCCGGACTCCGCCAGTTGGGCCTCGACGTGATCGACGGGCGCGCACCGTTTGTGCTGTTCACCGTCGACGACGCCGAATTGGTACGAAAGCGGTTGCACGTCAAGGGGATCGCGGTGCGCCGCTGCGACACGTTTGTGGGGCTGGATGGGCGGTACCTGAGGGCCGCGGTGCGCCCGGAATGGCCGGTGCTGGTCTCGGCGCTGCGCGAGGTGCTGGCGTGAGCGTGCGGTTGGCCGAAGTCATCGGCGTGCTCGAGGGGGCCTACCCGCCGTCACTTGCCCAGTCGTGGGATTCGGTCGGCTTGGTATGCGGTGACCCCGCCGACGCGGTGCACTCGGTGACGATCGCGGTCGACGCTACCGCGGCAGTGGTCGACGAAGTACCCGAGGGAGGCCTACTGCTGGCCCACCATCCGCTGCTGTTGCGGGGGGTGCACACCGTCGCGGCCAACACGGCCAAGGGCGCGCTGGTGCACCGGCTGATCCGGTCCGGCCGTGCGCTGTTCACTGCACACACCAACGCCGATTCGGCGTCGCCCGGAGTCTCCGACGCACTGGCCCAAGCGCTGGGGCTGGCCGTTGAAGGCGTGTTGGAGCCGGCAGCGGCGACGGCGGATCTGGACAAGTGGATCATCTTCGTGCCGCCGGAGAACGCGGACGCGGTGCGTGCCGCGGTGTTCGGCGCCGGCGCTGGTGAAATCGGCGACTACTCCTGCTGCAGTTGGAGCACCACCGGCACCGGGCAGTTCCTGCCCCGCGAGGGCGCCGCGCCCACCATCGGCAGCGTTGGCGCCGTGGAAAAGGTCGTCGAAGACCGGGTGGAGGTCGTCGCACCGGCTCGGGCGCGTCGCGAGGTGCTATCCGCGCTGCGTGCCGCCCACCCCTACGAGGAGCCAGCGTTCGACATCATCCCGCTGGCATCGCCCCCGACCGACGCGGGTTTGGGCCGCATCGGCAGCCTGCCGCAGCCAGAACCGTTGCACGCCTTCGTTTCGCGAGTCCGTGCCGCCTTGCCTGACACATCGTGGGGAGTGCGCGCGGCCGGCGATCCCGAGATGACGGTATCGCGCGTCGCGGTCTGCGGTGGCGCGGGCGACTCGCTGCTGGACGTCGTGGCGAGTATCGACGTGCAGGCCTACGTCACCGCCGACCTGCGGCACCATCCGGCGGACGAGCACCGCCGCGCCTCGGAGGTGGCTCTGGTCGACGTCGCCCACTGGGCAAGCGAATACCCGTGGTGCGAGCAAGCTGCCAACCTGTTGCGGTCAGCCTTCAACAGTGCTTTGCCGGTACGGGTTTCCACCATCCGCACCGATCCCTGGAATGTCGGAAGAGATCTTTGATGAAAGCTGCTGTAGTACAACAGCGTTCGTTGCTCGAGTTGGCCGAGCTGGACGCTGAGCTGGCCCGCCTGACTCATCGGGCCGCCCATCTGCCCGAACAGAAGGACTACGAGCAAAAGCAGGCTGACCACGCCGCCGCCAACGATCGGCTGGCCGCGTTGCGAATCGCACTGGAGGATTTAGAGACCCAGGTATCGCGGTTCGAAGCCGAAATCGATGCTGTTCGCCAGCGCGAAGACCGGGACCGCTCGCTGTTGCAATCCGTCGCCGACGCCAGGCAACTGTCAGAACTGCAGCATGAGTTGGACACGCTGCAACGCCGCCAGGCCAGCCTGGAGGATTCGCTGCTGGAAGTGATGGAGCGCCGTGAAGAGTTGCAGGCCCAGCAGAATACGGCATTGAGCGAGATTGACCTCTTGCAAAAGGAATTGAGTACCGCCCGGCAGGCTCTCGACGGAGTTCTCGCCGAGATCGACCAGACCCGCCAGCAGCGATCTGCGCGGCGCGACGAGCTGATCGCGGCGCTCGATCCCGAGCTGGTCGAGCTCTACGAACGGCAGCGGTCCCGCGGTGGTCCCGGCGCCGGGCCGCTGCAGGGCGGCCGCTGTGGCGCCTGTCGGATCGAAATCGACCGCGGCGAGCTGTCCCGGATCGCGACGGCCGCCGACGACGATGTGCTGCGCTGCCCGGAATGTGGCGCAATCCTGCTGCGGATCAAGGATTTCGGTCGATGAAAGTCTTGAAAGTCATCGTCGAGGCCGACGGCGGGTCACGCGGCAACCCCGGGCCGGCGGGCTACGGGTCGGTGGTGTGGACGGCCGACCATTCCACGGTGCTTGCCGAAAGTAAGCAGGCGATCGGTCGAGCAACCAACAACGTCGCCGAATACCGGGGGCTGATCGCCGGCTTGGACGAAGCGGTGAAACTGGGCGCCACCGAGGTCGACGTCTTGATGGACTCCAAACTGGTGATCGAGCAGATGTCGGGGCGTTGGCAGGTCAAAAATCCCGACCTGGCCCGGTTGCACGCTCAGGCCAGCGCACTGGCGGAGCGGTTCGACCGCATCAGCTTTTCCTGGGTGCCGCGGGCACAGAACTCCTACGCCGACCGGTTGGCCAATGAGGCGATGGACGCCGCCGCCGAGATCGACCAATCCGTCACAGCGACAACCGAAACCGAACCAGCGACCGCCCCCGGCTGGACCGGGGCCCGCGGCGCCCCGACCAGGCTGCTGCTGTTGCGGCACGGACAGACCCAACTGTCGGCAGGGCGGCGCTATTCGGGACGCGGTGATCCCGAACTCACCGAGCTGGGCTGGCGGCAGGCCGACGCGGCAGCACGCTATCTGGCGCAACGCGGCGGGATCTCAGCGGTGATCAGTTCTCCGCTGCAGCGCTGTTTCGATACCGCGACAACGGCGGCCAAGGCCCTGGGGTTGGACGTCACCGTCGACGATGACTTGATCGAAACCGATTTCGGTGGCTGGGACGGGCTGACGTTCGCCGAGGCATCCGAACGAGACCCGGACCTGCATCAACGGTGGCTGCGTGACACCAGCATCGCCCCGCCGGGCGGAGAGAGTTTCGACAGTGTCCACCAGCGCGTTGTGCGGGCCCTCGATCGAATCGTCGCCGAACACGGCGGTACGACGGTGCTGGTGGTGTCGCACGTGACCCCGATCAAGATGCTGTTGCGGCTTGCCCTCGACGCCGGGCCGGGCATCTTGTACCGCTTGCATTTGGACCTGGCCTCGCTGAGCATCGCCGAGTTCTACCCCGATGGTGCGACCTCGGTGCGGCTGGTGAATCAGACCGCCTACCTCTGATCGGCAGGTAGATGCAGCCAGTGTGCGCATAGTCAGGCGGCGTCGTGAAAGATCAACCCGAGCGCATAGCGCTGCCCGGAGCGAACCACCGAAAGACCATGGCGCACTGGTGACACCGACCAGCCGCGGCTGGAGCGCACCGGTCGATCGCGGGTGGTGAACAGATAGCCGTGGCCCTGCGGCAGCTGAGTGGCGATTCCGCGGGATTGCGCCCGCGGTCTTTGCTCCACAAGCAGGAACTCGCCGCCGGTGTACTCGGTCTGTGGGTCACTCAGGTTGATCACCACTTGAAGGGGAAACACCAACTCGCCATAGAGGTCTCGATGCAGAGCGTTCCAGTCGTCGACGCCGTACTTCAGCATGAGCGCTGTGGGCCGGCACTGTCCTGCGGCATGGCACATCTGCAGCCATTCGTCGAGGGTGTCGGGCCACGGGGCGTCGCGGCCGAGCCTCGCATACCAGTCCCGCGCGATCGGCAGCAGCCGCGGATACAGCGCCTGTTTGAGGTGCTCGATCGGCTCGGGATAGGGCGCGTGGAAGTACCGATACTCGCCGGACCCGTAGCGGTGTCGCTGCATGTCGATGGTTTTCCGGAACAGCTCGTCGCGGCCGTAGAGCTTGCGCAGCTTCATCGCCTCGGCGCGGGTGAGCAGCCGGGGCAGCAGAGCACCGCCGTGGTGGTCGATGGCGGTGGTGACCGCGTCCCAGTCGGCCGCGTCGACGCGCTTTGCCCAGCGGGTCACCGGCATTCGTGCAGTATGCCAGAGCTGACGCGCTGGCCTGCGCATACGCGATCGAGTACCGTGGTAATGCGGACGAGTTGGCTGGGCGGCCGCGGCTCGCTGGTTCGCCAGACGAGTCGAGGAAAGTCCGGACTTCACAGAGCAGGGTGATTGCTAACAGCAATCCGAGGTGACTCGCGGGAAAGTGCCACAGAAAACAGACCGCTACCTAGCTAGGTAGTAAGGGTGAAACGGTGCGGTAAGAGCGCACCAGCATTCCGGGTGACCGGAATGGCTCGGCAAACCCCACCCGAAGCAAGGCCAAGAAGGCCGCACTGCGGTGCGGCCGCGCAGGCGTCCGAGGGTTGCTCGCCCGAGCCTGCGGGTAGGCCGCTTGAGGCACCCGGTGACGGAGTGTCCAGATGGATGGTCGCCGCCGCGTTACTCCGGTAGCGCGGAACAGAATCCGGCTTACAGGCCAACTCGTCCGCCCCAGCCCGATCAGCGTTGCGCCTTGCGCATCGCTTTGCCGAGTTTGCGCAACGCCTTGCCGAGTTGTTCTCGGCGGCTGCGGGCCAAATCCGTCTCCTGCTGGTAGAGCAGGCCGTACGTGAAGGTGTCTTCGCCGGCGGCATGGGCGACGGCAGCCTGCCGGCACAAGTGCTCGCGGCTGACCACACTGTCTTGGTGCTCGCCGAGCAACGTCTGCACGGCCTTGGCCCGCTTGGACACCTTGGTCGCGCCCGTGGCCGCCGCGGCGTAACGGAGTCGCTTGGCGCGCTTGCGGATTTGGTGCAGCACCGCGTTGCGGTCTTCCTCGGAAGCTTCCGCTAGCGCGTTGACGGCCTTGCGCACCCGCTTGTAGGCGGCGCTGATGATTTCCCGGGGTGATTGGGCCGGACGCGGCGGCCCGCTGACCAACCCGTCCAAGGCGTCGAGTAGCCGAAAGTAACGTTGCGAGCGCATCGCGACCAGTGATTGTTTGAGCCCGGTCTGATAACGGTGCCGCCTCTCGTCGACCAGACGTGCCCGGACCTGCCCGCGTACTAGTTCCGGCGCAAGCCGATCGAGCGCCTGCTGGTAGTGCTCGGCCAGCACCTCGGCGTCGCGGGCTTCACCCAACACCCGACCCAGCTCGCGCAGCTCGTCGAGAATCCAGGTGTTGTCGGTCAGGCCGAACGCGTCCGGCGAGGCCTGCAACAGGCTGCGGATCTTGCGGGTGGTCACTCGCATCTGATGAACCGCATCGTCGGCGTCGGCGCGCACCGCCCGGTCCCAGACCAGCAGTTCGTCGATCAGCTCGGCCACCGCGCGGCGCACCGGATCGGTGTCTCGGGCCGACGAATCTTGTTGAGCTACAGACTCACCGAGAACTCGCGCCAACTTTGAGCCGTGCCGCGCCGGGGTAGCACCCGCACCCAGCAGCCGATTGCTCAGCTGGTCCAGCAGTTCGGTGTTGGTGATGGCGTCGGACCCGACGAGCTCGATCTCCCACTCCCGCCACTGCTGCTCGGCTGAGTTGTCAGCCAAGGCCGCGGTGACGTCGTCGTCGCAAAACTGGGCCAGCACCGCGCCGCTGCCGTCCTGCAGCAGGTGGATGTTTCGTGTGGTGGTGATCCGCGCGATCGGTTGCAGCGGACGGTCGCGCACAATGGCCAGTACCACATCCCGCAATTCGTCAGGCACATCGTCGCCACTGGGGCTCTGCCCGGCATCCAGCGGTGCGCGAACTTCGGTCCGGGCGTCGGGGCCGGCCGGCAACTTCAGATGCCAGCCCGCGTCGGCGCCGCCGGTGCGACGGCGCAAAGTGATTTGTCTGGACGCAAGGTCACGCGTGGGCGTATCGAAATAGACCGCCTCCAGCCTCAGCGGCGGCTGTTTTTCGATCCGCGTGACCGCGGCGAGGCCGGCAAACGACGGCAGCATCGTCGACTCGGCGACGTCGAACTTGCGCTCGACCTCCACGTGGCGCGACGTGCTATCGGCCTCGGCCACCATCGCCACCGTCGCCTCCGTCGCCGCGTGGGAACTAGAAGCAGTGCTCGTCGGCCGGGAATACGCCGCTGGCGACTTCTTCCGCATATTGGGTTGCCGCGCGGCGCAATTCGCCCCCGACGTCGCCGAACCTCTTGACGAAGCGAGCGGTCTTGCCGGCGGTGAACCCGGCCATGTCCTGCCAAACCAACACCTGGGCATCGCAGTTGGGACCCGCACCGATGCCGACCGTCGGGATGGTCAGCTTTCCGGTGATCTGGTCCGCCAGCTCGGCCGGCACCATCTCCATGACAACCGCGAACGCGCCGGCTTCGGCGACCGCGATCGCGTCGGCGATGGTCTGTTCGGCGCCGTCGCCGCGGCCCTGCACCCGGAAGCCGCCGAGTGTGTTCACGCTCTGGGGGGTGAAGCCGATGTGCGCCATCACCGGAATGCCCGCGGCGGTCAAGACCGAGATCTGCTCGGCCACCCGCTCGCCGCCCTCGAGCTTGACGGCGTGCGCTCCCGCTTCCTTCATGAACCGAGTGGCGCTGCCCAGCGCGGCGGCCGGTCCGGCTTCGTAACTGCCGAACGGTAGGTCAGCCACCACGAGCGCGTGCGGAGCGCCGCGCACCACACCACGCACCAGCGGGATCAGCTCATCGATGGAAACGGGAACCGTGGTGTCGTATCCGTAGACCACGTTGGCGGCCGAGTCACCGACCAGCAGCACAGGTATTCCGGCGTCGTCGAAGATCCGGGCAGTCGAGTAGTCATAGGCGGTCAGCATGGCCCACTTGTGGCCCTCTGCCTTCATTTTCTGCAGGTGATGAGTGCGGATCTTGGTCCGCGGTGCGGATGCGGATGCACCGTACACAGTGTGCTCAGACATCGTTGTCCCTAGTAATCGTCGGGTCGATCCTCGTGGCCCTGCCGGGTCCCCGGGTTCGTCTGACCTCGTCAGTCTGCCACCTGTCGCGTCAGAACGGCATACCTGGACCCGTGGACTTGCTCACACCGGGGTTGCCTACCGCGATTCCGGTGCCGCGGCGCGGTGCCGGACATACCATCGGCGCATGCAGCGGCTCAGCGGCCTCGATGCCAGTTTCTTGTATCTGGAAACCTCTACCCAGCCCTTGCACGTCTGTTCGATTCTCGAGCTCGACACCTCGACGATGCCGGGCGGATACAACTTCGACCGGCTGCGCGACGAGCTGGCTATTCGCATCAAGGCGATGCCGCAGTTCCGGGAGAAGCTGGCGAGCAGCCCGTTCAACCTGGACCATCCGGTGTGGGTCGATGACGACACCTTCGACGTCAGTCGGCACCTGCACCGCATCGGGCTGCCGCCGCCGGGTGGGCGGATCGAACTGTCCGAGATCTGCGGCCACATCGCGGGACTGCCGCTGGACCGCAGTCGGCCGCTGTGGGAGATGTGGGTCATCGAGGGTGTGGCCGGCACCGACGCCCAACAGGGTGGCCGGATCGCGGTGATGACCAAAGTGCACCACGCCTGCGTGGACGGGGTGACCGGCGCGAACCTGATGTCACAACTGTGCAGCACCGAGGCCGATGCGCCGCCGCCAGAGCCGGTGGAGGGTGTCGGTGGCGCCAGTCAGCTCGAGATCGCGGTCAGCGGCCTGGCGAAATTTGCGTCACGCCCGCTGAGTCTGGTCAACGTATTGCCCAGCACGGTGTCGTCGATGGTCGAGACACTGACACGCGCGCGCAGCGGGACGGCGATGGCGCGTCCATTTGCCGCGCCGCGAACCACGTTCAACGCCAGCATCACCGGGCACCGCAACGTCGCCTACGCACAACTGGACCTGGAGGACGTCAAGAAGGTCAAGAACCACTTCGCCGTCAAGGTCAACGATGTCGTGATGGCGCTGGTGTCCGGCGTGCTGCGCCAATTCCTGTTGGACCGTGGCGAATTGCCGGAGGCGTCGTTGGTGGCGATGGTTCCGGTGTCGGTACACGGGAAGTCCGACCGGCCAGGACGTAACCAGGTCTCCGGAATGTTTGCCAGCCTGCATTCGCACATCGCCGACCCCGCCGAACGCATCAAATCCATATCTGAGGCGAATTCGGTTGCTAAGCAACATAGTTCAGCGATCAGCGCGACGCTGCTGCAAGACTGGTCGCAATTCGCGGCCCCAGCCGTCTTCGGCATGGCGATGCGCGCCTACGCCAAGACTCGGCTGACCCGCAGTCGGCCCGTGCACAATCTGGTGGTCTCCAACGTCCCGGGCCCGCAGGTGCCGCTGTACCTGCTGGGCTGCGAGGTCAAAGCGATGTACCCGCTGGGCCCGATTTTCCATGGGTCAGGTCTGAACATCACCGTGATGTCGCTGAACGGGAAACTCGACGTCGGGCTGATCGCTTGTCCGGAGCTGGTGCCCGAGTTGTGGGAGTTGGCCGACGACTTCGCGGTCGGAATGGAAGAACTGCTGCTGGCCACCCGGTAGCGGGTCGCCGTCCGACCTGGCCCGGACCACCCCTCGGCGCATGGCAGCATAGGTGGACATGGGCCTGCCTCGCCGCGATGGGATCGCGCGCTCGCTGCTGGTTTGGACTGTGTTGGCCGTGACCGTGTTGACCGTGGCGAGCTGCACACGCGTCGTCGACGGACGCCCGCGCCTGGCCGGGCCGAAGATCGGCCAGGCGCTGGAGTGGGGGCAGTGCCGGCTGTCCGGCGGGACCGCCGTCAAGCTGCCGGCCGGTGCGCTTTGCGGGCGGATTGCGGTGCCGGTGGACTACCGCCGCCACGACGGCGACGCCGCCACCCTGGCCATGATTCGTTTTCCGGCCACCGGCGACAAGATCGGCTCCCTGGTCATCAATCCCGGCGGCCCGGGCGAGTCCGGGATCGAGGCCGCGATCGGCGTCGTCCAGTCACTACCGCCGCGAGTCCGCGAACGGTTCGATCTGATCGGCTTCGACCCGCGCGGGGTGGCGTCCTCGCGCCCGGCGATCTGGTGTAACTCCGACGCCGACAATGACCGGTTGCGCGCCGAGCCGCAGGTCGACTACAGCCCCGAAGGCGTCGCGCACATCGAGCAAGAGACAAAGGAATTCGTGGGCCGCTGTGTGGACAAGATGGGCAAGAAATTCTTGGCCAACGTGGGAACGGTCAACGTCGCCCGCGATCTCGACGCGGTGCGTGAAGCCGTCGGTGACGAAAAGCTGACCTACCTCGGCTATTCGTACGGAACCCGGATCGGCGCCGCCTACGCCGAGGCGTTTCCGCACAAGGTACGGGCGATGATTCTCGACGGGGCCGTCGACCCCAATGCCGACCCGATAGAGGCAGACCTGCGGCAGGCCAAGGGATTCCAGGACGCGTTCAACGACTATGCGGCTGAATGCGCCAAGGCTCCGACCTGCCCGCTGGGCACCGACCCGGCCAAGGCGGTTGACGTCTACCAGAGCTTGGTGAATCCACTGGTCGATCCCGACAACCCGAGGAAGGGCAGACCCGCACACACCAAAGATCCACGCGGGCTGAGTTATAGCGACGCCATCGTCGGCACCATCATGGCGTTGTATTCGCCCACGCTGTGGCATCACCTGACCGCCGGACTGACCGAGCTGAAAAGCGACCGCGGCGACACCCTGCTGGCGCTGGCCGACATGTACATGCGCCGCGATGCACACGGCCACTACAGCAATGCCAGCGATGCCCGGGTCGCAATCAATTGCGTCGACCAACCTCCGGTCAAGGATCGGGCCAAGGTCGTCGAGGAAGATCGACGATCCCGTGAGATCGCGCCGTTCATGAGCTATGGCAAATTCACCGGCCACGCCCCGCTGGGAGCCTGCGCGTTTTGGCCGGTACCGCCCACCAGCAAGCCGCACGCCATCTCCGCGCCCGGCCTGGTCCCAACCCTGGTCGTGTCGACCACCCACGACCCCGCGACCCCGTACCAGGCTGGGGTGGATCTCGCCAAACAACTGCAGGGCGCCCTGCTCACTTTCGACGGAACCCAGCACACCGTGGTCTTCCAGGGCAACAGCTGTGTCGACGACTACGCCACGGAGTACCTGATCAGCGGGAAGGTGCCGGCAAAGGGCGCCAAGTGTTAGCTCCGCCGGCAGGTAACGAACCTTCCAGATAACGAGACCAACGTGTGACCTTCTGCGGGCAGCTTCCGTAGCTGGGACATGCCACGATTGACATCCATGTGGCGCATGAGACTGCTGAGCTCTGCGCTGCTATCATTCGCCTTGCCGATATCGGTGGCGCTGAGTTACCCCGAACCTGCCCGGGGCACGCCGGAATCCGATGCCGGCCCGAGTTCGGCCGTGCCAAAGCCGGCCAGCGTCGCGCCGCCGACTTGGGGGCATTGCGACAGCTTCGTCGAGGACACCCGCGACATCCCCACCGCACTGTGCACAACCGTCCCGGTTCCGGTCGACTACAACGACCCCGCGGGCGCCACACTTCAGCTCGCGGTGATTCGGATCCCCGCCACCGGCCCGCGGCTAGGGTCCCTGTTGGTCAACCCGGGCGGCCCGGGCGCGTCAGCGGTCGAGGCCGCCGCTCAGATGGCAGCAGCGCTGGCCGACAGTGAGATCACCCGTCAGTTCGACCTGGTCGGGTTCGACCCTCGCGGCGTCGGTCATTCCACCCCGGCACTGCGCTGCCGCACCGACGCCGAATTCGACGCCTACCGGCGCGAACCGATGGTCGACTACAGCCAGGCCGGCGTCGCCCACATCGAGCAGATCTACCGGCAGTTTGCCCGCGAATGTGCAGACAAGATGGGCCCGACGTTCTTGGCGAACGTCGGCACCGCGTCGGTCGCGCAGGATATGGATGTGGTCCGGCAAGCGCTTGGTGAGGAGCAGATCAACTATCTGGGCTTCAGCTACGGCACCGAGCTGGGCACCGCCTATGTCGAGCGGTTCGGTGACCACGTACGCGCGATGGTGCTTGACGGCGCGATCGACCCCAGCGTCGGTCCGGTCGAGGAAAGCATCCAGCAGCAAGCCGGCTTCCAGACGGTGTTCAACGACTACGCGGCCGACTGCGCTCGCTCGTCGGACTGCCCGCTGGGAACCGACCCCACCAAATGGGTCAGCCGCTACCACGAGCTGGTGGACCCCTTGGTCGACAAACCCGCGCAGGTGTCGGACCCGCGTGGACTGAGCTACGCCGACGCGATCACCGGCACCGTCAATGCGCTGTACACCCCGCAGTACTGGAAATTCCTGACCAGCGGACTCCTGGGCCTCAAACGCGGCACTGATGCCGTTGACCTGCTGAAACTGGCCGACGATTACAACGGGCGCGACGAGCATGGCCACTACGACAATTCCCAGGACGCCTTCGAGGCGGTGCGCTGCGTCGACGCGCCGTCGCCCACGGATTCGGCGACCTGGGTCGCCGCCGACCGCAAGATTCGCCAAGTCGCACCGTTTTTGTCCTACGGCCAGTTCACCGGGTTCGCGCCCCGCGACGTGTGCGCGTTGTGGCCGGTACCCGCGAGCTCATCGCCGCACCCGGCGGCGCCGGTCGCGCCGGGCAAGGTCGTCGTCGTCTCCACCACGCACGATCCCGCCACCCCGTACCAGGCCGGCGTGGCGCTGGCGCGCCAACTCGGCGCCCCGTTGATCACCTATGAGGGGACCCAACACACCGCGGTGTTCAACGGCGACCGCTGCGTCGACACCGCAGTCGTGCGTTATTTCGTCACCGGTGTGGCTCCAGGCAACTTGCAGTGCTGAGACGCGATACGCTTTTCCATCATGGACCGACAGAAGGAATTCGTGCTCCGCACGCTGGAGGAACGGGACATCCGTTTTGTGCGGCTGTGGTTCACCGACGTGCTGGGCTACCTCAAGTCGGTCGCGATCGCGCCGGCTGAGCTCGAGGGTGCCTTTGAGGAAGGCATCGGGTTCGACGGCTCCTCGATTGAGGGGTTCGCCCGGGTTTCGGAGGCCGACACCGTCGCCAATCCCGACCCGTCGACCTTCCAGGTGCTGCCGTGGCTCACCAGTACGGGGCATCACCATTCGGCGCGCATGTTCTGCGACATCACGATGCCGGACGGTTCACCCTCCTGGGCGGACCCGCGCCATGTGCTGCGCCGTCAGCTGAGCAAAGCCAACGATCTCGGCTTTTCCTGCTATGTGCACCCCGAAATCGAGTTCTTCCTGCTGGAACCGGGCGGGGATGACGGATCCCCGCCGATTCCGCTCGACGATGCCGGCTATTTCGATCAGGCGGTGCACGACTCGGCGTCCAATTTCCGCCGCCGGGCGATCGAAGCGCTGGAATTCATGGGCATTTCGGTGGAATTCAGCCATCACGAGGGCGCTCCGGGACAGCAGGAGATCGATCTGCGCTTCGCCGACGCGCTGTCGATGGCCGACAACGTCATGACCTTCCGCTACGTCATCAAAGAAATTGCCCTGGAGGAAGGCGCGCGAGCAAGCTTCATGCCCAAGCCTTTTGGGCAATACCCGGGCTCAGCCATGCACACGCATATGAGCTTGTTCGAGGGTGAGGTCAACGCGTTCCACAGCCCCGACGATCCGCTGCAGCTTTCTGATGTCGCCAAGTCGTTCATCGCCGGGATCCTGGAGCACGCCAGCGAAATCAGCGCGGTCACCAATCAGTGGGTGAATTCCTACAAGCGGTTGGTGCACGGCGGCGAGGCACCCACGGCGGCGTCGTGGGGCGCGGCCAACCGCTCCGCGTTGGTGCGGATTCCGATGTACAGTCCGCACAAGACGTCGTCGCGCCGCATCGAAATACGCAGCCCGGACTCGGCATGCAACCCGTACCTGACGTTCGCGGTGCTGTTGGCGGCCGGGTTGCGCGGGGTGGAGAAGGGTTATGCGCTGGGCCCGCAGGCCGAAGACAACGTGTGGGATCTGACGCCCGAGGAGCGTCGTGCGATGGGCTATCGCGAGCTGCCGGCCAGCCTGGATCACGCTCTGCGGGAGATGGAAAAGTCCGAGCTTGTAGCGGAAACGTTGGGGGAGCACGTATTTGACTTCTTCCTGCGGAACAAGCGCAGGGAATGGGCCAACTACCGTAGCCACGTCACGCCCTACGAACTGAAGACATATCTCTCGCTGTAACCGTGAGCCAACCCGCCACGCAGCGACCGAAAATACCCAGCGTCGGTCGGCTCGGCCTAGTCGACCCGCGGGCAAGTGACTACTTGGCGCGACTGGGCTGGGACACCGAAGACCACGTCGATTTGTTGTGGTCGCTGTCGCGGGCACCCAACGCCGATGCCGCCCTGAGCGCGCTGGTCCGGTTGTCCGAGAAGCCCGAGGCCGCATGGGATGAACTGAGTGCCGCGCTGCTGACCGACCGCGGGCTGCGCGGTCGGCTGTTCGCAGTGCTCGGGTCCTCGCTGGCACTGGGAGACCACCTGGTCGCCCATCCACGGTCGTGGCGGCTGCTGGCCGGCGAGCCGATATTGCCGTCATCCGAACAGCTGCACCAAGCATTCGCCCAGGCCGTCGCTGAAATACCGGCTGGCGCAGGCGTCGACCATCTGCGTGCGTTGTACCGCGACCAGCTGCTGTTGCTGGCCGCCATTGATCTGGCGCCGGCGGTGGAGGACGAGCCGGTGCTGCCGTTCACCGCGGTTGGCGCTCATTTGGCCGACATCGCAGACGCCGCGTTGGCGGCGGCGTTGGCCGTGGCTGAATCGACCGTCTGCGGTGATGGCACGCGACCTCGCTTAGCGGTAATCGCGATGGGCAAATGCGGTGCACGCGAACTGAATTACGTCAGCGACGTCGACGTGATCTTCGTCTCCGAACATGCCGACCCGATCAGCACCCGGGTCGCCCGCGAGATGATGCGGGTGGCGTCGGAGGCCTTCTTCGAAATCGACACCGGGCTGCGGCCGGAGGGCCGGCACGGCGAGCTGGTCCGCACCCTCGACTCACACATCGCCTACTACCAGCGCTGGGCCAAGACCTGGGAGTTTCAGGCACTGCTCAAGGCCCGCCCCGCCGCCGGTGACCCCGAACTGGGCCAGCGATACATCGCCGCGGTGATGCCGATGGTGTGGAGGGCTTGCGAGCGTGAGGATTTCGTCGACGAGGTGCAGGCGATGCGACGGCGGGTGGAGCAGCTGGTGCCCGCCGATGTGCGCAACCGCGAGATCAAATTAGGCCCCGGCGGCCTGCGTGATGTGGAGTTCGCGGTGCAGCTGCTGCAGCTGGTGCATGGCCGCAACGACGAGTCGCTGCATGTGGCCTCCACAGTGGATGCGCTGGCCGCGCTGGGTCGCGGCGGCTACATCGGGCGCGACGACGCCGCCAACCTGACTGCGTCCTACGAATTCCTGCGGCTGCTCGAGCACCGGCTGCAGCTGCAGCGACTCAAACGCACCCACCTGCTGCCGGAGCCCGACGACGAGGAAGCGCTGCGCTGGCTGGCGCGCGCGGCACACATCCTGCCCGACGGGCGTAACGACGCGCTGGGCGTACTGCGCGAGGAACTCAAGCGCCAAAACGTCCGGGTGTCACGGCTGCACGCCAAACTCTTCTACCAACCGCTACTGGAATCGGTCAGTCCGGCCGGACTGGAGTTCGCGCAGGGCATGACGCCGGAAGCCGCCGAGCGCCAATTGGCCGCCCTGGGCTACAAGAGCCCGCAGAACGCACTGAGCCATCTGTCGGCACTGATCAACCAGAGCGGACGCCGCGGTCGGGTGCAGTCGGTACTGCTGCCCAGATTGCTGGACTGGTTGTCGAACACCCCCGACCCCGACGCCGGATTGCTGGCTTACCGCCGAATCTCCGAGGCGATGGCGGCGCAACGGTGGTATCTGTCCACACTGCGCGACAGCAGCGCGGTGGCCAAGCGCCTGATGCATGTGCTGGGCACCTCGGCGTATGTACCGGATCTGCTGATGCGCGCGCCCGAGGTCATTCAGCAGTACGGCGATGGGCCGTCGGGCCCAAAACTGGTGGAAACCGACCCCGACGCGGTGGCGGGCGCTCTGGTGGCCTCGGCGGGCCGGCACGCGGACCCAGTCCGTGCCATCGCCGCCGCACGCAGTCTGCGCCGACGCGAGCTGGCCCGGGTCGCCTCGGCGGACCTGCTCGGCATGCTCGAGGTCACCGAGGTGTGCCACGCGCTCAGCTCGGTGTGGGTCGCGGTGCTCAAGGCCGCGCTGGAGGCAGTGACCAGGGCGAATCTCCCCGAGAATGGTCGTGCGCCGGCGCGCATCGCGGTGATCGGGATGGGGCGGCTGGGTGGGCGCGAACTGGGCTACGGTTCCGATGCCGACGTGATGTTCGTCTGCGAGCCGACCAACGGCGTCGAGGATTCGCAGGCGGTGCGCTGGTCGGTGTCGGTAGCCGAGCAGATCCGGACCCTGCTGGGCACGCCCAGCGTCGACCCGCCGCTGGACGTCGACGCCGACCTGCGCCCGGAAGGACGCAGTGGCCCGCTGGTCCGGACGCTGGCCTCCTACGCCAGCTACTACGAACAATGGGCGCAGCCGTGGGAGGTGCAGGCCCTGCTGCGTGCGAACGCGGTAGCCGGTGACGAAGACCTCGGGCAGCGCTTCCTATTGATGGCTGACAAGACGCGCTATCCCGATGGGGGAGTATCGGCCGACGCCGTACGGGAGATCCGACGGATGAAGGCCCGCATCGACGCCGAGCGGCTGCCGCGCGGCGCCGACCCCAACACCCACACCAAGCTGGGGCGCGGCGGGCTGGCCGATATCGAATGGACGGTGCAGTTGCTGCAGCTGCGGCACGCACACGCGATTCCGGCGCTGCACAACACCTCGACGTTGGAAACCCTCGACGCGATCGCCGCCGCCGAGCTGATACCGGCCGAAGAGGTGGAATTGTTGCGGCAGGCCTGGCTCACGGCCACCCGGGCGCGCAACGCCTTGGTTCTGGTGCGCGGCAAGCCCACCGATCAGCTGCCCGGACCCGGGCGTGCACTCAACGCCGTCGCGGTCGCCGCCGGCTGGGCCAACGGCGACGGGGGCGAATTTTTGGACAACTATCTGCGGGTGACGCGGCGTGCGAAAGCGGTGGTGCGCAAGGTCTTCGGGGCCTAAAAGCGCCCCGGGGCGGACCGCGATATCTAGTAGTGCTAGTAAGTTTGGATGGACTTCGCGTTCGACGTCATCAGCGCCGACCAGCATGACCAGTTAGTGGCGCTCTACGAGCCACTGGCCCGGGCAGTGCGCGGCCTCATCGACGCCAGCATCCACACCGGGGTCGACGAACAGACGATCCGCGATGCGCAGAGCGCCATCGAGTCAGTGACGCAAACGCTGGAAAGCACCCGGCACGACGGTTATCGCACGCTACGGGTAGCCGAAAGTGGGCGGCCGGTGGCATGGGCCAACGCGGTGATCGGTGTCCGCAACCCGATCGCGCCACCGCTGACCATCCACCACAACGCTGATGCCACTCGGTGCTGGAGTGAGTTTTCGCTGGGCGCGCCGTATGAGGGACCGCCGGGTCGGGTGCACGGCGGCGTGTGCGCCCTGGTGCTGGACCATTTACTCGGCGAAGTGGCCAGCGAGGGTCTCACCAAACCACGGTTCACCGGCACGATCAGCGTGAAGTATCTACGTGCCACGCCGTTGGGCGAGCTTCGTGCCGAAGCCGGGATCGAACGGGTGGAAGGCGTCAAGACTTTCGTCCGCGGCTTTATCGCCGACGCGGAGGGCATCACCGCCGAAGCCGAAGGCGTCTTCATTGAGCCGGCGTGGGCGCGGGACGCCGGATGAAGTTCTACGTCAGCAGCGGGTTTTTGAAAACCGGCGAGATCATCGAAATCGCCAGGGCTGCAGACGAATTAGGTTATGAAGGAATCGGTATCCCGGACCACATTGTCAATCTGGAGACGCTGAGCACGCCGTATCCGTATACCAAAGACGGGGAGCGGCGCTGGCCGCCGTTCACCGATTGGCCCGACCCATGGGTGCTGGTGGGCGCGCTGGCGCAGGTGACCACCCGGCTGCGTTTTGTCACCACCGTCTACATCCCGGCGATGCGCAATCCCTATTCGGCGGCCAAAGCCATTGGCACCGCAGCGTGTTTGGCTGAGGGGCGCGTCGAGCTCGGAGTTGGTGTCGGCTGGTGCGCCGACGAGTTCGCGTTGATGGAGCAGCGATTCGAGAACCGGGGCAAGCGCACCGACGAGATGCTCGAACTGCTGGCCGCGCTATGGAGTCCCGGCTGGACAGAATTCGAAGGGCAGTTCTACCAAGCGCCGCGGCTGGAGATGGAGCCGACGCCGCCCCGCATCCCGATCTACGTCGGCGGGCTCAGCGAGACCGCATTGCGGCGCGCGGCTCGCCACGACGGCTGGATCGGTGATCTGATCCGGCTCGACCAGGCCATCGAGGCAGTCACCAGGCTGCGCGCGCTGCGTGCCGAAAATGGTTTGTCCATGGACGGTTTCACCATTCTCACGCCATTGGTTGACGCGTTCTCTGCCGCGGACTATCAGCGTGCTGCGGACGCCGGGATCACTGGCATCTTGACGATGCCATGGAGGTTCTACGCCGGCGCCGATGCCACATTGTCGGAAAAGATCGACGGCATGCGGCGGTTCCGCGAGGATTTGGTGTTGGACGTGGAGTAGTGGCGGAGGACTGAGGGTGACGAAAAAGGTCGTTGTCGCGGTCGTGGTCTTGGGGTTTCTTGGGCTGCTCGCTCTTCCGGTCAAGGAGTTGTGCGGGGGCCAAGGTAAAGTCTGCGCCACAGCCCCCGACGATGATGGGTACATCCATTATTACTACGAGAATTACTACGAGAAGCAGCCGCTATTGACCCCGCTGATCTACGCCATAACCGGTCGGAGTGTCCCGCTCGTCTATTCAAGAGGTATTGAGTGGCCGCTTGGGCACGGATCTCGGCAGTCAGCTTGTTGGCCTGGGACTGGAGCTGAACTGCCTCCTCAACGGGTCTGCCGGCTACGTCGGCCGACACCGAAAGATCTTCGTTGACGCTGAACCCGGCTTGCCGTGCTTCGTCCACGGTGGTCAGCACGCTTTGTTGCACGGCCCGCAGCTCGGCGCTGCCATTGCGGGCGATCGCTGCGGCTTCACGTAGCTTCTCGGCGTGGGCACGCGCTTTCACCAGGTCGGTGTCGGTCCTGTGCAGCGCGGCATCGTTCGCCTGTCCTGCCCAGCGGGCAGCTTTTAGCTGTTGGTGACCATCTACAAAGCTGCTCTCCACCAGATCGGCTTCAGCGCTGAAATCGGCGCCGAGCGCGGCTAGGTGCCTGGTGTCTAAGTTCTCGATCTGCGACAGACTGGGCAATGCAGTGGCGGACACCTATCTCGCCTCCGGCCCAGCCTCGCGCAGCCTCGTGCCCTCCGCAGCGTCTGCGCTCGCATATGCGGCAGCTGCCGCAGCGAGCTTTTGCGATGTTGCTTGCATTCGCGCAGCAAGGATGGCCCGAGACTTGTTTGCGTCCGCGCGTGCTACGGCGACCGCTGCCGAGGTCGCCAGCCAGGATTGCCCCTCAGCCGCAGGTTGGTTGACGACAGCAAGCTTGCCTGCGAGTGTCCCTAGCTGGCCTGCCGCGCGGTGCAAGTCATCGACGTTTATACGCAGAGATTGCGCCAGCAAATTTTAAGTGACGGCCGAGGCTGCCACGCGCATCAAATTGGCCTGGGCGCGCACGTTGCGGGGTTAAAACACCGTGCGATTCCGATTCTTCCACAGTCTGCTGTTTGTCCACACGGTGCCGCACGCGAGGCCATGAACGTCAGTGGGCGCAGATATGATTCGAACATGCGTTCGAGTAGCCGGGAAGAGATCATCGAGGCGTTCGATGCGTTTCATGACTCGGTTACTCGGCTGGGTGAGCTGACTTTCGATGCGTTGACTACCCCCGATCGTTTGGCGTTGCTGGAGCGCTTCGAGGACGACACTCGTCGGTTGCCGGTTCCGCGCCACGAATTGATCAACGGGCTGCGCCAGCAGGCCACCCCGGCCGAAATCGGCGGCAAATTGCCCCATGTGCTCGCCGACCGATTGCGCATCACCCGTGGCGACGCCAAGCGTCGCATCGAGGAAGCCCAAGAGCTGGGCACGCGCCAGTCACTGGCCGGTGAACCGCTGCCGCCGCATCTATCGGCGACTGCCGCCGGCCAGCGCGCGGGGGACATCGGCGGTGCCCACGTGTCGGTGATCCGGGGCTTCCTGCGTGACCTGCCCTGTTGGATCGACGCTGACACGCGCCAACGCGCCGAAGCACAGCTCGCCGAGTTCGCCACCCAGTATCGCCCCGAGTTGCTCGCCAAGCTGGCCGACAAACTCGCCGACGTCCTCAACCCGGATGGCGACTTCAGCGACGAGGATCGGGCTCGTCGGCGCGGCCTGACGTTGGGCAAGCAGGAGCGCGACGGCATGTCGGCGATCCGCGGGTATCTGACGCCGGCTGCGCGCGCCGCGGTGGAGGCCGTGTTCGCCAAGCTGGCCGCGCCGGGCATGGCCAACCCCTATGACGAAAACCCGGTGCTCGATGGCACGCCGTCGGAGCGGGCGATTGACAACGACAAACGCACCCCGGCGCAACGAAACCACGATGCCCTCCATGCGGCGTCGCGCGCCTTACTCGCCAGCGGAGAGTTGGGCCAGCACAACGGATTGCCGGCCAGCATCATCGTGTCCACCACGTTGCAGGAACTCGAATCCGGTTGTGGGAAAGCACTTACCGGAGGCGGCACACTGCTGCCCATGAAAGATGTGATCAGACTGGCCCGCCACGCCCACAACTACCTGGCCATCTTCGACAAAGGGCGGGCGATCGCGCTTTACCACACAAGACGCTTAGCCTCGCCGGGACAGCGAATAGTGCTCTACGCCAAGGACCGCGGTTGTTCGCGCCCCGCCTGCGACGTGGCCGGTTACTTCACCGAAGTCCACCACTGCACGCCCTACGCCAAGTGCCGCACCACCGACGTCAACGACCTGACGCTTGCATGCGGCGGCGACCATCCGCTGACTGAACAAGGCTGGACCACTCGCAAAAACGCGGACGGTGAGACGGAATGGATTCCGCCGCCGCACCTGGACTATGGCCAACCGCGCGTCAACCGGTTCCACCACCCCGAGAAACTCCTGCAAGACAAAGACAAAGAAGACGATGACGACGAGGATCCGTGACGGCATGCCTACCATCAGCTCATGCGCGGTGCCAAAATCCTGATCACCGGTCCGACCGGCCAGGTCGCCTTCCCGATCGCCCGAGCCCTGGCCGCCGACAACGACGTCTGGGGGATCGCTCGGTTCGCCGACGCCGCGGCCCGGGAACGTCTCGAGCAGGCCGGAGTTCGGTGCCAGACGGTCAACCTGGCCGCAGGCGATTTCACCGGCTTGCCGTCCGATTTTGATTACGTCCTCAACCTCGCGGTGGCCAAGAGTGGCAAGTGGGACACGGATCTGGGCGCCAACGCGGAGTCGGTTGGTCTGCTGATGGCTCACTGCCGCGGGGCAAAAGCTTTCCTGCACTGCTCGTCTGCGGCCGTCTACGACCCGCCGGACGACGAGCCGCGCACCGAGCGTGCCGCCCTTGGCGACAACCACAAGTTCTTGTTTCCCACCTACTCCATCTCCAAGATCGCCGGCGAAGTCGTCGCCCGCTCGATCGCGCGGGTGCTCGGCGTGCCCACCACCATCGCCCGCCTCAACGTCCCGTACGGCGACAACGGCGGGTGGCCGTACTACCACATGGAGATGATCCTCGCCGGCATCCCGATTCCGGTCCCGCCGGGCGGCCCGGCCCGCTATAACCCGATCCACGAGGATGACATCCTCGCCACCATCCCCAAGCTCCTCGAGGTGGCGTCGGTCCCGGCGACCACCATCAATTGGTGCGGCGATCAGACCGTCAGCCTGCAGGAGTGGTGCAGCTTCCTCGGCTCGCTGGTCGACAAGGAGCCGGTCTTTCAAGAGAGTGACCAGGCGTTACGCGGCAATCCCACCGATGCGACTCAGATGCGCGAGCTTGTCGGCGCCACGACGGTCGACTGGCGCGACGGAATGCGCCGCATAGCTGCCACCTTCCACCCCGAGCTGCTGACCGGCCGCTGAAAGCATTCCCTCCCGCCTGCGTTTGTTTTAACGTTGCGAGGGTGGAGTCACACGGAACCCCCGAACTTGTGCCTGTCGAGGCGTTGCGCTCTGGTGACCCGATCACCGACGTTCAAGGTGGCGGTCAGCACTACACGGTTCTCGAATCCAAGTCGATCGGCGACGGCTGCGTCGTCCTGGAACTCGAGTCGAAGGCAAACGACCGGCTTCGAGTAATCGAGATGTCCTTTCCCACCGGCTACCACATGGGCAGGTCCCCGCGGCGCATCCTGTGACCCCGGAAGTCAAGCCCTACCGCATCGACGTTGCGGATGAGGTTCTGGATGATCTGCGCGCGCGGCTAGCGCGCACCCGATGGCCCGAAGCCGAATGTGTCGACGACTGGAGTCAAGGCATCCCGCTCGCCTACACCCGTGACCTGGCTGATTACTGGGCCGACGGCTACGACTGGCGGGCGCGCGAAGCCGCGCTGAACCGGTTCGATCAGTTTGTCACCGAGATTGACGGCCTCGACATTCACTTCATCCATCAACGGTCCCCGCACAAGGATGCGCTGCCGCTGTTGATCACCCACGGCTGGCCCGGCTCGATCGTGGAGTTCCACAAAGTGATCGAGCCGCTGGTGAACCCCGAACGTCCCGAAGACGCTTTTCACGTCGTATGTCCGTCGCTTCCCGGGTATGGGTTCTCCGGCAAGCCCTCCCGCACTGGCTGGGGCGTGGAGAAGATCGCACAGGCCTGGGAGACCTTGATGGGGCGCCTCGGGTATGACCGATACGGCGCGCAGGGCGGCGACTGGGGCGCTGCGATCAGTACACAGATAGGTCGCAACCGGGGCCGGTGCATCGGGATCCACCTGAACATGCCGATCGCCCGGCCGCCGGCCGACGCGAAGGCCGAACCCACCGAGGACGAAAAACGCGCTTTTGCCGCAGCCGCGCACCATCGCCGTTGGGGCACAGGCTATTCCACGCAGCAGGCGACCCGGCCGCAGACGTTGGGGTATGGGCTGGTTGATTCCCCGGCAGCACAACTGGCGTGGATCGTGGAGAAGTTCTGGGCGTGGACGGACTGCGACGGGCATCCCGAAAATGTGCTCAGCCGCGACGAACTCCTCGACAACGTGATGCTGTACTGGGCGCCCGGTACCGGCGCCTCGTCCGCGCGGCTGTACTGGGAGAGCTTCAATGCCCTCGGCGACGCCAGCCGAGTCGAACTGCCGACGGGCATCGCGTCGTTCCCCAAGGAAATCCTGCGCGCACCGCGAAGGTGGTGTGAGGCCGTCTACAACATCACCCACTGGACGGACATGCCGCGAGGCGGGCACTTCGCGGCTTTCGAGCAGCCGTCGCTATTCGTGGACGACGTGCGTGCTTTTTTCGCCACGCTGCGCTGAGTTAAGCCGCACAATCAGTGAATGGCCCCCAACGGCCATTCCGGCGTACCGACGCCGGAATCGCCCAACCGCGCCGAGCTGCACGCTGCCGGACACGTGTCCGAGCGCCCCCACGGCCAGTGATTGAGGCAATCGCCTCATAGACAAACCTCTCACACCAAAGGAACCTCACATCATGACGACGATCAAGCGTTTCCTGGCGATCAGCTACGGCGCGGTCGCTTACCTGCTTTTCGTGGTGGCTTTTCTGTACGCAATCGGCTTCGTCGGCAACCTCTGGGTACCGCGCAGCGTCGATCACGCGATAGCGGCACCGACCGGGAAGGCATTCGCGGTGGACATCATCCTGCTGGGACTGTTCGCCATCCAGCACAGCGTGATGGCGCGTCCGGCGTTCAAACGATGGTGGACACGCGTCATACCTGAACCTATTGAACGCAGCACCTACGTGTTGCTGTCGGATTTGGTGCTGTTCCTGCTGTATTGGCAGTGGCGAACGCTCCCGGACGAGGTGTGGCATGTCGGCTACCAGGTCGGCCGGGTCGCGTTGTGGGTGCTGTTCTGGGTTGGCTGGGTCACCGTGTTCGCTGGATCATTTATGATCAATCACTTCGACTTGTTCGGGCTGCGGCAGGTATACGCCTTCTGGCGAGGAAACCCGTTGAGCGACCTTGGTTTTCGCACAACACTGCTCTATCGGGTGGTCCGTCACCCGTTGATGCTCGGCTTCATCCTCGCGTTTTGGGCCGCGCCGACGATGACGGTGGGGCGTCTGCTGTTTGCAGCAGCCAGCACCGCATACATTCTCGTCGCCGTACAGCTGGAGGAGCGTGATCTGGCGGCCACGCTCGGTGAGCAATACCTCGAGTACCGCCGCGAGGTGCGGATGCTGGTGCCGTTACCGCGCCGACAGCGCAACCATCCGCCGTCCACGGTGGCCGAGTCTTCGTAGCGAGGTAGCGGATCAGCGTTTACCGACGGTCGGACCACCGACTCGGCGACAGCGGCCCACGTGTCGAGCGGCGGTGCCTGCGGCGCGAATCCAGCGCAAACGCACCGCCGCCGACGAAGACCAACAGCAGGAACCCGAAGCAGTACAACACCGCGAGCTCACCGCGGTTGACCATCGGCCAAAATCCGTGCGGGAAGTGCTGCCAGAAATAGGCAACTGCCATCTCGCCGGATGCCACGAAGGCCGCCGCTCGGGTGAACAGCCCGATCGCGATGAGCGCGCCAGTGATCAGCTCAATCCAGCCCGCGTGGTACGCGGGCCATTGGCCGGCCGGGACCACGGGTCCTTGTGGCCAGCCGATCAGCTTGGACAGGCCATGGGATAAAAACAAAAATCCGAACACGACTCGAAACACGGCAATGGCCGACGACGAGCGCGCCGCAAGCCGGGCCTCCAAATTGCGCGTCATGCGCCGACCATAGCCGCTTGCCCGCACCACTGGGCATAATCTAAAGCCACCCAACATCGGGTACAGGTCCCCAGGGAGGCCGCGATGACGAGGTTCGTGCTCCGGATGGCCGTCGGTGCTTTAGCGGCGTTGGCTTCGATCGCGGTGGTGACGGTCGCGACGCCGGGCGTCAGCAACGCTGAGTGTGATCCCAACTGGTCGTACATTGTGGCGACCGGCGAGTGCAAACCGCCACCGCCACCGCCGGAATGGTGGACACCCCCGCCACCGTACGCGCCGATCTATGCGCCGCAGTCGGTGCCGCCGCCCCCGACAGACCCGCCGCCGTCGCCGTGGCCGGTCCACCCGGTGTGGGATCAAGCCCACCAGCAGTGGGTCTGGATCGGGATCTGATCCTTAAACGTCGAAGTACAGCGCGAACTCGTACGGATGCGGCCGCACGTTGATCGGCCCGATCTCGACTTCGCGCTTGTAAGCGATCCACGTCTCGATCAGGTCGGACGTGAAAACGCCGCCCTCCGTGAGGTATTCGTGGTCCGCTTCGAGACGGTCGATCACCGCGGCCAGCGAGGTCGGGGCCTGCGGAATGTTGGCGGCCTCTTCCGGCGGCAGCTCGTAGAGGTCCTTGTCGACCGGAGCCTGCGGCTCGATCTTTTTCTTGATCCCGTCGATGCCGGCCATCATCATCGCTGAGAACGCCAGGTAGGGGTTACCCGAGGAGTCCGGGCAGCGGAACTCCAGCCGCTTGGCCTTCGGGTTGTTACCGGTGATCGGGATACGCACGCATGCCGAGCGGTTGCGCTGGCTGTACACCAGGTTGATCGGCGCTTCGAAACCGGGCACCAGCCGCTTGTAGGAGTTGACCGTCGGGTTGGTGAATGCCAGCAGCGACGGCGCGTGGTGCAAAATGCCGCCGATGTAGTGGCGCGCGATGTCGGACAGGCCGGCGTAGCCGACCTCGTCGTAGAACAGCGGCCCGCCGTCCTTCCAAAGTGACTGGTGGGTGTGCATCCCCGAGCCGTTGTCGCCGAACAGCGGCTTGGGCATGAACGTGACCGTCCTGCCGTGCTGCCAGGCCGTGTTCTTGACGATGTACTTGAACAGCATCAAGTCGTCGGCGGCATGCAGCAAAGTGTTGAATTTGTAGTTGATTTCGGCCTGGCCGCCGGAGCCCACCTCGTGGTGCCCCTTCTCGAGCACGAAACCGGCGTTGATCAAGTTGGTCAGCATCTTGTCGCGGAGGTCGACGTACTGGTCGTTGGGTGCGACGGGGAAGTAGCCACCCTTGGGGCGGACCTTGTAGCCGCGGTTGGGGAGGCCGTCGGCCTCGGTCGCCGCGCCGGTGTTCCACCAGCCGGAGATGGCATCCACTTTGTAGAACGAGCTGTTGGTCGTCGAATCGAACGAAACCGAGTCGAAGATGTAGAACTCAGCCTCGGCGCCGAAGTAGGCCGTGTCGGCGATTCCGGTGCTCTTGAGGTAGTTCTCCGCCTTGCGGGCGACATTGCGCGGGTCGCGTGAGTAGGCCTCGCGGGTGAACGGGTCGTGCACGAAGAAGTTCAGGTTCAGCGTTTTAGCTTCGCGGAAGGGATCGATCTGAACGGTCTGCGGGTCGGGCAGCAAGATCATGTCCGACTCGTGGATCGACTGGAAGCCGCGGATCGACGATCCGTCGAATGCCAGCCCGTCTTCGAAGACGCTCTCGTCGAACCCTGACGCCGGAATCGTGAAGTGTTGCATCACACCCGGCAGATCGCAGAAGCGAACGTCGACGAACTCGACCTTGTTGTCTTTGATGAGTTTGAAGATGTCGTCGGCCGTCTTCTCGGACACCGAGGCGCTCTCCTTTACTGAGGGCATCGAGTCTAATGCGGTCATGAGGCGCTCTCTCCTTTACTGGCCGTATCGGTGACCCGATCAGACCGTAGGGATGTGATGTTGCCCGGCAGTCAACCGCGTGTTGCGCTGACGTTACGCGACCCGGTTGGCCAGGGTTAGGTCGGGGTTAGGCCGGGTGTGTGCACTTTATCCTGGGGCCATGCCCCGCAGCATCGGATCCTGGCTTTCTGGTCCGCCCGGCGAGACGCTCGAGTTGCCGGAGTCCGGACCGGGTTCGCTAGCCGGGATCGGCCGCCGGTTCACCGCGCTGCTGGTCGACTGGTTAGTGGCATACGGGCTGGCCGGGCTGGGCGCGACGCTCGGGCTGGTCCCGCGCAGCGCGCTGGCGACGGCGGTGCTGGTCGTGTGGCTGGTGCTCGGCATAGTCGCGGTTCGGTTGTTCGAGTTCACGCCGGGCCAGTTCGCGCTCGGGTTGCGGGTGGCCTCGATCGACGGTCGCCTGCACGTGGGGCTCGGGCGCGCCGCGCTGCGCGGGGTGCTGATCGCGTTGGTGATTCCGGCGTTGTTCGTCGACGCCGACGGGCGCGGCCTGCAGGACCGGGTGACCGGCACCGCGGTCGTGCGGAGATAGCGGCTAGCGCCGACGCACGGTGCGCTGCACTCCGCGCATCTTTGCGGCGCCGGGCAGCGGTCCCTTGGGCATGGCGGGCCCGCTGGCACGCGAACCCAGCGCGGCCAGCCGGGACTCCAGCGAGTCCAATTGCTTGACGTTGATGTTGGCCGGCAGCCGAGTCAGGTGGCGCTCCAGCTTGGCCAGCGGAATCTCGCCCTCACCGTTGCCGACGACGATGTCGTAGATCGGCACGTCCCCGACAAGCCGTGCGGTGCGCTTCTTCTCCTGGGCCAGCAGCGGCTTGACCCGGGCCGGCGACCCCTCCGCCACCAGGATGACGCCGGGCCGCCCCAGCACCCGGTGCACCGCGTCGAAGTTGCCGGTCGCCGCCACACCTGGGGTGACGCGCCACTTGCCGCGCAGGTTGTCCAGTACCCACGCCGCCGCGCCGGTCTGTCCTTCGGCCTTCCGGTACACCGAACGCTGCGCGCGCCGGCCGAAGATGATGAACGCCACCAAGGCGCCCAGCACCACACCCAGCGGGATCATCATGAAAGCGCTGAGGCCGCCGGCGGGCAACGCCACGGCCACCGATATCCCCACGATCAGCACAAACGCGCCGATCATGTAGGGCAGCAACCGCTTGTCTTCTTTGCGTTGGATGTTGAAGGCCTGCCACAGCTGAATGCGCCGTTCTTTGGCGGCGGCCTTTCGGGCTGCCTTCGCCTCAGCTCTGGCGGCCTTGTTCGCCGCGGCACTACGGGTTTTCGCCATTAGTTCAGGATACGGTCGGGCCGGCCCTGCACGGCCTGCTGGTAGAGCCGCCCGGCCCGGTAGGAGGAACGCACCAGCGGACCCGCCAGCACCCCGGCAAACCCGAGTTCCTCGGCGTAGCGCGAGTACTCGACGAACTCTTCCGGGCGGACCCACCGCTCGACCGGGTGGTGCCGCACGGACGGTCGCAGGTATTGGGTGATCGTGACGAGGTCGCAGCCGGCGGAATGCAAGTCCCGCAGCGCGGCACGCACTTCGTCGGGAGTCTCGCCCAATCCGAGGATCAAGTTGCTCTTGGTGACCAGCCCGAACTCGCGCGCCGCGGTGATCACGTCGAGGCTGCCCTGGTAGGTGAATGCGGGCCGGATCCGCTTGAAAATGCGCGGCACCGTTTCGACGTTGTGCGCCAACACTTCCGGGCGAGACTCGAACACCTCGCGAAGCCGGCCGGGAACGCCGTTGAAGTCGGGGATCAGCAGTTCGACCCCGGTCGATGGGTTGAGCGCCTTGATGGCGCGCACCGTCTCGGCGTACAGCCACGCCCCGCCGTCGGGCAGGTCGTCGCGGGCCACCCCGGTCACCGTGGCGTATCGCAGGCCCATCGCCTGCACACTCTCGGCGACCCGGCGAGGCTCGTCACGGTCCAGGGCGGCGGGCTTGCCGGTGTCGATCTGGCAGAAGTCGCAACGGCGGGTGCACTGATCGCCGCCGATCAAGAAGGTGGCCTCGCGGTCTTCCCAGCACTCGTAGATGTTCGGGCAGCCGGCTTCCTCGCAGACCGTGTGCAGCCCCTCGCGCCGGACCAGACTCTTCAGCTCGGTGTACTGCGGACCCATCCGCATCCGCGTCTTGATCCACGGCGGCTTGCGCTCGATGGGGGTCGCCGCGTTGCGCACCTCCAGGCGCAGCAGTTTCCGACCCTCCGGAGCGACAGTCACGTAGTCGATGCTACGCGGGCGGATGCCTGCTCCAGCACCGCGAGCGCCCCGTCGAGCGCGTCACACACGGCGTCGGCAACGGCGCAGCGAACATCGTCGACACCGACGCGGTGACCCAGTTCGGCGGTCAACGACGTCACTCCGGCATCGGTGATGCCGCACGGCACGATCCGTCCGAACGCGTCCAGGTCGCAATCACAGTTGAGCGCAAAGCCGTGCAGCGTCGTCGCCCGCGACACCCGAACCCCGATAGCGGCGACCTTGCGGGCGGGCCGACCCGCACCGGTGGGCACCCACACCCCGGAGCGGCCTTGGACGCGGCCCACGTCCAGGCCCAGGTCCGTGCAAACCTTGATCAGCGATTCCTCAAGGCGGCGAACGTAATTGACCACATCAAGCGGCTCCGTCAGCCCGATGATCGGATAGCCGACGAGTTGGCCTGGTCCGTGCCAGGTGATCTTGCCGCCGCGGTCGGTGTCGACGACGGGCGTGCCGTCAACCGGCCGTTCGTGCGGCATGGTGCGCCGCCCGGCGGTATAGACCGACGGGTGCTCCAAAAGCAGCAGGGTGTCGGGGCCGCCGGCCACCCGGGTGTCGGCCAGTTCGCGTTGCAGGCGCCACGCGGCCTGGTAGTCGATCGTGCCGAGTTGACGGACTTCGACGGGATTCGCGCTCGAGCGGATAGAGCTCACAATGGCCTCACAACGGCCACGTTACGCGAAGACGGGTCGGGCGGTGGCGTAGGCCAGCGCCTCGCCGATGGTGTTGTGGTGGAACTGGAATCCGGCGCGCTCCAGCGCGGCCGGGATGGCGCGCTGGCCACACAGCAAACCCTCATCGGCGAACTCGCCGATTGCGGCGCGCACCGCGAATCTGGGCATCACCAGCGGGGTGGGCCGGTTCAGCGCGCGGCCGAGCGCTGCGGTGAATTCGCCGTTTGTCACCGGTGCCGGTCCGGTCATGTTCACCGGACCGGACAGGCCACGATGGCTGAGCGCGAACTGCAGCGCCCGTATCTCGTCTTCGAGGCTGATCCACGACAGGTATTGACGTCCGTTGCCGAGCCGGGCGCCCAGGCACACCGAGAACAACGGACGCATCCGGCTCAGCGCGCCGCCCGACGGGGCCAGCACCACTCCGGTGCGAGCCAGGACCACTCGAACGCCCGCTTCTTGGGCGGGTGCGGTGGCCGCCTCCCAGTCCTCACACAGCTGCGCCAGGAAACCTGTTCCTGCCGAAGCGTTTTCGTCCGCGACCCGGTCTTTGGTGTTGCCGTAGTAGCCGACGGCGCTGGCGTTGACGAGTACTGAAACTCCGGCTTCGGCAGCGGCTGCCGACAGCACTTCGGTCGGGGTGATACGGCTGTCCCGCAGGTTCTGTTTGAACGCACCCGACCAGCGTCGCTGCCCGACATTGATCCCGCAGAGGTTGACCACGGCGTCGACTCCGCTCAACGCCGACGCGTCCAGTTCGGCGCTTGCCGGGTTCCAGTGCACCTCGTTGCCGTTTGCCGGTGTGCGGCGCACGATTCGCACCACCCGATGGTCGGCGGCGCGCAGCGCGGACACCAAAGCCGAGCCGATCAGCCCGGAGGACCCGGCGACCGCGATGACGGCTTTGGCCACGACTGGAAAGCCTTCCTACAAACCCAAATCGGCCTCGAAAGCACCTTCTTCGAGTCGATGCCTGATGGTAGTCAGAAAACGTCCGGCATCGGCACCGTCGATCAGCCGATGGTCATAGGTCAGCGGCAGATAGCACACCGACCGCACTCCGATGGACTCGTTGCCGTTCTCGTCGACCACGACCCGTGGTCGCTTGACGATGGCCCCGGTGCCCAGCATGGCGGCTTGAGGCGGTACCAGGATCGGGGTGTCCAGCAGCGCCCCTTGGCTGCCGATGTTGGTGATGGTGAAGGTGCCCCCGGACAGCTCGTCGGGCTTGAGGTCGCCCGAGCGTGCCCGCGCGGCGATGTCGGCGATGGCGCGTGCCAGACCGGCCAGCGACAGGTCGCCGGCGTTGTGGATGACCGGAGAGAGCAGCCCCTGCTCGGTGTCGACGGCGAACCCGAGATGCTCGGCGTCGTAGTAGGTGATCTCTTTGGTCTCTTCGTTGTAGCTGGCGTTGATGTTGGGGTGCACCTTGAGCGCATCGATCACGGCGCGGGCGATGAACGGCAGGAAGGTGAGGTTCACCCCTTCCCGTTCGGCGAACGCCGCCTTGGCCCGGGCCCGCAGCGCGACGATCTTGGTCATGTCGACTTCATGGGTCTGAGTCAGCTGCGCCGTGGCCAGCAGAGACTCGCGGGTCTTGTTGGCGGTGATCTGGCGAATCCGGCTGGCCTTTTGGGTGGTGCCGCGCAGGTGGGCCAGCGCGGGTGCCGGTGTCGCAGCGGCTGGTTTGGCGGCAGCGGCCGGGGCTTGCGGCGCCGCAGCCGGTGGCGGAGCCTTCTTGGCCTCGGCCGCCGCCAGCACATCTTGCTTGCGGATGCGCCCGCCCACGCCGGTGCCGCGCACCTGGGTGAGGTCAATGTTGTTTTCAGCAGCCAGCTTTCGGACCAGCGGGGTGACGTAGGGCGTGCCTGATGCACCGTCCGGGGGCGCTGCCGCGGGCGGCGGTGCGGCGGGCGCTGGGGTGGGTGTGGGTGC
>LQPU01000039.1 GCA_002101905.1 Mycobacterium shimoidei | reverse complement strand
GCCGCCGTTACCGCCGGTGCCGCCGTTGGCGCCGGTGCCGCCGTTGCCGGTGCCGAAGCCGTTGCCGCCGTCACCGCCAAGACCGCCGTGGCCGCCTCGGCCGCTGGTGCCGCCGTCGCCGCCGTCGGCGTTGGCGTTGATGGGTCCGTTGCCGCCGAGGGCGTTGGAGCCGGCTCCGCCGTTGCCGCCGGCCCCGCCGCTGGCTGCCGCGCCGCCGTCGCCGCCGTTGCCGTTGCCGCCGAGGGCGTTGCCGCCGTCCCCGCCGGTGCCGCCGTCGCCGCCGTTGCCGCCGTTGCCGCCGTCGAAGCCGTCGCTGTTGGCGATGTTGCCGGTGGGCTGGAAGCCGGCCCCGCCGTTGCCGCCGACACCGCCGCCGCCGGCGGCGCCGCCGTCGCCGCCGTCACCGCCGAGCAGGCCACCGTCGCCGCCGGCACCAGCGGATCCGCCGTGGCCGCCGACCCCGCCGTTGCCTCCGACCACGTTTTGGATGGCGATGGGGGAGCCGCCGTCCTTGCCGTTGCTGGCGTTGCCGCCTTGGCCGCCGTTGCCGCCGACGCCGCCGGTGCCTATTCCGTTGCCGCCGGAGCCGCCGGCCCCGCCGTGGCCGCCGTCGCCGCCGTCGCGGCCGTTGCCGTTGTTGGCCAGGGTGGCGTTGTAGGTGCCGATGGCGTTGCCGCCGTTACCGCCGTTGCCGCCGGTGCCGCCGACGCCGCTGGCGCCGGTGAGCCCGGCTGCCCCGCCGGTGCCGGGGCCGGCGTTGCCGCCGTTGCCGAACGTGCCGGCCGCCCCGCCGTCGCCGCCGTCGCCGCCGTCGCCGCCGGGGTGGTTGCCGGTGGTGAAGGTGAACCCGTTACCGCCGTTGCCGCCGTTACCCGCGACTCCTGCGGAGCCGCCTTGGCCGCCGTCGCCGGCGCTGCCGATACCGGATGCGCCGCTGGCCCCGGCCGCGCCGCCGTTACCGCCGGTGCCGCCGGTGCCGGCGTCGCCGCCGTGACCGCCATCAAAGCCGTCGGGGTGCACCGAGGTGCCGTCCACGCCGTCGCCGCCGTTGCCGCCGTTGCCCGCGGCCCCGCCGACACCGCCGTCACCGCCGTTGCCGCTGACCCCGGACACGGTGCCGCCGTTACCGCCTTGGCCGCCGTTGCCGCCGAGCCCGCCGCCACCGCCGTCGGTGCCGTCGGTGCCGTTACCGGAGTTGCCGCCGGTGACCCCGTCGGTGCCATTCAGGCCGGCCCCGCCGGTACCACCGACCCCGCCGTTGCCGCCGTTGCCGTTTTGTCCGGCGTTACCGCCGGCGCCGCCCTGGCCGCCGTTGCCGCCGGTCGGATGCGCGGCCACCCCTTGGGCGCCGGCGCCGCCGGCCCCGCCGTCACCACCGGAGCCGTTGGTGCCGCCGTTACCGCCCTGACCGCCGATAAACCCGTTACCGGAGCCGCCGTTGGCGAAGCTGCCATCGGCGCCGCGCCCGCCGTCACCGCCGTTGCCGCTGGCGGTGCTGGCGCTGCCATTAGGTCCTTGGCCGCCGTCGACGCCGCCGGTGCCGCCGCTGCCGGCCTTACCACCGGAGCCGCCGGTGCCGGCCTGGGTGCCGGCCTCCCCGCCGTTACCGCCGTTGCCGCCGGCCCCGAGGATCCCGTTGGAGCCCGCGACCCCGATCACACCGTCAGCGCCGACACCGCCGTCCCCGCCGGCCCCGGCGTTGCCGCCGGCCCCGCCGTTGCCGCCGTTGCCGTTGACCCCGGCCACGCCGAAGATGCCGCCCTTGGCGCCATTACCGCCGTTACCGCCGGCCCCACCGTTAGCGCCGGCCCCGCCGTTGCCGCCGTCGCCGCCGGTGCCGTTGTTGACCCCGGACACCCCGGCAGCCCCGGTCGTGCCGGTGGCGCCGTCACCGCCGGCCCCGCCGGTGCCGCCGTTACCGCCCGAGCCGCCGTTGCTGAACCAGCTCAACAAGCCCACCGCGCCGCCGTCACCGCCGTCGCCGCCGGCCCCGCCGACCTGAGCCGCGGTGTTGATGGTGCCGTCCGCGCCGGCTATCCCGGTGCCGCCGTCGCCGCCGTTGCCGCCGTTGCCCCAGAACAACCCGCCGGCACCGCCGTCACCACCGTCGCCGCCGTTGAGGCCATCACCGCCGTTGCCGCCGTTGCCGAACCAGAACGCGTCCCCACCGTCGCCGCCGGTGCCATCGGCCGCGGTCGCGCCATCACCACCGTTGCCGAACCACAACCCACCACCCTGGCCGGTGGCCTCGGCCAGCGTGCCATCGCCGATGCCGTCGGCGCCGTTACAGATCAACCCACACGCCCCACCGGTGGGATCAGCAGCCGGAAACGCCGCAGCGAACCACGAATTGAGCTGCTCATCGACCTGCTGGCCGAACGGGGAGGTGATCCAGTCCTGCTGCAAATCCTGAATGAACGCGGTGAACGGATCGGTCGACCCCGCCGCCAGCCCACCGCCGGCGTCCAGCCCCAACAGCGAGTCCCAATTGGCCGGGTTCAGCCACGCATCCCAACTGGCCGGATTCAGCAGCGCGTCCAAGCTGCCCACATCGATTGTCGGCTCCGCGGCCGTGGCCCACGCGCTCGGATCCAACAAATCGAACAAGTCATCAAAGCCGAAATCGGCATGCGCCGGCGGGGCCGCCGCCAGCGGACCCAACCCGAACGCCAAAAAAGCCCCCGCACTCGCCCCCAGACCGGCCACACGCGCACGCCGACGCGCCCTAGCCCTACCCGACTGACGATTCCCCTTGCTAGAGCGCTGACGAGCCATTTCCATTTCCTCC
>LQPU01000038.1 GCA_002101905.1 Mycobacterium shimoidei | reverse complement strand
GCATCAACCCCGCCTTAGCCGCAAACGCCGACTGCGACGCCACCAACTGCGGAATATGCGCATCCAACATGCTCATCCGACTCCCCTTTCCTCACCATCCCAACTGCCCGGCAGCATCGGCACACCCGGCCCCACACCAAACTCATCACCAGCCAACCTCGCCAACCCCACCGCCACCGGCCCACGACCGTTCCCACTAAACCCCAACGACCCCGCCCCCGCATCCGAAGCAACAGAAGTGGCGGGTGGCGTCTGGTCGTGCGCTTCGTCGACGACCGGCTCGAGATCCATGTATTCGTAACGGTGCGATCGGTCTTTGGCCCCAGCGCGGCGCCGGCCGAGGCGCTTTCGCCCGCGCGCCGGCGCCGCCGCGGGCGAGGCGGCAGCTGCGTCATCCGACGCCGAATCCGCAGACCGATCGCGCGCCCGGCTGCTGGCGCTGCGCGAAGCTGACCGGCCCACCGCGCTGGCCGCGTAAAAACCGTCGGTCATCGCGGTGCTCGGCCCGAAGCCAACTCCGGGCCCCCCTGCCGGCGGTCCCCCGCCGGTTGCTGCGGCCGAGCCGGGCACCGCCGCACTGCCGGTCGTCGGGGCATGCGTGACGCCGGTCGCGGCACTGCTGGCACCCAGCGTTGACGGTGCCGGTGTGGCCGCCGCGGGTGCGGGACCGGCTGGGGCCGGCACGGCGGCCGACGGCGCAACCTCCACGCCGGCGACTCCGGCAACCCCCGCAACTCCGGCCAGCCCGGCAACCATCGCGCTGCCGACCGCGGGCACGACGGCCATCAACAGCGCCGGGGCTGCCTGAACGAGGGGCCAAAACAGGATCATCGTGTGAAAAACCGTCCAGGCCATCGCGCTGGCCAAAGTTGGTGTCATTCCGGGGATTTGCTCCAGCGCCGAGCTGAGACCGCTGGTGAATGCCACTGCGTCGATGGGCCAACCATTGGGGTAGAGCAGCTCGCCGAGGGGCCACGCGAAATTGTGGGTGTACTCCGAGAGCAGTGCGGCTAGCTGGTCCTGCCACGACGAACCCGCGCCGGGGGCTGATTGCGTTGCCGCAGCCCGAGTTTCACCACCTGGCGCCACAATCTGCGGTGCCGGGTCGGTCGGTGTGACGGCAGCCAGAGCGGATCCGGCGACACCTTGGTAGGTGCTCATCGTCTCGGCCGCCTGGATCCACATCCGCACGTAGTCGGCCTCGTTCAGCGCGATCGGGATGGTGTTGATCCCGAAGAAGTTCGTGGCCACCAACACACCGTGAATGGCGTGGTTGGCAGCAAGTTCCGCCAGTGTCGGCATGGTGGCCAGGGCAGAGGTATACGCGCTCGCCGCCGTCTCGTGCATCGTCGCCGCCACCGCGCTTTTCTCGGCACTGTCGAGCAACCACGCCAGGTACGGGCCATGCGCGGCCACATAGCGATCAGCGGTCGGACCCTGCCACGGCCCCGCTTGCACCGCGCCCAACACCGCGCTGAGTTCGTCTGCTGCCGAGGTGTATTCAGCGCTCAGAGATGACCATTCACCGGCGGCGGCCAGCAAGGGGCCGGGTCCTGGCCCGCTGCTCAGCAGTGCTGAGTGGACTTCGGGCGGCGACGCCATCCAGACCGGCGCCGTCACCGGCCGACTCGCAGGGACACAAGAAACCTCTTTCGGCAATCGCGGGTTGCATTCCCACAGTGGTCGGAAGGCGGCACGGTTTAGTTCCAACCGAGGTCTTCTCGCGGCGACCCGCAGCCCGGCTGTTGCTCGACGGCAGGGATGCGCGACGATACAGGCATGCGGTGTGAAGTTGTGCGGGAAGCCCTGTCGGCGCGGTTGGACGGCGAACGTCCGCAGGTGTCGACACAGCGGGTCGATGCCCATCTGGGTTCTTGCAGCGATTGTCGAGCCTGGCTGATCGGGGTGGCGGCGCAAACCCGCTGGCTGTCCACCGCTGAGGTGGCGCAGGGTCCGGATTTGGTCGAAAAGATCCTGGCCACCGCCGGCGTCGCATCGGTCGCCCCGTCTCGGCGCTGGCTGCGGGATCTGGTTTTCGACTACCGCCGGGTGGGTCTGATTGTCGTCGGTGTGGTCCAGGTCGCCCTGGCGCTGGCCCAGATCGTCGGCGTCGACTTCGGTCTGGTGTCCCATCACGGGCATGGAACCGCAACCGGGGCGCACTTGCTGCACGAGTCCACGGCGTGGTTCCTCGCGTTGGGCGTGGCGATGATTGCCGCCGGCATCTGGACCACCGCGGCGGTGGGTGTGGCCGCGATCGCCGGCGCCTTCGGGTTGGTGTTGATCGGGTACGTGGCCGCCGACGCCTACAGCGGCCAGGTGACCGCGGTGCGCATCGCCAGCCACCTGCCGGTGCTGGTGGGCATGGTGTTCGCAGTGCTGGTCGCCCGGGACCGGGCCGGCTCGTCGAAGCCCCGCGCCACCGACGACGGCGATGCCCGTGACATCGTGTTGACCACCGACGTTCCCGGGATTCGACGGCGTCCCCACCTGCGGCCGATCAACCGTTCCGCGGCCTGATCAACTACGACAGAGCGTCGTATTAAGGTGGGTGGTCGTGACCGCGCGTAGCGACGACGAGGCCGTTACTGCGCTGGCTCTGGCCGCCGGCGACGGAAACCCCCGGGCGCTGGAGAAGTTCATCAAGGCCACCCAGCAAGACGTGTGGCGATTCGTCGCCTACCTCTCGGATGTGGCCAGCGCCGACGACCTCACCCAGGAGACCTTCTTGCGGGCGATCGGCGCGATCGGCCGATTCTCGGGACGCTCGAGCGCGCGGACCTGGCTGCTGGCCATCGCGCGTCGCGTCGTCGTCGACCACGTCCGTCACCTGCAGTCACGCCCGCGCACCGCGCACGGTGCCGATCCCGAACAGCTGCTCAACCGCGACCGTCCCGATCGCGGATTCGAAGACGTCGTCGAGGTGACGACGATGATCGCCGACCTCACCGCCGACCAGCGGGAGGCGCTGCTGCTCACCCAGCTGCTCGGCCTGTCCTACGCCGACGCGGCGGCGGTCTGCGGCTGCCCGGTGGGCACGATCCGGTCCCGCGTCGCGCGTGCCCGCAGCGCGCTGCTGGCCGGGCTCGACCGCGACGACTTGACCGGCTAAGCCGGAACGCCGCTGTCAGTAGCGGTAGTGGTCCGGCTTGTAGGGGCCCTCGACGTCGACGCCGATGTACTCGGCCTGGTCCTTGGTCAGCTTGGTCAGCTTGCCGCCGAGCGCCTCGACGTGGATGCGGGCCACCTTCTCGTCGAGATGCTTGGGCAGCCGGTACACCTCGTTGTCGTACTCGTCGTTCTTGGTCCACAGCTCGATCTGGGCGATCACCTGGTTGGAGAAGCTGTTGCTCATCACGAACGACGGGTGACCGGTGGCGTTACCGAGGTTGAGCAGCCGGCCCTCGGAGAGCACGATGATCGATTTGCCGGTGTCGGGGAAGGTCCACAGGTCGACCTGCGGCCGAATGTTCACCTTGGTCGCCCCGGACCGCTCCAGGGCGGCCATCTGGATCTCGTTGTCGAAGTGCCCGATGTTGCCCAAGACCGCATGGTCTTTCATCGCCTTCATGTGCTCGAGCGTGATGATGTCCTTGTTGCCGGTGGCGGTGATGACGATGTCCGCCTCGCCGATGACGTCGTCGACCGTCTGGACGTCGTAACCCTCCATCAGGGCCTGCAGCGCGTTGATCGGGTCGATCTCGGTGACCACGACGCGTGCGCCCTGGCCCTTGACCGACTCAGCGCAGCCCTTGCCGACGTCGCCATAGCCGCAGATCAGCACCTTCTTGCCGCCGATCAGCACGTCCGTGCCCCGGTTGATGCCGTCGATCAGGGAGTGCCGGCAGCCGTATTTGTTGTCGAACTTGGACTTGGTCACCGAGTCGTTGACGTTGATCGCCGGGAAGGCCAGGTCGCCGGCCGCGGCGAACTGGTAGAGCCGCAGCACCCCGGTGGTGGTCTCCTCGGTGACGCCCTTGACCGACTGGGAAATCTTTGTCCACTTGTCCTTTTCGGTCTCGAAGCGGCGCCGCAGCACGTCCAAGAAGACCTTCCACTCGGTGGGGTCGTCCTCCTCGGCGGGCGGCACCACGCCGGCCTTCTCGTATTGCGCGCCGCGCAGCACCATCATCGTGGCGTCACCGCCGTCGTCGAGGATCATGTTGGCCGGCTTGTCGGGGTCGGGCCAGGTCAGCGCCTGCTCGGCGGCCCACCAGTACTCCTCGAGCGTCTCACCCTTCCAGGCGAACACCGGCACGCCCTTGGGTTCCTCGGGGGTGCCGTGGCGGCCGACCACCACCGCGGCCGCAGCGTGGTCCTGAGTGGAAAAGATGTTGCAGGAGGCCCAGCGGACTTCGGCGCCGAGCTCGACGAGCGTTTCGATGAGCACCGCGGTCTGCACCGTCATGTGCAGCGAACCGGAGATCCGCGCCCCCTTGAGCGGCTGCACTTCGGCGTACTCGCGGCGCAGCGACATCAGCCCCGGCATTTCCTGCTCGGAGAGCTCGATGTCGCGGCGGCCGTAATCCGCCAACGACAGGTCAGCGACCTTGTATTCGATGCCGTTGCGGACGTCGGCGCGCAGTGCAGTTTCGGTGGTCGTCATGTGGGGACCCACTCCTCGTCGATCAACTAGTTAGCTTGCTTACGTTAGTCCCGACGCGGGATGCGGGCGATGCCGGGTCAGTCGGGTTCTGCTACCACCCTATTGTTCCGCTCCTCCTCGTGCCCACTGGCCGCATCGTCGCCGAACTCCCCGTAACGTTCCGCGGCCGGCGTCATCAGCCGTGCCAGGTCGGCCGCGACATCATGGTCGGCCTCCGGCGGCATCGACACATAGCTCATCGCCAGCCGCACGATCGCGCGCGCGAGGATCCCCGAATCCTGATCGCTGGCTTTGACCCAGCTTTCTTTGAACGTTTCCGTCAGCCGTTGTGAGCAGTGAGTGATGATCGGACCGCTGTCGGTGGTGATGAGCTGCAGCAGGTCGGGCTTGGCGACACCGCTCAGCAGCGAGATCACCAGCGGGTCGGCCGCCGACTCGGAAAAGAAGATCCGGAAGCCCTGCAGAAACGCTGCGTACACATCGCCGACGTTGGAGTCGATGGCTTCGGTGACCGCGTCCACCAGACGGTCGGCCAATCGCAGCGCGTAGCCCTGGGCCAGCCCTTGCCGCGACTTGAACTCGTTGTAGATGGTCTGGCGACTCACACCCGCGGCGCGGGCCACGTCGGCCAAGGTGATCGCAGACCAGTCGCGAGTCAGCAGTAGTTCGCGCATCGCGTCGAGCACCGAATCGCGCAACAGGACCCGTGACGCCTCGGCGTACGGGACGCGCTGCTTCACAGGGCCGAGACTAACGGGCATTTCTGCGCCACTCCTCATCACTTCGTTCTGCATCGTCGTCGGCGCTTATGAACGCGCGATCTCCACCATCTCGAAGTCCGACTTGGCCGCGCCGCAGTCCGGGCAGCTCCAGTCCTCGGGGATGTCTTCCCAGCGGGTGCCGGGGGCGATGCCGTCTTCCGGCCAGCCCTTGGCCTCGTCGTACTCGAAGCCGCACTGCACGCACACGAACAGTTTGTAGTCGTTCATTTGGTTGCCTCCTCCGTCTCGAAATCGACTTTCTCCCTGACGCCGCAGTCGGGGCAGCACCAATCGTCGGGAACTTCATGCCATGGCGTACCCGGCGGAAACCCCTCCCGCGCAACGCCTTTCGCTTCGTCGTACACGTAGTCGCAGACCGGGCAGCGGTAAGCGGCCATCATGCCGCCGCGCCGCAACGCGCCAGGATCTTCTCCCGCAGCCGCGGCTGCACGTTGACGCGGGTGATGTCACCGTCGTAGTGCTCCAGCACGCGGTGATCCATCAGCTTGCGCCACAGCGGCGGGATGTAGGTCAAGCCGATCAGCGAGGCGTAGCCACTCGGCAGGTTCGGTGCGCCGTCCATGCTGCGCAGCGTCTGATAGCGGCGAGTCGGGTTGGCGTGGTGGTCGCTATGCCGCTGGAGGTGATACAGGAACAGGTTGGTCACGATGTGGTCGGAGTTCCAGCTGTGCTCCGGCGTGCACCGCTCGTAGCGGCCGTTGGCCGTCTTTTGCCGCAGCAACCCATAGTGCTCGAGGTAGTTCACCGACTCCAGCAGCGAAAAACCGTAGACGGCTTGGATGATCAGGAACGGGATCAGCGCCGGACCGAACACCGCGATGAGCACCGCCCACAGCACCACCGTCATCGCCCAGGCGTTGAGCACGTCGTTGGACGGGTGCCACGGACTTTTGTTGAGCCGGCCCAATCGCTGGGCCTCCAGCCGCCATGCTGAGCGCAGGCCGCCAAAGACGCTGCGGGGCAAGAATTCCCAGAATGTCTCGCCGAAGCGAGCCGACGCCGGGTCTTCCGGGGTGGCGACCCGCACGTGGTGGCCGCGGTTGTGCTCGATGTAAAAGTGTCCATAGCCGGTCTGCGCCAGCGTGATCTTGGACAGCCAGCGCTCCAAACTGTCCTTCTTGTGGCCCAGCTCGTGGGCGGTGTTGATGCCGATGCCGCCCAGCGCCCCGACCGACAGCGCGAGACCGATCTTGGCCGGCCAGCTAAGCGGCCCCTCGAAGCCCAGCCAACTCAAGTTGGATGCGGTGAACAGATATGCGCCGAACACCACGCTGGCGTACTGGAACGGGATGTAGATGTAGGTGCAGTAGCGGTAGTACTTGTCGTTTTCCAACCGCTCCATCACCTCATCGGGCGGGTTCTGCCCGTCCGGGCCGTAACGCAGGTCCAGTAGCGGCAACACGACGTAGACCAGAATCGGCCCGATCCAGAACAGCACTTGCGATGCGGCCTGCCAGCCGAGCTGGTTCAAGCCCCACACCATGGGCAGGACCAGCATCAAAGCCGTCGGGGCGATCAGCCCGAGCAGCCACAGATAACGCTTCTTGTCGCGCCACTGCAAGATGTCCAGGTCTGTCGTGGTGGTCATGTCGCAACCTTCCTTGTGAATCACAACACCTTGGCGTTGGACAATACCGATGTTTGTGTCTGTTGTCTAGACATTGAATGGTGTTTTGTAAACTTCAGAGCCCGGCCGGGACCGCCGCCAGTGCTCGGATGGGTCAGGAGACGACTTCGCGGGCGGCCTGCTCGGTGCGCCGGTTGGCCAAGACAGAGTGCCGACGTCCGTAGCCCAGGTAGATCAGGATGCCGAGGACCATCCAGACGCCGAACCGGATCCAGGTGACGACGGTGAGGTTGAGCATCAGCCACAGGCACGCGCACACCGAAGCGATCGGCAGCAGCGGCACCCACGGTGCACGGAATCCGCGTGGTAGGTCCGGCCGGCTACGGCGCAAGACGATCACCCCGGCGGAAACCAGGACGAAGGCGAACAGCGTTCCGACGTTGACCATCTCCTCGAGCTTGTCCATCGGGAACATCGACGCCGCCACCGCCACCAACACGGCGACCAGCACCGTGATTCGCACCGGGGTGCCCCGCCTGCCGGTCTGAGCCAACGGCCGGGGTAGCAACCCGTCGCGTGACATCGCGAACAGCACCCGGCACTGCCCCAGCATCAGCACCATCACCACCGTGGTCAGGCCGGCCAGCGCCCCGACCGAGATGACACCGGACGCCCAGTGCACGCCATTCGCCTTGAACGCGGTGGCCAGGTTCGTGTGCCGACCGTCGGGGCTGGTTTTCAGGCTGGTGTAGGAAACCATGCCGGACAACACAATCGACACCGCGACGTAAAGCAACGTCACGATGCCCAGCGTGGCGAGAATCCCCCGGGGAATGTCGCGGTGCGGGTGCTTGGTCTCCTCGGCCATGGTGGCCACAATGTCGAATCCGATGAACGCGAAGAACACGATCGACGCTCCGGCCAGCACCCCGTACCACCCGTAATGGCTGGTGTGCGCACCGGTGATCATCGACAGCAGTGACTGGTCGAGGCCGCTGCCGGCGTGGTCGGTCTCGGGTGGCGGGATGAACGGTGAGTAGTTCGACGGCTTGATGTAAAACGCCCCGACGACCACCACCAGCACCACGACCGCCACCTTGATCGCCGTGACCACGGCGGAGAAGTGCGACGACAATTTGGTGCCGAGCGCGAGCAGTGTGGCCACCAGTGCGACGATGAACACCGCGCCCCAGTCGATGTGAATCGACTCGAAAGCGATTGTGCCATTGGGTAAATCCACCATCGTGTCCAGATAACTCGACCACCCCTTGGCCACCACGGCGGCGCCGATGGCCAGTTCGAGAACCAAGTTCCAGCCGATGGTCCAGGCCAACAGCTCGCCGAAAGTCGCATAGGCGAACGTGTAGGCGCTGCCTGCCACCGGCAGCGTGGAAGCAAACTCCGCGTAGCACAATGCCGCCAATCCGCAGGTGACTGCGGCGATCAAGAAGGAGATCCAGATCGCCGGCCCAGTGACGTCTCCGGCGGTCGCCGCGGTCACGGTGAAGATGCCGGCCCCGATGACCACCGACACTCCGAAGACCGCGAGATGCCACCAACTCAGGTCCCGGCGCAGCTGAGTACCCGGCTCGTCGGTGTCCGCGATGGACTGCTCGACCGACTTGGTGCGCCAACGACCAGCCATGATCCGGACAGTACCGAGTACCGTTGCCTGATGCGGGCGGAGCGCAAAACGCGTAACGCGGTTGTCATTGGAGCCGTCGGCGGCGCTCATCGCCCGCACCATCCGCCACAACATGCGACTGTGGCTCGGTGAACGCCGTCAGATGTGGCGCGACCGCCGCGGCGACGATGCGGAGCCCGCGGCGCGCGGAGGAGCGGGGCCATCGGATGTAGCACGGTCCAGGTCGGGCTCCAAGTAGATCACCCGAGCGGCGGGCACTTTCGCACGGATGTTGGCCTCCGCCGCATCGATGGTGGCCGCCACAGTGGTCAGGTCGAGATGCGGGTCTACCGCGATCTTGGCGCCCACCAACATCTCCTCGGGGCCAAGGTACTGGGTACGCAGATGGATCAGCCGGTCGACGTGCTCGGTGGCTTCCAACGCCGCGCGGATAGCCTTGGTTTGGGCAGCGGTCGCGCCCTCGCCGATCAGCAGGCTGTGCATCTCGACCATCAGGATGATCGCTATCGTGCCGAGCAGCAAGCCAATTCCGATGGTGCCAATGCCGTCCCAGACCGCGTTCCCGGTGGCCGTCGTCAAACCCACGCCGGCCAGTGCCAGCCCCAAGCCGACGAGCGCGCCGGTGTCTTCCAGCAGCACCACCGGCAGCTCGGGATTGCGGGAGTTGCGGATGAAACGCCACCAGCTGCCGCTGCCTTTGAGCGGTCGCGACTCGATGACCGCTGTTCGAAAACTGAACGTCTCCAACATGATTGCAACCACCAGAATGGTCAGCGCCACTGCGGGGGAGGTCAGCTCAACCGGGTGGGTGATCTTGTGGTAGCCCTCGTAGAGGGCGAACACCGCGCCAAGGGTGAACAGCACCAGCGCCACCACGAACGACCAGAAGTATCGGCTGCGGCCATAACCGAACGGGTGCAGGGCGTCGGCCTCTTTGCGTGCCGCCCGCTGTCCGAACAGCAACAGCGCCTGGTTGGACGTGTCGGCCACCGAGTGCACCGCTTCGGCCAGCATCGATGAGCTGCCGGTGATCACAAACCCGATGAACTTGGCGGCGGCGATGCCCGCGTTGGCGCCCAGCGCTGCCAGGATCGCACGGGTGCTGCCCGTTGCACTCACAGCCCGACGGTGGCCCGGAACAACTTGGTCGGCCGGTCGGCGTCCAGCCGGATCGGACCGTCGTCGGCGGCCACCCAGGCGGCCGCGCCACGCTCGAGTTTGAGCTTGCCCAGCTTCCCATGCACGGTGACAGTCCCCTCGAGGCACAACAGAACCTGCGGACCGTCGTGGCGCGATGGCGCGTCGACCTCGTGGCCGAGGTGATCACCGTCGAGAGTCAGCACACACGCCGCGAATTCCTCGGTCGGGGTGTCATAGACCACGGCGATCCCGTCGCGGTGCGTCGGCGGCCGCAGCTGCGCTTCGGTGGTGGGGGTGAAGTCCAGCACCCGCAGAAGTTCGGGCACGTCAACGTGTTTGGGCGTCAAGCCGCCTCGTAGCACGTTGTCGGAGTTGGCCATGATTTCCAGTGCGACACCACGCAGATAGGTGTGCAGGTTGCCCGCGGGCAAAAAGATGGCTTCGCCCGGCGCAAGGCTGATGCGGTTGAGCAGCAAGGCCGCCAGCACACCGGCATCGCCGGGATAGCGCTCACCGAGCTCCAGCACCGTTTTGGCCTCGGCGGCGAATTCCGTTGCACCAGAAGTGACATAGTTGATGGCGCCGTCGAGCACCGCGGGAACCAGCACGTCGATATCAGGCTGCGGGGCGGTGATCCAGGTGGTGAACAGTGCCCGCAGGCCGTCGGCATCGGACTGGTCGTCGAGCAAGTCGATGAACGGATCCAGGTCGGACACCGCCAACGCGCGCAGCAGCTCGATGGTGCGAGCAGCCGGACGGAACCCCGCCAGCGCCTCGAACGGCTGCAATGCCACCAACAGTTCAGGCTTGTGGCTGGTGTCGCGATAGTTGCGCACCGGTGACGTCACCGGGATGCCAAGCCTTTCCTCGCGCCGGTAGCCCTCGGCGGCCTGCTCAGCACTCGGATGCGCCTGCAACGACAACGGCTCGTCGGCGGCGAGAACCTTGACCAGGAATGGCAGCGAATCACCGAACCGGGCGCGGACAGCGGAGCCGAGCTGACCTTCCGGGTCGGCGGCCAGCACGTGCAGCAGCGACGCCTTCCCGTGCTCGGTCTCCAACCAGGCGGGGTCACCCGGATGCGCGCCGAACCATAGTTCCGCCTCGGGGTGCGCTGCCGGCACCGGGCGCCCGGTGAACTCGGCGATGGCGGTACGCGAGCCCCATGCGTACGTCCGTATGGCTCCGTGTAGCAGTTCCACGCTTCCTTATGTACCCCTCGAGTCAGCTATCCCTGCACCAGTCGCAAGTAAACAGCGGTCATCTCCAGCCGGACAGCCAATATAGCCAGCTGCTGCTCAGCCCGCTGTGCGCCGACCTGACCGGCGGGGCCGACCGTGATGTCCGGTACGTCCTCGGCGCCGACGATATCGACATCGTCGAGCGAAGCAACTCGGGCCGCCACCACCGTCCGCTCGGCGGCCAGCGTCAATGCCAGCACCCGTAGCCGCGGGGGTAGCGGACCGTCGATCTGCTCGTCGTGAAACAGCGCCTCCGCCGAATCCGCAAATTCCGCCGAGCCTCCGGCCCGCAGCGCGGTCAGCGCGTCCGCCAATCCGGTAGCGGCGACCACCTGGTGTCCGAGTCGCAGCATCGCCGACGATCCGTGCCGTGCCAGTGCAAGCGTCGCTGCACAGTCACCGGCCAACGCGACGGCACGTCCCGACATTCGCTCGGCCAGCGATTTGGCCGGGTTGGTGAACACCTCGCGCCCGGCGCTGTTGCGCAGCGCCTCGGCGTCCAGCTCGTCGGCCAGCACCGCCAGGTCCATCCGCACCTTCGGGTCCAGGCTTCCCAGCACGCCCACCCCGGCGGCCAGGTAGCGACACAACCCGAACTCGTCGGGCACGCGTATCCGCGGCTCCAACACCGCTGCCCGCCCGGCCGCGACATCGCGCAGCGGTCCCTCATACGGCGCCGCGACGACCACTCGCGCACCACGGCGCACCCCGGCGGCGGCGGCGTCGACCAGAGCGGGATCGCCCGGGTCGTCGCCGGCGACGACCAGCACGTCCAGCGGGCCGACCCAGGGCGGCGCCCCCGCCGCGACGACGATCGGTTGGGCAGTCGACCCGCCCAGCGTGGCGGCGAGCATGCTGCCGGCCGTCTCGGCCGGGCCGCGCCCCGCCACCCAAATCACGGTGCGGGGCCGCTCGTCACCGCCCACCGGATCGAGTGCCCCTTCGTCGAGGGCGGCGGCGGTGGCGCGCACCTGCGCGCCGGCCATCGACGCGACCCGCAGCAACCCGTCCCGGTCTGCGTCGATCAACCGATCGGTGTCATCGAGGTCGATGGTGATGTGGGTGGCGTTCACGGCGTTGCCATTTCGGCGGTGAGTTGAGCGCTGATGAGTTGCACTACTGCGTCGACGTCCTCGGTGCAGCGGCCCTCCACGTTGAGCCGCAGCAACGGCTCGGTGTTGGAGCTGCGCAGGTTGAACCAGCTGCCGTCGTCGAGTTCGACCGTCACCCCGTCCAGGTGATCGATGGAGTGAATGCGGCTGCCGAACGACTTGAGCACCGCCTCGGTGGCCGCGGCCGCGTCGGCGACGGTGAAGTTGATCTCGCCGGAGGACTCATAGCGTTGGTAGTCGGCGGTGAGCTCCGACAGCGGCCGCTGCTGTTCGCCCAGCGCGGCCAGCACGTACAGCGCCGCCAGCATCCCGGAATCGGCGCCCCAGAAGTCGCGGAAGTAGTAGTGCGCGGAGTGTTCGCCGCCGAAGATGGCGCCGGTGTCGGCCATCAGCGCCTTGATGTAGGAGTGCCCGACGCGGGAGCGCACCGGGGTACCGCCACGCTCGACGACCAGTTCCGGCACCGCGCGGGAGGTGATCAGGTTGTGGATGACGGTCGCGCCGATTTCCCTTTGCAGTTCGCGCGCGGCGACCAGGGCGGTCACCGTCGACGGCGAGACCGGCTGGCCACGCTCGTCGACGACGAAGCAGCGATCGGCGTCTCCGTCGAAGGCCAGCCCGATGTCGGCACCCGTGTCGCGGACATAGGCCTGCAGATCGGTGAGGTTCGCCGGGTCCAGTGGGTTGGCCTCGTGGTTGGGGAACGAGCCGTCGAGCTCGAAGTACAGCGGCAGCAAGGTGATCGACTCGATGTCGCCGAACACCGCCGGCGCGGTGTGGCCGGCCATCCCGTTGCCGGCATCGACGGCCACTTTCAACGGACGCCACCCGGCGGTGTTGACCAGCGACCGCAAGAAGGCGCCGTAGTCGGCCAGGACATCCTGATCCGCGATGTGCCCGGCCGGCCCGTCGTAGGCGGGCACACCCGCGACGAGCTCGTCGCGGATGGTGCGCAGGCCGGTGTCCGCCCCCACCGGTTTGGCGCCCGCCCGGCACATTTTGATGCCGTTGTAGGCGGCCGGGTTGTGGCTCGCGGTGAACATCGCGCCGGGGCAATCCAGCAGGCCTGACGCGAAGTAGAGCTGGTCGGTCGAGGCCAGCCCGATGCGAACCACGTCGAGACCCTGACCGGTGACACCGGTCGCGAAGGCTGCCGCCAGCGACGGCGAACTGTCCCGCATGTCGTGCCCGATGGCGACGCGGCGTGCGCCGTCCTCACGCATCAGCCGTGCGAACGCCGCGCCGACATCCTTGGCGAAGGGCTCGTCGATTTCCGAGCCGACCAGGCCTCGCACGTCATAAGCCTTGATCACACGGTTGACAGCCGCGGCGGGCCGAGTCATGACAAAAGCTCCTGACGATTGGGACTCTTGGCCGTCAGCCTATCTGTTTTGGCCCGTCCCGCTGGCACGGAATTGTCCGTGACTCAGCGGGATCGGGCAGCTTCACAGATTCACGGGACCAACGCCGCGCCCAACGCCTCGGCGATCTGCTCGGGCAGGAAGGTCACCAACCCGGGGATCAGGCCGTCGAACGGCCCGGCAATGATGTCGGCCACATCGAAGTCGCCGAGACCCAGATCGGACAACAGGCCGTCTAGCGACAGGTCGCCCAGCCCGATGTCGTCCAACAGGCCGTTGAGGGTCAGGTCGTCCAGACCCACGCCGGACAACAACCCGTTCAGCGTGAGGTCGCCAAGACCCACGCCGTCCAGCAGGTCTGGCAGGGTCAGGCTGTCCAGGTCCAGGCGGGTAAGCAGCTGGCCCAGCGTCACAGTGTCGATGCCCAAGTGGTCAAGGACCAGGGGAAGCGGCCAGGTGCCGACTCCCAGGAGTGTTAGCACGTCGGTTACGTGCAGGTTGTTTTGCCCGATGTTGTCAATCAGGTCGCCCAAGGTCAGGTCGCCAGAAGGCAGGTTGCCGAGCAGATCGCCCAGGGTCACGTCGTCCAACCCCAAATTTCTGAGCAGCTGCGGCACGCCCGAAGTGATGCCGCCCAGCCCCAGGTCATCGAGCAGACTGGCCACGCTCACATCGTCGAGCCCGAGATTGTTCATCATCTTGAGGATGGTGAAGTCATCGAGGTTCAGATCATGGATGGCCTCGTCCAGCGACTTGTCGGGAACAAGGCCACCCAGCTCAATGTCGCCGATGATCTCGCTCACGCAGACGTCGATGACGGGCGCGCACTTGTCGAGATCAAACAGGTCCAGCACGTCGCCCACGTCCAGGTCGCCCAGGCCCACGGCGTCGAAGAAGGGGCCTAGCCCCATATGGCCGATGCCCAAGGCGTCGACCACGTTGGTCAGGTTGATGCCGCCCAGGCCAAAGGCCGAGACCACATCCGGCAGTGTCACACCGCCAAGCCCGGCAGCGGAGAGCAGATCGGGCAGGGTGACGTTGGTGAGCCCAAGGTTGTCAAGCAGCCTGGGCAGATCCAGGTTTAACCCGAAAATAGGGACCAGCTGGCTCAGCGTCAGATCGCCGACCCCCAAATCGTCGAGCAGACCACCCACGGTGACACCGCCGATCACGCTGGTAAATAGATCGTTCAGAGTGGTGTCGTCGAGCCCGACACCGGTGATCAGTTCGCCCAGCGTCAAGTCGTTCAGGCCCACGCCGGACAGCAACTCGTCGAGGTCCAGGCCGCCGAGGCCGACGTCGCCGAGCAGATCGGTCAGCGACAGACCACCCAGTCCCACACTGGACAGCAACCCATTCAGACTCAGGTCGCCCACGCCGATGTTGGACAACAGATCGGTCAGGCCCACGTCACCCAGGCCCAGGATGTCCAGCACAGAGCCCAGTTCCAATGTGGCGTCGAGGTTTTGCTCGGGCACGAGCAGTCCGTTGAACAGCGGGATGTTGGCCAGGCCGAGGATGTCGAGGCCGTCCTTGCCGTTGAGGAGGGCGTCGAGCAGGCTGGCCGGAGCGCCGAACAGCGCGGCGAGCCCCGCCTCCGGACTGGTCGGCGTCAAGATTTCCTGGCTCAGCTCATTGATCTCGTTGATGACGGTGACCACCGGACCCAGCAGCCCGACCAGCAGGGTGAGCGGTGTCGACAGCTCGACGGAAACCTGCGCCGGCAGCGGGAAGAATTCAGCGCTGATGTCAGGCAGCAAAGTGGTGAGCACGTCGATGACGCTTTGCAGGTTGGCCGCTATCTCGCCGGGAATCTGCGTGATCGACTCCGGGTCGGCGATGACCTGGTCGATGTAGCCCGTCCAGTTGTCCGCGATCTGCTGCAGGATCGGGAACGGATGCTCGAGCCAGTCCTGGCCCAGGCTTTCCAGGTTGGCGACGGTGTTGTTGAACAACTCCTCGTAGGGCTTGAAGATGTCGATGGGGTCGGCGGCTAACGTGACAGCCCGCACCTGCGGCTCGGGTGACGGTGGCGGCGGCGCCGGTGCGACAGCGATCAGGCTGGCGCCGGCGATGACGAGTCCAGCGGTGGCATACGGGCGAAGTCCCAGATGCATTTGGCCCACTCCGTTCTGTTGTCGAGTCGGCAACCGGAGCGCGCGACCAGCACACACGCCGGCGGCCAGCCTTACTTGGTTCAAAGGCGAATCTCAGTGAACGTTAAGCTGAGCCGCTTTTTATTGATCTTGAGCGGAATCCTGATCGGCCCGTTATGAAATCGATGCAGAGTCGTTATATATGTGCGGATAGCGTGGGTTAGAATGTCAAATTTTTTTACACAGGCGTTGCTAAACGACCCACGCGGCGCCGCCCGGCTGCGCCGTCGGGGTTAGTCGGCGGGATCCGGCAACACCCGCAGATGGCCGCGGCGGCGCCCATTACCGGACGACGAGGGTTGTCCGGTTGGGGCCAGCACGCCACTGCCCGCCACGACGCCGGGATCTGAAAATCCCGCGGTGGCTGCCGGCGCGCGACCTTCGCGCACCGCTTCGGCCAGCGCGATCAGATCGTCTTCGTCGGGATTGGTGGGCAGCGGGCCGGCATGGCGGACAAGCTCCCAACCGCGTGGTGGGGTAATGCGGCTGGCGTGGCCGACGCACAGATCCCAGGCGTGGGGATCCCGGGTGGTCGCGAGGGGACCGATCACCGCCGTCGAATCCGAGTAGACGAAGGTCAGTGTCGCTACCGCGTATTGCGGACACCCGGGCCGACAGCAGCGCCGCGGAACATTCACGCTCGCGAGGTTATCGTGCGAGAACGTCGGCGCAGCGGTGGACACGCGCATCCGGCAAGGCGGCGATGTGCAACCGTTACCATCGGCTCAGTGAGCGATTGGCGCAGCTCTGGCCGGTCGAGACGTCGGGCGGTGGCGCGGCGCGGCCGAGATATGCGTGGGCCGTTGCTGCCGCCGACGGTGCCGGGGTGGCGCAGCCGGGCAGAGCGGTTCGACATGGCGGTGCTGGAGGCCTACGAACCGATCGAGCAGCGCTGGCAAGAGCGGTTGTCCGGTCTCGACGTGGCCGTCGACGATATCCCGCGCATCTCGGCCAAAGATCCCGACAGCGTGCAATGGCCGCCGGAGGTGGTCGCAGACGGGCCGATCGCCCTGGCCCGGTTGATCCCCGCCGGAGTGGACGTGCGCGGTAACGCGACCCGGGCGCGGATCGTATTGTTTCGCAAGCCGATCGAGCGCCGCGCGAAGGACACCGTCGAACTCGCCGAATTGCTGCACGAAATTCTGGTGGCGCAGGTTGCCACGTATCTGGACGTCGAACCCTCGGTCATCGACCCGACGATCGACGACGAATAGCTTGGGCCATCCCAAGCCCGGATTAGATGATGCCGCGCTTCAGGCGGCGACGCTCCCGCTCGGACAGGCCACCCCAGATGCCGAACCGTTCGTCGTGCGCGAGTGCGTATTCCAGGCACTCGGTGCGCACCTCGCAGCCCAGGCAGATCTTCTTGGCCTCGCGGGTGGAGCCGCCCTTCTCGGGGAAGAACGCCTCGGGGTCGGTTTGCGCACACAATGCCCGGTCTTGCCACTGATCTGGCGTAACCGGGGCTGGGTCAACCACTTCGACCACATCAGGAACCAAGCTCAGGTGAGGACGGCCCGTTGCTGCCCCCAGCGTCGAGTCGGTATTGGCGCGCGGTGTGCTTCCCATTACGCCCCGAAGGTGTTCATAGGACATGCTCCGCCTCCTTACCTGATTCGTGGTTGTGATGTGCCCCTGTTTTGATGTGGCCATCACCCGATTCGAACATATGATCGAATCACGGTCTGCGACACCGAATCCGGCCGGCTAACCGGGAAATGACACTGATGAGATTACACACGTGTTGTCAGTCCTGGTCAAGCAATTCGCGAGAATTCCATACCATCCCGTGACCGATTTTTGACCGCACTGCGCCCGTTTAGCCCTCGGCGTGTCGCGCTCCAATTGCCCGGCTCGCCCCGAAACGGCACCGTCACCGGGCGCGTACTGTCGTCCGATGTGAAGGTCACGGTCTTGGTCGGCGGTGTCGGAGGCGCCCGGTTCTTGCTTGGCGTACAACAGCTACTCGGCTTGGGCCAGTTCGGCTCCGGGCAAGCGTCCGACCACGAGCTGACCGCGGTGGTCAACATCGGTGACGACGCCTGGATGCACGGCTTGCGCATCTGCCCCGACCTGGACACCTGCATGTACACCTTGGGGGGCGGCGTGGACCCCGAGCGCGGGTGGGGCCATCGCGACGAAACCTGGCATGCCAAGGAGGAACTTAACCGCTACGGTGTGCAGCCGGATTGGTTCGGCCTCGGCGACCGCGATCTGGCCACCCATCTGGTGCGCACACAAATGTTGCGGGCCGGCTATCCACTGTCGCAGGTCACCGCTGCACTGTGCGACCGCTGGCAGCCCGGGGCAACGCTGCTGCCGGTCAGCGACGATCGCTGCGAAACGCATGTCGTCATCACCGATCCCACCGACAGCAACCAGCGCGCGATTCACTTCCAAGAGTGGTGGGTACGCTATCGCGCCGAGGTCCCAACACACAGCTTCGCCTTTATCGGCGCCGAAAAGGCCCACGCCGCAACCGAAGTGCTCGATGCGATCGCTGACGCCGACATCATCTTGTTGGCGCCGTCGAATCCGGTGGTGAGCATCGGTGCCATCCTGGCTATCCCGGGTATTCGCGGGGCGCTGCGCTCGACCAGCGCTCCAGTCGTTGGCTACTCTCCGATCATCGACGGAAAACCCCTGCGCGGCATGGCCCACGAATGTCTGACCGTAATCGGCGTGGAGTCCACCGCCGAAGCGGTCGGCCGGCATTACGGCGCACGCTCGGGCAACGGCATCTTGGACGGCTGGCTGATCCATGACGGCGACCATGCCGACATCGACGGTGTCACCGTGCGGTCGATCCCGCTGCTGATGACCGATCCGAGCGCGACCGCCAAGATGGTGAGCACCGGACTGGAGCTCGCGGGCGTCGCAGCATGACCGAACACGGCGCGGCGTCGGGAATCGAAATCCTGCCTGTCACCGGGCTTCCCGAATTCCGTCCCGGTGACGACTTGGGCGCCGCCATCGCCGAGGCTGCGCCGTGGCTGCGTGACGATGACGTAGTGGTGGTCACCAGCAAGGTGGTGTCCAAATGTGAGGGCCGGCTGGTTCCGGCGCCCGACGACGCTGAGGCGCGAGATACGCTGCGGCGCAAACTCGTCGATGTCGAGTCGGTGCGGGTACTGGCCCGCAAGGGCCGCACATTGATCACCGAGAACCGGCTGGGCTTGGTGCAGGCGGCCGCCGGGGTCGACGGATCGAACGTCGACGCAGCCGAACTCGCTTTGCTTCCGGTCGATCCCGACGCCAGCGCCGCGGCGCTGCGGGACGATCTGCGCAGCCGCCTTGGCGTGACCGTCGCAGTGGTGATCACCGACACGATGGGCCGGGCATGGCGCAATGGCCAGACCGACGCCGCCGTCGGAGCGGCCGGGCTGGCGGTGCTGCACAACTACGCCGGTGCAGTCGACGCGCACGGCAACGAACTGATCGTCACCGAGGTCGCCGTCGCCGACGAGATCGCAGCGGCCGCCGATTTGGTCAAGGGCAAGCTGACCGACATCCCGGTCGCCGTCGTCCGTGGCGTTGCGGTATCCGACGACGGCTCGACGGCCCGGCGACTGGTGCGCTCCGGAACCGACGACCTGTTCTGGCTCGGGACCGCCGAAGCGCTGGACCTCGGCCGCCGGCAAGCCCAGCTGTTGCGCCGCTCGATACGTCAGTTCGCCGACCAACCGGTGCCGGCGCAGCTGATCGAGGCGGCCGTCGGCGAAGCACTCACCGCGCCGGCCCCGCACCACACTCGGCCGGTGCGGTTCGTGTGGTTGCAGACCCCCGAGATACGCATGCGGCTGCTGGACCGCATGCGCGACAAGTGGCGCACCGACTTGGCCGGCGACGGCAAGCCCGCCGACGCCATCGAACGGCGGGTGAGCCGCGGTCAGATCCTCTACGACGCGCCCGAAGTGGTGATCCCGATGCTGGTGCCCGACGGTGCGCACGACTATCCCGACGCCGCGCGCACCGACGCCGAGCACACCATGTTCACCGTCGCGGTGGGCGCCGCCGTGCAGGCACTGCTGGTCGCGCTGGCGGTCCGCGGCGTGGGCAGCTGCTGGATCGGTTCGACGATATTCGCCCCGGACCTGGTGCGCGACGAGCTGGGACTCCCCGACGACTGGGAACCGTTGGGCGCCATCGCCATTGGCTATCCTTTGGAGCCGACGGACCAGCCGCGCGAGCCGGTGCCCGTCGCAAATCTGCTGGTGCGCAAGTGAGCGTTCGGGATTCGGCGATAACGCTGCTGTCGAGCTGGCAGGCGCCAGATCCGAACCAAGACTCGCTGCGACACTCGGTGTTGGCCTTCCTGCATGCGCGTGACGACGCCTGCCGCCGCGAGTGTGTGGCCGGACATGTGACCGCCTCGGTGTTGGTGCTCGACGATTCCGGGGCGCGGGCGCTGCTCACGTTGCATCCGCGGCTGGGCCGCTGGGTCCAGCTGGGCGGGCACTGCGAGGACGACGACGACGACATCGTCGCCGCGGCGCTGCGCGAGGCCACCGAGGAATCCGGCGTGGCCGGGCTGCGACTGACACCCGAACTGGCTGCCGTGCACGTGCATCCGGTCACCTGCTCGCTGGGTGTGCCGACCCGCCACCTCGACCTGCAGTTCGTCGCGCACGCTCCGGCGGATGCACAGATCACGGTCAGCGACGAGTCGGTGGACCTGCAATGGTGGCCGGTCGACGACCTGCCCGACGGCGCCGACGCGGCGCTGGCCTACCTGGTCGGCAGGGCGTCGAGTCTGGGCTGATGACGCGCGTAACCCAGCAGGTTCAGACGTCGGACGAGTAGCGGATCCCACCGTCGGGAATCGCCACCCCGGGCCACACCCGCGCGCCGCGCAGCAGCTCGCAACGTGCGCCGATGTCGGCGCCGTCGCCGATGACCCCGTCGCGGATCAACGCCCGCGGGCCGACGCGCGCGCCAAAGCCGATGATCGAACGTTCGATGACGCTGCCGGCCTCGACGCGCACCCCGTCGAAAATGACGGCGCCGTCGAGCCTGGCGCCGGGGCCGATTTCGGCGCCCCGCCCGACAACCGTCCCGCCGATGAGCACCGCGCCCGGCGACACCGCCGCACCGTCGTGCACCAGCTGCTCGCCGCGGTGGCCGCCCAGTGCCGGCGACGGGGCGATGCCGCGCACCAGATCCGCCGATCCGCGCACGAAATCCTCCGGCGTTCCCATGTCTCGCCAGTAGCTGGAATCGACGTAGCCGCATACCTTTACGCCGTCGGACAGCAGGGCCGGAAACACCTCCCGTTCCACCGACACCTCGCGGCCTCGCGGTATCCGGTCGATGATCTCACGCGAGAACACGTAGCATCCGGCATTGATCTGGTCAGTCGGCGGATCCTGTGTCTTCTCCAAAAATGCCGTGACCCTGCCGTTTTCGGTCGGCACGCAGCCGAATGCGCGTGGGTCACCGACCCGTACCAGGTGCAGGGTGAGGTCGGCCTGCTGTTCGCGGTGATAGCCGAGCAATTGCCCCAGATCAACACCGGACAACACGTCGCCGTTGAACACCATCGCGGTGTCGTACCGCAAACGGCTTGAGACGTTGGCGATTCCACCGCCGGTACCCAGTGGGTGTTCTTCGGTGACGTACTCGATCTGCAACCCGAGCTTGGAGCCGTCGCCGAATTCGGCTTCAAAGACTCGTGATTGATACGACGTACACATGATGACGTGCTCGATACCGGCCGCAGCGATCCGCGACAACAGATGGGTGACGAACGGCAGCCCGGCGGTGGGCAGCATCGGCTTGGGCGCCGACAACGTCAGTGGCCGCAACCGGGTGCCTTTGCCGCCGACCAGGACGACCGCGTCCACCTGTGAGTCTGTCATCACTGCCCTTTCGAACCGCGCATCATCAACCGTGCGCGGATCGCCAAGCCGACCCGGAATGCCCAGCGCAGCGGCGCGCGCCACCATCCAGAATGCCGGTCAGCCAGGAAGATGTACGTGCTTTCGTGGTGCGCCATCAGGTTGCGGGCGGACTCGCGGCCGGTGGCGTGACCTTTGTGGTGCAGGACTTCGGCCGATGGCACGTAGACGTTCAGCCAGCCGGCTTTACCGAGCCGGTCACCCAGATCGACGTCTTCCATGTACATGAAGTAGCGCTCGTCGAACCCGCCGACCTGCTCGAATGCCGCGCGCCGCACCAGCAGGCACGACCCGGACAACCACTCCACCGGTCGTTCGCTGGGCTCCATGTGCTCCTGGCGGTAGGCCGTCGACCAGGGGTTGTTGCGCCACAGCGGACCGAGCACGGCGTGCATGCCGCCGCGTATCAGGCTGGGCAGCAGGCGCGCTGACGGGTACACCGATCCGTCCGGGTCGCGGATCAGCGGTCCCAAGGCCGCCGCCCGCGGCCAGCGGGCCGCCGCCTCGAGCAGCGCATCGATGCTGCCCGGCCCCCACTGCACGTCCGGGTTGGCCACGATCACCCACTCGTCGGGGTCGTCCAGATGCGCCATGGCACGGTTCACCGCGGTGCCGTAGCCGAGGTTGGCGCCCGTCGCGAACAATCGCACGTTCGGGTACCGTTCGACCGCCTCCTGCGGGGTGCCGTCGGTCGAGCCGTTGTCGGCCATCAACACGCTCACCGGCCGCTCGGTGGCCAGCGACAGCGAGGCCAAAAAACGGTCCAGGTGCGGGCCCGGTGAATAGGTCACCGTCACCACCGGCAAGACGTCGCTCACGCGTAGAGAGTAACGGCCTATGCCCGCAATGCCTCGCCCAGCGCGTCGCGCCACGCCCGCAGCGGTGTCAGTCCCGCCTCGGCCGACAGCCTGCCGCCCAGTGCGGAATAACGCGGACGCGGCGCCGGCCGCGGTCTGGCGTCGCTGCTGACCGGCCGCCGCACCCGCGACGGGTCGGCGCCGACGCCGGCGAACACCGCGCGGGCTTGCTCGAACCGGCTGACCGCGCCCGCGTTAACCGCGTGCACCACCGGTGCGTGCACCCGACCGTCGACCACCTGCAACAGCGCGGTGACCAGATCGCGCACGTAGGTCGGGGAGCCGATCTGGTCATCGACGACTTCGGCGGTGCCGTCGGCGGTGGCCAGCCTGCGCATGGTGGCGACGAAGTCGTTGCCGTCTTTGCCGGTGTAGACCCATGCGGTCCGCACCACCGTGGCTTCGGGGAGCGTGGTGAGCACAGCCACTTCACCGGCCAGCTTGGTGCGGCCGTAGACGGTCAGCGGCCCGGTTTCGTCGTCCGGCTCGTACGGCTGCGACGCCGAACCGCTGAACACGAAATCGGTGGAAATGTGGACCAGCCGTGCTCCGGCGCGCGCACACGCCGCCGCGATGTGCCGCGGGCCTTCGGCGTTGACGGCGTAAGCGGCCTCCCGGTCGGTCTCGGCCGCGTCGACGTCGGTGTACGCCGCGCAGTTGACCACGACGTCGCCGTTCTCGACGATGCGCTCGGCCGCGCCCGGGTCGGTGATGTCCCACTGCGAGGACGTCAACGCCAGCACCTCACGCCCCTGCCGGACCGCCTCGGCTGCCAAGCAGCCGCCTACTTGACCGCCCGCGCCGGTGATGACGATCCGCTTCGTCAAAAGCCTCGCTCCTCTCGCCCGGCCGCGGGTACCTCCCCTGTGGTCTGCATCGTCGCCCGGCGGTCACGAGTCTGGCACGCCGACGCCGGGGTTCCCCTGATACTGCTGTGACGCAAGTAGTCTGTTGTGGTGCCTGCGCATCGTGTGATTCGTGTGGTCGCCAGCGTGATGGCCGTGGCGATCGTGCTTGGTACCGGAGTGGCGTGGAGCAAGGTTCGCTCGTTCGAGGACGGGATCTTCCATATGTTCGCTCCGTCGCTGGGCAACGGCGCCGACGATGGCGCGATCGACATCCTGCTGGTCGGCATGGACAGTCGCACCGACGCCCACGGCAACCCGCTGAGCGCCGAGGAGTTGGCCGTCCTGCGCGCCGGCGACGAGGTGGCCACCAACACCGACACCATCATCTTGGTGCGCGTGCCCGAGAACGGAAAGTCGGCGACCGCGATCTCGATTCCGCGCGATACCTACGTGTCCGCGCCCGGGTTGGGCAAGACCAAGATCAACGGGGTCTACGGCCAGGTGAGGGAAGAGAAGCGCGTCAGCCTGGTTGAATCCGGCGTCGACCCCGCCCAAGCCGAGGCACGCGGAACCGAGGCCGGGCGCGAGGCGCTGATCAAAACCGTCGCCGATCTGACCGGCGTCACCGTCGATCACTACGCCGAGGTCGGGCTGCTGGGCTTCGCACTGATCACCGATGCCCTGGGTGGGGTCGATGTCTGCCTCAAAGAGCCTGTGTACGAACCCCTTTCGGGCGCCGACTTTTCAGCGGGCTGGCAGAAGCTCAACGGTCCGCAGGCGCTGAGCTTCGTGCGCCAGCGCCACGACCTCCCCCGCGGCGACCTCGACCGGGTGGTGCGTCAGCAGGTGGTGATGGCCTCACTGGCCCACAAGGTGATTTCCGGCAGGACGTTGTCGAGCCCGGCGACGATGGACCGGCTGCAGCTCGCCATCCAGCGCTCAGTCGTGCTGTCCGCAGGTTGGGACATCATGGATTTCGTGAAACAGCTGCAGAAGCTGACCGCCGGTAATGTCGCGTTCGCGACCATTCCGGTGCTCGATGAATCGGGCTGGAGCGACGACGGCATGCAGAGCGTGGTGCGGGTGGATCCGCATCAGGTCGCCGATTGGGTCGCAGGTCTGTTGCAGGATCAGGAGCAGGGCAAGACCGAGGAGATCGCGTACTCACGGGCCAAAACCACCGTCAGCGTGTTGAACGACACCGACATCAACGGGCTGGCGGCAGCGGTGTCAGAGGTATTGACCGCCAAGGGATTTACCCCGGGGACCGTCGCCAACAACGAAGCTGCTCACGTATCGGAGAGCCAGGTGCGCGCCGCCACGGCCGACGACCTGGGTGCGCAGTCGGTCGCCAAGGATCTCGGCGGACTGCCCGTAGTCGCCGATGGTTCGGTGCCGGCCGGGACGGTGCGAGTGGTGCTGGCCAACGACTACACGGGTCCGGGCTCCGGGCTGGGCGGTGACGCAACCACCCTGGCGGCGTCGAACTCCGACTCGTCGAACGCGTCGAACCCCGAAGCCCCTCCCCCGTCACCGATCTTGACGGCCGGCTCCGATCATCCGGAGTGCGTCAACTAGTGTCACGACGATTGCACAGTTGGCTAATCGAAACTGCGGCCTAAGGTGACCACGCTTTCAGACGCGATCCTCGAGCCGATGCTGCGCACCGATCCGGTCGGCCCGCGCATCACCTACTACGACGACGCCACCGGCGAGCGCATCGAGCTTTCCGCGGTCACATTGGCAAACTGGGCTGCCAAAACCGGCAACTTGTTGCGCGACGAGCTGGGCGCCGGTCCCGCCAGCCGGGTGGCGATATTGCTACCCGCGCACTGGCAGACGGCGGCGGTGCTGTTCGGAGTGTGGTGGATCGGCGCCGAGGCGCTGCTCGACGGTACGCAAGCCGACGTCGCGTTCTGCACGGCGGCACGTCTGCAGGAGGCCTTCGCTGCGACGGACGGCGAAGTGGCGGCGCTGTCGCTGGATCCGTTCGGCAGTCCGGTACCGGATCTGCCGGTCGGCGTCACCGATTACGCGACTGCGGTGCGGGTGCACGGCGACCAGATCGCCGGGGAACGCCACCCCGGTCCGGCGCTGGCCGGCCGATCCGTCGACGAGGTGCTGGCAGACTGCCAAAACTCAGCTGCGGCAAGGGGTTTGACGCCCAGTGACCGGATTCTGTCGACCGCGTCGTGGAATCAGCCCGCCGAGTTGGTCGACGGCCTACTGGCGGTGCTGTCGACCGGCGCCTCGCTGGTGCAAGTGGCCAATGCCGATCCCGCGGCACTGCCGAGACGGATCGAAACCGAGAAAGTCACCCGGGTCCTCGACCTATAGGCCCGGTAAATACATGTTGGTATAGCAATATTTCTATGTTAACGTCGGTGCGACAGCCCTTGAGAGGAGGAGCGTGGCGATGTTGGTGCATGGGCTACTCGGAAAAGCAGCCGGGACTGTGATCACCGGTCTGGTCGGCGTCAGCGCCTACGAGGCGCTGCGTAAGGCCGTGCGATCAGCACCGGTGCACGAGGCCGCAGTCACCGCGACGGAGTGGAGCCTGCGCGGAACCCGGCGCGCCGAGCAGGCAGCCGAGTCGGCCAGGCTGAAGTTCGCCGATGTGGTGGCCGAAGCCCGCGAACGCATCGGCGAAGAGGCGCCGCCCCCGGCCGTCGGTCAGCACGACCACGAGCACTGACTCTATGACCGGGCCTCCTGCCCTGCAGGTAATTTCCGACGCGGCCGGGCGGATGCGGGTGCATGTCCCGTGGGTGCGATCGAACTCGCGGCGCGCCGTCGCTGTGGAGGACGCGGTCGAAAGCCAAAACGGGGTGCGAGCGGTGCACGCCTATCCGCACACCGGTTCGGTCGTGGTGTGGTACTCACCGAAACGCTGCGACCGCACGGTGGTTTTGGACGCGATCCGCTCAGCTGAACATGTTGCGGCAGAGCTGATTCCGGCACGCACGCCGCGCTCGGCGGACGTCCGCAACGCCGATGTGCTGCGCATGGTGATCGGCGGTGCGGCACTGGCGTTGCTCGGTGTGCGCCGTTACGCGTTCAACCGGCCACCACTTCTGGGTCCGAGCGGCCAGCTGGTGGCCACCGGCGCAACGATATTCATGGGCTACCCGTTCTTGCGCGGCGCGCTGCGCGCGCTGCGCTCCGGGCGCGCCGGCACCGACGCGTTGGTGACAGCGGCGACGGTGGCCAGCCTGGTGCTGCGCGAGAACGTGGTGGCGTTGACTGTGCTGTGGCTGCTCAATATCGGTGAGTACCTGCAGGATCTAACGCTGCGTCGGACCCGGCGGGCGATCTCCGACCTGTTGCGCGGCGCCGCCGATACGGCCTGGCTTCGCCTCGACGACGGCAACGAGGTGCAGGTAGCCATCGACACCGTGCAGGTCGGCGACGACGTGGTGGTTCACGACCACGTGGCGATCCCGGTCGACGGCGAGGTCATCGACGGCGAGGCGATTGTCGATCAGTCCGCGATCACCGGCGAGACGCTGCCGGTCAGCATCGTCGCCGGGTCGGTGGTGCACGCCGGTTCGGTGGTGCTGCGTGGACGACTGGTGGTCCGGGCGCGTGCTGTCGGCAACCAAACGACCATCGGCCGCATCATCTCCAGAGTCGAAGAGGCGCACCACGATCGGGCGCCGATCCAGACTGTCGGCGAAAACTTCTCCCGTCGCTTCGTTCCCATCTCGTTCATCGTCTCGGCGATCACCCTGGCGATCACCGGTGATGTCCGGCGCGCCATGACCATGCTGCTGATCGCGTGCCCGTGCGCCGTGGGGCTGGCCACCCCGACGGCGATCAGCGCCGCGATCGGCAACGGTGCACGCCGCGGCATCCTGATCAAGGGCGGGTCGCACCTCGAGCAGGCGGGGCGGGTGGACGCGATCGTGTTCGACAAGACCGGAACACTGACCGTCGGCCGACCGATAGTGACGAACATCATTGCCTTACACGAAGATTGGCAGCCAGAGCAGGTTCTCGCCTATGCGGCGAGCTCGGAGCTGCACTCCCGCCACCCGCTGGCCGAGGCGGTGATCCGCTCGACGGAGGAACGCCGCATCATCATCCCGCCGCATGAAGAGTGCGAGGTCCTGGTCGGCCTGGGCATGCGGACCTGGGCGGATGGCCGCACCCTGCTGCTGGGCAGCCCGGGGCTGCTGCAGTCGGAAAACGTCGAGGTGACCAGCGAGGCCACCGAGTGGGTGGACAAGCTGCGTCGCCAGGCCGAGACTCCGCTGCTGTTGGCGGTGGACGGGACTTTGGTGGGCCTGATCAGTCTGCGCGACGAGGTGCGCCCTGAGGCGCCCGATGTGCTGCAGCGGTTGCGGGGCAACGGAATTCGACGGATCGTCATGCTCACCGGTGATCATCCGGAGATCGCCGAAGTGGTTGCCGCCGACCTCGGTATCGACGAATGGCGCGCCGAGGTGCTGCCTGAGGACAAGCTCGAAGTGGTGCGCACGCTGCAGGACGAGGGCCACGTCGTCGGCATGGTCGGCGACGGCATCAACGACGCGCCCGCGCTGGCCGCGGCCGACATCGGCATCGCCATGGGGCTGGCCGGCACCGACGTCGCCGTCGAAACCGCCGACGTAGCGCTGGCCAACGACGACCTGCAACGCCTACTCGACGTGGGTGACCTGGGCGCGCGGGCCGTCGACGTGATCCGGCAGAACTACGGGATGTCGATCGCGGTCAACGCCGCAGGGCTGTTGATCGGCGCCGGCGGAGCACTGTCGCCGGTGCTCGCCGCGATCCTGCACAACGCGTCGTCGGTGGCCGTCGTCGCCAACAGCTCGCGGCTGATCCGCTACCGGCTCAACGGCGAGCCGCGGTGACCTGGGCCGTCACTACGTCGCCGACTTGACCGCCGCCTGGCAACCGTTGTGCGACAATGTCGCGCGTAAGGCGATGACGATGCAGGAAGCCGGTGTGAATCCGGCGCGGTCCCGCCACTGTGATCGGGGAGCGACCCTCATTAGCCACGGCCGCGAGCTGGAAGGCGAGGCGAGCAGTGATCCGAGAGCCAGGACACTCGCGTCATCGCATCCTGCGAACCGGGGCGGTGTACCCCGAGAGAGCTGATGACGTCGATGTCACGTCGTTGTTGGGTGGCCGTCACGCTGGTCGCCGTCACGGCGCTCACGGCGGGGGCGTGTGCCGCCCGCCCTGAGACCGGCACCGCGCTGCCCAGCGGCTGCATTACCGACTTCGACGCGCACACCGACTACTTCCCGGACAAATCGAGGGTCGTCGACGCCACCAATTTCACGCTCAGCTACCACAACAGCTATCAGGTGCTGACCGTCAAGCAGCCGTATCCGCGTGCCAAGCCGCAGTCATATGTGCTGGTGCGCTGTGGTGCGCCCGCCCCGCAGCTGACCGGAGCGCTGGCCGCCGCGCCGCGGATTACGGTGCCGGTCACCAGCATGTATTCGGCATCCACCACCCAGCTGGGCATGATCAGCGAACTCCAGCGGACCGACGTGATCACCGGTGTCGCGAACACCGCCTACGTCGTCAGCCCACAGCTTCGCCATCGCGTCGACAGCGGCAAGATCGTCAGCTACGCGCCGGGGCAGCAGATCGATGCCGAGACCGTGCTCGCCGCGCGCCCCGATGTGCTGGTCGCGGCGGGCATCGACGACCCGGGCTATGTCAAGCTGCGCGAGGCCGGCGTCCCGGTGGTCGCCGACGCCGAATGGCTGGAGCCCACCCCGCTGGGCCGGGCCGAATGGGTCAAGGTGCTCGCGGCGCTCACCGGCACCGAAAAGAAGGCCGACGAGCTGTACGCCAAGCTTCGCGACGACTACCACAGGATCGCCCGGAGGGCCGCTGATGCCCGGGCGACCGAGGTGCTGCTCGGCGCAATGGATCAGGGCAGCTGGTCCCTGCCGGCCGGCGACAGCTACCCGGCTCGTCTGGTTCGCGACGCCGGCGGCCGCTATCCCTGGGCCGGCGACACCGGCACCGGCAGCTTGCATCTCAGCCTCGAGTCGGTCTACGCCCGGGCCGGACACGCGCCGCTATGGCTGGTCGGCAGCGGCTGGAAAACTATCGCCGACGCGCTGGCCGTCGACAGCCGCTATCGCGAACTGGCCGCAGTGCGTGATGGTCAAGTCTGGTCGCAGACCGACGATTACTGGGAGCGCGGCGCGGCCCGCCCCGATCTGGTGCTGAGCGACCTGGTGGCGATCCTGCACCCCGAACTGTCTGCCAACCATCAGTTTGCGTTCTACCGGCAGGTCAGCCGCGCATGAACAAAACCCCGACGGTGTTGACGGCGCTGGCCGCCGGTGTGGTGGTACTGGCTGCGCTGGGCCTTGCGCTCGGGCCGGTGCGGGTGCCGCTGCACGACACCGTCCGGGTGCTCGTCGGCGCCCAACCGTCGGACCCGCGTTGGCAGGTGATCGTGCACAGCATGCGGTTGCCGCGGGTCTTGACCGCGATCGCGGTGGGTGCCGGTCTCGGGGTCGCCGGGCTGCAGATGCAGACCCTGTTTCGCAACCCGCTCGCCGACCCGTACGTGCTGGGCGTCAGTTCCGGCGCAAGCTTGGGTGTGGCCGTTGTGGTGATCGGCACCGGAGCCGGTTTCAGCTCGGCACTACCGGGCGGTGTGGTGCTGGCGGCGGCGCTGGGCGCGGCGGCGGTGCTGGCGATCGTGCTGGTACTCGCACGCTGGGTGCGCTCGGCCGTGACGCTGCTGCTGATCGGCGTGATGGTGGGCGCGGCCAGCACCGCGATTGTCAGCGTGCTGCTCGTCTACGCCGATCCGCAGCGGGTGTCGCAGTATTTGCTTTGGGGGCTGGGCAGTTTCGCCGGAACCGGGTGGGCCGACTTGCGGCTGCTGTTGCCTGTCGTCGCGGCCGGCGTCATCGTGTCGGCGCTGACCGTGCGCCCGCTCAACGCGCTGTTACTCGGCGAGAACTATGCCCGCACCATGGGCGTGCATGTGCGGCGGGTGCGGCTGATCACCGTCGCGTCGGCGTCGCTGCTGGCCGGGGCGACGACGGCGTTTTGCGGGCCGATCGCCTTCCTGGGTCTCGCGGTGCCGCACCTGACCCGGTTGGCGCTGGGCACCTCCGATCACCGCTGGGTGCTGCCCGGGGTGGTCTTGATGGGTGCCGCCGCCGCACTGGGCTGCGGTGTGCTCAGCCAGCTTCCGGGCAGCGGGGCAGTCCTGCCGGTCAATGCGGTCACCGCGTTGCTCGGTGCGCCGATTGTGGTCATCGTGCTGCTGCGCAGCCGCCGCGGGGTGGGGCTGGCCCAATGATCGAGTTGCGTGACCTCGCCATCGGATATCGCCGCCGACGCACAACCACCACGGTCGCGACCGGTCTGCGGGCGCGGGCACGTCGCGGCGAACTCACCGTGCTGCTCGGCCCCAACGGCTGCGGGAAGTCCACCTTGATCCGCACCTTGTGCGGCCTGCAGGCCGCACTCGACGGTCAGGTGCTGCTCGACGGAGTCGACCTGACCCAGGTGCCGGCCGATGCGTTGGCCCGCCGGGTGGCGGTGGTGCTCACCGACCGGGTCGACCCCGGCCTGCTGTCGGCTCGCGAACTCGCCGGTTTGGGCCGCATCCCGCACCTGGGCATCAGTGGCCGGCTGACGCCGGACGACGACGCCGTCGTCGATGAGGCGCTGGCAGCGGTGAACGCCGCACACCTCGCGGCGCGACCGGCCGCCGAACTTTCTGACGGCGAACGGCAGCGGGTGTTGACCGCACGGGCGCTCGCCCAGCAGCCGTCGGTTCTGCTGCTCGACGAGCCGACAGCCTTTTTGGACGTGCCGTCGCGCACCGGGCTGCTCGAAATGCTGCGCGAACTGGCCCGCAACCACAACTTGGCAGTCGTGTTGTCCACGCACGACTTGGAGCTTGCGCTGCGCGTTGCCGATCGCGTGTGGCTGTTCGACAGTGCCGGTGAGCTGCTAGACGCGATCGGTGAGGAATTGGTGCTGTCGGGACGTCTCGGCGCTGTATTCGACAGCGACACACTGTGCTTCGAGCCCGCCAGCGGAGTTTTCGTGGTGCGCACCACCGGCGGCAGGCCAGCACGCGTTGACGCGCGGGATCCACTGCACGGCGCGCTGCAACGGATTCTCGCACGGCAGGGCTGGGTGGTGCGCGAGCCCGCCGAGATCGTCGTCGCGGCAACGCGGCCCGACCACGTCACGGTGCGCGCCGCCGGTTTCACCGTATCGGGCGAATTGGGCAACCTCCCGGCGCTGCTGGCGAAGTTGCCGTCCACTACCCACCGGTGCGCGCCGGAGGCGCATGCGACGGCGCTGCTCGACGAACTCTCTCGCGTCAGCTCATATTTCACACTGACAACCGGCCCGGTCGATCAGGGTTGGCGTCCGGTAGGCCAGCTCTACACCGACACCGCCGTATTGCGCGGCATTGTTGATCGCCTGCAGGCACGCATCGACGCCGCCGAGCGACGGGTTGCGGCATCCACGTTCTTCCTCGGCTTTGCCGCACGGCTGTGGTCGATTGGCCTCGGGGCGCTAGCCACCGGCCGGCTACTGCTCGACCTGACGCCCGAGCACCTGATGTTCTCAGAAACCGACGGCGAAATCCACTTGCACGTCGAACATCCCGTCGCGTGGGAGGGTGATGCCCTAGAGCCACTGCTCACCGACATGGTCCTCGCAACGCACCTCGACCCGCTCGCCGCGGCACTGCGTCGACTGACCCCGACCTCTGCGAAGTTGTTGCGGGGCAACGCGGCCTCGGCGCTACTCGGCGCCGGCGGTGTGCTGGGCGGTGAGGCCACAGCGCTGGCCCGCCGTCTGTGTGCCGATGAAAGACTCGCGGATGCGGTGGTTTTCACCGGCGCCACGTATCGGCGCACTAGTTGCTGTTTGTACTATCGCGCGTCTCGCGGCGGATTGTGCGGCGACTGCGTGCTGACCAGACCACCCCCTGAACGCAAGACGGTGCCCTCATGACCCAACCTGCCATGGTCGATGCCGACGGCGGTGGCCGCGAACAAGTCTGGCCGCTGCCCACCGACGAACAGAGCCTGCTCGACCTGATTCGCCTGTGCTTCGAGGAGTACTGGAACGACATCTGGTTCGGCGTGATGGTCCAGGGCGCAGCTTGGGAAGTGGCGGCGCCCAACCCGCCCAAGCGCATCCGGATGTCCGACGGGTACGCCACCGTCGACTTCGGCCGCTGGCACTTTCACCTCTGCATCGGCGAGCATCGGGCAAGCGGACCCGAGCTAGGCCGGATCCGCAGATGTTCGCGGGCGGAACTCTATCGCCGAATCGGCAGCGACGGGTGCCCCACGTCGTGGGGTGTGCGGCTGTTCAACGGACGCGGCGAGCAGATGATGACGTTGATGCTGCCGAACCCGTTCTTGACCAACGATCAGCAGATTCGCAACAAGCCCGCATGGGGCCAACTGGAACTGTGGGATCGGCTGCGCGCCAAATATCTGGGGCTGGATCCTGATCCAATTGATCGCTCCGGCAAAGGATTTCACCATGGCTGAGGGAGGCTATCGATGACGGCGCCGATTTGGATGGCACAGCCGCCGGAGGTGCATTCCGCACTGCTGAGCACCGGCCCCGGCCCCGGCCCGTTACTGGCGGCCGCGGGGGCGTGGAATTCGTTGAGCACCGAATACACCGAATCCGCCGAAGAGCTCACCGCGGTGTTGGAGGCGGTACAGGCCGGCAGCTGGGACGGACCCACCGCCGCGGCCTACGTTGCCGCCCATGCACCGTATCTGACGTGGCTGGCGCAGGCCGCCGCGGACAGCACAGCGATGGCCGCACAACACGAAACCGTGGCCACCGCCTACACCAGCGCGCTGGCGGCCATGCCGACGCTGGCTGAGCTGGCCGCCAACCACGCCACTCACGCTGTGCTGGTAGCGACGAATTTTTTTGGTATCAACACGATTCCGATCGCATTGAACGAGGCGGACTACGTCCGGATGTGGATCCAGGCCGCCACCGTGATGAGCATCTACCACGGTATAGGCACCGCCGCGGTGGCCGCGTCACCGCCGTCCACACCAGCACCGCAGATCGTGAAAGCCAATGCGGCGGCGGACACATCAGATGGTGGGTCGTCGACGCTGCCTCCCGATACCCAAGAGGAGATTCAGCAGTGGCTACAGCAGATCGGCTATATCGACTTCTACAACAACGTCTTACAACCGCTAATCGACACGCTGGTCAACGACCCCTACCTGGCGTCGCTGCTCTCCGGAATCGATCCGTTTCTGGCCTGGGTCGGCAACCCGATCGCGTTCTTCAGCCCGTTCAATATCGCGTTCGCTCTTGGCTATCCAATGGATATCGGGTCCTATGTGGCCTTCCTGTCCCAGACGTTCGCGTTCATCGGAGCGGATCTCACCGCGGCGTTCGCCTCGGGTAATCCCGCGAGTATCGCTTACACATTGCTGTTCACCACCATCGAAGCCATCGGCACGATCATCACCGACACCATCGCGTTGCTGAAGACCTTGCTCCAGCAGTCGCTGGTGCTGCTCCCGGTCTTTCTGCCGCTGTTGACCCTGCCGTTGGTTCCGTTGGCGGCCGCCCCTTTGGTGGTCGGCGGCTTAGCAGGTCTGGCGGGCTTGGCCGGGCTGCATGCCATCCCGGTGCCCATCTTGCCTACCGTTCCGCCCCCCGCGTTGGCCCTCGCGCCGACGCCGAGCCCCACACCGGCCCCGGCCCCGGCGCCGGCCGCGGTCAGGCTGCCGACCA